>CP014761.1:0-1200000 GCA_001647635.1 Leifsonia xyli | reverse complement strand
GGGTGACAACAAGTGAACAGCACCAAGATCGAGGAATACTACGTGCCGGTCGACCCGATGGACGACCTGCAGTGCGAGTCCTGCCAGTAACCCTGAAGTAAAGAGGAGAACGAGACCATGGGGATTCTGGGCACCGGAATCGAAGAGGGCCTGCTGCTGAAGCCGGTCAAGTACCAGTGGGCGATGGACCTGTACGACCAGGCCGTGGCGAACACCTGGTTCCCGAACGAGATCCAGCTCGGCGAGGACATCGCCGACTTCAAGCGGATGACCGACGAGGAGCGCCACGCGGTCACCTTCCTGATGAGCTACTTCAACCCGAACGAGCTGCTGGTCAACAAGGCGCTGGCGTTCGGCGTCTACCCCTACATCAACGCGGCCGAGGCGCACCTCTACCTCGCCAAGCAGATGTGGGAGGAGGCCAACCACTGCATGTCGTTCGAGTACGTCCTCGAGACGTTCCCGATCGACCGCGAGCAGGCGTACAACTCCCACGTCGACGTGCCGTCGATGGCGAAGAAGGAGGAGTTCGAGGTCAGCTTCATCAAGCGGATGACCGAGCAGACCCTCGACATCTCGACCACCGAGGGCAAGCAGGACTTCATCCGCAACCTTGTGGCGTACAACGTCATCCTCGAGGGGATCTGGTTCTACTCGGGCTTCATGGTGGCGCTCTCGTTCCGCCAGCGGAACCTGCTGCGCAACTTCGGTTCGCTGATCGACTGGGTGGTGCGCGACGAGTCGCTGCACCTCAAGTTCGGCATCAACCTCATCCTGACGGTGCTGGAGGAGAACCCCGACCTGCAGACGCCGGAGTTCGCCGCCGAGATCCGCCAGATGATCCTCGACGCCGTCGAGATGGAGGAGCAGTACAACCGCGACCTCCTGCCGGGCGGCATCCTGGGCCTCAACGCCAACTACATCAACCAGTACGTCCGCTACCTGGCGGACCGCCGGCTGGAGGAGCTGGGCTTCGAGGCCGAATACAAGGTCTCCAACCCGGCAAAGTGGATGGCGACCGCCAACGACACGCTGGAGCTCGTGAACTTCTTCGAGTCCACGAACACCTCCTACGAGTCGAACGCGAAGGCGTCGAGCGGTCGCTGACGCGAGCACTCGATGCTGACGACATGACCACGGAGTACTCTCCACTGATCAGCGCCGCCGCGCTGGACGTCGCTCTCGGGGCAGAGTCCCTGTGGAGCGGCGCCGGCGGGCGGCGCTCGACGTGGCGCGTCCTCGACGTGCGCTGGAAGCTCGGCGGCCCGCCCGGCCGCGAGGAGTACGAAGCTGGGCACATCCCGGGTGCCGTCTACGTCGACCTCGACACGGAGCTGGCCGGACACGGCGCGCCGACGGACGGGCGGCATCCGCTGCCGGAGGAGTCCGCGTTCCAGGAGGCGGCGCGGACCTGGGGGCTGAACGACGGGGACTCCGTCGTGGTCTACGACGACGTCTCCGGCACCTCCGCGGCCCGGGCGTGGTGGCTGCTGCGTCACGCGGGCGTCCGCGACGTCCGTGTCCTCGACGGCGGCCTCGCCGCCTGGCGCGCCGCGGGGATGCCGGTTCAGATCGGCCCGGTGCTGACCGCCCCGGTGACGTCACGGTACGGTTCGGCGAGCTCCCGACGCTCGACGCCGACGGCGCCGCGGCCCTCGCCGACGCGGGCAACCTGCTCGACGCGCGCGCCGCCGAGCGGTACCGCGGCCAGGTCGAGCCCGTCGACCCGCGACCCGGGCACATCCCCGGCGCGGTGAGCGCGCCGACGACCGACAACCTCGGCGCCGACGGCCGGATGCTGTCGTCCGACGAACTCGCAACACGCTTTTCCGCGCTCGGCGTCAGCGCTGAGGCACCGGTCGGCGTCTACTGCGGTTCCGGTGTCACCGCAGCCCACGAAGCCCTTGCCCTCGTTGTGGCCGGATTCCCGATGCCGGCGCTGTACGCCGGTTCGTACTCGGCCTGGTCGAACGACCCGGCCCGTCCCGTGGCGCTCGAGAACCGATAGCGGATCGAGACCCGGCGGCGCGTTCTCGCCGCGACGACGGCGATGAGCACCGCGAGACGGCCCAAAACGCGGATTTCGCGCTCGATGAGCACGAAACGTGATGGAAACGTCCGTGAAAAACGCTGTTCCCTGCGCGAATTAGTGTTGAGGGGCGGCCTCGCCGCTGGGGTATCCTCCCCTTACCCGTGCAATACGCATAGACACATTCCTGCACCAGGAAGAAGGACAACGACAACATGCGCATCCGATCCGCGGCCCCCATCGCCGCCGTCGCCGCCGTTGCAGCCCTCGCGCTCACCGGTTGCGTCGACAACTCCACCCCGTCCTCCAGCTCAACGTCGAGCGCCGCGGCGGACGTGAAGAAGGACGACACCCTCGCCGGCCAGCTGCCCGCCAGCGTCAAGAGCGCCGGCAAGCTCGTCGTCGGCATGGACAACACCTACCCGCCGAACGAGTTCAAGGACGACAACGGCCAGCCCGTCGGCTGGGAGGTCGACCTGGCCAACGCGATTGGCGCCAAGCTGGGCGTCAAGACGGACTTCGCCATCGCGAAGTTCGACAACATCATCCCGAGCATCACCGGCGGCAAGGACGACTACGGCATGTCGTCGTTCACCGACACCACCGAGCGCGAGCAGCAGGTCGACTTCGTCAACTACTACTCGGCCGGCATCCTCTGGGCGTCGGCCAAGGGCAAGGACGTCGACCCGGACAACGCCTGCGGCTTGAAGGTCGCCGTCCAGTCGACCACCTACGAGGACACCGACGAGGTGCCCGCCAAGTCGAAGAAGTGCACGGATGCGGGCAAGCCCGCCATCCAGGCCCTCCGCTACGACACCCAGGACGACGCGACCAACGCGGTCATCCTCGGCAAGGCCGACGCCCTGAGCGCCGACTCGCCCGTCACCCTGTACGCCATCTCGAAGTCGGACGGCAAGCTCCAGGAGGCCGGCAAGACCTTCGACGAGGCGCCCTACGGACTCCCGGTCAAGAAGGGCTCCGAGCTCGGCCCCGTGCTGCAGAAGGCGGTCCAGGCCCTGATCGACGACGGCACCTACAAGAAGATCCTGGACAAGTGGGGCGTCGCCGACGGCGCCGTCGAGAAGGCCGACTTCAACGCGGCCTCGAAGGGCTGACCTTTCATGTCCCAGAGCAACACCGCTCGGCCGGCGACGGGATCCGTCCCGTCGCCGGCGGGCTCCCGCTCCGAGCCGATCAAAGCGATCAAGCTCAAGCACCCGTGGCGGATCGTCTTCGCCGCCATCCTGATCCTGCTGGTCGTGTGGTTCATCGTCGACGCATCCCAGCGCTCCGCGTACGGCTGGCAGTATGTCGGCAAGTACGTCTTCGACAAGCGCATCAGTGCGGCTGCGCTCGTGACCCTCGAACTGACCGTGTTCTCGATGATCATCGGCGTCATCCTGGGCCTCATCCTCGCGGTGATGCGCCAGTCGCCGAACCCGGTCGTGAAGTCCGTCGCGTGGGTCTACCTGTGGATCTTCCGCGGCACCCCGGTGTACGTGCAGCTGGTCTTCTGGGGCCTGTTCTCGCTGATCTACCCGCAGATCTTCCTCGGCGTGCCGTGGACGAACATCGGGTTCGACATCAACCTCGGCTTCATGCAGAACGCGTTCATCATCGCGATCATCGGCCTCGCCCTCAACGAGGCGGCATACATGGCGGAGATCGTGCGCGCCGGCCTGCTCTCGGTCGACAAGGGCCAGGAGGAGGCGGCGACCGCACTCGGCATGTCGTGGGGGCAGACGATGGGACGCATCGTCATCCCGCAGGCGATGCGCGTCATCATCCCGCCGACGGGCAACGAGGTCATCTCGATGCTGAAGACGACCTCGCTGGTGGCTGCTATCCCGCTCACCACCGACCTGTACGGCGTCGCCCGCGACATCTCGGCGGTGACGTACACGCCCATCCCGCTGCTCATCGTCGCGTCGCTGTGGTACCTGCTGTTCACCTCGCTGCTGATGATCGGGCAGTACTTCCTCGAGAAGCGGTTCTCGCGCGGCGTCAACGCACGCCGCCCCGACCGCAACGAACCCGCCCTCGCGACCGGCGCCCTGCCGGCCGCGGGCGCACCCGACGGAAACGACCTCGGAGGCAAGGGATGACCGACACGACCCCGATGGTGCTCGCCGAGGGCGTCTCGAAGAGCTTCGGCTCGAATGAGGTGCTCAAGAGCATCGACCTGAAGGTGAACCCGGGTGAGGTGCTGTGCATCATCGGCCCGTCCGGCTCGGGCAAGTCCACCTTCCTGCGCTGCATTAATCACCTAGAGCGCGTCGACGCCGGCCGGCTCTCGGTCGACGGCGAGGTCGTCGGCTACCGCCAGCACGGCGACAAGCTGTACGAGCTGAAGCCGAAGGAGGCCGCCCGCCAGCGCCGCGAGATCGGCATGGTGTTCCAGCGGTTCAACCTGTTCCCGCACATGACCGCGCTCGAGAACGTCATCGAGGCGCCCATCCGCGTGAAGGGCATCTCGAAGGCCAAGGCGGTCGAGCGCGCGAACGAGCTGCTCACCCGCGTCGGCCTGGCCGACAAGGGCGACCACTACCCGTCGCAGCTGTCCGGCGGGCAGCAGCAGCGCGTCGCGATCGCGCGGGCGCTGGCGATGGACCCGAAGCTCATGCTGTTCGACGAGCCGACCTCGGCGCTCGACCCGGAGCTGGTCGGCGAGGTGCTGGATGTCATGAAGGGCCTGGCCGCCAGCGGTATGACGATGGTCGTCGTGACGCACGAGATGGGCTTCGCCCGCGAGGTGGCGGACGAGCTGGTCTTCATGGACGGCGGCGTGGTCGTCGAGTCCGGCGACCCGCGCGAGGTGCTCGGCAACCCGCAGCACCAGCGGACGCAGGCGTTCCTGTCCAAGGTGCTGTAGCTGACAGGATGGGGGGATGACCGAACAGCGTCGTCCCCTCGTCCTGGTCACCGGCGTCGGCCGGCCGAACGCGATCGGCACCGGCATCGTCCGGCGACTCGCGACCGACGGCTGGGATGTCGCGTTCGCCGACCTGGAGCCCGAGCCCGGGTTCCCGGAGGCGCTGACCGGCGAGGTGGAGGCTGCCGGTGGTCGCGCACTCGCGCTGACCGTCGACCTCTCCACGGCCGACGGCCCGGAGGATCTCGTGGCCCGCGTGAACGACGCGCTCGGGCCCATCCACGCCCTCGTCGGCAGCCACGCCTACTCGGTCGACAGCGGGCTGCTCGACACCGGCGTCGAAGCGTTCGACCGCCACTTCGCGGTCAACACGCGCGGCTCGTGGCTGCTGATCAAGGCGTTCGCCGAGCAGTATGCCGCGAACGGCATACCGGCGGGCTCCGGCCGGATCGTCGCGCTCACCAGCGACCACACCGCGTACAACCTCCCGTACGGCGCGAGCAAGGGCGCGCTCGACCGCATCGTGAAGGCCGCGGCCGTCGAGCTCGCGCACCTCGGGATCACGGCGAACCTGATCAACCCGGGACCCATCGACACCGGCTGGATGACGCCCGACCTCGCCGAGGCCCTCGCCGACGAGACCGCCCTCGGCCGCCTCGGCACCCCGCGGGACACCGCCGACCTGGTCTCGTTCCTCCTGTCGCCGTCCGGCGGCTGGATCAACGGCCAGCTCCTCCACTCCAACGGCGGCTTCCACCTCGGCGTCTGACCGAGGCGAGGAGCTAGGAGCCGAGGACCTTGCGGATGCGGGGGAGGGAGACGGTCTCGGCCGTGCCGAGAGACTGGGCGAACAGCGAGACGCGGAACTCCTCGAGCATCCAGCGTGCGTGGACGATCGCGGGCGGCGACCCCGGCGCGAGCGGGATGCGGCCGCCGGCGTCCGTGTAGAGCGCGATGGCGGTCTCGACCTGCGTCTGCCAGGCGCGGTCGCGGCCCGGGTTGGTCGGGAGGGCCTGCATCCGTTGGGTGATGCCGGCGAGGTAGCGGGGGAGGTGCCGCAGCTGCTCAAGGCCGGTCGCCGACACGAAACCGGGATAGACCAGTCCCGCCAGCTGCCCCTTGGCGTCGTTCAGCGCCGCCAGGTACGTAAGCGCCGTCACGCTCGAGATCGCCTTCTCGGCGGTCCGGGCGGCGGTGAGGATGCGCGTGACGAGCGCGACCGTCTCGAACATGGAGTCCATCACGATCCCGGAGACACGGTCGCGGACCGCCTCGAACTCGGCGCGCATGAAGATCTGACCGTCGGGCTTCATCCGGTACAGCACCGAGTCCACGACGGCGAGCAGGCAGTCGTCGAACAGCGCCTTGGTGTTCGGGTACGGGCTGGCGGCGAGGGTCAGCTTCTCGTTCGAGGTCAGGTGCTGCTGCACGTAGGCGACGGGCGAGGGGACGCTCGCGAGCAGCAGGCGACGCACGCCGCCCGGCATGGCGCGCGCCTGCTCGGCGGGCGTGCCCATGAGCCGGATGCTTACGGAGGCGCCATCGTCGACGAGAGCCGGGTACGCCCGGATCACATTCCGCGTGCCTCCCGGGCCCGTGTGCTCCGAGTCCACGAAGCGGGGCAGCTCATCGAGGTCCCAGGTGGTGATGCCCGACCGTTCGAGCGCGTTCGGCGTGCGCGCCTCGGCGACCTTCGCCACCGAGTCGCGGGCGCGCGACCGCAGGCGGTCCTGCAGGGCGCCGAGGTCCTTCCCGCTCGCCATCGGCCGACCGCGCTCGCCGACGACCTGGAACGTCGGCCGCAGGTGCGGCGGCAGCCGGTCGAGGTCGAAGTCGCTCCCGCTCACCCGCGAGCCGGTGAGCCGCGAGATGGTCGCGGCGAGGGTGTCCGCCAGCGTCCCCGCCGGACGCTCGCCCTCGTGGGCGCGCATCCCGGCCGTCCCGGAGAGCTCACCCAGCAGCCGCTGAGCCCAGTCGGCGGCAGGCACGACCTGTCGGCGGATCGCCTTCGGCAGCGACTTGATCATCGCCGTCACGAGCTCGTGGCGCAGGCCGGGCACCTGCCAGTCGAAGCCGTCCGGCAGCAGGCCGGCGAGCAGCGGCAGCGGCACCTGGACGGTCACGCCGTCGTCCTCGGCTCCCGGCTCGAACCGGTAGCGCAGCGTGAGCCGCTGGTCGCCCTGCCGCCACACCGGAGGGAACGCCTCCTCGTCGACCTCGGCGGCATCCTCGTCGAGTAGCGCCTCCGGCGTCATCGTCAGCAGGTCCGGCGTCTCCTGCCGCGCCTTCTTCCACCAGCCCTCGAACGACCGGGTGGACACGACCTCCGCCGGGATGCGCTTGTCGTAGAACTCGAAGACGGCCTCGTCGTCGTTCAGGATGTCGCGGCGTCGCGTCCGCTCCTCCAGCTCGCGCAGCTCGGCGCGCAGCTTCCGGTTGGCGCGGTCGAACGACTGGTGCGAGTCCCATTCGCCATCGACCAGCGCGTGGCGGATGAACAGCTCGCGCGACAGCTCGGCGTCGATGCGGGCGTACTGGACACGACGGCGCGGGATGATCGGGACGCCGAACAGGGTCACGCGCTCGTAGGCGACGACCGCGCCCTGGTTCTTCTCCCAGTGCGGCTCGCTGTACTGCCGCTTGCAGAGGTCGCCGGCGATCGGCTCGGCCCAGGCGGGGTCGATCGCGGCGTTCATCCGGGCGAAGAGGCGCGAGGTCTCCACGAGCTCGGCGCTCATGACGGCGTTGGGCTGCTTCTTCGCGAGGGTGGAGCCGGGGAAGATCACGAACCGCGTCTGCCGGGCGCCGAGGTATTCGGACTGGCGCGACCGCGGGCCGCTGCCCTTCGCGCCGCCGCCGCGCGTGTTGGTGCCGGCGTCGCGCGCATCCTTCAGCCCGATATGCGACAGGAGGCCCGCGAGCAACGACTTGTGGATTCCGTCCGGGTTGACGGAGGGCTCGCCGATCGTCAGCCCGAGCGGCTTGGCGAGCTGGCGGAGCTGCCGGTAGACGTCCTGCCACTCGCGCACGCGCAGGAAGTTGAGGTACTCCGCCTTGCAGAGGCGACGGAACGCGCTGGACGACAGCTCCTTCTGCTGCTCCTCGAGGTAGTTCCAGAGGTTGAGCAGGGTGAGGAAGTCGCTGGTCGGGTCGGCGAAGCGGGCGTGCTTCTCATCGGCGCTGCCGCGCTTCTCGACGGGACGCTCGCGCGGGTCCTGGATGGTGAGCCCGGCGACGATCGCCATGACCTCGCGGGAGGTGCCGTGCCGCTTCGACTCGACGACCATGCGAGCGAAGCGCGGGTCGATGGGGAGCTGGGCGAGCTGGCGTCCGACGCCGGTGAGCTTGGTGTCGCCGCCGCCTGCGGTGATCGCGCCGAGCTCGGTGAGCAGGTCGAGGCCGTCCTTGATGCCGCGCGAGTCGGGTGGCGTCAGGAACGGGAACGCCGCGATGTCGCCGAGCCCGAGCGAGATCATCTGCAGGATGACCGCCGCGAGGTTGGTGCGCAGGATCTCCGGCTCGGTGAACTCCGGCCGCTTCTCGAAGTCCTCCTCCGAGTACAGGCGGATGGCGATGCCGTCGCTGGTGCGGCCCGACCGGCCGGAGCGCTGGTTCGCGCTGGCCTGCGAGATCGCCTCGATCGGCAGGCGCTGCACCTTGGCGCGGACGCTGTAGCGGCTGATGCGCGCGGTTCCGGCATCCACCACGTACTTGATGCCCGGGACGGTGAGGCTGGTCTCGGCGACGTTGGTCGCGAGCACGACGCGGCGGCGGACGCCGGCGACGGTCGACGGCTGGAACACCTTGTGCTGCTCGGCGGAGGACAGTCGCCCGTAGAGAGGAAGCACCTCGGTTCCGGGCAGATTGCGGCCACGGATCGCGTCGGCCGCATCCCGGATCTCGTTCTCACCGGAGAGGAAGACCAGCACGTCCCCACGGTCTTCGCGGGCGAGCTCGTCGAGTGCGTCGTTGATGCCCTGGAGGTAGTCGCGGTCGACCGAAGGCACGGGATCCGGATCCTCGTCGTCCTCCTCCATCGCATCTGCCACGAGCGGGCGGTAGCGGATCTCGACCGGGTAGGTGCGCCCGGAGACCTCGACGATCGGCGCGGGCGTGCCGTCCGCCGAGGCGAAGTGCGCGGCGAAGCTCTCCGGGTCGATGGTCGCGGAGGTGATGATGAGCTTGAGGTCGGGACGCTGCGGCAGCAGCTGCTTGAGGTACCCGAGCAGGAAGTCGATGTTGAGGCTGCGCTCGTGCGCCTCGTCGATGATGATCGTGTCGTAGGCGCGCAGCATCCGATCGCGCCGCAGCTCGTTGAGCAGGATGCCGTCGGTCATGAGCTTGATGCGCGTCTGCTTGGAGACGCGGTCGGTGAACCGCACCTGGTAGCCCACGAGCTCGCCGACCTGCTGGCCCAGCTCCTCCGCGATGCGCTCGGCGATGGTGCGGGCCGCGATGCGCCGCGGCTGGGTGTGCCCGATGCTCGTGCGCCCGAGCTCCAGAGCGATCTTCGGCAGCTGGGTCGTCTTGCCCGACCCGGTCGCGCCGGCCACGATCACGACCTGGTTGTCGCGGATGGCGCGCGCGATATCGTCCCGCTTCCGGCTGACGGGCAGCTCGGGCGGGAAGACGATGCGGGGGAGGGTCTCGGTGGAAGACATGAGCCTTCCATTCTACCCGCGCACGGTCCCCGCCCGGGGGCGTTGCCCCGCGCCTCCGCGTGACGTAGGTTCGCATCAACCCGGATCGGTTCCGGCGTCGATGAAGACGAGGAGAACCCAACCCATGACTCACGGCTATGCCACCATGTCGGTCGCCAGCATCCTGGCGGAGACGGCGCATCGGATGCCCGACAACGTCGCGCTGATCTTCGCGGGCCACGAGATCCGCTACCGCCAGCTGTGGGATGAGACGCGCGCCTATGCGGGGGCGTTGCGCGACCTCGGCGTCGAGCCGGGGGACCGGGTGGCGCTGATGCTGCCGAACGTGCCGGACTTCCCGCGCGCCTATTACGCGGTGCTCGCGCTCGGCGCGGTCGTGGTGCCTATCCACGCGCTGCTGAAGGCGGAGGAGATCGCGTACGTGCTGCGGGACTCGGGTGCCTCGGTGCTGATCTGCGCCGCGCCGCTCCTGGGCGAGGGCTCGCGCGGGGCGGGGCTCGCCGGCATCCCGACGCTGTCGGTGCTGGTGCCGGACGAGATGTGGGAGCAGGCGCCGTTCCCGCGGCTCGAGGAGCTGGCGGTCGCGGCCGAGCCTATCGACACGTATGTGCCGCGCGACCCGCTCGACACGGCGACCATCCTGTACACGAGCGGCACCACGGGCAAGCCGAAGGGCGCGGAGGGCTGCCACTTCTCACTGGTCGAGCAGGTCAACGTGCTGCTGTCCGGGACGCTCGACCTGACGCCGGAGGACCGCATCCTGGGATGCCTCCCGCTGTTCCACACGTTCGGCCAGACCTGCGTGATGAACATGGGCTTCCGGGCCGGAGCCGCCGTGGTGCTGGTGCCGAAGTTCGACGGCGCGACCGCGCTGCAGCTGCTCAACGCGCACGGCTGCACCGTCATGACCGGCGTGCCGACCATGTACATCGCGCTGCTCGAGGCGGCCAAGACCAACCCGGACCGTCCGCCGCTGCGCTACGGCATGAGCGGCGGAGCGGCCATCCCGGTCGCCGTCATCGAGCGGATGAAGGAGGTCTACGGCATCGACGTGCACGAGGGCTACGGCCTGACCGAGACCTCGCCCGTCGCCTCGTTCAACCACCGTGGCCGCCCGACGCGCGTCGGCACCGTCGGCACGCCGATCTGGGGTGTGGATGTGGAGATCGCCGACCCGGAGCTCGACGACCGCATCGAACTGCTCCCGCGCGGCGAGCTGGGTGAGATCGTGGTGCGCGGCCACAACCTGATGAAGGGCTACCTCAACCTGCCGGAGGCGAACGCGGAGGCGGTCGTCGACGGCTGGTTCCGGACCGGCGACCTCGGCACCAAGAGCGACGACGACTACATCACGATCGTCGACCGCAAGAAGGACATGATCGTCCGCAACGGCTACAACGTGTACCCGCGCGAGGTCGAGGAGGTGCTGTCGACGCATCCCTCGGTCGCGATGGTCGCCGTGTTCGGCGTCGCGCACGACACGCACGGGCAGGAGATCATGGCAGTTGTCACGCTGATGCCCGGCAGCGCGGCCGAGGGGGACGAGCTGGTCGCGTTCGCGCAGGAGAAGGTCGCGGCTTACAAGTACCCGCGGCGCGTGGAGATCCTGGAGGCGCTGCCGCTCGGCCCGAGCGGGAAGGTGCTGAAGCGGGAGCTGGTGGCCCGGTTCGAGGCGGAGGCGTCGGCGGACGCGTCGGCGAACACCGCAGCGGACACGGAGGCGGCGGCGACCTCCTGACGCTGGTACCGTGGCGGATATGGTTGCAAACGCAAATACTCCGCTCCTGACCCTGAACAACGGGACCACCATCCCGCAGCTCGGTTTCGGCGTCTTCAAGGTCGACCCGGCCGAGACGACCCGCATCGTCGCCGACGCGCTCGAGGTGGGCTACCGCCACATCGACACCGCCGCCATCTACGGCAACGAGGAGGGCGTGGGCCGTGCGATCGCCGACTCCGGCATCCCGCGCGACGAGCTGTTCGTCACCACCAAGCTGTGGAACGACCGCCAGACCGACGCCGAGAACGCGTTCGAGGAGTCGCTGACCAAGCTGGGCCTGGACTACGTCGACCTGTACCTCATCCACTGGCCGACCCCGCAGAAGGACACCTTCGTCCAGGCGTGGAAGTCGCTCGAGAAGATCTACGCCTCGGGCCGCGCCAAGGCGATCGGCGTCTCGAACTTCCTGGTGCCGCACCTGACCAAGCTGCTCGCCGAGACCGACATCGTCCCGGCCGTCAACCAGATCGAGCTGCACCCGGCGCACCAGCAGCCGGAGGTGACCGCGTTCTCGCGCCAGCACGGCATCGAGATCGAGGCGTGGGGTCCGCTCGGCCAGGGCAAGTACCCGCTGTTCGAGCTGCCCGAGGTCGCGGACGCCGCGGCCGCGCACGGCAAGACGCCCGCGCAGGTCGTCATCCGCTGGCACCTGCAGACCGGCAACATCGTCTTCCCGAAGTCGAACCGCCGTGAGCGCATGGCCGAGAACTTCGACGTGTTCGACTTCGAGCTCACGGCCGACGAGGTGCAGGCGATCAGCTCGCTGGAGCGCGAGGGCCGCGTCAGCGCCCACCCCGACGAGGTCAACTGACGACACCCGGCCCGGCCCGGGGATGCGGTGTCGCATCCCCGGGCTAGGCTCGGTGGGGTGAGGATCACGTCGGTCACCGGGAAGATCATCTACATCGTCGGCGTCTTCGCGCTCATCTTCATCCTCAACATCTTCGTCTTCGCGCGCCTGGTGAATCCCACCTTCGACGTGCTGATCATCGCGGTGCTCAACCTCGCGTACGTCATCGTCGGGGTGCGCATCTTCCGCGGCGAGGGCGAGAACCGCGCCGACCCTCGACCGTGGTGGCGGGCGACCGCGCGGCCCGCGGCCGGGTTCTGGATCGGCGGCCTCCTCGGACTGCTCGCCTTCGTCTCCGGGGTGGGCGCGTTCGCCAGCAACCCGGAGGACGCGTTCATCCCCGCGGTCGCTTGCCTCTCGTACGCCGCGCTCGCCATCTTCTACGTGCACTCCTCCGTGCGGCTGCAGGGGATGGACACCGCCGGCTGACGGTTCCCTTCCGGCTGCGCGGTCGTAGGGTGTGCCCATGGCGAATCGGCTCGGGGATGCGATCAGTCCCTACCTGCGCGCGCACGCGGACAACCCGGTCGACTGGTTCCCGTGGGGTGCGGAGGCGTTCGCCGAGGCGCGGCGCCGCGACGTGCCGGTCATGGTCTCCATCGGGTACGCGACCTGCCACTGGTGCCACGTCATGGCGCGAGAGAGCTTCAGCGATCCGGCGACGGCCGAGGAGCTGAACAGCCGGTTCGTCGCGATCAAGGTCGACCGGGAGGAGCATCCCGACGTCGACGCCGCCTACCTCTCGGCCGCCAGCGCCTTCACCGGCAACCTCGGCTGGCCATTGACGGTGTTCGCGACGCCCGACGGCACCGCGTTCTTCGCCGGCACCTACTTCCCGCCGCAGCCGGTCGCGGGACGGGCGTCGTTCCGCCAGGTGCTCGACGCGGTGTGGGACGCGTGGACTGCCCGCCGCGGCGAGGTCGAGTCGGACGCGGGCCGGGTGCGGGAGGCGCTCGCCGCTGCGGCTGACGCGGCGACCTCCGTGTCCGACCTGCCCGACGACCGGGCCCTGGATGCGGCGGTCGCGCAGCTGGCGGAGGCGGAGGACCCGGAGTTCGGCGGGTTCGGCACGGCGCCGAAGTTCCCGGTGGCGCCCATCCTCGACTTCCTGCTGTCGCGTCCAGCCGGGCACGCGCTCGCGGCGCGCACGCTGCGGGCGATGGCGGAGTCGCCGCTGCGCGACCCGGTCGACGGCGGCTTCTTCCGCTACGCGACCCGGCGCGACTGGAGCGAGCCGCACTACGAGCGGATGCTGTACGACAACGCGCTCCTCCTCGACGCCTACGCGCGCGCGTGGCAGCAGACCGGTGAGGAGTGGGCCGAGCGAACGGCCGACGGCATCGCGGCGTTCCTGCTCGGCGTGCTGCGGCAGCCGTCGGGCGGCTTCGCGTCGGCGCAGGACTCGGAGAGCACCATCGACGGCGCCCGGGTCGAGGGCACCTATTACACGCTGCCGCCGGCCGAGCGCGCACAGCTGGACCCGCCGCCCCTCGACGCGAAGGTGCTCACCGGGTGGAACGGGTTCGCGATCGGCGCGCTCGCTCGCGCGGGGCGCATCCTGGACCGTCCGGTGTGGGTGGCCGCAGCCGGGAAGGCCGCCGACACCGTGCTCAGCAGGCACCGGCGCGACGACGGGACGCTGTTGCGCGCGTCGCTCGGCGACCGGCTCTCGGAGGCGGGTGCGACCCTCGAGGACTACGGCGGGCTCGCATCCGGGCTGCTGGAGCTGGCGCTCGCGTCCGGTGAGGTGGGGCCGGCGGCCGCCGCGCGCGACCTGGTCGACCTGTGCCTGGACGCGGCGGGGGAGGGGACGTGCCCGTTCGAGACTCCGGGCGGGGTCGATCCCGTGCTCGCGGCCACCGGGCTCGCGGTGCAGGTCGATCCGTCCGAGGGCGCCTATCCGTCCGGTCTGTCGTCGCTGGCGCAGGCTGCGCACACGCTGTACCTGCTGACCGGCGAGCGGCGCTACGAGCGGGCCGCGCGCGAGGGGATGCGGATGGTCGCCGCCCAGGCGGTGCGCGTCCCGAGCGCGTTCGGGACGTCGCTGGCGCTGATGTCGCGGCTCGCGGGCGAGGCGGAGCAGCTGGTGGTCGTGCTGCCCTCGCCGGGGGCGACCTCGGACGTGGTGGGCGCCGCCCGACGGCACCCGGCGCCGCTGGTCGCCTTCGCGACCGAGCCGCAGGCGCGCGAGCTGACGGCCTCCGGGTTCGAGCTGTTCCAGGCGCGCACCACCCGCGACGGCCTCCCGACGGCCTACCTGTGCCGCGACTTCGTGTGCCGACTGCCTGCGACGAGCGTCGAGGAGCTCAGCGTCGCACGCGGTAGGTGAGGTGCGCCACTTCGGGCGTCACCCGCTCCCGCACCAGCTCCAGGTCGAGCGGAGGCACCCGGTCGAACACCCGCTCGCCCGCGCCGAGCGTCAGCGGCACGACGTGCAGCCGCAGCTCGTCGACCACGCCCGCCCACAACGCCTGGTTGAGCGTCTCGGCGCCGCCCGCGACCGACACGTCGGCATCGCCGGCGACCTCGCGTGCCTGCTCCATCGCCGAATGGATGCCGTCGGTCACGAAGTAGAACGTCGTCCCGGTCATCTCCAGCTGCTCCCGCGCGTAGTGCGTCAGCACGAAGACGGGCGCGTGATACGGCGGCTCCTCGCCCCACCAACCGCGCCAGTCGCCGAAACGCTCGCCCTCCGCAGGCCACTCGTTGCGCACCGGGCCGAACATCTTGCGGCCCATGATGTACGCGCCGGCGCGGACGATGGCCTCGATCTCCTCGCGGTGGTTCGCGGAGCGCTCGTCGAACATCCAGGCGTGCAGGCGCTCCTCGGCGCCCTCGCCCAGCGGGTGCTCGAGCGACTGGTTGGGCCCGGCGGCGAAGCCGTCCAGCGAGATGGCGATGTCGGCGGTGACGATTCCCATGCGGGAAGCGTAGTCAGGCGCGTTCGACCTTGTCGAGCATCCCCCAGACCGCCTCGCTGAGCTCGGGATGCTCCAGCGCGATGCGGCGGAGCACGCCGTACTCGAAGCGGGTGAAGACGTCGCGGCCGGCGGCGGGATGGTGCGCTCGCGACTGCTCCTCGGCCAGGTCGAACGCTTCGATCGCGCTGGCGCGGAGCGAGATGACGACCTGCTCGTCGACGCTCGGGAGCTCGGGGATGAACTGCCACGGGTCCTCCCCGGCGCGGCAGCGGTGCTCGATGATCGCGGACAGCTCGTCACGCGCCTGCTGGCGCAGGAGTTCGATGCTGCGAGGCACCCGTTCGCTCATCCTGCACCGTCCCTTCCCCTCGGGTGGGTTCAGCCTAGGCTGTGCGGCCGACACCTGCGAATCGGGATGACACGATCGGTCTACCAAGCCGGCCCGGCGTCACTCCGTGCGGGCGAGGAGGTAGGCGTTGAGGTCGGCGGTGAGGGCGGCATCCACGGGGTAGGCGCGGTCGTCGAGGTGTGTGACGGGGGCGGCCTGGCGGACGCTCGACACGAGCCAGAGGGCGTCGGCGGCGCGCACCTCGTCGATCGTGAGCGGGGCGAACTCGGTGCGCAGGCCGCGCGCGGTGAAGAAGTCGAAGACGGCCGCCTGGGTGGTGCCGGCGAGGATGCCCTGGTCGGTGTTCGGCGTGCGGACCACGCCGTCGGTGAGAGTTACCACGTTCGAGGTCGGGCCCTCCAGCGCGAAGCCGTCGCTGCTCACGAACAGCACATCGTCGAAGCCACGGCGCACAGCCTCCCGCTGGGCCGCGCGGTTGACGGCGTAGGAGAGGGTCTTCGCGCCTGCGAGCAGCCACGGCGAGGTCTCGGCCACGTCGTGCCGGACGCCGCGGTCGAGCGTCACGACGCGGATGCCGAGGCGCGCCTGCGTGAAGTCCTCGCCCAGGTCGACGAACAGCCAGCCGCTGGGGACGCCCGAGCCCTCGACGCCGCGGGTGTAGACGAGCTTGGCGTACAGCTCGTCTCCGGCGTCGCCGTTGCGGGTCAGGAAGTCGGCCACTCCCGCGCGCACGGCCTCCCGCCAGACGTCGACCGCCGGGACCGGGAGGTCGAGCAGTTCGGCGGAGTGCGCCAGCCGGGCGAGGTGCGGCTCGAGCGCCTGCGGGTGCCCGTTGATCACGGCGATGGTCTCGAACACGCCGTCTCCTCGGGTGACCGAGAGGTCGGTGATCCGCACCTGCGGTTCGCCGAAGTCGGCCACCACGTAGCCGGGGTCGCCCTCCCGCGGCTCTCCGGTGGGCGTGGTGATGGTCAGCAGGGTCGCGCGCGTCATGCGTCCCATTGTCCCCCTGCCCTCGCGTGAGGGGGGTCAGGCGGTCTCGCGGATGCGGAACGCGTCGTCGTCCGCGGGCTCGGCGTCGGTCACGTCGACGGACTCGACGGACGCGCCGGGCGGCCCGGTGCGCAGCCAGGCGAGCATCCGCTCCACCTGCTCCGGCTCGCCCTGGATCTCGGCCTCCACGGTGCCGTCGACGCGGTTGCGGGCCCAGCCGGTCACGCCGAGGCGCTGCGCGGCCTCGCGCGCGCTCCAGCGGAAGCCGACGCCCTGGACGCCACCGGTCACGATCGCTCGTCTGCGGATCACAGCCCCATTGTGCCCCTGCCCGTCCGATCCTCCAGCAGCGACTGCGGTCGGTCGTCGCGTCCGCGGCGGGGCGCGCACGCGCAGTCGTTCCGAACGACCGCAGTCGCGCCAGGGAGAATGGAGGGATGAGCGAACCCGCCGACCGCATCCCCGATCTCCGTGCCGACCTGATCGCCGCCGGGCTGACCGTCGACGCGCTCACCGAACTCTGGGGGCCGGAGGCGGCGGATGCGCTGCACCGCGGGCAGCGCGTCCCCGCCGAAAGGGCGCTGGCCCGGCGGGAGTCGTCGCCGCTCGGGACGCTCGCGCGGCTCTTCGTGCTCGGTCGGCCGGTCGCCCGCTCCGACGCCGAGGGGGCTCTGCCGGCGCTCGGGGTCGAGGGCGCCGCATCCCTCGGTCTGGTCACGGTCGACGCCGACACCGTCCGCGCCGCCGTTGATCTGCGCCCCTACGGCTTCGTGGACGCCGCCGGCCCCGCAGAGTGGTGGATCGTCTCCGACCTCGGCGAGCTCGCGCTGGGCCACGCACTGCCCGAGGACCACGTGCTCGGCGTCGGCGGAGCATCCCTCACGCTCAGCGGGCTCATGCTGCAGAAGCCGGTCGAGAGCGCGCTCGACCTCGGCACCGGATGCGGCATCCAGGCCATGCACGCCGCCCGCCACGCGCGGCGGGTCGTCGCGACCGACATCTCCGAACGGGCGCTGCGGCTGGCCGCGCTGAACCTCGCGCTGAACGAGATCGACGGCGTCGAGTTGCGGCTGGGCAGCATGTTCGAGCCGGTCGCGGGCGAGCGGTTCGACCACATCGTGTCCAACCCGCCCTTCGTCATCACCCCGCGGACCGAGGGCGTCCCGGCGTACGAGTACCGCGACGCCGGGATGGTCGGCGACGGGCTGGTGGCCTCCTTCGTGAGCGGCTGCGGCGAGCACCTGACCCCCGGCGGCGTCGCGCAGCTGCTCGGCAACTGGGAGTACCGCGGCACCGGCGACGGGCTCGAGCGCGTGCGCGACTGGGTGGACGCATCCGCCGATCCTCTCGACGCCTGGGTGATCGAGCGCGACGTCGAGGACGCGGTGCGCTACGCCGAGACGTGGATCCGCGACGGCGGCACCCGGCCGGGCACGCCGGAGTTCGAGCGGCTGCTCGACGCGTGGCTGGACGACTTCGAGACGCGCGACGTTCGCTCCGTCGGCTTCGGGTACCTGCTCCTGCGCCGCGCGGAGGGCGTGCCGACGCTGCGACGGTTCGAGCGCCTCCACGGGTCGCTCGGTGCGAACGAGGCCGGGCTCGGCGTCCACCTCGGGGAGGCGCTGGCCGCCCACGACCTGCAGGCGGCGCTCACCGACGACGAGCTCGGGCGGCTGCATCCCGTCACCTCGGGCGACGTCACGGAGGAGCGGCACCTGTGGCCGGGCGCGGACGCGCCGACCGCGATCCTGCTGCGGCAGGGCGGCGGGTTCGGGCGGGCCGTGTCCGCGGACACCGGGCTCGCCGCGCTGGTCGGAGCGTGCGACGGCGAGCTGAGCGTCGCCGCGATCGTGGCCGCGCTGGCGCACCTGCTCGAGGTGGATGAGGACGCCCTGCGCGCCGACCTGCTCCCCGCCGTCCGCGGCCTCCTCGTCGACGGCTTCCTGCGCGCCTGAGGTCAGGGGCTCAGGACGGGGACCAGGGTGACGTCGGTGAGGCGGCCGTCAGCGACATCGGCGGTCATGAAGGTGCACACCGGCTGACGGCGGCGGTCGGTCGGCGAGCCCGGGTTCAGCAGGCGAAGGCCGCCGGGGAGACCGTGTCCCACGGGATGTGCGAGTGGCCGAACACGAGGACGTCCGCATCCGGGTAGGCCGCGTCCGCCCGCGTCTCCCTGCCCGTCGCCGGGCCCGTCTCGTGCACGACCGCGAACCGGATGCCGCCCAGCTCGATCCGCGCGACCTCGGGCAGCCGTGCCCGCAGCTCCGGTCCGTCGTTGTTGCCGTAGACGCCGACGAGCCGCCGCGACCGCTCCTCCAGCACGTCGAGCGTCGCCGCATCCACCCAGTCCCCGGCGTGGATGACGACGTCGGCCGCGTCCACCGCCTCCAGCACCGCGGGCGGCAGCGCTCGGGCGCGCTTGGGGACGTGCGTGTCGGAGATCAGGAGCAGCCTCACGAACGCACACAGTAGGCGAACCCGGGCAGCGGGTCTACGTTCGCGCTATGCAGCTACGCAATCTCGGAAACAGCGGAACGATCGTGTCGGAGTTCGCCCTCGGCACCATGACCTTCGGCGCGGAGGCCGACGAGCAGGCCTCCCACGCCATCCTGGAGCGGTACCTCGACGAGGGAGGCAACTTCCTCGACACGGCCGACGTCTACACGGCGGGCGCGTCGGAGTCCATCATCGGGCGATGGCTCGCCCGCAACCCGGGCAGCCGCGACGGCGTCGTCATCGCGACCAAGGGGCGCTTCCCGATGGGCGGCGGACCCAACGACCTCGGCCTGTCGCGCGCCCACCTGCGCACCGCTCTCGACGCCTCCCTCCGCCGCCTCGGCGTCGAGCACATCGACCTCTACCAGATGCACGCGTGGGATGCGCTGACGCCGATCGAGGAGACCCTGCGGTTCCTCGACGACGCGATCAGCGCGGGCAAGATCTCGTACTACGGCTTCTCGAACTACCTGGGCTGGCAGCTCACCAAGGCCGTGCACGTCGCCCGGTCGCACGGGTTCGCGCCGCCGGTGACGTTGCAGCCGCAGTACAGCCTGATCGTGCGCGGGATCGAGCACGAGGTGGTTCCGGCGGCTCTGGATGCGGGCATCGGGCTGCTGCCCTGGTCGCCGCTCGCGGGCGGCTGGCTGAGCGGCAAGTACCACCGCGACCAGGCGCCGACGGGCGCGACCCGGCTGGGCGAGAACCCGACGCGCGGCATGGAGGCGTGGGAGGCGCGCAACGCCGACCCGCGCACGTGGGAGATCATCGACGCCGTGGACGCAGTCGCGAAGGAGACGGGCGCCTCGGCGTCGCAGGTGTCGTTGCGCTGGCTGAGCGATCGGCCCGCGGTGACCTCGGTCATCCTCGGCGCCCGGACGACAGAGCAACTGGAAGACAACCTCGGCGCCGCCGACCTGGTCCTCACCGAGGAGCAGCGCCGCCGCCTGGACGCGGCGAGCACCCCGCGCACCGACATCTACCCCTACGGCGAGCAGGCCGTCCAGCAGCGCCACCGCAAGCGCGAGGGCGGCCGCTAGGGACTTCTTCGCTGGACCTTCCTCGGCGATTCGTGCCGAATGGTCGCTACATGCCACGAATAGCGACCATTCGGCACGAATCGCGGGCCCGCAAGGGGAAGGACGGCTAGGCGGGGAGGGTGTCGAGCTCGGTGAGGAGGGTGCGGGCGGCGGAGGTGACGGCGGGCTGCGGGGCGCGGAGGCCGACCACGACGTCCGTGGTTCCGGTGCCTCCAGTGTGCATCCGGAGCAGTGCGAGGCGCAGCTCGACGGTGCCGCCGGGGATGCGGTGCCCGCTCAGCGAGAGCGCGTTCGAGGCGAAGGTGAGCGCGGTCCACTCGTCGGCCGCCCCGGTGGTGTCCTCGGCGAGCCCGGCCAGCCACGCGGCCAGGTCGCGCACCTCGGTGGTGGTCAGGCAAGCCTCGGACAGCTCCCAGCGGCGTCCGCCGTCGTCGACGATCGCGTCCACGACGACATGGTCGCCCTCCCCGCGCGCCGCCGGCCGCAGCTCGACGCTGCGGTCGCCGCCCTCGTCCATGATCCTCACGCCGGGCTCGGCACCACCGTCAGCACGCGCTCGATGTACTCGAAGAACGAGGTCATAAAGCCGCGCAGGAACTCCTCGGTCCCGGGATCGGTGACCGTGCCGTCCTCCTCGATCAGGCCCGGCCGCATCCAGATGTACGCCTCGGGCGCGTTCATCTGCGGAGCCTGCAGGAAGCTCAGGATGCTGCGCAGGTGCTGCTGCCCGACCGCCGTGCCGATCTGCCCGGGCGAGGCGCCGATCACTGCGGTCGCCTTGCGGGCGATGACATTCTCGCCGTACGGCCGGCTCGCCCAGTCGATCGCGTTCTTCAGCGCGCCGGGGATGCTGCGGTTGTACTCCGGGGTGATGAAGAGCAGCGCATCCTGCTCGGCGATCAGCCGCTTGTATTCGACGGCCTCCGGCGGGAAGTGCCCGTCGAGGTCGCGGTTGTAGAGGGGGAGACCGCCGATCGGGATCTCGGTGAACACGAGCTCGGAGGGCGCCAGCCGCAGCAGCGCCTTCGAGAGGGTTCTGTTGACCGACTGCGTGGACAGACTGCCCACGAAATAGCCGACGTTGTACGGGGGATCGAATTCGTTGATCGTGGCCATGACGCCATGCTGCCCCCGCCGTGGGGGCGAGTGAAGCCCTTGTCGGGATGTCTTATCCGTACCCGCCGGACCGGAATAGGGCATCCTCCCGATGTCTCCGGGGTGCCTTAGCGAGAAGTCTGGTGTCATCGCCGGAGCGAGGTGCCCGGCGAAGCACGAGGGGAGCGGATCATGCTGCTGGACGAGTTCGTGGACTTCCGGGTACGGGCCGGCGAGAGCGGACGTCAGGAGGTGGAGCGCGAGCGGGTGCGGCGCGCCGACGAGCACGGGCGGTGGCTGCGCGGGATGCGCGGGGCGCTGCAGCGAGCGGAGACCCGGGTCGCGGGAGGCCTGCGAGCCGAGGCTCCGGCGCCCGTCGCGGAGGTCGCGGCTGCGCCCGCGAGGGAGCTGGCTCACGCTGGACGCTGAGGCGACCTACGCCCTCCGTGAAGGCGCTACGGGAAGGGGTCCGGATGTCGGTGGTCCATGGCACGATGAGGGCATGCGAGCACCGGCGACGAGCCTCAGGGTGGTCGGGCGTGAGCCCGACCTGGCGGCGCTGCGCGACGAGTTCCGGGTCGCGGCGCTGGGCGAGCCGCGCGCGGTCGTGATCGGCGGCGAGGCGGGCATCGGCAAGACCCGGCTGCTGGAGGAGTTCCTCGCCCAGCAGGAGGCCGAGGCCACGGTGCTGCTCGGCCGCTGCGTCGACCTCGGCGACGACGGCGCCCCGTATGCGCCTTTCGCGGCGGTGCTGCGGAGGCTCATCCAGGTCGTCGGGCTGGAGCGGATCCTGCAGGCGGCGGGTTCCAGCGCGGGCGTGCTGCCGGCGCTGCTGCCCGAACTGGCGGACGAGTCCGCCGTCCCGCCGCGCACGGGTGCCGAGCGGCTGTACGAGCTGGTCACCGACCTGCTCGAGACGGTATCGGCCGAGCGCCCGGTGATCCTCGCGATCGAAGACCTCCAGTGGGCCGATCGCTCGACGCTCGAGCTTCTGCGTTTCCTGGTGCGGATGTCCGAGCACGGCCGGCTGCTCATCGTGCTCACGTACCGCAGCGACGAGGTGCCGCGGGGTCACATCCTGCGCTCCTGGTTGCCCGAACTCGAGCGCACCCGCCGGGTCACGCGGTGGGAGCTCGCCCGCCTCGGCCGCGAGCAGGTGGCCGAGCTGGTCGAGCAGCTGCTCGGGCGCATGCCCGACGAGGGCTCGCTGGAGCGTGTGACCGAGTTGAGCGAAGGCGTGCCGTTCTTCGTCGAAGAGCTGGTCGGCATCGACGGCCTGCGCTCGGGCGACGACCTGCCCGAGACGCTGCGGGAGCTCGTGCTCACCCGCTTCGAGCGCCTGAGCGATCCCGCCCAGCGTCTCCTGCGGGTGCTGGCCGCGGGTGGCGTGTGCGTGTCGCACGAGCTGCTGGCCGCGGTCTTCGAGGGAACACCCGACGAACTGGACGCGGCGGCGCGCGAAGCCCTGGCGGCGAATCTGCTGCGCGCCGACTCCACCGAATACGCGTTCCGGCACACGCTCGTGCGCGAGGCCGTGCACGCCGATCTGCTTCCGGGGGAGCGCTCCCGGTTCCACGCCCGCTACGCCGAGGCGCTGGAGTCCGACCCGCAGCGGTCGGCGGTGCAGCTCTCGGCACACTGGCTGGCCGCGCATGACGTCCGGCGTGCGTTCGTGGCGTCGGTCGAGGCGATGGACGAGGCCAAGCGCTCGTACGCCTACTCCACCGCTGCGGCGATGGGCGACCGGATGCTCGAGCTCTGGGACCGTGTCCCGGACGCCGAGGTGCTGGCCGGCCGCGACCGCGTCGCCATCATCGCCATCACGGCGTCGGCGCTCCGGAACGCGGGCAACAACGAGCGGGCCCTGGCGCTGGTCGAGGTGGCGCTCGCCGACGCCGACGACCTGCCGCCCGCGCGGCGCGCGCGGCTGCTTCGCGACAAGGGCCAGTACCTCGCCAATCTGAACCGGCCGGGGTTCGCCGACCTGCTCGAAGAGGCGCTGGCGCTGGTCCCGCCGGGCACCGCACCCGCCGGAGATCCGCTGCGGTCGCAGCTGCTGACCGAGCTCGCCGCGCAGCGGATGCTCGCCGGCACCTTCGACACCGCCATCCCGACCGCGCGCGAGGCGATCGAAGAGGCAGCCGCAGCCGCGCCGCCGCTGCGTTCGGTCGCGCACAACATCCTCGCGTCGTCGCTCGTCGCCTCGGGCCGCATCCGCGAAGGCTTCGACGAGTTCGAGACCGCCGACGCCCTCTCCCAGGGCGACGCATCCGCGACCCTGCGGTACGCGGTGAACGCCTCCGACGCCCTCAACTCGGTCGGGCGCTACGCCGAGGCCGTGCTGCTGGCCGAGTCCGGCGTCGCCCGCGCCCGTGAACGCGGCGTGGAACGCACTTCCGGAATCTGGCTGGCCGCCAACACGGCCGAACCGCTCATCGCCCTCGGCGAGTACGACCGGGCAGAAGACCTCCTGCGCATCGCCCTCGGCCTCGACGATCGCACCGGCCTGTGCGCGGCCCTGCAGCGGGCCCGGCTATGGGTGTGGCACGGCGAGCCCGAGCGTGCGGACGCGCTCCTGCGTCGCCTGCGCACACCGCTGCGCACCCTCTCCGAACTGGAGCAGCAGACTCGGCTCATGGTCGCCCGGGTCGTCGGCGAGACCGCCATCGCCCTCGGCGACTATGAACGGGCCTGGGCGGAGACGCGGGGCATCGGCGCGCTCCCCTTCCGTCCGATGCCCGGCTACGACCTCCCGGTGCTCGCCGCCGCGTCGCGGGCGCTGGCGGAGCTGGCTGCGCGCGGTGCGCCCGTGCACGTGACGGGGGAGGCGGCGCGGCTGGAGGCTGTGCTCGGCACCCTGCGCGAGTGGCCGACCGCGGCGGCATGGGATCCGATGATCAGCGCCGAGCTGGCGACCGCCCGGGCGGCGGTCTCGGATGCGCCCGATCGCGCCGTCCGGGTCGCGGCCGCGCTGCAGGCCTGGCAGGCCGCCGCATCGGCGGGGGAGCTCTCCGTAGCACCCGTCCACCTTCGCCCGTACGCCCTCCTGCGCGGTGCGCGGGTCGCCTTCGCGTCAGGCGAGCGATCGCGCGCCGACGCCCTCGTAGCGGAGGGCCGCGCACTCGCCGCCGAGCACGGCATCCGCCTGCTCGTCGAGGCCGCCGACGCGCTCGCCGCCCGGCCGGGCCGCGCAGCGCCGGCCGCGACAGCCCAGGGCGCGCCCCTGACGGAGCGCGAGGAGCAGGTCCTCGCCCTCATCGAGCAGGGCCTGAGCAACAAGCAGATCGGCGAGCGGCTCTACATCAGCGCCAAGACCGCGAGCGTGCACGTGTCGAGCATCCTGCGCAAGGTCGGTGCGTCCACCCGCACAGAGGCCGTGTACCTGGCGCGTACGCCGTCCTGACGCGTCGTGCGCGGCGGCTACGACTCCACTGCGATCGCGCAGCGGATGCACAACTCGGCCGTCGGCCGGGCGCGCAGCCGGTCCACGCCGATGGACCGTCCGCAGCGGGCGCAGACGCCGTAGGTGCCGCGCTGGATCCGTTCGAGCGCGGCGTCGACGGCCACGATGTCGTGGGCGGCATCCGAGCGCAGTGCTTGCAACCGGCTCCACTCCGACGACAGCGTCGGGCCCTCCGGGTCGTGCTCGTCGTCCGCGGTCGACTCCGACCGCGACGACAGCAGGACCCCCAGCGATTCCGCCATCCGCTGCGACTCGGCGACATCCCCGTGCCGTCGTTCGATGAGCAGGTTCTCCAGTTCGGCGAGCTCGGCGGCGTCCAGATCGCCGTCCGGCCGCGTCAGCTCCATCTCGTCCGTATTCGTCTCGTGCACCAGCGCACTCCTTCCGATCCCCGATCGTGCTTCTCTGGTCGGGTCAGCGTACGCCCGACCCGTCTGATCCGCGTCTGCGACGCGCGTAGGCTCAGCGGGTGCCCTCCTTCCGCGTGATCCTCGCCGTCGGCCGGTTGCGTCCGGGCGTCGACCCGCGGTCGGTCGAACCCGCCGCCGCCGATGCGGCCCGCGAACTCGCCGTCGTCGAGGCGAGCAGCGTGGACGTCGTGGCCGGCGAGGCCCGCATCACGGTGCGGTTCACCGAGGACGATGTCCGCCTCGCGCTCCGGGTCGCCGAGCACACGGTGGAGAAGGTGCGAACCCTGGCCGACACCGGGGCGTGGCGGCTCACGGAGCGCGTCGGCGGCCGCTGGTTCCGGCGCGCCTGACCCTCGCCCGTCATGCAGCCGCCGGCAGAGCCTCCTCGATCAGCCCGACGATGGCCGGGTCGTCCGGCTCGGTCTGCGGGCGGAAGCGGTGCACGGCGCCGTCGGGCGTGATGACGAACTTCTCGAAGTTCCACTTGACGCGGCCGGCCTTGCCCTCCGCGTCCGGGTGCTTCGTCAGCTCCTGGTAGAGGGGGTGGGCGTTGCGGCCGTTCAGCTTCACCTTCTCGGCCATCGGGAACGTCACGCCCCACGTCGTCGAGCAGTACTCCTTGATGGCGTCGGTCGAGCTGAGCTCCTGGAGGAACTGGTTGCTCGGGAAGCCGATCACGGTGAAACCCCGATCTCCGTAGGTCTCCTGGAGTTTCTCGAGCTTCTCGTACTGCGGCGCGAGCCCGCAGCGGGAGGCGACGTTGACGACGAGGATGACCTTGCCCGCGTACGCGGAGAGAGCCGTCTGCTCGCCGTCGATGGTCTCGAAGGGGATGTCCATCACGGTCATGATCGCAGCCTAGGGTGCGACTCTCGGAGCGAGCTAGGAGTCGCAGGAATCGGTCAGACGGCCGAAGCGAGGGGTGCGGCCGGGTCGGCGGCCCACTCGGAGAGCGAGCCGTCGTACAGCAGCACATCCACCCGCCCGAGCGTCGCCAGCGCCAGAGCGTCCGCCGCCGCGGCGATGCCCGCGCCGCAGTAGACGACGATCGGGCCCGGCGCGTCGAGGACGTCCGCGAACAGCGTCCGCAGCTCACGCTCCGGCAGCAGCGTGTTCGTGTCGCGGTCGACCAGCCGGACCGCGGGCGCGCTCAGACTGCCCGGGATGTGGCGTGCGGCGAAGTCGCGCGGCGGCGTCCCGCACACCAGCGCGCCGGGCCGATCGCCCGCGACGATGGCGGCGACCTCCTCTGTCGTGATCCAGTACCCGGGGCGGGGACGCGCCACGAGCGGCGACGCATCGCCCGGCGCCGCACGCGGCACCTGCCCCTGCTCGGTCGGACGGCCCTCGGCGCGCCAGGCGGTCACCCCGCCGTCGAGCACGGCGACCCGGTCGTGGCCAAAGGCCCGGAACAGGTACCACAGCCGGGCGGCCCACTGTCCGACAGCGGCGTCCGCGACCACCACCGTGGTGTCCGCCCCGATGCCGAGCGCCGCGACCGCGGCCTCGAACGCCGCCGCCTCCGGCCGCGTGAACGGGAACCGGCCGGTCGGATCGCTGAACGCCTCCAACAGGTCCGCGAACACCGAGCCGGGGATGTGCCCGTCGGTGATGAAGCGGTCGTGCCCGCTGACGTACCCCGGCCGCCCGTCCGGCCCGGGTGACGGCACGACCGTGGCGTCGAGCACGACGAGCCCGTCGGAGCCGAGGTGGTCGGCGAGCCACTGCGTCGAGACGAGCGGCCCGTCGAGACCCGCGGCGAGCGCTGCCGCCGGGCAGGTGAGCGCGCCCCGCTGGGCGGTCGGTGTGCTGGTGCGGTCGGTGGTGGTCACCCGATCACGCTAGCCACGACCTCCGACGCTGGAAACGGCGTCCGCAACGCGTCGTAACCGAGCGTGCAATGCGGCCTGTCAGCACTCGATGACGTTGACCGCGAGGCCGCCCTCGCTGGTCTCCTTGTACTTGGTGGACATGTCGAGCCCGGTCTGCCGCATGGTCTCGATGACGGTGTCGAGCGACACGAGGTGGCGGCCGTCGCCGTGCAAGGCCAGCCGGGCGGCCGAGACGGCGGTGGAGGAGGCGATCGCATTGCGCTCGATACACGGGATCTGCACGAGTCCGCCGACCGGGTCGCAGGTGAGTCCGAGGTGGTGCTCCATCGCGATCTCGGCGGCGTTCTCGACCTGCCTCGGTGTACCGCCGAGCACGGCGCACAGGGCCCCGGCGGCCATGGCGCACGCCGATCCGACCTCCGCCTGGCAGCCGCCCTCCGCGCCCGAGATGGACGCGTTGGCCTTGAAAAGCGAGCCGATCGCGGTCGCGGTCAGCAGGTACTGGCGGATCCCCTCACTGGACGCGCCGGGCACGAACCGCAGGTAGTAATGGGCGACGGCGGGCACGATCCCCGCGGCGCCGTTCGTCGGGGCGGTGACGACGCGCCCGCCGGACGCGTTCTCCTCGTTGACCGCGAGCGCGAAGGCGTGCAGCCATTCCAGGGCGGTCGCGCGTCCCGGGTCGTCCTGCACCGACTCGAGGTGCTCGCGCATCGCGGCGGCGCGTCGACGGACACCGAGGCCGCCGGGAAGAGTGCCGTCTCCGGCCAGCCCGCGCGAGACGCACTCGGCCATCGCCTCCCAGATGAGGTCGAGGCGATCGCGCACCGCATCCTCGCCGTGCAGGGCTACCTCGTTGCGGCGCGCGACCTCGCAGATCGGGATGCCGTCGCGCTCGCAGATCGCCAGCAGTTCCTCTGCGCTGGCGTAGGGGAGCGGGTGTCGCTGCCGTGCGGCGAGCTGCGCCTCCTCGCCGTCCCGGCGGATGAAGCCGCCGCCGATCGAGTAGTACGTCTCCTCCAGCAGGGGAGCGGTGAGCGCTGCCCGGCCTCGTCGCGTCCCCACGCGCGCAGGGTGAGGGCGTTGGGGTGTCCGGGGAGCCGGGTGCGCGGCTCGAAGTCGATGTCGTCCTTCGACAGGGGGATGGAACGGCTCCCCGCGAGGAGGAGCGTGGCGCCGGGCTGCAGGTCGGACCACGCGCCCCGGACGTCCTCCGGGCGGCAGGTCTCCGGCTGCAGGCCGCGCAGGCCGGCGATCACGGCATCCGGCGTTCCGTGCCCGATGCCGGTGGAGCCGAGCGAGCCGTAGAGCGTGCACGTCACCTGGTCGACGCGGTCGAGCATGCCCTCGGCGTCGAGGCGGGCGGCGAAGGCGGCAGCGGCCCGGAGCGGTCCGACGGTGTGCGAGCTCGAGGGGCCGATGCCGATCGAGAACAGGTCGAAGGCCGAGACGTACGCTGTCACATCCTCCAGTGTATGTCGCTCCGGGCGCGGCTTTCCCGCGTGAGCGCGCGCATCCGCGCACCGATCGTGCGCGGAAACGGGACGCCGAGCACACGCGGAAGCGGCCGCCGCGTCCCTCCGCAGGACGCGGCGGCCGCCGCCTGGTGACCGGGCCCGGTCAGGCCTTCCGCATGTAGGCCCGCACCGTGAGCGGCGCGAAGACCGCCACGATCACGGCCGCGCCCAGGAGGGCGATCCAGCCGTCGGCGCCGAAGGTGCCGTTGTTGGCGAGGTCGCGCACCGCGGTCACGAGGTGCGACACCGGGTTGATGTTCACGAACCACTCCAGCCACGCCGGGAGCGTGCTCGGCGAGACGAACGCGTTCGAGAAGAACGTCAGCGGGAACAGGATGAGGAACGAGATGCCCTGCACCGATCCGGCCGTCCGGGCGATCACGCCGAAGAAGGCGAAGATCCAGCTGATCGCCCAGGCGCAGACCACCACGAGCAGTCCGCCGAGCGCAGCGAAGCCGAAGCCGGCGCCGGGGCGATAGCCCATGGCGAAGCCGACGAGGAAGGTGATCGTCGTCGCGATCGCGTAACGCAGGGTGTCGGCGAGCAGCGCGCCGGACAGCGGTGCGATGCGGGCGATCGGCAGCGACTTGAAGCGGTCGAACACGCCCTTGTCCATGTCCTCGCGGAGCTGGACGCCGGTCACGACGGACGCCGTGATCACGGTCTGGACCAGGATGCCGGGGATGAGCTGGGGGAGGTACGCATCCACGCTCCCCGCGATCGCGCCGCCGAACAGCCACGCGAACATGACGGTGAAGATGACCGGCTGCAGCGTCACGTCGAACAGCTGCTCGGGCGTGCGCCGCACCTTCAGGAGGCCGCGGCGGGCCATCGTCAGGGTGTTCGCGAGCGTCTGGCGCACGCTGACGAGGTTCTTCAGGTTCCGCTCCGAGGGCGGCGTGATGGTGGTGATGGCGGTCATGCGTGGACCTCTTCTTCCGCGGACTCCTCGTCCGACTTCTCGTCGCTGTTCTCATCCGTGACGCCGTGGCCGGTGAGGGTGAGGAACACCTCGTCGAGCGTGGGCTTCTGCACGGACATCTCCTGCAGGTGGATGCCGGCCTCGCGGAAGGTCACGAAGAGGTCGGTGACCGCGTCCGCATCCCGCATGGGCGCGGTGATGCGAGAGCCTTCGGGCGAGACGACCGCATCCACACCGAGCACGGTCTGGATCGCGCGGCGCGCGTCCTCGATGTCGGCCGGGTCGGCCAGGCGCAACTGCAGCGACGACTCGCCGACCGACGCCTTCAGCTCGTCGGCGGTGCCCTCGGCGACGACGCGGCCGCGGTCGATGACCGCGATCCGGTCGGCCAGCTGGTCGGCCTCGTCCAGGTACTGCGTGGTGAGCAGCACCGTGGAGCCGGTGGAGACCAGACGCCGGATGGTGTCCCACATCTGCGCGCGGGTCCGTGGGTCGAGCCCGGTGGTCGGCTCGTCGAGGAAGATGAGCGGCGGCTGGGCGATGAGGCTGGCGGCCAGGTCGAGGCGGCGGCGCATGCCGCCGGAGAACTTCTTCAGCGGGCGCTTGGCCGCGTCCGTGAGCCCGAACTCCTCGAGCAGTTCGGCCGTCTTGGCGCGCGCCTCGCGGCCGGACAGGCCGAGCAGGCGGGAGAAGATCATCAGGTTCTCGTTGGCCGACAGCGTCTCGTCGACGGACGCGAACTGGGCGGTCACGCCGATGAGCTGGCGGACGACCTGCTGCTCGCGGCGGATGTCGTGGCCGAAGATGAAGGCCTCGCCCGCGTCCGGCTTCAGCAGGGTGGCGAGCATGGAGATGGTGGTGGTCTTGCCGGCCCCGTTCGGGCCGAGGACGCCGTAGACGGCGCCGGCGCGCACGGTGAGGTCGACGCCGTCGACCGCGCGGTTGTCGCCGAAGGTCTTGACGAGCCCGTGGGCTTCGACGGCCCACTCCGAGCTTCGAGTCATGGTGTTCCTTTCCTGGTGGGAATGGTGATGCTCCGATGATGTGCGGGCGCGCTTACATCGCCCTTACGTGCCGCTTACACGGCGGAGGGGTGGCTGTAAGGGCGTGTGAGAGGAGCGCTCAGGCGGCGCGGCGAGCGGCGTCGAGCAGTCCCGGGCGGTCGATCCCGGCCAGGGTGAGTGCACGCGGGACGGTGCCGAGTTCGAGTCGGAGAAGGGCGGCGAGAAGGTCGAGCTCCGCCATCCTCTGACGGTGGTGGGCGGAGGAGACGCGGTGGGCGCGCACGAGCGCCTCCCGAGCGGAGGCTCCCCAGCGCGGTCGGGACACCCGAGGCGCGGCGGCGAGACGGTCCGCCGCCGGTGCGGTGACGCCGGCTACCGCGAGGCTCGCGGTGCGCTCGGCTGTCAGGGCCGCCTCCACCTCGTCGGGGCTCAGCCCGGCGTCGGCGAGCGCCGCGCGGACGGCGGTGCTGCCGTCGCGGGACAGGGCGAGCAGCAGGTGCTCGGCCTCGACGGCCGCGGCGCCTCGCTGCTGCGCCTCGACGACCGACCGGACGATGACGGGCCGCAGCGCGCGCGACAGCGGCTGGCCCGGGAGGTTCTGGCTGCTTCCAGCGGGAATGTCAGACATTGCGTCTCCTCAGTTCGACGCCGGCGGCGGCCACACGGCGGAGGTGCTTCTTGTGGACGGCCTGCCGGGTCACGCCGAGCGCGTCGGCGATCTGCGTCCAGGTCCAGCCCTCGCGGAGGGCGCGTTCGACCTCGGCGTCTTCGAGGCGGTCGGCCAGCTCGCGGAGGGCGACGACGGCGGCGAGGCCGTCGGCGACGCCGCCGACGGGGTCGGGGAACGGCGTGGTGGGGTTCACGTAAGCAACAATAGTTGCTTATCCCCCTTTGTCAACAGAAGTTGCTAAATACGCAGATCCGAGAGCAACTCAAGTCCGCGACGCACGGCTTCGGCTGGGGAGGCGTCACCGACCTCGAGGCGCGCCGCGGCCAGCCGCTCCTCGCCGTGGTCCGCCACGAAGCGGGCCGCGAGCTCGTCGCGGTGGAGGCTGGCCACATCCTGTCGCGAGTTCGCGCGCTCGGCGAGGGCGAACAGCGCGAATCCGGTGTCGATCCAGCGTTCCCGGTCGGCGGCGGTGCGTCGCCCGGCGATGGCCGGGTCGAGCATCCACGCCGCCAGCCCGACGAACCCGGAGCCCATCACGGGCTGGTCGAGCGACGGCGGCTTGAGCCGCGCCGTGACCAGGATGCGCGTGCGCAGCGCGACCGCGGCCGCATCCGTCTCCGCCGGTTCCGTCACGCCGGGCTCCTCCGCCTGCACGCGCAGCCGGGTGATCAGGCCCGCGGCTCCCAGCATGATCAGCCAGGGGCTGAGTGCGCTCGCCGGGTTGTCCTGCGTCTCCGAGACGGCGCCCAGCGCCTGCCCGTACAGCCGGACCGCCTCGGCGGCGTCGCCCTCGGCGCGCGCGATCTCCGCCATCCCGGCGAAGCCGATCGCGTAGTAGTCGGAGTAGTCGAAGCCGGTGCGGTCCACCTCGGCCGCGAGGTAGCGCTCCAGCAGCCGCCGCCCGCGCTCGGTGTCGCCGACGGCGATCGCGTTGATCGCGATCAGCCAGTCCAGCTGCCGGAGGTCACCGTCGGCCCGCAGCAGCTCCATCTGGTCGTACGCGCGCTGCCCCCACTCCAGCGCCTCCGCGGGGTGCGCGAGCTCGCTGTGCGACTGCGCGATCGACTGCGCCGCCGAGGCCAGCGACCACGCATCGCCGACGACCTGCGCCGCCTCCCACGCCCGCTGCGCCGTCACGAGGGCGGCGTCCAGCTCGCCCGCGTTCTCGCGCACCTGCGACAGCAGGAGGTTGCCGATCGCCGCGCTGGCGGGGTCGTCGGAGTCCGCGTACTCGGTGAGCAGCGCCATGCCGGTCTCCAGCTTGGCCGCCGCGAGGAGGAGAGCCGCCATCGCATCCAACCGCCTGTCGTCGAACGGTCGCTCGCGCCGCAGCCGTCGCAGCCGCGAGATGGCGCGGGCCGACGTCCGCAGGTCGACGAAGAGGAACGTGGCCCCGATCAGGGTCAAGCTCGCGCCGAACGCGTCGCGGACGGCCTCCGGCGCCTCCCAGTCCTTCAGCAGCGCGAGCACGGGGGTGCCGAACCCGAGCACCTCCGAGTGCGCGCTCCGCAGCGACCAGTAGTACGACAGCGTCGCAAAGACGATGGCGACGGTCTCGCGACGCTCGTCGCCCAGGGCGGACCGCAGCACCGCGACCAGATTGTCCTGTTCAGCGGTGACGCGCTGGATGGTGCGCACCTGATCCCGGCCCGACATCGTGCCCAGGGCGTCGGTGCAGAAGGCGACGGCCCACGCGTCCATTCCGGCGACGACCGTGTCCTCCTCGCCGGCCTCCTCCAATTCGCGGTCTCCGAACTCGCGCACCGTCTCGAGCATCCGGTAGCGGAGGATGCCCGTGGCACGATCCTCGATCACCGTCACGAGCGACTGCGCGACCAGCGCGTCCAGGTCGTCGAGCACGGTCGGCGCCGCGGTGCCCGCGACCGCTTCGGCGGCCTCGGTGCTGAAGCCGTCGGGGAACCGGGACAGCCGCCGCAGCAGCGCCTGCTCGGAGCCGGTGAGGAGGTTCCAGCTCCACTCGATGACTGCTAGGAGGGTGCGGTGGCGTTCCGGGGCGGTGCGCTCGCCGCCGGTCAGCAGCGCGAAGCGGTTGCCGAGCCGGCGCTCGATCTCGTCCACCGACAGCGACCGTGTGCGGGCAGCGGCCAGCTCGATGGCGAGGGGGAGGCCGTCCAGGCGGTCGCAGAGTCGGGCGACGACGTCGAGCGGCAGGATCGCGCCGGGACGCGCGGCGCGGGCGCGCTCGACGAACAGCGCGACCGCCGGGCCGTAGTCGCCGTCGCGGTGGCCGTGCCCGTCGGTGCTCTTCAACGAGTCGAGCGGGTAGACGCGCTCGGCGCCGATCGCGAGCGGTGCGCGGCTCGTCGCCAGCACCCGCACGGTCGTCGTGGAGTCGAGGATGTCCTGCACGTAGGCGGCCGCCGCGTCCACGATGTGCTCGCAGTTGTCGACGATCAGCAGCGTCTCGCGCTCGCTGAGCAGGCCGAGGATGCGCGAGCGCAGGTCGAGCGCGGCGCCCGGATCGGTGGGCCGCGTCGCCCGGGCCTCCCGGATGCCCAGCGTGGACGCGAACGCGAGCTCGACATCCTCGCCCGACCGGACGCTCGCCAGCTCGACCACGATCACCGCCGGGGTGTGCAGGGCGCGGTTGCCGACCTCCTGCGCCAGGCGCGTCTTGCCCAGGCCGCCCGCGCCGAGGATGGTCGTCAGGCGGGAGGTGGCCACCAGGTCCTCGACGGCCTCCAGGTCGTACTCGCGGCCGACCAGGGCGTTCGGTGCGGTGCGGAGGCCGATCCGGACGCGGCGGGGCGCGACCGGCCGCTCCTCCTCGTCGGCGGCGAGGAGCTCGGCGTTGAGGGCGACCAGCTCGGGGCCGGGACGTGTCCCCAGCCGGTCGAGCAGGGCCTCCTTGAGGTCGGCGAAGGCGAGCAGGGCCTCGCTGCGGCGGCCGGCTGCGGCGAGGGCGCGCAGCTGCTCCAGCCGCAGCGTCTCGTCCAGCGGGCGCTGCTCGATCAGCGGAAGCAGGTCGGCGAGTGCGCCGGCATGGTCCCCGGTCGCGCGCCGCGCGCGGGACCGGGTGAGGAGCAGGTCGTCGCGGAGGGATGCCGCGGTGCGGCCGAGCTCGTCGCCCAGGGGCGAGCCGCCCAGTTCTGCGCCGGGCTCACCGCGCCACAGGGCCAGTGCGGTCGTCGCCTGGGCCTCGGCGGATGCGGCGTCGCCCGCCTCGAGTGCCGCCGTCGCCCGCGCGAGCGCCTGGCGTGCGCGGCCCAGGTCGGTCTGCTCCGGGGGAACGGCGAGCGCGTAACCGCTGGGCGTCGACTCGAGCAGGCCGTCGGCGCTCGTCGTCCGCACCCGCGAAACCAGCGTCTGCAGCGCCGCGCGCTCCTGCCGGGGCGGCGCGTCGTCCCACAGATCCTCGATGAGCGACGGGACGCTCGCCGCGCCGCGCGCCAGCACGAGGGCGACGATCAGGCTCTTCCCCAGCGCCCCCGCGGGCTCGGTCAGAGCGCCGGTCCGATCCTCCACGAGCACCGGGCCGAGCACGGCGACACGGGGAGGCGGAGGCGCGGTCTGCACCCGCCCGATCTTAGCCAGTGCGGGCATCCGGAGCGTGTGTAGGCTCGGCCCCATGGCGTTCGACTGGTCGCAGTTCTACGAGGAGCAGGGCGGACGCGGCGTGCGCCCCACGTTCCAGAGCGCGCTCGCCGCGTGGGACGGCGAGCCGGGCGACGCGATCGACCTCGGCTGCGGCGACGGGGTCGAGACCCGGCACCTGGCTGAGCGCGGCTGGCGCGTGCTGGCCGTCGACTCCGACCCGGGCGTGGAGCAGCGGGTGCGGGCCGGGATGTCGCCCGAGGCGTCCGCGCGGGTCACGGTGCGCCGTGCGCCGTTCGAGCAGCTGGGCGAGCTGCCGCAGGCGGATCTCGTCTACGCGGGGTTCGCGCTCCCGTTCTGCGATGAGAGCCACTTCCCGTACCTGTGGGCGGACGTGCGCGAGGCACTCCGGCCCGGCGCTCTGTTCGCGGGCGAGCTCTTCGGTCCGCACGACGAGTGGGCGGGGCGGGAGCACATGAGCTTCCACGACCGCGCCCAGGTGGAGGGGATGCTCGCCGGGATGGACGTGCTCCAGCTGGTCGAGGACGACCGCCGCGGGATGTCGTTCGAGGGCCCGAAGCACTGGCACGTCTTCCACATCGTGGCGCGCGCCTGACGGGGCTAGCGGATGGTCTTGCGCGCCGTGATCTGCCCGGTGTCGAACCCGAGCAGGTGAAGGCCGCCGTGGAACCGCGCGTGCTCGATCTTGATGCACCGGTCCATGACGACGTTCAGGCCCTTCGACTCGCCGTACTCGGCGGCCTCCTGGTTCCAGATCCCGAGCTGCACCCACACCGTCGGAGCGCCGATCGCGACGACCTCGTCGATCACCGCGGGGATGTCGCTCGCCTTGCGGAACACATCCACGATGTCCGGCACCTCGGGCAGGGACGCGAGGTCGGGGTAGGCGGGCTGCCCCAGGATCGTGTCCGCGTTCGGGTTGACGAAGTACACGCGGTAGTCGCTCGACTGCTGCAGGTAGGTGCCGACGAAGTACGACGAGCGCGCCGGGTTCGGCGACGCGCCGACGATCGCGACCGACTTCGCCCCGCGCAGGAGGCGCAGCCGCTCCTTCGCGTCCGGGCCGACCCACGTGCGTTGCGACTTCAGCAGCTTGGCGAGCGGAGAGTCGGCCGGGAGCTCGCAGCTCAGGCCGTTCGCGAGCTGGACCTCGGTGGTCGCCGTGTCTGTCATGCTGCCTCCTCGACCGCGATGGTGAGCGCCTGGTCGAGATCGTAGATGATGTCGTCGACATCCTCGATGCCGACGCTGATCCGCACGCCGCCCGGTCGCACGCCCGCGTCGACGAGCTGCTGCTCCGTGAGCTGAGCATGGGTGGTGGACGCGGGATGGATCACCAGCGTCTTCGCGTCGCCGATGTTCGCCAGGTGGCTGGCCAGGTTCACCGACTCGATCAGCTTCTGCCCGACCGCGCGGCCGCCCTTCACCTCGAAGCTGAACACGCTGCCCGGCCCGAGGGGCAGGTACTTCTGCGCGCGCTCGTGGTGCGGGTGCTCAGGCAGGCCGGCCCAGGAGACCGTCTCGATGCGGGGGTCCGCATCCAGCCACTCGGCGACCCTGCGGGCGTTGTCGACGTGCGCCTGGATGCGGTAGGGGAGCGTCTCGACGCCCTGCGCCAGCAGGAACGCGGAATGGGGCGCGAGCACCGGCCCGATGTCGCGCAGCTGCTCGGCCCGCAGGCGGGTGAGGAAGGCGTACTCGCCGAAGTTGCCCGACCACTGCAGCCCGCCGTACGACGGCACCGGCTGCCCGAACAGCGGGAACTTGTCGGAGTGCCAGTCGAAGCGGCCGCTCTCGACCACGACGCCGCCGAGGGTCGTGCCATGGCCCCCGAGGAACTTCGTCGCAGAGTGGATGACGATGTCGGCGCCCCACTCGATCGGCCGGTTGAGGTACGGGGTCGCGATGGTGGAGTCGATGGCGAGCGGGATGCCCGCCGCGTGCGCGACCTCGGCCAGCCCTTCGATGTCGGCGATCTCGCCCGACGGATTCGCGATGGTCTCGGCGAACAGGATCTTGGTGCGCTCGGTGATCGCCGCGGCGTAGTCGGCCGGGTCGGAGCTCTGCACGAACGTCGTGTCGACGCCGAAGCGCCGCAGCGTCACATCCAGCTGGGTGATCGAGCCGCCGTAGAGGTTGGCGGACGCGACGATGTGGTCGCCGGCGCCGGCGAGCGACGCGAAGGTGATGTACTGCGCGGCGAGGCCGGAGGCGGTCGCGACCGCGCCGAGACCGCCCTCGAGGCTGGCGATGCGCTCCTCGAACGACGCGACGGTCGGATTGGCGAGCCGCGAGTAGATGTTGCCGTACTTCTGCAGGGCGAACCGCGCAGCGGCATCTGCGGTGTCGTCGAACACGAACGCGCTCGTCTGGTAGATCGGCAGCGCACGGGCGCCGGTCACCGGGTCGGGGATGTTGCCCGCGTGGATCGCCCGCGTGCGGAAGCCGTATTCGCGATCAGCCATGCGGCAACGCTACCCGAGGCCGGCGACGTCGGTCCCGGCTCGCGTCACACGCCGCCACGGACTCCGGTATCCTTCTGGTCAGGCCCGGTTCCGGGCCCCGGACGACGGATCAGTACCCGGTGAGCGACAAGACTGGCCAAGGAGCCGGATCATGTCCTGGATCGTCCTCGTCCTCTCGGGTGTCCTCGAAGCCGTATGGGCGACCGCCCTCGGCAAGTCGGACGGGTTCACCCGGCTGTGGCCGACCGTCCTCTTCGCCGGCGCGCTCGTCGCGTCCATGGGCGGGCTCGCCTTCGCCATGCGCGAGATCCAGACGGGCACCGCGTACGCCGTCTGGGTGGGTATCGGCGCGGGGCTCACCGTCCTCTACGCGATGGTGTTCGGCGGCGACGGGTTCTCGCTGGTGAAGGCGCTCCTGATCGTCGGCCTCGTCGGGTGCGTGATCGGGCTGAAGCTGGTCGAGTAGCGCGCTCAGCGCGCGGTCAGCCAGACGGCACCGAGTGCCAGAGCGGCGATGAGGGCCCACGAGACGAGACCCGTCACGAGCGCGCGCCATCCCGTGCCGACCAGCGACCGGAGGCGCACCGCGGTGCCGAGGCCGAACAGCGCCATCGCGAGCAGCACGGTCTGGAGCGTGTCCGCGCCGCCGGTCACCGCCGCGGGCAGCGGGACGAACGTGCGCACGAGCACGGCGAGCAGGAACCCGGCGACGAACAGCGGCACGATGGGCGGACGCTTCGCGGCCGGGTCGCCCTCGACGTGACGCCGCCGCTCCACGACCGAGGCGATCGCGACCATCGGGGCCAGCATCAGCACCCGGGTGAGTTTGACGACGACGGCGACCGACAGCGCCGCCGCGCCCGCGAGCTGTGCGGTCGCGACCACCTGGCCGACGTCGTGCACGCCCGCGCCCACCCAGTGACCGAACTGGACGGCGTCGAGCCCGAGCGGATGCCACAGCAGGGGCAGCACGAAGATGGCGAGCGTCCCGCAGAGCGTCACGAGCGCGACAGGCGTGGCCGCCTCTTCATCCTTCGGCTTGACGACCCCGCTCATCGCGCCGATGGCGGAGGCGCCGCAGATCGAGAAGCCCGTCGCGATCAGCAGCGGCTGGTGGCCGGGGAGCCGCAGCAGCCTCCCGATCCAGAAGGTGCCCGCGAAGCTGAGCAGCACCACGGCGATGGTGGACAGTATGGCCGCCCACCCCAGGCCCGCGATGTCGCCGAGGCTCAGCTTCAGCCCGAGCAGCACCACGCCGATCCGCATCAGACGCTTCGCGCTCAGCGACAGTCCGGGCGCGAGCAAGCCGGTCACCGCGGGGCGCGCAGCGGGCAGCTGGCCCACGATGATCCCGAGGACGACGGCGGCCGTCAGCAGCGGGACGGCGGGCGCCAGCCAGTGGATCGCCCACGCCGCGGCGGCCGCGAGAGCGCACACCAGCAGCCCCGGAAGCCACGGGACCGGTCGACGGACGGAGGGGGAGAAGGCGCTCACTTCTCCCATTCTGTCGGGCGCGCCGCGTAACGAACGACCGATCCGTGCGTCTTGAAGGGTGTGCGCATTCGCGCATGTCTCATTGATTACACGGAAGTCTCATGTCAAGCACTCAGACCGCAACCAAGTTCAACACGATGGCCGTCGTCGGCTTCGTCTTCGCCTTCATCTTCAGCCCGCTGGCGCTCCTCTTCGGCGCCATCGGCCTTTCGCAGATCAAGCAGACGGGAGAGCGCGGCCGCGCGCTGGCCCTCTGGGCGGTCGCCCTTGGCGCCATCAGGGTGGTCTCGTCGATCATCAAGCTCGTGCTGCTGCTGACCGTGGGTCACGCTTTCGGCGGGTTCTACGACTACTACATCTGGTGATCGCGCCGCTGTGGGGCGCCGCGGGCAGGAGGCCCGCAGCGCCTCACAGCGCAGACAGCAGCTTCGTGCCGTCCGGCACCCCGAGCCCGGTGCACGCGTCCCAGCCGGCGGTCGCGGTGTACGAGCCGTTGTTGCCGGCGGTGATGTCGCGGAAGCCGTCCGCCACCTGCCCCGCCCCGATGGAGTCGTACAGCGCCGGCTGCGCGAGTCCGAGCGGCTTTCCCGTCGACTGCGCCAACCGTGCGACGAGCGCCGCCCACAGCGGGGCGACGGCGCTCGTGCCGCCGATCACCGTGTCCTGACCGTCGACGCGGACGCGGTACCCGGTCTGCGGATCGGCCACCGCCGAGACGTCGGGCACCCCGCGTCCGCCCGGACCGTTCGCGGTGCCGCCGGCATCCGTGCCTTCCGCGCCTGACGGGACGCCTACGCCCTTCTGCCAAGAGGGCAACGGGAAGACGGCGCTGACGCCGCCTCCGGTCGCGCCGCCGCCGCTGCCGTTGTTCCACACGGTCTCGGAGCGGACGGCACCGGTCGTGGTGTCGGCCTCGAGCCGCGTGCCGCCGCAGGCGAGCGCATGGGGGGAGGACGCGGGGAAGTCCACGTGCGGACGCCCGTCGCCGACACGGTCGCTGCTGCCGTCGTCGCCGGCGGCCGCGGTGGTCGTCACGCCGAGCGCCGCCGCATCCTGCAGCGCCTCGTCGAAGGCGGTGCGGGCCTGGGCGGTCCACTGGTCCTCGGACTGGCCCCAGCTGATGCTGATCGCGGCGGGGGTCGGATCGGCGTGCGCGGCGGTGGTGACCGCATCCAGGAAGCCCGCGTCGGTGTTCGGCGCGAAGTAGACGACGATCGAGGCGCCCGGCGCCAGGGCTCCCGCCACCTCGATGTCGAGCATGACCTCGCCGTCGGCGCCATTGGGATTGCCGTCCGGCGCGTTCTTGCCGCCGTCCACCCCGACCGCCGTGACCGACGGCGTCGGGATGCCGAGTCCCGCGAAGTAGGTGTCGAGATCGGACTGCACGTAGCCGCCGCCCAGCTCGATGATCGCGATGGTCTGTCCGGAGCCGTCGGTGCCCTCGGGGAACGCGTACACCGTCCCGAGCTGGGGCGGCGTGTAGCTGGTGTTCACGGCCGCCGCCGGCACGTACCGGAACTGCGCGCGCGCCTGCGGCCGGTCGTCAAGGCCGAGCACGGCCGTGACGACGCCCGCGAGCGCCGCCGGGATGCTGAGGCCGCCGGACCGCTGCCGGTAGGTCGGCGCGTCGTCGCCGGCGTCCTCCGGGGTCGACTCGGCGAGGTCGGTCCCGAAGACGCGGGCGACCGTCTCCACCGGGCCGGACACGCGGACGCGCCGCGCTGCCGCATCCACGTCCTCCACCGTCAGGCCGAGGCCCTCCAGTGTGCTGCGGACCAGCTCCACGTCGTCGGGTGATGCTCCGTACCGCTCGGCGAACTCCTCGCGGCCGATGGGCTGCGTGAAGGCGCTCGCTGGCAGCTCGGCGCGCCGGCGCAGCACGAGCGTCGCCTCGATCCGGGAGCCCGGAGCGAGACCGCCGTGGGCGCGGAAGCCCGAGCGCTCGGGGCGCTCGCTCCCGGGGAGGGGGACAAGGTCGAGAGGCTGTTCGGCATCCGTCATACCACTCGGTCTACCACCCGCTCCCGACACAGCCCAGAGGCGAGGTCAGACCCAGCTGGGCAGCCACATGTGGATCTGCCAGAACCAGAACGGCACCTGCTGCCCGGTCCAGATCGGGTAGAAGAACGCCGTCACCACCGTGCAGGCGGCGAGGAAGACGCCGGTCCAGACGATGCCGCGCGTCCGCCGCCGCTCCGGGTCCGTCCGCGACCCGAGGACGAGCGCGATCACCGCCGTCAGCGCGAGGATCAGATAGGGCTCGAACGCGATCGAGTAGAACGTGAAGATCGTGCGTCCCATGTAGAGCCACCACGGCAGGTAGCCCGCCGCAAGACCCGTGAGGATGAGACCGATGCGCCAGTCTCGCGTCCGGATCAGCCAGTACACCAGGAACAGGATGGCCGCCGTCGCCGCCCACCAGATCAGCGGGTTGCCGAGCGAGGTGATCGCCGCCGAGCACGAGGCGGAGGCGCAGCCGTTCTGCCCCTGCGTCGAGCCGACGTAGTACATGCTGGTCGGCCGCAGCATCAGGGTCCACGTCAGCGGGTTGGACTGGTACGGATGCGGCGTGTGCAGGTTGATGCTGTAGTTGTACATCTCCGTCTGGTAGTGCCAGAGGTTCTGCACCCACAGCGGAACCCACGAGAGGCCGCCGGTCCACTGCATGTGGACGGATTCAGCCCAGTTCCGGTAGTAACCGCCGCTGGTGAAGATCCAGCCGGCCCAGCACGCGACATAGGTGACGAAGGCGATCGGGACCATCAGCACGAAGGTCGCCGGCGCCTGCTTGAGCAGCGAGCCACTGATGTAGAACGGGAGTTTCTCGCGGCGGCGCGCCACCGCATCCACCACCACCGTGTACACCGCGAAGAACGCCAGGAAGTAGAACCCGGTCCACTTCACGCCCGCGCACAGCCCGCAGAGGAGGCCCGCGGCGATCAGCCATGGGCGCCACCAGAGCACCGGCCCCCACGCCGGATCGCGGCCCACCGAGCGCTCGGCGGCCACCCGCGCGGCCAGCCGGTCCGCCGCCCACCGCCGGTCGAGCAGGATGCAGCCGTACGCCAGCAGGGCGAAGAACATCACGAAGCCGTCCAGTAGCGCGACGCGGCTCATCACGATGGCGTGACCGTCGATCGCGAAGAGGAAGCCCGCGATCGTCGCGATCATCGTCGAGCGGAACAAAGCCCGCGCGATCAGGAAGACGAGAAGGACCGCAAGGGTCCCGACCACCGCGGTGGAGATCCGCCAGCCGAACGAGTTGCCCGCGCCTGTTGCGGCCATCCCGAGCCCGATCAGCCATTTGCCGAGCGGTGGATGCGCGACGAACGACGGATCGGACGAGAAGATCTGGGTCTCGCCGGCGGCGAACCGCGCGTCGGCCTTGTCGGGCCAGCTGCCCTCGTAGCCGAGGTTCCAGAGCGACCAGCTGTCCTTCACATAGAACGTCTCGTCGAAGACCAGCGCATGCGGCTGCCCGAGGTTCCACATCCGCAGGATCGCGGCGAGCAGGGTCACGCCGATGGGCGCTCCCCAGTACCAGAGCCGCATCCGGGCCGGGGTGCGCAGGACGCGCGCCCACCAGTCGTCGAGGCGGCTGCCGACGGGTTCGGCGGCGCGGTGCGCGGCGGCGACGTCGGTCGGGGGTGCGGAGGTCACCACGCCATGCTAGAGGCGGCGGCTCGATGGCGCCTTTCGGCCGGCTCTCCTCCGGCTGTCAGACTGGGGGGATGATCATCCTCGCCGCCACGCCCATCGGCAACCTGGGCGACGCCTCCCGTCGCCTCATCGAGGTGCTCGACAGCGCGACCGTCGTGGCGGCGGAGGACACCCGCGTGGCGCAGCGGCTGCTGGCCGGCCTCGGTGTCGAGAACAGGCCGCGCCTCATCGCCCTTCACGACCACAACGAGCGCGACCGCGCCGCCGAGCTGGTCGAGCTGGCACGCGATCAGGATGTGGTCCTGCTGTCCGACGCCGGGATGCCGACGGTTAGCGACCCCGGCTTCCACCTGGTCGAGGCGGCGGCCGCGGCAGGCGTCGGCGTGACGGCGCTGCCCGGCCCGTCGGCGGTGCTCACGGCGCTCGCCGTATCGGGGCTGCCGACCGACCGGTTCACCTTCGAGGGCTTCCTGCCCAGGAAGCAGGGCGAGCGGACGTCGACGCTGCGTGCGCTCGCCGCCGAGCCGCGCACGATGGTGTTCTTCGAGTCGCCCAACCGGCTCGCCGCGTCCCTCGCCGACATCGCCGCGGTGTTCGGCGACGACCGGCGGGCGGTGGTCTGCCGAGAGCTGACGAAGCTGTACGAGGAGGTCCGCCGCGGCACGGCTGCCGAGCTCGCGGAATGGGCGGCCGAGGGCGTCCGCGGCGAGATCGTGATCGTGGTGGCCGGCGCGCCAGCGCGGGCGGCCGATCCCGACGCGGCGGTGGGGCAGGTGCTGGCGCTGGTGGCCGAAGGAACGCGGCTGAAGGACGCGGCGGCCGAGGTCGCGGAGGCGACCGGACTCGGCAAGCGCGACCTCTATCAGGCGGCGCTGGCGAAGCGTTCTCCACAGGCGGAGTAACACACGATTTCCCGCGCGCCCGCGCCCGTAGGATAGTCACCATGTCCGATGGCTCTTCCTTCTACATCACCACGCCGATCTTCTACGTGAATGATGTCCCGCACATCGGGCATGCGTACACGGAGGTCGCGGCAGATGTCCTGGCCCGCTGGCACCGCCAGGCCGGCGACGACACCTGGCTGCTGACCGGCACTGACGAGCACGGCCAGAAGATCCTGCGCACCGCCACCGCCAACGGCACGACGCCCAAGGAATGGGCCGACAAGCTCGTGGGCGAGGAGTGGCTGCCGCTGCTGAAGACCATCGACATTTCGAACGACGACTTCATCCGCACCACCGACGAGCGGCACGAGGTCAACGTCCAGAAGTTCCTGCAGAAGCTCTACGACGACGGCTACATCTACGCCGGTGAGTACGAGGCGCTGTACTGCGTGGGCTGCGAGGAGTTCAAGCCGCAGAGCGAGATCGTCGACGGCACGGGGGAGTACGAGGGCCAGAAGGTCTGCGCGATCCACTCCAAGCCGCTCGAGCTGCTGCAGGAGAAGAACTACTTCTTCCGCATGAGCCAGTTCGCCGACCGTCTGCTGTCGCTCTACGAGGAGCGGCCCGACTTCGTGCAGCCGGAGTCGGCGCGCAACGAGGTGGTCAGCTTCGTGCGCCAGGGCCTGAGCGACCTGTCGATCTCGCGCTCGAGCTTCGACTGGGGCATCAAGGTGCCGTGGGACGAGTCGCACGTGGTCTACGTGTGGTTCGACGCGCTGCTCAACTACATCACCGCCGTCGGTTACGGGCAGGACGACGAGGAGTTCGGCCGCCGCTGGCCCGCGAACCACCTGGTCGGCAAAGACATCCTGCGCTTCCACGCCGTCATCTGGCCGGCGATGCTGATGGCCGCGGGGCTCGACGTCCCGAAGCGCGTCTTCGGCCACGGCTGGCTGCTCGTCGGCGGCGAGAAGATGTCCAAGTCCAAGCTGACCGGCATCGCGCCGACGCAGATCACCGACACCTTCGGGTCGGACGCCTTCCGGTACTACTTCATGCGCGCCATCAACTTCGGGCAGGACGGCTCGTTCAGCTGGGAGGACCTTGCGGCGCGGTACCAGGCCGAGCTCGCGAACGGCTTCGGCAACCTCGCCTCGCGGGTGATCGCCATGGTCACGCGCTACTTCGAGGGCATCGTGCCGCCGGCGGGCGAGTACCACGAGGTCGACCTCCACGTGCAGGAGGTCGTGCGCACCGCGGCGGCCGACGCCGACGCGGCGATCTCGCGGCTGGCGATCCACGACGCGCTGACCGCCGTCTGGCGGATCGTCGACGAGCTCAACGGCTACATCACCGAGCAGGAGCCGTGGACGCTCGCGAAGGACGACGCGCAGCGCGAGCGTCTCGGCACGGTGCTGTACACCGCCGCCGAGGGCCTCCGTGCGCTCGCCGTGCTGCTGTCGCCGGTCATCCCGGGCGCGACCGCCAAGCTCTGGGAGTCGCTGGGCGTCGAGGGTGAGCTGGGTGCGCTCACCGCGCAGTCGCTGCGCACGGCAGGCGAGTGGGGGCAGCTGCCCGCCGGCACCGAGGTCAACGGGCTCGCCGCGCTGTTCCCGCGGATCGACGCGGAGGCGGTCGCCACGGTATGACGGACCCGTCGTTCGTCCGCCAGCGCCACGTCACCGACGGCCGCGACCTGGCGTACCCGCCGCTGCCCGAGGCGCTCACCGTCCCGGTCTACGACAACCACACGCACCTCGAGATGAGCGACGGCGATGAGCCGCTCGACTACCGCGAGCACCTCGACCGCGCCTCCAGCGTCGGCGTGCGCGGGGTCGTCCAGGTCGGCAACGACGTGGAGACCTCGCGCTGGTCGGCCGAGACCGCGGCCATCGAGCCCCGGATGCTCGCGGCCGTCGCCCTCCACCCCAACGACGCTCCCGACTACGCCGAGCGCGGCGAGCTGGACGACGCCCTGGCGGTGATCGCCGAACTCGCCGGGCGGCCGCGGGTGCGCGCCGTCGGGGAGACCGGGCTCGACTTCTTCCGCACCGAGGGGGGCCCGCGGCGCGAGGCGCAGTTCCGGTCATTCGAGGCGCACATCGAGATCGCCAAGCAGAACGACATCGCGCTGCAGATCCACGACCGCGACGCGCACGCCGACGTCGTCGCCACGCTCAAGCGCGTCGGGGCGCCCGAGCGGACCGTGTTCCACTGCTTCTCCGGCGACGTCGAACTCGCCCGCATCTGCGCCGACAACGGCTGGTACATGTCCTTCGCCGGCAACGTCACCTTCAAGAACGCCCCGAACCTGCGCGAGGCGCTCGCCTCCGCGCCGCGTCACCTGATCATGGTCGAGACGGACGCCCCCTTCCTCACGCCGACGCCGTTCCGCGGCCGCCCGAACGCGCCGTACCTGATCCCGCACACCCTCCGCGCCATGGCCGAGATCATCGGCACCGACGCCTCCACTCTCGCCGCACAGATCACCTCCAACACCGAGCTCGTCTACGGCCGCTGGGACAGCGAGCCGGTCGGGCCGCCGCCCACCGCGCCGATCGGGATCATCGCGTGAGCGAACTGCGCCTGCTGGGCCCCGCCGAGATCCGCGACCTCGCCGAGCTGCTCGACGTCACCCCGACCAAGAAGCTCGGCCAGAACTTCGTCATCGACGCCAACACGGTCCGCCGCATCGTCCGTGTCGCCGAGGTGCAGCCCGGCGACCGCGTGGTCGAGATCGGCCCGGGCCTCGGCTCGCTGACGCTCGGCCTGCTCGAAGCCGGCGCCGACGTCATCGCCGTCGAGATCGACGGCCGCCTGGCCGCGCAGCTTCCGATCACCGTCGCCCAGCTCGCGCCCGCCGCCGCCGCGCGCCTGACCGTCGTCCACAAGGACGCTCTCGCCATCACCGAGCTCCCCGCGGATCCCGTGCGCCTGGTCGCCAACCTCCCGTACAACGTGTCCGTTCCCGTCCTGCTGCACTTCCTGGAGCGCTTCCCGAGCCTCCGGTCGGGCGTCGTCATGGTGCAGGCCGAGGTCGGCCACCGCATCGCGGCGCAGCCCGGGTCGAAGGTCTACGGCGCTCCGAGCGTGAAGGCGGCCTGGTACGGCACCTGGCGCACTGCCGGCTCGGTGAGCCGTCAGATCTTCTGGCCGGTGCCGAACGTCGACTCGGTGCTCGTCGGCTTCGAGCGCCACGATCAGCAGCCCGGTGACGAGACGCTGCGCCGGCGCACGTTCGCGCTCGTCGACGCGGCCTTCCAGCAGCGCCGCAAGACGCTGCGTCAGGCGCTCGCACCCGTGTTCGGGGACCCGACGTCGGCCGCGACGGCCCTCGAAGCGGCGGGCCTCGAACCGAGCCTGCGCGGCGAGCAGCTGGCGCTCGCGGACTTCGCCCGGCTCGCATCCGTTTCGGTCGCGTAAAGCTCTCAGCAGGTGCACAGCGGCGAGTCCGCCGGGTGTGTAGGTTGGAAGCATGGTGGACGGGTGGGACGTTGACAGCGTGCACGTTCGCGCTCCCGGCAAGATCAACGTCTTCATGCGCGTCGGCGCCGTCATGGAGGACGGCTACCACGACGTCGCGACCGCCTACCAGGCCGTCTCTCTCTACGAGGACGTGCGCGCCTACCCGGACGACGAGTTCTCCCTCAGCTTCGGCGGCTCCATCGACACGAGCAGCCTGCCGGTCGACGACTCCAACCTCGCGCTGAAGGCCGCTCGCCTCCTGGCGCGGCGCACCGGGTACACCGGCGGCGTGCGCCTCGAGATCGACAAGAACGTGCCGATCGCGGGCGGCATGGGCGGCGGCTCGGCCGACGCCGCCGCGACACTCGTCGCGTGCGACGCCCTCTGGGGCACCGATGTCGGCCGCGACGAGCTGCACGCGCTGGCCGCGCGCCTGGGCGCCGACGTGCCGTTCGCCCTGGTCGGAGGCACGGCGATCGGGACGGGCCGCGGCGACCAGCTCAGCCCGGCGCTGGCGACCGGCCAGTTCCACTGGGTGCTCGCGCTCCCCGACGGCGAACTCAGCACCCCGCGCGTCTACAGCGAGCTCGACAGGCACCGCGAACGTCACGCTCGCGACATCGCGCCGGCGCAGCTGACGCCGAGCGTCGACTCGGCCGTGCTGCACGCCCTCCGGGCCGGCGACCCGGCGATGCTCGCCGAGGCGCTGACCAACGACCTGCAGGCGCCGGCCATCCACCTCGCCCCGGAGATCGCCGACGTCATCGAACTGGGGGAGATGAACGGCGCGCTCGCCGGCATCGTCTCGGGCTCGGGCCCCACGGTGGCGTTCCTGACCGCCGACCTCGACTCGGCGCTCGACCTGCAGATCGCGCTGAGCGCCTCCCGCGTCAAGGCCGTTCGGGCCACCGGGCCGGTGCACGGCGCGCGCATCGTCGGGGACTGAGGGACAGCGCAGGTTCGCGGAGCTGGTCAGAGGGACAGCCTCGCCGTGCGGACTGCCCGCCGCGCACCCTGAGGATGCCCGGCCGGGCGCGCGTCGGGTTGAGACGATTCGTCGGTGCGAGAAGCGTTTCCGCGAGCCGGGCCGGGCATCCCGGGTCGGTTTTCAGCGTAGGCGACGAGCCTGCCACGCGCCCTACTCGGGGGCGAAACCGTCAAGATTTGACGGGTCTCCGGCGCGACAGCGTGCGCAGGTCCCGGCGCGAGCGCAGCCCGAGCTTCGACAGGATGTTCCGCACGTGGAAGTTCACCGTGGTGACCGAGACGTACAGCCGCTCCGCGATCTCCTTGTTCGTCATGCCGGCGGCCAGCGCATGCGCCACCTGCCGCTCGCGCGTGGTCAGCGTCGCGAGCGGGTCCGCCGGAGCGACGGGCGCCGCGTCGGCCTGATCCAGGATGCGCACCGTGCGGGCAAGGTACCCGGACGCGCCGAGCCGGCGGAACGTCGCGGCAGCAGCCTCCAGCCGTGCGCGCGCGTCCGCGGCCCCGGCGGAGAGCCCGAGCCGCCCGGCGTCCGCGGCGGCCACCGCCTGCGGGAAGGGGAACAGCGAACCGGCCGGGTCGGACGCGGCGTCCCGGTACGCCGCGAGCGCCTCCGCATCCCGTCCCTCGGCCTCCAGGACCCGTCCCTCCAGCCAGCGCAGCGAGCCATAGTACGGACGCCACATCCCCGGCGCAGCGCACTGCTCGTAGGCCGCACGCGCCTCCGACGCCCTCCCGAGCGCGGCGAGCGCGTCCACCCGGTACGTCAACCAGCCGAGGGTGGACCCGCGCGACGCGGCGGCCTCCGCGTCCTCGGTCGCGGCGAGCTGCTCCTGCGGACGCCCGAGCGCCCGGGCCAGCTCCGCCCGCGCCAGGAACGGCAGGTCGCCGTCGTACGATCCGGTGATCCGCGGGTCCGCCTGTTCGGCGGCCTGGAGGCGCTCGTGGACGGCCTCCGCCTCGCCGCGGCCGGCGCGCACCAGGGCCGACGTCCAGAGGGCGATCGGCCAGCAGGAGAGGTCCGTCTCGTCGAGCGCCAGCGCGACCGCGGTGTCGGCCAGGGTGACCGACTCCTCCCATTCTCCGGTGAGGAACAGGATGTGCGCGTACATCGTCCGCGCGAAGCCGGCTGTCCAGCTGGTCGGGAAGCGCCGCACGAGGTCCGCGGCGCGGGAGAGGTCCTCCCGCCAGCGGTCGACGTCGCCGGTCAGGATGAACACCCGCGCGCGCCCGACCAGCGCATCCACCGTCGCCGGCGACTCGTGCTCCGCGGTCAGCTCGTCCAGCTCTCGGACCAGCGGGCCGAACAGCTCGGGCCGGCGGGCGTGCGAGGCCGAGATGATCGCCCACCCCAGCAGCCGGGTGAGGTCGTCCTGCGGTGCCGCCAGCCAGCGGAGCGCCGGATCGGCGACCTCCTCGGGCGACGGGCTCTCGCCGATGTGCCGTCGGGCCGTCTCCAGGTGATCGAGCACGGTTGCGAAGTCGCCCATCGCCATGAGCACCTTCGGCAGCGCCTCGGCCGCGTGGGAGCGGATCGCCCGCTCATCCGCGTTCGTCGCGGGCCGTCGCTCCAGCTCCAGCGCGAGCGCCAGGGCTCCGGGCAGATCGCGGGAGAGGGTGCGCACCTCCAGGAGCACCGCGTCGCGGGTGGGCAAGGACGGCAGCGACTCGTAGGCGGGACGCAGCGCCAGGATGCGCTCGTGCATCCGGAAGCGCATCGCGATGAGCCCGAGCTCGAGCAGCGCCCGCTCCGACTCCGCACCGGCCGCCAGATCGACGGCGGAGCGCGCGTAGCTGAACGCCTGCTCCGCCTGACCCAGGTCGGACACGGCGAGCGCCGCCCCGAGGAGCTCCTGCACGAGGCCGGGATCGGCCTGGTCGGCCGCCTCCACCCGGTGACGCAGCGCGCGGTGCCCGGTGAGCACCTCCGCGGCGACGCGGTGGATGGCGGTCCGGCGGTCGAGCGGAACGCCCGCGACGAGTGCGTCGGCGAGCAGCGCGTGCGCGGGCTCGACGCGCACCACGCCGTCCCGCGTTCCGGCCAGCACCAGTCCGCGGGCCACGGCGGCGTGCACGTCCACGTCGGCGCCCAGCCGTGTGGCGATGGTGCCGACGACGGGCAGCGGCAGCGGGTCGCGCAGCACGGCGACGAGTTCGGCGGCGGCGCGCACGGACGGGTCGGCGCCTTCGAGGGACGCCGCGATGGCGGTGGCGAGCGGCGTGATCGCGGTGCCGGGGAGGTCCCAGCCTGCGGGATGCGCGGCCTGCGCGAACGACTCCCGCAGCTGCCCGAGCAGCACGCTCAGCAGCAGGGGCGAGCCTTGCGTCGCCTCGGTGAGGCGGGTGGCGGTGCGGCGCGAGATCGGGTGGCCCAGGATGTGGCGGGCGAGCTCCTGCGTGTCGCCGACGGTCAGCGGCGTGAGGTCGACGCGGGCGTGGTTCGCCGTGTTCGAGGCGATGTCGTCGAAGAGCGCCACCACGTTGTTCTGCTGCGGTCGTGTCGCTGCGGTGAAGAGGAACCCCTGGTCGGAGAGCCGGCGCACGACGAAGCGCAGGGTCCGTGCCGACGGCTCGTCGACCCACTGCGCGTCGTCGACGATGAGGCACACGGGTCCGTCGATCGCGTCGACCGCGTCGAGCAGCAGGCGCCCGACGGTCAGCGGGTCGTCACCGGGCGCGGGAGACGGGATGCGGGCCGACGCGCCGCGGCTCCGTCCGCGCACCCCGTTCAGTCCCCGGATCAGCGTCTCGACGGTGGCGTAGGCGAGGTCGGATTCGAACGAGTCGGCGTGGACGCGGAGCACCGTCCATCCGTCGAGCCGTTCGGCGACGTCGGCCAGCAGGGCGGTCTTGCCGAGGCCCGCCTCGCCGGTCACCAGCACGGCGCCGCCGGTCTCGCGCGCGTGGTGGGCGACCAGGAGGACCGTCTCCCGGGCGTGGTCCCGTCCGAACAGGAGCCGCGTGTCCGCGGCCCGAATCTCCTTGCTCACGTGCCGCTCCCGTTCCCCCTCGGCCGCGTCGGGTCGGGTACGCGACCGATTCTCAGGATCATCGCACAGCGAGGACGGCGTTTCGTTCCCCAGTCCGGGGTGTGCGCCGGCGCAAGTGTTCGCGCTGCGAACGCGCCCGTCTCCCGCTGGGCCGCTGGCGGCGTTCAGCCCTCCAGCTGCTCCGAGAGCTCCAGCCAGCGGGTCTCGAGGTCGGCGATCTCGCCCTCCAGCGTCCGCAGCTCATCGGTGAGGCGGCCGAGGCCGACGTAGTCGCTCTGATCGTGCCGGGCCAGCTCCTCGTGCTTCGCCGCGACCTGGTCGGTCACCTTGGCGAGGCGCCGGTCGAGCGCGGTGAGCTCCTTCTCCGCCGCGCGCAGTGCAGCGCCCGAGAGGGCCGGACCGCAGACGGCCGCCACGGGTGCGGACGGCGCCGTCCCCTCGCTCCTGCTCTGCGCGCGACGCAGCCGCAGGTACTCGTCCACCCCGCCGGGGAGGTGCCGGAGCCGCCCGTCCAGCACCGCGTACTGCTGGTCGGTGACCCGCTCCAGCAGGTACCGGTCGTGCGAGACGACGAGCAGCGTCCCGGGCCAGGAGTCGAGCAGGTCCTCCATCGCCGCGAGCATGTCGGTGTCGAGGTCGTTGGTCGGCTCGTCCAGGATGAGGACGTTCGGCTCGTCGAGCAGGATGAGGAGCAGCTGGAGGCGGCGCTTCTGGCCGCCCGACAGATCTTTCACCGGGGTGGAGAGCTGCGCGTTCGTGAATCCGAGCCGCTCCAGCATCTGGCCCGGGCTGACCTCTTTGCCACCCGCGAGGTAGGTCGTCTTCTTGCCCGCGACCACCGCGCTGACGCGCTCGTCGCGCACCTCGTCGAGCTCGTCGAGCTGCTGGGTCAGGGTGGCGATCTTGACGGTCTTGCCGCGCTTCACGCGGCCGGAGTCCGGCTTGACGGTGCCGGCGACGAGGCCGAGCAGGGTCGACTTGCCCGCGCCGTTGACGCCCAGGATGCCGGTGCGCTCGCCTGGGGCGATGCGCCACTCCACGTCGCGCAGCACGGTCTTCGGCGGGTACGACACGGACACATCGAGCAGGTCGACGACGTCCTTGCCGAGGCGGGCGGTCGCCAGCGTGGTCAGCGCCACGGTGTCGCGCAGCGGCGGCTCGTCCGCGATCAGCTCGGCCGCCGCGTCCATCCGGAACTTGGGCTTGGAGGTGCGCGCCGGCGCCCCGCGGCGCAGCCAGGCCAGCTCCTTGCGCATGAGGTTCTGGCGCTTCGTCTCGGCGACGGCGGCCATCCGGTCGCGCTCGACACGCTGCAGCACGTAGGCCGCGTAGCCGCCCTCGAACGGCTCCACGATGCCGTCGTGCACCTCCCAGGTCGCCGTCGACACCTCATCCAGGAACCACCGGTCGTGCGTCACGACCACCAGCGCGCCGGAGCCGGACGACCAGCGCCCCTTCAGGTGCTGCGCCAGCCAGGCGACGCCCTCCAGGTCGAGGTGGTTCGTCGGCTCGTCGAGGAACAGGATGTCGTGGTCGTGCACCAGCAGCGCGGCGAGCGCGACGCGGCGCCGCTGGCCGCCGGACAGCTCGCCGATGGTCGCATCCCACCGGATGTCGGACACGAGACCCGCCAGCACGTCCCGGACCCGCGGATCGCCGGCCCACAGGTGCTCCTCGCGGTCGCCGACGATCGCATGCCCCACGGTCAGCTGCGCCGGCAGCTCGTCGCGCTGGTCGAGCATCCCGACCGTCACATCCCGCCGCCGCGTGACCCGGCCGGAGTCCGGCTCGAGGCGACCGGCCAGCAGCTGCAGGAGCGTCGACTTGCCGTCGCCGTTGCGGCCGACGACGCCGATGCGGTCGCCCTCCGCGATGCCGAGAGTGACGGAGTCGAAGACGGTGCGCGTCGGGTACTCCAGGTGCAGCGCTTCCGCGCCGAGAAGGTGAGCCATGAGGCCATCCAGCCTACCGGGGATGCCGCACTAGACTCCCGCCATGGTCACCCACACCGTCGTGAACCAGTCTCCGCCGCGCGTCGACGTCGACGAGTTCGCCGCCAACGCACCGCTGCGCGAGGGGGTGGAGCGGTACGACGCGGGATGGGCGGCCGCCGCGCTCGGCGAGACCGGCCGGCTCGTCGGGTCGGCGTCCTTCCAGCGCGATGCGGAGCTCGCGAACGTCCACGAGCCGCAGCTGCGCGCCTTCGACCGGTGGGGCAACCGGATCGACGAGGTCGAGTACGACGACGGATACCACCGGGTGATCGCGCAGGCGGTGGCCGCCGGGGCGCACACCTCCGCGTGGGCCGAGCCGCGCCCGGGCGCGAACGTCGCCCGCGCCGCCGCCTTCATGCTGTTCGCCCAGATCGAGCCCGGGCACGCCTGCCCCGTCTCCATGACGCATGCGGCCGTCCCCGCGCTCGCCGCCTCCGACTCCCTGTCCGCCGAGTGGATGCCGCGCCTGCTCAGCCGCGAGTACGACGGCCGGCTGCTCGCGGGCAAGTCGTCGGCGCTGTTCGGGATGGCGATGACCGAGAAGCAGGGCGGGTCGGACGTCCGCGCCAACACCACGCGGGCTCTCGCCGACGGCGACGGACGCTGGCTGCTCACCGGGCACAAGTGGTTCTGCTCGGCGCCGATGTCCGACGCGTTCCTCGTCCTCGCGCAGACGGCGGCCGGGCTGTCGTGCTTCCTGGTGCCGCGGGTGCTGGACGATGGCGACCGCAACGTCTTCCTCCTCCAGCGGCTGAAGGACAAGCTCGGCAACCGCTCCAACGCGTCCAGCGAGGTGGAGTTCGACGGGACGGTCGGCTACCTGCTGGGGGAGGAGGGGCGCGGGGTGCGCACCATCCTCGAGATGGTGAACCGCACCCGGCTCGACTGCGTGTACGGCAGCGCGGCGGGGATGCGCCAGGCCGTCGCGGAGGCGGTGTGGCACACGCGGCACCGCGCGGCGTTCGGGGCGCGGCTGGTCGATCAGCCCGCCATGACCGCCGTGCTCGCCGACCTGGCCCTGGAGTCGGAGGCGGCGACCACGGTCGCGCTGCGGCTGGCGCGGGCGCACGACGCGGACGCGCCGGAGACTGATGCGGCATTCCGGCGCCTCGCGACCGCAGTGACGAAGTACTGGGTCTGCAAGCGGGGGCCGGGGCACGCGTACGAGGCGTTGGAGTGCCTCGGCGGGAACGGGTACACCGAGGCGTTCCCGTTGGCCCGGCGGTACCGGGAGCAGCCGGTGATGGCGATCTGGGAGGGGTCGGGCAACGTCATCGCGCTGGATGTGCTGCGCGCGCTGCGGCGGGAGCCGGCGGCGTGGGAGGTGTTCGACGCGGAGCTGGCCGGCGCGCGCGGCGTGTACCGGACCTTCGACGCGCATCACGATCGGCTGCGGGCGCGCGTGGCGTCGTGCGTCGCATCGGCGGACGCCGATCCGGTCGCCGCCGAGTCGTCGGTGCGCTCGCTGGTCTCGGCGCTCGCGGTCGCGCTGCAGGCGTCGCTCCTGATCCGCGACGCGCCGGCGCCGGTCGCCGACGCGTTCGTCGCCGCGCGCCTCGGTCCCGAGCGCGGCTCGCTCTACGGCGAGCTCCCGACCGGCCTCGACCTCCCGGCCCTCCTCGCCCGCGCCTGACCAGCCGCCGGCTAGCGGTCAGTCAGCGGGTGCGGGGGCGGGGACGGCGCCGATGGCGGCGTAGAACTCGGCGACGGCCTTGCGGTTGTAGGCGACGTAGTCGAAGTGGCTGTCCGGGACGTCACCGCGGAGGAAGGCGCGCATGCCGTCGGCCACGCCCTCGACCGTCTGCGGCACCACCATGCCGCTGCCCGCGGGCAGCGCGTTCTTGGCCGACGCGAACTCGACCGTCACGATCGGCAGCTGCAGCACCAGCGCCTCCAGCAGCACCATCGGCTGCCCCTCGTAGTCGCTGGAGAGCACGAAGCAGTCGGCCTTCGCCATGATCGCGTGCGGGTTCCGCTGCATCCCGGTGAGGAACACCGACCCCTGCAGCCCGAGCTCGGCGACCAGCGCCTCGAGGTCGCCCGCGAGCGGACCTGAGCCGACCACGACCAGCCGCGTGCGCGGGTTCTCAGCGTGCACTGCGGCGAACGCGCGGATGAGCCGCGTCTGGTTCTTCTCCGGCGACAGCCGCCCCACGTTGACGAAGGTCGTCACGTCGTCGTCGGCCAGGAGCAGCTCGGCCCAGTCCGGGATGCTGCCCGTCTCCTCGTCGAACGTCAGCTCGTGCAGGTCGCCGGCGGCGTTCTCGAGGATGTGCTCGGCGTCTACCGTGTTCAGCGCCGAGACGAACTTCTCCGGCGCCGCGTACTCGTTCAGCGAGTCGCGGTTGATCTCCGACAGCGTCGGCGAGACGGAGACGAGGTGGTCGTACTGCCCGTAGAGGGTGAAGATCTGCGTGAGGCTGTGCAGCATCCGCTTCTCGCCGTTCACCTCGCGGTGCGCGTCGGAGGCGAGGTCGTTGTGCAGCCAGATCGCCCGCTGCGCCTCGGGGGAGTGCAGCAGGAGCGCCGCCCAGAACGGCCCGTACCCCGAGAAGTCGACCACGTAGTCGAACCGGCTCTCGCCGAAGCAGCGGTACCACTCGTCGTCCCACAGCGCGTTCTGCGCGGGGATGTCGGCGTGCTGCGAGATGCGCCCGCGCCGGAAGTCGAGGTGGCGGGCGAGGTGCAGCAGCTTGGCGCCGTTCATCCCGCCGACGCGCGGGAACTGGCGCACGTCGGGGTGGATCTGCATCTGCTTGCCCTGGATCACGCGCGACCGGGACTGCGCGAAGAACGCCGAGACGTCGTAGCGCTCGTGGTCGATGTTGTTGAGCAGGTTGAGGGCCGAGGTGGTGATGCCGTTGGGCCGCATCCCGCCGAGGTACAGCAGGATCTTCTTCCGGCCGTCGTCCGCGAGATCGGTGCGCAGCCGGTAGCCGTCCCGCACTCCGCGGAAGACGATGTCGACGACCCGCTTCGAGGCGTGCCCGTCTTCGTAGGGCGTGAAGCGGCGCTGCATGTCGAGGTACTTCTCGCGCGACGCCTCGGGCACCGCGTCCCCGCCCTCCGCGATGGCGTGAAGCGCATCGCCGACCTCGCGCGCCGACATGAGCACCGGACCGGGCCACTCCTCCGGCTCGAAGTACAGCCCGCGGGTGCCCGCGTAGTCGGCGAGGTCGGGCGTGAAGAAGACGATCGGCCGGCCGGTCTGCAGGAAGTCGAAGAAGATGCTCGAGTAGTCGGAGATGAGCATGTCCGTCGCGCCGAGGACCAGGTTGGTGGGGATCTCGTTCGGCACGAGCATCCGCTTCAGCTCCGGCCGGTCGGCGGCCATCGAGTGCACGGTCTGGTGCGTCTTCAGGAGCACCGCGTACCGGCTGGTGTCGATGCGCTCCTCGATCTGGGCGATGTGCGCGAGCAGCGCGTCGAGGTCGTCCTCGGGTCGCCCGAAGGTCTCGCCCTTCCAGGTCGGCGCGTACAGGATGACCTTGCGGTCGCCGAGCGGGATGCCGGCGCCGACGAGTCGCTGCCGCACCAGTTCGCGCTCGCGCTCATCCAGGAACTGGCGGTCGATGCGCGGGTAGCCCTCCTCGACGAGGGTGCCGCGGTAGACGCCTGTGAGCTTGTAGCCGGTCTGGTACATCTGCTCCGACATGAACGGGTTCGCCGAGAGCAGGTAGTCGGCCTGGACGAAGTTGCGGATGATGTTCGCCGTGGCGAGCGCGCCGCCCTCGATGTCGTAGCCCATCCGCTTGAGCGGCGTGCCGTGCCAGGTGTTGAGGTACACCTGTCCGGGACGCTTCGAGAAGTCGGGCGGGAAGGTGGCGTTGTTGACGAGGTACTGGCTGGTCGCGAGCGCCCGGTAATACGCGGCGGACCCGTAGCGGACGAAGCTGACCCGGTCGTTCCCGGCGAACTCCCGCACCGCCGACCGGTACAGCGACAGGTCGGACAGCGCCCACACATGGGTGAGGTGCTCCAGGTCGGGCGCGGCGAGGAGCTCTCGGAACAGCGCCTCCGGGTTGTCGAGCATCCCGTTGCCCGAGAACGACTCGTAGAACACCGACCCCTGAACGATGGGCTGGCGGCGCCAATGCGCGTGGATCTCATAGCGCGCGGCGCGCTTGACCCGGGAGGGCAGTCGCTTCAGTCGGGAGAGTCTCATCGCCGTCGAGTTTATGAGAGCGGCATAACGGCCACCTGGGAGCGGGGTATGCGGTGGGCGAACGGCGTCAAGCCTCCGCGTCGAAGCCCAGGCTCAGCTTCCGCAGCAGCGCCGCCAGCCGCTCCGCGTCCGCCGCGGACAGGCCGTCGAGCAGCTCCGCCTCCGCGTCCACGAGTCGGGTGATCGCCGCGTCCACCCGCGTCAGCCCCGCCGCCGTCATCTGCACGAGGATGCCGCGGCCGTCGTTCGGGTCCGTGCGGCGCTCGACGAGGCCCCGGGCGACGAGGCGGTCGATGCGGTTCGTCATCGTGCCGGAGGAGACCAGGGTCTGCTGCAGCAGCGACTTCGGGCTCAGCTGGTACGGGGCTCCGGCGCGGCGCAGCGCGGCGAGCACGTCGAACTCCCACGAGTCGAGGTCGGAGCGTTCGAAGGCGGCGCGGCGCGCACGGTCCAGGTGGCGGGAGAGGCGATCGACGCGCGAGAGCACCTGCAGCGGGGCGAAGTCGAGGTCCGGGCGCTCGCGCAGCCAGGCGTCGACGATGCGGTCCACCTCGTCTCGTGCGTCGGCCATCCCCCCATGCTATTGGGGCCGGGCGCGGCTCGCGGCCGGGACGCGTCTGGCAGACTGTCACCTGCGCGAAACGCGTGTTCCGCCTTGGTGTAATGGCAGCACGACAGCCTTTGGAGCTGTGAGGTCCAGGTTCGAGTCCTGGAGGCGGAGCGCAACCATGCGAACCCCTGGAGAGACATGACCGACCAGAATCTCGCCATCGTCGTCCTCGCGGCGGGGCAGGGAACGCGGATGAAGTCCGCGACCCCCAAGCTCCTGCACCCGCTGGGCGGCATCCCGATCGTGTCGCACGTGCTCGCCACGGCGCACGAGCTGGACGCGGCCCACGTCATCGCGGTCGTCCGCCACGAGCGCGACCGGCTCGCCGAGGTCATCGAGGCGGACATGCCCGAGGCGGTCATCGTCGACCAGGACGAGGTCCCGGGCACCGGACGCGCGGTCGAGCAGGCCATCGCGGCGCTCCCGGAGGACTTCTCCGGCGACGTCCTCGTCGTCAACGGCGACGTGCCGCTGCTGGACGCGGAGACGCTGCGCGAGCTGATCGCGAAGCACCGCTCCGGCGAGGCCGCGGCGACCATCCTGTCCTCCTTCCCGGCCGACGCCACCGGCTACGGCCGCATCGTCCGCACGCCCGAGGGCCACCTCGACCGGATCGTCGAGCACAAGGACGCCACCGAGGCGGAGCGCGGGATCGGCGAGATCAACGCCGGCATCTACCTCTTCGGCCTGGCCGCGCTGCGCGACAAGCTCGCGCTCGTCGCCACCGACAATGCGCAGGGCGAGAAGTACCTCACCGACGTGATCGGGCTGCTCCGCGAGGCGGGCTTCGACGTGGACGCGCTCCCCGTCTCCGAGTCGTGGCTGGTCGAGGGCATCAACGACCGCGCCCAGCTGAGCGACGCGGCCGCGAAGCTCAACGCGCTCATCGTGCGCACCTGGCAGCTCGCGGGTGTCACCATCCAGGACCCGGCGACGACGTGGATCGACGTCAAGGCGAAGCTCGAGCCCGACGTGACCCTGCTCCCGGGCACGCAGCTGCGCGGTGCGACGCTGGTCGAGACCGGTGCGACGATCGGGCCGGACACCACCCTCCTCGACACCGAGGTCGGCGCCGGTGCGACGGTGAAGCGCACGGACGCGACGCTGGCCGTGATCGGCGCGGGCGCGACGGTCGGACCGTTCGCCTACCTCCGTCCGGGCACGGTGCTCGGCGCGCACGGCAAGATCGGCACCTTCGTCGAGACGAAGAACGCGACCATCGGCGAGGGGACCAAGCTCGCGCACTTCAACTACGTCGGCGACGCCGAGGTGGGCGAAGGCGGCAACCTCGGTGCCGGCGTCATCACCGCCAACTACGACGGCGTGAACAAGCACCGCACGGTCATCGGCTCGCACGTCCGGATCGCGACGAACACCGCGCTCGTCGCGCCGGTTAGGATAGGTGACGGAGCGTACACGGGAGCAGGAACGGTCGTCCGCAAGGACGTCCCGGCGGGAGCCCTCGCCATCACCGTCGCCCCGCAGCGCAATATCGAAGGCTGGGTCGCGGAGAAGCGGCCGGGCACGGACGCCGACAAGGCCGCACGCGAGAGCGACGCCTCGGCAGAGAGCGGAGAATAAGTGTCAGGGATCACCGCGACCGGCCAGAAACGACTCGTCCTGATCTCCGGTCGCGCGCATCCCCAGCTCGCGCAGGAGATCGCCGAGTGCCTCGGGAGCGAACTGGTCCCCACCGACGCCCGCACCTTCGCCAACGGCGAGATCTACGCGCGCTTCGATGAGAGCGTCCGCGGCTCGGATGCGTTCGTCATCCAGTCGCACACCTCGCCGATCAACGAGTGGCTCATGGAGCAGCTCATCATGGTGGACGCGCTCAAGCGCGCGTCGGCGAAGCGCATCACCGTGGTGGCCCCCTTCTACCCCTACGCCCGCCAGGACAAGAAGGGCCGCGGCCGCGAGCCGATCTCGGCCCGCCTGGTCGCCGACCTGTTCAAGGCGGCCGGCGCCGACCGCATCATGTCGGTCGACCTGCACGCCGCGCAGATCCAGGGCTTCTTCGACGGCCCGGTCGATCACCTGTTCGCCATGCCGGTGCTGCTGGACCACATGAAGCGCGAGCTCGATCCTTCGACCCTGACCGTCGTCTCGCCGGACATGGGCCGCGTGCGCGTCGCCGACATCTGGAGCGACAAGCTCGGCGCGCCCCTCGCGATCATCCACAAGCGCCGCGACCCGCTGGTACCGAACCAGGTCTCGGTGCACGAGATCGTCGGCGAGGTCAACGGCCGCGTCTGCCTGCTGGTCGACGACCTCATCGACACCGGCCGCACGATCGTGAAGGCGGCCGAGGCGCTCAAGGCCGCGGGTGCGACCGGCGTCGTCGTCGCGGCGACCCACGCGGTGTTCAGCGACCCGGCGGTCGAGCTGCTGCAGAGCGACGCGATCGACTCGGTCGTCGTCACCGATACGCTCCCGCTGCCCGAGCACAAGCGCTGGGACAACCTCACCGTGCTGCCGATCGCGCCGCTGCTCGCGAACGCGATCCGCGAGGTCTTCACCGACGGCTCGGTCACCTCGATGTTCGACGGAGCGGCGTAGCTCCTCGCGTTCGAAAGGGAGGACATCCGGCCGGCGACGGCGCGGGTGTCCTCCCTTTCGCGCATCCACCCGGCGTGTCGCGTCTCGGCCCCTCCCTTTCGCGCGAGAGCCCGCAACGAATCACCTCGGGACGCGGGGATGCGACCCGGTCCGCCCGACCGCCGCGACGACCGCAGCCTCCAGGCCGTTCGCGCCGGGCGAGCGGCGGATCGCTTCGCCGATGCGCGCGCTCCGCTCGGCGTAGCCGGGATCGCGCAGCACCCCGCGGACCGCATCCCGCACCGCGACCTCAGACGGCCGGTTCGTCCGCAGGTTGACACCCACCCCCGACCAGGCGACCCGCGCGGAGACCTCCGTCTTGTCCTCCGTGGTGCCGGCGACGACGATCGGGACGCCGTGCTCCATCGCGTAGTGGATGCCGCCGTAGCCGCCGTTCGTGACGTACGCGGAGGTGCGCGGCAGGAGCCGGTCGTACGGCAGGTACGGTGCGATCCGCGCGTTCGCCGGGAGGTCTGCCCCGAGCTCCGCGACCGGACGGCCGCCGGTGCTCGCGACCACCCACACGTCGTCGTCGGCGAGCGCTCGGATGGTCGGCAGCACGAGGTCGTCGAAGCGGCGGTTGGCGACGGTGCCCTGCGTGACGTGGACGACCGGGCGCCCGTCATCGAGGTCTTCCCACCACGCCGGCAGGGGTGCGTCGGAGGCGCGGGTCCGTGAGATCGGGCCGACGAAGCTCACCGGCACCCGCACGTCGCCGCGCGGGTATTCGAACTCGGGGACGGTGAACTGCACGACGCCGTCCGCGTGAGAGGGCCAGTCGAGCACGAAGCCGTTCAGGCCGCTGCCGGCGTCGATGCCCGCGCGGACCGCCGCGCGCTGCACCGGCGCGAACACGCCCTTCTCGGCGGCGAGGGTCAGTAGCCCGTTGCGCAGGCGTCCGATGCCGCCCGGCCGGGGAGGCACGCCGAGACCGAACGGAGCCGTGTCTCGACTCTTCAGGCCGAGCGGCACGATGCCGAGGTTGAGGAGCGGCGGCCGGGAGTCGCGGGGACGCGCGACGAACAGCGCCGCCCCCAGGAACAGGCTCTCGGCCAGCACGACGTCGATGCGCAGGTCGCGCTGCACCGCGTCCACCGCCGCGAGCTGGCTCCGCGCCGGACGCAGGAAGATCTCGGTCATGTCGTAGCGGATACCCGCGGGACCCGTCAGGCCCACACGGCCGGGGAACGCCGCATCCATGTCGGTGTCGTCGTAGTCGGCGTCCGCCGGAAGCCGCAGCGCGGTGGCGCCGGTTGCCGCGGCCGCCTGCTGGTATCGCTCGCCGGTGAGGAAGTGGACGCGGTGGCCGCGCTCCACGAGCGCGCGGCTGACGGCGAGAAGGGGGGTGACGTGACCGTGCACCGGAGTGCTGCACAGGAGGATGTCGAGCGGGCGGGCGTTCATGGGAGCCTTTCGAGTAGAGTCGAGTAAACGTCAACAGTATTCACTACACTCGAAGGGTAGTCAATAGTGGCCGGCACCCGCCCCTATCGCTCCACGCTCCGCGAGGAGAACGCGCGCCAGACGCGCCGCCGCATCCTGGAGGCCGCCGCCGCGGTCTTCTCCGCGCGCGGCTATGCCAGCGCCTCCTTGTCGGAGATCGCCGCGGCCGCCGGCGTCTCGGTCGAGAGCGTCAAGGTCCACGGCCCCAAGCGGGCGCTGCTGCTCGCGGCGTTCGAGCTGACGTTCGGCGGCGAGGCGGGGGAGGCCTCGCTCACCGAGCGCCCGGAGGTCGCGGCCATCGCCTCCCTCGACGACCCCGAGCAGCTGCTCGCGGCGCTCGTGCCGTTCATCGCGGCGGCCAACGCGCGCACGTCCGGTCTCTGGGCGACCTTCACCGCGGCCGCCCGGGACGACGAGGCCGTGGGCGCGGTCCTCGCCGAGCTCCTCGCGCGGCGTCACGCCGACTACGCCGCGATGGTGGGCTTGCTCGCAGCGCGGGGCATCGCCTCCATCGCCCGGCTGGATGACGAGGGCCGCGCTGAGCTCGCCGCGGCGCTCTCGTTCGTCATGTCGCCCGAGGGACACCAGCAGCTGGTGCGGGAGAGCGGCTGGACCGACGACCGCTACGCCGCGTGGCTGCTGACGACCGTCCGAACCCTCATCACGGCAGCTGGTGCGGAGTCGACGGAATAAGGCCGAGCGGAGCCACCCAGGTGCCGTCGCCCTCGGTGTTGAGCGCATAGCACTGCCAGCCCGGCCCGAGCGGTCCCATCAGCTCGAACCGCGCCGACGATCCCACCGACTCCGGCTGGTACTGCCGTGCGTAGACCCCGCACGTGTAGTCGGCGGTCTGGGTCTGGATGCTGATGGTCAGCAGGATGCCGGGCAGCAGCAGCGCCCCGAGCGCGACGACGACGAAGACCCGGCTGGCCACGGTCATCCCGCGGCCGCGCAGGGGCCGCTCGCCGAGCGGCTCGTACTCCGCGAGCTCGGGGTGGTCGTCGTACGTCACCACCCCATCCTCTCTCGCACCCGCCATCGAGTACACAAAAAGTGCACGCCGATCCGGGAATCAGCGTGCACCTTCGTGTACTCGATGGGGGAGGGGTCTAGTGCGAGGAGCCCTCGGTCTCGATCTCGGTGCGGTCGCCGGACCAGAGGGTGTGGAAGGTGCCCTCCTTGTCGACACGCTTGTAGGTGTGGGCGCCGAAGAAGTCGCGCTGTCCCTGGACCAGAGCGGCGGGCAGGCGCTTGGAGGCGAGCGAGTCGTAGTACGACAGCGCCGAGCCGAAGCCGGGCACCGGCACGCCCGACAGCGCCGCCGTGGCGACGATGCGGCGCCAGGCCGCCTCGCCCTCGCGCACGGCGTCGGCGAAGTACGGCGCCTCGAGCAGCGTCGAGATGTTCGGGTTCTCGTCGTACGCGTCCGCGATGCGGTTGAGGAACTGCGCGCGGATGATGCAGCCGCCGCGCCAGATCTTGGCGATGCGGTCCTTGTGGATGTCCCACCCGTACTTCTCGGCGCCGGCGATGATCGCGTCGAAGCCCTGCGCGTACGCGACCACCTTCGAGGCGTACAGCGCCTTGGACACGTCGTCGGCGAACGCCTGCACGTCGGCGGCCTTCTGCACCTCCGGACGCGACTGCACGGTCGCCTGCACGGCGGCGCGCTGGTTCGGCTTGGACGACACGGCACGGGCGAACACGGCCTCGGCGATGCCGCCGACGGGGACGCCCAGGTCGAGGGCGTTCTGTACGGTCCACACGCCCGTGCCCTTGGACCCGGCCTGGTCGAGGACGATGTCGATGAACGGCTTGCCCGTCTCGGCATCCACCTGCCGCAGGACCTCGGCGGTGATCTCGATGAGGTACGACTCGAGGTAGCCGTTGTTCCACTCGGCGAACACGTCGGCGATCTCGGCCGGCTCGAGGCCGCCGATCGTGCGGAGGAGGTCGTACGCCTCGGCGATGAGCTGCATGTCCGCGTACTCGATGCCGTTGTGGATCATCTTCACGAAGTGGCCCGCGCCGTCGGTGCCGACGTGGGTCACGCATGGCTCGCCCTCGGCGACAGCGGCGATGGACTCCAGGATCGGGCCCAGCGTCTCGTACGACTCCGCCGATCCGCCCGGCATGATCGACGGGCCATGCAGCGCGCCCTCCTCGCCGCCGGAGATGCCCGCACCGACGAAGTGGATGCCCGTGGGCGCGATCCGCTTCTCGCGCTCGATGGTGTCGTGGAAGTTCGCGTTGCCGCCGTCGACGATGATGTCGCCCGGCTCGAACCGCTCCACGAGCTGGTCGATGACAGCATCCGTGCCCTTGCCGGCCTGCACCATGATGATCGCGGTGCGCGGCTTCGACAGCGAGGCGACGAAGTCGTCGATCTGCTCGGCCGAGACGAAGCCCGCCTCGGGGTGCGCGTTCACCAGCTCCTCGGTGCGGGCGTAGGTGCGGTTGAACACCGCGACCGTGTTGCCCTCGCGGGAGGCGAGGTTGCGGGCCAGGTTCGACCCCATCACCGCCAGACCGACGACTCCGATGTTGGCGGTTGCTTCCTGTGGCACGTCATGCTCCTTCGTGGTGCCGCGGCAGACGGAGGCCGTCCACCGCGACGGGTTTGGTCCGGGGGTCAGCTCTCCCGCTGGTGGCAAGAATCGAGCAGTGCTCCCAGCCTAGCGCTCGCGTGCGAGGGCAGAGTCGGGCCGCGTAACGGGGGATACTTGCGGGGATGCGTAGCGAGGAGGGCGGCGTGCGGCGGCCGCAGGTGGTGGTGATGGGCGTGTCCGGCTCCGGCAAGAGCACGGTCGGCGAGTTGCTCGCGGCGCGCCTGGGCGTGCCGTTCGTCGACGGCGACGCGCTTCACCCACCCGAGAACGTCGCCAAGATGGCGTCCGGGCATCCGCTGACCGACGAGGATCGCATCCCGTGGCTCCACGCGGTCGGGCGTGCCCTCGCCGACACGGCGCCGGAGGGGGTGGTGGTCGCCTGCTCGGCCCTCAAGCGCGCCTACCGCGACCTGATCCGGTCGGAGGCGCCGGATGCGGTCTTCGCCGAGCTCGACGGGACCAAGGAGCTGCTCGCGGCGCGGATGGCGGCGCGGCCGGGGCACTTCATGCCCGTGTCGCTGCTCGATTCGCAGCTCGCCACCCTCGAGCCGCTGCAGCGGGACGAGGCCGGCGTGCGACTCGGTGTCGGCCGGCCGCCGGCGGATCTCGCGGACGCGATCCTGGAACGTCTGGGCGGCGCTCACCCCTCCGACAGTGCCGCCAGCTGAGCCGCGAACGCCGTCGCGTCCACCGGCGTGAAGAAGGCGGCGTCGGCCGCCTCCACGTCGGCCGTCGCTCGCCGCGCCGCCGCTGCGCCCTCCGGCGTCGCGCGCAGCACGCGCGCCCGGCCGTCGGTGGGGTGGGGGAGCCGCTCCACGAGTCCGGCCCGCTCCAACGCCCGCACCACCTGAGACGTCATCATCGGGTCGGTCGCCGCGAAGCCCGCGAGCTCGACCTGGGTCACCAGGCGCTCCGGCTCGCGGTCGGCGAGCCAGGTGAGGGATGCGAGCAGCACGTACTGCACGTGCGTCAGCTCATGCGGGGCGAGCGCCGCCCGCATCACGGCCTGCCAGCGGTTGGTCACCCGCCAGAGCAGGAGGCCCGGGCTCTGCGACGCGGCCGGGAACCGGCTCCCGAGCCCGGCCTCAGGCATCGGCGGCGACCCGCTGCTCGGCGGCGTGCAGCAGCTCCGTCATCGCGACGGGGAAGTCGCCGGCGATCTGCGGCCCGAGCTCCGGTCCGACGTTGTCGGCGCCCGGACCGTCGATCTCGAGCGTGTGGGTCACCGCCGTGCCGCCGTCCGCCTGCGCCTCCAGGCTGTGGCGGAACGTCAGCGCCAGCTCGCCGAAGACGGTGCGGTCGGCGTAGACGTGTTCCGGGTCGAGCTCGACGATGGTGGAGGTCATCGCCTCCTGGCCCTGAGGCGTGACGGAGACCTCGGTGCCGACCGTGAACGGACCGTGGAGCTCGAACGAGTCGCTCGCCGGGCCGAGCGGGATGCCGCTGTGCAGGTCGCGCAACGCCGACCAGACGGCCGCGGCGGGGGCGGTGGTGGTGGCGGTGTGGTGGGTGGTCCACATGATGATCTCCGATCGTCAATCTACTAAGCGCGCTTAGCTTATCTCGATCGGGTAGACTCCACAACTGAACTTCGGCGAGGGATGCGCACGCGCATCCGTGATCGACGCGGTGGAGCAGGCTACGCAGTCTTTCCTCGCGCACTTCGATGCGTTCGAGTCGAACAACACCAACACTGCGGGCCTCGCGGCTCGCCCGACAGCCGGTCATCGTGCCGGCGAGGAGAAATCATGGCGACTGAAGAGTCCAACAAGGTCAGCGCCGAGCTGCGCGACAGCTTCGGCAAGGGCGCGGCCCGCAAGATCCGCGCCGTCGGCAAGATCCCCGCGGTCATCTACGGCCACGGCACCGACCCCGTCCACGTCACCCTCCCGGGCCACCAGGTCTCCCTGCTGCTCCGCAAGGCGAACGCGGTGCTCGACCTCGACATCGAGGGCAAGGGCCAGCTCGCCCTGGTGAAGGACGTCCAGAAGGACCCGGTGTCGCAGATCATCGAGCACCTCGACCTCGTGGTCATCCGCCGCGGCGAGAAGGTCACCGTCGAGGTCCCGGTGCACGTCGAGGGCGAGCCGTTCTCCGGCACCATCGCCGTGCTCGACATCCCGACCATCAAGCTCGAGGTCGAGGCCACCCACATCCCGGAGCGCATCGTCATCGACGTGACGGACGCCGAGGAGGGCACCCAGTACCACGCGAAGGACTTCGACCTCCCGGCCGGCGCCACGCTCGCCGAGGACGAGGACCTGCTCATCCTCAACGTCGTCGTCCCGGCCGCCGCGCGCGCCGAGGACGAGGAGGCCGAGGCCGCCGAAGAGGCCGCCGAGGCCGAGGCCGCCGAGGGCGACGCGGAGTAATCCCCTTCATGGACGCACCCTGGCTCGTGGTCGGGCTCGGAAACCCCGGGCCCGGCTACGCCGCCACGCGTCACAACGTGGGTCAGATGGTGCTCGACGAACTCGCCTCGCGCGGGGGACTCACCTTCAAGACCCACAAGACGAACGCGACGGTCGCCGAGGGCAGACTCGCCCCCGGCGGCCCTCGCTTCATCCTGGCCAAGCCGAACACGTACATGAACGTGTCCGGTGGCCCGGTCGCGCAGCTGCTGCGCTTCTACTCGCTCGACCCGTCGCACCTGATCGTGGTGCACGACGAGTTGGACATCCCGTTCGACACCATCCGACTCAAGAGCGGCGGCGGCCACGGCGGCCACAACGGCGTCCGGGATGTCATCTCCGTGATCGGCACCGGTGACTTCACGCGCGTGCGGGTCGGCGTCGGCCGTCCGCCCGGCTCGTCCGGCGCCGCGGACCACGTACTCAAGGCGTTCTCGTCGACCGAGCGCACGAACCTCCCGATCCTGGTAGCGGATGCCGCCGACGCGGTCGAGCAGATCGCCGCCGAGGGGCTCACCCCCGCGCAGAACCGCTTCCACGCCCGCTGAGCCGCGCGGCGCGATTCGTGACGAGTGGCGCTCATTCGTGACGAATGGCACTCATTCGGCACGAATGAGCGCTCGTGCGGCGTCATTCCGCACATTCGGCACTTATCTGTGTGGGCGGCAGGGGGTCAGGCGGGCGGCAGCGTCGCGACGAGCGTCGCGCCGTACACGACGAACGACACGATCGGCGCCGCCCCGGCGAGGACGATCGCGACGATGCCGAACGGCCGACCCCGCTTGGTCGCCACGGCGACGATCCCCAGCACCAGCGCGGTGATGCCGATCGCGGTGCCCAGCAGTAGCTGCAGCCCCATCAGCGCCCCGGCCGGCGCGAACGCCTCCGCCTGCGCCTCGGTCAGGTTCGCCGTGTTGAAGTTGAAGGAGGTGGAGGTGCGGGACGCCAGCGGTCCCGCGGCCATCCCGACGACGACGGACGCCACGATCGACAGCACGAACACCGCGGCCGCCAGCACCAGGGCGGTCACGCCCATGCGGCGCGAGCGCTGCACGGGGGCCGCAGGCTGGGCCCAGCCGTACGGCGGGTAGCCGCCCGGCTGTGCAGCCGGCGGACCGTACGGTGCGGGCGCGTAGCCGGGCGCGGCGAACGGGTTCGGGGCGGGCTGGTTCGGGTCGGTCACGTCTTCCCCCTGGAAGGTCACGGTGAATGCTCAGCCGAAGCGTAGCGGACGCCCTGCCCCTGACCAGCGCCGACGCGTACTTTGACCGCTATGAAGTTGTTCACCCGCGAGTGGGGCACCGGCGACCGCTACGCGGTCCTCGTCCACGGCGTCATGTCCGACTCGCGCAACTGGCGACGGGTCGGCCCGGTGCTCGCCGCCCACGGCTACCACGTGATCGCCGTCGATCTGCGCGGTCACGGCCACAGTGCCCACGCCGACGAGTACTCGGCCGAGCTCATGGCGCAGGACATCGTCGACACCGTGCCCGCCCGGCCGGAGCTCGTGATGGGCCACTCGCTCGGCGGCCTGACCGTCAGCCTGGCGGTCGAACGGCTCGAACCGGAGCGCGTGATCTACGTCGACCCGGCCTTCTCGTGCCCGGCGACCAACGGCTTCGTGCGCTGGCTGGCCCCCACGTTCCTCCGCACCCTCGCCCGGCAGTCAGCCGCACGGATCGCCAAGCGCAACCCGCGCTGGGATCCGGCCGACGTGGCGATCGAGGTCGAGACCTTCAAGTCGTTCGACCGCGCCGTCATCCCCGTCGTGCTCGCGCCGTCCACGATGCGCGCCCCGGCCGTCATGATGGCGCCGTCGCTGGTGATGCTGGCCGACAACTCCCAGCTGGTGAAGCCGGAGCTCGCGGAGCGCCTCCGCGAGGACGGCTACGAGGTGCGCATCGTGCCGGGCTCGGGGCACGTCATCAACCGCGACGACCACGACGGGTTCATGCGCGCCCTGGAGGGGTGGATCTAGCGTTCACCCGGAGCGGCCACCACCCCTTCACCTGTCGGTGGTCCCACGTAGAATCGACCGAGTGATACTCCAGGGTCTGGTCGCCGCGCTCGCACGCGAGTCCTCGTTCGCCGACGCGCTCTCGCATGCCGCGCGCGATGCCGACTTCTCGCTGACCGACGGCCTCCGTGCGCCGCTGCTCGCAGGCCTCCTGAGGCGGCGCGCCGAGCAAGGCGCGTCCCAGGCGGTGCTGCTGATCACGGCGACGGGACGCGAGTCCGAATCGGTCCGCGGGGCCCTGCCGTGCCTGCTGCCGGACGCCGAGATCGTCGAGTTCCCGGCCTGGGAGACGCTGCCGCACGAGCGGCTCAGCCCGAGCGCGGAGATCGTCGGCAAGCGCCTCACCGCACTGCGCCGCCTGAGCGACTGGGCCGAGGGCGACCGGAGCGCACCGTTCATCCTGGTCGCCTCCGTGCGCGCCGCCCTGCAGCCGCTCGCCGACAACCTCACCGACTACACGGCGATCGACCTCCGGATCGGCGGCCGCGGTTTCGACCTCGGCGGTCTGGCGGCCCAGCTGGTCGACCTCGCCTACGAGCGCGTCGACATCGTCACCCGCCGTGGCGAGTTCGCCGTGCGCGGCGGCATCCTCGACGTCTTCCCGCCCACGGCCGACCACCCCTACCGCGTCGACTTCTTCGGCGACGAGGTGGATCAGATCCGCGCCTTCTCGGTGGCCGACCAGCGGTCGCTGCCCGAGCCCATCCCGTCCGTCTCGCTGCCGCCGAGCCGCGAGCTCCTGCTCAGCGAGTCGGTGCGGCAGCGGGCCCGCGAGATGGAGCACGAGTTCCCGAGCCTGTCCTCGATGCTGGCGAAGATCGGCGAGGGCATCCCGGTCGAGGGGATGGAGTCGCTGGCGCCCGCGCTCGTCGACCGGCTCGTGCCGCTCACGCACTACCTGCCCGACGGCGCCGCCGTCGCCGTGCTCTCACCCGAGCGCGTCGCCTCCCGCGCCGTCAGTCTGGCCGAGACGAACCGCGAGTTCCTCTCCGCCGCATGGAGCGCCGCCACGGTCGGCGCCGCCGCGCCCATCGACCTGGCCGCCGGCGACTTCATGACGCTGCAGCAGCTGAAGGACTCGGTGAAGTACAGCCGCCCGGGCGCAGCGAACCCCGATCATCCGTGGTGGACGATGTCCGGCTTCCAGGCCGACGAGGTGCTGCCGGAGGAGCGCGAGCTCGAGGAGCACCTGCAGATCCGCATCCGGGCGGAGTCGGTGCCGAGCTTCCAGGGCAACGTCTCCGGCGCCGTCGAGCACGTCCGCGCCCGGCTGCGCGACGGCTGGCAGGTCGCGATCGTCGCCGCCGGCGCCGGCCTGGTGGAGCGCGCGGCCGACGTCCTCGCGGAGGCCGAGCTGCCCGCCCGGCCGGTGGACGAGTTCCCCGCTGATCCGGACCCCGGAATCGCGTACCTCCTCAAAGCGACCGCCGAGCACGGCTTCGAGCTGCCGGACATCAAGCTCGCCCTGATCAGTGAGGCCGAGTTCTACGGCCGCACCATCGGCTACGACTCCCGTCAGGTCAAGAAGCTCGCCACCCGTCGCAAGAACGTGGTCGACCCGCTGCAGCTCAAGCCCGGCGACTACGTCGTCCACGAGACGCACGGCATCGGCAAGTTCGTCGAGCTCACGCAGCGCATGGTGTCGAGCGGCGGCCGCAATGCGGTCAAGTCCAAGCGCGAGTACCTCGTGCTCGAGTACGCGCCCTCGAAGCGCGGCTACCCGGGCGACAAGCTCTATGTGCCGACGGACCAGCTCGATCTGCTGACCCGCTACGTCGGCGGCGAGGCGCCGCAGCTCTCCAAGATGGGCGGCAGCGACTGGGCGGCGGCGAAGGGACGCGCGCGCCGCGCCGTGCGCGACATCGCCGTGGAGCTGGTCAAGCTGTACTCCGCCCGCATGGCCAGCAAGGGCCACGCCTTCGCGCCCGACACCCCGTGGCAGCGCGAGCTGGAGGAAGCCTTCCCGTTCGCCGAGACGCACGACCAGCTGCAGACCATCGACGAGGTGAAGGCCGACATGGAGCGGCCCATCCCGATGGACCGGCTTATCTCGGGAGACGTCGGCTTCGGCAAGACCGAGATCGCGGTGCGCGCCGCGTTCAAAGCCGTGCAGGACGGCAAGCAGGTCGCGATGCTGGTGCCGACCACGCTTCTCGTGAAGCAGCATTTCGAGACGTTCCAGGAGCGGTTCGCCGGGTTCCCCATCCACCTGCGCCAGCTGAGCCGGTTCCAGAGCGACAAGGAGGCGCGCGAGACCCTGCGCGGCATGGCCGACGGCACGGTGGATGTGGTCATCGGCACGCACCGCATCCTCGCCGACGGCGTGACCTTCAAAGACCTGGGCCTCGTCATCATCGACGAGGAGCAGCGCTTCGGCGTCGAGCACAAGGACGCGCTGAAGAAGCTGAAGACCAACGTCGACATCCTCGCCATGAGCGCGACGCCCATCCCGCGCACGCTCGAGATGGCGGTGACCGGCATCCGTGAGATGTCGACGCTGGCGACCCCGCCGGAGGACCGGCACCCGATCCTCACCTTCGTCGGCCCGTACTCCGACAAGCAGGTCGCCGCCGCCATCCGCCGCGAGCTGCTGCGCGAAGGCCAGGTGTTCTTCGTGCACAACCGCGTCGGCTCGATCACGAGCATGGCGGCGAAGCTCGCCGAGCTGGTGCCTGAGGCCCGGATCGGCGTCGCGCACGGCAAGATGAACGAGCACGCGCTGGAGCAGGTCGTCGTCGACTTCTGGGAGCGCCGGTTCGATGTGCTCGTCTCGACCACCATCATCGAGACCGGCCTCGACATCGCCAACGCCAACACGATCATCATCGACCGCGCCGACAAGTACGGCCTGAGCCAGCTGCACCAGCTGCGCGGGCGCGTCGGCCGCGGCCGGGAGCGCGCGTACGCGTACTTCCTGTGGGACGAGAACAAGCCGCTGAGCGAGACGGCACACGACCGCCTGTCCACGATCGCCGCGAACAACGACCTCGGCAGCGGCATGCAGGTCGCGCTGAAAGACCTCGAGATCCGCGGCGCGGGCAACCTGCTCGGCGGAGAGCAGTCGGGGCACATCGCCGGCGTCGGCTTCGACCTCTACCTGCGGATGATCGGCGAGGCCGTCTCCACGTTCCGGGGCGAGGTCGCCGAGGGCCAGACCGAGCTGCGGCTGGAGCTGCCGGTGGATGCGCACATCCCCGAGGAGTACGTCGACAGCGAGCGCCTGCGGCTCGAGGCCTACCAGAAACTGTCGACGGCCAGCTCGCCGAACGCGAAGGACGGCCAGATCGACGCGGTGCTGGAGGAGCTGACGGACCGGTACGGCGCACCGCCGGAGCCCGTGACGAACCTCATCGCTGTCTCGCGCCTGCGGCGGGCTGCGCAGAAGGCGGGCTGGGCGAGGTCGTGGCCATGGGCTCCAACCTGCGGCTGGCGCCCGCGATCCTGCCCGACTCGTTGCAGGTCCGCCTGCAGCGGATGTACCCGGGGTCGAAGTACCACGCCGCCCCGAAGGTCGCGACCGTGCCGATGCCGCGGGTGAACGGCGAGCCGCTGGACGATGCGGCGCTGATCGGCTGGGTCGGCGACCTGCTCGGCGCGCTGTTCCCCGAGAAGGAGCCGGCGGCCGAGCAGGTCGGATGACGCGGGCTCTCTAGGAGAGCAGCCCGCCGAGCACGCCGCCCGCGACGCCCGCGCCGACCATCCCGGCCGTGGCGCCGCCGCCGCCCGCACCCGCCATGAACGGACCCATGGCGCCGACGAACGCGCCCAGGTTGCGCGTCTGCATGAGCACGGTTCCCGGCCCGGTGAACTCCGCGACCAGCATCTCGCCGGAGGTGAACGACCGGAACAGGCTCTTCGTCGCCTTCTGGATGCGGACATCCATGGTGGAGTCCCAGGCCACGACGTGACCGGTGTCGATGATGTACTTCTCGCCCGGCGCCAGGCGCTTCTCGTGCAGCGAGCCGAACGCGGTGAGCAGCAGGACGCCCTGCCCGGACACGCGCATGATGAACAGGCTGTCGCTCCCGAAGAAGCCGCCCATCCCGCCCCAGGTGGTGTCGATGTCGAGCGAGGGCTCGCTGGCGAGGTACGACGCGGCGGCGATGTTGTAGGTGCCGCTGTCGAGGTGCAACGGGACGAGGTCGCCGGGCGCGGCCGGGGCGAGTGTCAGCTCCCCACCGCCGTGCGGCGCGGTGAAGCGGGAGACGAAGGCCGACCGGCCGGCGACCGAGCGCTTGAGCGCGCCCATGACGCCGCCCTCGAGCTGCGATGTGAGCTCGAGGCCGGGGGACATGGACACCATCGCACCCGACTGGGTGGCGACCGTCTGGCCTGCGCCGATCGCGAGGGTCGCCATGGAGAACGCCGGACGGTAGTCGATCTGGAAGCCGAACGCGCCGGCCTGGCCGGCGTCGGGGAGAACCGTGAAGTTGGACATGCAGAGGAGGGTAAGGGGATCGCCGGCCGCCTCGTCCTGAGAGCGCGCTGTGTCCGCCTTCCGGCTCAGCCGCTCACGGGGTGCGGGTGGAGCCGCCGGTTGCGCCGCGCGAGCGCGCTGACCAGGATGCCGGAGAGCACGATGGCGACCGCCGATCCCAGCAGGACAGCGAGAGTTCCCTCCGCGCGGACGTCCTCGGACCGCGCGAAGGCGAGCTCGTTCATGAGCAGGGAGACGGTGAATCCGATGCCGCCGAGCGCGGAGACGGTGACCATCCCGAACAGCGAAATGCGGCCACGATCCGGTCCCTTTCGGGTGAACGAGCCGAGCCATCCACCCAGGGTGATGCCGATGAGCTTGCCGACCGGAAGGGCGATCAGGATGGCCCAGAAGGCGGGGGAGAGCTCCGACGGCGGGACATTCGGGATGACCACCAGCGCCGCCGAGAACGCGAACAGCGGCAGGATCAGCCCGTTGTTCCACGGCTCGAGGGCGTGTGCCACCCGGCCGGCGGGGGCGCGCGACATCACGAGGCCGAGCGCGACGCCGGCGATGGTCGCGTGCACGCCCGAGTCGTAGACCAGCCACCAGGTCAGCAGCGCGAGCAGCACCATGAGGACGCCGAGCGGCCAGCGCATCCGGCCGCGCAGCATCCGGCTGAGGAGCCCGAACAGCGCGACCGTCACGGCCGCGAGCGCCAGCTCCCACAGGTTGGGGTCGGTGGTGAAGAACACCGCGATGATGAGGATCGCGATGAGGTCGTCGAGCACGGCGAGGGCCAGCAGGAAGACGCGCAGACGGTTGGGCAGTCCCCGGCCGAACACCGCGAGCACGCCGAGCGCGAAAGCGATGTCGGTCGCGGTCGGGATCGGCCAGCCCTGCTGCACGTCGGTACCCGCGGTGAGCAGCAGGTAGACCCCGGCCGGCACGATCACGCCGCCGATCGCCGCGATGGCGGGATGGATCGCCTTCTGGAACGAGTTCAGTTCGCCGACGACCAGCTCGTGCTTGAGCTCGATCGCCACGATGAAGAAGAAGATCGCCAGCAGCCCGTCGCTGATCGCGTGGCCGACGCTGATCTTCAGGAACCCGCCGCCGAGGTAGGCGTGCTGGACGTCGAGCAGGGTCGGGCCGATCGGGGTGTTGGCCAGCAGCAGGCCCAGGGCGGCGGCTCCGAGGAGGAGGCCGGCGGCGGTGCGCTCGGAACGGATGATGCTCATGGGGTTACCACTCTCGCAGGGTCACGGACAACGACGCCGACCAGACTTCCCGGCACACCGCCCATGACTCTACCCGGTGGCAGGATGGATGCATCGTAGAGCGAGGAGGTCGGCATGGGCGAGACAGTGGACGCGCCGGTGGTGGTGCCGGAGGCCGCCACCAAGCTCGACGAGCTGGTCGCCGTCATGGCACGGCTCCGGGCCCCCGGCGGCTGTCCCTGGGATGCGGACCAGACCCACGAGTCGCTGGTGCAGTACCTGGTCGAGGAGACGTACGAGCTGATCGACGCCATCGAGACCGGCGACCGGGATGAGCTGCTCGAGGAGCTCGGCGACGTGCTCTACCAGGTGCTGTTCCACGCCGACATCGCCGCGCACACTCCCGGCGAGGATTTCGACATCCAGGATGTCGCCGCGCACATGACCGCGAAGATGGTCGGCCGGCATCCCCACGTGTTCGGCGATCAGGCGGCGGCCGACGCCCGCCATGCCGAGACCGCGGACGACGTGGTCGGCTTCTGGGACGAGCTGAAGAAGCAGGAGAAGCCGGGCCGCACCAGCGTGCTCGACGGCATCCCGCAGGGCATGCCCTCGCTCGCGCTGGCCGACAAGCTGCTCGGCCGCGCCGAGAAGGTCGGCCTGCTCGACCTGAAGGAGCAGGGCGGTGTGCAGGTGGGCAGCGAGGACGAACTGGGCCCGCTGCTGCTCGCCATCGTCGCGTCGGCGAAGGCGCAGGGGCTGGATGCGGAGCGCGCGCTGCGCTCGACCCTGCGCGACCTGCAGGACGAGATCCGCGACCAGGAGACCGGCGCGGGCGCCTAGGCCGTGTGGTGGCGCCCCAGCGGCACGACCAGCGGGGTGCCGGTCACCGGGTCGTCGGCGACGACCGACTCGACGCCGAACACGTCGCGCACGAGGTCGGCGGTGACCACCGCCGTCGGGTCGCCGGCAGCGACCACCGAGCCCGCGCGCATCGCGATGAGGTGCCCGGCGTACCGCGCGGCCAGATTGAGGTCGTGCAGCACCATGACGACGGTCGTCCCGCGCGCCGCGTTCAGGTCGAGGAGCAGGTCGAGCACCTCCAGCTGGTGGCTGATGTCGAGGAACGTCGTCGGCTCGTCGAGCAGGAGGATGTCGGTCCGCTGGGCCAGCGCCATCGCGATCCACACCCGCTGCCGCTGACCGCCGGACAGCTCGTCCACCGCGCGGTCGGCGAGGTCGGCGATCCCGGTCGCGGTCATCGCCTCCGCGACGGCCTCGTCGTCCTCGGCCGTCCAGCGTCGGAACCAGCCCTGGTGCGGGTAGCGCCCGCGCGAGACGAGGTCGGCGACGGTGATGCCGTCCGGTGCAGTGGGGGTCTGTGGCAGCAGGCCCAGCCGCTGTGCGACCTGCTTGGTGGGCAGTTCGTGGATGTCCGCGCCGTCGAGCAGCACCGTGCCGGACGCGGGCGGCAGCAGCCGCGAGAGCCCGCGCAGCAGGGTCGACTTGCCGCAGGCGTTCGGCCCCACGATCGCCGTGACCCGGCCTGCGGGGATATCGAGGTCGAGCCCGTCGACGACGGTCCGCCCCTCGTAGGCGAGCGAGAGGCCGCGGGCCGACAGCTCGGGCGTGATGGTCTCGGATGTCATGTCAGCCTCCACGGCCTACTCGGTTGGTCCTGGCCAGCAGCCAGAGCAGATACGGGGCGCCGACGATGCCGGTGACGACGCCCACGGGCAGGACGACGCCCGGGATCGCGAACTGCGCGACGATGTCCGAGACGACGAGGATGAGCGCGCCGAGCAGCGCCGACGGCACGAGCGCCAGCGAGCCCCGACCGACCAGCCGCCGTGCGATCGGCGCCGCCAGGAACGCGACGAACGACACCGGGCCCGCGACCGCGACCGCGATGGCGGCGAGGGCGACGGCTACCCCGACGACGGCGAGCCGCGTCCGCTCGGGCCGCACGCCCAGCCCCGAGGCGAGGTCGTCGCCGAGCGACAGCGCGCCGAGCGGGCGGCCGACCAGGAGGGCGCAGGGGAGCAGGACCACCGTGCCGACGGCCAGCACGGCGAGCGCCGACGGGTCGACCGCGTTCAGGCTCCCGGTGATCCACACCAGCGCCTGCTGCACGTTCGACACGTCGGCGCGGGTGAGCACGTACGAGACGAGACCGCCGCAGAACGCGGCGATGCCGATCCCGACCAGCACGAAGCGGTAGCCGCTGACGCCGTTGCGCCACGCCAGCAGGTAGATCACCGCGGCCGCGACCAGCGTGCCGGCCAGCACGATCCCCGACAGGGCGAGGCCGGTCAGCCCGAACCAGACGAGCGCGACCGAGCCCGTGGCGCTCGCGGCGGCCGTGATGCCGATGATGTCGGGGCTCGCGAGGGGGTTGCGGGCAACCGACTGGATGAGCGCGCCGGAGAGCCCGAGGCACGCGCCGACGAGCGCGCCCGCAGCGAGCCGGGGGAGGCGCAACTCGACGATGACGAAGGTTGTCAGCCGGTCGGCGCGGCCGACGAGGGCAGCGAGCACATCGGCGGGAGCGACGGACGCGGCACCGAGCGTCAGCGAGATGGCGGCGACGACGAGGAGCAGCAGCGCCGCCACGACCGAGACGCGGAGCGCACGCGAGCGGCCGCGGCGGCGGTCGGCGCGGATGGCGGCGATCGGGGAGGTCGACCGCGCCGCGGTCTCCTGCGCGGTCACAGGCTCACCATCCGGCGGCGGCGCACCAGCGCGATGAACACGGGCGCGCCGACGAACGCGAGCACGACGCCCACCTGCAGCTCGCCCGGGGGAGCGACCACGCGCCCGATGATGTCGCACGCGAGCAGCAGGGAGGGCGCGAGCAGCGCGGAGTAGGCGAGGATCCAGCGGTAGTCGGCTCCCACGACCCGACGCGCGATGTGCGGAACGATGAGTCCCGCGAACGCGATGGGCCCCACCGCGGCGGTCGCCGATCCGCAGAGCAGTACGATCGCGACCCCGCAGAGTGCGCGGGTGACGCCCACCCGCTGGCCGAGGCCGCGCGCGACGTCGTCGCCGAGCGCAAGGCCGTTGAGCAGCCTCCCGAGCGCCAGGGCGAGGATCGCGCCGACGGTCAGCGTCGGGAGCACCTGCCAGAGCACGCCGAAGCCGCGTCCGGCGAGGGAGCCGACCTGCCAGAACCGCAGCTGATCCAGCGAGACGCGGCTGGTCAGCTGCACAGCGGTGATCAGCGAACCGAGGGCGGCAGAGACTGCGGCGCCCGCGATGGCGAGCTTGACCGGGGTCGCACCCTCGCGTCCCAGCGACGAGACGGCATAGACAAGGGCGGAGGCGAGGGCCGCGCCCGCGAAGGCGAACCAGAGGTAGCCGGAGGGCGAGGTCACGCCGACGAACGCGATCGCGACGACGACCGCGAGCGAGGCGCCGAAGTTGACGCCGAGGATGCCCGGATCGGCCAGCGGGTTGCGCGACAGGCCCTGCATGACGGTCCCCGCCAGGCCCAGTCCGAGACCGGCGGCGATCCCCAGCAGGGTGCGGGGGAGGCGGCTGTCGACCACGACAAGGGAGTCGGGATCCGTGCGGGAGTAGTGCAGGATCGCGTGGACGACGTCGGCGGGCGCGATGGTCCGCGCGCCGACCATCAGGCTGAGGACGCACAGCCCCAGCAGCACGACGGCCGCGACCGCGAACCCCACGAGCAGACGCCGACGGCGCCGGGCGACGGCGGACGGCGTGCTGCCGCCCCCGGCGCGCCCGGCGCCCTCACGCTCCGCACCGGCGGAGACGACGCTCGCGGGCATCCGCCTACTTCACCTTGTCGGCGGCCTTGGCCAGCTCGGGCACGTAGCGGTCGAGCATCCACGGGATGCTGAGCACGCTCGGCGCGCTGGTGGCGGCGACGAACGACTCGCCGACGATCGGGGCGAAGCGCCCCTCCTTGATCGTGGGCATCGCGGCGACCAGCGGGTCGGAGGTGAACGTGTCGACGGACGACTGCTTGTCGAAGTACATCACCAGCAGGTCGGTGTCGATCTTCGAGAGGTTCTCATTGCTGAGCTGGTAGAAGAAGCTGCCGTCGCCCTTCGCGGAGTCGAGGGCGTCGATGCTGGGGGAGTTCTTGAGCCCCAGGTCGTTGAGCAGCTGCACCCGCGGGTCCTCCGCACGATAGACGTTCAGCTTGCCGGGCTCGTTCGCGGCCGCGTAGAAGAACGTCTTGTCCTTCAGCACCGGGTACTTCGCCGCGAGGTCGGTCACCTTCTTCTCGGTGCTCGTCACGAGGGCGTCGGCCTCCTTCGTGAGGCCCAGCGCCTTTCCGACGATCGCGGTCTGGTCCCGCCAGCTGGTCGCCCACGGCTTCTCCGGGTAGGCGACGACGGGCGCGATCTTGTTCAGGGTGTCGTACTCGGTCTGCGTCAGGCCGGAGTACGGGGCGAGGATGACGTCCGGTTTGGCCTGCACGAACTCCTCGAAGGGGACCTCGCCGGTGTCCGCGTTGAGGAGCTGCGGGGTCTTGCCCTTCAGCTCGGCGATCCGGTCGGCATCCCAGGGAGCACGCCGTCCTTGTTCCCGCCGTAGCTGAAGCTCGGCATGGCGACCGGCACGATCCCGAGCGCGAGGACGATGTCCTGTGCGCCCCAGCCCCAGGTGGCGATCCGCGTCGGCTTCTCGTCGATCGTCGTGTCGCCGAGGGCGCTCTTCACGGTGACCGGGAAGGCGCCGGAGTCGCCGCCGGCGGTGGTCTCGGCTCCCGCGCCGCCGGCGCTGCAGCCGGAGAGCACGAGGGCCGCGGAGGCGGCGACGGCGGAGGCGATCAGGGCGAGGCGCGAGCGTCGGCGGGCGGCGCGGGGCACAGGGAGCATGGTTCTCCTCGGGAAGGTGGGCTTGTTTAGGCAAGCCTAACCTAATCTGCTGCGGCGTCAACGCGCGCCTGCGCTCCGATGGAGGGGAGGATGGCCGGCAGCGCGTCCGCCCGGCGTCCGTTCGCCATTCGGGTGAGGCGTCCTGGTCAGGCGCTCTCCTGGTCTCCTGCGGACGCGTTGTCGGCCTCATGTCTGGCAGCGAGCAAGCGCCGTGGTCGGACGGATGCGACTCATGCCAGGTCCCTGCGGGGACACCACCGAGCCGCGATCAGGCCGCGACCTCAGGGTGGCAACGGGGCCAGGGTAGCGCTCGGGATGCTCGCCTCGCCATCCCCCCGGGAGGTGTCCGCGAGCTTCGTGGAAGAATCGACGCATGGCCTCACCGATCACCCCGCCCCGCGGCATGCGAGACTTCCTCCCCGCCGAGAAAGCCCGCCGCGAGCATGCGCTCGGCGTGATCCGGCGCAGCTTCGCGGCGCACGGCTTCGACGAGATCGAGACGCCGGTGGTCGAAGACGTCGAGCGGCTGCACTCGGGCCTGGGCGGCGACAACGAGAAGCTGTCGTTCAGCATCCTGAAGCGGGGGCTCGACGGCGACGACCTCACGGCCGCGATCGAGACCGGCGACGTGCTGAGCCTGTCCGACCTCGGGCTGCGCTTCGACCTCACCGTGCCGCTCGCGCGGTTCTACGCGTCGCACCGGGCCGAGCTGCCCCCGGTGTTCCGGAGCATCCAGATCGCCCCGGTGTGGCGGGCTGAGCGGCCGCAGAAGGGCCGTTACCGGCAGTTCGTCCAGTGCGACATCGACATCATCGGCGAGGGCACCCAGCTCGCCGAGGTCGAGCTCATCACCGCGACGGCCGCGGCCCTCGAGGCGCTGGGGCTGCAGGACTGCACGATCCGCATCAACGACCGGCGCATCCTGAACGGCCTGCTGGAATACTGCGGGTTCGACGAGGCGCGCTGGCCGCAGGTGCTCATCTCGATCGACAAGCTCGACAAGATCGGCGCATCCGGCGTCGTCGCCGAGCTGGCGGAGGGCGGAGCCGACGCGGCCGCGGTGCTCGGCGGCATCCTCGCCGATCTGGAGCCGCACCTCGCCGACGGCGGTGTCGAGCTGACCGTCGAAGCGATCACGGGCATCCTGCCGACGGGCATGGATACCGACGCGGTGGCCGATCTGGAGGCGCTGGCCCACGCGCTCGACACGCTGCCGCCCGGCGTCTCGCTGCGCTTCGACCCGACGCTCGTGCGCGGGATGGGCTACTACACGGGCACCATCTTCGAGATCGCGCACCCGGGATCCGGCAGTTCCGTCGGCGGCGGCGGCCGGTACGACGGGATGATCGGGCGCTTCCTCGGCACCGACGTGCCGGCGGCCGGATTCTCGATCGGCTTCGAGCGCGTCGTCGACCTCATCGAGCTTCCGGAGGACGCCGGGCAGGAGTCGGTGGTGCTGGTCTACGACCCCGCCGTGCCCCTCGACCGGCTGGTCGCGATCAAGTCCGAGCTCATCGCCCGCGGCTCCCGCGTGCGCCTCGACCGGCGCGCCAAGAACCTGAAGGCCGTGCTCGACCGGGCGGCCGCCTCCGGGTTCCGCTCGTTCGCCTTCGTGAACGCCGACACGGCCGACGCGTCGGCGCTCGAGCTCAAGCCGCTGAGCTGAGGGCATCGGCGGCTCCGCGCGCTCACTAGACTGACTTCGGAATCCCACGAAAACCACGCAAGGAGACAGTTGTGGCTGCAATCGAAGCTGTAGGCGCTCGCGAGATCTTGGACTCGCGCGGTAACCCGACCGTCGAGGTCGAGGTGCTCCTCGAGGACGGCACGGTCAGCCGCGCCGCGGTCCCGTCCGGTGCGTCCACCGGCGCGTTCGAGGCCTACGAGCTTCGCGACGGCGACAAGGAGCGCTACCTCGGCAAGGGCGTCCTCAAGGCCGTCGACGCTGTGCTCGACGAGCTCGGACCCGCGATCGAGGGCTTCGAGGCCTCCGACCAGCGCCTCGTCGACGAAGCCCTCATCGACCTCGACGGCACCGACAACAAGAAGCGCGTCGGCGCCAACGCCATCCTCGGCGTCAGCCTCGCGGTCGCCAAGGCAGCGGCCGACTCGGCCGACCTGCCGCTGTTCCGCTACATCGGCGGACCGAACGCGCACATCCTCCCCGTGCCGATGATGAACATCATCAACGGCGGCGCGCACGCCGACACCGGCGTCGACATCCAGGAGTTCATGGTCCTGCCGCTCGGCGCCGAGACCTACTCCGAGGGCCTCCGCTGGGGCGTCGAGACCTACCACTCGCTCAAGTCGCTGCTGAAGTCGAAGGGCCTCAACACCGGCCTCGGCGACGAGGGCGGCTTCGCGCCGGAGCTCGAGCACAACCGCGCGGCGCTCGACCTGATCTCCGAGGCGATCGAGAAGGCCGGCTTCACCGTCGGCCGCGACATCGCGCTCGGCCTCGACGTCGCCTCCACCGAGTTCTTCGAGAACGGCGTCTACCGCTTCGAGGGCCAGGACCGCACCTCCGAGCAGATGAGCGCCTACTACCTGGAGCTCGCCGCCAACTACCCGCTGGTCTCCATCGAGGACCCGCTGGCCGAGGACGACTGGGACGGCTGGGCGCACCTCACCGCCGAGCTCGGCACCAAGCTGCAGCTCGTCGGCGACGACCTGTTCGTCACCAACCCGAAGCGCCTCGCCGAGGGCATCGCGAAGCACGCCGGCAACAGCATCCTGGTCAAGGTCAATCAGATCGGCACCCTCACCGAGACGCTCGACGCCGTGTCGCTCGCGCAGCGCAGCGGCATGACCGCCGTGCTCTCGCACCGCTCCGGCGAGACCGAGGACACGACGATCGCCGACCTCGCCGTCGCCACCAACGCCGGCCAGATCAAGACGGGCGCCCCGGCCCGCTCGGAGCGCGTCGCCAAGTACAACCAGCTGCTCCGCATCGAGGAGGAGCTGGGCGACGCCGCCGTCTACGCCGGCCGCAGCGCCTTCCCGCGCTTCACCGCGTAACGCACCCGCCGAACGGCCCCGGAGCTCCGCTCCGGGGCCGTTCGCGTTCCCGCGCCCCGCCCACCCATCCATCCATCCCGCCGAAGTGCAGCTAGCTGCGCACCCACACGGCGTGTCGACCGCAGTTACCTGCCCTTCGGTCGGCGATGGACGCGCGGCAGAATGGGGGATGGTGCGCGTCGAGACGGAGGCGGCGCCGCTGGCGCTGTTCCTCGCGCTGGCGGTACTGTTCGCGGCGCTCGGGGTCGTCCTGATGGTGCGCCCGGGGCGCGCGGCGGCGTTCTTCGCCGACGAGGATGCGCGCCGGCCGTTCCGCCCGCGCGACGCCCGCGCGCTGGGCGCCGTCTTCGCGCTCGGCGGCGGCGTGCTGGCGGCCGTCGGCGTCGTGCGGCTGATCGCCGTCCTGGGCGGCGGCTGAGCGCATCCCGACACCCCGGCGCGCCACCGGCGCCCCCACCCGCATCGCCTACGATGAGAAGGGGCCGACCGGCTCCGTAACAGCGAACCGGGAGGGCCGATGCCGAAGCCGCGCACGCGTCGCGTCCCGGTGCGCATGTCGCGCCCGAGCGGTACCGGAAGCTGGCTCCGTCAGCTCCACTTCTCGGCGTTCTCGCTCGTGATGATGGGCGTGCTCGTGCTCGCCGTCGTCGTCCTCGCACCGACCGTGCAGGCGTTCTTGTCCCAACGGCAGGAGATCGCCGACCAGCAGCGCGCGGTCGACCAGCTGGCCGCTCAGGTCGACACGCTCAAGGACCAGCGGGCCCGCTGGAACGACCCGAGCTACCTCCGCGCCCAGGCCCGCGACCGGCTCTACTACGTCATGCCGGGTGAGACCAGCTACCTGGTGATCGACGACCGCCCGCCTGCCGCCAAGCAGGACAGCACGCCGGTCAGCTCCAAACTTCAGAAGACGCAGACCGACTGGGTGGGCTCGCTGTTCGGCTCGTTCATGGGCGCAGGCCTCACCGACGCCACCCCGCAGCAGCTCGGCGGCGGCTCCACGCCCGCGCCCACGCCGACCCCGACTCCCGCACCGAAGAAGTAGAACCCGCATGACCAGACCCCCTTCGCTCCCGTCACCGACGAGGACATCGCCGTCGTCTCCGAGCAGCTCGGCCGCCCGGCGCGCAACGTCGTCGGCATCGCCGCGCGCTGCGTGTGCGGCCGTCCGACGGTCGTCTCCACCGCGCCGCGCCTCGACGACGGCACGCCGTTCCCGACCTTCTACTACCTGACCCACCCGGCGGCCACGGCAGCGATGTCGGCCCTCGAGGCGACCCAGGTGATGACCGAGTACAACGACCTCCTCGCCGACGACGAGGAGGTGCGCGTGCAGTACGCCGCCGCCCACGAGCAGTACCTCGCCGACCGCGAATCCATCGCCGTCGTCGAGGAGATCGCCGGCATCTCCGCAGGCGGGATGCCGTCCCGCGTGAAGTGCCTGCACGCGCTGGCCGCGCATGCGCTGGCGGCCGGACCGGGCGTCAACCCGATCGGCGACCTCGCGCTCGCCCGCGGCGACTGGTCGCCGACGGTGTGCGAGTGCCGCATCGACGTCGCCGGCTAGGGGGAGCAGTGACCGGGGATCGGTGTCCGGCCGGGCGCGACGACTCGTCGCGACCGCGGCGGCCGCCGCCCTCGCCGTCGCGGCGGCGATCGTCCCCGCGACCGCCGCCCGCGCCGACCAGGTCCGCGACCTGGAGTACTGGCTCAACGACTACGGCTTCACGCAGGCCTGGAACACCACCCGCGGCGCCGGCGTGAAGGTCGCCGTCATCGACACCGGCGTGGACGGCTCCGTCCCCGACCTCGCCGGCGCCATCGCGGGCGGCACCGACGTGTCGGGCGTGGGAGCCGCGAACGGGCAGAAGCCGCTCGGCGACGCCGAGAGCGCGAACCACGGGACCTGGGTCGCCTCGCTGCTCGCCGGGCGGGGGACCGGGCCCGGCGACGGCGTGCTCGGCGCGGCTCCCGAGGCCAGCATCCTGCCGGTCTCGGTCGCCCTCGGCAAGGCGATGGGACCGGTCGGGAGCGACGCGCAGATAGCCGAGGCCGTGCGCTGGGCGGTGGACAACGGCGCCTCGGTCATCAACATGTCGCTGACGCGCAACACCCTGGACTGGCCGACCAGCTGGGACGAGGCGTTCCAGTACGCGTTCGACCACGACGTCGTCATCGTGGCGGCGGCGGGCAATCGCGGGAGCGGTACCACCGAGGTGGGGGCGCCCGCGACCATCCCCGGGGTGCTGACCGTCGCCGGTGTCGACCGTGCCGGGAAGGCCAGCTTCGACGCCTCGGCGCAGGGCATCACGATCGGCGTCTCCGCGCCCAGCGAGCAGCTCGTCGGAGCGAACCCGGGCGGGGGTACGTGCAGTGGGCGGGCACCAGCGGTGCTGCGCCCCTGGTCGCGGGAGCAGTCGCACTGGTCCGCGCCGCGCATCCGGAACTGAAGGCGCCGGATGTGATCGAGCGCGTCATCCGCACCGCCAAGCCCGCGGGCGGCGCCGTCCCCAGCCCGATCTACGGGTACGGGCTGCTGGATGCGGCGGCCGCGGTCAGCACGGACGTCCCCCATGTGACCGCCAACCCGATGGGCGACCTCGCCGACTGGGTCCGCATCCACCGGCGTGCGCAGTCGCCCAGCGCCACCGCGCCGCCGTCGGCGGACGGAAACGCACAGGCCGCCCCCGTCCCGGCCAAGCTGACCCCCGAACGCGCGCTACCATGGACGCAGATGTTCTGGCCGCAATGGAGCGTCCTCACCGCTTTCTGGCTCCCGTTCGCCCTGATCGCCGGCTTCCTCGTCCTCGTCGCCCTCGGCGGCGTGGGTGTGTCGTCGCATTTCAGGCGGATGCGCAGCAAGGAGTAATGTAGGCCCAAACTTTTCGTGTTGAGGAGACGCATCACTGTGCCCAAAATCCTGATCGTCGGCGGCGGATACGCCGGCTTCTACACCGCGTGGAAGCTCGAGAAGCAGCTCCGCCCGGGCGAGGCCGAGGTCACCATGGTCGACCCGCTGCCCTACATGACGTACCAGCCGTTCCTCCCCGAGGTCGCGGCCGGCTCCATCGAGCCGCGTCACGCGGTGGTCGCGCACCGCCGTCACCTCAAGACGACCAACATCATCACCGCGAAGGTCACCTACGTCGACCACGCGCGCAAGGTGGCGACCATCCAGCCGCCCGTGGGCGAGGCGTACGAGTTCGAGTACGACATCGTGGTGGTCACCGCGGGCGCCGTGTCGCGCACGTTCCCGATCCCGGGCGTCGCCGACCAGGCCGTCGGCCTCAAGAACATCGAGGAGGCCGTGTACATCCGCGACACGCTCCTCACGAACTTCGACAAGGCCGCCGGTCTCCCGCCGGGGCCCGAGCGCGACCGCCTCCTCACCGTCGTGGTCGTCGGCGGCGGCTTCGCCGGCATCGAGATCTTCGCCGAGCTGCGCTCCTTCGCCAGCGCGCTGCTGAAGCGCTACCCGGAGATCGCGTTCGAGGACACGCACTTCCACCTGATCGAGGCCATGGGCCGGATCATGCCCGAGGTCTCGCTGCCGACCAGCCACTGGGTCATCAAGAACCTCGCCGAGCGCGGCGCGGAGATCCACCTCGAGACCCAGCTGCAGAGCGCGGTGGACGGCGTCATCCAGCTGTCGACCGGCGAGACCTTCGAGTCCGACCTGATCGTCTGGACCGCCGGCGTCATGGCGAACCCGACCGTCGTGCGCCACACCGACTTGCCCGTAGAGGAGCGCGGCCGCCTGCGCGTTCGCGCCGATCTCCGCGTGGGAACCGAGGACGAGATCATCCAGGACGCCTGGGGCGCCGGTGACGTCTCGGCCGTCCCCGACCTGACCGGCGCGGGCGTCGGCGGCTATTGCGTGCCCAACGCTCAGCACGCTGTCCGCCAGGGCAAGCTGATGGCGAAGAACATCATCGCCACGCTGCGCGGCGAGCTGCCGCGCCAGTACTACCACAAGAGCCTCGGCGCGGTCGCCGGCCTCGGCGTCGGCATCGGCGTGCTGCAGTCCGGCAAGATCGCCGTCAAGGGCTTCTTCGGCTGGGCCGCCCACCGCGGCTACCACGGTTTGGCCATGCCGACGTGGGAGCGCAAGTGGCGCGTGCTGTGGGGCTGGTGGAACAACCTGTGGCTCGGCCGCGACATCGTGTCGCTGCAGGCCGTCCAGCACCCGCGCGCCGGGTTCGAGGAGTTCGCCGCCCGCCCGAAGCCCGCCGTCGAGGCGGCTCCGGAGGAGCCCGCGAAGAAGGCCCCGGCCCGCAAGAAGGCCGCCGACAAGGTGGCTCCCGCGAAGGAGCCCGCCGAGGTCACCGCGAAGTAACGCCTCTGCATGCATGAAGGCCCGGTCCCACATGGGACCGGGCCTTCTGCACGTCACGGCAGACCGCGGAGATTTGTGCCAAATCTCGGTTTTGGAGCGGCCAAAACGACGATTCAGCACAAATCGTGCGGGGCGGGCCCGCAGTACCCCCAGTGGGACTCGAACCCACACTCGGGCGAGTTTAAGTCGCCTGCCTCTACCGATTGGGCTATGGGGGCCGGGCCGACGGCTCACCGGCCGGAGGCGGACGGGCGTCTAGCGGTTGCGGAAGGGCGACTTGATCATCTGGACGATGGCCGCGAGGGCGATGCCGCCGCCGACGATGACGACGAGCCAGATGAATCCGATGAGCAGACCTTCCATGTCGTCAACGCTACACCGTCGCGACGGTTGCGACGGAGAGCGGACAGGCCGAAGGTGGTGGGCATGATCAGGATCGGATCCGTCGTCTGGGGCGTCCGCGACATCCCGCGCGCCGTCGCCTTCTGGACCGCCGTCCTCGGCTACCGGCCGCGGCACGAGCCCGACGTCGACTGGGCGCTGCTGGAACCCGCCGACGGGCAGGGCCTGCAGCTGGCCCTGAAGCTGGTGGGCAGCGAGGCGAACCCGAGCCCGCGGCACCACCTCGACCTGTACGCCTCCGACCAGGCGGCGGAGGTCGAGCGGTTGCGGGGGCTGGGCGCGTCCGAGGTCGACTGGGACTACGAGGAGGGTGCGGATTACGTCGTCCTCGCCGATCCGGACGGCAACCGGTTCTGCGTCGTCGAGGCGGGCGAGCAGGCCGCGCAGCAGTAGACGGGCGGGTTCTGCGAAAGCCCTCAGCCCATCCTGAGACGATTCCCGAACTGCTGCCGCACACTGGTCGCGACACCCTTTCTGGTGAGGTGTCCCCGGCCCGGCCGGCGACCGAGATCCCCCCGACGCGGCCGCCGACCGGGCCTTCTCTCCGCCGCGATTAGGCTCGGAGGGTGACCACCCGGTGCCCCTGCCTCAGCGGCGAGACCTACGACGCGTGCTGCGGCCCCCTCCACGCCGGAGCGTCGGCGCCGACCGCCGAGCGGCTCATGCGGTCGCGCTTCAGCGGCTTCGCCCTCGGTGACGCGGACTACCTGCTGCGCAGCTGGCATCCGTCCACGCGGCCCTCGACGCTGGAGCTCGACGACGGCCTGCGCTGGTACCGGCTGGACATCGAGCGCACCGAGCGCGGCGGGCCCTTCGATGTCGACGGCGTGGTCGCCTTCGCCGCGTACTACAAGGGGAGTGAGCGCGGCAGCCTCCACGAGGTGTCCCGGTTCGTCCGCGAGAACGGCGACTGGTTCTACGTGGACGGCGTGACAGCCGACTAGGGAGTGGTGCGGTCGAGCGCGGGGACGACGTAGCGCTCCCAGAGCCAGAAGGCCACGCTCGCTGCGGCGAAGCCGACCGCCACGCCGACGATCACGATGACGCCGACGCCGTGCTCGACGAGGGAGGCGACCGGCAGCAGCAGCGCGAACAGCACGGTGTACACGACCAGGCTCAGCCCGCCCCAGAGCCAGCGCGACCACTGCGCGATCGATCGCCCTGCCAGCCCGCCGATCGGCAGCAGCATCACGGCCGCGGAGCCGATGGCGGCGACGGCGAGCACGTTGACGAATTCGGCCAGAAAGGCGGTGAAGCCGTTCGTCGCCGCCGGAAGCACGCCGACGGCGAGCCACGCGAGCACGCCGAGCGCGGCGACGGCGGACACCTGCAGCGCGGAGATCCGCCCGCGGCGCACCCGGCCGGCGTGCGGTCCGACGGAGAGCCCCAGGACGAGGGCGAACAGCAGGGCGGGGGAGAGGCCGAGGAAGCGGGAGCCCAGCGCGGCGACCGCCACCACGATCAGCATGCCCGGCCGCAGGACGAGCCGTGGAGCCGCGAGGCCGAGGTGCATGGCGAGACCGCGCCCGGTGACCACCCACACGATGTTGACGGCCGCGACCGCGAGAGCGATGGCGAGCAGGACGCCGGGGTAGGCGCCCGCCTCCGTCACGGGAGCGGACAGCATCACGAGCAGCACGGTGGCCGCACCGACCGCGGCGGTCGCCCAGCCGGAGACGCCGGCAGGCGCGGACGCGGACGCGGACCCGGGACCGCCGGACGTGGCGGCCGCGCGCTCCGCGGCTCGGGCGCTCCCGCGGCCGAACAGTGCCGACGCGTCCGACACGTCGGCGCGCGGGCGATTGCGGCCGAACACCGACCCCCGCGTCCCGCGTCGCCCGCGCTCGCGGCGGCTGCGGGCGAGCGCGGCGGTGAGCAGACGGGCCGGGAGCACGAGCAGGAGCAGCGCGGCGATCGCGAGGCCGGCCGAGCGCATCCACCCGGGCAATGCGTCGGCCGAGACGACCGGGGCCGACGCGGTCGTGAACGGGGCCTGGACGGAGCCGTGGTCGGACGGTCCGGTGGCGCTCGGCGGTGTAGCGCCGGGGGCGACGGGAGCGGGCGCGGCGGGCGTCGGCGTCGGCGACGGGGTGCGCGACGGCGACGGGGTCGACGTGGAGCCCGCCACGGTGATCGAGACCGAGTTGCTGCCCCCGCTGACGTTGCCCGCGGCGTCCCGCTGCAGCGCCGAGACGGTGTAGGAGCCGGCCGGGAGCGCTCCCTGGCAGCTCCAGGCGCCCGCGGCGACATCCGCGGTGCAGAGCACGACCGTTCCCTGGCCGGTGGATGCGTAGAGCGTGACGTGCGCGCCGGACTCCCCGCTGCCGGTGAACGCGATCGGGGCGCCCGGGGCGATGGCGCCGGTCGGCGGGGTGATGGCCGGCGGAGGGGGTGCGGTCCGGTCGACGTTCAGCACGACCCGGCCGCTCGACGCCGAGCGCTGCGACGAGAAGTCGGCGACCTGCGTCGCGGTGACCGTGTGGTGTCCGTCGCTCAGATCGCCGCCGAGGACGCATCCCCACGCCCCGCTCGAGTCGGCGGGGAAGGTGCAGGTCGCGCCGGTGTCGGCCCGCACGGTCACGCGGGCGCCCGGATACGCCGTGCCGCGGACCGCGCCCGTGGTGGGGACCGTGCCGTCGCCGGCGATGACGGGAGGGTGCAGCACCATGACGCGGTCGCTCGCGGCGCTCCCCGTCTGGGCTTCGGCACGCACGGCGACGCCGGGCCCGTCCGGAAGCGAGGCGAGACCGCACGACCAGCGCCCGTCGTCCCCGACGCTCGCCCGACAGGTCTCGGCGCTGCCGGGCGTGGACCCGGCCGAGACCGCGACGGCGTCGCCGGGCGTGCCGGTGCCAGAGACGGTGAGCGGGAAGACAGTGACGACGCCGCTCGGCAGCGGGTCGAGGGTGACCGGCTCCGGTGTCGGCGGAGGAGACGGGGTGCTCGACGGCGGCGCGGTGTCGGCCGGGGCGGAGGGCGACGGTGCGAACGGTTCCGGCGAGCTGGAGGCTGTGGTGGCGGTGCTGGATGCTGCGATGCGGGACGCTGCGGTGCTGGATGCTGCGGCGGGGGCGGCCGAGGCGGGCGGCGCGTCCCCGATCAGGCCGATGGCGCTGAAGAGCAGGGCGACCAGGGCGGCGACGGACGCGAAAGACACCAGTCCGATCGACCCCCGTGGCCGGACTGGTGGTGACACGTCGCTCAGAAATCCCCGCATTCCACCCCATTCCAGGGGGTAGCGGCCTCCGGTGTCAAACGAATCGCCGCCATTTACGGCATACTGTGATCTGGGTCAACTGTCCCACTTTCCTCCCCGTGCGATGGAGCGCGGCGGACCCCCGAGGAGACCGGATGACGCGCATCCCGGTGGCAGACCGGCGCACGGCGCTGGTGCAGGCCGCGCTCCGCGTGGTGGCGCGCGACGGGGTCGCCGCGGCGACCACCCGGCGCATCGTGGCGGAGGCCGGGATGCCGCTGGCGAGCTTCCACTACGTCTTCGCTTCGCGCGACGAGCTGATGGCCGAACTGATCGAGGCCGCGGTCGCGGGGGAGCAGCGCGACCTCGACCCGGTGCTGTCCGCGGTCGCGGACGAGCAGGCGGTCGGCATGCGTGACGTGCTCCGTTCCGGCCTGCAGCACTACTTCGACGGCGTCCGCGCCGACCCCGACCGCGAGAAGGCCATGCTCGAGCTGACCCAGTGGGCGCTCCGCGAGCCCGGCTTCGAACCGCTCGCCCGCCGGCAGTACGACCGCTACCACGAGCTCGCAGCGCACGCCGCCGCCGAGGCCGCGCGGCTGACCGGGAGCACGTGGACACGGCCGCTCGACGAGGTCGCCCGCATCCTGATCGCGTTCACCGACGGCCTCACGGTCGGCTGGCTGGTCACCCGCGACGACGCCGCCGCGGCCGCGACCATGGACGTCGCCGCCGACGCCCTGGCAGCCCTCACGACCCCCGCCCCAGCCCGCGCCCTCGCCCGGAAGGCAGGATCCCGATGACGCATACCACGACCCCGGCCGTCTTCGCCGAACCGGTCCGCAAGGTCCCCGGCCGCTGGATCGCCGCCTTCGCCGTCGCCTGGCTCGGGGTGTGGATGGCGCAGCTCGCGCCTATCCAGAAGCTGCTGCCCGACCAGGTGCAGGCGCAGCTGCACACGACCGACTGGGTGGAGAACGTCATCGCGTTCGGCGTGATCTCCGGGATCTCCGGCGTCTGTGCGATCATCGCCTACCCACTCACCGGCGCGCTCTCCGACCGCACCACGAGCCGCTTCGGCCGCCGCCGCCCGTGGATCGCCGCCGGCGCGCTGGTCTTCGCGGCCTCCCTCGTGCTCCTGGGGCTGCAGACCTCGATCGTCGGGATGGGCGTGTTCTGGTCGCTCGCGCTCACCGGTTTCTGCATCCTGACCGCCGCCCTCACCGCGACGATCAGTGACCAGGTGCCGGTCGACCAGCGCGGCTACGTCAGCGGCTGGATTAGTGCGCCGCAGGCGATCGGCATCATCCTGGGCGTCGCGCTCGTCACCTACGCCTTCGTCGGCGCGGTCGTCGGGTACGCCGCAATGGCCGTGCTCCTGCTGCTGCTGGTGCTGCCGTTCCTCCTGCTGCCGGATGCCGTGCTCCCGCGCGAGCTGCGCGAGCCGATGACGGTGCGCGGGGTGATCGAGGGACTGTGGATCAGCCCGCGCGCCCATCCCGACTTCGGCTGGACGCTGCTCAGCCGGGTGCTGGTCAACTTCGGCAACGCGTTCGGGACGTCGCTGCTGCTCTACTTCCTGGAGTTCGGGCTGCGCGATCCGCACGCCGACGACGACCTGCTCGTCCTCATCCTCATCTACATGGTGTTCGTGATCGTGGCGTCCCTCGTGCTCGGCCGGCTCTCGGACCGGCTCGGCCGCCGCAAGGCGTTCGTCTGGGCGTCGTCGGCCGTGCAGGGGGTCGCGGCGCTGCTGCTCGCGTTCGTGCCGGACCTGTCGGTCGCCTTCGTCGCGGCGGCGCTGCTGGGGCTCGGCTACGGCTGCTTCCTCAGCGTGGATCAGGCCCTCGCCACGCAGGTGCTGCCCGACCCGGAGACCCGCGGCAAAGACCTGGGGATCATGAACATCGCGCTCGCCGTGCCGCAGGCGGTCGCCCCGCTGTTCGGCGCGATGATCGTCGCGGCGCTCGGCGGCTTCGCCGGGCTGTTCGTCCTCTCCGCCCTGTTCGCGTTCGCGGGTGCGCTCGCGGTCGCCCGAGTGAAAGCGGTGCGCTAGTGACCGACCTCGACCTCTCCACGCCCCCCGTCGCCGCGGAGCGGACCTGGACGACCCCGGAGGCCTTCTGGCCGTCGCTGTCGGCGGCGACCGCGCGGCTCGACCCTCCGCTCGGCGTGCTGCACCTGCCGGCGCTGCGGCACAACGCCCACGACATGCTCCGCCGGGCGGCGCGCGGGGGACCGGTCAGCAGCCGAAGCCGATCCGGGTCGCGTCCAAGTCGGTCCGGGTGCGGTCGGTGCTGGATGCGGTGCTCGCCCTCCCGGGGTATGCCGGCGTGCTCGCCTACACGCTGCCCGAGGCGCTGTGGCTGGCGGAGGGCGACGCGGAGCATCCGCCGATCGAGGACGTCGTGGTCGGCTATCCGACCGCCGACCGCGCCGCGATCCGCCGGCTCGCCGCCTCGCCGGAGCTCGCTGCGCGGGTGACGCTGATGGTCGACTCCGTCGCGCACCTGAACTTCATCGACGCGGTGGTGCCGGCCGCCGAGCGCGAGACGATCCGGCTCTGCCTGGAGCTCGACTCCTCGTGGCTCGCCCCGGTGCTCGGGCATGTCGGCGTGTTCCGGTCGCCGGTGCACTCGGTGTCCGCCGCGCGGGAGCTCGCCGAGACGATCGCGCGCCGGCCGGGCTTCGCGCTGGTCGGGATGATGGGCTACGAGGCGCAGATCGCCGGCCAGGGCGACAACCCGCCCGGCAAGCCCGCCTGGGGCGCCACGCTGCGCTGGATGCAGAAGAACTCGCGCGAGGAGCTGCTGTCCCGGCGCGGCGAGGCCGTCGCGGCCGTCCGCGGCGTGGCCGACCTGGAGTTCGTCAACGGCGGCGGGACGGGCTCGCTGGAGTTCACCGCCTCCGACCCGTCGGTCACCGAGATCGCGGCGGGCAGCGGGCTGTTCGGCGGTCACCTGTTCGACACCTATCGGTCGTTCCGTCCCGCACCGGCCGCCTCCTTCGCCCTTTCCGTGGTGCGGCGGCCGAATCCCGAGACGGCCGTGCTGCTCGGCGGCGGCTGGATCGCGTCGGGTCCGCCCGGGCCCGACCGCCTCCCGAAGGTGGAGTGGCCGACCGGCCTGTCGATGGTGGCCCGCGAGATGGCGGGCGAGGTGCAGAGCCCGCTGACCGGCGCGGCGGCCGGGGTGATGCGGATCGGCGACCGCGTCTGGCTGCGGCACACCAAGTCCGGCGAGCTGAGCGAGCACCTCGACGGCTTCCACCTGGTCGACACCGTCGACGGGCGCGCTCGAGTCGTCGGGGAGGCGCCGACCTACCGCGGCGACGGAAAGGTTTTCCTGTGACGGCGGCGGGCGGTCTCTGGCGCAACTGGGCGCGGACCGAGGCGGTGCGGCCGCAGCGCGTCGAGCGCCCGGCGACGCCGGAGGCGGTGCAGCGCGCGGTGCAGGCCGCGGCCCGCAAGGGGATGCGCATCAAGCCGGTCGGCGCCGGGCACAGCTTCACCGGCATCGCCGTCGCGCCCGGCGTGCAGCTCGACCTCGAGGACCTCACCGGGATCGTGGACGTGGACCTCGAGCGCGGGCGCGTCACGCTCGCGGCCGGGACGCACCTCCACCAGCTGCCCCGGCTGCTCGGCCCGCACGGGCTGGCGCTGGAGAACATGGGCGACATCGACCGGCAGACGATCGCCGGCGCCACCTCCACCGGCACGCACGGCACCGGCGGCTCGTTCGGCGGCCTCGCCACGCAGATCGTCGGCGTGACCCTCGTGACCGGCGACGGCGAGCTGCTGCGCATCGACGAGACGCAGAACGCCGACCTGCTCCCCGCCGCCCGCCTGGGTCTCGGGGCGCTCGGCGTGATCGTGGAGGTGACCCTTCAGTGCGTGCCCGCCTACCTGCTGCAGGCGGTCGAGCGCCCGGAGCCGCTGCAGGAGGCCCTCGACTCCTACCTGACGCGGTCGGCGGAGGAGGATCACTTCGAGTTCTACTGGTTCCCCCATACCGAGACGGCTCTCACCAAGACCAACACCCGGCTGCCGCTGACCGCCGAGCGCGCGCCGCTGTCGCGCGTGGGGCGCTGGGTGGACGACGAGCTGCTCGCCAACGGCGTCTACCGCGGCGTCTGCGCGGTCGGGACCGTGGCGCCGGCGATCATCCCGCCGTTCAGCCGGCTCGCCCAGCGGATGACCGGCAACCGCGACTTCACCGACCACGCACCCAGCGTGTACGTCACCAACCGCGGCGTGCGTTTCCGTGAGATGGAGTACGCCCTACCGCGGGAGGCCGTGCCGGGAGCGCTCGCCGAGGTGAAGGCGCTGATCGAGCGGCGGGGCTGGCGCATCTCCTTCCCGATCGAGGTGCGCAGCGCGGCCGCCGACGACAACTGGCTGTCGACGGCGTACCAGCGCGAGAGCGGCTACATCGCCGTGCACCGGTACTTCCGCGAGAACCACCGCGAGTACTTCCACGCGGTCGAGGAGATCATGGTCGCGCACGAGGGCCGCCCGCACTGGGGCAAGCTCCACACCCGGGATGCGGACGACTTCCGGTCGCTGTATCCGCGCTTCGACGACTTCGTCGCCGTGCGCGACCGCCTCGACCCGGAGCGCCGGTTCGAGAACGCGTACCTCCGCCGCGTCCTCGGCCCCTAGCCATCGGCTAGAAGCTGCCGCCCATCTCCTCCAGGCGCTCGACGCGCTGGGGGATCGGCGGGTGGGTGGAGAACAGGCGCGCCATGAGGCCCGGCTTCAGCGGGTCGTTGATCCAGAGGTGCGCCATCGACGTGTTCTGCTTCCGCATCGGACGCCCGTAGGCCTCGAGCTTCAGGAGCGCGCTGGCCAGAGCATCCGGGTGCCGCGTCGTCATCGCGCCGGTCGCATCCGCCAGGTACTCGCGCTGGCGAGAGACCGCGAGCTGCACGAGCGTCGCCACCAGGGGCGCGACGATCGCTGCGACCAGCCCGAACACCAGGACGACCGGGTTGCCGCCGCCGTTGTTGTTGTTCCGGTTGCCGCCGAAGAACGCCATCCGGAGGAAGATGTCGGCGATGAAGCCGATGGCGACGGTCAGGCCGAACACGATCATCCCGAGCCGGATGTCGTAGTTGCGCACGTGCCCGAGCTCGTGCGCCATGACGCCCTCGAGCTCGGCGTCCGTCATGATGTCGAGCAGTCCGGTGGTGGCGGCGACGGACGCGTGCTGCGGGTCACGGCCGGTCGCGAAGGCGTTCGGCGCCGGGTCGTTCACGATGTAGACGGCCGGCATGGGTGTCCCCGTGGTGATCGACAGGTTCTCGACGATGTTCCACAGCCGCGGGTTGTCCGCCTTCTGGATGGGGATCGCGCCCGACATGCTCAGAGCCTGGCTGCTCGCCAGGAAGTACTGGAACAGCGCGTAGAGGATCGCGCCGACGAGCACGACGACGAGGATCGTGTAGCTCTGGTAGATGTACGCCGCCAGCCATCCGAGCGCGCCGATGATGATCAGGAACAGCAGGATGATGAAGACGGTGTTGCGCTTGTTCCTGGCGATAGCCCGATACATCTAGGCCCTAGAACTGGACGCGCGGGGGCTCGGCGATCGCGGCGAGGTTGTCGACCTCGAAGAACTCGCGCTCGGTGAAGCCCAGCCGGCGGGCGAAGAGGTTGTTCGGGAACACCTTGATCTTCGTGTTGAACTCGCGGACGCCGCCGTTATAGAACCGGCGCGACGCCTGGATCTTGTCCTCGGTGTCGACCAGGTCGGCCTGCAGACGCAGGAAGTTCTGGCTCGCCTGCAGCTGCGGGTACGCCTCGGCCACCGCGAAGATGCTCTTCAGCGCCGTCTGCATGTGGCCCTCGGCCACGGACGCCTCACCGGGCGTCTGCGCGGACAGCGTCTCGGCGCGCGCCTTGGTGACGGACTCGAAGACCCCGCGCTCGTGCGCGGCGTAGCCCTTCACCGTCTCGATGAGGTTCGGGATGAGGTCGGCGCGCCGCTTCAGCTGCACCGTGATGTCGCTCCACGCCTCGTCGACGCGCACCTTCAGTGTCACCAGCGAGTTGTAGGTGGCCCACAGGTAGATCCCGATGATCGCCACGATCACGACGACGATGATGACCGGAATCAGCCATTCCATGTGCGTAGAACTCCTTGTGTGCCAGGCGCCGGGTCGAGTGGATGCGCGGTTCACATCCTAGCTTCGGGGGAGTCCGCGCCCACCGCGTTCCCATCACACTCGAAGCAACCGCCTCAGAGACGGACAGCGGGCGCACGGGTGCACAATGGCGGGGTGAGCGAACTCGCCGAACGCCGACGTCCCGGCCGCCCGCGCAAGGAGCGCGGAGAGGCATCGACGCGCTCGGCGATCCTCAAGGCGGCGGCGGACGAGTTCGCCGAGCGCGGCTACGAGGCGGCGTCGCTGCGCGCGGTCGCCCGGCGCGCGGGCGTGGACTCCGCCCTCGTCCACCACTACTTCGACGGCAAGCCGGACTTGTTCACCGCGACCCTCGAGGCGCCGTTGCGGCCCGACCGGGTGCTGGAGGTCGTGCTGGCGGGCCCCCGCGACCGGGTGGGGGAGGCACTGGTGCGCTACCTGCTGGAGCGGCTGGACGACGAGAAGGCCTCGCGTCGCATGGTCGTCATCCTCCGCACGGTTCTCGGCGGTGGACCGGGCACCCGGATGGTGCGCGAGTTCCTGACCCGCGAGGTGCTGTCCAAGCTCGCAGCGCTGAACGACGCGCCCGACGCGGAGCTGCGCGCCGAGCTCGCCGCCTCCCAGCTGGTGGGGTTGATGATGATCCGCTACGGCCTGCGGATCGAGCCGATCGCGAGCGCCCCGGCGGAGGAGCTGGTGCGACGGGTCGGACCGGTCGTGCAGGCGCATCTGCTTGGGGACACGGCGGCCTCCACCTCTTGACGCGTCCGCTCCGCCAGGCGAATAATTCAGCACATGATGAATTCGCCGGATACGGCGGAGCCCGCCGTCGCGATCGAGGCCCTCCGGGTGCGCCGCGGCCGGACGGACGTGCTGCACGGCCTCGACCTCCACATCCCGCGCGGCCAGGTGGTCGGGCTGCTCGGTCCGAGCGGCTGCGGCAAGACGACGCTCATGCGCGCCATCGTGGGCGTACAGAAGGTCAAGTCGGGCACCGTCTCGGTGCTCGGCCAGCCGGCCGGGTCCGCCGCGCTCCGGCACCGCGTCGGGTACGTCACCCAGGCGGCGAGCGTGTACGACGACCTCACCATCCGACAGAACCTGGACTACTTCCGCCGCGTGCTCGGCGCGGGGCGCGCCGACGTCGAGCGGGCGATCGAGGCGACCGACCTCTCCGACCACGCGGGCCGCCTGGTCTCGTCGCTCTCCGGCGGCCAGCGCAGCCGTGTCTCCCTGGCCGCCGCGCTGCTCGGCTCGCCCGACCTTCTCGTGCTCGACGAGCCCACCGTCGGGCTCGACCCGCTGCTGCGCGTCGAGCTGTGGGACCTCTTCCACCGTCTCGCCGACGCCGGCACCAGCCTGCTCATCTCGAGCCACGTGATGGATGAGGCCAGCCGCTGCGACCGCCTCATCCTGATGCGTGAGGGGGCCGTTCTCGCCGACGCGACACCGGACGAACTGCTCGCCGAGACCGGGGCGGCGGACGCCGAGGGCGCGTTCCTCGCCCTGCTGCGCCGCCGGCACGCGCGCCACGCGCTGCCGGGGGACGACAGCGCCGGCGCGGACGTCGAGGAGGAGGCACGATGAACCCGACCCGCACGCTCGCCACCACCGGCCGCGTCCTCACCCAGATCCGCCACGACCCGCGCACGGTCGTGCTGCTGCTCGTCGTGCCGAGCCTGCTCATCGGCCTGGTGGCGTGGATCTTCACCGACACCCCGGTGTTCCAGACGATCGGGCCGGCCATCCTCGCGCTGTTCCCGTTCATCGTGATGTTCCTGGTGACCTCCATCACGACGCTGCGGGAGCGCCGCACCGGCACCCTGGAGCGCCTGCTGTCGATGCCGGTCGGCCGCGGCGACTTCATCCTCGGCTACACGCTCGCGTTCGGCCTGCTGGCGATCGTGCAGGCGCTGCTCGCATCCGCGTACGCGCTGTGGGTGTGCGGGCTGGACGTGAAGGGCGACCCGTGGCTGCTCGTCGCGGTCGCGGTGGTGGATGCGGTGCTCGGCAGCACGCTGGGCCTGTTCGCGAGCGCGTTCGCCCGCACCGAGTTCCAGGTGGTGCAGTTCATGCCGCTGCTGGTCTTCCCTCAGATCCTGCTCGGCGGGATCTTCCTCCCGCGCGACCAGCTCCCTGCGGGCCTCAAGGAGCTCAGCGACTGGCTGCCGCTGTCCCACGCCGTCGACGCGCTCAACGCCGTCGCGACGGATTCGCACGACGCCGCCTACGTCGGCGGCCAGCTGCTCATCATCGGCGCGTTCGCGCTCGCCGCCGTCATCCTGGGTGCGCTGACACTGCAGCGGCGGACGGCGTAGCGGCTAGGCCGTCGCCTCGTCCTCGGTGTCGTCTGGCTCGGGGAGCTCGGCCGTGCCCGTGTAGCGGTAGCGTACGCGCGTGCCGGTCGTGGGCTCGTCGAGCCGGCGCCATTCGGTGCCGACGTTGTCGCCGTCGCCGACCGCCGCGATGTCGCGGATGATGTCCTTCGGCTGCCCGTCGACCAGCGACTGGATGACCTCGGCGTAGACCTCGGAGTCCGGGTTCAGCAGCACGGCGACGTAATGGTCCGACTGCCGGACCTCGCGTGCGGGCACCCAGAGCCGTTCGTCGAACTGCACGAGCGTGCCGCCGTCCGACGCGGCGTGTGGCTTGACGCCGGTGACGACGCCGTCGAGCCAGGTGTCTCCGTCGTGGTAGGCGTACAGCTCGCGCATCGGCTGCTCGTAGTCGGCCTCGTCGGCCCCGTCCTGATCCAGGTAGTCCAGCGGTGACGTCATGCCCCGAACCCTACCCCCGGGCGCAGCGCGTCCGCGAGGAGGGGCGCGAGGTCGCCGCGGGCGCCGTCCGCGACCTCCACGCGCTCGAGACCCTGCCACCCCGCGGTCTCGGCGAGCAGCGGGAGCAGTCGGTCGAGCGGTACCGGCGGCTCGTCCGGCTCCATCCAGGCCGATTGGATGCGCAGCACGCGCGCCTGCCGGTCGCTCTTGAGGTCGATGCGGCCGACCAGAGCGTCGTCGACGAGGATCGGGAGGGAGTAGTAGCCGTACACCCGCTGCGGCGCGGGCGTGTAGATCTCGATCCGGTAGTGGAAGCCGAACATCCGGAGCGCGCGGTCGCGGAACCAGACGACCGGATCGAACGGCGACAGCAGCGCCATCGCCTGCATCGACCGCGGCTTGCGCGCATCCCGGTGCAGCCACGCCTTCAACGGCCGGCCGGCGCTCTCCCAGCCGGGCACCTGCACGGGGATCAGCTCGCCCGCGTCCTCGAGCTCCTGCAGCGCGACGCCGACGCGGGGACCCTTGATGCGGTAGTAGTCGGCGAAGTCGCGGGCGGTGCCGATGCCGTACGCGACCGCCGCGCGCCGCAGCAGCTCGCGGATCGCATCCGCGTCGTCGACCCTGCGCGACAGCACCGCCTCGGGCAGCACGTCCTCCGCGAGCGCGTAGCGCCGCTGGAACCGGGCGCGGCCGGCCACGGCGACCTCGCCGAACAGGAACATCCGCTCCAGCGCCCGCTTCACCTCCGACCATCCCCACCAGGGGCCGGTGCGGTGGTTCGCGTCGTGCTCGATCTCTCCGGCGACGAGCGGCCCGCGCTCGGCGAGCTCGCCGCGCAGCCACTCCACCGTGCTGTCGTTGACCTCGAACCAGCTGCCCGGGCCTCCGTACCGCTCGCGGTACTCCCGCATGCGCCAGCGGAAGAGCGGCCAGTCCTCCTTGCGCAGGAAGGCGGCCTCGTGCGGCCAGTACTCGGTGTGCGGGCCGCGCGCGTCGAAGGTCAGTCGGTCGAGCAGCGTGCGGTCGTACGGCCCGAGCCGCGCGAACGCCGGGAGGTAGTGGCTGCGCTCGAAGACGTTGACCGAGTCGATCTGCAGCAGCCCCAGCCGGTCGATGACGCCGTTCAATTGGCGCGTTCCGACGGCGGCCGGGCGCGGCCGTCCGAAGCCCTGTGCGGCGAGCGCGATGCGCCGGGCCAGCGCGGGGGAGACCTGTTCGACCACGGCTCGACCCTACCGACAACCCCGGACACCGGACGTTCACCGACCCGTCACCGCCGCGCACCCGCGCGGTCTCCTGCCCTCCCTAGCGTGACCACGTCCGGGCGCACCGCCCGGTCGACACCCTGCACTGGAGGAACCCGTGATCAACAAGCGCGCACGCGCCGCCGGCCTGGCCGCCGCGGCGACCGTCGTCGCACTCTCGCTCGCAGCCTGCTCCGGCGGCGCGAACGCCAGCACCGCCGACACCGCGAAGATCAGCACCGCCACCGACGTCGCGTCGGCCGGCGGCATGGATGCGCTGGTCGCCGCCGCGAAGAAGGAGGGCAGCCTCAACATCATCGCGACGCCGGGCGACTGGGCCAACTACCAGGAGATCTTCGACGGCTTCACCAAGAAGTACGGCATCACCATCAACCCGAGCCAGGACAGCGCCTCCAGCCAGGAGGAGATCGACGCTGCCAAGAAGCTCAAGGGCCAGGACACCGCTCCCGACACCTTCGACATCGGCTCCTCGGTCGCCCTGGCCAACACCCAGTACTTCGCGGCCTACAAGCCGACCGGCTGGGACGACATCCCCGAGGGCCAGAAGGAGAAGGACGGCCTCTGGAAGGTCGGCTACTACGGGGTCATGGCGGTCGGCTACGACGCCAACAAGATCAAGACCGCGCCGAAGTCCTTCGACGACCTCCTGAAGCCGGAGTTCAAGGGCGCGGTCGCGCTCAACGGCAACCCGACCCAGGCGGCCGCCGCGGCCGGCGCGGTCGCGTACGCGACCCTGCAGAACGGTGGGACGCTCGACGACCTGAGCAAGGGCGTCGAGTGGTTCTCGAAGCTGAAGAAGGCGGGCAACTGGAACGCCGCCGACGGCAAGCCGAACACCATCGCCTCCGGTGAGACCCCGGTGCTGCTCGACTGGTCGTTCAACCAGAAGGGCTACGCCACCTCCGACACCATCAAGGGCGGCGGCGTGAACTGGAAGTACGTCGTCCTCCCGGGCACCGCGTACGTCGGCTACTACAACCAGGCCATCAACAAGGACGCGCCGCACCCCGCAGCCGCGCGCCTCTGGGAGGAGTACCTCTACAGCGACGCCGCCCAGAACGCGTGGCTCAAGGGCGGCGCCTACCCGGCGCGCGTCGACGCGATGGAGAAGGCCGGAACGCTCGACACGGCCGACTTCCCGGGCAAGCTCGACAAGGTAGCCGTCATGACGGACAAGCAGGCCACCGACGCCGGCACCCTGCTCAACTCCACCTGGGCGAACGCGGTCGGCTGATGACCGAGACCGTCACAGGCGCCGCGGCGCCTGCGGTCGAGACCGCTGCCGCCGGAGTCCCCGCCACGGGGACCCGGCGGCAGCCGTCGTCGGCCCGAGCCGCCACCGCGCGGGCCGGGCGGCGGCGCCGGTCGGAGGCCGCCGCGGTGCTGGGGCTCACGCCCTTCGCCTTCTACGTCGTGATCTTCCTCGCCATCCCGACGCTGGTCGCGGTGGGGAGCGGGTTCCTCGACGGCGAGGGCCGGTTCACCTGGGCGAACCTCACCGGCCTGGCAGAGCCCGCGATCGCCGGCTCCTTCTTCGGCGCGTTCTGGCTCTCGGCCGTGACCGCGATCGTGGGGGCGATCGCCGGAGCCGCGCTCTGCTTCGCGCTTCTGCGTTCGCGCCCGGGCGGCATGACACGCTCGCTCGTGGATTCCGCCAGCAGCGTCCTCGCCCAGTTCGGCGGCGTCATGCTCGCCTTCGCCTTCATCGCGACGATCGGCGCGCAGGGACTCGTCACCGTCCTGCTGCGAAACGTCGCCCACATCGACATCTACGAGAACGGCGTCTGGCTGTACACCGTGCCCGGCCTCATCCTCCCGTACCTCTACTTCCAGATCCCGCTCATGGTCATCACCTTCATGCCGGCGCTGGAAGGCCTTCGCCCGCAGTGGCTGGAGGCGACCGCGACCCTCGGCGGCAGCCGCTGGACGTACTGGACGCGCGTGGGCGGGCCCATCCTGCTGCCCTCGTTCCTCGGCAGCCTGCTGCTCCTCTTCGCCAACGCGTTCTCGTCGTACGCGACCGCCGCAGCCCTCGTCGGCCAGGCGAACAACATCGTGTCCCTGCAGATCCGCCAGGCGCTCATCAGCGAGACCGTGCTCGGCCGCGCGAACCTCGCCGGCGCGATGGCGCTCGGGATGCTCGTGGTGATGGTCGTCGTGATGCTCGCGTACTCCGCGCTGGTCCGCCGCACCGCGAGGTGGCAGCGATGAGCCGCGCCGTGGACGCGCCCCGGCGCCGTCGCACGCAGCAGCTCCGTCTGGGCCCCGGCCCTGCGGTGCGCGCCGTCATCTGGACGGTCCTCGGGCTGTTCTTCCTCATCCCGCTGTTCTCGATGGTGGAGTTCACCCTCCGCACCGCGAAGCCGGGCGTCTACAACTTCGATCGGTGGGTCGCCGTCTTCAGCGGCGAGACCACCCGCTACGACCGCGTCTACCAGGGGCTGGGCAACTCGCTCGTGCTCGCGGTCGTCACGGTCGCGATCGTGCTGCTGGTGCTGCTGCCGACGATCGTGCTCGTCGAGCTGCGCTTCCCGAAGCTGCGCCGCCTGCTGGAGGCCGTCTGCCTGCTCCCGATCATGATCCCGGCGATCGTCATGGTCGTCGGCCTGGCGCCGACGTACGCGGTCGTCACCGGGATCTTCGGCTCCGGATCCTGGACGCTCGCCTTCGCGTACGGCATCACCGTGCTGCCGTACGCGTACCGGGCCATCCAGAGCAACGTGGCCGCGGTCGACATGATCACCCTCAGCGAAGCCGCCCGGTCGCTCGGCGCCGGCTCGTGGACGGTGTTCTGGCGCGTCCTGGTCCCGAACCTGCGCCGCGGCATCCTCGCAGCCTCGGCGCTGTCGGTCGCCGTGGTGCTGGGCGAGTTCACCATCGCCTCGCTGCTCTCCCGCGTCAACCTGCAGACGTCCCTGCTGCTGGTGTCGCAGTCCGACCCGTTCGTCGCGGTCATCTTCGCGCTCCTCGCGCTGGTGTTCGCGTTCCTCCTCCTCGTCGTCGTCGACCGCCTCGTCAGCGTGCGCCGCCGGCGTTCCGCGAAAGGCTGACATGACCGCCCTCGAAACCCCTCTGCTCTCCTCCCGCACCGGCTCGACCGTCGAGCTGCGCGACCTCGTCCGCGACTTCGGCGGCGGCGCCGGCCTGGCCGGCTTCGATCTGGCCGCGGCGCCTGGCGAGCTCATCGCGCTGCTCGGCCCGAGCGGGTGCGGCAAGACCACCGCCCTCCGCTCGCTCGCCGGGCTGGAGCGCGTGGACAGCGGCAGCATCCTCATCGACGGCCGCGACGTCACCGACGAGCCGACCAACCGGCGCGATCTGGGGATGGTGTTCCAGTCGTACTCGCTGTTCCCGCACCTGACGTCGGGCCAGAACGTCGAGTTCGGGCTGCGGATGCGCAAGGTCGCACCCGCCGAGCGCCGCCGCCGCGCGGCCGCCGCCCTCGAGCTGGTCGGCCTCGACCACCACGCCGCCCGGTACGCGCACCAGCTCTCCGGCGGCCAGCAGCAGCGCGTCGCGCTCGCTCGCGCGCTGGTCACCGAGCCGCGCGTGCTGCTGCTCGACGAGCCGCTGTCGGCGCTCGACGCGAAAGTGCGCGTCCAGCTGCGGGACGAGATCCGCCGCATCCAGACCGAGCTCGGCATCACGACGTTCTTCGTCACCCACGATCAGGAGGAGGCGCTCGCCGTCGCCGACCGCGTCGCCGTCATGCGCGCCGGCCGGATCGAGCAGATCGGCACCCCGGAGGAGCTCTACCACCGCCCGGCGACCGCGTTCGTCGCCGAGTTCGTCGGGCTGACCAACCGCGTGGACGGCACGGTCGCCGACGGCCGCCTCCGCGTGCTCGGCCAGGAGGTGCCGCTGGCCTCCACTGTCGCGGACGGCCCGGTCACCGCCTACCTGCGCCCGGAGGACGTGCTGCTGGCGTCGGACGGCATCCCCGGCGTCGTCCTCACCACGAGCTTCCTCGGCGCGCTGCGGCGCACCCGCGTGCGGCTGGAGGACGGCAGCGAGCTGTCGGTCCAGCACGGCGCGCGCGAGCGGCCGGAGGCGGGGGAGCGCGTCTCCATCTCCCTCAGCGGGTCGCCCGTGACCGCCGCAGAACGGGCTGTTGCCGGGTAGAGACCGCGGAGTAGAGTCCGCGCATGTCCAGCGAGACTCCTGACCTGGGAGAGCGTGCGGGGGAGGACGCAGAAGTCGCTGAGCTCATCGATCCCGCAACGTTCGAGAGAACCCTGTCCCTCACGGACCTCGCGCACCGCGTCTCGGTGCACGAGATCATCACCTTCCCGTGGTTCCGTCCCATCGACACCATCAGCCCCACCCACACCGTGGGGAAGGGACGGACCAACCTCACGCTCATCGCGTCCGACATCATGCAGACGGACACGACGGGCACCCCCTACGCGTCGTTCACCTACCGGCCCACGCCCTCGGGCGGCCCCGGGGTGTCGGTGCACTTCAGCCCCGGCGACTACGGGCCACGGCCGTCGGCGACTACGTGGTGACCTTCGTGATCACGGCCAACGGCGCCGTGAACCTGAACGTCGGCGCCTACGCCGGCGCGGGCAGCACGACCGGGACCGGCGCGCGCACCGTCAACGGCAACGTCGCGGTCGTCGTCGGGCTGAAGAACGTGCCGCCGACCCAGGTGACCTACGCCTCCATCCAGCAGACCGGCGGGTCCACCTGGCAGTGGTTCCGCACGGCCATCGAGTACCCGCCTCTGATCATCCAGCTGTGAAGGCGGTGACCGCGGCGCCCGGGCTCCACGGATCCCGGGCGGCCGCGGCCTACACTGGCGGGCATGGCCGACACCGACCGCACCGTCCCGCCGCCGCCCCGACGCCCGGCGAGGAGGTCGCCGCCGGCAATCGCGCGCCCGCCCGGTCCTGGTTCCAGCGCCGCGGGCGTGATCTGGTCGACCCCGCCACCTCGATCGACGAGGCCGTACCGCGCGGGATGCGCATCGCCGGCGCGTGGTCGTGGCGCCTGCTCGTGGTCGGTGCGGTCATCGCTGTCGTCATCTTCCTGATCATCCAGCTGAAGCTCATCGTCATCCCGGTGCTCATCGCCGTGCTGCTCGCCGGACTGCTGGTGCCTTTCAAGGACTTCCTGGTGAGGCACCGCTGGCCGAAGTGGTTGGCCATCCTCGTCGTGCTCGTCATCACGCTGGTGGTGGTCGCAGGCCTCGTCTACCTGGCCGTCTGGCAGATCACGCGACAGAGCGGAGAGCTGCAGAAGCAGTCGGTGGACGCATACAACGGCCTCCGATCCTGGCTCACCAGCGGGCCGCTCGGACTGAGCGAGAACCAGATCAGCAGCGCCCTGGCCTCGATCGGGTCGTCGATCCAGCAGGACGGCCAGGTCTTCCTCTCCGGCGCCCTGTCGGTGGGCACCACCGTCGGGCACGTGCTCGCGGGGGCGCTCCTGGTGCTGTTCAGCACGATCTTCATCCTCATCGACGGCGCGGGCATCTGGTCGTGGATCGTGCGGGTGTTCCCGAAGCGCGCGCGGGCCGCCGTCGACGGTGCGGGCAAGGCCGGCTGGGTCACCCTCCGCAACTTCGCCAAGGTGCAGGTGCTCGTCGCCTCGATCGACGCGCTCGGCATCGGCCTCGGCGCCTTCTTCCTCGGCCTGCCGCTGGTGCTCCCGATCGCGGTGCTCGTGTTCCTCGGGTCGTTCATCCCCGTCGTCGGCGCGGTGGTCACGGGGGCGCTCGCCGTCTTCATCGCGCTCGTCTTCAAGGGCTGGGTGTTCGCGCTCATCATGCTCGGGATCGTGCTGCTCGTGCAGCAGATCGAGGGACACATCCTGCAGCCGCTGATCATGGGCAGCGCGGTGAAGGTGCACCCGCTCGCCGTCGTGCTGGCGGTCGCCGCCGGGTCGCTGCTCGCCGGCATCCCGGGCGCGCTGTTCGCGGTGCCGTTCGTGGCCGTGCTCAACGTGATGGTCCACTACATCTCCAGTGGAGCGTGGCGCAGCTCGCCGCCGGATACGGAGTGGACGGGACCCGAGCAGCCGATCTGGCAGACCGTCCCGCGGCCGGTGCGACGGCCGCCGGTGCGCTGAGCAGGGACCGCATACATCCAGCGGAATACGACCGGGGCTAGGCTGACCCCGTGGCAACCGCGACCGATCACACGCGCACCCCGTTCGCCGGCCCCGGCCTGGACGAGTTCGAGTCCGCGCGCGCCATCGTCGCCCGCGTGGCCCAGCCGACCCCGATCGAGAGCTCGCGGTATCTCGCCGACCTGCTCGGCGCCCCGGTCCTGCTCAAGTGCGAGAACCTCCAGCGCACCGGCTCCTACAAGATCCGCGGCGCCTACAACCGGATGTCGAAGCTGAGCGCCGAGGAGCGCGCCCGCGGCGTCGTCGCGGCCTCCGCCGGCAATCACGCGCAGGGCGTCGCGTTCGCGGCGCGCGAGCTCGGCATCCACGCGACCATCTTCATGCCGGTGGGCGTGGCCATCCCCAAGTTCCAGGCGACGCGCGCGTACGGCGCGGACGTCGTGCTCAGCGGCAGCATCGTCGACGAGACGCTACGGGCCGCCGCCGACTTCGCGGCCGACACCGGCGCCGTCCTCATCCCGCCGTTCGACCATCCGGATGTGGTGGCCGGTCAGGGCACGCTCGGGCTCGAGATCCTCGACGACGTGCCGGACGTGCGCACGATCGTCGTGCCGATCGGCGGCGGCGGCCTCATCTCTGGCGTGGCCAGCGCGGTCAAGCAGCGAGCGGCGCGGGACGGCCGCGAGGTGCGCGTCATCGGCGTGCAGGCGGCGAACGCCGCGGCCTACCCGCCCTCGCTGGCGGCGGGGGAGCCGACCGACATCGCCCTCGTTGCGACGATCGCCGACGGCATCGCGGTGAGCCGGCCCGGCGCGCTCAACTTCGAGATCATCCGCGAGGCGGTGGACCAGGTGGTCACCGTGTCCGAGGACGACATCGCCCGCGCCATGGTCGTGCTGCTGGAGCGGGCCAAGCTCGTCGTGGAGCCGGCGGGCGCCGCGGGCGTCGCCGCCATCCTCGCCGGGGCGATCCCGGCCGACGGCACCACGGTCGCAATCCTCTCGGGCGGCAACATCGACCCGCTGCTCATGCAGCGCGTCATCAGCCAGGGCCTCGCCGCGTCCGACCGCTACCTCAAGCTGACGATCATGCTGCCGGACCGCCCGGGCCAGCTGGCGCGCATCGCCGAGATCCTCGCGGGCGTGAACGCCAACGTCGTCGAGGTGCTGCACACACGCCACGGTCGCGGGATGCAGCTGAGCCAGGTCGAGCTCGACGTGAGCGTCGAGACGCGCGGCACCGAGCACCGTCGCCACGTCATCGACGCGCTCCGTGCGGCCGGGTACGATCCGGTCGTCGACGACGAGTAGCAGCCCGCTCCGGTTGACGAGCGGTCAGCTCTCGCGGTCCTCCGGACCGGCCGCGCGGTCCCCGCCGCTCTGCTCCGCATCCAGCTTCTCGGCGATCTCGGAGCGGTAGCGCACCCGGCGGATGCGTCGCACCATGTCGACGACGAGCAGCACGACGACCACCGCGATCAGGAACGTGACCACGAAGCCGAGCACGCCCGGCGTGACGGAGTCGTCGGCCGGGGCGCCGGACGGCGTCGGGGCGGGCGTCGCGGCGAGGTGGACGGAGGCGCGCAGCAGGGCGTCGGCGATCACGCGGCCACCATCCCGGAGAACAGGTCGGTCTCGGGCATCGCGGTCGCCGCGCGGGGGGCAGTGTTCACAGCTTCGTCTCCTAGTCTTGTTCCAGCCTACCGTCGCCCGACGGCGGGCCCATCGAGCGGGAAGGTCGGACAGGACGGCACGCATGACGGCGACGACCCCGACCCCCAGCGCCCGGCTCGACAGCCGCTACGGCCGCACCCCCAGCGCAGGCGCCGCCAGCGCTGGCTCGTCATCGGCGCTCTGATCGGACTGGTGGCGGTCGTGACCGCATGGGTGTTCTGGGCCGGATGGGACAACGACCAGGCCGACCTCGAGGCGACGGACACGGCCTACACCATCCCCGACAACCACCACGTCGACATCTCGTTCACCATCAACGCCCCGCCCGGGACGCCGGTGACCTGCGCCATCCAGGCCCTCAACGAGGACTTCGCGATCGTCGGCTGGCGCATCGTGCAGTACCCGGGATCGGACACGCGCCTCACCGCGTACAAGGAGTCGATCCGGACGATCATGACGCCCAACACGGGTTTGATCAACAGCTGCTGGCTGACCTAGTATTGTGCGGATACGCCCCGGCAACGCCGGGGCGTCGACTTTAGCACCGGTCGGAGGACCGGCCCATCTGCTTCCGGCGGCTGTTGCCGCACGAGGCGCGAAGGAGTTCATCATGTCCCAGGATTCTCAGGTCACCTTTCTGACCCAGGACGCGTACGACCGTCTCTCGGCCGAACTCGAGGAGCTCAGCGTCAACGGCCGCAACGAGATCGCGAAGCGGATCGAGGCGGCCCGCGAGGAGGGCGATCTCAAGGAGAACGGCGGCTACCACGCCGCCAAGGAGGAGCAGGGCAAGATCGAGGCCCGCATCGTCCAGCTCACCAACCTGCTGCGCAGCGCCACCGTCGGCGCCGCGCCGGAGAGCCACGGCGTCGTCGAGCCCGGCACGGTCATCACCGCGACCATCGCGGGCGACGAGAGCGTCTTCCTCATCGGCAACCGCGAGATCGCGGCCGGCACCGACCTCCCGGTCTACAGCGAGCAGAGCCCGCTCGGCTCGGCGATCCTCGGCCTCAAGGTCGGCGACAAGACCGAGTACACCGCCCCCAACGGCCGCCAGATCGCCGTCGAGGTCACCAAGGTGGAGACCTACACCGGCCAGTGAGCCGCTGACACTGCGCGAACGCCCCGGACCGGCTCGGTCCGGGGCGTTCGTCGTCTCACCGGAGCTGCGCGACCCGCTCCGCGAGCAGCGAGACCCCGATCAGCGTCATGGCGATGGCCGAGACGCGCGCCATGATCACCGTGCCCCGCGGCCGGGCGGCCAGCAGCCGGCGGGCCAGCATCGCGACCGCCGGGTAGACGATCGCGCAGGTCGCGACGAACATCCCTCCCAGCAGCAGCATCTGCGCGGCCGGCGCCCAGCCGGCGTGAGGCGACGTGAACTGCGGCACCAGGGCGACGAGCACCACCAGGCCCTTCGGATTGAAGCCGCTCACCCCCGCTCCGCGGAGGAAGGACGCCAGGGAGGATCCGGCGACGCCGGTGTCCGCATGCGCGGTCAGCGGGGCGGCCGAGCGGACGAGCCCGCCGATCCCGAGCCAGAGCAGGTACAGCGCTCCGCCGATGGTCAGCACGTCCATCAGCACCGGATTCGCCGCCACCAGCGCGCCCAGCCCGACCGCGACCGCGCAGACGACCACCAGGTATCCGAACAGGATGCCGCCGATCGACGGGACGAGCGCCCGGCCGCCGACCCCGACCGAGACCGCATACGCCCAGTCGGCGCCCGGCGTGCAGACGAGCAGCACGGTCACGCCCCAGAAGCCCAGTGCCAGCGCCGGATCCATCGGCATCCCCTCTCGTTCAAGGGAAAGCTATGCCAACCGAAACGAGAAGTGCTCCCTACTTTCGAGCGTACATACCTGACATGTGGAAGAATCCAGCGCATGGATGCCATCGACCGGGAGATCCTTGCCGCACTGCAGGAGGACGGCCGGCTCAGCCTCACCGACCTCGCCGCCCGCGTCGGGCTGACGCTGTCGCCGTGCCACCGCCGAGTGCGCGAGCTGGAGCGCGACGGCGTCATCGAGCAGTACCGCGCGGTGGTCTCGCCGTCGGCCGTCGGGCTCGACTTCGAGGCGATCGTGTTCGTGACCATCGACCGCACCGACCCGGACACCGTGGGCGCGTTCGAGGAGGGCGTGCTGGCCATCCCGAACATCGTGCAGGCCGAACGGCTGTTCGGCGACCCCGACTACATGCTGCGCGTGCTCACCCGCGACCTGACGGCCTACCAGGAGCTGTTCGACGGGCCGCTCGGCGCCCTGCCGGGCGTGCGAAAGCTCAGCTCCACACTGGTCATGAAGCAGGTAACGGGACGTCGCGCGCTGCCGACCTGAGTGTCAGCCGGCGTTGTAGGCCGGGTGCATCGCGATCAGCAGCGTCGCCGTCCAGTGGCAGAGGAAGGCCAGCACCGTCAGCGTGTGGAAGATCTCGTGGAAGCCGAACTTGCCGGGGAACGGGTTCGGCCGCTTCATCCCGTAGATGACCGCGCCGATCGTGTACAGGATGCCGCCGACCAGCACGAGGACCATCATCGCGACGTTGGCGTTCACCAGATCGACGATGTACATCAGGGCGGCCCACCCGAGCGCCACGTAGATCGGGACGTACAGCCAGCGCGGCGCCGAGATCCAGAAGACGCGGAACCCGATCCCGAGGAGCGCCCCGGCCCAGACCAGGCAGAGCAGCAGGATGCCCTTGTCCGGCGGCAGCGCGAGCACGGCGAGCGGGGTGTACGTGCCGGCGATGAGCAGGAAGATGTTCGCGTGGTCGATGCGCTTCAGGATGACCTTGGTGCGGGGTCGCCAGTTGAAGCGGTGGTACAGCGCCGAGTTGCCGAACAGCAGCATCGAGGTGAGCATGAACACCGCCGACGCCCATTTCGCCGGCGCGCCGTGCGCCAGGCAGATCAGGACGATGCCCGCCGCGATGGTGACCGGGAAGGTGGCCGCATGGATCCATCCGCGCCAGGTCGGCTTGATGTCGGCCGGGTTGGCGAGCGAAGCGTCGAGCAGAGGGATGTTGGGAAGATCGGGGCCGGCGTCGCGGGCTTCCCGCTCGTCCGCCTGGACGGCGGCGTCGGACGGATCGAGCAGGGGCGTCGGCTCGGAGAGCAGCTCGGCGACATCCTCCCCGGTGCGCGCACCGGCGGCGCGGTCGGGGTTCGGGCTTCTGCGAGGCGACATGCACCCAGCGTAGGGGAGGCGGGTGGCGGGATGCTGTGAGCTGGACGTCGCGCAGCCGCTGTGCGCACAGCCGCGCTAACGTAGCAGCGTGAGCAGAAGCGCGACGCCGGGGGATCGGCTGATGGCCGGCGGGCTGCTCTACCGGCTGTACCAGAAGCGGCTCCGGCGCGACATCAACCGCGACGCGCTGCCCCAGCACGTGGCGATGATCATCGACGGCAACCGTCGGTGGGCCCGCCTGGCCGGGCTCGAGACGGTCGCCCACGGCCACCGGGCGGGCGCGGCGAAGATGCGCGAGTTCCTGGAGTGGTGCGACGAGCTCGGCATCGAGGTCGTGACGCTGTACCTCCTGTCGTCCGACAATCTCACCAACCGCGAGAGCTCAGAGCTCGGCGACCTCATCGACATCATCGCGCAGCTCGCCGAGGACGTCTCGCAGTACCGGGACTGGCGGGTCAAGCACGTCGGCTCCACCGCGGGTCTCCCCTCCCGGCTCGTGGAGGCCCTCGCCGACGCGGAGCGCCGCACGGCCGAGAACACGGGCATGCACATCAACCTCGCGGTGGGCTACGGCGGCCGCAAGGAGATCACCGACGCCATGCGCAGCATCGTCGCGACGCACATCGCCGAAGGCGGCAGCCTGGAGACGCTCGCCGACCTGCTCACGCCCGACCTCATCGGCCAGCACCTCTACACCGGTGGGCAGCCCGATCCCGACCTCGTCATCCGCACGTCGGGGGAGCAGCGCCTCAGCGACTTCATGCTGTGGCAGAGCGCGCACAGCGAGTTCTATTTCGTCGAAGCTCTCGGACCGGACCTGCGCGAGGTCGACTTCCTTCGCGCCGTGCGCGACTACTCGCGCCGCCAGCGCCGCTTCGGCGGCTGACCGTCCTTTCCGGCAGAATCGTCACGTGACGACGATCGAGGAGTTCGCCCGAGGGTTCGGCGAGGAGCCCGGCTATCTGGACTACGGACGGGTCGGCCCGCTGTCGGCCACCGTCCGCGCCGAAACGCTCGGGCAGTACGAGATCCTGTCGCGCGCCCGCTTCGGCACGATCGAGCGGATGCGCGCGGAGGACGAGCGGGTGCGGGACGCGGTGAGCGCGCTGACCCGGTTCCCCTCCGAGCAGATCGTGTTCCAGCCCAACGCCTCCAGCGGGCTCCTGCACGCGGCGTTCGGGCTCACCGGCGGCGACGTGCTGCTGTCCCTCGGCGAGTTCCCCTCCCTCACGTACGCCGCCGAGCGCGCCGCCCAGGCCCTCCGCGTCATCACTCCGGTGTGGCTCGAGACCGACCACGACCGGGTGACCCCGGCCCGTATCCGCGAACAGCTGACCGACAGCACGGCGGCCGTCATGGTCAGCCTGGTCGACTCCCGGACCGGCTACCTGGCCGACATCGACGGCATCCGGCAGGTCATCGGCGACCGCCTGCTCGTCGTGGACGCGATTCAGGGCTTCGGTGTGGTGGACGCCCCGTGGGAGGTCGCCGACGTCGTCGTCTCGGGCGGCCAGAAGTGGATGCGCGCCGGCTGGGGCACCGGCTTCCTGGCGCTCAGCGAGCGGGCCATCGACCACCTGACCCCGGTGTTCAGCGGATGGACGGGCTCCGGACCGGAGCAGCCCTGGGACGAGGTGCGCGAGCCCGTGCGCGGCGCCGGCGCCTTCTCCGTCTCCAACCCCGATCTCGTCGCCGAGGCGCGCTTCGCCGCCGCGCTCGAGGAGGTCGCGGCGGTGGGGTGGATGCGGTGGCCGCCGCCGTGTCCGACAACGTCGAGCGCGTCCTCGAGCTGGCGGACGAGTTCGCCGTCCCGGTCTCCTCCTCGCGCAGCCCGAACGAGCGGGCGGGAATGGTCGTGCTCGAGCCGCTGCCCGAACAGCTGACGGCTCTCGGCGCCTCCCTCTTCAACCACGGCGTGACCGCCTCGATCCGCGCGACCAACGCGCGCATCAGCGTCCACGCCGGCACGACGGAGGAGACGCTGGACATGCTGCGCGCGGCGTTCACCTCGTACGCCTCGGTCGCCTGACAAGCTCCCACAACTGGGGGCGATTGTTCACTTGAACGAAACACGACACGCCACCCCGCCATCCGGCGATGTCGGCGGCCGGGCGTAGTTTCGAGCCATCGGGCACCGCGCCCGATCGAGACGGCCACAAAAGTTCGTCTCGAAACCAGCGGCCGTCTCGCCAGTGAGATCCGCCGGCTCCCGAGGGACCGGCGGGGTGGGAGTGGTCGTGGCGGAATCAGCAACCCGACAGGCAGCAACTCGGCAGACCGGCGGGGCGGCGAAGACGGATGAGCGCACCTATGTGCTCGACACGTCGGTGCTGCTCTCCGACCCGAAGGCGATCTTCAACTTCGCGGAGCACGCTGTCGTCATCCCCGTCGTCGTCGTGAGCGAGCTCGAGGGCAAGCGCAACGACCCAGAGATCGGGTACTTCGCGCGGCAGGCGCTGCGGAACCTCGACGATCTCCGGGTGCAGCACGAACGGCTCGACTTCCCGATCCCCGTCGGCGACGGCGGCTCGCTGCGCGTGGAGCTCAACCACTCCAACATGAGCGTCCTCCGAGCGGCATGCAGCTGGGCGACAACGACTCGCGCATCCTCGCGGTCGCGCTCAACCTGTCGAACGACGGGCTGGATGTGACGGTCGTCTCCAAGGACCTCCCGCTCCGCGTGAGGGCCGCCTCGATCGGCCTGGCCGCCGAGGAGTACCGGCACGAGCAGGCGGTCGACTCCGGCTGGACAGGCATGGCGTCGATCGACCTCGGCAGCGACGAGATGGCGTCCCTCTACGAAGAGGAGTGGATGCGCACCGAGCTCGCCGCCGGACTCCCGGTGAACACCGGGCTCGTCATCCACTCGGACCGCGGCTCGGCCCTCGGGCGGGTCGTCGCGGACGCCGAGGTGAAACTGGTGCGTGGCGACCGGGACGTCTTCGGCCTGCATGGCCGCTCGGCGGAGCAGCGTCTCGCGATCGACCTGCTTCTCGACCCGGAGATCGGCATCCTGTCGCTCGGCGGCCGCGCCGGCACCGGCAAGTCGGCCCTCGCGCTGTGCGCTGGGCTCGAGGCCGTGCTGGAGCGGCGGCAGCACAAGAAGATCATGGTGTTCCGCCCGCTGTACGCCGTCGGCGGCCAGGAGCTCGGCTACCTCCCGGGGACCAGGGCGAGAAGATGAACCCCTGGGGCCAGGCGGTGTTCGACACGCTCGGCGCGCTGGTGTCGCAGAACGTGCTCGACGAGGTGCAGGACCGCGGCATCCTGGAGGTGCTGCCGCTCACGCACATCCGCGGCCGGTCGCTGCACGACGCGTTCGTGATCGTGGACGAGGCCCAGTCGCTGGAGCGGAACGTGCTGCTCACGGTCCTGAGCCGCATCGGCCAGAACTCGCGCGTGGTGCTCACCCACGACGTCGCGCAGCGCGACAACCTCCGCGTCGGCCGCCACGACGGCGTCGCCAGCGTGATCGAGACGCTGAAGGGCCACCCGCTGTTCGCGCACGTCACCCTGACCCGCTCCGAGCGCTCCGCGATCGCGGCTCTCGTCACCGAGATGCTGGAGGCCAACGAGCTCGCCTAGTTCGCGAGCCCGGCGGCCGGGTCCGGCGGTCGGAAAGGGAGGAGTCGGCGAGTCTGCGCGCTCGCAAACTCCTCCCTTTCTCGTCGACACGCCGTCACGCGGCAGCGGCTTCCTCCGTTTCCAGCACCGCCGACAACAGGAAAAACGCTCCCGATCGACTCGATCGGGAGCGTTTCTCCTGTGCTCGGGGGCTGTCCGGCGTGCGGGTCAGCCGGGGTGGGTCATGGAGAGGACGTCGAGGGCCTTGTCGAGCTGCTCGAGGGTGACCTCGCCGCGGTCGACGAAGCCGAGGTCGATGACGGCCTCGCGCACGGTGATGCCCTTGGCGACGGCGTGCTTGGCGACCTTGGCGGCGGCCTCGTAGCCGATCACGCGGTTGAGCGGCGTGACGATCGACGGGCTCGACTCGGCGAAGGCGCGGGCGCGGTCCAGGTTGGCCTCCAGGCCCCGGATGGTCTTGTCGGCGAGCACGCGGCTGGCCTGCGTGAGGAGGCGGATCGACTCCAGCAGCGCGGTGCCCATGACCGGGATGGCGACATTCAGCTCGAACAGGCCGGAGGCGCCGCTCCAGGCGATCGTCGCGTCGTTGCCGATCACGCGCGAGGCGACCATGAGAACAGCCTCAGGGATGACCGGGTTGACCTTGCCGGGCATGATCGACGAACCGGGCTGCAGGTCCGGGATGTGCAGCTCGCCGAGGCCGGTGTTCGGGCCGGAGCCCATCCAGCGGAGGTCGTTCGAGATCTTCGTCAGCGAGACGGCGATCGTGCGGAGAGCGCCGGACGCCTCGACCAGCGCGTCGCGGTTGGCCTGCGCCTCGAAGTGGTTGCGCGCCTCCGTGATCGGCAGCTCGGTCTCCTGCGTCAGCAGCTCGATGACGAGCTGCGGGAAGCCGAGCGGGGTGTTGATCCCCGTGCCCACCGCGGTGCCGCCGAGCGGGACCTCGGCGACGCGAGGGAGGGCGGCGCGGATGCGCTCGATGCCGTAGCGGATCTGCGCCGCGTAGCCGCCGAACTCCTGGCCGAGGGTGACCGGGGTGGCGTCCATCAGGTGCGTGCGGCCGCTCTTGACGGCGTCCGCCCACTGCTCGGCCTTCTCCTCGAGCGCGACCGCGAGGTGGTCGAGCGCCGGGATCAGGTCGTCGGTGAGCGCGCCGGTGACGGCGATGTGCACCGACGTCGGGAAGACGTCGTTCGACGACTGCGAGGCGTTGACGTGGTCGTTCGGGTGCACCGGACGGCCGAGGCGCTCCGACGCGAGAGTCGCCAGCACCTCGTTCATGTTCATGTTGGACGACGTGCCCGAACCGGTCTGGTACACGTCGATCGGGAACTCCGCGTCGTGGGCGCCCGCGGCGACCTCGTCGGCGGCGGAGGCGATCGCGTCCGCGACGTCCTGGTCGAGCACGCCGAGGCGCGCGTTCGCGAGGGCGGCCGACTTCTTGATGCGGGCGAGGGCGGCGATCTGCGCCGGCTCCAGCACCGACCCGGAGATGGGGAAGTTCTCCACAGCGCGCTGCGTCTGCGCGCTGTACAGCGCGTGCTTCGGGACGCGCACCTCTCCCATCGTGTCGTGCTCGATGCGGTACTCGGCGTCCGCCTGGGTGTCCACCACGGTGTGTCTTCCTTTCTGTATACGGAGGTCGATGTCAGTCGCGCATGCCGACGACGACGTCGGGGACGACCCGGCCCTCCGCGAGCCGGTAGTTGGCGCCGACAATCGCGAGGGTGTTCTCGGCGACCGCGGAGGCGATGATCTCGGACTGCGCCAGCAGCTCGGAGACGGTGTCGCGCAGGTGCTCGCGCCCGACTTCCCCGGCGTCGATCGCGGCGGGGTCGACCGCGCCCTCGCCGCCGACGCGGTGGACCGCGGGGACGATGGGCGCGATGAGCTGGGCGATGTGCGGAGGCAGCGGGTCGGCGTCCTCGGCCTGCGAGCCGATGGCCGCGGCGACCGCGCCGCAGCTGTCGTGGCCGAGCACGAGGATGAGCGGCACGTTCAGCACCGCGACCGCGTACTCGAGCGACCCGATCACGGAGTCGGAGACGACCTGCCCCGCGTTGCGGACGACGAACGCGTCGCCGAGGCCCATGTCGAAGATGATCTCGGCCGCGAGGCGGGAGTCGGCGCATCCGAAGATCGCGGCGACCGGCTCCTGGCCGTCGGCGACGGACTCGCGTCGCTCCACATCCTGGTGGGGATGCAGCGGCTCGCCTGAGACGAAGCGGGCGTTGCCGTCGAGCATCGAGTTCCAGACCTTGCCGGGGCGCGTGGTGGGCACTACTTGTCTCCTCCGAGTGAGTGGATCTGGTCGGCGAGCGAAGACGCCATCGTGCGGAACTCGGCGTCGTCCGCCGTGCCGAACACGATGATGGTGCTGTCGCCGGACGTGGTCGTCAGCGCGTACTCGACGTTGCCGTCGTCCGAGCTGGAGGTGCGGTTGTCGTAGACGTCCCAGGTCACGCCATCGATCACGCGCGTGTCCTTGATGCGGGACTTGTTGACCTGGTCGGACACCCAGCTGTCGTTGGCCTTGAACCCCTGGGTGACGCCGATGAACTGCTGCTTCGGCGTTACGAACCCGATGTACCAGGAGTCGACGCCGTCGGACGTCTTGGTGCGCAGCTCGGCGTTGTTGGACTTCCAGTCCGCCGGGAGCTTCGGCACCAGCAGCGCGTCCGGCTCACTGCCCTGCGCCTGCTGCGCGATCGACGGGTAGTCGACCGCCGGCTTGGTCGCGGACGGGTTGCCGCGCGGCACGATGAGGACGATCACGGCGACGAGCGCCAGGGTCGCGAGCAGCGAGTAGACGAGGTTGTTGATCGTCTGGCGGTTGCGGTGGTTCGCCGAGTTCTCGGCCTTGCGGGCCGCGGTCTCCTCCGGAGTCTCGGGGCGTCCGAGCTCCGCGACGACCACCGGAGGCTTGTTGTTGCGGGGGCTCATTCGCCGTCGAACGCTCCCGAGGTCGCTGCGCCCGCGCCGGCGCGGGCCGCGTCGAGCCGCGCCTTCGCGCCGATCAGCCACTCCTCGCAGTGGCGCGCCAGGGCCTCGCCCCGCTCCCACAGCGCGATGGACTCCTCGAGCGTGGTGGTGCCCTGCTCGAGCTCCGTCACGACGCGGATCAGCTCGTCACGCGCTTCTTCATAGCTGAGCGTGCTGAGCGGATCCCCGGCCGGGGACGTCTCTGTGGTGGGCATGGCATCCATTCTATTCGCGGTCGCCGTGGCTCGCGGGGGACGGCAGCGGGTCGCCGGCGGTGGCGGCGAGCGAGCCGCCCGAGACCGTCAGCCGGAGCTGCGAGCCGGTCGGTGCTTCCGACGGATCGGCCACCACGTGGCCCGCGGCCGTCTGGACGATGGCGTAGCCGCGGTCGAGCGTGCCCTGCGGCGAGAGCGCCCGGAGCTGGCCGCGCAGCTCGGCGACCCGTGTGGTCTCGCGCTCGACGCAGCGACCGACGAGCTCGGTGCCGCGGGCGACGTAGCGGGTGAGCTCCTCGGCGCGGGCGTCCACGATCCACGACGGGGACGCGAGCACCGGCCGGGTGCGCAGGTGCCCGATCCGGTCGATCTCGTGCGCGATCAGGTGCGTAACGCGGGTGCCGATGCGCGCCCGCGCCTGCTGCACCCGGGCCAGCTCTTCGGCCACATCCGGCACCACGCGCTTGGCCGCATCCGTCGGGGTGGACGCGCGGAGGTCGGCCACCTCGTCGAGCAGGGGCCGGTCGGCCTCGTGCCCGATGGCGCTGACGATCGGCGTCAGCGCGGCGGCGGCCGCGCGCACCAGGCGCTCGTCGCTGAAACCGAGCAGGTTCTGGAAGTCGCCGCCGCCGCGCGCCACGATGATGACCTCGACCTCGGGATCCACGTCCAGCGTCCGGATGGCGGAGACCACCTCGGTCACCGTGCGCTCGCCCTGGACGGCCGCGTGCATGACACGGAACCGCACCTGCGGCCAGCGCAGCTGCGCGTTACGGAGCACATCCTTCTCGGCGTCGCTGTCCTTGCCCGTCACCAGACCGATCGTGTGCGGCAGGAACGGCAGGCGCTTCTTGCGCTCGACCGCGAACAGGCCCTCGGCGGCGAGCTGCTGGCGCAGCCGCTCCAGCCGCTCCAGCAGGTCGCCCAGGCCGACGTGCTTCATGTCGTAGACCTGCATGGTCAGGGTGCCGCCCTTGACCCAGAAGTTCGGTTTGATCGCGGCGACGACGCGGTCGCCCTGCTTGAGGTCGGCCGGGATGCGCGCCTTGACCGACGACCAGATCGTGAAGCTGATCGTGGCGTCCTCGTTCAGGTCTTTCAGCTTGCCGTAGACGTTCCCGCCGGAGATGCCCCACTGCGTGATCTCGCCCTCGACCCACGCGGTGCCGAGCCGGTCGATCCATCCCTTGATCTTGGAGTTGAGCAGCGCGACCGGCCACGGGGAGTCGACGGTCGGGGGAGCGGGCTGCATCGCGACGGGCCCTGACTGGCTCACCGACCCCTCCCATTCCGTGTCCAGCGTGCTCACGTAGGATCGAAGGGTGAGCGACGCAACCATCAGCCTCCCGATGCCGCGGATTCCCGGCGCGAGGCGACGGCTTCAGGATAACCCGGTCGTCGGACACAAGAAGGTCCTGCTGGCCGCACCCCGCGGCTACTGCGCCGGTGTCGACCGCGCCGTGGTCGCCGTCGAGAAGGCGCTGGACCTCTACGGTTCGCCTGTCTACGTGCGCAAGCAGATCGTCCACAACGTGCACGTCGTGTCCGAGCTGGAGCAGCAGGGCGCCATCTTCGTCGACGAGGTCGACGAGGTCCCCGAGGGCGCACACGTGGTCTTCTCGGCGCACGGCGTCTCGCCGGCCGTCGTGAACGCCGCCGCCGCCCGGGGGCTCCGCGCGATCGACGCCACCTGCCCGCTGGTCACCAAGGTGCACCGCGAGGCCGTGCGGTTCGCGCGGGACGACCGCGAGATCCTGCTCATCGGCCACGCCGGGCACGAGGAGGTCGAGGGCACGGCGGGCGAGGCGCCCGACCATGTCACGCTGGTGAACGGGCCCGACGACGTCGACTCCATCGTCGTGAAAGACCCGGACCGCGTCGTCTGGCTCTCCCAGACCACGCTCTCGGTCGACGAGACGATGGAGACGGTGCGCCGTCTGCGCGAGCGCTTCCCGAACCTGCAGGACCCGCCCAGCGACGACATCTGCTACGCCACCCAGAACCGCCAGGTCGCGATCAAGAAGGTCGCCGAGCAGGCGGAGCTGGTCATCGTGGTCGGCTCGGCCAACTCCTCCAACTCGGTCCGCCTGGTGGAGGTCGCGCTGGAGTACGGCGCGAAGGCCGCCTACCGCGTCGACTACGCGAGCGAGATCAAGCAGGAGTGGCTCGACGGCGTCTCCTCGATCGGCGTGACGAGCGGCGCGTCCGTGCCGGAGGTGTTGGTGCAGGAGGTGCTTGACGACCTCGCCGGCGCCGGTTACGCCGACGTCGAGGAGGTCAAGACGGCGGAGGAGGACCTCATGTTCTCGCTGCCGAAGGAGCTCCGCAAGGACATCACGGGCAAGCAGGACGCACGGGCGCTCGGCGGCCGCGGCCACTGACCGGCCTGGGTGCTACGGCGTCCGGGTCGGCGTCGTGCCGCCCGAGGTTCCCGAGTAGAACTCGAGCAGCACCGGATCGGTCGCGAGCACCGCGCCGGCGAAGATCAGCAGGACCACCATCGCGACGATCCCCGCGACGAGCGGCACCCAGAACGCCAGCCGTCGCTTGACGAGCAGCCATGCCGCGAGCCCCGCGGACCCCGCCCAGATCACTCCCATCAGGATCGATCCGACGAGCACCAGCGTGCCGACGACCGGCGCCGGCGTGTAGTCGCCGAGGCCGTTCGTGCTGTGCAGCAGCTGCATCGAGGCCGGGATGGCCTGGAGCGTCGCGATCGAGTACAGCATCCCGAAGAAGCCGAAGACGGCGAGCAGGACGGTGAGCGTCAGGTTCCACGTCGGGGCCGGTTGGCCGGCTCGCGCGCGCTCGCCCGTCGACGGGTAGGGCGCGCCGGGATACGGCGGTCTCGCGCCCGGGTAGGGAGCGCCGGCCGGTGGCGGCGGAGTGACGGCGTCGTCCTCGCGCTCCAGCGGCCGCGACGTGTCGAGGCGGTCGGCATCCGCCGGGGGGTGCCAGACCCAGCCGGGGGGCGCGAGCTCCCCGAACTGCGGACGTGGCCGTTCGTCCGGCCGCGGCTCCTGGTCGGTCATGCCCGCTGCCTCCTCGATCCTGCTGGTGCGGGCGGCGGGTGCTGTGCGTATCCCGCCGCCCGGCGCGACTACTTGGCCGACTGTCCGGCCGAGCCGAGCTGCTGCGTCGCCTCGACGACGCGCTGGGCCATCGCGCTCTCGGCGACCTTGCCCCAGGCGCGCGGGTCGTAGAGCTTCTTGTTGCCGACCTCGCCATCGACCTTGAGCACGCCGTCGTAGTTCTGGAACATGTAGCCCGCGATGGACCGGGTGAACGCGTACTGCGTGTCGGTGTCGATGTTCATCTTCACGACGCCGTTGCGCACCGCCTCCGCGATCTCCTCGTCGGTGGAGCCGGAGCCGCCGTGGAAGACGAGGTCGAGCGGCTTCGGGCCGTGGCCGTACTTGGCGGCGAGGCCGTCCTGGATCTCCTTGAGCAGTTCCGGGCGCAGCTTCACGTTGCCCGGCTTGTAGACGCCGTGCACGTTGCCGAAGGTGAGAGCGGCCATGTAGCGGCCGTTCTCGCCGAGGCCGAGGGCGTCGACCGCCTTCTCGGCGTCGGCCAGGGTCGTGTAGAGCGCCTCGTTCGAGCCCTCGTGGCGGACGCCGTCCTCCTCGCCGCCGACGACGCCGATCTCGACCTCGAGGATCGCGTTGATCGCCTTGGTGCGCTTGAGCATGTCCTGCGCGATCTGGAGGTTCTCGTCCAGCGGGATGGCCGAGCCGTCCCACATGTGCGACTGGAAGATCGGGTTGCGGCCCGCGCGGACCTCCTCCTCGGAGGCGGCGATGAGCGGCAGCACGAAGTCGTCGAGCGCGTTCTTCGGGCAGTGGTCGGTGTGGAGCGCGACCGTGATGGGGTAGTTCTTGGCGACCTCGGTGGCGAACTTCGCGAACGCGAGCGCCCCGGTCGCGCGGGCCTTGACGGTCTGGCCGGCGAAGTAGTCCGCGCCGCCGGTGGTGACCTGGATGATGCCGTCGCTCCCCGCCTCGGTCAGACCCTGCAGGACGGCGTTGATCGTCTGCGACGACGACACGTTGAACGCGGGGTAGGCGAACCCGCCGGCCTTCGCTTTGTCGAGCATCTCTGCGTACTGGTCCGGCGTGGCGATGGGCATTGCAGCTCCTTGAAGGATCGGGGTGTCGAACGCCCTCATCATACCGAGGCGCTTGACATCCGGACCCGGCCCCCTCATCATGGTCAAAGGATTGATGGTCAGACCATCACCCCAGATCCACCCACAAAGGAGTAGGCACATGAATCTGCACTCGCTGCTGCAGAAGCGCACCGAGGAGGCGGGACCGATCCGCGTCGGCGTCATCGGTGCGGGCAAGTTCTCGTCGATGTTCCTCACGCAGGCCGCGAACAGCCCCGGCTTCCATGTGGTCGCCGTCGCCGACATCAACGTCCCCAAGGCGAAGGCGGCCCTGGACCGCACCGGATGGCCGGCCGAGCGTTACGCGGCCACCGGCTTCGACGACGCCCTGCGGACCGGCAAGACCTTCGTCACCGAGAGCGCGGACGACCTGCTGCGCCGCCCGGAGATCGAGGTCGTCCTGGAGATCACCGGCAACCCGATCATCGGCACCTATCACGCGCTCACCGCCATCGACAATGGCAAGCACGTCATCATGGTCAACGTCGAGGCGGACTGCATGGTGGGCCCCATCCTCCAGCGCCGCGCGCAGGCCGCCGGCGTCGTCTACTCGATGGCGTACGGCGACCAGCCGGCGCTGATCTGCGAGATGGTCGACTGGGCGCGCACCGTCGGCTTCGACGTCGTCGCCGCGGGCAAGGGCACCAAGTACCTTCCGGAGTACAACTACTCCACGCCGGACACGGTCTGGAACTACTACGGCTTCACCGACGAGCAGCTGGCCTCGGGCGACTACAACCCGAAGATGTTCAACTCGTTCCTGGACGGCACCAAGTCGGCCATCGAGATGGCGGCCGTCGCCAACGGAACCGGCCTCATCCCGCAGGACGAGGGCCTCAACTTCACGCCGGCCGGTGTCGACGAGCTGTCGACGCTGATCATCCCGAAGGCGAACGGCGGCACGCTCAGCCGCTCGGGGACCGTGGAGATCGTCTCCAGCCTCAACCGCGACGGCAGCGACGTGTACCGCGACCTGCGCTGGGGCGTCTACGTCACGTTCGAGGCGCGCACCGACTACGCGGTGCAGTGCTTCGCCGAGTACGGCGTCCAGACCGACCCGTCGGGCCGTTTCGGCGAGCTGTACCGTCCGTATCACATGATCGGGCTCGAGCTCGGGGTGTCCATCGCGGCGGCGGTCCTCCGCAACGAGGCCACCGGCTCGCCGACCGGCTTCCGGGGCGACGTCGTCACCACGGCGAAGAAGGACCTCCGCGCGGGCGACACGCTCGATGGCGAAGGCGGTTACACGGTCTTCGGCAAGCTCGCCCCGGCCGCGGTGTCGCTCGACCACAACGCTCTTCCGCTGGGGCTGGCGCACGGCGCAAAGCTCATCCGCGACGTCCCGAAGGACCGCATGGTCTCGTGGGACGACGTGGACGCGGACGAGTCGCTGCTCGCCGTCCAGGTGCGCCGCGAGCTGGAGGACGAGTTCCGCCGCGAGTCCCTCGCCGCGGCCTGATGGTCTGACCTCGGTGCTCATGAAAACTAGACTGCTTCTCACCGGGAGCGGCGCTTCGAGCGCCGGGGCGACCCGGGCCTTCATGGAGGTCCAGGACCCGAACGAGGGGAGAAGCGATGTCGGAGGGCACGGCGTGGGAGCCCGTTCAGCGGGTCCGCACCTACGAGCAGGTCATGGCGCAGATCGAGGAGCGCATCCTCGACGGCAGGCTGAAGGCGGGCGACCACCTGCCGAGCGAACGGGACCTCGCGATCTCGCTCGGCGTCAGCCGGCCGTCGCTGCGGGAGAGCCTGCGGGTGCTGGAGGCGCTCGGCGTGGTGGACATCCGCCGCGGCGGAGAGGGGGGAGCGGTCCTCGTCGGGACGCCCGGACCCGGGTTCGTCAACCTGCTCAAGCTCCAGCTGGCGCTCGGGCACTTCAGCCAGACCGACGTGCTCGACACGCGCATCGCGCTCGAGTCGTGGTCGTGTTCGGAGGCGGCCCATCGAGCGACGGATGACGACCACGCCGCGCTCGCCGGCATCCTCGACGCCATGGAGGACCCCTCCATCGACGCACGCGAGTTCAACCGGCTGGACACCGCCTTCCACGTGACGATCGCGGAGTCCACCGGGAACGCCCTCACCGCCCACCTGATGCAGTCCCTGCGGATCGCCATCAACCGCCAGATGATCGAGGCCTACGAACGCCTCGACGACTGGCGGGAGACGGCCAAGACCGTCCGGGCGGAGCACCGCGGCATCCTCGCCGCCATCGAACAGCACGACCCGGATCAGGCCGTCCGCCTGGTTCGCGAACACATCGAAAGCTTCTACGCCATCGGCAACGTCGGCGGGGTCACCGCCCCGACCGGCTAGAGCCGGGAGACGGTCTCCCGGCTCGAAACGAGTATCAAGGGAGACACTCCGCAATGACCATGACAGCATCCCGTTCGCAGCAGGCGGCCAACGGTTCGCCCGACAAGCTGAAGGTCGCCATCGGCTCCGCCGTCGGCACCACCGTCGAGAACTACGACTTCCTCGCCTACGGCACCGCCGCCGCCCTCTACTTCGGCACGGACTTCTTCCCGAGCGAGGACCCGGTGGTCGGCGTCCTGCTCGGCTTCCTCACCTTCGGCATCGGCTTCGCGATGCGTCCGCTCGGCGGCATCATCGGCGGCTTCCTCGGCGACAAGTACGGCCGCAAGCCGGTGCTCGTCGGCGCGCTGTTCGTGATGGGCATCTCGACGGTCCTCATCGGCCTGCTGCCGACCTACGCGCAGGTCGGGCTGCTGGCGCCGCTCCTGCTCACTGCGATCCGCATCGTGCAGGGCCTGGCGTTCGGCGCCGAGTGGGGCGGCGCCATCCTGATGACGTTCGAGCACGCACCGTGGCGCAAGCGCGGCAAGTTCGCCGCCATCCCGCAGGTCGGCGTGCCGCTCGGCGTCTTCCTCGCCAACGTGGCGTTCCTGCTCTCGGCCGGCCTCGGCAACGAGCTGGCCTGGCGTCTGCCGTTCATGCTCAGCGCCGTGCTGATCATCGCCGGCCTGATCATCCGCCTCAAGGTGTCGGAGAGCCCCGAGTTCGAGGAGGCCAAGACCGCCGGCACGCTGGTGAAGAACCCGATCCTGACCGTCCTCCGCAACGACTGGCGCACCGTCCTCCGCGTCATCGCCCTTCGCCTCGCCGAGACCGGCGGCTTCTACGTCATCGTCACCTACCTGATCTCGTACATCACGTCGAACGAGATCGCGACCCGCGAGACCGCGCTGACCGGCCTCATCATCGCGACGGCGCTGGGATGCTTCACCACGGTGATCTTCGGCGCGCTGAGCGACCGGTTCGGCCGCAAGACGGTGTACCTCATCGGCTCGCTCGCGACCATCGCGTTCGGCTTCCCGATGTTCCTGCTGGTCAATACGGGCATCCCCGCATTCATCGTGCTCGTGTATGTGATCGGGCTCGCGATCATCCACGACATGCTCGCCGGCACGCAGGGCGCCTACTTCAGCGAACTGTTCAGCACGAACACCCGCACCTCGGGCGCCTCGCTCGGCTACCAGTTCTCGGCCGCGCTGTCGGGCTTCATCCCCTTCATCGCGACGGCCGCGGCCATCGGGATGGGCTGGGGCGGTGTCGCCTGGATCTACGTCGCCGTCGGCGTGATCGGCCTGATCGGCGTCCTCGTCACCCGCGAGACCTGGGGACCGAAGGAGCGCGCCGAGGTCGAGCGCGTCATCGCCGAGGACCGCGCATGAAGACGGTCGTTCTCGACGACGACCCCACCGGCACGCAGTCGGCGACCGGGGTCCGCGTCCTCCTCGTGAGCGACGCCGACCTCCTCACCGAGGCGCTGCGGCAGGACGACAGCGTCTACGTGCAGACGAACAGCCGCGCGATCGACGAGGACGCGGCCGTGCGGCTCGTTTCGCGGGTCAAGCGCGACGCCGAGGAGGCGGCGCGCCGGCTCGGCCAGGAGGTTCAGTTCGTGCTGCGCGGCGACTCCACGCTGCGCGGGCACGTGTTCGCCGAGACCGAGGTGTTCTTGTCGCCGGATGCGGTCATGCTCTTCGTGCCCGCCTTCCCGGACGGAGGCCGGACCACGGTCGACGGGGTGCACCTGGTGCGGATCGGCGACGCGGTCGTCGCGGCGCACGACACGGAGTACGCGGCCGACCCGGTGTTCCCGTTCGCGAGCGGCGTCCTCACCGAGTACGTGCGCGAGAAGTCGTCGCGGGAGGCCGTACCGGTGCCGCTGTCGGTGGTGCGCGGTCCGGCGGCGGAGCTGGCGGCGGCGTTCGGCGCTGCGCCCGCGGGGAGCGTGCTGCTGCCCGACGCGGTCACGGATGACGACATCCGGCGCATCGCGGAGGCCGTCGGGATCGCGCGGGCGGCAGGCGCGCAGCTCGTCGTGCGTTCGGCCGCCCCGCTCGCGGCGGCGCTCGCGGGGGTGCAGAGCACCGGGCTGCTGCCGCGTCCACTCGTGCAGTCGGCGCGTCCGACGCTGCTCGCGGTCGGCTCGCACACCGGCGGCGCGACCGCGCAGCTCGAGGGCGTCCGGGAGGGATGGGGTGAACCGTCCGTCATCGACACGGCCGCCGCGTTCGCCGACCCCGCTTCGGCAGGCCATGCGGCCGCTGCTGCCGCCCGCGCGCGGCTGGACGACGGGATGCTCGCGGTGGTCACCAGCGAACGGGTCCGCGCCGCGTCCGACAACACTCTCGCGCACGGCGAGAAGGTGATGACCGCGCTGACGACGGCCGTCCGGGACCTGCTGCCGCGGGTGGACGTCGTGGTCGCCAAGGGCGGCATCACCTCCGCCGAGGTGGCGCGGACCGGGATCGGCGCCTCCTGGGCGTACGTCGCGGGGCAGGTGTTGCCGGGCGTGTCCGTGTGGCGGATGCTCGCCCACGACGGCCGCGAGATCACGTACGTGGTCGTGCCGGGCAACGTCGGCGGACCGGACACCCTCACCGAGGCGCTGTCCGCCGTGGGGCTCGTACCGGAGACCGTCGGCGCGGCCTGAGTCGCGTCCCGGGTGCGGTCTGCGCGAACGTTCCGTGAACGTCCGTGCAGACCGCGCTCTCGCCCCTGACGGCGCGCGGGGCGGCGGATACACTGGCACCGTCCGGACCGCCGCGCGTGCCCGGACCACGACGACGGCGTTCCTGTACCGGCGCCGTCACTTCTACGAATCCGTCCGGGAGGACCCATCATGACCAGCACCGACAGCGCTCCCCACTTCACGCATCCCGACCGGAACCTGGCCATGGAGTTGGTGCGCGCGACCGAGGCGGCGGCGATCCGGGCGACGCCGTGGATCGGGCGCGGCGACAAGAACGCGGCCGACGGTGCGGCGGTGGACGCGATGCGCAAGTTCCTGGGGACGGTCAACTTCGACGGCGTGATCGTGATCGGCGAGGGCGAGAAGGACAACGCGCCCATGCTGTTCAACGGCGAGCACGTCGGGAACGGCCGGGGGCCGGCGGTGGACATCGCGGTGGACCCGATCGACGGCACCTCGCTGACGGCCGCCGGACGTCAGAATGCGCTGTCGGTGATCGCGGTCTCTGATCGCGGGTCGATGCTGGACGCGTCGAGCGTGTTCCGGATGAACAAGATCGTGACCGGTCCGGCCGGGCACGGCGTGGTGGACCTGTCGCAGTCGATCGGGGACAACATCCGCGCGCTGGCGAAGGCGCTCGGCAAGCCGGTGAACGAGATCCGGGTCGCGGTGCTGGACCGGCCGCGGCACGAGGGGCTGATCGAGGAGATCCGCGCGGCGGGCGCGGGGACGCGGCTGCTGCTCGACGGGGACGTCGCGGGCGGCATCAACGCGGCCCGGTACGAGTCGCGCATCGACATGTGCGTCGGCGTCGGTGGGAGCCCGGAGGGCGTGATCACGGCGGCTGCGGTGAAGGCGCTGGGCGGCTTCATGCAGGGGATGCTCGCGCCCGGTGACGACGAGGAGCGGGCCCGGGGCATCGCCGCGGGGCTGAAGATGGACACCATCCTGACCGTCGACGATCTGGTGCAGGGCGACAACACGTTCTTCGTCGCGACCGGCGTGACCGATGGTGGTCTGGTCGAGGGCGTCCGGCGGAAGGGTCCGATCATCCGGACCGAGTCGATCGTGCTGCGCTCGAAGTCGGGCACCGTCCGCCGCGTGATCGCGGACCACCTCGCCGAGAAGTGGCTGGAGCCCGACCAGCTCTGAGACGACGGGCTTACGCGACTCCGGATTCGCGGGCGTCGTCGTCGGCGTGCGCCCGCTCCTTCTCCTCGAGGGCGAGCTTGTCGATCCCGTGCATGTCGCGCGGCTCGAGTTCGCTGACCAGCTCGAAGGCGGTGAGCTCGCGCGGCGCCTCCTCGATGCCTTCGAGGGCGCCGATGACCTTCGTCTCGTCGAGCGCGTTGAGCTTGCGCGCGGCGGGGAACACCTGACGCTCGAACGAGCCGACGAACCCGTTGTAGTCCTTGACGGTCCGCTCCAGCGACCGGCCCAGCTTCTCGATGTGGCCGGCCGTGGTCGCGAGCCGGCTGTAGAGGGTGCGGCTCAGGTCGAACAGCTGCTTCGCCTCCTGGGTCAGCACATCCTGCTGCCAGCTGAACGCGACGGTCTTCAGCACCGACCACAGCGTCACGGGCGACGCGAGCGCGACCCGCTTGCCGAACGCGAACTCCATGATCGACGGGTCGGCTTCGAGCGCCGACGACACCAGCGACTCGCTCGGGATGAACGCGATCACGAGCTCGGGCGACGACTCCAGGCCGGTCCAGTACGCCTTGCTGCCGAGCGCCGTGATGTGGTCGCGGACCGCCTTCACGTGCTGCTTGAGCAGCGCCTCCCGCTGCGCGGCCTCCGTGCCGGTCGCGGTCGCCGGGATCTGGCTCGCCTCGAGGTACGCGTTGAACGGCACCTTCGCGTCGAGCGCGATGCTCTTGCCGCCGGGCAGCCGCACGATCATGTCCGGCCGGCCCGCGCCCGACTCCGAGTGGATGCTCGACTGCACGTCGAAGTCGACCCGCTCCAGCAGGCCCGCGGCCTCGACCACGCTGCGCAGCTGCGTCTCGCCCCACACCCCGCGGGTGCTGTTGGACCGCAGCGCCGACGCCAGCGCCTCGGCGGTGCTGCGCAGCCGCTCCTCGGATTCGGCCGCCGACCGCAGCTGCTGAGTGAGCTGACCGTGCTGCTGGCTGCGCTGCGCCTCCAGCTCCATGACCTTGCGCTGCATGTCGCTCAGGCTCTCCTTGACCGGGGCGAGCGCCTGCAGCACCTTGCTCTCGGCGCGCTCGCGCTCCGCCCGCGCCTCGGCCTCGGCCCGGTGGCGCTCGACGGTCTCGCGGTACTGCTGCTGTGCCACGCGGAGCTGCTCCTGCATGGCATCCACTCGGCTGTGCGCGGCGGCGAGGTCCGCACGGATCTCGGCCTGGACCGCGGCCTCGGCGGCGCGGATCTCGGACTGCACCGCAGCCTCCGCCGCCCGGATCTCGGCGATCTCGGCCTGATGCTGGGCCGCGATCACGGCGGGGTCGACGACGGCGCCGCCCTGACCCGCGGCGGCACGATCTCGCATGAGCTTCGCGACGGCGAAGCCCGCGCCCATCGCGCCGACGAGGAGACCGATCAGAAGACCGAGGAGCAGGGCGAGAATGTCCATGCCTGCAGTCTGTCAGCGGCCTCCGACACTCGGTCGCGCGGGGGCCGCGAGTCGTGAGCAGATGCGCGAATTCGGGGCGAGTGGCGACATCATGTCACCACTCGATCGCGCGGGGAGGGGAGAGCGGTCAGGCGGCGACGGGGACGCCTATGCGGCCGAGGCGCGCCCCGGTGAGCTCCGAGAGGTCCGCGATCGTGGCGGCCTCGTGCCGCTTCGCCGCGTGGATGACGATGGCGGCGCACGCCTCCGCGTCCGCGAGCGCGTCGTGGTGGTTGAAGCCCTCGAACCCGGCCGCCATCGCCGCGACCGGCAGGCGGTACGACTCGAGCGAGTACGTCCGGCGGGCGACCTGGAGGCTGCAGAGGTACGCGTACTCGGGGCACGCGACGAACGTCGCCGCGCAGGCCGCGCGGATCACGCCCATGTCGAAGCCGGCGTTGTGGGCGACCAGGTGGTCGTCCTCTGCGAACTCGACCAGGTCGGCCAGCTGGTCCACCCAGCCCGCCGCGTCGGCCACCTGCTCGGGGTAGATGCCGTGGATGCGGATGTTCCACTCCTGGAAGTGGTCGTGCCCCAGCGGCGGCCGGATGAACCAGCCGGCGCGATCGACCACCTTGCCGTCCCGGACCTTCACCAGGCCGACCGAGCAGGCCGACGCGGGGGAGGAGTTGGCGGTCTCGAAGTCGATGGCGGTGAAGTCCAGGGTCACGTTCGAATGCTGACATGCCCCACCGACGCCGCACGGCAGGCGCCCCGCGCGCCGCGCGCATCCACCCCCTCCCGCCGCCTCCGCCGAAGTGCAGCTAGTTGCGCTCGACACGCCGTGCCGCACCGCATCTACCTGCACCTCACGAGAGAAGTGGGGCGCGGGGAAGCCGGCCCGCGTAGCATCGCGGCATGCGATCCCGTCAGCAGCGCGACCTCCACGCGGCCTCCTTCGACCGGGCGGCCGACGTCTACGACGCAGCGCGCCCGTCCTACCCGGCGGACGCCGTGAGCTGGTTGCTCGACGGCACCGACGATCCGGTCGTCGACCTCGGCGCGGGCACGGGCAAGCTCACGGCGGCGCTCATCGACCGCGGCCGCGAGGTCGTCGCCGTCGACCCGTCGCCGGAGATGCTGCGTGTGCTGCGCGAGCGCCTCCCGGACGTCGCGGCGCACGAGGGGACCGGCGAACGACTCCCGCTCCCGGACGCCTCCGCCGGCGTCGTCCTCGTCGCCCAGGCCTGGCACTGGATGGATGCGGAGCGCGCCATCCCGGAGGTCGCCCGGGTGCTGCGTCCCGGCGGACGCCTCGGCCTGGTCTGGAACGAGCGCGACGAGAGCTTCGGCTGGGTGCGCGAGCTGGGGGAGTTGATGGATGCGGGATCCGCCGCGTTCGACGACGAGGCCGATCCGGTGCTCGCGCCGCCCTTCGGTCCGTTGGAGAAGCACGAGACCCGCTGGGTGCAGGCGCTCGACCATGAGGGCCTCCTCGACCTCGCGAGGTCACGCAGCTACTTCATCACGAAGGATCCGGACGCCCAGGCCGCCGTCATCGAGTCGCTGCGGCGGCTCATGCGCGAGCATCCCGACCTCGCCGGACGCGACACGTTCGAGCTGCCGTACGTGACCCGCTCCTACCGCGCCACCCGGTTCGACTGACCGCGGGAGGCCGGGTCGGACCCGCCCCGTAGAATGGACGACCGTGGCTCTCACTATCGGAATCGTCGGCCTGCCCAATGTGGGCAAGTCCACCCTGTTCAACGCGCTGACCAAGAACGACGCTCTGGCGGCGAACTACCCGTTCGCGACCATCGAGCCGAACGTCGGCGTGGTGAACCTCCCCGACCCGCGGCTCGACAAGCTGGCGGAGCTGTTCCACAGTGAGCGCATCGTCCCCGCGCCCGTGTCGTTCGTCGACATCGCCGGCATCGTGAAGGGCGCGAGCGAGGGCGAGGGCCTCGGCAACAAGTTCCTCGCGAACATCCGCGAGGCCGATGCGATCGCCCAGGTCGTGCGCGGCTTCAGCGACGCCGATGTGGTGCACGTCGCGGGAAAGACCGACCCTGCCGGCGACATGGAGACCATCAACACCGAGCTCATCCTCGCCGACCTGCAGACACTCGAGAAGGCGGAGCAGCGCTACGAGAAGGAGGTCAAGGGCCGCAAGCTCGAGCCGATCGTCCTCGAGACCGCCCGCGCCGCGATCGAGTACCTCAACTCGGGCAAGCCGCTCTCGACCTCCTCGATCGACCTCGAGCCGGTGCGCGAGCTGGGTCTGCTGACCGCGAAGCCGTTCATCTACGTCTTCAACGTGGACGAGGACGTCCTGAACGACGAGTCCCGCCGCGCCGAGCTGGCCGCGCTCGTCGCCCCCGCGCAGGCGGTCTTCCTCGACGCCAAGCTGGAGTCCGAGCTCATCGACCTCGACGCGGCCGACGCCGCCGAGCTCCTCGCCTCCACGGGCCAGGACGAGTCCGGCCTCGACCAGCTCGCCCGCATCGGCTTCGACACCCTGGGCCTGCAGACCTACCTCACCGCCGGCCCGAAGGAGTCGCGCGCCTGGACCATCCCCAAGGGCGCGAAGGCCCCGCAGGCGGCGGGCGTCATCCACACCGACTTCGAGAAGGGCTTCATCAAGGCCGAAGTCATCTCCTTCGACGACCTGATGGACGCCGGCAGCATCGCCGAGGCCCGCTCGCGCGGCAAGGCCCGCATGGAGGGCAAGGACTACGTCATGCAGGACGGCGACGTGGTCGAGTTCCGCTTCAACGTCTAGGTCCGCGTTCAGAACGGAGGAGCTTCGGCCCGCTGGGCGGCGCGATCACCTCCGTTCTTCGCTTGTGCAGCACCACCCGAGCTGGTTCTCCTCCGTTTCGCCCGCCCGGAACCGTTACCACCCGAACGACCCCGGCACCCCCTTGAACGGTCCCACCACCCAACTCGTGACCCAGCCGCCGTAGAAGCCGCCCGGCTGGGGCGTGACGACCTCGCCGTCGACCGTGCACTCGTCCATCTGCTGCGCGTAGACGGCGACGCGGTCACGGAGCAGCTCGTACCCGGGTGAGGGGTGCGGGTAGTTCCACGCGCTCGCGGGCCGCACCTCGCCTCCGCCGCGCACGTCGAGGTAGCGCGCGGTGCCCTTGAACTCGCAGAACGACGAACCCTCGGCGTCGACCAGCGCGCCGGCCGCGAAGTCCGCGATCGGGAGGTAGTAGACCGGCGGATGGCTGGTCTCGAGCACCCGGACCACGTCGCGCGTCTCGACGATGAGCTGCCCGCCCAGACGGATCGTGACGTGGGCGTGGACGCGCTCGATACGCGGCGGCCTCGGGTAGTCCCAGACGGACTCCTGTCCCGGTCCTGGGATCTCGGGACGTGGCCTGGGCACCTGTTCACTCTACGTCCGCGATGCTTGACTGGAGTATGGCCGCCTCACCGATGTTCCCGCTCGGGTCCGTGCTGTTCCCCTTCGTGCCCATCCCGTTGCGCGTGTTCGAGCCGCGGTATCTCACCATGGTCGGGCGACTGCTCGACGAGGACGAACCGGAGTTCGGCGTCGTCCTGATCGAGCGCGGATCCGAGGCCGGGGGCGGCGACCAGCGCGCGTCGGTGGGGACGATGGCGCGTCTGGTGGGCGCCACCGCGCGCGCCGACGACCTCCTCATCGTCGGCGTAGGGACCCGCCGGTTCACGGTCGACCGCTGGGTGGACGAGGACCCGTATCCCCGAGCCGAGCTCTCCACGCTGCCGGACCTGGAGTGGTCCGAGGCGCTCGAACCCCTGCGGGTCGAGGCCGAAGCGGTGGTCCGCCGCGTGATCGCCCGCGTCTCGGAGTCGCAGTCGGACTCCGATATCGAGCTGTCCGATGATCCCGTCGCAGCCGCGTGGCAACTCGCGGCGATCGCACCGCTGGGCGAGTACGACAGGTACACCCTGCTGAGGTCGACCTCGATCGGGGGCCTGCTGCGTCAGACGATCGACCTGACCCTTGAAGCCGAGGAGCTGTGGGCGGCCGAGTGACGCGAGAGAGCCAGGCCCCCCGAACGAGGGGATACGAACCGTTCGCCCGGGATGCTTAGCTGACCTGGTGCGCCCGAACCCGGCCGGCTCCCGTCGGCGACTCCCGTCCGTCCTCCGTCGCTCGTCCTTCGCGACTCTCGCGGTGCTCGCGGCCGGATTGACGTGGGCGGGAGCAGCCGAGGCGCCCGCCGTCGCCGCGCCCACTCCGCTCTCGAGCCCGTCGGCCGGGCAGCTCGTCGTGCCGGGCGGAGGGGGCGGCGCGCTCGCGATGCTGCCGGACGGCTCGCAGCTGTACAGCACGTCGTCGGCCGGCATCCTCTCGCACGTCGACATGGTGGGCCACCGCGAGATGCCCGCCGTGCCGATCGATGTGTACCCGAACGACGTAGCGGTCACCCCGGACGGTCGAATGCTCGCCGTCGCGGACTGGCAGACGCGATGGAACACGGGGCTCGCCACCGCGGGCGCCATCGTCCTCGTGTCGACGCAATCCAACTCCGTCGTCAACGTGCTCAGCGTCCGTGGCGCTCCGTTGATGGTGCGGATCGCCCCCGATGGCCGGAGCGCGTGGGCGCTGACGACTACCTCGATTCCCGATACCTCGGACGCGATCACTACCCTCGTCGGTGTAGATCTCGTCCAGCAGAAGGTGACGACGACGATCGATCTCGGGACGACCACGACGGGCGCCCTGGACCTCGCTTTCGCCCCAGACTCATCGAAGCTGTATGTGCCCGAGTACGACTACGCGGGGACGAACGGATGGCTGGCCACTGTCGATATAGCCGCCGGGAAGCTGAGCTCCACCCTCCCGATGCAGAACCAGCCGCGCAAGGCGGTGGTCACTCCGGATGGCGCGTCGCTCTTCCTACTCGACAGTCCCAGCAACGTCTCCAAGGGCACCGTTGAGAAGCTCGATCTGGCGACAGGGAAGTTCACGGCCATCCCGTTGCCCGGCACGCTTCTGGCGTACAACTCGTACCTTCCGCTCGCGATCAGTCCCGACGGCACATCGGTCTACGTCGGCATGGAGCGCGCTGTGAACCGCATCCAGGTGTCGGACAGCACCATCACGACCATCCCGCTGCACGACGAGGCGACCTACATCGGTTTTGTTCCGAGGAGCAGCCGTGTGCTCGTCGGCGAGGCGAACGGCGAGCTGGCCGTCATCGACGACACCACCCGTACGGTGACCGCGCACGTCCCCGGTGCCGGCGGCGGCCCGATGGCGATCGCCCCGGACGGGCACACCGTCTTCGTCATGGGCGGCGGACGCACCGATCTGACCGTGCTCGAACAGGGCTTCGGGATCGTCGACCTCGATTCCGTCGGCTGGGCGCCGACCGTGACCCGCATCGCCGGCTCCGACCGGTACCAGACCTCGCTCGCGGCTGCCGCAGCCGCCTACCCCACCGGGGCGCCGGTCGTGTACGTCTCCACGGGCACCGACTTCCCCGACGCGCTCGGCGCCGCGGCGGTCGCCGCGAAGGCGAAGGGCCCGCTCATCCTCACACCGCCCGGCGCCCTCTCGGCGGGGGCCGCGGATGCGATCAAGGCACTCGCGCCCGCGAAGATCGTCGTGGTGGGCGGCGTCAATGCGGTGGCGCCGGCCGTGGTCGCCCAGCTGGGCGTGATCGCCCCGGTGACCCGGGTCGCCGGCTCGGACCGGTTCGCGACCAACCGCGCGCTGGTGCAGTCGGCGTTCACGTCTCCCGTGTCGACGGTGTACATCGCCACCGGACGCGGGTTCGCCGACGCTCTGTCGGCCTCCGCCGCTGCGGGAGGCGCCGGAGCACCGGTCGTCCTGGTCGACGGCGCCGCAGCATCCCTCGATCCGGCGACGCTCGGCCTGCTCCATACGCTCGGTGCGACGGCGTTCACCGTCGTGGGCGGCCCCAACGCGGTGTCGAACGGCATCTCGCAGCAGCTGAGCGGTCTCGGGACCGTGACCCGGCTCGGCGGCGACGACCGGTACACGACCTCGTTCCTCGTCGGCCAGAACGCGAACGCGCGACCGGCCTCCGCCTACGTCGCCACCGGCGTCGCGTTCGCCGACGCGCTCTCCGGGGCGGCGCTCGCCGCGAGCACCGGATCGCCGCTGTACCTCGCGCCGTCCGGGTGCATCCCGCGGGCGACGGAGGATGCGCTCGCCGCGGCCGGAACGGCCAAGGTGGGCGTGATCGGCGGCCCCGACGCTCTCAGCCCGTGGGTCGCATCCCTGTCGATCTGCTGAGGTCCGACAGCCCGGCCGACATCACCCCAGATCCAGCTCGCGCCGCGGCCCCGCGAACCGGTCCGCCAGGAACCGTCCGCTGACCAGCAGCGCCGCCGCATCCCGTTCGATCGCCGCATCCCGCATGGTCCGGGCCGCGGACTCGAGCGCGTCCAGCTGCAGGATCAGGGTCTGGGCCGGGGTGAGGCCGCTGGCCAGCACGTGCTCGGTCGCCCATTCGGGCGGCAGGGCGAGGTACGCCCGGAGCGTGTCGGGGAGGTAGAGCGTCGCTGCCACACGCAGCATCACCTCCGGTTCGCCTGACCCCGCCACGCGCGGCAGCGTGTCGGCGAGCAGTTCGCCGATCCGCTCGACGGACGCCACCGCGTCCTCCGGGACCCGGCGCCGGATGCGCGCGGCGAGGGTGCGCAGATCCTGCGCCAGAGTGGCGTCGTCGACGTGGATCTCCGAACCCGGCGGGAGGATGCCCAGCGTCTGAAGGGCGCGCTCCGAATCCGCGGAGTCCTCGGCGGCCTGCACCGCCAGCTCGGCGACCAGCCGGGCGAACGCGGTCAGCCAGCGGCTGAGGGTGATGGTGCGGCTGGACAGGACGACCTCGCCGTAGAGCTGCTCGACGGTCGGGGTCCAGCGCGGGCCCGGCTCCCAGCCGAGCGCCAGCGCGTCGGTCGGGCCGGCGAGCCGGATCCGGGTGATCGTGCCGGGCCGGTGCGCCAGCCGGTCGGCCAGAGACCGCGTGAGCTCGACCGAGAGCGCCGTGGATGCGACGTCGGCGGGGAGCGCACGCGCGACGCTGTCGATGAGCTCGCGCAGCAGCGACTCGGGGTCGGAGTCCGGCCACGCCCCGCTCAGCCTGTCGAACGGCATGCTCACCCGCTCATCCAAGCACGCCCGGCCGCGCGGCACACCGGGCGGGAAGTCGGCGACCGGATACGGTCTCGTGCCGACCACCGTCGGGGTCGTACCATGCGCGTGCGCCCACGATGCACCAGGAACGGGGGACGGCATGACGGACGACACAGGGGACCCGGACGACTTCCCACCGGACGACCTCCCGCCCGACGACCTCGGCCTGCCGCCGCCGCTGAACGCGGACAAGCCTGCCGCGCCGCCGGCGATCAGCTCGAGCTACGGGGAGGAGGTGCCCCGCGATGCCTGAACTCCTCAACCGGTCACCCGACGAGGTCCTGAACGCGATGGCCCTGGCGTGGGGCACGACCTGGCCCAACCCCTGGTGGCCGAGCGGCAACAGCGGCTACGACGACTGCGCGGCCTGCGTCAGCTACTACCTGTTCGGACTGAACTCGTTCAGCAACCCCTTCTACACCTACGTGTCGCAGATCCAGAATTGGGGACGCGACCGCGGCGTCTGGCACGACGGGTCGGCGGGCGTGCAACCCGGCGACGTGCTGGCGTTCGACTGGGACGGGGACGGCGACCCCGACCACACCGAGATCGTCGTGGCCGTCTCGCCGGGCGGATCCGTCGTCACCTCGCGCGGCACCAACTCCAACCCGGGCGACGACCTGCGCGACCGCACCCGCTCGGCCGGGTACATCCTCAGCTACATCCGGCCGCCCTACCTGCAAGGAGATGAGTTCGACATGGCCTCACTCGACGACCTGAACCGCATCGTCAACGACGCCGTCTCGCGGGCGATCGCCGCGACGGCGAGCGCGACCTCCGCGCGTACCAGCGCGATCCGGCGGGAGGGACGCGGCCGGCTCTATTACTGCGCGACCCCGCCGCCCGGGCTGCCCCACTTCATCTGCATCTTCTGGGATCGCACGACCAACAACATCCTCTACGCCAACGTGGATGCGGACGGCGGCGAGACCCAAGCCCGGCACTGGAACGAGCTGTACTTCCAGACGGCGGACACCGTGGAGCAGGCGAAGGCCAATGCGATCGACCCGGAGCGGTTCCAGAAGCTGATCGACTTCGCGCTCGGCCGGGACTCGTCGTTCACGAACCAGCTGGCGACGCCGTCCTGACGGAGCGCGGTCGCGGTCACCATGACCGCAGCACGTCCGCCTTCGGGCCCGCCACCAGGGTCCGCGCGGGCACGTCGTCCGCGACGACAGCGCCCGCCGCGATCACCGCATCCCGCCCGATCGTGACGCCCGGCAGGATGGTCTCGCGCCGGCGCCGATCCACACGTTCTCCTCGACGGTGATCGGGCCGCCGGTCAGCCACACCCGGCGGTCGTCGGTGTCGACGGGATGCCCGACGGTGATGAAGGTGACCCGCGGGGCCACCATCACCCGCTCCGCCAGGCTGATGCCCGCGTAGTCGAGGAACGTGCAGTTCTGGTTGATGAAGACGCGCTCGGCGAGCTCGAGCCGCAGCCCGTGGTCGGTGAAGAACGGCGGGTAGATCGTCACGCGGGAAGGCAGCGGGCGTCCGAGGACCTGCGCTAACAGGGCCGCTTTGCCCGCCTCGTCGTCGAACGGCAGCACGTTGAGGCGCGAGGTCAGCGCCGTCACCTCCCGCACCCGCTCCGACATGGCCTGGAACTCGGGGGAGTGGATGCGCATGAGCAGGTCCGACGACATGTCCCGATCCTCGCACGAGCCCCCGATGGCGCTAGGTTGATGCCATGCCGTACGTCGTCGACTTCGTGACCGTGTCCACCACCGGCCTGGAGAGCTCTCCGGTCGCCGAGGCGCTCGCCGGGCTGCGGGCGAACGAGGCGCGGTACTTCCGCAACAAGTACGACCACGAGTTCACGGTCGGGACCGCCGAGGAGGAGGCGGACGCCGTCGCGCGGGTCGCCCGCGTCCTGAAGGAGGAGCGGGACATCGTCATCGCCTCGCCGGCGCTGGAGGCGACGCGGTTCGAGGTCGACGGGGTGGACTGGACGTACGTGTTCTACGAGTCCGGGCTGTCCATCAACCTGCTCTGGACCATCGAGGACGGCGGCAAGCGCGCGGTCGGGTTCAAGCTGTCCGACGGGATGGAGGTCCCCGACGAGCTCGCCGCGTTCAAGTTCGCGCGGCAGCGGTCGAAGCTCGCCGGGACGATCCGCGGCTCCTACTTCGTCGTCAAGGGCGAGTACTGAGCCCGAGGACGAACCCGGCAACCGTGTCCACGAGAAGGTCGCGGACGCCGGCGGCGCCAAGCGGGGAGCCCGCGAGCACCTTCATGCCGTGATCGGCGCCGGGCACCTCGACGACCCGGATGCCGTCGCGCGGGCCGATCGCGGCGACCACGTCCGCCGCCGTCCCGAACGTGTCGCGGCCGCCCTGCAGGACGAGCACGGGGACGGTCGGCTCCAGCACCTCCTCGAGCCGCGATTTCTCCGGGCTCCCGGGCGGATGCAGCGGGAAGGCCAGGCAGACGACCCCGGCCGCGTCCACCGCGGCGGCGGTGCGGCAGGCGACGCGGGCTCCGGCGCTGCGACCGCCGACGATCAGCGGCAGGTCGCCGGCGAGCTCGCGGACAGCCGGCGCCGTCTCCAGCCACGCCGCATCCAGCGACGCGGGCCGGGCCGCCACCGGCTTGCCCGCGACGCGCCACGGCTGTTCGTAGCGCACGACGGTGATCCCGCGGTCGGGGAGGCGCGCGGCCAGCGCGACGAGATCGATCGCGTCGATGCCGCCGCCGGCGCCGTGGCCCAGCCACAGCACGGCGGCCGGATCGGCGGCGGCGGCCACGGTCAGCCTGCCGGGTCCGAGGGCGGTGGGGACGTCCAGCTGCATGCTCCGACGCTAGCGGGTCGTGCATCCTGCAGCGAGCCGTGGGGCGGCTCTTGCTTCGGCGGCGGCACGGGCGGACCATGGGAGGTGGCGAAGCGGGCGCCACGGGGTTGGATGGGGTTGATCGTATGGTCGCGGACGTACGGGTGTGCAAGGAGTGCGGGGCTCCGATCTCCGCAGAGCGGCGGCTGGTGCCGACGTCGCGGGGTTCCTGGGTGACGGTGACGGTGCCGGTCGGGTGCACCAATCCGCTGTGCCGGAACGCGTCGGCGCGGCGCCCGGTGCCGCCGGGAGGCGCGACGCTCGTCGCCTGAGGCCGCTGGAGCTCACTCGCCGATGCGGTCGACGCGGACGGTCGTGACGCCGTCCAGTCCGGCGAGCCGCGCCACGAGCCGCTGGGTCTCCGCTGCGCCGGCGCGCACGCGCACCCGGAGTTCGAGCGCGCCACCTTCACGTCCGGGTGTTCGTCGTACGTCGTCGACGTCCGTGTGGGCCTTCGAGGCGCCGCAGGCGTCGAGGACGCGGGTGAGGACGTCCCCGGCATCGGCCGCCTGCACCGTGAGGACGCTTCCCGCGGTCCGGCGCAGCAAGCGCTCCGCTGCAGGAAGCGCGCTGGCCGCGACGAGGAGGAGCAGCGTCCCGGCGATCGCGAGCACCGGCAGCCCGGCCGCGCACGCCATCCCGACCGCCGCTGTGACCCAGATGGACGCGGCGGTCGTGAGTCCGACGACGTTGCCGCGGTTGACGAAGATCACGCCCGCGCCGACGAAGCCGATGCCGCTGACCACCTGCGCCGCGATGCGTGAGGGATCCGTCTGCGGCAGGCCGAGCGCGGTGAAGCCGTAGGCGGAGACGAGGGTGAACATCGCCGAACCGACCCCGACGAGGATGTGCGTGCGCAGGCCGGCGCTCTTCAGACGGATCTCGCGCTCGATCCCGATGACGGCGCTGAGCACGAAGGCGAGCACCAGCAGCAGCAGTTGCGTCAGCAGTTCGTCCCCGCCCAGCCCGAGCGTCATGCCGGGAGTCTAGGAGCGACGCCGCGCCCTGGGAATGCTGGGATGCGTCAGCCCGCGGCCCCTGCGGTCTCCGCATCCGCCGGACCGCGCCGCGGCCGCACGAAGGTCAGCAGGGCGAGGTGGACCACGGCGAGCCCGGTCGCGACGCCGACCGCGGTCAGCCAGCTGGAGCCGGTCGTCCCGCCGCTGAACAGGAGCCCCAGGACGGTCGTCGCGACGATCGCGCCGACGTAGCGGGAGGTCTGGAAGATGCCCGCCGCGACGCCGCTGTCCTCCGGTCGCGCCGCCGAGTACAGCGCCTGGTTCATCGACAGGCTGACCACGCAGTACGGGACGCCGAGTGCGGCGGTCAGCACGAGCACGACCCACGGAGCGGTGGTCACGGCGGCGACGCCCAGCAGCGCGGCGCCGACGACCAGTGCGCCGGCGCCCGCAAGCAGTGTGGGACGCAGCCCCACCGCGCCGATCGAGCGCGCGGCGAGCGGCGTGACGACGATGGTGACCGCCGCCAGCGGGAACATCAGCAGCCCCGCGACGCCCGCGCTGTAGCCTCCGTGGGTCTGCAGATACTGCGGCAGCCCGAAGAACGCCGAGTAGTAGACGACGTTGAAGATCGCGAACGACAGGTAGATCATCAGCAGCCGGCGGTTCGCGGCGAGCAGGCGCAGGTCGAGGAACGGATGCGCGCAACGCAGCTCCCGCCACGCGAACAGTCCGCCCGCGATCACGGTCACCGGCAGCAGCCACCACAGCGGCGTCGGGTGGAGGTCGAGCAGGAAGACGAGCAACGAGGTCAGCGTCGCGACGAACAGCAGGATGCCCGGGATGTCCGACTCGGCGAGGGTGCGGCGCAGCGGCACCGGCTCCCGCTTTGTCGCAACCTCGGTCGCAGGCTCCCTCGGCGCTGGGGTCGCGGCATCGCTTCGCGCTGCTCTCAGCTCCACCGCGCTCGGCGCGAAGAGCCAGAGGCCGAAGAACGTGAGCACGGCGAGCGGCACGTTGATCCAGAAGATCGCCTGCCAGCCGAGGAAGGTCACCAGCGCCCCGCCCAGCACCGGCCCGATCGCGGCGCCCGAGGTGTTGGCGATCTGGATGCGGCCCAGCAGCCGCGGGGTCTGGACGCCGGAGCGCGCGGAGAGCGGCCGCAGCATGGCGATCGCCGACGGGAACGCGGTCGCCGTCCCGATCGCCAGGGCGACCCGGCCGATGCAGACCGCGAGGAACGACCCCGAGAACGGCGTCAGCGCGCACGCGAGTGCGACCACGACCATCCCGAACAGGAACAGCCGGCGCGGGCCGAAGCGGTCGGCGAGCCGGCCCATCAGCGGCTGGCCGACGGCCGACGCCAGGTAGAAGGAGGTGATGACCCAGGTGACCGTCGTCACATCCACGTGGAAGTCGCGCTGGAGCGACACCAGCGCGACCGCGATCATGGACGAGTTGAGCGGGTTGAGCAGCGTCCCGAGGCTGAGTGCTGCGACCGCCGCACCGGTGCGCGGGCGTGCGGGGTCGGCGGAGGGAGTCACTCCCTCCACGCTACTCGTCGAGATCCTCCGTCGTGACCGGGATGGTGGAGCGGTAGGGGTAGGCCGGCATGGAGGAGTACTCCTCCTCGTCCGCCAGTTCGTAGACGTCGTAGACGAGGGCGCCGGCGAACGTGGTCGCGACGCGGATCTCCCCGGGCGGGCAACCGCCGATGAGGGGCACGACCACGACGCTGTCGAGGGTCCGGCCGTCCTCGTAGAGGAGGGCCGCTTTGATGGTTCGCGTGAGAGCGTCCATGACCGGACTTTACGGCTGTCGGGGCATACGTCTATTGACGGCGCGCGGCTGTTTCGGGAAAGTGTTGTCAGCGGAAGGAGAGCAGTGGGAACCCTGATCTACGACGGTGCGGACGGGTTCACGTTCGACGATCGCGTCCTCGCCCACCTCCAGGCGGTCGTGCAGACCAAGCTGCGCCGCCGCGAGGGCTTCCTGCTGATCTGGACGGATCGGACGGCCGACCCGGTCGGGGTGCTGCGCTCCATCTGGCTCGACCCGTCCATATCGCTCCAGTTCGTATTCGCCCGTCCGGAGCTTCCCGAGCTGAATCGCGACTGGCTCACGATCCTCAGCGAACGTGCCAACTCCAATGCGGGCTTGTGGCTCGAGGACGAGCTCCGGGCGGAGATCCGCGAGGAGGTTCCGGAGGGCACGTACCGCGCCAGCAAGGCCAAAGCGGGGAAGCCGCACGAGGGGGCGTGAGATGGGCCGCCTGGTCTACGGGTACGCCGCGCTGGAGTACGAGTTCGACGACCGCACCCTTTCGCACGTCAAGATCGCCGTCGTCTCGAAGCTGCGGCGGCACGAGAGCTTCCTGCTCAACTGGCAGATTCCGAATGATCAGGGCGGCGGCCGGATCAGCCTCTGGATCAGCCGCGAGATCCCGCTCGCGTTCGTATTCGCGGAGACCGCGCCGCCCAAGCTGAACGAGCGGTGGATGGAGGCGTTGCTGCAGTCGAGTCAGCGCACCGGAGGCATGGTGATCGTGTCGGAGGACGAGGCCGAGGCGCAGGCCGCGCGGCCGGCGCACTCGATGCACTAGGGGATCAGCGCGAGCTTGCCGCCCGGGTGGCCCTCCTTCAGGAACGCGAGCGCTTCCGGCGCCTGGTCCAGCGGGTAGGTGCGGGCGACCGGGACCTGCAGGCGGCCGCTGCCCGCTAACTCCAGGAGCCGGGCGCGCGCGGCGTCTCGGAACGCCTGGCTCTGCGGCTGGGCGCCGAAGACCGCGTGGATGCCCTCGCGTTCTGCGCGCTGCGCATCCACGATCGTGACGATGCGCGTGCGGTCGGGGACCAGCTCCAGCGAGACGTCGAATGCCTCGGCGGTGCCCACGGTGTCGAGTGCGGCGGCGATCGGGCCCTGCGCCGCCTCCGTCACGCGCTCGGCGAGACCGGGACCGTACTCGACGGGCAGCCCGCCGAACCGGCGGACGCGGGCGAAGCTGGCCTCGCTCGCGGTGCCGATGACCCGGGCGCCGAGCTCGGCGGCCTGCTGCAGGATGCTCACGCCGACCGCCCCGGAGGCGCCGTGAACGAGGATGGTCTCGCCCGCCCGGACGTCGGTGACGTCGAGCATCTGAGCCGCGGTCGTCCCGACCAGCAGCAGGTTGGCGGCCTCTTCGTCGGCGAGGCGCGGCGGTTTGGCGAAGACGTCCTCCGCCGGCACGGTGATCTCGGTGGCGTAGCCGCCCTGGATGCGGAACGCGACCACCGCGTCCCCCACGGCCCCGCCGCCGGACGCGATCTCGGTGTCGGGTCCGATCGCCGCGATCGTGCCCGCCGCCTCATACCCGATGGGCACGGGCAGCGTCAGGCCTGGACGCGGCGCCGACACGTGCTTGTAGTCGGCGGGGTTGACGCCGGCGGCCGTCACTCGGATGGTGACCTCGCCCCGCTCGGGGGCGGGGGTGTCGACCTCCGCGAACTCCCACGTCTCCGGTGCGCCGAACTGTGTCGCTCTCCACTGCTTCGCCATGATGGGCAGTCAAGTCCCGTTGGCTGAGTGCGGGCTTACGACGCCGACACCGGGTCCGTCGCCCGGCCGCTGTGCCGCGCGCGGCGCGGGCGGGAGGGGGCGAGGCGGAGCATCTGCGCGGTGGAGCTGTCGTCGAGCTCGACGAGGTCGCTTCGCGACTTGATGAAGTCGCTGAACGAGCGGAAGCCGAGCGCCTTCTCGCTGAAGGACGGGTCCATCCGCTTCATCTGGCCTTTCACCGCCGAGCTGTGCAGCCAGGGGGAGTCGTCCTTCTCGTGGCCGAGCTGGAGGGCGCGGGCGAGGAGGCGCGTAGCGACGACCTGCGGGTCCTCCTGCGGCTCGTCAGCGGCAGCGTCTTCCTCCTCTTCGGTCGCGGCGGCGCGACGACGACCGCCGCGCTTGCGACCGCGGTCGGGCTCAGGCTCAGGCTCGGCGGCGGCGGCGGTCTCCGCCGCGACCGTGTCCGCCGCGGCGTCGGAGGCCGCGCTACGGGATCCCTTGCGGCGGGAGGATGTGGCCGGCGCGGGCGCGGGCGCCTGTTCCGTCTCGGGCTCGTCGGCCTCCGGCGCGTCGCCCTCCGGCTCGTCGCCCTCCGGCTCGTCGGTGGCGGTGGCGTCCGCCGCCTCGTCCCGTGCGATCCCCGGCAGGTCGTCGTAGCTCACGAACTCATCGCAGGCTGCGGCGAGGGACTTCGCGGTCGAGCCGGCCACGCCGATCCCGATCACGTAGCGGTTCAGCCGCTTCACCCGCTGGGCGAGAGGAACGTAGTCGGAGTCGCCCGCCACGATCACGACGTGGGTGAGTTCGGGCAGTCGGAACAAGTCCTCGACCGCATCGACGGCCAGCCGGATGTCGGCGCCGTTCTTCGCGTACGCGGCGGCGGGGAAGAGCTGGACGAGGTCGACAGCCCGGCCGACCAGCTGGCCCCGGTACTCGGCGTTGACCGCCGACGACCAGTCGGCGTAGGCGCGGGTCAGGACGAGCGTGCCGAAGGACGACGAGAAGTCGATGACGGCGCCGAGGTCGACCCGCGCCTCCGCCAGCTTCTCGGCGAAGGACGCTTTCGGCTGGGTCGTGCTCGACTTGGGCCGGTCGCGCATGTAGCTGCCGCGGCCGTGCACCTGGTCGTAGCGGGAGATGATGATGTTGTCGAAGTCGATGTAGACCGCGACGCGGCCATCTCCAGGTTCAGTCACCCTCCCAACTTAGCCGCCGACAACAGGGAAAACGTCGCCCGAAGCCGCTTCGGACGACGTTTTTCCTGTGCTCGACGGTTGATCGGGTCAGCGGGCGTAGCGGTCGGCGACGGTGAGGGCCTCGTCGATCGCGGCGAGACCGCGCCGCAGGTCGTCCTCCGAGATGACCAGCGGCGGGGCGATGTGGACGCGGTTGAAGTGCGTGAACGGCCACACCCCGGCGGCCTTGCACGCGGCGGCGACCTCGGCCATCGGGGCCGCGTCTGCACCGGCCGCGTTGAACGGCACGAGCGGCTCGTGCGTGTCCCGGTCGCGCACCAGCTCCAGCGCCCAGAACAGGCCGCGGCCGCGCACCTCGCCGAGCGACGGGTGCCGGTCGAGCCACGAGGTGATCTCCGGCTCCACGACCCGCGAGCCGAGGTCGCGCACCCGCTCCAGGATGCCGTCGCGCTCGAACACCTCGAACGTCGCGACCCCCGCGGCGCACGCGAGCGGGTGCCCGGAGTACGTCAGCCCGCCCTGGAACGCCACGTCGTCGAAGAACGACGCGATCGCATCTGAGATGACGACGCCGCCGAGCGGCACGTACCCCGAGTTGACGCCCTTCGCGAAGGTGATGAGGTCCGGGACGACGTCGAAGGCGTCTACCGCGAACCACTCGCCGACCCGGCCGAAGCCGACCATGACCTCGTCGGCGATGTACACGATCCCGTACTTGTCGCACAGTTCGCGCACGCCGGTCAGGTAGCCGGGCGGCGGGACCAGCACGCCGTTCGTGCCGACGATCGTCTCGATGATGATCGCGGCGATGGTCGCGGCGCCCTCCAGCACGATGACGTTCTCGAGGTGCTCCAGCGCGCGCTGCGTCTCCTCCTCGGGCGTCGCCGAGTGGAACGCCGACCGGTAAGGGTAGGGGCCGAAGAAGTGGGCGACGGAGCCGTCGCTCGGCTCGTTCGCCCAGCGGCGCGGGTCGCCCGTGAGCGAGATCGCCGTGGCGGTGCCGCCGTGGTACGAGCGGTACATGGACAGCACCTTGCGGCGGCCGGTCACCCGGCGGGCGAGGCGGACCGCGTACTCGTTGGCGTCGGCTCCGCCGTTGGTGAAGAACACCTTGTTCAGCGTCCCGGGCGCCACCTCGGCGATCCGGCGGGCGAGCTCGCCGCGCACGTCGTTCGCCATCGACGGCTGAACGGTGGCGAGGCGTCCGGCCTGCTGCTGGATGGCCGCGACGAGGTCCGGATGCTGGTGCCCGAGGTTAAGGTTGACCAGCTGCGAGCTGAAGTCGAGGTACGCGTTGCCCTGGTAGTCCCAGAACGTCGCGCCCTCGCCCGCGGCGATCGGCAGCGGGTCGATCTTCGCCTGCGCGCTCCACGAGTGGAAGACATGCCCGCGGTCGTCGCTACGCACCTGCCGCTCGGCGGCGGCATCCCCGAAGGAGTGCTCGATGCCGTGCCGGTCGGTGTAGCCGGTGCGGGCGGGGGCGGTGGTGGAAATGGTGTCGGTCATGTGCCTTCGTCGCCTTCGATCAGGAGTTGCCGGGGAACGCGAGCTCGATGCGCGAGTGCACCGGGTCGGGCCAGCGCGTCGTGACGACCTTGCTGCGCGTGTAGAAGTGGAACGACTCCGGCCCGTAGATGTGCGAGTCGCCGAACAGCGAGTTCTTCCAGCCCCCGAACGAGTAGGCGCCGACGGGGACCGGGATCGGCACGTTGATGCCGACCATCCCGACCTCCACCTCGAACTCGAAGCGGCGCGCCGCACCTCCGTCGCGGGTGAACAGGGCGACGCCGTTCCCGTACGGGTTGGCGTTGATCAGCTCGACCGCCTCCTCGTAGGTGTCGACGCGCACCACGCTGAGCACGGGGCCGAAGATCTCGTCGTCGTACGCCTTCATCCCGGGCTTCACGTGGTCGAGCAGGCTGACGCCCACGAAGAACCCGTCGCCGTCGAAGTCGCGCTGCGTGCCGTCGGCGACGACCGTCGCGCCCTCGGCCGCGGCGCCGGTGACGTAGGACGCGACCTTGTCGCGGTGCTCGCGGGTGATCAGCGGGCCCATCTCGCTCGCGTCGTCGGTGCCCGCGCCGATCCGCAGCGCGTCCAGGCGCGAGTGGATGGCCGGCACCAGCCGGTCGCCCACCTCGCCGACCGCGACGACCACGCTCACCGCCATGCAGCGCTCGCCGGCGGAGCCGTACGCCGCCGAGACCGCGGCGTCGGCAGCGGCGTCGATGTCCGCGTCCTCGAGCACGACCATGTGGTTCTTCGCGCCGCCGAGAGCCTGCACGCGCTTGCCGTTGGCGCTCGCGCGCTGGTAGATCGACCGGGCGATCGGGGTGGAGCCGACGAAGCTCACGGCGGCGACGTCGGGGGAGTCGAGGATCGCATCCACCGCCTCCTTGTCGCCGTGCACGACGTTGAGCACGCCGTCGGGGAGACCCGCCTCGCGGAACAGCTTGGCCAGGAAGACGGACGCGCTCGGGTCCTTCTCGCTGGGCTTGAGGACGACGGTGTTGCCGCAGGCGATCGCGCTCGCGACCATCCACAGCGGCACCATGACCGGGAAGTTGAACGGCGTGATGCAGCCGACGACGCCGACGGGCTGCTTGACGCTGTGCACGTCGATGCCGGTGGAGACCTGCTCGCTGTACTCGCCCTTGAGCTTGTCGATGAGGCCGGAGGCGAACTCCACGTTCTCCAGCCCGCGGCCGATCTCGCCGGCGGCGTCGGAAAGCACCTTGCCGTGCTCGCTGGTCACGATCGCGGCGAGCTCGTCGCGGCGTTCGGTGAGGAGGTGGCGGAGGCGGAACATCACGTCCGCGCGTTTGGTCAGGCTGGTGGCGCGCCAGGCCGGGATGGCGGCCTTCGCGGCGGCGATCGCGGCCTGGGTCTGCGCGGTATCCGCCAGCACGACCTCGTGCTGACGCTCGCCGGTCGCCGGGTTGTAGACGGGACCGGTGCGGTCGGGGCGGCTGCCGTCGGCGGGGGCCTCCGCTCCCGCGATGAAGTGTCGGATCAGGGCCACGGGGGTCCTCCAGGTGGATCGTCCCGGACGTTCTGCCCGGGGATGACAGTAGGCTTTCATCCCAATGATCACAGAGCGGAGGCGTGGACAGCGATGCCAGATCGTCGGGACCCGCAAGCGGGCCGCACAGTTCGTCCGGAGGCGGCCATGGCGGTGACGCCGGCGCACTCGGCCGTGCTGCCGACCCTGCGGGAGGTGCTGCGGATGGAGCCGGTGGCGCGCGCGCTGCCGGAGGTGCTGACCGGGCGCGAGCGGCTCGACGCGCCGGTCCGCTGGGTGCACGTCGCGGAAACGGCGGAGGCCGCGCGACTCGGCTCGGGCGGCGAGCTGCTGCTCGCGACCGGGGTCGGCTGGCCGTCCGACGAGGCGGCGTTGCGGCGGCTCGGCCGGGTGCTCATCGAAGCGGATGTCGCCGGAGTCGTGCTGGAGCTCGGGCCGCCGATGCCGGCCGCGCCCGCGGCGCTGGTGGACGAGTTCCGGACCGCCGGGCTGCCGTTCGCGGTGCTGCACCGGGAGGCGCGGTTCGTCGCGATCACGGAGGCCGTGCACTCGCGGATCATCGCGGAGCAGATGGGTGCGCTGCGGGCGCGGGACGACATCCACGCGCTGTTCACCGACCTCAGCCTGCGTGGCAGCCCGGCCGACTTCATCGTGGAGCAGGCGGCCCGGGTGCTCGGGTCGCCGGTCGTGCTGGAGGACACCGGCCACCGCGTGGTCGCGGCCGCCGGCCTCGACGCGGGCGACCGGGCAGGGGAGGAGGCGGAGCTCGCGGACTGGGAGCAGCGGTCGCGTGCCGCGCACCGGTCCGGCGGCGGCGCGTGGACCATCGTTCCGGTCGAGGCCCGCGGCATGCGGTGGGGGCACCTGGTCGCGCTGCCGGGCGAACCGCATCCCGCCGGGCGGTCGAACGTGCTGGAGCAGGCGGCCGTCGCCCTCGCGCTGAGCCGGCTGTCCGACCGCGACGACGACGAGTGGACGCGGCGCAGTCACGACGCGCTGCTCACCGCCCTGCTCGGGCGGCGGTTCGCCGGCGAGGGCGGCGTGACCGCGCGATTCGAGGCGGCGGGGTTCCCGGTGGGCGGGCGGACGGTCGCGGGGGTCGCGCTGCGGCTGCGGTCGGGGACGCTGCCGGTGTCGGCGGCGCCGCGGGTCGTGGAAGCGGCGCGTGCAGCGGGGGCGGACGCCGTCGCGGGGCGGCATCCCGAGCGGGCGGGCGTGCTGGTCGTCGCGGTGTCGGCGCGGCCCGGGCGGTCGCTGACGGATGCGCTGTTCGCGTCGCTCGCGGACGCCGCGGGATCGGCGCGGCTCGACGACCCGGCGGCCGTCGTCGCCGTCGGATCGGAGGCGCGCGGGATCACCCGGCTGTTGTCGTCGCTGGAGGAGGCGGTCGAGCTGGCCGCCGGTGCGGCCGCCCGGCCGGACGCGCGGCTGGGGCGCGGGGTGGTCATCCAGCGGGTGCAGCACCGGCCGCTGCTCCGGCTGGTCAACGCCCTCGGCAACGACCCGCGGATGCTGGAGCACACCGAGCATCTGCTGCGGCCGCTCATCGAGTACGACCTCGCGACCGGCGGCGACCTCGTGGAGGTGCTGCGCGCGTACCTCAGCCACCCCGGCAACCGGACGCGCGCCGCGGCGGCGAGTCACCTGTCCCGGTCGGTCTTCTACCAGCGCATCGCCCTCATCGAGGAGCTGCTCGGGATGGACCTCGACGACGGCGAGACCGTCGCCGCCCTGCACGCCGCCGTCCTCGCCCGCCGCCCCACCCCGCCCGCGTAACCCCTGCCGCCGGCGCACGCGCCGCGCCTGCGGCCCGCCTCGCGGCGTGGTGCGCCACCCAGCCCAGCTATGGGTCGCAACACGCCGCTACGGCGCCGCAGTAACGGCGTGTTGCGTCCCCTGGAGACGTCTGGTGGTGACGCCACGGGGCTCCGCGTGGCCGCGCTCTGGTTGACGCAACACGCCGTGCCGCGGGCACGGATTGCGGCGAGTTGCGTCAACAAGCCCATCTATGGGTCGCAACGCGCCGTTATCGCGGGCGCGTAGCGGCGTGTTGCGACCCATGGATGCGGCGGGATGCGGGGGTGGCGCGGGTCAGGAGTCGAAGCCGAGGCCGACGGCGTCGAGGGTGCGGAGGAACGCGTTGCGGTGGCCGGCGCGGTGGTCGGCCGCGTCCAGGGACCAGCGCGTGAGGTTGATGCCGAGGGACGCGGCGGGCTCCGGTGGGAAGGGGAGAGGACGCGTCCGCACCATCTCGAGCGAGGTGCGCTCGGTCGTGCGCCCGGACAGCAGGTCCAGCATCACCTGCGCGCCGAAGTGTGTGGCCGCGACGCCCAGACCGGTGTACCCGGCGGCGTACGCCACCGTGCCCTGCCGGGCCGAGCCGAAGAACGCGCAGAACCGGCTGCACGTGTCGATCGCGCCGGCCCAGCGGTGGGTGAAGGTCAGCCCCTCGAGCTGCGGGAAGGTGGTGAAGAAGTGGCTCGCCAGCCGCTGGAACGTCGCAGGCCGGTCCTCGTACTCCGACCGCACCCGCCCGCCGTAGTGGTACACCGCGTCGTAGCCGCCGAAGAGGATGCGGTTGTCGGCGGTGAGGCGGTAGTAATGGAACTGGTTGGCCGAGTCGCCGATCCCGAAGCGTCCCTTCCAGCCGATCGACGCCAGCTGGGACGCGCTGAGCGGCTCGGTCATCAGCACGTAGTCGTACACGGGGACGGTGGCGAGCCGGTTCCGCCGCAGCAGGCTGGGGAACACGTTGGTCGCCAGAGCCGTCCGCTTCGACCGCAGGGTGCCGGTCGGCGTCTCGAGCACGGTCCCGTCGCCGATGCTCCCGACAGGGCTGTGCTCGAAGATCTCGACGCCCGCGTCCACACAGGCGCGCGCCAGGGCCCGGGCGAGCTTGGCGGGGTGGACGAGGGCCGAGTCGCGGTGCCGGAGCAGCCCCGCCTGGTACGTGGGCGAGTGCACGAGGGCCTGCACGGCGTCCCGGTCGAGGAAGTCCGCCTCCGCCCCCGCCGCCGAGCGTAGGTCCGCGACTTGGTACACCTCGGTGGCCACATCGAGGGCGCCGTTGCGCTCGAACTCGGCGTCCAGCCCGAGCTCAGCCACGGTCGCCTCGATCTCGTCGAGGTTCCGCATCCCGAGCCGCTGCAGCTCGTCGAACTCGCCGGGCCAGCGGGTGCGGCCGTTCTCGTCGCCGTGCGTCAGGCTCGCCTCGCAGAAGCCGCCGTTGCGGCCGGACGCGGCCCAGCCGATCCGGCGCCCCTCCAGCACGACGACGCGGGCGTCCGGGTCCTCGCGCTTCGCGAGCAGCGCCGTCCAGAGCCCGGTGTAGCCGCCGCCGACGACGGCGAGGTCGCAACCCAGGTCGCCGCGGAGGCGCGGGTAGTGGTCGCCCGGCGCGTCCTCCGTCCAGAACACCGCCTGGCGGCTCGGCGCGAGCGCGTGCCGCACCACCGCCTCCGCGGGTGGGTGGCGCTCGAACACGGTGCTGGTCCGGGAGGGGCTCACGCCGTCATTCTGCCCGAAGCGTCCGCCGCCGATCGTCGCAAGATCCCCGGCCGCCCAGTCAGACCGTCCGGACGGGTGAGCGGCTTCGCAGCGAATCCCCGGGATGCGGAGGACAGACGAGCAAGTAGTCTTGGCCGCGCACCATGAAGGGAGGGAGCGCGTGAGCAACGGAGCGGGACGCGTGACCATCGCGGGACTGGCCGATCGGCTGGGGCTGTCGAAGGCCTCCGTGTCGTACGCCCTCAACGGGCTCCCCGGCGTCAGCGACGAGACCCGCGAGCGGGTGCTGGCGCTCGCCGAGCAGCTGGGATGGCATCCCTCGTCGTCCGCGCGGGCCCTGTCCCGGGCCCGGTCCGACACCATCGGGATCGTGCTCCGCCGCGACCCGGCCCTGCTCGGCGCCGAGCCGTACTACATGAGCCTGCTGGCCGGCGTCGAGTCGGAGCTCGCCGAGACCGGGCAGTCGCTGCTGCTGCGCATGGTCGGCGCCGACGCCGGGCAGGACGTCGCCGCATACCGCCGCTGGAGCGCCGAGGCCCGCGTGGACGGCGTCATGCTCTTCGACCTGACCTTCGACGACCCGCGGCCGGCGCTGCTCGACGAGCTCGGGCTCGCGTTCGTCCTGCACGGCAACCGCGAGGCGCTCGCGCCGGGGAAGGTGCTGCTGTACGACGCGCGGTCGGATGCGATCCTGCTGGTCGACCACCTGGCGTCGCTCGGTCATCGGCGCGCGCTTCACATCGCCGGTCCCGCCGAGTTCGAGCACGAGCAGGACCGCCGGGACGCCGTCGGCGGCCGCGGGCGGGAGCAGGGGATGGTGTTCTCGTTCGCCGCGTCGGACTACACGATGGAGGCGGGGGAGCGGCTCGCGGCCGAGGCGATCCGCGACGACCCGTCGATCACGGCGGTGCTGACCTCGAACGACCTGCTCGCCCTCGGCGCACAGGCCGCGCTGCTCCGCGCCGGGCGGGAGGATGTCGCGGTCGTCAGCTGGGACGACTCCCTGCTCTGCCGCCTCGGCACCCGGCCGATCACCGCCCTCGACCGCTACCCGGAGGAGCAGGGACGCCGCTCCACGCGCCTCCTGCTGGATCAGCTCAACGGCACGCCGACGTTCGACCGCCGCGCGCATCCCAGCAGGCTGGTCCCGCGCGCCACGAGCCTGCGCGCCGCCGCCCCCGCCGCGCGCTGAGCCCCCGCCGCGCGCTGAGCCGCCCGATGATTCGTGCCGAATCGTCGTTCTGCGGCCGCCAGAGCGCACATTCGTGCCGAATCCTCTCGCCCCGCGACCGAGTCCGAAGCGTTATCGACACGCCGTGGAGCGGCGGACGGATCGGTATACCCTCGGACGAGGTGAAGCCGCGCTTGACAGATGAACCGGTTAAGTTAGGCTTCCCCTGGCGCCCTGCGGCACGCTTCTCGCCGGCCGCAGCGCCCCCATCAAGAGACGAAGGAGTCACAATGAGGAAACGCGCCATCGTCGCGGCCGCCGTCGCCGCTGCGGTCTCGCTCGTGGTCGCGGGCTGCAGCAGCTCGGGATCCGGCGGTTCGGCCAGCGGGTCGACCATCACCTACTGGGCCAGCAACCAGGGGACCAGCCTCGACAACGACAAGCAGGTGCTGACGCCTGTGCTCGACGAGTTCACCAAGCAGACCGGCGTCAAGGTGAAGCTCGAGGTCATCGGCTGGAACGACCTGCAGACGCGCATCCAGACCGCCGTCACCTCGGGCCAAGGCCCGGACGTGCTCAACATCGGCAACACGTGGGCCGCCTCGCTGCAGGCGACCGGCGCCTTCCTCCCGTACGACGACGCCAACATGAAGGCGATCGGCGGCAGTGACAAGTTCGTCCCGACCGCGCTCAAGACCGGCGGCGCCGAGGGCAAGCCCGTCACCAGCGTCCCGCTGTACGGCCTCGCCTACGGCCTCTACTACAACAAGAAGATGTTCAGCGACGCCGGCATCCAGCCGCCCACCAACTGGGAGGAGCTGGTCAGCGACGCCAAGAAGCTGACCAACGGCACCACCTACGGCTTCTCGCTCGCGGCCGGCAGCTACACGGAGAACGTCCACTTCGCCTTCATCAACGCGTCGCAGAACGGCGGCGAGTGGTTCGACAGCAAGGGCAACCCGACGTTCACCAGCAAGGAGAACGTCGACGGGATCAAGCGCTACCTCGACCTGATGCAGACCGACAAGGTCGTCAACACCTCGAACGCCCAGTACGACAACGGCGTGCAGGCGGTCAACGACTTCGCCACCGGCAAGGTCGGGATGATCCTGAGCCAGAACAACGCCGACGCCTCCATCGTGTCCAACGGCATGAAGAGCGACCAGTACGGCGTCGTGCCGTTCCCGGCCCCCGAGGGCGCCAAGCAGATCGCGACCTTCCCGGCCGGCATCAACCTGTCGATCTTCAAGAACACGAAGAACAAGGACGCGGCCCTCAAGTTCGTCAAGTACATGACGAGCGAGGACACCCAGAGCAAGCTGGCGAAGCCGTACGCGACGCTCCCGGTGCTCGACGGCGTCAAGCCGACCTTCACGGACAACGCCGAAGAGGCCGCGACCTTCCAGAAGATCTACAACGACATGTCCAAGCCGCTGCCGCTGGTGCCGGCCGAGGACCAGTTCGAGAACACGGTCGGTAAGGCGATGAACGACATGTTCGCCAAGATCGCCACCGGCAGCACGGTCTCCGAGTCCGACATCAAGTCGGCCATGCAGAGCGCGCAGGACCAGGTCAAGCAGTCCCTGGGCGGCTGATCCGCCGAAACCTCGCTCGCCGGGCGGGGCGGTCCCCGCTCCCGCCCGGCGGTCAGCCACACCTGTAAGGAGACCCATGTCGACGACGACAGACGTCCGCGGCCCCGCCGTCACGGTGCCGGCCGCGGCCGCACCGCCCAAGCCGAAGCGCCGCCGCCCCAAGGGATGGTGGCTGCCGTTCCTCCTGCTCGCCCCGGCGATCATCTTCGAACTGCTCATCCACGTGGTCCCGATGCTCACCGGCATCTGGATCAGCTTCCTCCAGCTCACCAAGTTCTACATCGCCAACTGGGGCGAAGCGCCGTTCGTCGGCCTCAAGAACTACGCGGTCGCGCTCGACTTCTCCGGGTCGGTCGGCCAGGGCCTGCTCAAGTCGTTCTTCGTGACCGTGGGCTTCACCATCCTGGTGGTCGGTATCTCGTGGGTGCTCGGGATGGCCGCCGCCGTCGCCCTGCAGGAGCGGTTCCGGGGGCGCGCGTTCTTCCGCACCCTGTTCCTCGTGCCCTACGCGCTGCCGCTGTACGCCGGCATCATCACCTGGAAGTTCATGTTCCAGAAGGACACGGGCGCGATCAACCACTTCCTGTTCGACAACCTCGGGCTCCCCGGCGACAAGCCGTTCTGGCTGATCGGCGGCAACGCCTTCTGGTCCATCGTCATCGTCGCGATCTGGCGGCTCTGGCCGTTCGCGTTCCTGATGCTCATGGCTGGGCTGCAGTCGGTCCCATCGGAGGTCTACGAGGCCTCCGCGGTGGACGGCGCCAAGCCGTTCCGGCAGTGGCGCTCGATCACCCTGCCGATGCTGCGGCCGGTGAACGCGGTGCTGTTGCTCGTCATGTTCCTGTGGACGTTCAACGACTTCAACACGCCGTACGTCCTGTTCGGGAGCACAGCCCAGCCCGCGGCGGGCGACCTGATCTCCTTCCACATCTACAACGCGTCGTTCCTGACCTGGAACTTCGGCTCGGGAGCCGCGATGAGCGTCCTCCTGCTGCTGTTCCTGCTGATCGTCACCGGCGCCTACCTGCTCGTCGTCAACCGGAGGAACCGCAATGCGTGAGACCCGCTCTTCCCACGTCTTCCGCTGGGTGACCATCGCCGTCCTGACGGTGTTCACGGTGGTGCCGCTGTACGTGATGATCACGTCGTCGGTGAAACCGCTGTCGGAGGTCCAGGCCGCCTTCACGTGGTGGCCGCAGACGATCACGTTCCAGCCGTTCATCGACATGTGGTCGACCGTGCCGCTGGCGTCGTACTTCGTGAACAGCCTCATCGTGTCGAGCGCCGCGACCCTGATCTCCCTGGTGATCGCCGTGTTCGCCGCCTACGCGGTGTCGCGCTACCGGTTCAAGGGCCGCAACGTGTTCACGACGACCGTGCTCTCGACCCAGATGTTCCCGGGCGTGCTGTTCCTGCTGCCGCTGTTCCTCATCTTCGTGAACATCAACCAGGCCACCGGCATCCAGCTGGTCGGCACCCGCTGGGGCCTCATCATCACGTACTTCACGTTCGTGCTGCCGTTCTCGATCTGGATGCTCGCCGGCTACTTCGACAACATCCCGCACGAGCTCGACGAGGCCGCGAAGGTGGACGGGTCGGGCCCGATGGGCGCGCTCTGGCACGTGGTCATCCCGGCCGCGCGCCCGGGGCTGATCGCCGTCGCGATCTACTCGTTCATGACGAGCTGGGGCGAGGTGCTGTTCGCCTCCGTGATGACGACGGATGAGAACAGGACGCTCGCGGTCGGCCTGCAGCTCTACTCGACGCAGACGAACGTGTACTGGAACCAGATCATGGCGGCCTCGCTGGTGGTGTCCATCCCGATCGTGGTGGCGTTCCTGCTGCTGCAGCGGAACTTCGTGGCGGGTCTGACGGCCGGCGCGGTCAAGTGACGGCCGTCGACCGGCCTTCGCCGGTGCTGCGGGTGGACGACGCCCCGGTGGTGTGGCTGGGGGCCAACTTCTGGTCGCGCACCGGGGGACCGCTGATGTGGACGCGGTACGACCCGGAGGTGGTCCGCCAGGAGCTGCGCGTGCTCGCCGAGCACGGCCTGAACATGACGCGCTCGTTCTTCTACTGGCCCGACTTCCACCCGACCCCGGACTCGCTCGACGAGCAGTGCGTCGCCAACTTCGCCGACTTCCTCGACGCGCACAGGGAGGTCGGGATGACGACGGTGCCGACGTTCCTGGTCGGTCACATGTCGGGCGAGAACTGGGACCCGGTGTGGCGGGAGGGCCGCGACCTGTACCGCGACGTCTGGTTCGTCGGCCGGCAGGCCTGGTACGTGCGGGAGCTGACGGCGCGGTTCGCGTCGCATCCCGCCGTCGCCGGCTGGCTGCTGACCAACGAGGTGCCGATCTACGGCGGCGAGGCGCCGCGTCCCATCGTGGACGCGTGGGCGTCGCTGCTGGTGGATGCGGTGCGCGCGGGCGGCGGGACGCAACCGGTCGCGGTCGGCGACGGCGCGTGGGGCATCGAGACGACCGGCCACGACAACGGCTTCTCGGTGCGCGATCTGGCGGAGTTCACCGACTTCATTGGGCCGCACGTCTACCGGATGGAGACCGACCAGATCCGCCAGCACCTGAAGGCGGCGTTCATCGCGGAGCTGGCGGCGACGCACGGGCTGCCGGTGATCATGGAGGAGTTCGGCCTCACCAGCGATTTCGTGTCGGACGCGGGCGCCGCGTCCTACTACCGTCAGCTGCTGTACTCGACGCTGCTGGCCGGCGCGACCGGCTGGATCGCGTGGAACAACACCGACTACGACGACCTGGCCGATCAGCGTCCGTACTCGCACCATCCGTTCGAGATGCACTTCGGCATCACCGACAGGCACGGGAACCCCAAGCCGCCGCTGCGCGAGCTGGCGGGCTTCGCGGCGGATCTGGCGGCGATCGACCTGCCGTCGGTGCGGCGAGCGGCGGTGGATGCGGCCCTCGTCGTGCCGTCGCATCTGGCGGAGGACTACCCGTTCACCAACCAGGACGAGCGGGCGCACATCGTGGCGACCGGCGAGCAGGCCTACGTCGCGGCGCACGAGGCGCACATCCCGGTCGCCGTGGTCCGCGAGAAGGCGGATGGCGGGCTCCCCGCCGGCTACGGGCTGTACCTGCTTCCGTCGGTCAAGCAGCTGTGCGCGACGTCGTGGGAGCAGCTGATCGCACTCGCCCGCGAGGGCGCGACGGTCTACGCGTCGTACTCGCACGGGTCGAGCGGCGTGCAGCGCGGGCCGTGGTGGGCGCACACCGAGGAGCTGTTCGGGGTGCGGATGGAGTCGGCGTACGGGCTCGCGGAGCCGGTGACCGACGACACCGTCGTGCTGCGGTTCACGGAGCCGTTCGGGTCGATCGAGGCGGGGGAGACCCTGTCATTCGCGGCCGCAGGCAACCGGAACGGGCGCACCTCCCTGCCCGTTCGCGCGACCGCGGGACGGGTGGTCGCGGTGGACGCGCACGGTCGCCCGGCGATCGTGGTGCAGGACCACGGGGCGGGACGCGCGGTGCTGTGCGCGTATCCGCTCGAGTTCTTCGCCGCGGAGCAGGGCCGCGTGAACCCCGAGCAGACGTGGCGGTTGTACGACGCGCTCGCCGCGGTCGCCGACGTGGAGCGCGACGTGCGCCTCGACGACCCGCGGGTGTTCACGGACTCACTGGTGCACGAGGACGGCCGCCGTTTCGTCGTCTTCGTCTCCCAGCACGAGACCGACGTCGTCGTCGAGCCGTCCCTCCCCGCCGGCGCCGAGCTCAGCTCCCTCGACGGCGGCCCGTCCCCGCGGGTCGACCTTGCCCCCTACGGCGTCGCCCTCCGCCTCCTCACCCTCGACTGACGCGCGGGTCAGGAGGCGGGGGCGTGGCGGTCGAGGAAGGTGAAGACCTCCGTGGGATCGACGCCGGGGAAGGTGCCGGTGGGCAGGGCCGCGAGGAGGGACGTCGGGGTGCGCGCGGCGGGCCAGGCCTGGCCCTCCCAGCGCTCCGCCAGGGTGCCGGGCGGGCGACGGCAGCACGTCTCGTCGGGGCAGCGCGACACCGCCCGGTTGGCCGTCTCCCGGCCCCGGAACCACTTCACGTGCGCGAACGGCACGCCGACGCTGACCGAGTAGTCCCCCTCCTTCGCCTTCTCGACCCGTGACGTGCACCAGAACGTCCCGCTCGGCGTGTCCGTGTACTGGTAGTACGGGCTGAAGCGGTCGGCGACGTCGAACACCGTGCGCGCCGTCCAGCTGCGGCACACCGGCGTCCCCTCGACCGCGCCCAGCGCGTCCGACGGGAACACCACCGCGTCGTTCTCGTACGCCTTGATGATCGTGCCCGACTCGTGCACCTTCATGAAGTGCACCGGGATGCCGAGCCGCGCGGTGGCCAGGTTGGTGAACCGGTGCGCTGCCGTCTCGTACGACACCGCGAACGCGTCGCGGAGGTCCTCCATCGAGATGCGGCGGAAGTTCTTGGCCTCGGTGAGGAACGCGACCGCGTCCTTCTCGGGCAGCAGCAGCGCCGCCGTGAGGTAGTTGGTCTCGACCCGCTGCCGCAGAAAATCGGCGTAGTTTCGCGGCTCGTCATGCCCGAGCAGGTGCGACGCGAACGCCTGCAGGATGGGGGAGCGGGAGTCTCTAGACGCCGACTGCTCGGTGGGCAGGTAGATGCGTCCATTGCGCCGGTCGGTGACCGACCGGGTGGAGTGGGGCAGGTCGCCGACGTAATGCAGCGAGTAGCCGAGGTGGTCGGCCATGTCGGTCACGGTCTGATGCGACACCGGCCCGCCGGTGTGTCCGACGGCGGCCAGCAGCTCCGCGGCGATCGCCTCCAGCTCGGGGAAGTGGTTGTCGCGCGCCCGCATGGTCGCCCGGAGCTCGGCGTTCGCCCGCCGCGCCTCCTCGGGGGTCGCCGCACGCTCGCGGTGGAGCCGCTCCACCTCCTGGTGCAGGCCCAGGATGGCGCGCAACGTCGCGTCCGGGACGGTCCGGCCGACCCGGGTCGGCTCGATCCCGAGCGCCGCGAACACCGGCCCGCGCTGCGCCCGCTCGACCGCGATCTCGAGGGCCGCACGCTCATCCGGGGCCTCCGGCGTGAGCAGGTCGTCGACGCTCACCTCCAAGGCGGCGGCGATCGCGCGCAGCAGGGCGAGCCGCGGCTCGCGGTTGCCGTTCTCGATCGTCGACACCTGTGACGGCGCCCGGTCGATAGCGGCCGCGAGGGCCTCCAGGGTCATCCCGCGCTGCTGCCGGAACGCGCGGATGCGCCGCCCGAGGGTGAGTGCGTCGGCTTCTGGGCGGTCGTCCTGCACGTCGTCGATGACGGTCATGGTGGCCATGCTGACACCCGGGCGAAGTTCTGGCAAACAGAACAACAGCCGGATTTCTGTCGACGGATCCGATCGGGAGGTGCTCGACCGGGCAAAGGATCGTCTCAACCGACACGACCGATGGAGGTCACGATGAGCACCGAACCCCGCACCGAAGCCCGCCCCGGCGACACGACCCAGACCGCCGCCGAGCTGCAGCTCGAGTGGGATGCGGACCCGCGCTGGTCCGGCATCCGCCGCGACTACACCGCCGACGACGTCGTCGCCCTGCGCGGCCCGGTCCGCGAGGAGCAGACCCTCGCCCGCCGCGGCGCCGAGCGGCTGTGGGAGCTGATCGGGCGCGAGAGCACACCGGCCGACCCGCGCTGGGTCGCCGCGCTCGGCGCCCTCACCGGCAACCAGGCCGTGCAGCAGGTCCGCGCCGGGCTCGAGGCGATCTACCTCTCCGGCTGGCAGGTCGCCGCGGACGCCAACCTCTCGGGCCAGACGTATCCCGATCAGAGCCTCTACCCGGCCAACTCCGTCCCCGCCGTCGTCCGCCGCATCAACAGCGCGCTGCTGCGGGCCGGTCAGGTCGAGGGCACGGACGGCCCGATCGACGACTGGATGGCGCCGATCGTCGCCGACGCCGAAGCCGGCTTCGGAGGCCCGCTCAACGCCTACGAACTGATGCACGGCATGATCCAGGCCGGCGCTGCGGGCGTCCACTGGGAGGACCAGCTCGCCAGCGAGAAGAAGTGCGGGCACATGGGCGGCAAGGTCCTCATCCCGACCGGCCAGCACATCCGCACCCTCAACGCCGCTCGCCTGGCCGCGGACGTCGCGGGCGTGCCGACCATCGTCATCGCCCGCACGGATGCGCTCGCCGCGACCCTGCTGACCAGCGACCACGACGAACGCGACCGTCCCTTCGTGACCGGCACGCGCACCGCCGAGGGCTTCTACGAGGTGCGCAACGGGATCGAGCCGGTCATCGCCCGCGGCCTCGCCTACGCGCCCTATGCCGACCTGCTGTGGGTCGAGTCGGCCGAGCCTGACCTGGAGCTCGCGCGGCGGTTCGCCGAGGCCGTCCACGCCGAGTTCCCCGGCAAGAAGCTCGCCTACAACTGCTCGCCGTCGTTCAACTGGCGATCCCACCTCGACGACGACACCATCGCCCGGTTCCAGCGCGAGCTCGCGGCGATGGGCTACGCCTTCCAGTTCATCACCCTGGCCGGCTTCCACGCCCTCAACCACTCCATGTTCACGCTCGCCCGGGATTACTCCACCCGGCACATGAGCGCCTACGTCGACCTGCAGGAGGCGGAATTCGCCTCCGAGGCCGACGGCTACACCGCCACCCGCCACCAGCGGGAGGTCGGCACCGGCTACTTCGACCGGATCGCGACCGCGCTCAACCCCGACAGCGCCACGCTCGCCCTGGTCGGCTCCACCGAAGAGCACCAGTTCTGACCGACCGAAGGAGACGACATCATGATCGAGATCACCGGCCCCCGCACCGACGGCGCCGACCGCATCCTCACCTCGGAGGCCATCGCCTTCGTCGACCACCTGCACCAGACCTTCGCCGCGCGACGGCAGGAGCTGCTCGCCGAGCGGCAGCGGCGCCGCACCGAGGCCGGCAACGGGCGCGACCCGCGCTTCCTGAGCACCACGGCCGTCGTCCGCGAGGACGCCGACTGGCGCGTCGCCGGCGCCGGCCCCGGACTCGAGGACCGCCGCGTCGAGATCACCGGCCCGACCGACCCCAAGATGGCGATCAACGCGCTCAACTCGGGCGCCCGCGTCTGGCTCGCCGACCTCGAGGATGCGACGAGCCCGACCTGGGCCAACATCGTCGGCGGCCAGACGACGCTGTTCGACGCCGCCCGCGGCGACCTCGCGTACACGAGCCCCGAGGGCAAGGACTACCGGGTCACCACGCCGTTCGAGCACACGCCGACCATCGTCATGCGGCCGCGCGGCTGGCACCTGGTCGAGAAGCACCTCGCCTTCACCGACCGGGCTGGACGGACCGCGCCCGCCAGCGCGTCCCTCACCGACTTCGGCCTGTACTTCTGGCACAACGCGCAGGCGCTGGTGGATGGGGGACGCGGCCCGTACTTCTACCTGCCGAAGCTGGAGTCGCACCTCGAGGCGCGGCTGTGGAACGACATCTTCGTGTTCGCGCAGCAGCGCATCGGGATGCCGGTCGGGACCGTCAGGGCGACCGTGCTCATCGAGACCATCCCGGCCGCGTTCGAGATGGAGGAGATCCTGTTCGAGCTGCGCGACCACTGCGCCGGGCTCAACGCGGGCCGCTGGGACTACATCTTCTCGATGATCAAGACCTTCCAGGGACGCGGGCGCCGCTTCGCGTTCGGCGACCGCGACCGCATCACGATGACGGTGCCCTTCATGCGGGCGTACACGGAGCTGCTGGTCGCGACCTGCCACCGCCGTGGGGCCCACGCGATCGGCGGGATGAGCGCGTCCATCCCGAACCGCCGCGACCCGGAGGCGACCGCCCGGGCTCTGACGAAGGTCGCGGACGACAAGCGCCGCGAGGCGGGCGACGGCTTCGACGGGACCTGGGTCGCCCATCCCGACCTCATCCCCACGGCGCTCGCCGAGTTCGACGCGGTGCTGGGGGACCGGCCGAACCAGCTGTCCCGGCAGCGCGACGACGTCACGGTCGCAGCCGCCGACCTGCTCGACGTCGGCTCGGCGGACGCGACCGTGACGGATGCCGGGGTGCGGTCGAACGTCTCGGTGGCGCTGCGCTACATCGAAGCGTGGCTGCGCGGGACGGGCGCCGTCGCGATCGACGGGCTGATGGAGGACGCGGCCACCGCGGAGATCTCGCGGTCGCTGCTGCGGCAGTGGATCGAGAACCGCGTGGTGACCGTCGACGGGACGACTGTGGACGCGGAGGCGGTCGCCCGGCTGATCGACGAGGAGCTGGAGGCGCGGGAGACTGACGGCTCGCGCTTTGCGGACGCCGCCGACGTGCTGCGCGAGGTGGTGCTGGCGGAGGACTTCCCGACCTTCCTCACCATCCCGGCGTACGCGCGGTACCTCGTGGATGCGCGCGACGCCGAGGAGGCGGAGCGGCTGGCGCTCGCCGGGTGATCCCTGCCGCCGCTCACGGATGGTGCTCGAGGTACTCCTCGAGCACCTTTCCGTGGTCCAGCTCCGGGTCGCGAGCGCCGACGAGCAGGGTGATGCGCGGATGCGTCGCCGCAAGCTCTCTCAGCTGGTCGACCGCGGGGTTGCCGTCGAGCTCCTGCTCGTAGCGCGTGCGGAACTCGTCGAAGACCTCGGCCTCGGCGGACGCGTCATGGTGGAACCAGCGACGCAGCTCCGTCGAAGGCGCCACCTCTTTCAGCCAGAGGTCGAGGTGGGCGCGTTCCTTGCTGACGCCGCGCGGCCAGAGGCGGTCGACCAGGATGCGGTAGCCGTCCTCGGGCGCCGCCGGGTCGTAGATGCGCTTGACGGTGAACACGGTTCCAGTGTCACGCGCCGGTGCGGTGTGAGGAAAGGAGGGTGTCGGTCTCGGCGGCCGTCGGCGCGGTGGCGGGACCGCGCCGGGTGACCGCCAGAGCGGCGGCCGCATTCGCGCGGAGGGCCGCATCCATGGGGTTCAGCCCGCGCGCGAGCGCCGCCGCGAGCACGCCGCCGAACGCGTCGCCCGCGCCGGTCGTGTCGACCGCCGTCACGGGGAACGCGGGAACGTGCGCGGGTGCGGGGTCTCCGGTGGCGACCCAGCAGCCCGACGCGCCGTCCCGGACCACGGCGACGCCGCCCTCGCGCAGCATCCCGCGCAGGGCGCCCGCGGCGGGTGCGGGATGCGCGTGCGCGCGCAGGATGCGGGCCTCTCGTGCGTTCGCGCTCAGCACGTCGGTGCGGGCCAGCACCGCCTCGAGCAGCTCGCGGTCGAGCGTGCCAACGAGCGGGGACGGGTCGAACACCACGATCGCGTCCGCCGGGGCGAGGTCGGTCAGCCAGCCGGCAACCGCGGGGCCGGAAGTGGGATGCGCCAGGCTGTAGCCCGAGACGTAGACGACGTCGCCGGTGCGCGGATGGATGAGGTCGAGATCGGCGCGCGTCAGCATCCCCTCCGCCCCGGGGACGGTGATGAACGTCCGCTCGGCGTCATCGTCGACGAGGACGACGCAGTACCCGTTGTCGACCGTCTCGATCGGCGGGGTCGCGACCGCGATGCCCTCGCCCCACAGGGCCTCGCCGACCACCTCGCCGAGCGGGCCCGTCCCGGAGCGGCCGGCGAAGAGCACTTCGGCGCCGTCCCGCGCGGCGGCGGCCATCACGTTGAAGCCCCCGCCGGCTGACATGCCGGACGACTCCGCCAGCACGTCGCCGCCGCGTTCGGGGAGGGCGCCCACCCGGAGGAGGAGGTCGACGACGACCGTGCCGGTGAAGATGACGCGTCCGTCAGCCATGTCGTCTCCTCACCCGCAGCAGGCCGTCGACCAGCGGCTCCAGTTCCAGTGCGTTGACCCGGCGGAGCGTGTCCACCGCCGTTCGCGGCCAGTCGGTGGCGCCCGTCGCGCCGAGGACGGCGCCGGCCATCGCCGCGATCGTGTCCGTGTCTCCACCGAGAGATGCGGCCCGGCAGAGCGCTTCCCAGGCGGCGTCGCCGTCGGGTGCCGTCGTCGCGCCGATCCCGTTCCGCCGCGCCCCGAGCCCGTCGTCGCCCGGCCGGTCGCGGTGGGACGAGCTGGTCCCGGCCACCGCCAGCGCGACGAGCGCGAGGGCCGCGACCACCGACTCCTGGGCGGCCACCGACGTCCCGACGACCCGGACGAGGGCGTCGTCCTGTTCGCGTGGCGCGAGGTCGAGCAGGTACGGGATGGCCCACTCCAGCCGCGCCGCGATATCGCCTCCGGCGACCCAGTGCCCGCGACCCGCGCCCTCCCGCGCGGCGGCGACCGCCACATCCAGCGCCTCGGGCGCATCCGCGCCGTCGAGGCCGGCGCTCACCGCCGCGCCGACCGCCGCCGCGCTCGCGATGCCGAGGCCGGTGTTGTGGGTGAGGGCGCTGACCTGGACGACCGCGTCGACGAAGCCGCCGAGCGGTTCGACCGGCACCGCGATCCCGACCGGGGTGATCCGCATGGCGGCTCCGTTCGTGGCGCCGAAGCGGCCGGCCTCCTCGGGCGGCATACCGTCCTGCAGCCGCTGGAGCGCGGCCCGCGTGCTGGGACCCAGCAGGTCGAGGGAGCCGCGCGCCTCCATCGCCCGTTCCCAGGCCAGGAGCTCGGCGGCGAACACCCCGGGTGGCACGGTGCCGTCGCCGTCGATGAGCAGCCGCGCGAGCAGCACGGCCTGCTCGGTGTCGTCGGTGATCGACCCCGCGGGCATCCCGGCCGCGATCTGCTGGTGCGGGCCGGCCGCCACGAGTCCGCGGATGCGGCCGTGGTCGGCGGCGATCCGCTCCCGGGAGAGGGACTGCGTGGGCATCCCGAGGGCGTCGCCGAGCGCCAGACCCTGCAGCGCCGCCAGGGCCCGGGAGCGGGTGCTGTCTCTCACAGCGGCGCCACCAGCAGGGCGTCGCGGAGCCGGTCGCTGAGCCCGGGCGGAACCTCGACGCCGGCTCCGAGCGCCTGGATGGAGCGGCTGTAGTAGCTGCGCGCGGCGGCGGCGAGGGTGATGTCGACGATCTCCCGGTCGGTGTACCCGAGCTCGCGCAGGCGCAGGGTGTCGTCGTCGGTGAGGGAGGCGGAGTCGGTGGCGACGCGGGCGGCGTAGTCCATCATGGCGACCTCGGCCTCGCTGAGGTCGGCGTCGTGGTGGTCGCTGGCGATCCGCACGAGTTCGTCCTCGTCCATGATCGTGAGCGTCTTGCGGCCGTGCGCAAGGCGGCAGTGCTGGGAGCGCAGGGCCTGCGCGGCTGCCAGCGTCACGAGCTCGTACCGCCGCTTGCCGAGCTGGGAGACGATCGCACGGACCAGGTTCTCGAACGCCCGCACCGCCTCCGGGTTGACGGCCATCACCCGCGTGTAGTCGGGGACGTAGCCGAGGTCTTCGATGTCTTCGGCGTAGAGCGCGGCGACCTCGCCGGTCGCCTCCGACGGCTCAGGTGTGCGGATCACGGACACGGTGCCTCCTCGCGGTGCGGTTGCCCCATTCTGCCGCCACCGCCCCGCCCCTGCCAGTGGCGCTGACCGCAATGGGCCGCGGTTGCCGGCGGCCGCGTCTGCGCCGCCTCGTAACGTCTGCGCCTGCGCGCCGGACCGCATTCGTTCCAAACCACCGCACTCGCGCACCCTCGTTGCCGCATCCGGGTCGGCGCGACCCCGCTCAGTGCGCGAACGCGACCTCGGAGGGCACGTCGGCCGGCTTCCGGATGAAGAACGACCCGGCAACCGCGAACAGCGAGATGATCGCGCCCGCGACGAACGCCGCCCGGATGCCGCCCGCCTGCGCGGCATCGGCCGACGCCCCGCCGGTCGCGAGCACCGTCGACTGCAGCGTCAGCACCGCGATGAGCAGCGCCGTGCCCGCCGCACCGCCGACCTGCTGGATGGTGCCCAGGATGGCGCTGCCGTGCGAGTAGAGGTGCGGTGGGACCGCGCCGAGGCCGGCGGTGAACAGCGGCGTGAACATCATGGCGAGCCCGAGGCTCATGGTGACATGCGCGGCGATCACGAGCCCGACCGGCGTCGTCTCGGTGACCATCGTCAGCCCCCACAGCACCAGGCTGACCAGGATCGACCCCGGCACGACCAGCACGCGCGGGTCGAACCGGTCGTACAGCCGGCCCACGAACGGCGCCGCGAGGCCCATGATGAGTCCGCCCGGGAGCAGGATGAGCCCGGTCGCCAGCGTGTCGAGGTGCAGCACGTGCTGGAGGTACAGCGGCAGCACGATGATCACGCCGAACATCGACGCGGTGGTGATCGCCATCAGCACGATGGACACGGTGAAGATCGGGTAGCGGAACGTGCGCAGGTCGAGCAGCGCGCGGTCCTTCCGCTGCAGCAGCAGCTGGCGCGTGATGAAGGCCGCCAGGCCGAGGACGCCGACGATCAGCGAGCCCCACAGCATCAGCGGGTTCGACGACGAGCCGCCGGCCTCGCCCGACAGCGTCAGGCCGTAGACCAGGCCGCCGAATCCGAAGGCCGACAGGATCACGGACAGCACGTCGATGCGGACCTTCTTCGGCTCGGTCACGTTCTCGACGAAGCGCATGCCGATGAGCAGCATCACCAGGGCGATCGGCAACACGATGAGGAAGATCCACCGCCACGGCAGGAAGTTGAGGATGAGGCCCGAGATCGTGGGGCCGATGGCCGGTGCGACCGAGATCACGATCGAGACGTTGCCCATGGTGCGCCCGCGCAGCGCCGGCGGCACCAGCGTCATGAGCGTGGTCATCAGCAGCGGGATCATGATGGCCGTGCCGGACGCCTGGATCACCCGGGCGGCGACGAGCACCAGGAAGCCCGGCGCGAGCGCGGCCGAGAGCGTGCCGAGCGAGAACAGCGACATCGCGGCGATGAACATCTGTCGGGTCGAGAAGCGCTGCAGCAGGATGCCCGTGATCGGGATGACCACCGCCATCGTCAGCATGAACGCCGTCGACAGCCACTGCGCCGCGAGCGCGTCGACGTGCAGGTCGTCCATCAGCTTCGGGATGGCGACCGTCATGATCGTCTCGTTGAGGATGACGACGAACGTGGCGGCGAGAAGCAGCCAGATCACCCGCTGGTCGCGCGGTGCGATGCGGACGGGCGCGGCCGATTCCGCGGGCGCGGCGAGGTCCCCGGCGTCTACGGATGTCACGGGTGAGGTCTTCTCAGTCACCGGTCCAACCTAGCGAGAGCCACCGACACCGTGGGTGTCGATCATGTGAACTGTGGAGAAGTTCGCTGTCCGCAGAACGGTGGAATAAATCCGGTGATCCCGTGCCCTCAGACGGCGAGCCCGCGGACCGCCCGCACGGCCTCTCCGACCGCCGGCGCGACGGCGACCAGCTCCCCGGCCGCCACCTCCGGTCCCCACGAGAACCGCACCGCGGTGCGCGCCACATCCTCCGGGTAGCCGAGCGCCAGGAGCACGTGCGACGCATCCTCGCTCCCGGCGGCGCAGGCCGAGCCGCTCGACGACACGATGCCGCGCCGCTCCAGCTCGAGCAGCACCGCCTCGCCGTTCGTCGCCGGGAACACGAACGACGCCGTGCCCGGCAGCCGCGACGTGGGATGCCCGGTGAGCTCCGCATCCGGGACCTCGGCGAGCACCCCCGCGATGAACGCGTCCCGCGCCGCCGTGGCCGCGGATGCCCGCGCCGCCCGGTCGGCCAGCGCCAGCCGCGCCGCGACCCCGAGCGCCACCGCCCCGGCGACGTTCTCCGTCCCCGACCTCCGCCCGCGCTCCTGCCCGCCGCCGTGGACCAGCGGCTCGACCGGGATGCGTCCCCGCACGTACAACGCCCCCACGCCCTTCGGCGCGCCGATCTTGTGGCCCGAGACGCTCAGCGCATCCACCCCGAGCGCGCGGACGTCGAGCGGCAGCCACCCGGCGGCCTGCACAGCGTCCGTATGGAAGGGGACTCCGACCGCGTGCGCCCGCGCCGCCAGCTCGGCGATCGGCTGCACCGTCCCCACCTCGTTGTTCGCCAGCATCACCGACGCCAGCGTGGTGTCCGGTCGCAGCGCGGCCGCAAAATCCACCGGTGAAACCAGCCCGTCCCGCCCGACCGGCACGTACGTCACCGTGAAACCGTGCAACCGCACCAGGTAGTCCACCGACTCCAGCACGGCCTCGTGCTCGATCGGCGTCGTGACGATGTGCCGCCCGCGCGGATCACCGAGCGCGATGCCCTTGATCGCGAGGTTGTCGGCCTCCGTCCCGCCCGAGGTGAACGTCACCTCCGACGCCCGGCAGCCCAGCCACGCCGCGACCGACGTCCGCGCCTCGGCCAGCGCCCGCGCCGCGGACTCGCCGACCGCGTGGTGGCTCGACGGGTTGCCGAACTCCCCGGTGAGGTAGGGCCACATCGCCTCCAGCACCTCCCGGCGGACCGGAGAGGTGGCGGCGGCGTCGAGGTAGATCACTCGACCACCACGTCCAGTCCGAGGTCGAGCGAGCGGACGCTGTGCGTGAGCGCGCCCGACGAGATCACGTCGACGCCGGTCTCGGCGATGCTCCGGACGGTCGCGAGGCTCACATTGCCGCTCGCCTCGACGATCGCGCGGCCGGCGACCAGGGCGACGCCCTCCCGCAGCTCATCGACCGTGAAGTTGTCGAGCATGATCGTGTCGACCCCGGCGGCGAGCACCGGCTCGATCTGGTCCGTCCGGTCCACCTCGACCTCCAGGTGCGTCGTGTGCGAGAGCTGTTCGCGCACCCGGAGCAGCGCGTCGGTGACCGACAGCCCTGACTGGGTGGTGAGCACCGCGAGGTGGTTGTCCTTCGCCATCACCGCATCCGACAGCGAGTAACGGTGGTTGTGCCCGCCTCCCGCTCGAACGGCGTGCCGCTCGAAGGCGCGCAAGCCCGGTGTCGTCTTACGCGTGTCCACGATCCGGGCGGAGGTACCGGCGACCTCAGCGACGAACGCGGCGGTCAGCGTGGCGATGCCGCTCATCCGCTGGACGAAGTTGAGGGCGACGCGTTCGCCCTGCAGCACCGAGCGGGCCGGCCCGGTCACGGTCGCGAGCGCGTCCCCGCGGCGAAGGTCGCGCCGTCCGTGACGTGCAGGCTCACCTCGACGGACGGGTCGGTCAGAGTGAACGCCGCGGCGAAGACCTCGCCGCCGGCGAATGTGCCCGGCTCGCGGGCGACCAGGCGCGCGGTGGCGACGGCCGCCTCCGGAATGAGGAGCTCGCTCGTGAGGTCGCCCCAGGGCGCATCCTCGACGAGGGCGGCCTGGACGGCGGTCTGGATGATCTGGCGGGTCAGCATGCGAAGGGCACCTCGAGACGGGAGAACTGGGGGAGGAGGACGGTGTGCGCGGGCTCGGCCGCGCCGGTCAGCGGGAAATCCGAGCGGAAATGCGCGCCGCGCGACTCCTCGCGCGCCAGCGCGGCGGCGACGACCAGGCGGGCGAGGGAGAGGAGGTTGCCGTCCTCCGACGGCCCGTCCCCGGGCTCAGCGGTCGCCGCCAATTCGGCCGCCGCAGCCGCCAGCCGTGCGCCGTCGCGGTGCACGCCCGCAGCGTCCCAGAGCAGCGCGCCGAGACGCTCCCGCGAGAAGGCGCGAGCGGGCCTCGACGGCGTGTCGGACGGCACGGCCGTGACCGCACCCTCCCGCACCCACTCCGGGCCCTCCGTCCAGACGCCGCCGATCGCGCCGGCCGCCCGGTGCGCGAACACCAGCCCTTCGAGCAGTGAGTTCGACGCCAGCCTGTTGCCGCCGTGCGCGCCGGTGCAGGCGACCTCGCCGACGGCGAAGAGTCCGGGGACGCTCGTGCGCCCCTCGGTGTCGGTCGCCACGCCGCCCATCGCGTAGTGCGCCGCCGGGGTCACGGGGATGGGGCGAGTCGCCCAGTCGTATCCCGCCGCCCGCGTCGCCGCGTCGATCGTCGGGAAGCGCCGCGCGAGGAACTCCCGGCCGAGCTCGGTCGCGTCGAGGAGCACCGGACGCCCGCCCTGCGCGGCCATCTCGACCGCGATCCCACGGGCCACCACATCGCGCGGAGCGAGCTCCGCATCGGGGTGCACGTCGGTCATGAAGCGCTCGCCGGCCGCGTTCCGCAGCACCGCGCCCTCGCCGCGCACGGCCTCGGACACGAGGAACGCGCCCGCCCCCGCCTGGCCCGGTGCGTGCAGGGCGGTGGGGTGGAACTGCGTGAACTCGAGGTCCGCCAGCACCGCCCCGGCGCGCCAGGCCGCGGCGACGCCGTCCCCGGTCGCGACCGCCGGATTCGTCGTGTGCGCGTACAGCCGTCCCCAGCCCCCGGTCGCCAGGACGACAGCGTCCGCCTCGAGCGCGACCGGCGTCCCCGCGACGAGCAGGGAGACGCCCACCGCCGCGCCGTCGCGCACCAGCACCTCCCGCAGGAAGGCGCCCTCGACGACCGGGATGCGCGCCGCCCGCACGGCCGCGATCAGCGCACGCGAGAGCTCGGCTCCCGTCGCATCCCCGCCGGCGTGGAGCACCCGCGCGGACGAGTGCGCCGCCTCGAGCCCCCGCGCGAGCGTGTCGCCGTCGCGGTCGAAGGCCGCGCCGAGCGCGATCAGCTCGCGCACGCGCTCCGGTCCGTCGGTGCACAGCGCTTCCACCGCGTCCCGGACGTTCAGCCCTGCGCCTGCCCGCAGCGTGTCGGCGACGTGCGCCTCCACGCTGTCGTCCGGGAACAGCGCCGCCGCGATGCCGCCCTGCGCGTATCGGGTGCTGCCGTCGGACAGCGACGCCTTGGTCACCACCGTGACGTCGTGCCCGAGCGCGTGCGCCCGCAGGGCCGCGGTCAGTCCGGCGATCCCGCTCCCGACGACGACCACGCGGCTCATGTCAGGCCGCCATCGTCGTGTCGGGACGCGTGGCGAGCATCCGCTCGAGCGCGACCCGGGCGGGGGCGGCGACCGCGTCTGGCACCGTCACCTGGTTGAGCACCTCGCCGCGGACGAGCCCCTCCAGCACCCAGGCGAGGTAGCCGGGGTGGATGCGGTACATCGTCGAGCACGGGCAGACGACCGAGTCCAGGCAGAAGATGGTGTGCTGCGGGAACTGCGCCGCGAGCCGCTGCACCAGGTTGATCTCGGTGCCGATCGCGAACGTCGAGCCGGCCGGCGCCGCCTGGATCGCCTTCACGATGTAGTCGGTCGAGCCGTACTCGTCGGCCGCATCCACCACATCCATCGGGCACTCGGGGTGCACGATCACGCGGACGCCCGGGAACTCGGCGCGCGCGTGCTCGATCTGACCGACCGTGAACCGCTTGTGCACCGAGCAGAAGCCGTGCCACAGGATGACCTGGGCGTCCTGCAGGGTGGACGCGTCGGTGCCGCCCCAGGGCTTGCGCGGGTTCCACAGCGGCATCCGCTCGACGGGGATGCCCATCGCCTTGGCGGTGTTGCGGCCGAGGTGCTGGTCGGGGAAGAAGAGGACGCGCTGCCCCCGCTCGAACGCCCACTCCAGCACCGTGGCGGCGTTGGAGGAAGTGCACACGATCCCCCCGTGCTCGCCGCAGAACGCCTTCAGCGCCGCCGACGAGTTCATGTAGGTGACCGGGATGACCGGCACGCGGCCGTCCGCGTCCGGCTCGGTGCCGTACAGCTCCTCCAGCTGCTCCCAGCACTCCTCGACCGAGTCGAGATCGGCCATGTCGGCCATCGAGCAGCCGGCGGCGAGGTTCGGGAGGATGACACGCTGCTCGGGCCGCGAGACGATGTCCGCGGTCTCGGCCATGAAGTGGACGCCGCAGAACACGATCGCCTCCGCCTCCGGTCGCGCCTTGGCCGCGTTGGCGAGCTGGAACGAGTCGCCGACGAAGTCCGCGTACTGCACGACCTCGTCGCGCTGGTAGAAGTGGCCCATCACCGCGACACGGTCGCCGAGGGTCTCCTTGGCGGCGCGGATGCGGTCGCCGAGCTCCTGGGCGGAGGCCGTGCGGTACTCCTCCGGCAGCTCGCCCTGGCGCGGCGCGTTCACCGGGATGGGGTCGCCCAGCGAGGCGCCCGGACCGTAGCTCGGCGCGAGGCCGTCGAACTCCCAGGGCGCCTCGACGAGGTCGGGCGTGCAGGTCTCGCCGTCGACCTGGCCGGAGGCGATCAGCTGGATGGTGGTGTCGACCGAGGCGATGGTCATGATTCGCTTCTTCCTTCGAACGGATGCTGCTGCCGGGGGAGCGGCCCCGCGTCGGCGAGGTCGATCCGGTCGTTGTAGCGGTACAGCCGCGGCGGGCGGTGCGGTGTGCCGGTGAGGTACTCGTCGGTGGCGACGACGGCGCCGGACGCCTCGATCGTGCGGCGGAAGTTCGCCGGGTCGAGCGCTTTGCCGAGCACGGCCTCGTGCACGCCGCGCAGCTGGGCCAGCGTGAAGCGCTCGCCGAGGAAGGCGTGGGCGATGCGCGAGTACTCCATCTTGGTGCGGAGCCGCCAGAGGGCGTACTCGACGATGACGTTGTGGTCGAAGGCCAGCTCGGGGAGGTCGTCGGCGGGGAACCAGCGGACGTTCTCGCCGACGCTCGCCCGCTCGGCCTCCTCGCTGCGCACCAGCGCCCAGTACACGACCGAGACGACGCGCTCGGCGCCGGGGGAGCGGTCGGCGTCGCCGAAGGCGTAGAGCTGCTCGAGGTAGCGGGGCGTGAGGCCGGTGGTGTCGTTGAGCGTCCGGGCGGCGGCGTAGGCCAGGTCTTCGCCGACTCGCAGGGGACCGCCGGGAAGTGCCCACCGGCCCTCGAACGGCTCCCGGATGCGCCGCACCAGCGGCAGCCACACCTGCGGGACGCCGCCCGTCTCGTCGTCGCTCCGCAGCGCGAAGATCACGGTGGACACGGCGAGGATCGCGCTCGCGCGTTCGTGCCGTGCCGTCATGGCTGCTCCCGGGATCGGGTAAGAGTCAGGATGACTCTAACGTTGGAGCCATCTTAGTGTCGCCCTGACCAAAAGCACAACCACGGCGATGATTCGTGCCGAATGTGCCCCATTCGTCACGAATCGCGCCGATTCGGCACGAATGCGCGCGGTGGTGGGGCGCGAACGTCCGCGGAGCGAGCGGGCGGAGGCGGGAGCGGATATGCTGGCCGCACACAACTGAACAACGGCCACGAGGTCGATGCGGGAGAGTCGCGCGCGTGCGCGCGGCACCGAAGGAGCAATCCTCCCCGACAATCTCTCAGGTACGCGTACCGCATCGGACTGGCCACTCTGAAAAGCAGGACGGCATCCGCCGCCCTCGCCCACGGTGAAAGCCGCTTCCACGGACGCGGTGAAACTCTCAGGCCGGATGACAGAGGGGGAGTTCTTCCCGGGAGCGGCGACGCCCCCGCAGCCCCCGGCCGACGGCCGGCGAATCGGAGAACTCATGACCTCGCACCAGGACGCCGACGGCGGCCGTACCTCCCCGCTCCACGACGCCCACGCGTCGGCCGGCGCCTCCTTCACCGACTTCGCCGGCTGGCAGATGCCGGTGCGCTACTCGTCCGACCTGGCCGAGCACCACGCCGTCCGCACCGCAGCCGGACTCTTCGACCTCTCGCACATGGCCGAGATCGTGCTGATCGGCCCGGAGGCGGGGGAGGCGCTCGACTACGCGCTCGCCGGCAAGCTGTCCGCGCTCAACATCGACCAGGCGAAGTACAGCCTCCTGCTGTCGCGCGCCGGCGGCATCGTCGACGACCTCGTCGTCTACCGCACCGGCGAGGACCGCTACATGGTCGTCGCGAACGCCTCCAACCGGGATGCGGTGGCGCAGGAGCTGCGCGACCGCACGTCCCCGTTCGACGTCGAGGTGTTCGACGAGTCCGACGACATCGCGCTGATCGCCGTGCAGGGGCCGGCGGCGCTGTCCGTCCTGCTCGCCACCGACGGCCTGGCCGCCGACGACGGCGCCCTCGACGGCGAGGACTTCGGCGAGCGCCTGTCCTCCCTCAAGTACTACTGGTCGCTGCCCGCGCTCTTCCAGACGCATCCCGTGCTCATCGCGCGCACCGGCTACACCGGCGAGGACGGCTTCGAGCTCTACGTCGCCCCGGACAACGCCCGCGCGCTGTGGGACGCCCTCACCGAGGCGGGCACCGAGCAGGGCCTGGGCCTCGTCCCGGCGGGCCTCGCCTCGCGCGACACCCTGCGCCTGGAGGCCGGGATGCCGCTGTACGGGCACGAGCTGGGCCTCGACACGAAGCCCGCTCAGGCGGGGCTGGGCCGGGTCGTCAACCTGGCGAAGGACACCGACTTCATCGGCCGCGCTGCGAGCGAGGAGGGGCCGCATCCCGAGGCCCGGGTCCTCGTCGGCCTCGTCGGCGAGGGCAAGCGCGCCGCTCGCGCCGGCTACCCGGTCTTCGCGAAGGACACCGCGAACGGCGAGGACGCGGAGGTCGGCGTGGTCACCTCCGGCGCGCTGTCGCCGACGCTGGGCGTGCCGATCGCGATGGCGTACGTCGCCCCCGAGCTCGCGCGCGAGAACACCGTGCTCCACGTGGATGTGCGCGGCACGCGCCTCCCGTTCACCGTCACCGCCCTCCCCTTCTACAGCAGAAAGAAGCGCTAGCCATGGCCGCAGAACGAGACCTGAAGTACACGCCTGAGCACGAGTGGCTCCTGGTCGAGGGCGATGTCGCGACCGTCGGCATCACCTCGTACGCGGCCGAGAAGCTCGGCGACGTGGTCTTCGTGGAGCTGCCCGACGAGGGCAGCGACGTCACGGCCGGCCGCGTGGTGGGCGAGATCGAGTCCACGAAGTCCGTCGGCGAGCTGTTCGCGCCCGTGGACGGCATCGTCGCCGAGGCGAACTCCGCCGTCGTCGACGCACCCGAGCTCGTCAACTCCGACCCGTTCGGCGAGGGCTGGCTGGTGAAGGTCCGCTTCACCGAGCTGCCCGACAACCTCCTCAGCTACGACGAGTACGCCGCCCTCACCGGCGAGTAAGGTTCCCGCTCCTTCATGACCGACCTCTTCCCGACGCGTCACATCGGAACCGATGGGGATGCGCAGAGCACCATGCTGTCCGCGATCTCGGCGGCGGCCTCCCGCGACTGGTCCTCCGTCGAGGACCTCGTCCACGCGGCCGTCCCGGATTCGATCCGCGTCGACGACGACCGCACCTCCGCACTGCCCGAACCGCTCGGCGAGCGCGCCGCCCTCCGCGAACTGCGGGCGCTGGCCGCACGCAACACGGTCAACCGCAGCCTGATCGGCCTCGGCTACTACGGCACCATCACGCCCGCGGTGATCAAGCGGAACGTGCTCGAGAACCCGGGCTGGTACACCGCCTACACGCCGTACCAGCCCGAGATCTCGCAGGGCCGGCTGGAGGCGCTGATCAACTTCCAGACCATGGTCTCCGACCTGACCGGGCTCGACACCGCGAACGCGTCGATGCTCGACGAGGGCACCGCGGTGGTCGAGGGGATGCTGCTGGCACGTCGCGCGTCCAAGGCGAAGTCGACGAAGTTCGTCGTGGATGCGGACACCTTCCCGCAGACCCTGGCGCTGCTCCGCAACCGCGCGGAGGCGGTCGGCATCGAGCTCATCGTGCTCGACCTGGCCTCCCTCGCCGACGACGCCCCGGAGCTGTCGGACGCGTTCGGCCTGTTCGTCCAGTACCCCGGCGCCTCGGGCCGGGTATGGGACCCGTCCGCCGCCATCGCGACGGCGAAGGCGGCGGGCGCGGTCGTCGTGGCCGCTGCCGACCTGCTCGCGCTGACCCAGCTCAAGGGCCCGGGCGAGCTCGGCGCGGACGTCGCGGTCGGCACCAGCCAGCGCTTCGGCGTGCCGATGGGCTTCGGCGGCCCGCACGCCGGGTACATGGCCGTCCGGAAGGGCCTGGAGCGCCAGCTCCCCGGACGCCTGGTCGGAGTCTCACAGGATGCGGTGGGCAAGCCCGCGTACCGGCTCACGCTGCAGACCCGCGAGCAGCACATCCGCCGCGAGAAGGCGACGTCGAACATCTGCACCGCGCAGGTGCTGCTCGCCGTCATGGCCGCGATGTACGCCGTCTACCACGGCCCCGCGGGCCTTCGCGCGATCGGGAGTCAGGTGCACCTGTCCACCGCGGCGCTCGCGGACGCGTTGCGCGCGTCCGGCGTCGAGGTCGTCTCGCGCTCGTTCTTCGACACGCTCCAGGTCGAGGTGGACGACGCCGCGACCGTCGTCGCCCGCGCCCACGACCGCGGCCTGCTGCTGCACGCCACGGACTCGGGCCTCGTCTCGCTGAGCGTCGACGAGGAGTCGGCGGCCGACCTGCGCGACGGCGCGTTCCCGCTCGGCGACCTCGTCGAGGTGCTCGGCGGCACGGTGGACGGCGACCTCGTCTTCTCGCTGCCGGCCGACACGTCCTTCGACCCGGCCCTGACCCGCGAGTCGGCGTACCTGTCGCACCCGGTGTTCAACACGCACCACTCCGAGACCGCGATGATGCGCTACCTGCGGCAGCTGCAGGACCGCGACTACGCGCTCGACCGCGGCATGATCCCGCTCGGCTCCTGCACGATGAAGCTCAACGCGGCGACCGAGATGGAGGCGGTGACCTGGCCGGAGTTCGCGGCCCTGCATCCCTTCGCCCCGGCCGCCGACGTCGCCGGCTCGCTCGAGCTGATCGACCAGCTCGAGGAGTGGCTCGCCGACGTCACCGGCTACGACACCGTGTCGCTGCAGCCGAACGCGGGCAGCCAGGGCGAGCTCGCCGGACTCCTCGCGATCCGCGGCTACCACCGCTCGCGCGGCGACGACCAGCGGACGGTGTGCCTCATCCCGCAGTCCGCGCACGGCACCAACGCGGCGTCGGCGGTGCTCGCCGGTATGAGCGTCGTCGTCGTGGCGACCGACGAGCTCGGCAACGTCGACCTCGACGACCTGCGGGCCAAGATCGCGGAGCACGCCGACACGCTCGCCGCCCTGATGATCACCTACCCGTCGACGCACGGCGTCTACGAGCACGAGGTGGTCGCGATCACGCAGGCCGTCCACGACGCGGGCGGCCAGGTGTACGTCGACGGCGCCAACCTCAACGCGCTGCTCGGCTACGCCCGGTTCGGCGACTTCGGCGGCGATGTCAGCCACCTCAACCTGCACAAGACCTTCTGCATCCCGCACGGCGGCGGCGGCCCCGGCGTCGGACCGGTCGCGGCCAAGGCGCACCTCGCGCCGTTCCTGCCGGGCCACCCGCTGGCCCAGGATGCGACGCACCCGGTCGCGGGCGGCGGACGCGTCGAGCACGGCGGCGGACCGGTCTCGGCCGCGCCGTACGGCAGCCCGAGCATCCTGCCGATCAGCTGGGCGTACGTCCGGATGATGGGCGCCGAGGGCCTGAAGGACGCGACCGGCGCGGCCGTCCTCGCCGCGAACTACGTCGCCGCGCGCCTGCGCGAGCACTTCCCGGTGCTCTACGCGGGGGAGGACGGTCTGGTCGCGCACGAGTGCATCCTCGACCTGCGTCCGCTCACCGAGCGCACCGGCGTGACCGTGGACGACGTGGCCAAGCGCCTCATCGACTACGGCTTCCACGCGCCGACCATGTCGTTCCCGGTCGCCGGCACCCTGATGGTGGAGCCGACCGAGAGCGAGGACCTGGCGGAGCTCGACCGCTTCGTGGCCGCGATGATCGCCATCCGCGAGGAGGCCGACGCCGTGGCCGCAGGGGACTGGCCGTCCGACGACAACCCGCTGCGCAACGCGCCGCACACGGCGGAGGCGGCCGTCTCGTCCGACTGGAGCCACCCCTACTCCCGCGAGCAGGCCGTGTACCCCGTTCCCGCGCTCGTCCGGAACAAGTACTGGCCCCCGGTGCGCCGCATCGACCAGGCCTACGGCGACCGCAACCTCTTCTGCGCCTGCCCGCCCCCGGAGGCCTTCGCCTGACCCGTGCGCCTGGTGGCTAGTGGGCGGCGAAGATCGACGGCCACCAGGCGACGGCGAGGGGATAGCCGACGAAGGAGACGATGTCGATGATCGTGTGCGCGACCACCAGCGGCATCACGCGGCCCCAGCGGGTGTAGACCCAGCCGAAGACGATGCCCATCACGGCGTTGCCGACGAACGGGCCGAAGCCCTGGTACAGGTGGTAGCTGCCGCGGAGCAGCGCCGACACGACGATGATCGTCCACGTGCCCCAGCCCAGCTGCCGCAGCCGCGTGAAGAGGTAGCCGACGACGATCACCTCCTCCTGCAGCGCGGCGCGCAACGCGGCCAGGATGAGGACGGGGACCGTCCACCAGTGCGCGTCCAGTGTCGACGCCTGCACGGCGACGGTGATGCCGAGCAGGCGGGTCAGCGCGTAGAACAGGATGCCCGGGATGCCGATCACCAGGAACAGCAGCAGCCCGCCGCCCAGATCGCGCGCCGGCCGGGTCAGGTCGAAGCCGATCCGTCGGAAGCCGCTGCGCTGCGGCTGCCAGAGCAGGTAGATCACCAGCGCGACCGCGAACAGGGGGAACAGGTTGCCCAGCACCTGGTAGAGGAAGTCGAAGACCTCGCGGTTCGACTGGCTCGGGTTCACCTGTGCGGTCTGCTGCGAGAGCGGGGTGCTCTGCGTGGAGCGGTCGATGATCGTGACGATCGAGTAGATCGCCGACTGTCCGAGCGAGAGCCCGAGGACGATGGCGATCTCCCACCAGAGCCGGGTGCGCTCCGGCCGGGCGACGGGCACCTCTCCGGTGAACGTTGGGGTCTGGCTCATAGGGGCATCCTGCCAGATCGTTGCATCGAGCGAACTATTCCACCGATTTTGTGCGCTTCGCGCAGGAATCCGTCGACTGAGTTACCACTATGTAACGTTTTCCCCGCCTGTTTTGCAATCGCTGGCGACGCTACCTAGGGTCATTCTTATCCCGCGCGGGACAGGCACTCTCGCACGCCTGCACCGTCGCACACTTCGCACAGGAGGAACATTGCACATCAACGGAAGAAGGGTGAGGTACGCGGTCAGCGCGGTCGCCGTCGCAGGCGTCGCAGCACTGGCTCTGTCGGCCTGCACCACGTCCGGCAGCACCAGCACCTCGTCCGCTGCCAAGGGCGGCACCGTGACGGTTGCGGTCGTCAACGACTTCACCTCGTTCAACTCGCAGACCCCGCAGGGCAACCTGGACACCAACGGCCAGGTCGGCTACCTGAACGGGTCGTACGGAACCGGGTTCCAGTACATCGACAACAACTACAAGATCGTCCACGACGACAAGTTCGGCACGTTCGAGAAGACCTCGGACGACCCGCTGACGGTCAAGTACACGCTGAACAAGGACGACAAGTGGTCCGACGGCGAGCCCGTCACCGCCGACGACATGATCCTCGCGTGGGCCATCGCCTCCGGTCACTACGACTCGGCGAAGTTCGACTCCGAGGGCAACGTCACCAGCGGCACGCAGTACTTCCAGATCGCGGGTTCGACCGCGGGTGTCGACGCCACGGACTTCCCCGAGGTCAGTAACGACAACCGCACGATCACGCTCAAGTACTCCACCCCCTACGTGGACTGGGAGCTCGTCAACCCGATCGCGCAGCCCGCGCACATCGTCGCCAAGAAGGCGGGCCTCTCGTCGGCCGCCGACCTGACGAAGCTGCTCAAGGGCCTGCCGAAGGGCGACCCGGCGAACCCGGCCCCGGCCGACCCGACGCTCAAGAAGGCGGCGGACTTCGTCAACACCGGTTACGACGTCACCGCGTTCCCGACCGACAAGGACCTGCTGGTCTCCTCCGGCCCGTTCGTCGTCTCGTCGTGGACCCCGGGTCAGTCGCTGACCATGACGCCGAACAAGTACTACGCGGGCGGCCTCAAGCCGAACGTCGACAAGATCGTGTTCCGCATCATCCCGGACGCGAACGCCCAGGTCACCGCTCTCCAGAACGGTGAGGTCGACATCATCAACCCGCAGGCGTCCGCCGACACGATCACCGCGCTCAAGCAGACCAGCGCGAAGATCCTCACCGGTGCCCAGGCCTCGTACGACCACCTCGACCTGAACTTCAAGTCGCCGGTGCTCTCCGACGCCAAGGTCCGCGAGGCGTTCCTCAAGACCATCCCGCGTCAGCAGATCCTCGACTCGATCGTCACCCCGGTCGACTCGAAGGCCAAGGTCCTGAACTCGCAGATCTTCCTGCCGAACCAGGAGCAGTACGAGGGCAGCGTCAAGCAGAACGGCTCCGACAAGTACGACAAGGTCGACATCGAAGGCGCCAAGGCGCTCCTCGCCGGTGCCACCCCGTCGATCCGCATCCTGTACAACACCAACAACCCGAACCGTGTCGACGAGTTCCAGTCGATCCAGGCCTCGGCCGCCAAGGCCGGCATCAAGGTCGTGGACGCCGGCTCGCCCGACTGGAGCAAGCTGCTCCCGGGTGGCGACTACGACGCCTCGCTCTTCGGCTGGATCAGCCCGGGTGCAGGCACCACGCAGCTGCCGCAGGTGTTCGCCTCGCAGGGTGGCGGTAACTACAACGGTTACACCGGCACCAACGACCTGGCCCTCAAGTCGCAGACCACCCTCGACAAGGATGCTCTGACGAAGATCGAGTACCAGATCGACAAGCAGACCTTCACCGACGCGTACGGTCTGCCGCTCTTCCAGCTCCCGGGTGTCTTCGCGGCCACCAACCGGGTCGAGGGCGTCAAGTACAACGGCGGGCAGTCCGGCCCGTTCTGGAACTTCTGGGAGTGGTCGGTCAAGTCGTCCTCCTCGAAGTAACAGCTCCGTAAGAGAGAGTGCCCGGGCGAACCCCGGGCACTCTCCCTGCGGCGGGGCGTCGGTTCTCAGCCGGCGCCCCGTATCATGTAGTCGGTGGGCGCGATCCGTCCACCCTTGAGATACGCGCCTGGCGGCACCCCCGCCGCACCCCCCGATCGGCGCGTCCTGTCAGTGAAGGTTTTGAACCTATGGCGAGTTTCATCCTGAGACGCCTCCTGGTCTCAGTGCTCATCATCATCGCCGCTTCGTTCCTGATGTACATGCTGGTGGCCTACAGCGCCGACCCGCTCCAGGATCTGCGAAGCAGCAATTCCCCCAACAAGACGCAGCTGATTAACGCGCGCATCCAGCTCCTGCAGCTGGACGTCGTGCCGCCGCTGCGCTGGCTGCTCTGGCTGGGCGGTGCGGCCAAGTGCCTCATCCCGTTCGCCAACGCCTGCGACCTGGGGTCCACCGTCTCCAACGCTAAGGTGACCGACATCCTGCCCCAGGCCCTCGGGTCCACGGTGCAGCTGGTCACCGCCGCTCTGATCCTGGCGATCCTGCTGGGTGTCACGATCGGCATCGTCACGGCCCTCCGGCAGTACAGCGGACTCGACAACGTCGTCACGTTCCTCAGCTTCTTCCTGTACTCCCTCCCGGCCTTCCTCGTCGCGGTGCTCCTCAAGGAGTTCGTCGCGATCGGCTTCAACAACTTCCTCGCGCACCCGGTCATACCGTGGTGGGTGGCGGTGATCATCGGCGTCGTCGCCGGTCTGATCTGGCAATCGCTGATCGGCGGTGACCGGCGTCGCAGGCTCCTCACCTTCCTGATCTCCGGTGTCGCCACCGCGGGCGTGCTGCTGCTGATGTCGGCGATGAACTGGTTCCTCATGCCGGGCCTCGGCCCGGTCGTGATGATCATCCTCATCGCGGCGACGGTCATCGGCACGACGGCGCTGATCTCGGGCCTCCAGAACCGGCGGGCCCTGATCTCGGCGGCCATCGCGGGCGCGATCAGCCTGGTCTGCTACTTCGTGCTGCAGCCGCTGTTCAACGTCTCGACGGTCGCCACGATCGTGATCCTCGCGGTCATCGCCATCGTCGTCAGCCTCGCCATCGGGTACTTCGTCGGCGGTTACGACCGCGGCCAGAACATGCGCATCGCGGTCATCGTGACGATCGTGTCGGGCTTCCTGATCATCGTCGATCGCTTCATGCAGGCCTGGCCGCAGTACTTCCAGGACACGAACGGCCGCCCGATCGCGACCGTCGGCTCGTCGACGCCGGGCCTCGAGGGCGACATGTGGGTCACCGGGCTCGACACGTTCACCCACCTGGTGCTGCCGACCATCGCGCTGCTCCTCATCTCGTTCGCCTCCTACACCCGCTACTCGCGGGCCGGGATGCTCGAGGTGCTCAACCAGGACTTCATCCGCACCGCGCGGGCGAAGGGCCTGCCCGAGCGGACCGTCGTGGTGCGCCACGCGTTCCGCAACATGCTCATCCCGATCACCACCCTCGTCGCGTTCGACGTGGGCGCGCTGCTCGGTGGTGCGGTCATCACCGAGCGCGTGTTCGCCATCCCCGGCATGGGCTCGCTGTTCAACCTCGGCCTCAGCCGTGGTGACCTGAACCCCGTCATGGCGTACTTCCTGGTGATCGCGGCGATGGCGATCCTGTTCAACTTCCTGGCAGACCTCGCGTACGCCGCACTCGACCCGAGAGTGAGGGTCCGATAATGGCCGAAACCACCCGTATCGCCGACGAGCTCGAGGCGCCGAGCGCCCCGCCCGTCAGCCAGGGCAAGCTCGTCTGGAAGCGGTTCCTCTCCAACAAGGTCGCCGTCGCCAGCGCGATCCTGTTCATCCTGATCCTGATCTTCTCGATCTCCGCGATCGGCCTCGGGCCGATCCCGGGCTGGTGGAAGTACAACTACACCGAGCTGAACGACCAGGTGCAGCAGGGAGCACCGACCTGGGAGCACCCCTTCGGTCAGGACCGCATCGGCAAGGACTACTTCGCACTGACGATGCGCGGCATTCAGAACTCCATCCTCGTGATGGTCGTCCTGGGCCTCATCGCGAGCGTCGTGGGCGTCGTCGTCGGCGCCGTCGCGGGCTACTTCCGCGGCGTGACCGACGCGATCCTGATGCGCATCACCGACGTGTTCATCGTCATCCCGGCGCTGGTCATCGGCTCGGTCGTCGGACACGCGTTCGGCGGGCTCGGCGCGTTCTTCCTGGCGCTGATGCTCGGCTTCTTCTCGTGGATGGGCATCGCCCGTCTGGTCCGCGGCGAGTTCCTCTCGCTGCGCGAGCGGGAGTTCGTGGAGGCCGCCCGGGTCGCCGGCGCCTCGGACACGCGCATCATCTTCAAGCACATCCTGCCGAACGCGATCGGCGTGGTCATCGTGGCCTCCACGCTGATCATGGCCTCCGCCATCCTGCTCGAGACCGCGTTGTCCTACCTCGGCTACGGCATCCGTCCGCCGGACGTCTCGCTCGGCCTCCTGATCAGCTCGAACCAGTCGGCGTTCCAGACCCGTCCGTGGCTGTTCTGGTGGCCCGGCGCGTTCATCGTGACGCTCGCGCTGCTGGTCAACTTCGTCGGCGACGGTCTGCGCGATGCGTTCGACCCGCGCCACCGCCGGTTCAACCTCCGCAAGATGCGCGAGCAGGAGCCGGAGGAGGGCGAGGGCGACGACCGCACCCCGAAGACCGGAGCGGCTCTCGCGGAGGACGTGCTGTGACGACCCGCCCCGCCGCGCTGCTCCCGGCCTCAGGCCAGGAGCAGCGCGGCGACGGTGCCCGCCGCGAGCAGCACCAGCACGGCGAGCGACGCGATGTGCCAGCGCACCTCGACCGGCGTCTCGTCGGCGCGTCCGGCCTCGATCGCGCCGGACTCCTGCAGGGCCGCCCAGCGCCGGCGCACCACCTCGGCGGCGGCGCCCGACTCGGTCGCCAGCAGGTCGCCGGGGCGGCGCAGGCTGTCCTCGACGGTCGGTCTTCCGACGCGGCCCCTCGTCTCGTTGCGGGTCGCGCGGAGCGTGCGGGTCGTGCCGGGAGCGGGAGCGGCCCAGACCGGGAACTTGCGGCCGGGCGTGTACAGCGTCAGCGCGTATTTCGTGTCGACCGCGATGAGCGCCTCCCACGGGATGCGGACGGACTGCGTCACGTTGACCAGGTGCAGCCCGTCGTCGTCGACCACGAGGTTCGGACGCCACAGCATCGCCCAGGCGATGAAGGCGAACAGGGCCAGCGGCACGATGTAGAGCAGACGGGCGTCGTGGACGCTCACCAGCAGGCCGACGGTCAGCGCGGCGGCAGCCGCCCAGACCAGCACGGCAAGGACCCGGTTGAACCGGGACACGAAAACCTCGCGTCCGGCGGGGAGACGTAGGGCATGGCTCCATGCTCTCATCCCCGTCGAACGCCCCCGAAAGGAACCACTGATGACTGCTGAGACCAACACGGTCGGCACGTCCACCGTGACCGGCGGCCCCGTGCTCGAAGTGACCGGCCTCTCCGTCGACTTCGGCGTGGACGGCGTGTGGGTGCCCGCCGCCAAGAACCTGAACTACCAGATCCGTCCCGGCGAGGTGCTCGCCATCGTGGGCGAGTCCGGCTCGGGCAAGAGTGCGAGCTCGATGGCGATCCTCGACCTCCTGCCGAAGAACTCCCGCGTCCAGGGCTCGATCAAGCTCGACGGCCGCGAGCTGACGGGCCTGAGCCAGCCGCAGATGCGGCGCGTGCGCGGACGCCAGGTCGCGGTGATCTTCCAGGAGCCGATGACGGCGCTCAACCCCGTCTACACCGTCGGCTTCCAGATCGTCGAGACGCTGCGCATCCACTTCGGGATGTCGCCGCACGAGGCGAAGGAGCGCGCGCTCGAACTGCTCGCCATGGTCGAGCTGCCGGACCCGAAGAAGGCGTTCAACTCGTACCCGCACCAGCTCTCGGGCGGCCAGCGTCAGCGCGCCATGATCGCGCAGTCGATCTCGTGCGACCCGAAGCTCCTGATCGCGGACGAGCCGACCACGGCTCTCGACGTCACCGTGCAGGCCGAGATCCTGGAGCTGCTGCGCAGCCTCCGCGACCGGCTCGACAGCGCCATCCTGCTCATCACCCACGACATGGGCGTCGTCGCCGACCTGGCCGACAACATCGTCGTCATGCGCAAGGGCGACATCGTCGAGGCGGGCACGGTGAAGGACGTCTTCGCCGCCCCGCAGCACCCGTACACGATCGCCCTGCTCGACGCCGTGCCCCACCTCGGTCAGCGCGAGGACGAGGAGATCGACACCACGGCGGCCCTCGCGGCCGGCACCGAGAACCCGGACGCCGAGTTCGCCGAGCGCATCCGCGCCAACGAGCGCGCCGCCCAGGCGGAGCACGAGAAGGCGGAGCTCGACAAGCGCGAGGTCGTCGTCGACTTCCAGAACGTCGCGATCGAGTACCCCAAGCACGGCCGCGTGCCGGCGTTCCGCGCCGCCAGCGACATCGACCTGCAGATCCGCCAGGGCGAGGTCGTCGGCCTGGTGGGCGAGTCCGGCTCCGGCAAGACCACGCTCGGCCGCGCCGCGATCGGCCTGCTGCCCATCCACTCGGGCAAGCTCGTCGTCGCCGGCCAGGACATCAGCAGCGCGGGCCGGGACGAGATCCGCAAGCTGCACCGCAACGTCGGCATCGTGTTCCAGGACCCGTCGTCGTCGCTGAACCCGCGCCTCCAGATCGCCGATTCCATCGGCGAGCCGCTGCGCCTGGCCAAGGGGCTGAAGGGCGCCGACCTCTCGAAGGAGGTCGACCGCCTGCTCGACAGCGTCGAGCTGCCGCGCGCCTACCGCAGCCGGTTCCCGCACGAGCTCTCCGGCGGCCAGAAGCAGCGCGTCGGCATCGCCCGCGCGCTCTCGCTGCAGCCGAAGGTGCTGATCGCGGACGAGCCCACCAGCGCGCTCGACGTGTCGGTGCAGGCGCGCGTTCTCGAGCTGATGCAGCAGCTGCAGCGCGAGATGAACTTCGCCTGCCTCTTCATCACGCACGACCTCGCGGTCATCGACGTGCTCGCCGACCGCATCGCGGTGATGCACCACGGCCGCCTGGTCGAGGTCGGCACCCGCGACGAGATCCTGCGCTACCCGAAGGAGGCGTACACGCAGCGCCTCCTCGCGGCCGTGCCGCTCCCGGACCCGGAGCAGCAGCGCGCCCGCCGCGCCCTGCGCCTGGAACTGCTCGCGGCCGGCTCGGACGAGGCCGCCCCGGCGCCGTCGCGCCGCAGGAGCCGCAGACGCCGGAGCCCCCGGTCGCACAGGGGCTGTAGCTCAGCGGCTGTAGCTCGCTGACAGCGGACACAGGAGAAGGGGAGCGGATCCACGGTAGGATGGACCGTTCCCCTTCTTCCATCTGACGAGAGTCGAGTCTTCAAGCATGTCCGAGAACGCCGTCGCCCGCCGCGACGATCTGCGCAATGTCGCGATCGTGGCCCACGTCGACCACGGCAAGACCACGCTGGTCGACGCCATGCTCAAGCAGACGAACTCCTTCGACGCGCACGCGCACGTCGAGGAGCGCGCCATGGACTCCAACGAGCTCGAGCGTGAGAAGGGCATCACGATCCTCGCCAAGAACACGGCGATCTCGTACAACGGCATCCACGCCCCGAACGGCCCGATCACCATCAACGTGATCGACACCCCGGGCCACGCCGACTTCGGCGGCGAGGTCGAGCGCGGCCTCTCTATGGTCGACGGCGTCGTGCTGCTGGTCGACGCTTCCGAGGGCCCGCTGCCGCAGACCCGCTTCGTGCTGCGCAAGGCGCTGCAGGCCAAGCTGCCGGTCATCCTCGCGGTCAACAAGACCGACCGCGGCGACGCCCGCATCGAGGAGGTCGTGAGCGAGAGCCAGGACCTGCTCCTCGGTCTCGCCAGCGACCTCTCGGACGACGTGCCCGACCTCGACCTCGACGCCGTGCTCGACGTGCCGGTCGTCTACGCCTCCGGCCGCGCCGGCGCCGCGAGCCGCAACCAGCCCGCCAACGGCGAGCTGCCCGACAACGACGACCTCGAGCCGCTGTTCGAGGCGATCCTCGAGCACATCCCGGCTCCGACCTACGACCCCGAGGCTCCGCTGCAGGCGCACGTCACCAACCTCGACGCGTCGCCGTTCCTCGGCCGCCTCGCGCTGCTCCGCATCTTCAACGGCACGCTCAAGAAAGGCCAGACGGTCGCCTGGGTGCGTCACGACGGCGACGTGCACAACGTCCGCGTCACCGAGCTCCTCATGACCAAGGCGCTGGACCGCTACCCGGCCGAGTCCGCGGGCCCCGGCGACATCGTCGCCGTCGCCGGCTTCGCCGACATCATGATCGGCGACACGCTCGCCGACCCCGACGACATCCGTCCGCTTCCCGCGATCCACGTCGACGAGCCCGCGATCTCGATGACCATCGGCACCAACACCTCGCCGCTCGTCGGCAAGGTCAAGGGCCACAAGCTCACCGCACGCATGGTCAAGGACCGCCTCGACCGCGAGCTCATCGGAAACGTCTCGCTCCGCGTGCTCGACATCGGCCGCCCCGACGCCTGGGAGGTGCAGGGCCGCGGCGAGCTGGCGCTGGCCATCCTGGTCGAGCAGATGCGCCGTGAGGGCTACGAGCTCACCGTCGGCAAACCGCAGGTGGTCACCAAGAAGGTCGACGGCAAGACCCACGAGCCCTACGAGCACCTGACGATCGACGCGCCCGAGGAGTACCTCGGCGCCATCACCCAGCTGCTGGCCGCCCGCAAGGGCCGCATGGAGAACATGTCGAACCACGGCACCGGCTGGGTCCGCATGGAGTTCATCGTGCCGTCGCGCGGCCTGATCGGCTTCCGCACGGAGTTCCTGACCACCACCCGCGGCACGGGCATCGCCAACGCGATCTTCCACGGCTACGACGAGTGGGCGGGTCAGATCGTCACCCGCAGCAACGGCTCCATCGTGGCCGACCGCGCCGGTGTGGTGACGCCGTTCGCCATCATCGCGCTGCAGGAGCGCATGACCTTCTTCGTGAACCCCACCGAGGAGGTCTACGAGGGCATGGTCATCGGCGAGAACTCGCGCGCCGACGACATGGACGTGAACATCACCAAGGAGAAGAAGCTCACCAACATGCGCTCCTCCACGGCCGACACGTTCGAGTCGATGACCCCGAGCCGTCAGCTCACGCTGGAGGAGTCGCTGGAGTTCGCCCGCGACGACGAGTGCGTCGAGGTGACCCCGGAGGCCGTCCGCATCCGCAAGGTCGAGCTGGACGCGACCGCTCGCGGCCGCGCCGCCGCTCGCCTGAAGCGTCAGGACGCCGCTGCCGTCTGATCCCAGCAACCATGGGACGCAACACGCCGCCACCGCTGAAGGTGAGCGGCGTGTTGCGTCTCATGAATGGTGTCAGCCGACCTCGTCGAGAGCCGTGGTGATCACCTTGACGACGTCGTCGGGGTTCGAGTACATGACGAGGTGCGGGGCTTCGTCGATCTCGGTGACCGCCCGGAACTTCGCGCGCTCGTAGCCGAAGCGCTCCACGTCCGGGTTGATCGTGCGGTCGGCCGCCGGGACGATGCCCCAGGCCGGCTTGGTCTTCCACGCCGCGACCGGCGCCGGCTGCTCGAAGGCGATCGCCGCGAGCGGGCGCGCTGCGAGACGGCGAACACCTGGGTGACGGCCGGGTCGAGGCCCTGGCGAAGATGTCCGGGAACTCGTCGACGTTCACCGACACGTCCGTGCCCGGCTCCGCGCCGTCGATCGGGAACGGCGTGAAGACCAGCGCCTTGGCGAGCGGCGAATCGGGGAAGCGTCCCTGCAACTGGTTGAGGTTCTCGCCCTCGTCGAGCGCGTAGCCGGCGAGGTAGACCAGCCCCACGACGTTGTCCGCGGCACCGGCGATCGTGGTGACCGCGCCGCCGTACGAGTGCCCGACGAGCAGGACCGGTCCGTCGATGTTCTCGACGACCGAGCGGATGTACTCGGCGTCGCCCAGCAGACTGCGGTTGGGGAGACCGGGCACGCGCACGGTGTGGCCGGCGTCGAGCAGGCGCCGGGTGACGGGTGTGAAGCTGCCCGCGTCGGCGAAGGCGCCGTGGATGAGGACGATGGTGGGCGATGGCATGGCGATTCCTTTCGAGATAGGGCTTGTGCGCGAAGACTATGAACGTCCGGCGGCGTGCGACAAGACCCGCGAGGTGAACATTTCACCGATCCGCGCAACCATGGCCGCGCGCGCCTCCGGGAGAATGGACGCATGAACCGTCGTCGTCTCGTCGCCCTCCCGCTCGCCGCCGCACTGCTGCTCGGGGCGGCGCCCGCCCTGGCCGGCTGCAGCTTCCAGAGCGTCGTGAAGGACGTCTCCGGCGGCAACATCGACGTCGGCGGCACCAGCGTGCCGTCCGACTTCCCGAAGGAGGTCCCGCTGGCGAACGGCGACGTCGTCTTCGCGGCGGGCCTCGGCTCGGGGGACGACAAGGTGTGGAACGTCACCGTCAAGGTGAGCGGTGGGAGCTCGTACAACGACATCCAGAAGCAGCTCACCGACGCGGGATTCAGCGGCGAATTCGGCGCACAGGGTCCGAACGGCGGCGGCACCGGGACATTCAGCAACGGCACCTACGGCGTGCTGGTCGTGGTGACCGATGCGGGCGACAAGGGCTGGGTCGCCAACTACTCCGTCTCGAAGGGGAAGTCGCCGAGCCCGACGCCGACCGCCGGCACCTGAGCGGTCAGGCGAACAGACCCGCTCCCACGAACGAGCCCTCGGAGGCACCGGGCGGTACCGCGAACACGCCCGAGCCGACGTGCTTCAGGTACTCGTTCATGAGGTCGTTCGACGCGAGCCGCTTCTGGATCGGGATGAACTGCTTCCGCGGATCCCGCTGGAACGCGATGAAGAACAGGCCGGCATTGAGCCGCCCGAGCTCGTCGTTGCCGTCGACGAAGTTGTAGCCGCGGCGGAGCAGCTGGGCGCCGTCGTTCATCGAGGGATGCGCCAGGCGCACGTGCGAGTCCGGGTCGATCTTGGTGCCGCCGTCGTTCGCCAGAGCGAGGAAGTTCGGTGCACTGAACTCGGTGCCCCCGGAGAGCGGCGCGCCCTCGCCCTTGTCGCGGCCGACGATGCGCTCCTGCTCGCCGAGCTGCTGGCGGTCCCAGGTCTCGATGACCATGCGGATCTTCCGCGCCACGAGGTAGGAGCCGCCGGCCATCCATGCCGCGCCGTCTCCGTGCGCGGCCCACACCTGCTCGTCGACGACCGACTGGTCCTCCGACTTGATGTTGGCCGTGCCGTCCTTGAACCCGAACAGGTTGCGCGGCGTCGCCTGCGCCTTCGAGGTGGAGGAGGTGCGCCCGAAGCCGAGCTGCGACCAGCGGATGGACGCGCGTCCGAACGCGATGCGGGAGAGGTTGCGGATGGCGTGCACCGCGACCTGCGGATCGTCGCTGCAGGCCTGCACGCAGAGGTCGCCGCCGCTGATCGCGTCCACGAGCGCGTCGCCGGGGAAGCGGGGAGGTCGACCAGCGCCTCGGGGCGGCGGGACGCGATCCCGAACCGGTCCTCGCCGCTCGCCGTGCGGAACAGGCTCGGGCCGAAGCCGAAGGTCAGCGTGAGCCCGCCGGGCGGCAGGTCGAGCGCCTCGCCGGTGTCGTCGGGCGGGGCGTCCGACGGGCCGGAGGCCGGACCGTACTTCCCGGCCGGGCGCCCCTGGGTCATGCGCGCGGCCGCGACGGTCCAGTCCTGCAGCAGCTCCATCAGGCCGGCCCGGTCGAGGCCGGGCGCTGCATCGAAGGCGGCGAAGTGGAGGCGGTCCTGCGCGGGCGTGGTGATCCCGGCCTGGTGCGCGCCGTAGAAGGGGTAGGTCGCGGAGTCGCCGGTGGAGGCGCCGAGCACGGCGCGGTCGGCGGCGACACCCGCTCCGATGCCGACCAGGCCGGCGCCGACGGTCGCGCCCGCAATCCCGAGCATCCCGCGCCGGGAGAGGCCGCGCCGCGGTTCGGGGTCGCCGGAGCGCCCGGCGACCTCGTCGGTCTCCGGGCGCTCGGCGTCGGGGTGGCTCTGCGTCACGGCTTACTTGACGATGATCGAGGTGAGCCGGCTCAGCGGCTCGCTGAGCGCGTTGACCTGGTCGGACAGCTCCTTCACCTGAGCGGTGCTGAGCTCGGTGTAGCTCACGAAGCCGTCGCCGCTCTTGTACTGGGCGAGCGTCTTCTCGACGGTGGCGAACTCCGCGTCGAGCTTCGACACGACGTCCTTGCCGCTGCTGCCCTTGGCGGCGGCGATGTCGCGCACGACGCCGTAGGCGACCTGGGCGCCCTCGAGGTTGGCCTGGAAGTCGGCGAGATCCGTGTGCGAGAAGGCTTCCTCCTCGCCGGTGATCTTGGAGCGGGAGACCTCCTCCATCAGGCCGATGGCCCCGTTGGAGATCTGATCGATGGTGAGGCGGAAGTCCTTCGCGTGCACCAGTTCGTACAGCTTCTGGGTGTCGGCGACGAGCGTGTCGGCGAGCTGCGTGCGGGTGCCGGCGTCGACGGGCGTGTACCCGGCGGGCGCCCACAGGTCCTTCTCGATGCGGTGCCAGCCGGTCCACTCCTGGCCCTCCGCGAGGTCGGCCTCGCGCAGGTCGAGCGCGGGGTCGAGGTCGCCGAACTGCTCGGCGGTCGGCTCGATCCGCTCGTAGTAGCTGCGGGTGGAGGCGTACTGGGCTCGGGCGGCCGCGTCGTCGCCGCCCGCGTAGGCCGCGGCGAAGGACTTCGTGGCGGTGAGGAGGGCTCCCGCCTGATCCTTCACGTAGCCGGTGTAGTTCGCGACGGCCTGGGCGACCTGCTTGCTCTCGCTCTGCGAGACCGTCTTGCCGGTGCCCGGTGCGACGGTGAACGCCGCGACGTTCGTCGGCTGCCCGACCATCCCCTTGCGGCAGGCCGAGAAGTAGGAGCCCTCGGCCAGCTGCACCACGTAGTTGACCGTCGTGCCCGGGCCGATGTTCTCCTTCTCGCCGACGATGCGCAGCTTGTCGGAGGCGAGCAGCTCGAACTCGTTGACGTCGCTGCCGGTGTTGGTCACCTGGAAGGTGATCGGGCCCGCCTTCGCCGTGTTCGTCGAGACCGTGCACTTCGTGTCGGAGAGCGAGACGGCGATGGCCTCCGCGGTGGCATCCGCCTTGTTCGGGACGCAGCCGGTCAGCGCGACGGCGAGGGCGGCTGCGCCGGCCAGGGAACCGGTGACGGCAGCGAGCGAACGGAGTCGGGGCATGGGTGTGCTGTGCTTTCTGTCGCGGAACGGGCGAGGGTCAGGAGGCGATGGGCGCGTGCGGCGCGGTGGCGCGTGCGGCCGGCTTGGTCGCCGCGGGGCGGCCGGCGGCGCGGTGCTGACGCACGTAGAAGAAGCCGACGATGCCGAGGTAGGCGACCCAGCCGACCACCTGCAGCCAGGTCGGCGACGGGTTGAAGTTGAGGATGCCCGCGGCGAGCGTGCCGTACCAGCTGGAGGCGGGTATGGCGCCGCTGATGTCGTAGGCGTGCACACCGGATCCGGGGATGAGTCCCGACTCCTGCAGGTCGCCCAGGCCGTACGCGAAGACGCCGGCGGCGACGAGGATGAGGAAGGCGCCCGTCCATGTGAAAAACGCGCCGAGGTTGATCTTGACCATGCCGCGGTACAGCAGGAAGCCGAGGACGGCCGCGGTGAGCAGGCCGAGCAGCGCGCCGACCGCGGGCTCCCAGGTGCCGCCGGTCGAGGCCACCGTGGCCCAGACGAACAGCGACGTCTCGATGCCCTCGCGCCCCACGCTGAGCATGGCGAGCAGGATGACGCCCCAGCCCGCGCCGACCAGCGCGGAGTCGAGGCGGTTGTGGAGGGTGGACTTCATGGTGCGGGCGGTCCGGCCCATCCAGAACACCATCCAGGTGACGAACCCGACCGCGACCAGCGAGAGCGAGCCGCCCAGGATCTCCTGCGCCTCGAAGCTCATGCCGTAGGGCCCCCAGGTGAGCGCGGCGCCGATCGCGAGCGGGACGACGAGGGCGATGCCGACGCCGATCCACAGCTTGGAGAGCACGTCGGTCCGGCCGACCTTGACGACGTAGGCGATCAGGATGGTGACGATGAGCGCCATCTCGAGGCCTTCGCGGAGGCCGATCAGGTAGTTCGCGAGCACAGGGGACCTTGTCGAGGGTGGGGGATGAGGTTGGTAAGGCTAACCTTACCCGTCCACCGTAAGACAAGCCTGAGGAAGTGTCCAGCTAGGATTCGAGAATGCTCAGCCGGATCGTCAGCGCCATCCTGCTCGTGCTGACCGGAGCCCTATTCGGGGTCATCGGCACGATCGCCCACCAGAGCTCGGTGACGTGGGGCGTCCCGATCCCGCTCGGGCTGATCGGAGCGCTCGTCGCGTTCGCCGCGCTGCTCATCGGCCTGCGCCTGCTCGGTCACAGCCGCCTCCCGGCGCTGCTCGCGGCGCTCGGCGCTATCGCCGTCATCCTGCTCTTCACGCAGCAGAGCGGGGGAGGGTCGGTCCTCATCCCGAACAACCTCGCCGGCCAGGTGTGGCTGGTGGGGCCGATCGTCATCGCTGCGATCGTGCTGGCCTGGCCCGACGTGCGGGGGCGTCGCCCGGCCCGCTCGACGGCATAAGCTAGCAGGGTAGCTCTCGTGAAGGGATCCGAAACACTGTGACCTATGTCATCGCCCTCCCCTGCGTCGACGTCAAAGACCGGGCCTGCATCGACGAATGCCCGGTCGACTGCATCTACGAGGGCGAACGGTCGCTGTACATCCACCCGGACGAGTGCGTGGACTGCGGCGCCTGCGAGCCGGTGTGCCCGGTCGAGGCGATCTACTACGAGGACGACCTGCCCGAGGAGTGGAAGGACTACTACCGCGCGAACGTGGAGTTCTTCGACGACATCGGCTCGCCCGGGGGCGCCTCGAAGGTCGGCGTGATCCAGAAGGACCACCCGGTCATCGCAGCGCTGCCTCCGCAGGGCCACTGAGCCGGGAGGGGCGCTGACATGGCGCTGCAGGAGCTCCCGGACTACCCGTGGGACCTCATGGCCCCGTACGCCGAGCGCGCCCGCGCGCACGAGGGCGGCATCGTCGACCTGTCGATCGGGTCCCCGGTCGATCCGACGCCCGACCTGATCCGGCGCGCGCTGGCCGAGGCCACCGACGCGCACGCCTACCCGCAGACGATCGGCACGCCGGCCCTGCGCGAGGCCATCGTCGACTGGTTCGCCCGGCGCCGCGGTGTCGGCGGACTGACGGTCGACAACGTCCTGCCGACCATCGGCTCCAAGGAGCTGGTGGCGCTGCTGCCCTTCATGCTCGGCCTGGGGGAGGGGGATGTGGTGGTGCACCCGCGCGCCGCTTACCCGACCTACGCCATCGGCGCCGCGATCGCCGGCGCCACCGCCATGGCCGCCGACGACCCGGCCGAATGGCCCGAGAACACGCGCCTGATCTGGCTGAACTCGCCCGGAAACCCGGACGGCCGCATCCTCTCGGTGGAGGAGCTGCGCGCCGCCGTCGCCCGCGCCCGCGAGCTGGGCGCCTACCTGGCGAGCGACGAGTGCTACGCCGAGCTCGGCTGGGAGGCGCCGTGGGATGCGGAGCGCGTGCCGAGCGTTCTCGACCCGCGGGTGATCGGGGACGACCGCCGCAACATCCTCGCGGTCTACTCGCTGAGCAAGCAGTCGAACCTCGCCGGCTATCGGGCCGCGTTCGTCGCCGGCTGCCGCACCGTGATCGCGCGGCTGGTCAACGTTCGCAAGCACGCCGGGCTGATGCTGCCCGCGCCGCTGCAGGCCGCGATGGTGACCGCCCTCGGCGACGAGGAGCACGTAGAGGCGCAGAAGCAGCGGTACCGCGTCCGGCGCGACCTGCTCAAGCCGGCGCTCGAGGCGGCGGGCTTCCGCATCGACCGCAGTGAGGGCGGCCTCTACCTCTGGGCGACCGAGGGCCGTGACGCGTGGGAGAGCATCGGCCGGCTGGCCGACCTCGGCATCCTGGCGGGACCCGGGCACTTCTACGGCATCCACTACCCGCAGCACGTGCGCCTGTCCCTGACCGCGACGGACGAGCGGGTGGAGGCGGCGGCGGCGCGCCTCCGGGCCTTTGGAGATTCTCTCTAACGAGTCGGGCTGTCGTTTGCCCGATGCGGCAGTTGTTGCGTGCGTTCGCTAGGCTGTATCGGCACGGATTCATTCTGCAGCGCCGCCACGATCGGCGTATGGAACCCCGACTATCCCACCAGGAGGCGTTGTGAGCGGACTCGGCACCGAGAGCACGGGCACCGAGAAGGGGGCGGCCGCGGCCGACGCCGAACTGGCGACGGCGTCGCTGACCTACCCCGGCGGTGTGGCCGAGTTCCCGATCCGCCCGAGCGTCGACGGCGCCTCGAGCATCGACTTCTCGTCGCTCACGAAGCAGACCGGGCTCACCAGCCTCGACTACGGCTTCGTCAATACGGCGGCCACGCGCTCGTCGATCACCTACATCGACGGCGAGCAGGGCATCCTGCGCTACCGCGGCTACCCCATCGAGCAGCTCGCCGAGCACTCGACGTTCCTCGAGGTCGCCTGGCTGCTCATCCACGGCGAGCTGCCGAGCGAGAGCGAGCTGGCCGAGTTCGACGACCGCATCCGCCGCCACACCCTCCTGCACGAGGACCTGCGCCGCTTCTTCGACGCGCTCCCGCACGACGCGCACCCGATGTCGGTGCTCTCGAGCGCCGTCTCCGCGCTGTCGACCTTCTACCAGGACTCGCTGAGCGTGAGCGACCCCGAGCAGGTCGAGCTTTCCACCATCCGCCTGCTGGCGAAGCTGCCGGTGATCGCCGCGTACGCGCACAAGAAGAGCCTCGGCCAGGCGTTCCTCTACCCGGACAACTCGCTGAGCTTCGTCGACAACTTCCTGCGTCTCAACTTCGGCACGATGGCGGAGCCGTACGAGGTGAACCCCGTGCTCTCGCGCGCGCTCGAGCGCCTGCTCATCCTGCACGAGGACCACGAGCAGAACGCGTCCACCTCGACCGTCCGCCTGGTCGGCTCGACGCAGGCGAACCTGTTCGCCTCGGTCTCCGCCGGCATCAACGCCCTCTACGGCCCGCTGCACGGCGGCGCCAACGAGGCCGTGCTGCAGATGCTCGCCGGCATCCGCGACTCGGGGGAGAGCGTCCAGAAGTTCGTGGAGCGGGTCAAGAACAAGGAGTCCGGCGTCAAGCTCATGGGCTTCGGGCACCGCGTCTACAAGAACTTCGACCCGCGCGCCAAGCTCGTCAAGCAGTCCGCCGACGAGGTCCTCGAGGCGCTCGGCGTGCACGACCCGCTGCTCGACATCGCGAAGGAGCTGGAGGAGGTCGCGCTCGCCGACCAGTACTTCATCGACCGCAAGCTGTACCCGAACGTCGACTTCTACACGGGCGTCATCTACAAGGCCATGGGCTTCCCGACCCGGATGTTCACTGTGCTGTTCGCGATCGGCCGGCTGCCCGGCTGGATCGCCCACTGGCGCGAGATGAACCTCGACCCGCAGACGAAGATCGGCCGCCCGCAGCAGCTCTACGTCGGCTCGCCGGAGCGCGATCTCGGTCGCTGAGCGCGCCCGTGCCTGCCGCTGATCCGCCCGACGAACGCGCGGACCTGCCCGTCACCCGGATGAGCTACAGTCCGAAGGGAGGGCGGCACCGGCCGGACGAAGGAGCGACGTGGGCGACGACACCCCGCGGCTGAGGCTGCACCATCGGGTGCTGCGGATCGTCGGCGGCGTGCTGGCGGTCCTCCTCGTGCTCGTGGTGATCGCCGGTGGTGTCGCGGTCTGGACGGTCACCCGGTCCTTCCCGCAGACCGCCGGGAGCGTCGACGTCCCCGGGCTGTCGAAGCCGGTCACGGTGTACCGGGACGACGCCGGCGTCCCGCAGCTGTACGCCTCCACCCCGGACGACCTCTTCCGGGCGCAGGGGTACGTGCACGCGCAGGACCGGTTCTGGGAGATGGACTTCCGCCGGCATGTCACCTCCGGACGCCTGTCGGAGCTGTTCGGCGCGAGCCAGGTGCCGACCGACACCTTCATCCGCACCCTCGGCTGGCGTCAGGTCGCCGAGCAGGAGGTGAAGCTCCTCGATCCGACCTCGCTGAAGTACTACCAGGACTACGCGGACGGCGTGAACGCCTACCTGAAGCAGCATTCGGGCGCCGAGCTGTCACTGGAGTACGCGGTGCTCGGCCTCCAGAACCCGTCGTACAAGCCCGAACCGTGGACCCCGGCGGACTCGGTGGCGTGGCTGAAGGCGATGGCGTGGGACCTCCGCTCCAACCTCGAGGACGAGATCGACCGGGCGCTGCTCGCGACCAAGCTGAAGCCCGAGCAGGTCGCCGAGCTGCATCCCGGCTACCCGTACACCGCGCATCCGACCATCACCGACCAGGGCGGCGGCGACCCGCGCACCGTGACCCCGGACGCCGACCCGCAGGCCGTGGCGTCGTCGGCGGCCGGAGCCGCATCCTCCCTCGATCCCTCCGCGTACGCCGCGCAGCTGCGACAGGTCGCGGCGAGCGTGGAGGCGCTGCCGCAGCTGATGGGTCCGGCCGGGGACGACATCGGGTCGAACTCCTGGGTCGTCGCCGGGTCGCACACCGCGAGCGGCAAGCCGCTGCTCGCCAACGACCCGCACCTCGGTGCGGCCCTGCCGTCGGTCTGGTACCAGATGGGGCTGCACTGCCGGACGGTGGACGCGGCCTGCCCGTTCGACGTGGCGGGCTTCAGCTTCTCCGGCTTCCCTGGCGTGATCATCGGGCACAACAACAAGATCTCGTGGGGGTTCACCAACCTCGGCCCGGATGTCGCGGACCTGTTCGTCGAGAAGGTGTCGGGCGACACGTACGAGTACGACGGCCGCCAGCTGCCGCTCGTCAAGCGCACCGAGCGGATCAAGGTCGCGGGCGGGAAGGACGTCACGATCACCGTGCGCTCGACCGGGCACGGGCCGATCGTCACCGACATCGGCGATGCGTATGCGGTCATCGCCAAGGATCAGGCGGGCAAGCTCGGCGTCCCGGCGCAGCAGTTCCAGCTCTCGCTCGGCTGGACCGCGCTCACGCCGGGCACCACCGCAGACGCGATCTTCGCCTTCGACACGGCGTGGGACTGGCCGAGCTTCCGGGCCGCCGCGCAGCGGTTCCAGGTGCCGTCGCAGAACCTCGTCTACGCCGACATCGACGGCAACATCGGCTATCAAGCGCCAGGCCTCATCCCCGTCCGGTCCGCGGGCGACGGGACGCTGCCGGTTCCAGGATGGGAGAGCCGCTACAGCTGGACGGGCACCGTCCCGTTCGACCAGCTTCCGTCGGTGTTCGACCCGCCCTCCGGCTACATCGTGACGGCGAACAACGCGGCCGTCGGTCCCGGCTATCCCGTGCTCATCACCGCCGACTGGGATCAGGGCTACCGCGCCAACCAGATCGAGCTGCGGCTCGCAAAGCTCTTCGCGGACGGGAAGAAAGTGGCGGCGAAGGACATGTCGGCCATCCAATCCGACACCTACGACGCGAACGCGGCGAATCTCGTTCCCGTGCTGCGCGCCGTTGCGGCGAAGCCGGACGTGTCGTCGGAGGTGCAGCAGGCCGCGCGGCTGCTCGACGGCTGGGACTACCGCGACGACGCCGGCAGTGCGCAGGCCGCCTACTTCGCGGTGTTCTGGAAGGAGCTGCTGCACGACACGTTCGCCCGCAAGCTGCCGTCGGGCACCGCGCCCGCCGGTGGCGACCGCTGGTTCTCGGTCGTGCAGTCGCTGCTCGACCAGCCCGACTCGTCGTGGTGGGCGAACTCCGACCTGGGCACCTCCGACCGCGACTCGATGATCGCCTATGCGGCCGGGCAGGCGTGGGGCGAGGCGCGGCGCCTGCTCGGCGGGGACCCGTCGTCGTGGCGCTGGGACCGCCTCCACACGCTCATGCTGACGAACGCGAGCTTCGGGGTCTCCGGCGTCGCGCCCATCGAGTGGCTGTTCAACCGCGGACCGTGGCACGTCGGCGGCGGCTCGAGCATCGTCGACGCGACGGGATGGGACACCACGGTCGGCTACCAGGTCGACCGGGTGCCGTCGATGCGGATGGTCGTGGACCTGTCCGACTTCGACAGGAGCACGTGGATCAACTTGACCGGCGCCTCCGGGCACGCCTTCGACGCGCACTACACAGACCAGACGGACCTCTGGGCGGCGGGAGGACGCGGCCCTGGCCGTTCTCGGCCGCCGCAGTCAAGAAGGCGGCGGACCAGACGCTGACCCTGCGGCCCGCAGGCTAAGCCGGCCGCGCGGGCTGAGTCTGCCGCGCGGGCTGAGTCTGCCGCGCGGGCTGGGCCTCGCCGTCTGCCATCAGCGCAAAACGGAGGAATTCGCGCGACCGGCCGCCGGCCGACTCCTCCGTTCTGCGAATCCGACCCGCGTGTCGGGATGGATCTCCTCCCTTTCGCGCGAACCGCCCACTCATCCACCGGCCGTCGAAAAGGGAGGAGATCCATCCCGACACGCCGGTCGCTGACGCGAAAGGGAGGTGGCTGAGGGCCGGCCGCGGCGAGTTCTCCTCCGTTTCGGACGCGAAGCCCTATGGGGCGGGGCCGACTCAGCCGGAGGTCAGCGCCGCCCAGGCCATCCGCTCCAGCACTGGCCGCACCTGCGCCGCCGCGACCGGCGCGCTGCCGATCCGAGCGGTGTGCGGGGTCGAGTTGAGGAGGCCGAAGGTGCCCTGCACCCGCACCCGGAGCTCGTCGTCGGTCAGGCCGGGGTGCAGCTGGCCGAGCACGCGCATCCACACCTCCACGTAGCGGCGCTGGAGGCGGCGGACCTCGCGGCGCGGCGTGTCGGGGAGGGCGTCGAGGTCGCGGTCCTGGACGCGGATGGTGTCGGGCTCGCCGAGCGCGAAGTCGATGTGGAAGCCGATCAGGGCGTGGAGGGCGGCCTCGGCGTCGGCGGCGTCGTCCGAGACCTCCTGGCCGCCGGCGAGCAGGCGCTCGCTGACGCCGACGAGCAGCGCCTCGAGCACGGCCTGCTTCGATGCGAAGTGCCGGTAGACCGCCGGGCCGCTCACGCCCGCCGCCGCGCCGAGGTCCTCGATCGAGACGCCGTTGAAACCGCGGTCGGCGAACAGGCCGGCGGCTGCGTCGAGCAGGGCGGCGCGGCGGTCGGCCTTGGCCTGGCTGCGCTGCGTGGGGCGCTCCACGGGAGTGGTGGGATCGAGCTGGGTCATCGTTCTCCGCCGGTGCTGGACATTTCGGTTAGTGAACACTAACCTAAAAAACGAGTTAGTGACCACTAACCGACTGTCGACGACGACAACGGAGCAGCATGCCGACCCTGATCAGCGAGGCGTCCGCCACGGATGCGCGGTTCGAGCAGAACGACGCCGCCCAGCGCGAGCTGGTGGCCGACCTGCGACGGCGGCTGGCCACGGCCGCGGCCGGGGGACCGGAACGCGCCCGCGAGCGCCACGTCGCCCGCGGCAAGCTCCTCCCGCGCGACCGCATCGACGCGCTGCTCGACGAGGGCAGCCCGTTCCTCGAACTCGCGCCCCTCGCGGCGACGGGGATGTACGACGACGAGAGCCCCGCGGCGGGCGTCATCGCCGGGATCGGCCTGGTCGCCGGCCGCCACGTGATGATCGTCTGCAACGACGCCACGGTGAAGGGCGGCACGTACTACCCGATGACGGTCAAGAAGCACCTCCGGGCGCAGGAGGTCGCGCTCGAGAACCGCCTTCCCTGCATCTACCTGGTGGACTCGGGCGGCGCGTTCCTGCCGATGCAGGACGAGGTCTTCCCCGACCGCGACCACTTCGGCCGCATCTTCTACAACCAGGCCCGGCTGTCCGCGGCGAAGATCCCGCAGATCGCGGCCGTGCTCGGCTCGTGCACCGCGGGCGGCGCCTACGTGCCGGCGATGAGCGACGAGACGGTCATCGTGCGCAACCAGGGCACGATCTTCCTCGGCGGTCCGCCGCTCGTGAAGGCGGCGATCGGCGAGGTCGTCACCGCGGAGGAGCTCGGCGGCGGCGACCTGCACGCCCGCACCTCCGGCGTCGTCGACCACCTGGCCGAGGACGACGAGCACGCGCTGGCGATCGTCCGCGACATCGTCGCGACCCTCCCGACGCCGCTCGAACCGGCCTGGCCCGTCGTCGACGTCGTCGACCCGGCCGCCGACCCGGCCGAGCTGTACGGTGTCGTCCCGGTCGACGTGCAGGCGCCGTACGACGTGCACGAGGTCATCGCGCGGATCGTCGACGGGAGCGGGTTCGAGGAGTTCAAGCCCGAGTACGGCACGACCCTCGTGACCGGCTTCGCGCGCATCCACGGGCATCCCGTCGGCATCGTCGCCAACAACGGCGTGCTGTTCAGCGAGTCCGCGCTCAAAGGCGCGCACTTCATCGAACTGTGCGACCAGCGCGGGATCCCGCTGCTGTTCCTGCAGAACATCTCCGGCTTCATGGTCGGCCGGGACTACGAGGCCGGCGGCATCGCGAAGAACGGCGCCAAGATGGTCACCGCGGTCGCCACCACCCGCGTGCCGAAGCTCACCGTCGTGATCGGCGGGTCGTTCGGCGCCGGCAACTACTCGATGTGCGGCCGGGCGTACTCACCGCGCTTCCTGTGGATGTGGCCCGCTGCCCGCATCTCGGTGATGGGCGGCCAGCAGGCGTCCAGCGTCCTGGCGACGGTCAAGCGCGACCAGCTGGAGGCGCGCGGCGAGGAGTGGTCCTCCGACGACGAGGCCGCCTTCCGCGCGCCGATCGCGGCGCAGTACGAGGAGCAGGGCAACCCGTACTACTCGACCGCCCGGCTCTGGGACGACGGCGTGATCGACCCGGCCGAGACGCGCACGGTGCTGGGACTCGCGCTCGACGTGATCGCGCGCACCCCGCTCCCCGACACGGCCTTCGGCCTCTTCCGGATGTGACGACGATGACCTCCACTCCCTTCGGCACCGTGCTCGTCGCCAACCGCGGCGAGATCGCCTGCCGCGTCATCCGCACTCTCCAGACGCTCGGCATCCGCTCGGTCGCCGTCTACAGCGACGCCGACCGGGATGCGCCGCACGTCGCGCTCGCCGACATCGCCGTCCGGCTCGGGCCGGCCCCGGCGCGCGACAGCTACTTGAACGTCGACGCGATCGTGGAGGCCGCGCGCCGCACGGGCGCCGAGGCGGTCCATCCCGGGTACGGCTTCCTGTCGGAGAACCCTGCGCTCGCCGAGGCGTGCGAACGCGCCGGCATCGTCTTCGTCGGACCGGGCGTGCACGCGCTCGAGGTGATGGGCGACAAGATCACCGCCAAGCAGGCCGTCGCCGAGCACGACGTGCCGACCATCCCCGGCATCGCCGAGCCGGGGCTCTCCGACGACGACCTGATCGCCGCCGCCGAGCGCATCGGCTTCCCGGTGCTGGTGAAGCCGTCGGCGGGCGGCGGCGGCAAGGGGATGCAGGCCGTGCGCTCGGCGGCCGAGCTCCCGGAGGCGCTGCGTGCGGCCCGGCGCGTGGCCGCGGCCGCCTTCGGAGACGACACGCTGTTCCTGGAGCGGCTGGTGTCGTCCCCACGTCACATCGAGGTGCAGGTGCTCGCTGACCGCCACGGCGGGATCGTGCACCTCGGCGAGCGCGAGTGCTCGCTGCAGCGCCGCCACCAGAAGGTGATCGAGGAGGCTCCGTCGCCGCTGCTGGACGCGTCCACGCGCGCCCGGATCGGCGACGCCGCCTGCCGGGTCGCCGCGTCGGTCGGGTACGTCGGGGCGGGGACGGTCGAGTTCCTGGTGTCGGCGGAGGCGCCGGACGAGTTCTTCTTCATGGAGATGAACACGCGGCTGCAGGTCGAGCATCCGGTGACCGAGCTGGTGACCGGGCTGGACCTGGTGGAGCAGCAGCTCCGCATCGCGGCGGGGGAGCCGCTGGCGTTCGAGCAGGACGACGTCACGCTGACCGGGCACGCCGTGGAGGCGCGCGTGTACGCCGAGGACCCGGAGCGGGGCTTCCTGCCCGCCGCGGGCCGCGTGCTGGCGCTGCGCGAGCCGACGGGGGAGGGCGTCCGGGTCGACAGCGGTCTTGCGGCGGGCATCCCGATCGTGACCGACTACGACCCGATGCTGTCGAAGGTGATCGCCTGGGGGTCGGACCGGTCGGAGGCGCTCGCACGGCTGCGCAGGGCGCTCGGCCGCACGAGCATCCTCGGGGCGGTGTCGAACGTCGCGTGGCTCGCCGAGCTGGCCGCCGACGAGGATGTCGTCGCCGGCCGGATGGACACCACGCTGATCGACCGGCGCTACGCGGAGCTGACGCCGACCCCGGCCGGCGAGGACGAGCTTGTCGCGGCGGCGCTGGTCGCCCATCTCCACCGCTGGCAGGAGCCTCCGACGGCGGTCGGGACGCTGTGGGCGGCGCCGACCGGATGGCGGCTCGGTCGCGCACGGCCCACGCGGTACGACGTGGAGGGCGTGCCGGTGACCGTGACCGGCGAGCCGTCGGCGGCGCAGGTGGCCGTCGCGGAAGGGGACGCCCGCGCGGCGTCCCTGCGTCTGCGCGACCCCGGGCGCCCCGGCGAGCCCGCGGTCGCCCTGGTCGACGTCGACGGCCGCACCCTGCGCTTCGACGTCGCCCGCGACGGCGACACCGTCTGGCTCGCCCGCGAGGGGCACGCCCGCCCGCTGCGCCTGCGCGACCGCGCCGCGCGGCTCGCCGACCGGCTCGCCGCGCTCGACCGCGGCGACGCGGCCGCGCATCCCGAGCTCCGCTCGCCCATGCCGGGCACCGTCGTCGCGGTCCCGGTCGAGTCCGGCGCCCGGGTCGACGCCGGCGACACGGTCGTCGTGGTCGAGGCGATGAAGATGGAGCACCGCCTCCTCGCCCCGGTCGCGGGCGCCGTCACCGTGCACGTGCAGCCGGGCGACCTCGTCCGGCTGGACCAGCTCGTCGCGCGCGTCGACGCCGACGAGACCGACGCCGACGAGCCCGACCTCCCCACCGATGTGCCGCCCCTCGAGGCGGACGCGGCGCCGGCACCCCCGGCCGCCGCCCAGCGATAGGCCCCACGAGAGCCTTCCGAGACAGACAGGAACCCCATGACCATGCAGATGGACCGGCCCGCCGACACCGAGGTCGCCGGCTTCGAGCTCACCGACGACCAGCGCCGCCTCCGCGACGAGGTGCGCGACTTCGCCGACAACGTCGTCGCCCCGGCCGCCTACGAGTACGACACCAAGCGCAGCCTCCCGTACGGCATCATCGCCGAGATGGGCCGGATGGGCCTGTTCGGCCTCCCCTTCCCGGTCGAGTACGGCGGCCAGGGCAAGGACTACCTGTCGCTGTGCCTCGCCGTCGAGCAGCTGGGACGCGTGGACCAGTCCATCGGCGTCACCCTGGAGGCGGGCATCGGCCTCGGCGCCATGCCCATCTACCGCAACGGCACGGAGGAGCAGAAGCAGGAGTGGCTGCCGATGCTCGCGCGCGGCGAGGCGCTCGCCGGGTTCGGCCTGACCGAGGCGGACGCGGGATCCGACGCGGGCGGAACCAGGACCACCGCGGTGCTCCGCGACGGCGAGTGGGTGATCAACGGCACCAAGCAGTTCATCACCAACTCCGGCTCCGACATCACCAAGCTCGTCACGATCACCGCCGTGACCGGCGAGGAGCGTCGCGCCGACGGGTCGGTCAAGAAGGAGCTGTCGGCGATCATCGTCCCGACCGGCACCCCCGGCTTCGTCGCGGAGCCGGTCTACGACAAGGTCGGATGGCACACCTCCGACACGCACCCGCTGACGCTCACCGACGTCCACGTGCCCGAGGCGAACCTGCTGGGCGATCGCGGCCGCGGGTACGCGAACTTCCTCCTGACGCTCGACGAGGGCCGCGTCGCGTTCGCCGCGCTGTGCACGGGCGCCGCGCAGGGCTGCCTGGAGGAGGCGCTCCGCTACGCGAAGTCCCGGAACGTCTTCGGGCGGCCCATCGGCTCCAACCAGTACATCGCCTTCAAGATCGCGCGGATGCAGGCCCGGGTGCACGCGGCGCGGCTCGCCTACTACGACGCGTGCTTCAAGCTGATGGCCGGGAAGCCGTTCAAGCTGGAGGCGTCGATCGCGAAGCTGGTCGGCAGCGAGGCGGCCATGGACAACGCACGCGACGCGACCCAGATCTTCGGCGGCTACGGCTTCCTCAACGAGAACCCGGTCGCCCGCCACTACCGCGACTCGAAGATCCTGGAGATCGGGGAGGGCACCAGCGAGGTGCAGCTCATGATCATCTCCCGCGCGCTGGGCTTCGACGCCTAGCCTGGACCGCAACGGCCAGACACTCGACGAGGAGGAGGACGGATGATCGACAAGACGGTGGCGACGGCCGCGGAGGCGGTCGCCGACATCCCCGACGGCGCCACGCTCGCCGTCGGCGGGTTCGGGCTCTGCGGCATCCCGAGCGCGCTCATCCAGGCGCTGCTCGACGACGGGACGACCGACCTCGAGGTGGTGAGCAACAACTGCGGCGTCGACGACTGGGGCCTCGGCCTGCTGCTCGCCGAGCACCGCATCGCCAAGATGATCAGCTCGTACGTCGGCGAGAACAAGGAGTTCGCCCGCCAGTTCCTCTCCGGCGAGCTGGAGGTCGAGCTCACCCCGCAGGGCACGCTTGCCGAGAAGCTGCGCGCGGGCGGCGCCGGCATCCCCGCCTTCTTCACGCCCGCGGGCGTCGGCACGCAGATCGCCACCGGCGGCCTGCCCCGCCGCTACGCCCCGGACGGCTCGGTCGCCGTCGCCAGCGAGCCGAAGGAGGTGCGCACCTTCGACGACGCCGAGTACGTGCTGGAGCGGTCGCTCCGGCCCGACTTCGCGCTCGTCCACGCGGCGAAGGGCGACCGGCACGGCAACCTCGTCTTCCACGCCGCCGCGATGAACTTCAACCCGCTCGCCGCGATGGCCGGCCGGGTCACCATCGCGGAGGTGGAGGAGCTGGTCGAGCCCGGCGAGCTCGACCCGGGCCAGGTGCATTGCCCGGGCATCTTCGTCCAGCGCGTCGTGCACGCGCCCGGCGTCGAGAAGCGGATCGAGCGGCGCACCGTCGCCGAAGGGAGCGCACGATGAGCCTCACGCGCACGGAGCTCGCCGCCCGGGTGGCGCGCGAGCTGGAGAACGGCCAGTACGTCAACCTCGGGATCGGGATGCCCACGCTGATCCCGAACTACATCCCGGAGGGCGTCGAGGTCATTCTGCACTCGGAGAACGGCGTGCTCGGGTGGGGCCGTATCCCGCCGACGACGCCGTCGACCCCGACCTGATCAACGCCGGCAAGGAGACGGTGACCGTGAACCGCGGCGCCGCCTTCTTCGACTCGTCGCTGTCGTTCGGGATGGTGCGGGGCGGACACGTCGACCTCGCGGTCCTCGGCGCCATGGAGGTCAGCGCCGCCGGCGATCTGGCCAACTGGATGATCCCCGGCAAGATGGTGAAGGGGATGGGCGGCGCGATGGACCTGGTCTTCGGAGCCAAACGGCTGATCGTCATGATGGAGCACGTGGACAAGGAGGGCCGCCCGAAGATCCTCGAGGAGTGCACTCTCCCGCTCACCGGCACCGGATGCGTCGACCGCATCATCACCGACCTCGCCGTGATCGACGTCACGCCCGACGGCCTGGTGCTGCGCGAGACCGCGCCGGGGGTCACGGTGGACGAGGTGGTGGCCGCGACCGGCGCGCCGCTCGCGGTCGAGCTGACGGTGGAGGCGGCCTGATGCGCGAGATCGAGCAGCGCGGGCTCTACTACGAGGAGTTCGAACCGGACACGCGCTACCTGCACCGCCCGGGGCGCACGGTCACGGAGGCCGACAACGTCCTCTTCACGACCCTGACGATGAACACGCAGGCGCTGCACCTGGACGCCGCGTGGTCGGCGCGACAGCCGTTCGGGGAGCGGCTGGTCAACTCCATGTTCACGCTCGCCACGATCGTGGGCGCCTCGGTCACCCAGCTCACGCAGGGGACCATCGTCGCGAATCTGGGATTCAGCGAGGTGTCGTTCCCGCACCCGCTGCACCACGGCGACACGCTCTACTCGGAGACGGTCGTGCTCGGCAAGCGCCTGTCGGCGTCGCGCCCCGGACAGGGCATCGTCACGCTGGAGCACACCGGCCGGAACCAGGACGGCGTGATCGTCGCGACCGCCACCCGCCAGGTCATGGTGTGGTGCCGGGATGCGTCGCCGGTCGCCACCGTCGACGCCGGGGGAGCGGCGGACGCCGACGCCCTCGACCCGGGTGCGACCTCGCCGGACGGCATCCTGTGACCGCAGCCGGGCGACCGTTCCCCTGGGGGCCGGCGCTGCTGTTCTGCCCGGCCGACCGGCCCGAGCGGTACGCGAAGGCGCTGGAGCGGGCGGACGCGGTCATCCTCGACCTGGAGGACGCCGTCGACCCGGCACGCCGGGTGGCGGCGCGGGAGGCGCTGGTCGCGTCCGACCTCGACCCGGCGCGGGTGATCGTGCGGGTGAACCCGGCCGCCACGGACGACCACGACGCCGATGTGTCGGCGCTCGCCGCGACGCCGTACCGGGCCGTCATGCTGCCCAAGGCGGAGGGCGTCGGCGACCTGGCGCGGCTGAGCGGCTACGACGTGATCGCGCTGTGCGAGACGGCCGCCGGGGTGCTCGCGGCGCCGTCCCTGGCGCAGGATCCGTCGGTGCTGGCGCTGATGTGGGGCGCCGAGGATCTCGTCGCGTCGCTCGGCGGGACGTCGAGCCGGCACGCCGACGGGCGCTACCGCGATGTCGCCCGCGCCGCCCGCTCGGCCGTGCTGCTGGCCGCGGCGGCGGGCGGCGTGCACGCGATCGACACGGTCCACCTCGACATCGCCGACCTCGCGGGGCTGGCGGCGGAGGCTGAGGATGCGGTGGCCGTGGGATTCGCGGCGACGGCGTGCATCCACCCCGGCCAGGTGCCGACGATCCGTGACGCGTACCGGCCGTCCGCGGCGGAGGTGGAGGCGGCGCGCTCACTGCTCGAAGCGGCCGCGGCGGCGGGCGGAGGGGTGTTCCGACATGCCGGGAAGATGGTCGACGGACCGGTGCTCGCGCACGCCCGAGCGGTGCTCCGCCGTTCGTGATGAAACTGTGACCTAGCTTTCCTCCGCGGTTCACCGTTTCGGACTCCGACTGTCCGAGGCATGCCGTAATCTGCAAGTGTTCACTAGGGAATCGAACGATCTCGAATCGATTCGAGTGACGCGAGTGTTCGGCAGTGCAGAGGGGAGGGGGAGAGATGCCACAGCTGCTTCCCCTGCGCCTCCGGCAGCCCGCCTCCGCCCGCGAGCAGGCGCGCGCCGGCACCGCCGAGCCGCCCACCGGCGTCGTCGACATCGACCCGGCCATCGAGAGCACCGGCCCGCTGGCCGTCATCGCGCCCCGCCGCATCGGCGAGAGCGACCTCGCGGTGTACCCGCTGTCGCTCGGGGCGAGCGTCTTCGGCTGGACGGCTGACGGCGACACGTCGTTCGCCATCCTGGACCGCTTCGCGGAGCTCGGCGGCGACTTCATCGACACCGCCGACAGCTACGTCGGCGGCCGCAGCGAGGTGCTCATCGGTACGTGGATGCGCGAGCGCCGCAACCGCGACCGCATGGTCATCGCGACCAAGGTCGGGCGCCACCAGGAGAACCCGGGCCTCGGCTCCGTCAGCATCGTGCGCGCCGTCGAGGCGTCGCTCGAGCGGCTCAAGACGGACTACATCGATCTGTTGTACTTCCACGACGACGACCCCGAGACGCCGCTGGAGGACAGCCTGGCGACCGCGGAGTGGCTGATCGAGAGCGGCAAGGTCCGCTACCTGGCCGCCTCCAACTTCACCGCGGACCGCCTGATCGAGGCCCGCATCCTGGCCTCGGCCGGGCTGCCGAAGTTCGTCGCCATCCAGAACCAGTACAACCTCATGCACCGCACCGAGTTCGAGAGCGCCCCGCGGATCGTCGCGGCCGCGCAGGGGCTCGGCGTGATGCCGTACTACGCGCTGGCGAACGGCTTCCTGACCGGCAAGTACCGCAGCAAGGGCGACCTCACGGCGGGTGCTCGCAGCGTGCGCGCGGCGGCCTACGTCAACAGGCGCGGCCAGCGGGTGCTCGCGGTGCTCGACCGCATCGCGGCCGAGCACAAGGTGGCGCCCGCGAGCATCGCCCTCGCCTGGCTGCTGGCCAAGCGGACGATCGTCGCGCCGGTCGCGAGCGCCAGCCGTCCGGAGCAGGTGGACGCGCTCATGGCCGCGGCCGGCATCCGCCTGACCCGCTCCCAGATGCTCGACCTCGACCGCGTCTCCGAGTAGTCCGCGGGCCCGTCCGCTCATCTACTGGTCCCAACACGCCGTCACGCATCGCCCGGTAACGGCGTGTCGGGCCCACTAGCGGCATCCATGGGTCGCAACACGCCGTTCTGCGGCGCGCGTGACGGCGTGTTGCGTCCCAGGGATGGGGTGGCGGCGCGGCGTGTTGCGTCAAGCAGGCGGGAGCGGGGCGGGGCTACGCCTCGGCGAGGATGCGGTCGAGCGCGCGGTGCAGGGCGGCACCCGCGGCGATCGGGTCTCCGACGTAGCCGCCCGCCAGGGCGCCGTCGCGGGCCAGGATGAGGTCGTCGGCCGCGTCGCCCGGGCGCGGATGCCCGATGCGGCGGAAGAGCTCCTCGATGTGGTTGGCGTACCAGTCGCGGTGGGCGGTGACTGCGACACGGACGGGATCGCTCGGGTCGGAGAACTGCGCGGCCGCGTTGATGAACGGGTCGCCGTGGAACCCGGGACGCACCGCCTCCTCGTTGATCGAGTCGACGAGGGCGCGCGCGACGTCGCGCGGATCGGTGAGCTCCGCCTCCTTCTCGGCGAACCACTCGCGCACCTGCCGGTCGCGGCCCTCGACGTAGGCGATGATCAGCAGGTCCTTCGACCGGTAGTGCTTGTAGAACGTCGCCTTGGTGACGCGGGCGCCCGCGATGATGCGGTCGACGCCGACGGTGTGGATGCCCTCCTGGTAGAAGAGCTCGTCGGCCGTGGCGAGGATCTTGACCTTCGACGGGGCGGGCGGCCGGATGGTCGCTCGGGCACTTACGACCATCCGGCACGACTCCCTTGCTTGAGGGGGAGGCGACGGCCGCCTCCCTTCGGTTCTCGAAGTATAGCAGTGGACAGACGAGTCTGTTTGTCCTCTTTTTGACCGGCCAGGGATCGAACGCGCCCTGGCGTAGGCTGGAGGGGATGAACAGCGCAGTCGACCTTCCGCTCGGTGTGGCCGACCTCACGTTCGCCGCATCCGGCGAAGCGCTGGTCCGCCGCACGATCCTCCCGAGCGGCGTGCGAGTCCTGAGCGAGCAGGTGCCGGGCGCCCGCAGCGCCACCCTCGGGTACTGGGTCGCGGTCGGCTCGCGCGACGAGCACGAGGGCGAGCCGGGGCATCCCGGCACCCTCGGCTCCACACACTTCCTCGAGCACCTGCTGTTCAAGGGCACCCGCTCGCGGACGGCGCTCGACATCGCGGTCTCCTTCGACTCGGTCGGCGGCGAGCACAACGCGATGACCGCCAAGGAGTACACCTGCTACTACGCCAAGGTGCAGGACCGCGACCTCGCGATGGCGGTCGAGGTCATCGGCGACATGCTGACCTCCTCGGTGCTGGACCCGGCCGAGTTCGAGAACGAGCGCGGCGTCATCCTGGAAGAGCTCTCCATGGCGGAGGACGACCCGGGCGACGTCGCCAACGAGCGGATGTTCCAGGCCGTGCTCGGCGGGCATCCCCTCGGCCGCCCCATCGGGGGCCGCCCGGACACCATCCACGCCGCCACCCGCGACGGCGTCTGGGAGCACTACCGGGCGAACTACCGGCCGCAGGACCTCGTGGTCACCGCCGCAGGCGCGGTCGACCACGACCTGCTGGTCGCGGGCGTCGAGCGAGCCCTGCTGTCAGCGGGCTGGGACCTCGACCTCGCCGCCACCCCGGTCGGCCGTCGCACCGGCGGCGCCGCGGAGATCTCGCGCGGCAGCGCCGTGGTGACGGTCCAGCGCCCGACGGAGCAGGCGAACGTCTTCGTCGGGATGCCCGGCATCGTCGCGACCGACCCGCGCCGCACCACGATGAGCGTGCTCAACTCCATCCTCGGCGGCGGGATGTCGAGCCGGCTGTTCCAGGAGGTCCGCGAGCGCCGCGGCCTGGCCTACGCCGTGTACTCCTTCTCCGGCTCCTACTCGGATGCCGGCGTCTTCGGCCTCTACGCGGGCTGCGCGCCCGCGAAGGCGCGGCAGGTCACCGAGCTCATGCTCGACGAGCTGCGCCGGCTCGGCTCCGACGGCGTCACCGCCGACGAGCTGCGCCGCGCCGTCGGCCAGCTGTCCGGAGGCGCCGCCCTGGCGCTCGAGGACTCCGACACGCGCATGTCCCGCCTCGGCCGCGCCGAGATCACCCTCGGCGAGTTCGCCGACCTGGATGAGAGCCTCCGCCGCCTGCACCTCGTCACCGTCGACGATGTGCGGGAGCTCGCCGCCGATCTGGCGGGGCGGCCGCTCTCCGTTGCGGCGGTGGGGAGCGTCACCGACGACACGTTCGCCGGTCTCGCTCCCTGATCCGCCTCCCTCCCGCTCCGCTCTTCTCGAAAGGTCCACCCTCGTGCCCCACTACATCTACCTCGTGCGCCACGGCGAGCAGCAGGATGCCGAGCACGGAATGCCGGACGGCCCCCTCTCGCCGCGCGGCAAGCGCCAGGCGCAGCTGATCGCCGAGCGGTTGAGCGGCATCCCGTTCACCTCGATGTACCACTCGCCGCTCAACCGGGCGACCGAGACCGCGTCGATCATGGCGGAGCGGATGCCGGCGCTGGAGCCGCAGCCGTCGAGCCTGCTGTTCGACTGCATCCCGTCGGGTCCGACGCCGGATATGCCGAAGGCGTTCGAGTCGTTCTTCGGCCCGGTGACGGAGGCCGAGATCGAGGCGGGGCGCGCGCAGATGGACGATGCGGTCCACGAGTTCCTGACGCCCGCGATGGGAGACCGGCACGACCTGCTGATCACGCACAACTTCGTGATCGGATGGTTCGTGCGGCACGTGTTCGACGCCCCTGACTGGCGGTGGCTGGGCCTGAATCAGGCCAACTGCGGCCTCACGATCATCCGGGTGCGTTCGGCGAAGCCGCCGGTGCTGGTGGTGCACAACGACCTCGGGCATCTGCCGGTGGAGCTGCGCACCGGGCTGCCGGAGCTGCAGCCGGTCTGAGCCGGGCTACTCGATCGGTTCGACCCGCTTGCGGAACCAGTCGGTCGCGTTCGGGTTGTCGTTGTACGGCTGGATGCTCTCGTAGCCGTGCGCGCGGTACAGCCCGCCGGCGGCCTCCAGGCTGGCGTTCGTATCGAGCACGATCTCTGTCGCGCCGAAGCCGCGGGCGCGCTGCTCCAGCTCGATCAGGATGGCGCGGCCGTACCCGTTGCCGCGCCGTGACGGTGTCACCCAGAGATGCTTGATCTCGTAGCGCACGACCGGGGTGCCGTCCTCGGTCTCGCCCAGCGGGACGCGCAGCTCGCGGACGCCGCCGCAGCCGACCTCGACGCCCTCGTCGTAGGCGAGCAGGAAGACGCCGTTCGGGGCGACGAACTGGCCCGGATCCGGGAACGCCGTCCGGTAGGCGCCCTGCGCGCTCGGGAAGGTCTCGGCGCGCTCGGCGAAGTAGTCCGAGAGCATCCGGTGGGCGGTCGCGTCGGTGACGGCGACGTCTGCGAAAGACACCATCGGTCCAGCGTAGCGCCGGGGAGGGCCGGGCCGCGGGTCGTCCACAGGCGCGCAGGTAGGCTGGGGGTGTGAGCATTCGCGTGGCCGTCGCCGGAGCGACCGGAAAACTGGGAAGCGTGGCCGTGCGCCTCATCGAGCAGGCCGACGACCTGGAGCTGGTGGCCCGGCTGGGCTCGCAGTCGCCGCTCGATGACATGCTCGGCGCCGACGTGCTGGTCGACATGACGCTGCCGCAGGTGAGCCCCGGCATTGTCGCGTTCGCCGTCGACCACGGGCTCAACGTCCTGGTCGGCACGTCCGGCTGGTCGGCGGACCGCATCCTCGACCTGGAGCGCCGCGTCGCCCAGCACGAGGGCACGGGCGCGGTCGTCATCCCCAACTTCTCCCTCGGCTCCGCCCTCGGAACGGCCTTCGCGACGGTCGCTGCGCGCTTCTTCGACTCGATCGAGATCATCGAGACGCACGGCGCCGGCAAGGTGGACTCGCCCTCGGGCACCGCGGTGCGCACCGGGGAGCTGATCGGCGCCGCACGCGCGTCGAAGGGCCCGGTCGAGGCGCCGCACTCGGACCAGCGCGCCCGCGGGCAGCAGGTGGCGAGCGTCCCCATCCACAGCCTCCGGATGCGCGGGGTCGTCGCAAAGCAGCAGGTCATCTTCGGCGGCGCCGGGGAGCAGCTGATCATCGAGCACGACACGGTCGGGTCGGAGGCGTACGAGGCCGGCATCCTGCTCGCGCTGCGCGCAGCCGCGACGGCGACCGGCGTGACGGTCGGCCTCGACAAGCTGATCGACCTCGGGATCGCCGAGCCGAGCGGCGAGCCGCCGCGCCGGACCGTGCGCGACGCCGGCGACGACGGCACCGAGCTGACCCGCTGAGCAGGAGAACGCACCGCCGATGAGGAATCGCCTGGCCGCCATCCTGATGGCGCTGCTCCTGCTGGTCTATCTCGTGCTGGTCACCCAGCGCGCTGTGCTGCTCATCCTGTCCGGCGTGCCGATCGGGATCGCGATGGGCGTCGCCCTGTTCGTGCTGCCGGTGATCGCGGCGTGGGCGATCGGGCGCGAGCTGCTGTTCGGCGCACGTACCGAGCGACTGGTGCGGCAGCTCGAAGCGGAGGGCAACCTCCCGGTCGAGGACCTCCCGACCCGGGCAAGTGGACGGCCGCTGCGGGATGCGGCGGACGCCCAGTTCCCGCAGTACAAGGCCGAGGTGGAGGCGGCGCCGTCGAGCTGGCGCGCCTGGTTCCGGCTCGGGCTCGCGTACGACGCCTCGGGGGATCGTCGCCGGGCGCGCGAGGCGCTGCGGCAGGCGATCCGGCTGGAGCGCGCCGACGCCAAGGCGGGGGAGCGGCCGGCCTAGGCGGCCCGCACCTCCACCAGGCGATCCATCGCGTCCTCGACCGTCGGGTCGCGGAACACGAACCCGTCGTCGAGCAGCTTCTGCGGCACCACCAGCTGGTCGGCCAGCAGCAGTTCGCGTCCGGCGTCCTGGAGCGCCAGTTCGAGCGCGAACCGCGGGACGGGCACGACCGACGGCCGCCGCACCGCGCGCGCCAGCGCCTTCACGACCTCCCTCTCGGTCGCCGGAGTCGGCCCCGCGAGGTTCACCGGCCCGTCGAGGTCCGACCCGAGCAGATGGATGAGCGCCGCCGCCTCATCGTGGAGGCTGATCCACGGCCAGTGCTGGCGGCCGGAGCCGAGCGGCCCGGCGAGTCCGGCCTTGGCGAGCGGCAGCAGCGGCTTCATCGCACCGCCGCGGCCGATCACCACGCCGGTGCGGGCGAGCACGAGACGCGTCGAGTCGGGTGCCAGTCGCGCTGCGGCCTCCCAGGCGTCGGCGACATCCGAGAGGAACCCGCTGCCCTTGCTCGCCGACTCCGTCAGATGCTGCCCCGGCCGGTCGCCGTAGAAGCCGACCGCCGACCCGCTCACGAACACAGCGGGCGGATCGTCGGCGCGCCGCATCCCGTCGGTCAGCGTCCCGGTCGCCTGCAGCCGCGACGAGAGGATGCGCCGCTTGGTCGCCTTCGTCCACGGGAGCCGCTGCAGCGACGCCCCGGACAGGTTGACGACCGCGTCGGCCCAGTCGAACGGCTCCACGGGGACCGACCGCCCCGCCGGATCCCAGCGGACCTCGTCGGACGACGACGGCTCGCGCCGGACGAGTCGGAGCACGTCGTGCCCCGCCGCGGCGAGCTGCGACCGCAGTTCGCCGCCGATCAGGCCGGATGCACCGGCCAGCAGCACCTTCATGTCGTCTCCGCCCTTCGTCGCGGACGGGGGATCAGGCCAGCGAGGCCTCGAGCGTGATCGGGATCCCGACCAGCGCGCGCGACACCGGGCAGCCCGCCTTCGCCTCGTCGGCGAGGCGCTGGAAGTCCTCGTGCGACAGCCCGGGGACGGTCGCGACGACCGTGAGGTGGCTGCCGGTGATGCCCTGGGCCGGGTCGAACGTGACGGCGGCCGTGGTGCGGATGCTCTCCGGCGCGTGCCCGAACTGCGCGAGGGCGTTCGAGAACGCCATCGAGAAGCAGGCGGCATGCGCGGCTCCCAGCAGCTCCTCCGGCGTGGTGACCTCGGCGCCTCCCTCGGAGCGGGCCTTCCAGTTCACCGACAGCTCCGCCGCGTGCGACGAGTCGAGAGTGACGGTGCCCGATCCGCTCTTCAGATCGCCGTTCCAGACGGTGGTGGATGCGCTGGTGACTGCCATGGAGACCTCCTACGAGACGCGGCCGCCGTGCGCGGCCGGGCCCGACCCACACTACTGACGGCGTCCGACACCGTCACCCGGTGCACGGCGGATTCCCGGCTGGGCCGCTGGCGTCAGGCGGTCGCGCGGCGGCGGATCACCCGGGCGCGCACCAGCAGCAGGTAGAGCTGGCAGCCGAGGCAGTATCCGAAGACCGAGTTGAGGAAGGCCGCCACGAAGGCGAGCGCTGCGGCGATCGGCAGCGCGAGGGGCACGCCGAACGCGAAGAGGACGAGGCCGACGCCGGTGACGAGCAGGTCGACTCCCTGCGCGAACGTCGGGGGAGCGGGGTCCTCCAGTTCGGCCGGCGGAGCCAGCCGCGGCCGGATCAACGCGCGGTACAGCGCGCCGTAGGGGTGGCGCTGGACGCCCGCGAACGCTCCCCAGGCGAACAGCAGCGCGATCGCGAGCAGGAGCACGGCCGCCGCGACGGTCGCGCCGACAAGGGACAGGAAGAGGTCGACCAGGAGCAGGACGGCGGTGATCCCGGCGCCGAAGCGCGGGGACCGCGGGTCGATCCCGCGTGCGGCGGACACGGTGGATTCAGGCTGTGACATGGTCGCTCCCGAGGATGCGGTCGAGGGTGGTGCGGACGTCGTCCGCGCGGGCCGCGCCGCCGATCCGGGCGCGGATGGCGCCGGTGCCGTCGAGCACGAGAGTGGTCGGGGTCTGCAGGATGCGGAACCGGTCGGCGAGGTCCGGCCGGTCGGTCAGGTCGACCTCGAGGTGCCGGATGCCGTCGACGTCGTCGGCGATGGAGCCGAGCACGCGTGCGGTCGAGCGGCACGGCGCGCAGTACTCGGTGGAGAACTGCAGGAGGGTGGCGCGGTCGCCGAACGCCGTGACGTCGACGTCGGCCGGCGCGAGCACCCGGTGACCGCGCGCGGCGCGCGAGCGGCCCGTCGTGGCGCGCCAGACCAGCCCGGCGGCGGTGGCCACGGCGACGAGCCCCAGCAGGATGCCGAGGGCGGCGAATCCGTTCACAGGTCGGGACGTTACGCCCGACTTCTCCACAGCGCAGGGAATGTGACCTCACGTGACGGCGACCCGATAGCCTAGGAGCCATGCCAACCACCGCGAACCCGTTCGGCCAGGTGCTCGTCGCCCTGGTCACGCCCTTCACCGCCGACGGCGAAGTGGACTGGGCCGCGGTCGAGAAGCACATCGACGACGTGATCCAGGCGGGGGCCGACGGCATCGTGGTCACCGGCACCACCGGCGAGACCTCCACGCTCACCGACCCCGAGAAGCTGCGGCTGGTCGAGGTCGGCAAGTCGGTGGCCGGCGGCCGGGCCAAGATCATCACGGGCGGCGGCTCGAACGAGACGGCCCACGCCATCCAGCTCTACCAGCAGAGCGAGAAGGCGGGCGCCGACGGCGTGATGGTCGTCACGCCGTATTACAACAAGCCGACGCAGGCGGGCATCCTGACCCACTTCCGGATGATCGCCGACTCGACCGACCTGCCGGTCATCCTGTACGACATCCCCGGCCGCACGGGTGTCCCGATCAAGTACGAGACCATCCTGCGCATCGCGAAGCACCCGAACGTGCTGGCGATCAAGGACGCGAAGGGCGACTTCAGCGAGGTCAGTCGCGTTCTCAACCAGACCGACCTCCTGTACTTCTCGGGCGACGACGCCAATGTGCTCCCGCACCTCGCCATCGGGGCCAGCGGCCTCATCGGCGTCACGGCCAACATCGCGGCCACGCCGTACCGGCAGATCGTCGACGCGGTCAACGCGGGTGACCTGGCCACCGCCACGGCGGCTCACAAGAAGCTCGAGCCGCTCGTGCGCGCGGTCATGACCCACGTGCCGGGCACCGTCTCGACCAAGTACATCCTGCACGGCCTCGGCCGCATCTCGAGCCCCCGCGTGCGCTTGCCGCTCGTCGGTCCCGAGGAGTGGGAGGCCGCTCAGATCGAGGACGAGCTCGACCTCGTGAAGGACATTCCGGGCGTCGACTTCTCCAACTTCCGCCCTGACCGCAACGCGGCCGCGGGCGGAGCGCTCCCGAAGATCGCCGGGACCACACGCTGACGGCCGCCGGGAAGGCGGCCACACCACATCGCGGGCGCGAGAAGCCCCGCGTACGAATACAGAAATAGGAGGGCCCATGCCCAACCTCGTCTCTGCGCCTCCCGCGCTCGAACCCGGAACGCTCCGGATCATCCCCACCGGCGGTCTCGGCGAGATCGGCCGCAATATGACGGTCTTCGAGTACGAGGGCAAGATCCTCATCGTCGACTGCGGCGTGCTCTTCCCGGAGCAGGACCAGCCCGGCGTCGACCTCATCCTCCCCGACTTCGGACCGGTCCGCGACCGCCTCGACGACGTCGTCGGCGTCGTGCTGACCCACGGTCACGAGGACCACATCGGCGCCGTGCCCTACCTGCTGAAGCTGCGCCGCGACATCCCGCTCATCGGGTCCGGGCTCACGCTCGCGCTGGTCGAGGCGAAGCTCAAGGAGCACCGCATCCAGCCCTACTCGCTGACGGTGAAGGAGGGGCAGGTCGAGCAGCTCGGCCCGTTCTCGCTGGAGTTCGTGGCGGTCAACCACTCCATCCCGGACGCACTGGCGGTCGCGATCACCACGCCCGCCGGCGTCGTGCTCCACACCGGCGACTTCAAGATGGACCAGCTGCCGCTCGACGACCGGCTGACCGACCTGCGTGCCTTCGCGCGTCTGGGCGAGAAGGGCGTCGACCTGTTCCTCGCCGACTCGACCAACGCCGACGTGCCCGGGTTCACGCCCCTCGAGCGGTCGATCGGGCCGGTGCTCGACACCGTCATCGCGCGCGCGCCCCGCCGGGTCATCGTCGCCAGCTTCTCCAGCCACGTGCACCGCGTGCAGCAGGTGCTGGATGCGGCCGCCGCCAACGGCCGCCGGGTCGCGCTGCTGGGCCGCTCCATGGTCCGCAACATGACGATCGCCGCCGAGCTCGGCTACCTCAAGGTGCCCGAAGGCGTGCTCATCGATTACAAGAAGGCCGCCGACCTGCCCGACGACGAGATCGTCTACATGTCGACCGGGTCCCAGGGCGAGCCGATGGCCGTGCTCGCGCGCATGGCCAACCTCGACCACCAGATCGAGGTCGGGCACGGCGACACCGTCATCCTCGCCTCCAGCCTCATCCCGGGCAACGAGAACGCCGTCTACCGCGTCATCGACGGGCTGACGAAGCTCGGCGCGAACGTCGTGCACAAGGGCAACGCGAAGGTGCACGTCTCGGGCCACGCGGCCGCGGGCGAGCTGCTGTACTGCTACAACATCCTCAAGCCGAAGAACGTCATGCCGGTGCACGGCGAGTACCGCCACCTGGTGGCCAACGCGCGCCTGGCGATGGACACCGGCGTTCCGGAGGAGAACACGATCCTCGCCGAGGACGGCTCGGTCATCGACCTCCGCGACGGCGTCGCCCGGGTGGTCGGCCAGCTCGACCTCGGCTTCGTCTACGTCGACGGATCGAGCGTGGGCGAGATCACCGACGCCGACCTCAAAGACCGGCGGATCCTCGGAGAAGAGGGCTTCATCTCGATCATCGTCGTGGTCGAGGCGGCCAGCGGGCGCATCGTCACCGGCCCGGAGGTTCACGCCCGCGGCTTCGCCGAGGACGACGCCGTGTTCGACGACGTCAAGCCGAAGATCGCAGCGGCGCTGGCGGACGCGGCGCACAACGGCGTCCGCGACTCCCACGCGCTGTCGCAGGTCGTCCGCCGCACGGTCGGCCGCTGGGTGAACACCAGCTACCGTCGCCGGCCGATGATCGTGCCGCTCGTCATCGAGGCGTGAGAAGCCGGACGTAACCCGCGCGTAACACGAGCGCGGGTAGCGTTCCTCCATGAACGCGTTCCGCATCCGTCCCGCCACGGGGGAGGATGCGCGCGTGCTCACCGACATGCTGGTCGAGGCGGCCAACTGGGACCCGGTGCGGGCGCGCCCGCGCGTCGCCGTGCTCGAGGATCGGGCCGTCGCGCGGTACGTCGCCGGCTGGCAGCGTCCCGGCGACTTCGGCTGCGTGGCGGAGGACGTCCACGGACTGCCGGTGGGCGCCTGCTGGGCGCGGCTGTTCCCGGCGAACGCGCCCGGTTACGGCTTCGTGGCGGTCGGCGTCCCCGAGCTGACGCTCGGCGTCTACCCGTACTGGCGGGCGCAGGGCGCCGGTCGCGCGCTGCTCCGCGAACTCGCGCGGACGGCCGCGGCGCGAGGCCACGCACGACTCAGCCTCAGCGTCGCCCACGGCAACTTCGCCCACCGGCTGTACCAGAGCGAGGGATACGTGACCGTCGCCTCCCAGGGCGGCTCCGAGACGATGGTACTCACAGTCCGCTGACCGGCCGGATTTTCCACAATTCAGGCGCGGTATCCCGGCGTTGACGGGGGCACGACGTACCGTTGTCCCCATGGCCACGAGCACCAAGTCGAATTCCCGCGCCCGGAACTCCGGCCGCGGCGGGTCGACCGCGCGCAAGCCGGCGTCGAAGACCGCGCAGCAGAAGACGGTCGCGTACCCGGCGGCCGACGCGGGGCCCAGCCCGCTCATCCGCGCCTGGATGGGGCTGGCGCATCTCACCGGCGCGGCGTTCCGCGCCCTCGGTCCCGAGAAGCTGTCGAGGGAGGAGCGCCGCGACGGCTTCCCCTTCTTCCTGGTGCTGCTGGCGATCGCCGGGGCGGTGGTCGAGTGGTTCCTCATCAACGACCAGGTCGCGCGCACGCTCGACGCCTGGACGTTCGGCGGCCTGTTCGGCCGCGTCGCCTTCGCGCTGCCCGTCGTCATGGTGATCTTCGCCGCCTGGCTGTTCCGGCATCCGAGCTCCGTGCACGACAACACGCGCATCGGCATCGGACTCAGCATCCTGCTGCTCATGGTCTCCGGGCTGTGCCACCTGTTCAGCCCGCACCCGTCGCCCTCCGACGGCATGATCGCGCTCGCCCAGGCGGGCGGCGTGCTGGGCTGGCTCGTCGCGGCGCCGCTCTCGCTCGTGATCACCCCGTACGGCGCCGGCGCCGTCATCATCCTGCTGCTCATCCTGAGCCTGTTCATCATCACCAAGACGCCGCCGAACAAGCTGCCTGCCCGCATCCGCGAGCTCTATGCCTACCTCTTCGGCGCCCAGCTGCCGACCGAGGACGAGCGCGCCGAGGCGAAAGAGGCGAAGGCGGCGTCCAAGCAGGTCGAGCTCGACGGCATCGACGACGAGCCGGAAGGCGGGGCCAACCTGCCGTGGTGGCGGCGCAACAAGTCGCAGCGCGAGGAGGACCCGGACTACGACGCCCCCGGTGTCGACGGGCTCACCGAGGTGTTCGGCGCCCCGCAGCGCGGCAAGGGCGAGTTCGACACTCCGCTCGAGCCGGACCCGTCGAGCGACCACTACAACACCGAGGTCATCGGCGAGCTGGCGCAGGCCGAGGACGCCCTCAAGCGCTTCACCGGCGAACTGCCGCCGACGGCCGTCGCGCCGATGCCGACGACGGGCGGCGGCGTGCCGGGCGCCGGAGCCGTGCTGCCCGGTTTCCAGGCCGGGGCGGAGGACTTCGACGAGGAGGCCGCCGGTCCGCCCGCGTTGCCCCAGCCCACGGCGCCGTATCACCTGCCGTCGGCGTCCATGCTGTCGGCCGGGACGCCGGCCAAGACCCGCTCCGGCGCGAACGACGAGATCGTCGCGGCCATCACCGAGGTGCTCACGCAGTTCGGCGTGGATGCGAAGGTCACCGGCTACTCGCGCGGCCCGACGGTCACGCAGTACGAGATCGAGCTCGGCCCGGGCGTGAAGGTCGAGCGCGTGACCGCGCTGAGCAAGAACCTGTCGTACGCGGTCGCCAGCAACGAGGTGCGCATCCTGTCGCCCATCCCGGGCAAGAGCGCGATCGGCGTCGAGATCCCGAACACCGACCGCGAGATCGTATCGCTCGGCGACATCCTGCGCTCGCCCGCGGCCGCCAAGAGCACGCACCCGATGACCATCGGCGTCGGCAAAGACGTGGGGGGCGGCTTCGTCGTCGCCAACCTGGCGAAGATGCCGCACCTCCTGGTCGCCGGTTCGACCGGTTCGGGCAAGTCGAGCTTCGTCAACTCGATGATCACCTCGCTGCTGATGCGCGCGAAGCCGTCCGAGGTGCGCATGGTGCTCATCGACCCGAAGCGCGTCGAGCTCACCATCTACGGCGGCGTCCCGCATCTGATCACGCCCATCATCACGAACCCCAAGAAGGCCGCGGAGGCCTTGCAATGGGTCGTGAAGGAGATGGACATGCGGTACGACGACCTGGCGAGCTTCGGCTTCCGCCACATCGACGACTTCAACCGCGCGGTGATCAACAACGAGATCGTCCTGCCGGAGGGGAGCGAGCGGAAGCTCAAGCCGTACCCGTACCTCCTGGTCGTCGTCGACGAGCTGGCCGACCTGATGATGGTCGCGCCGCGCGACGTGGAGGACTCGATCGTCCGCATCACGCAGCTGGCGCGGGCGTCCGGCATCCACCTCGTGCTCGCGACGCAGCGGCCGTCCGTCGACGTCGTCACCGGTCTGATCAAGGCGAACGTCCCGTCGCGTCTCGCCTTCGCGGTGACGAGCGTCACCGACTCGCGCGTCATCCTCGACCAGCCGGGTGCCGACAAGCTCATCGGCCAGGGCGACGGGCTCTTCCTGCCGATGGGCGCCTCCAAGGCCCTGCGCGTGCAGGGCGCGTGGGTGAACGAGGAGGAGATCCAGAAGGTCGTCGAGCACGTCACGCGCCAGGCGCGGCCCGAGTACCGGCAGGACGTCACGGCCGGCGCCGAGAAGAAGCAGATCGACTCCGACATCGGCGACGACCTGGAGCTGCTGCTCGCGGCCGCGGAGCTCGTGGTGTCGTCGCAGTTCGGCTCCACCTCGATGCTGCAGCGCAAGCTGCGCGTGGGCTTCGCGAAGGCGGGTCGCCTGATGGACCTGCTGGAGTCCCGCGAGATCGTCGGCCCGTCGGAGGGCTCGAAGGCCCGCGACGTGCTGGTCACCGCCGAGCAGCTGCCACAGGTGCTGGCGCGCCTGCGCGGCGAGGAGCCGGCGCCTGCCTCGCCCGCGGCTGCGCCGGCCGCCGCTGCGACGCCCGCTCCCGCAGCGCCGCAGGACGAGTACGGCGACGACCGGTACGGAGCGGACCCGGTCGCGGACATGACGGCGGGTTATCCTGAGGTCGACGGCGACTCGGACGAGGACGCCTGGCAGCTGACCGACAGGGAGTAGACCGCGATGTCGGTGCCCGACGCGCCTCCGCCCACCCCGGCGGACGGCGGAGCGAAGCGCGTGAGCAACTGGAACCTGCCCAACGTCATCACCGTCGTGCGCATCCTGCTCGCCCCGCTCTTCGTCTGGATGCTGCTGGCGGACGGCGGCGACGACGGATTGCTGCGCTGGGCGGCGGCCGCCCTGTTCATCCTGGCGATCGCGACCGACGGCGTCGACGGCGCCCTGGCGCGACGCAACGGGCAGGTGACCGACCTCGGCAAGCTGCTCGACCCGATCGCCGACAAGGTGCTCACCGGTGGTGCGCTCATCGCCCTTTCCATCCTGAACGAGCTGCCCTGGTGGGTGACCATCGTCATCCTGGTGCGCGAGATCGGCATCACCGTGTACCGCTTCGTCGTGATCCGGCAGGGCGTGATCGCCGCCTCCCGCGGCGGCAAGATCAAGACCATCGTCCAGTCGGTGGCCATCTCGTTCGCGCTCGTGCCGCTGTGGACGGTGTTCGGCGACTGGGTCTTCTGGGTCAACGGTGTCCTCATGACGGCCGCTGTCATCCTCACCGTCTGGACCGGCATCGACTACCTCTGGCAGGCGTGGAAGGGGCGGAGGGCCAAGCGTGCCGTCGCCTGATCCGGCGACCGCCGCGGTCGTCCGGGCGCTCATCGACCGCGGTCTGACGATCGCGGCGGCCGAGTCGCTCACCGGCGGCCTCGTCACCGCCGAACTCACCAGCGTGCCCGGCGCGTCCGCCGTCGTCCTCGGGGGAGCGGTCGTGTACGCGACCGAGCTCAAGCACTCGCTGCTCGGTGTGGACGCCGACCTGCTCGCCGCCGAGGGTCCGGTCCATCCGGAGGTCGCCCGCCAGCTCGCGAGCGGCGTCCGGGAGCGGCTGGCGGTGGACGGGCGCCCGGCGGACCTCGGCGTCGCGACCACCGGGGTCGCCGGCCCGGAGCCCCAGGGGGGTCGTCCGGTGGGGACCGTCTTCGTCGGCGTCTCGTCGGCGCGGGGCACGCGCGCGGTCGCCCTCGAGCTGTCCGGGGACCGCGACGCGATCCGGCGCGCCACCGTCGTCTCGGCCGTCGCGGTGATCGCCGAGGAGCTCGGCATAACGGCTGTGTGAACATCCCGCGTTACCGCGGGAATACGCGGTGTTTCGGTCTCGTTACACCTGCTGCATTCACAAGAAAAGCCCAGTGGCCCTCGATATCGTGGAGCAACCGGATGCGGTACATTCGTATCCCATCGATACGTCGGCAGGGTAAGAGAAGGAGGCTCCGAATGATTCTTGTACGTCAGGAAATCGGCGACGTGCTCAGGGACTTCCGCCTGCAAAAGGGACGTACGCTCCGCCAGGTCGCCAGCAAGGCCAGCGTCGCGCTCGGTTACCTCAGCGAGGTCGAGCGCGGTCAGAAGGAGGCGTCGAGCGAGATCCTCGCCTCCGTTGCAGACGCGCTCGAGACCCCGGTCTCGGTCATCATGCGCGAGGTCGGAGACCGCATCGCGGTTCTCGAGGGCCTCGAGCCGGTGATCCCGGACACGGTGCCCGACGAGTTCGTCTCGGCGATGGACTCGGACCTGGTCGTCCGCTGATTCCGAAGACTGTCGAGGACGCCCCGCGAACAGCGGGGCGTCCTTCGTTTTCCCACCCACCTGTTCTCCCTTTCGCCTAGAAGTCAAGGACCCATGAAGCTCAGCGAGTTCCAGCGCGCCGTCTCCGACAAGTTCGGCAGCTCCTACGGTCAGACGCTGCTGACCGACCTCGTGCTCGCCGAACTCGGCGGGCGCACCGCGAACGAGGCGATCGCCGCCGGGTTGCCGCCCCGCGAGGTCTGGATCGCGCTCTGCAAAGAGACGGGCGTGCCGTCGTCGCGCTGGTACGGCGCCGGAAAGCCCGCGCCGAAGCGCTGATCCGCAGCGCGACACGCCGGATTCGGACTCTCGAAGATATGTTCGGAACTGGCTAGACTTCTTCACAACGGCAGTCGAAAACCGGTTGTCCACAGATCGCGCGCCCGCGCTTCCAGTGTCGGACGTCACTCCTAGAGTCGAACCGTAGCGAAGCCACGAAGGAGAACCGCAATGCCATCACCCGCAGACCGCGAGAAGGCGCTCGAGACCGCTCTCGCGCAGATCGACCGCCAGTTCGGCAAGGGGTCCGTCATGCGACTGGGCAGCGACGAGCGCGCGCCCGTCGAGGTCGTCCCGACCGGATCCATCGCACTCGACGTCGCGCTCGGCATCGGCGGTCTGCCTCGTGGCCGCATCATCGAGATCTACGGCCCGGAGTCGTCCGGTAAGACGACCCTGACCCTGCACGCCATCGCCAATGCGCAGCGCGCCGGCGGCATCGCGGCCTTCATCGACGCCGAGCACGCGCTCGACCCCGAGTACGCCCGCAAGCTCGGCGTCGACATCGACTCCCTCCTGGTGTCGCAGCCCGACACGGGTGAGCAGGCGCTCGAGATCGCCGACATGCTCGTGCGAAGCGGCTCCATCGACCTCATCGTGGTCGACTCCGTCGCGGCGCTCGTGCCGCGCGCCGAGATCGAGGGCGAGATGGGCGATTCGCACGTCGGTCTGCAGGCGCGCCTCATGTCGCAGGCGTTGCGTAAGCTCACGGGTGGTCTGAGCCAGACCAACACCACGATGATCTTCATCAACCAGCTGCGCGAGAAGATCGGCGTGTTCTTCGGAAGCCCCGAGACGACCGCCGGTGGTAAGGCGCTCAAGTTCTACGCGTCCGTCCGCCTCGACATCCGCCGCATCGAGACGCTGAAGGACGGCGCCGAGGCGGTCGGCAACCGCACGCGCGTGAAGATCGTCAAGAACAAGATGGCGCCGCCCTTCAAGCAGGCCGAGTTCGACATCCTCTACGGTGTGGGCATCTCGCGCGAGGGCAGCCTCCTCGACTTCGGTGTGGAGCACGCGATCGTCAAGAAGTCGGGTGCCTGGTACACGTACGAGGGCGACCAGCTCGGCCAGGGCAAGGAGAACTCGCGCAACTTCCTGATCGCGAACCCCGACGTCGCCGCCGAGATCGAGCAGAAGATCAAGATCAAGCTCGGCATCATCCCCGACCCGAACGCGGCCGCCGCGGCGCCGTCCAACGTCGGCTCGATCGAAGACAAGCTGCAGGCCCGCAAGGGCGCGTGACGGTGGCATTCGGCTCCGGGAGGAGTTGCGCGTGGTGGTGAGATTCCCGTCGTCGCCCGAGGGCGGAGCGGAGGAAGGGGAGCACCTGGCTCCCGTGACACCGCTCCGCCCGGCGGGCGCGGGGCGCGAGCGTGCGTCCGATGCGCATCCGTCGCGGAGGTCGGCGGCGCGCCCCGTCGCCGCGCTCTCGAGCGGGGGTGGAACAACACCTGGGGCTCAGACCCTGCGGCACCGACCGCGCGCCCGCGTTCGATGGCGGTGGCGTCTTCGGACGACGCTTCCGAAGAGCTGGACGAGGAGACCGAGCGACAGACTCGGAAGGCGACGGGCGTCGCCATCCGTCAGCTGGCACGTCGCGGTATGTCCCGCTGGGAGCTTGAGCAGCTGCTGACCAAGCGGGAGATCGATCCGGAGGTGTTCGGTCCGGAGCTCGACCGGCTCGAGAAGCTCGGCGTGATCGACGACGCGTCGCTCGCGGCGACGCTGGCGTTCACACAGCACAGCCGCAAAGGGCTGGGGCGCACGGTGATCGAGCAGGACCTCAAGCGGCGCCACATCGACCCCGAGCTGATCGAGGCGGCCCTCGAAGACATCGGTGAGGACGACGAGCTGGAGCGCGCGACCGAGCTCGCGGTCAAGCGCATCGGGCAACTGTCCAGCTACGACGACGAGACCGCTCGGCGTCGCCTGCACGGGTTCCTCGCACGCAAGGGGTACACCTCCGACATCGTGCGACAAGCGATGGACGCCGCCTTCGCCGGGCGGCGGTCGCGCGGCGGGTCCGGCGTCCGCTTCCAGTAGCCGCTGCACACAGAGGCGAGTCGTTTCCGGGCGGCAGAGATACGTAGACTTGTCGCCATCATGAGCATCCTGGAACAGCGCAGCGTCATCGAGCCCTCCGTGGCGGCCCTCCGTCCCGACGGCCGGGCGCGAACATACGAGGTGCGCACCTTCGGCTGCCAGATGAACGTCCACGACTCCGAGCGCCTCAGTGGCTCGCTGGAGGCCGCCGGGTACGTGCCGGCCGACGGCGAAGAGGCCGACATCGTCGTCATCAACACCTGCGCAGTGCGCGAGAACGCCGACAACAAGCTCTACGGCAACCTCGGCCACCTTGCAGGGGTCAAGCGCCGTCACGAGGGGATGCAGATCGCCGTCGGCGGCTGCCTCGCCCAGAAGGACAAGAACGTCATCCTCGAGAAGGCGCCCTGGGTCGACGTCGTGTTCGGCACCCACAACATGGGCGCGCTGCCGAGCCTGCTGGAGCGCGCGCGGCACAACGACGCGGCCGAGATCGAGATCCTCGAGGCGCTCGAGACGTTCCCGTCCACCCTCCCGACCAAGCGGGACTCGTCGTACTCCGGCTGGGTGTCCATCTCCGTCGGCTGCAACAACACCTGCACCTTCTGCATCGTGCCGTCGCTCCGCGGTAAGGAGAAGGACCGGCGTCCCGGTGACATCCTGGCCGAGATCCAGGCGCTCGTCGATGACGGCGCGATCGAGGTCACCCTGCTCGGTCAGAACGTCAACTCCTACGGCGTGGAATTCGGCGACCGTCAGGCGTTCAGCAAGCTCCTCCGCGCGGCCGGACAGATCGAGGGGCTCGAGCGCATCCGCTTCACCAGCCCGCACCCGGCCGCCTTCACGGACGACGTCATCGACGCGATGGCCGAGACCCCGAACGTCATGCCGCAGCTGCACATGCCGCTGCAGTCGGGGTCCGACCGCATCCTGCGCTCGATGCGACGCTCGTACCGCTCCGAGAAGTTCCTCGGCATCCTCGATCGCGTGCGCGCGAAGCTGCCGGACGCCGCGATCAGCACCGACATCATCGTCGGCTTCCCCGGAGAGACCGAGGAGGACTTCCAGGACACCCTGCGGGTCGTCGAGGCCGCCCGCTTCGCGTCCGCCTTCACGTTCCAGTACTCGATCCGTCCGGGCACCCCGGCCGCGACGATGGAGGACCAGGTGCCGAAGGAGGTCGTGCAAGACCGGTACGACCGCCTGATCGCCCTCCAGGAGCGCATCTCCCTGGAGGAGAACCAGAAGCTGATCGGCCGCGAGGTCGAACTGCTCGTCGCCAACGGCGAGGGCCGGAAGGACGCCGACACGCGCCGCCTGAGCGGCCGCGCGCGCGACAGCCGCCTGGTGCACTTCGAGGTGCCGGCCGGCTCCGACCTCCCGCGCCCCGGCGACACCGTCACCGTGCGCGTCACGCAGGCCGCCCCGCACCACCTCATCGCCGACGCGACCGACGGAGCGCCGCTCCGCGTCCGCCGAACCCGCGCGGGAGACGCGTGGGACCGTGCCGAGGCCGACTCGTGCGCCGTGCCGACCCACGGCGGCACGGCCGCCACGGGCGCAGGCCCGGTGTCACTCGGACTCCCGACGCTCCGCGTCCGCGAGCCCCTGACCTCGCCCGGCGTCGGCACCATGCCGATCTACGACCCATCGGACGGCCAGCGCTGAGCACCGCGCGCGCCGAGGCTTCGTCGCGTCCTCTCGTCGCCATCGTCGGCCCGACCGGCACCGGGAAGACCGACCTCTCGCTCGCGGTCGCCGAGGCGTTGCGCGACCGCGGCCGGGGCGCTGAGATCGTCAACGCCGACGCGATGCAGCAGTACCGCGGAATGGACATCGGCACGGCCAAGCTGCCGCCCGCCGACTGGCGCGGCATCCCGCACCACCTGTTCGACACGCACGACGTCAGCGCGGAGGCCACCGTGGCCGGGTACCAGCCGGCGGCCCGCGCCCTCATCGCCGACATCCTCGGCCGGGACGCCGTGCCGGTGCTCGTCGGCGGATCGGGCCTCTACGTCTCGAGCGTCCTCTTCGACTTCGACTTCCCCACCACCGACCCGGAGCTCCGCGCACGACTCGAAGCCGAGCTCGCGGAGCACGGCCCCGGGATGCTCTACCTGCGACTCGCCGAGCTCGACCCGGACGCCGCCCGCCGCATCGGCTCGCGCAACGGACGCCGCATCGTGCGCGCCCTCGAAGTCGCACAGCTCACCGGCACGTCGGTCAGCGGCGCGCTCCCCGAGGAGCCCGGATACTGGCACGAGCCGACCGTCGTCATCGGCCTCTCCGCACCGCGCGACGAACTCGTCACGCGCCTCGACGCCCGCGTCGAGCAGATGTGGCAGGACGGCCTCGTCGCCGAGGTCGAACGCCTCATCCCGCAGGGGATCGACGACGGCGTCACCGCCCGCCGCGCCATCGGGTACGCGCAGGCGCTCTCCGAGCTGCGCGGCGAGCTGACCCGCGAGGACGCGATCGCTCAGACGCAGCAGCTCACCCGCCGCTACGCCCGCCGGCAGGTCAGCTGGTTCAAGCGCTACCCGGGCATCCATTGGCTCGGGTACGACGACCCGCAGCTCGTGGATGCCGCCCTGGCGCTCGTCGACGCCGCCGACCACCCAGCCGGGGATCGGTAGGCTGGAGCGCATGGCGACCATCCACTTCACCAAGGGTCAGGGCACCGGCAACGACTTCGTCCTGTACTCCGACCCCGAGGGGGAGCTGCCGCTGACCGCCGCCCAGATCGCGGAGATCTGCGACCGGCACTTCGGCGTGGGCGCGGACGGCGTCATCCGCGCGGTCCGCTCCGCCCACCTGCCCGACGGCGCTGCGGCGCTGGCGGAGGACGACGGCGCCATCTGGTTCATGGACTACTACAACGCCGACGGGTCGGCCGCCGAGATGTGCGGCAACGGCATCCGGGTGTACGTCCGCTACCTGCTCGAGACCGGCCTCGCCGAGCTGCCCGAGGGCGGGACGCTCGCGATCGGCACCCGCTCGGGCGTGCGCGACGTCCAACGCAGCACCAACGGCTTCCAGGTCGACCTCGGCCGGTGGGACCTCGCTGGCGGCGAACCCCTGGTGCGCGCCAAGGAGCTCCCGGTCGCCCGGCCCGGCCTCGGCATCGACATGGGCAACCCGCACGTCGTGGTCGCGGTCGCCGACGACGCCGAGCTGGACGCGGCCGACCTCTCGTACATCCCGCACCTCGAGCCGACGCCCGAGCACGGCGCCAACGTCGAGTTCGTCGTGCCCCGCGAGCCGCTGATCCAGGACGGCGTCGGCCGCATCCGGATGCGCGTGCACGAGCGCGGCAGCGGCGAGACCCTGTCGTGCGGCACCGGCGCGGCCGCCGCCGCTCTCGCGGTCCGGTACTGGGCGGGCGAAGGCGCTCCGAACCAGTGGCGCGTGGATGTGCCCGGCGGCACGGTCGGCGTCCGCATGTTCGCGACGGAGGACGGCGAGCATGTCGGCCTCTCCGGCCCCGCCGAGCTGGTCTACACCGGGACGCTCGAGCTGGCCTGAGCGCTTCGCGGCCGCAGTGCTCCGCGTCCGGGGCCGCCTACGCCGACGCCCGCGCCCGCGCCCGCAGCACGCGGTAGCCCTTCGACGTCGCGGCCCGCGTCGTCGTCAGCTCCGGGAACGTCGCCTGGATCCACCGGTGCAGGGAGTCGCTGCCCAGGTTGCGCTGCACGACCAGCCACGCGTCCGAGCCCGGCTCCAGCCGGGGGAGCCAGCGCTCCAGGATGGCGTGCAGCTCGTTCTTGCCCACGCGGATCGGCGGATTCGACCAGATCGTCGTGAACATCACGTCATCGGGAACATTATCCGGCGTCACCGGGTTTACATTGGTGAGGCCGAGCTTCTCCGCATTCCGGCGGACCACATCCAGCGCTCGGTTGTTGACGTCGACGGCCCAGACCGTCGCATGAGGGGATTCGAGAGCAAGTGTGAGAGCCAGCGGTCCCCAGCCGGATCCGAGGTCGAGGAACTGACCGCCGGGCGGAGGCGTGGGGACATGGTCCAGCAGCACTCTCGTGCCCATATCGACGCGCTCGGGGCTGAAGATGCCGTTGGCCGTCACGAGCTCGTAGGTCCGTCCGGCCAGGCGCGCGGTGAACGGCCGCAGGTTCAGTTCGCTTTCCGGCGCCGGGGAAAAGTAGTGATCTCCGCTGGCCATAAGCAGACGGTACAGGACAGACGCGAACAAGACGAACTAGGGTTTATCCCGGATCAGGGGAATGAATGACTGATAAGACGAACATCCGCGAACACACCGAAGACGACGTCGTCGCCCGCGTGCTCGCGACCGAGAACAACCGCGCCTCCGTGACGCTCTTCGGAGCCGGGAGCGCGGATCGTGCTCAGGCACTGCAGGCCGAGAGGGCCGACGGCGGCCTTCACGACGGCGAGCAGTTCGAGCGCGAGGAGCGTGCGGCCCTCCGCCGCGTCTCCGGCCTGTCGACGGAGCTGCAGGACGTCACCGAGGTCGAGTACCGGCAGCTGCGGCTCGAGAACGTCGTGCTGATCGGCGTGTACTCGCAGGGCTCCCTGCAGGACGCCGAGAACTCGATGCGCGAGCTCGCCGCTCTGGCCGAGACCGCGGGAGCGGCGGTGCTCGACGGCCTGCTGCAGCGCCGTCCGCATCCCGACCCGAGCACCTACCTCGGACGCGGCAAGGCGGAGGAGCTGGCCGGGATCGTGGCCGCCCTCGGCGCCGACACCGTGATCGCCGACACCGAGCTGGCCCCGAGCCAGCGTCGTGCGCTCGAGGACGTGGTGAAGGTGAAGGTGATCGACCGGACGGCCGTGATCCTCGACATCTTCAGCCAGCACGCCAAGAGCCGCGAGGGCAAGGCGCAGGTCGAGCTCGCGCAGCTCGAGTACCTGCTCCCGCGCCTCCGCGGCTGGGGCGAGTCGATGTCCCGTCAGGCCGGTGGCCAGGTGGGCGGCGCGGGAGCCGGCATGGGCTCGCGTGGACCCGGTGAGACGAAGATCGAGCTGGACCGCCGCCGCATCCACACCCGCATGGCGCGGCTGCGCAAGCAGATCGCCGGCTTCAAGCCGGCCCGCGAGGCGAAGCGCGCGAACCGCAACCGCAACTCGGTGCCGTCCGTGGCGATCGCCGGCTACACCAACGCGGGCAAGTCCAGCCTGCTGAACCGCGTGACGAAGGCCGGCGTGCTGGTCGAGAACGCGCTGTTCGCGACGCTGGATGCGACGGTCCGCCGTTCCGTGACCGCCGACGGGCGCCTGTACACGCTCGCCGACACGGTCGGGTTCGTGCGAAATCTGCCGCACCAGCTGGTGGAGGCGTTCCGGTCGACGCTGGAGGAGGTCGCCGACTCCGACGTCATCCTGCACGTGGTCGACGGGTCGCACCCGGACCCGGCGTCGCAGCTGGCGACCGTCCGCGACGTCATCGGCGAGGTCGGGGCGCGCGACATCCCGGAGATCGTGGTCTTCAACAAGGCCGACCTGATCCCCGAGGACGAGCGCTTGGTGCTGCGCGGCCTGGAGCCGGGCGCCATCTTCGCCTCCGCCCGCACGGGCGAGGGTGTGGATGAGGTGCTCGCGGCTATCGCGCGCCTGCTGCCGGACCCGTCGCTGGAGGTGGAGCTCGTGGTGCCGTACGACCGCGGCGACCTCATCTCGGCCCTGCACGAGCGCGGCCGGGTGATCTCGACCGAGTACGTGGAGGAGGGCACCCGCGTCACCGCGCGGATCATGCCGGAGTACCACGCGGCGTTCGAGCCGTTCGAGGTGACCGCGACCGCCTAACGGCAGCGCACCGATCCGGGAGGCCGGACGGGATCGACTGTGTCGAAGCATGACACGGGCGATTCCGTCCGGCCTTCTGCGTTGCTAGATTGCCTCTCAACCGAAGCGGGCGACCGCTGACGTGGTGCGACAGCCGAGCCCGGCACCCGCCCGTGAAAACCGCCACCGCGCACTCGCGCGGGGCGGGTATCCCGTGCCGCTGTCCGACCATCCGAGGAACCGATCCATGAGCTGTACCGAGCCCCGGTACTCCTTCGAGCTGTACCCGCCGCGCAACGAGCGTGCGGCGGCTGCGCTCCCGGGAACGATCGACCGCCTCGCGGCCGTGCATCCCGACTTCATCTCGGTGACCTTCGGCGCCGGCGGATCGTCGCGCACCGCGTCGCTCGACGTGCTCCGCTACATCCTGCAGCACACCGACGTCAGCCCGATGGCCCACCTCACCTGCGTCGGCTCGTCGCACGAGGAGGCGAACCGGCTGATCCGGGAGTTCCTGGATGCGGGCGTGCGCCGGTTCCTCGCCGTGCGCGGCGACCCGCCTGCGGACCTGCCGGAGGGCGAGGATCCCATCGGCGACATCCGGACCACGGCCGAGCTGGTGCAGCTCATCCACCGGGTGCAGGCCGAGCGCGTGCCGTACGGCGAGCTGCCGGTCCCCGGGCTGCACGCCCAGGCCGTGCTGGAGCACCGCGAGCACGTGCAGATCGCGGTCGCGGCGTTCCCGAACGGGCACCCGTCGTCGCGCTCGGTCTCTCAGGACATCGACGCGCTGCTCGCGAAGCAGGCGGCCGGCGCCAACCTCGGAATCACCCAGCTGTTCTTCCACGCGGAGGACTACCTCCACTTCGCGCAGCGCGCGGCCGAGGCTGGCGTCGCCTTCCCGATCCTCCCCGGGATCATGCCCGTCACCAGCCCGGCTCGCCTCAAGCGGATGCTGGAGCTGAGCGGCGAGGACCTCCCCAGCGACCTCGCCATCGAACTCGAGGTCGAGCCGACCGACGAGGGCCGCCGCGAGATCGGCATCGCCTGGGCGGCCCGTCTCGCGCAGCGCCTGCTCGACGGCGGCGCCCCCGGCATCCACCTCTACACGTTCAACCAGCACGAGGCCGTGCTCTCCGTGCTGGACCGGATCGGCGCCCTGCCGTCCGGCGACATCGACCGACCCACCACCCAGAAGGAACCAGCATGACCGACACCACCGCGCGCCCCGCCTTCCCCGCGGGCACGATCATCGGCTACCCGCGCATCGGCCGCCGCCGCGAGCTCAAGAAGGCCGTCGAGGCGTTCTGGGCCGGCAGCATCACCGCGGACGAGCTGGAGGCGACGGCCGCCGACCTTCGCTCGGCCACTCGCGAGCGCCTCGCGTCCCTCGGCCTCGGCCGCACCGACGCGTCAATCCCGGAGAGCTTCAGCTACTACGACCAGGTGCTGGATGCCGCCGTCACCATCGGCGCCCTTCCGTCGCGCTTCGCCGGTCTCGCCGGGGCGGACGGCGCCGTCGACCTCGCGGGCTACTTCACCATCGCCCGCGGCGAGGGGGAGAACCCGCCGCTGGAGATGACCAAGTGGTTCGACTCCAACTACCACTACCTCGTGCCCGAGATCGGACCGGAGACCGACTTCCGTCTCGCCTCCGACCGCATCGTGCGCGAGTTCGAGGAGGCCCGCGCGGCCGGCTTCGTCACCCGCCCGGTCATCGTCGGCCCGGTCACCTTCCTGCTCCTGAGCAAGCCGAGCGACGACGCCTCCGAGGGCTTCCGCCCGCTGTCGCGCCTGTCCGACCTCCTGCCGGTGTACCGCGAACTGCTCGCCCGCCTGGCCGCGGCCGGCGCTCCGTGGGTGCAGCTGGACGAGCCCGCGCTTGTCAGCGAGAGCATCGACGAGCCGCGGGATGCCGTGCTCGACGCCGTCCGCACGGCCTACGACGAACTGGGCTCCGCCTCCGACCGGCCTGCGATCTTCGTCGCGGCGCCGTACGGCAGCCTCGATGACGCCCTCGCCCCGCTGGTGGCCGCTCCGGTCGAGGCGATCTCGCTCGACCTCGTCCGCGGGACGGTCCCGACCGGACTGGACGCGGCGACCGCGGCCGCGCTCGCGACCAAGACCGTCGTCGGCGGTGTGATCGACGGCCACAACATCTGGCGCGGCGACCTGGAGGCGGCGTTCGGGACGCTCACCGAGCTCCTGTCGCTCAGCCCGTCCGTGACCGTGTCTACCTCCACCTCGCTGCTGCACGTGCCGCACGACGTGGACGACGAGCCGGAGCTGGACGCGCGCCTGAAGACCTGGCTCGCCTTCGCCGATCAGAAGGTCGCGCAGGTCGCCGTTCTCGCCCGCGGGATCGTCGACGGCCACGAGGCCATCCAGGAGGAGCTGACGGCCGCCACTGCGGCTCTCGCCGACCGCGCCTCGGCGCCCGGTGTGCGCGTCCCGGCCGTGCGCGAGCGCGAGGCGGCGCTGACCCGCGCCGACTTCCGCCGCGGCGACTACGACGCGCGTCAGGCGGCGCAGGAGGAGGCTCTCGGCCTGCCGTTCCTGCCCACCACGACGATCGGATCCTTCCCGCAGACCGCCGACATCCGCCGCTCGCGCGCCCAGCTCGCGAAGGGCCTCATCAGCGAGGCGGAGTACCTCGGCCGCATGCGCGACGAGATCAAGCGGGTCGTCGACCTCCAGGAGGAGATCGGGATCGACGTCATCGTGCACGGCGAGCCCGAGCGCAACGACATGGTGCAGTACTTCGCCGAGAACCTCGACGGTTTCGCGGTGACCCAGAACGGCTGGGTGCAGTCGTACGGGTCGCGGTGCACGCGCCCGTCCATCCTCTGGGGCGACGTGTCGCGTCCGGCGCCGATCACGGTCGACTGGTCGTCGTACACGCAGAGCCTGACGTCCAAGCCGGTGAAGGGCATGCTGACCGGTCCGGTGACGATCCTGGCGTGGTCGTTCGTCCGCGACGACCAGCCGCTCGGAGAGACCGCCCGCCAGGTCGCCCTCGCCCTCCGCGACGAGATCGCCGACCTGGAGCAGGTGGGCATCCGCGTGGTGCAGGTCGACGAGCCCGCGCTGCGCGAGCTCCTGCCGCTCAAGAAGCGCGACCAGGACGACTATCTGGAGTGGTCGGTCGGGTCGTTCCGCCTCGCCACCTCGGGCGTCGCCGACGAGACGCAGATCCACACGCACCTCTGCTACTCGGAGTTCGGCGTCGTCATCGACGCGATCCGCAACCTGGACGCGGACGTGACCAGCATCGAGGCCGCGCGCAGCCGCATGGAGGTCGTGCACGACATCCAGCGGTCCGGCTTCGAGCACGGGATCGGCCCGGGCGTGTACGACATCCACTCGCCGCGCGTGCCGTCGGTCGCCGAGGTCACCGAACTGCTCGAGACGGCGCTCAGCGCCATCCCGGGCCGTCAGCTCTGGGTGAACCCGGACTGCGGGCTCAAGACCCGCGGGTACGACGAGACGGTGGCGTCGCTCCGCAACATCATCGAGGCGACGCGCGGCGTGCGTGAGAAGGCGGCCGTGACCGCCTGATCGCCCGATCACGTCGAAGCGCCCCGGGGCGTCCGCTGTCCGCGGACACCGCCCCGGGGCGCTTCGGCGTCGGGCAGGATGAGCGCATGGTGCGCATCCCCGATGAGGAGTTCGAGCGGATGGTGGGAGAGATCCTCGACTCCCTCCCCGACGACATGGTCGGCCCGCTCGAGAACGTCGCCATCCTCATCGAGGACCAGCCGCCGGGCGCACGGCCGCGACTGTTCGGGCTCTACAGCGGGCGCCCGCTGACTCGACGGTCGGTGTACGGATTCGGGGAGCTGCCCGACCGCATCACGCTGTATCGGAACAATCTCGAGGCCTCCGCCTCGTCTCTGGAGGAGCTGCGGGCGCGGGTGCGCGTCACCGTCGTCCACGAGATCGGTCACTACTTCGGGCTGGACGACGCCCGGCTGCAGGAGCTCGGCTGGGCGTGACCGCTGGCCGGTCGACGGCTGGGACGGGTCAGACGGCGCGGAGGACCGCGACGACCTTGCCGAGCACCGTCGCGAAGTCGCCCAGGATGGGCTCGAAGTTGGAGTTGCGCGGCAGCAGCCACGTGTGGCCGTCGCGCTGGCGGAACACCTTGACCGTCGCCTCCTCGTCGAGCATCGCCGCGACGATGTCGCCGTTCTCGGCCGTGTTCTGCGCGCGCACGACCACCCAGTCGCCGTCGCAGATGGCCGCGTCGATCATGGACTCGCCGACGACCTTGAGCATGAACAGCTCGCCGTTGCCGACCAGCTGGCGGGGGAGCGGGAACACCTCGTCGATCTGCTGCTCCGCCGTGATCGGGATTCCGGCTGCGATGCGGCCGACCAGAGGCACCATCGCCGCGTCGCCGACGGGCGTCTGGTTCTCGTAGTCCGGGGTGTCGCCGGACGCGCTGGGCAGGTCGATCAGGATCTCGAGCGCGCGCGGGCGGTTCGGGTCGCGGCGCAGGTATCCGCTCAACTCCAGCTGATTGAGCTGGTGCGTCACCGACGACAGGGAGGAGAGCCCGACTGCGTCGCCGATCTCGCGCATGCTCGGCGGATAGCCGCGCTGGCTCACCGACTTCTGGATGACGTCGAGGATCGCCAGCTGCTTGTCGCTCAGGTTCTTGCGGCGGCGGGTGCCTCCGCGGGCCTGGTTCTCGTTCGACACGGGCGTCCTCTCTGGGCCTGGGGCCGTCCGCCGGGTGCTCTCCGGCAGGAATGTCGGTGGTTCCTGATCTGATGTCCTCAGACAGTCGAAACTGTATCCGCGTCCAGGAGGGAAGACAAACATGTGTTCGAGTGTGTCGCGAACTTCTTCGGGCAATTCTGTGGTTCCTGCAGCCGCGAACGGCACCTTGCGGATTCAGACATTCGAAGATACATTCGGAACACAGCTTCGCACCCGCGATTCTGAGGAGGTCACGGCCATGAGCGCAGTACTGATGAGCGAGTCGGTTTCCACCACCCTTCGGGCGGTGCCGCCGCTTCCCGAAGGCGCGCGCGTCCGCCTGCGGCTCACGCGCCGCGGTCGCGCGGTCCTGAGCGCTCTCGTCGCACTGCCGCTTGTCATCGGCGCTCTCGTCTTCGCCCTCAACGGCGGCGGCGCGGTCGCGACCGGTGAGCAGACGCACGTCACCTTCCAGTACGTCACCGTCGCCTCCGGCGACTCCCTGTGGTCGGTCGCCGAGCGCGTCGCCCCGAACGCCGACCCGCGCGACGTGATCGCCGACATCGTCTCCCTCAACGGCCTCGACTCGGCGGTCGTCACCCCGGGCCAGCAGCTCGCCGTTCCGGCGAAGTACGCGAAGTAGCCTCCCGTACACCGCCCGTCGCACGCCGTCATCCGGCGGAGCGGGCGTGCCGCGCTGACTACGATTGAACGGTGACCTCCCTCTCCGAGCTGCCGATCCGAGACGACCTCCGCGGTCGTTCCCCGTACGGCGCGCCGCAGCGTCCGGTGCCCGTCGCGCTGAACGTGAACGAGAACACGCATCCCATCCCCGAGAGCGTCGCGTCCGACATCGTCGCGCGAGTCGCCGCGGCGGTCGGCGGCGTGAACCGCTACCCGGATCGGGAGTTCACCGAGCTGCGCGGAGCCTTCGCGCGGTACCTCGGGCACGACCTCACCGCCGACCAGATCTGGGCGGCGAACGGCTCGAACGAGGTGCTGCAGCACATCCTGCAGGCGTTCGGCGGCCCGGGTCGCACGCTGCTCGGTTTCGCGCCAACGTACTCGATGTACCCGCTGCTGGCCGCCGGCACCGGTACCGCGTATGTCGCGGGCACGCGCGACGCGGACTACGAGCTCTCGCCGGCGACCGCCGCCGAGCAGATCCGCGCGCTCGACCCGGACATCGTCATTCTCTGCTCGCCGAACAACCCGACCGGCACCCCGCTCGACCTGGCGACGGTCGAGGCGGCCTACGACGCCGCGCGCGGGATCGTCGTGGTGGACGAGGCGTACGCCGAGTTCCTGCCCGACGGCACGCCCTCGGCCCTCTCGCTGCTTCCCGGTCGCCCGCGTCTCCTGATCTCGCGCACGATGAGCAAAGCGTTCGCCTTCGCCGGCGCCCGCGTCGGCTACCTGGCCGCCGATCCGGCCGTGAACGACGCCCTGCGGCTCGTGCGCCTGCCGTACCACCTCTCCGCGATCACGCAGGCGGCGGCCCTCGGCGCGCTCGCCCACTCCGACGAGATGCTGGCGACCGTCGGCGAGATCCGCGTGCAGCGCGACCGCCTCGTCACGGAGCTCGCCGCCCTCGGCTACACGCCGCACCGGAGCGGCAGCAACTTCGTGCTGTTCGGCGGCGTCGCCGATCCCCACGCGACGTTCGAGGCGCTCGCCGAGCAGGGCATCCTGGTGCGCGACGTCGGCATCCCGCACCACCTCCGCGTCACCGCCGGCACCGAGCAGGAGACGACCGCGTTCCTGGAGGCGTTGGCCGCGCTGGGCCGCCCTGCCGCGGCCGCGGACGAGTTATCCACAGCCGACGACGCCCCGGAGCGCACCGAGCCCGCCCCGATAGACTCGGACCTATGACGAACCGCGCCGCCACGGTCACCCGCGAGACGAGCGAGTCGAGCATCGAGCTCACCCTCGACCTCGACGGCACCGGCACGTCCGACATCCAGACGAGCGTCCCGTTCTACGACCACCTGCTGACCGCGTTCGCCAAGCACTCGCTGACCGATCTGCGCATCCGAGCGACCGGCGACACCGACATCGACGTCCACCACACGGTGGAGGACATCGGCATCGTCCTCGGCCAGGCCATCCGCCAGGCTCTCGGCGACAAGGCGGGCATCTCCCGCTACGGCGACGCCCTGGTGCCGCTCGACGAGGCGCTGGTGCAGGCCGTCGTCGACATCTCCGGGCGTCCGTACCTCGTGCACACGGGCGAGCCCGTGGGCTTCGAGCTGCACCTCATCGGCGGCCACTTCACCGGCTCGATGGTGCGGCACGTGTTCGAGGCGATCTCGTTCAACGCCGCCATCACGACGCACATCACCGTGGTCGGCGGCCGCGACCCGCACCACATCGCCGAGGCCGAGTTCAAGGCGTTCGCGCGCGCGTTCCGCCAGGCGAAGGCCCTCGACCCGCTGATCACGGGCATCCCGTCCACGAAGGGGGCGCTGTGAGCGACGAGCGGAAGCCTGACGTCGTCGTCTTCGACTACGGCACAGGCAACGTCCACTCGGCGGTCAAGGCGCTCGAAGCCGCGGGCGCGGCGGTCGAGCTGACCGGCAACCGCAAGCGCGCCCAGGAGGCCGACGGGCTGCTCGTGCCCGGTGTCGGCGCGTTCACGGCCGTCGCCGAGGCGCTGCGCGCGTCGCACGGTGACGAGGTCATCGACCGCCGGCTGGCCGGAGGACGACCGGTGCTGGGCATCTGCGTGGGCATGCAGATCATGTTCGAGCGCGGCGTGGAGCACGGCCTCGAGACTGAGGGGCTGGGGGAGTGGCCGGGCACGGTCGACCTCCTGAAGGCCGACGTCGTGCCGCACATGGGCTGGAACACCGTCCGCGCGCCGGAGGACTCGGTGCTGTTCGACGGGCTGCAGGACGAGCGCTTCTACTTCGTCCACTCCTACGCCGCGCAGGACTGGACGCTGCACCCCGAGGCCCCGTTCCCGACGCCGAAGGTGACCTGGGCCGACCACGGCGCACCGTTCGTCGCCGCGGTCGAGAACGGCCCGCTGAGCGCGACGCAGTTCCACCCCGAGAAATCGGGGCAGGCCGGCATCCGGCTGCTCCGTAACTGGGTCCGCTCGCTCTAGCCGACCGCACGAACCATCCGTCCGCGCCGCGGAAGAACCTAAGGAAACGATGACCGACTTTCTCACCACGCCCCGCCTCGTCCTCCTTCCCGCGGTGGATGTCGCCGACGGCAAGGCGGTGCGCCTGACTCAGGGCGCGGCCGGCAGCGAGACCAGCTACGGCGATCCGGTGGATGCTGCCGCCGAGTGGGCCGAGGCCGGGGCGGAGTGGATCCATCTGGTCGACCTCGACGCCGCGTTCGGCCGCGGAGAGAACCGCTCCCTCCTGAAGCGCGTCATCCACCAGGTCAAGGGCGTCAGCATCGAGCTGTCCGGAGGCATCCGCGACGACGAGTCCCTCGAGCAGGCGCTCGAGGCGGGCGCCTCCCGCGTGAACCTCGGCACCGCCGCGCTGGAGAACCCGGAGTGGGCCGCCCACGCGATCAGCCAGTACGGCGAGGCGATTGCCGTCGGCCTGGATGTACGCGGCACGACCCTCGCGGCCCGCGGCTGGACGCGCGAGGGCGGCGACCTGTGGGAGGTGCTCGACCGTCTTGAGGAGGCCGGCTGCGCCCGCTACGTCGTCACCGATGTGACGAAGGACGGCACGCTGCGCGGCCCCAACCTCGACCTGCTTCGCCAGGTGCTCGATCGCACCGAGCGTCCCGTGGTCGCCTCCGGCGGAATCTCCAACCTCGATGACATCGCCGCGCTGCGCGAGCTCGTCCCTCTGGGCCTCGAGGGCGCGATCGTCGGCAAGGCGCTCTACGCGGGCGCGTTCACGCTGCCCGAGGCGCTGGATGTCGCGGGACGCTGAGGCCGACGCCGCCGACGCCGCCGCCGGCGGTGGGGCCGACGACGGTCGTCCGGTGATCGGAGCGCCGTCCGAGGAGGGCGCGGCGCGGCTCGCCGGCTTCGCCGCCTCCCTCGCCGACTCCGCCGGCCAGGCGTGGGAGGGTCGGGAGTTCGACGACAACCCGTTCGGCGACGACGACGGTTCCGCACCGCCGGCGCTGCTCGGCGCGCTGGCCGCGTTCCGCGCGGGAGAGGTCGGCGCCGAGGCGGTCGTGGACGCGCTGCGCTCCTCGCGCCTCCTGATCCCGCTCGTTGCCGAGCTGGGCGACGAGGGGGAGAGCGACGCCGGTCTGCGCGTGGACAAGACGCAGGAGCTCTCGATCGTGACCGTCGCCGGCCCGGACGGCCGGACGGTACAGCCCGTCTTCAGTTCGGTCGCCGCGATGACGGCCTGGAACCCCGCCGCCCGGCCTGTCCCGGTCGATGGCCGCCGCGCCGCTCTGGCCGCGGCGGCGGAGGGGACGGAGCTCATCGTGCTCGACCCGACCTCCGAGACCGAGTTCGTGCTCCGGCGGCCCGCGGTGTGGGCCGTCGCGCAGGGGACGCCATGGCTCCCCAGCGACCGCGATCCCGCCGTCGGTGAGGCGTTCCGTGCGTCCATCGCGTCCGAACTCGGCGTGCACGAGATCGCGCTCCTCTCCGGCGACCCGCAGGGCCGGCTGGCGGGCGAGGAGCTCGTCGTCCGCCTCGCTCTCGCCGCCGGGCTGACGCGCGAGGAGCTGGACGCCATCCTCGCCCGCCTCGCGCAGCGCTGGGCCGCCGACGACGTGATCGCCACGCGCGTCGACTCGCTCCGCGTGCAGCTGGCGGCGTCGCAGGGCTGAAGCCGCCTCCTCCCTGTCTAGGCTGGAGGCACCATGACCGTCTTCGCCGCCATCGTCCTGTTCCTCAACGCCGTCTTCAACGTCTTCGCCTGGCCGCGCTTCTTCGCGCGGGTGCGGAACGATCAGCGGGCGCGGGACGCGGCGGGCCGCGCGACCCCGTTCCTCGTCGTGCACGCCGTGCTGCTCGGCGTCGCACTCCTCCTCGCCGCGCTGTCGGCGGTGGCGGGGGTCCTGCTGCTGGTGGCAGGCTGAGGCCATGCCACTCTCCATCACCGGCGACCCCGCTGCGGACGCCCTCCTCGACGAGTCCCCCTTCGCCCTGCTGACCGGGATGCTGCTCGACCAGCAGATCCCGATGGAGACCGCGTTCAGTGGACCGGCGAAGCTGCGTGACCGACTCGGCGCGCTCGATCCGCAGAGCATCGCCGCGATGGATCCGGAGAAGCTCGCCGAGGTCATGAAGCAGCCCCCGGCGGTCCACCGGTTCCCGGGCTCGATGGCCGGGCGGGTCCAGGCGCTCGCCGCCGCGATCGTGTCCGACTGGGGCGGCGACACCGCCGCGATCTGGACCCAGGGCGACCCGGACGGCGACGAAGTCCTGCGCCGGCTGAAGGCGCTGCCCGGCTTCGGCGAGCAGAAGGCGAAGATCTTCCTCGCCCTGCTCGGCAAGCAGAAGGGCCTCACGGCCGCCGGGTGGGAGAAGGCCGCGGGCGATTACGGGACGCCCGGCTACCGCTCGGTCGCCGACATCGTCGACGCCGACTCGCTGACGAAGGTGCGTGAGCACAAGCGCGCGATGAAGGCCGCAGCCAAGGCCAAGTGAGCCGCTGAGACCGCCCACAGGCGGGCGGCCCCGGAGGTTATCCACTGCTTCTGCGACCGTCGCCGCCGTGTCGGTGGTGGCCGATAGCCTCGGTGTACCGGGTCGATCAGCCGGAGTGGAAGGAGGTCGCCGTGTTCCTGCTGGATGGTGTCATCGTCACGAGCGCCAGCGACCTCACCGAGGCGTCCAAGTGCGAGTTCGCGTTCCTTCGTACGGTCGACGTCAAGCTCGGTCGGCTCGAGAAGACCGAAGAGATCGAAGACCCGATGTACGTGCGCTCGTCGCGCATGGGCGACGAGCAGGAGCACCGCATCCTCGAGCGCTACCGGGAGCGTTTCGGCGCGGGTGTGGTCGAGATCGAGCGGCCGCCGCAGCTGACGGCCGATTCGCTGGCCGAGGCCGTGCGGCTGACGTCGGAGGCGTTCGCCCGCGGGGCCGAGGTGGTGTTCCAGGCGACCTTCTTCGATGGCGCCTTCGTGGGTTTCGCCGACTTCGTGGTTCGGCTGCCCGATGGGCGCTACCGGGTGCAGGACTCCAAGCTCGCCCGCAGCGCGCGGGTGACCGCGCTGCTGCAGCTGGCCGCGTACGCCGAGCAGCTGCGGCGGATGGGCGTAGAGGTCGACGACACGGTCGAGCTCCTTCTCGGCGACGGATCCGTCAGTGAGCACTCGCTCGCCGACATCGAGCCGGTGTACCGCAAGCGGCGGGCACGGCTGCTGACGATCATCGCCGAGCACGTCGCCGACTCCGGGCCGGTCGCCTGGGGCGATCCGCGGTTCACGGTCGACGGGCGCTGCGATACCTGCGACGCCGAGGTGCAGGCGACACGGGATGTGCTGCTGGTCGCCGGCATGCGGGTGACGCAGCGCGAGCACCTGCTCGCGGCGGGGCTCGGCACGATCGACGCGTTGGCGGCCTCCAGCGGACCGGTCGACGGCATCCCCGAGGGCACGCTCGACGGGCTGCGAGAGCAGGCGCGCCTGCAGCTGCAGGCCGAGCCCGGGTCGCCGCCGCCCGTCCGGGTGTTCAACGCGCCGGTGCTCGCCGTGCTGCCGCATCCCGATCCGGGTGACATCTTCTTCGACTTCGAGGGCGACCCGCTCTACACCGAGGGCGCGGGCGAGCGCTGGAATCTCGACTATCTGTTCGGCCTGGTCGACCAGGATGAGCGGTTCACCGCTTTCTGGGCCCACGACTTCGCCGCCGAACGCGTCGCTCTGGAGGCGTTCCTCGCGTTCGTGCGCGATCGGCGGCGGCAGTACCCGGGCATGCATATCTACCACTACGCGGCGTACGAGCAGACCCACCTTCTTTCGCTCGCGGCACGGCACGGCGTCGGCGAGGAGGAGGTCGACGGCCTGCTTCGCGACAACGTGATGGTCGACCTCTACCCGCTGGTCCGCAAGGCGGTGCGCGTCGGATCGCGCTCGTACTCCATCAAGAAGCTCGAGCCGCTCTACATGGGCGACGAGCTGCGCGAGAGCGATGTGACGAACGGCGCCGACTCGATCACCGAGTACGCCAATGCGCGCGACCTGATCGCGCTCGGCCGCCTCGACGAGGCCCAGCCGCTGCTCGACGACATCGGCGAGTACAACCGGTACGACTGCGTGTCGACTCTGCGCCTGCGCGACTGGCTGCTCGCCCGCGCCGCCGAGAACGGCATCCCGGTCGGCGCGGCGCCGGCGGAGGAGTCCGAGGTCGCTCCCGACGAGTCGCCGCTGCGCGCTGGCCTGCTGGCCTTCGCGGGAGATCCGCTCGACCCGCACCGGTCGAGCGATCGCGAGGCGATGGCGCTCGCCGCGGCGGCGATCGACTTCCACCGCCGCGAGCAGAAGAGCTTCTGGCAGTCGCATTTCGCTCGGCTGATCCAGCCGATCGAGGAGTGGGCCGAGACACGCGACGTGCTGGTGGTCGAGACCGCGGTGGTGCTGCGCGACTGGTACATCGACGAGGGCCAGAAGGTCGAGCGGCGCGAACTGCTGCTCACCGGCCAGTGGGGTGCGGGCAGCGCGGTCCGGGTGAGCGAACGCAGCGGTCCCTACCTGCTGTACGAGTACCCAGGCCCGTTCCGACAGCCGCGGGCGCAGCCCGGGGCACGCGCCGCGCGGACGGTGGCGGTCATCGAGGCGTTGCCCGACGGCTCCATCGTCGTGCGCGAGACGCTCCCGCCGGAGGTTCCGCCCTACCGCGACCTCCCCAGCGCTCTGACGCCGGCTGCGCCACCGGACTCTCGGCGCCTCGCCGAGGCGATCCGGGAGTGGGGCACCGCGCTGCTCATCGCCCGGCACCACGAGACGTGGCCGGTGGACGCGACGATCGACCTGCTCCGACGCACGCCCCCGCGTGCCCGGTCGGGGCGGCTGGTGCCCGATCCCACGCTCGACGGAGTCGCCGGTGGGCAGAGCAGCGACGGCGATGGCCGCATCGACGCCGTCGTGGCGAGCCTGCTCGACCTCGACCGGTCGTACCTGGCCGTGCAGGGGCCGCCCGGCACGGGCAAGTCGTATCTCGGAGCGCACGTGATAGCCCGGCTGGTCGCCGAGCACGGCTGGAAGGTCGGCGTCGTCGCGCAATCCCACGCGGTCGTCGAGAACCTGCTCGACCGTGTGGTGGACGCCGGGCTCGATGCCGCCGCCGTGGGCAAGGTGCCGAGCGGCGGTGCGCGCGGCGACGACCCCGAGGCGGCCGAAGGCGAGACGGCACACCGCTTCACGCCGCTGCCGGCCAATGGCCACCTGGAGTTCGCCGGGGTAAACGAGGGGCGTGGCTTCGTCCTCGGCGGTACGGCCTGGGACTTCGCCAACGCGGCGCGCGTGCCCCGCGGAAGCCTCGACCTGCTCGTCGTCGACGAGGCCGGCCAGTTCTCGCTCGCCTCGACGGTGGCGGTCGGCGTCGCGGCGAAGAACCTGCTCCTCCTCGGCGACCCGCAGCAACTGCCGCAGGTGAGTCAGGGCCGACACCCCGAACCGGTGGACGGGTCCGCGCTGGGGTGGGTGAGCGCAGGGCACGACGTGCTCCCGCCCGAGCTGGGGTACTTCCTCGCCGAGACGCGCCGCATGCATCCCGACCTGGCGGCGTCGGTCTCGCGGCTGTCTTACGAGGGCAAGCTCCGAGCGCACTCCTGCGCGTCCGAGCGCGAGCTGGGCGGGGTCGTGCCGGGCGTGCATCCCGTTCCGGTGCTGCACGTCGGCAACTCGACGGCCTCACCCGAAGAGGCCGAAGCGGTCGTCGAGATCGTCCGCGATCTGCTCGGGCGGTCCTGGAGCGATCCGGACGCCGGGCGCGACGACGACCCCCTCGGCGAGGACGACGTCATCGTCGTGACCCCGTACAACGCGCAGCTCGCCGAGGTGCGCGCGCTGCTCGACGCGGCCGGCTATCGCGACGTGCGCGTGGGGACGGTCGACAAGTTCCAGGGCCAGGAGGCGGCGATCGCGATCGTGAGCCTCGCGGCGTCGTCGGCGGTCGATGTGCCGCGCGGGATGTCGTTCCTTCTCATGAAGAACCGCCTCAACGTCGCCATCTCGCGCGCCAAGTGGGCGGCGTACCTCGTGCACTCGCCGGAGCTGACGGAGTTCCTGCCGACCACGCCCAGTGGGGTGGGGGAGCTGAGTGCGTTCATCCGCCTGGTCGAGGGCGCGGAGGAGTCCGCCGCGCTACCGGTGGGGTGACGCCCCGCTGACGATCGAACCGCTGGCTGACTGCGGAGCGCCCGGTGCTACTCTCATCCCGTGTCACCGGAGGAGCTGCAGACGCTCGCGCACCTGCGCCGCGCACGGGACCTGATCGACCGCGACTACGCCAAGCCGCTCGACGTCCCGACGATGGCCGCGCGCGCCTACATGTCGCCGGCGCACTTCTCCCGCCGGTTCCGGGCCGCCTACGGCGAAACCCCGTACAGCTACCTCATGACGCGCCGCATCGAGCGTGCGATGGCGCTGCTCCGCAGCGGGATGAGCGTCACCGACGCCTGCATGGCGGTCGGCTGTACATCGCTGGGCTCGTTCAGCTCGAAGTTCACCGAGGTGGTCGGGATGACGCCGACCGAGTACCGCGCACGTGAGCACGAGGCCGTGCGGGCGATGCCCGACTGCATCGCCAAGCAGCGCACTCGTCCGGTCCGCGTCCGCGGCTGAAACCGGCCACAGCAGCGCACCTCGACGACTTCTCCACAGAGAGCAGTTTTGGAGAAGCGCCCTCGGATGCCGCTTCCTAGAGTCGACTCATGACCGTTTCACTCCAGTACTCGCAGATCACCGTCCTCGACCCCGAGGAGTCCCTCGCCTTCTACCGCGACGCGCTCGGGCTCGACGTCATCCAGGACGTCCAGTCCGGCGACCACCGCTGGATCACGCTCGGCGTGGCCGGCGACGACAACGCCGCCGTGGTCCTCAGCGACCCGCACGCAGGCCGTTCGCAGGCCGACGGCGACGCCCTCCAGGAGCTCGTCGTGAAGGGTTCCATGAGCCCGATCGTCTTCCGTACCGACGACCTCGACACCGCGTTCGAGCGCGTCCGCGCGGCGGGCGCCGAGGTCCTGCAGGAGCCCATCGACCAGCCGTGGGGCCCCCGCGACTGCGCGTTCCGCGACCCCTCCGGCAACATGGTCCGCATCCTGCAGACCGCGCCGGCCGCGCAGAACGCCTGACGAGCGCCGCCGGGGAGGCTACCGCCGGGCGACCGACACCGGGACGAACTCACGGACCGGATGGGCGAGCGTGGCGGCGCAGGTGCTGAGCATCGGCTCCGACAGGCGCTCGCCCACCTCGACCGTCAGCCTGTCCCCGCCGTGGTCCAGCTCGACGGTCCAGCCGTGAGGATGGGGCCGCTCCGACACCACACGAAAGGCTTCGATGCGGTCGTCGCCGGTGTCGTCGCGGGCGAAGGCCTCGGCGGCCTGCGCGACCGTCGTCAGCGAGGTGCGGCCGCGCAGAAGGTCGGGCACGACCCGTCCCGCGGCGTACCGCTCGAAGACCGTCTCGGCACGGTCGGCCGTCACCCGTCCGTAATGGAGCCCGTGGGGGAAGACGATCATCGTCGCGGCGAACCGATCGCCGCCGAGGTGCGAGCACTCCCAGGTCAGCTCGGGATGCGAGGCCGCCAACGCCTCGACGACGGGCCGCCCGCGCACGGCGCAGCACTGGTCGTGCCGGGCGTGCGTGCACACCGCGTAGATCGGAGCGGCGCTCGGTTCGCCGACGCTGCCGTCCAGGGGCAGGTCCAGCAGCTCGGTGGGGTCGTTCACGCGGCCCCAGCGGATCGACTCCGTCCCCGCACGGCTGTCGACCAGTGCCCAGCGCCACGACGACTGGTCGCGCCGGTCGGGCGCGCGCAACCGCGTGCGCCGGATGGCGAGCGGACGGACTCCCTCGGCCTCGGCGCGCGCGACGATCCGCGCCCCGAGGGCGGGATCGAGGTCGGAGTCGAAGAACGCGTGGCGACCCCACCCGCTCTCGATCTCGACCAGCAGCCAGCGCTCGCCGAACCCGGCGGTCCCGGCCAGGCGATCACCGCGCTCGATCGCCCGATCACTGCACGGCAGCCACGCCGGGACTCGTCCGGCGGGCCCGCCGCCGGCGGCCGACTCACCGACGGCCGGCACGCCCGTCACGTGGCCGTCGCGGTCCCGAAGTCGGCGGTCGCGCTGCGTTCGCCGTCCGACGAGACCCCGGCCGGGTCCGCGAAATCGAACTCGTCCGCATCCTGGGCCCCACCACGGTCGCTGTCGAGAACCACGATGCCCTCCCGCAGCAGCCGTCGCGCGACGACGACAGCCGACCGCTCGTCCAGCGGGAGCTCACCGACCGCGACGGGCCGTCCGTCGAGCAGCAGCCGCACCGCGTCCTTCGCGGCGATCGGCAGGGCCACCGTCTTGGCGGGCAGCCGCACGGTCACCGTCTCGACCTCGACCGTGACATCCGGCCGCAGGCCCGGGCGGGCGACGACCACAGTGTCCGGGCCGAGCGACTCGGCCGCCGCGATCGTGGCGAGCGGGCGCACCGGGGCGGGCGGCGAGTCCGACCGCTGCCGCCGAAGCAGCTGCTTCGACACGGCGGCGGCGATCGCGGGGCGGGCGGACCGATCGGAGAGGGCCGCGATCAGCGCGTCCACGGTCTCCTCCACCACGGGAGCGACTGCGTCCGGGTCAGCCGGGTCGAACCCGACCGGGAGCGACGCGCGCAGCGCAGCGACGTCCGCCACGCGGGCCACCGCCTCCCTGACCACGTCCGCCCGCGTGTAGGCCGCGACGCCGATGGTCAGGTGCACGGAGACGCCGCCGAGCGCCTCGGCCGAATGGATCCAGCCCCGCGGCAGGTACAACGCGTCACCGGGCCGGAAGGTCTCGTCGATCACCGGCGCCTCCGCGGCGCGCGCCACGACCTCGTCCCGGTGGTCGCCCCACGGCTGGTCGCGCAGCGGGTCGACGTGCACCGGCTCGTGGATGCGCCAGTGCTTCTCGCCCGCGATCTGCAGCACGAACACGTCGTGCACGTCGTAGTGCGGGTCGAAGCCGCGCGACGACGCTGGCGTGATGTACGCGTTCACCTGGGCTGGATGCCCGAGCTCGGCCGAGAGCCGCCGCGAGAACTCCGCGATCGCGGGCCAGGTGCGGTGCAGGCCCTGCAGCACGAGGGTGGCGCCGTCCGCGAACTCGGCGAGCACCTTGGCCGAGTCGAGCTGATCGCCGACCTCCGCACCGAAGCCGCCCGGGCCCGTGAAGCGCGCAGGCGCCAGGACGGTGCCCTCCTTCGCCATGCGGACGAACGGCGTGCGCAACGCGCGCGACGAGACCAGCTCGTCCACCGCATCCACGCTGAACAGGTCGGCGAAGCCGTCACCGCCCAGGTCCACCGCGCGGGTGAACAGCGGGCGCCGGCCCCAGAACTCCGCCGCGAAGCGGGATGCGTCGACCGGCACGCAACGCGAAAGCGCGGGCCGGTCGCCCGGCCCGCGCCCGTCCGTCGTCATCAAGCGGACCCGTCGGCTCCGCCGTCGTGGCCGCCTGCGTTGGCGCCGCCGTCGGCCGGGCCTTCGCCCGAGCTGCCCGCGGACCCGTCCGCACCGCCGTCGTGGCCGCCCGCGTTGGCGCCGCCATCCGCCGGGCCCTCGCCGGAGCCCGCCGCGTCGGTGGTGATGTCGTCGTCGTTGATGTCGCTCATTCCGTCTCCCATCCGTCCGTGTTCGCGTGTCCCGCGGAGCACGTCCCGTGGAGCACTCCGACGCGGCTCACACTACGCGTGGCCCTGCGCCAGGGTAAGGCCCGCGCCGTGAACGCTCGACGAACATCCACGCGTCACATTTCGCAAGACGTTTTGACCGATTCACACGAGCAGGGGAGGCTCGAATCAGCCGCCAACCGTCCGCCGGCGAAATCACATCACACCTTCACGAGAGGCACAGCCATGTCCGACGCCACCCCTCCCACCCCCGCGCTGCCGGAGAAGCCGAAGCGCTCGCGCACCGGCTGGTTCGTCGGCATCGGCATCGCCGTCGTCGCGGTCATCGTCGCCGTCGTGCTCGTCGTCGTGAACCTGACCGGATCGGGTGCCGCGACCGCGAAGACCGTCACCGTGAAGATCGGCACGACCGAGGCGTCCTCCCCGTACTGGGCCGTGCTGAAGAAGGAGGCGGCGAAGGAGGGCATCGACATCCAGACCGTCAACTTCCGCGACTACACGCAGGCCAACCCGGCGCTCGCGGATGGCCAGCTCGACCTGAACCTCTTCCAGCACCTCCAGTTCCTCGCCAACTACGACGTGTCGGCTAAGCAGAACCTGGTCCCGATCGGCGCGACCCTCGTCGTCCCGCTGCCGCTCTACTCGACCAAGCACAAGAGCCTCGAGGACATCCCCCAGGGCGGGAAGATCGCCATCCCGAACGACGCCACCAACCAGGCGCGCGCGCTCCTCGTGCTGCAGAAGGCCGGCCTGCTGAAGCTGAAGAACGGCGGCAGCACGCTCGCCACCCCGGCCGACATCGACGCCTCGGCCTCGAAGGTCACCGTCATCCCGGTGGACGCGGCCCAGACCGCGCCGGCCCTCAGCTCCGCCGACGGCGCGATCATCAACAACAACTTCGCGCTGACCGCGGGCATCGACCCGAAGTCGGCCCTGTTCCAGGACGACCCCAAGTCAGACACCGCCGAGCCGTACATCAACGCCTTCGTCGCCCGCGAGAAGGACAAGGACAACAAGACGTACCTGAAGGTCGCCGAGCTCTACCACACCAAGGCCGTGACGGACGCGGTGCTCGCGGAGTCCAAGAACACCGCCGTCATCGTGAAGCGCGACGAGTCCGACCTGATCGGCATCCTCGACGGCCTGAAGAAGACCATCCAGGCGGCGCAGTAGTGGCGGAAGCGGGCACCACGGCTCCGATCATCGAGTTCCGCGGCGTCACCAAGAGCTTCGGCTCGGGTGCCGCCGCGGTTCCGGCCGTCGACGACCTCGACCTGAGCATCGCGCGCGGCGAGATCTTCGGCATCATCGGCTACTCGGGCGCGGGCAAGAGCACGCTGGTGCGGCTCATCAACGCGCTCGAGCATCCGACGTCCGGCTCGGTGATCGTCGACGGACGCGACCTCACCACGCTCAAGGAGAAAGACCTGCGCGGCGTGCGCGCCGGGATCGGGATGATCTTCCAGCAGTTCAACCTGTTCCGCTCGCGGACGGTCTTCGGCAACGTCGCGTACCCGCTGAAGGTCGCGGGCTGGCCGAAGGAGAAGCGCAAGCAGCGCGTCGCCGAGCTGCTCGCCTTCGTCGGTCTGACGGACAAGGCGTGGAGCTACCCCGACCAGCTCTCCGGCGGCCAGAAGCAGCGCGTCGGCATCGCCCGCGCGCTCGCGACGAACCCCGACATCCTTCTCGCCGACGAGGCCACCAGCGCGCTCGACCCGGAGACGACCTCCGACGTGCTCGCCCTGCTCAAGCGGGTCAACCGCGAGCTCGGCGTCACCATCGTCGTCATCACCCACGAGATGGAGGTGGTGCGCTCGATCGCCGACCGCGTCGCCGTGCTCGACGCCGGCCGCGTGATCGAGCAGGGCAGCGTCTTCGAGGTGTTCTCCGCCCCGCAGACGCCGACGGCCCAGCGCTTCGTCGGCACCGTGCTGCGCAACCAGCCGGGCGAGGCGGACATCGAGCGCCTGCGCGGCAAGCACGCGGGCCGCATCGTGTCGGCGCGCATCCACGACGACGGCCGGCTCGGATCGGTGCTGTCGGATGCGGTCGGACGCCACGGCGTCCGCTTCGAGATCGTCTACGGCGGCATCTCGGCGCTGCAGGGCCGGTCGTTCGGCAGCCTCACGCTCGAACTGCTGGGCGAGCCCGCGAACGTGGATGCGCTGATCGCCGAGCTCCGGACGGTCACCGAGGTCGAGGAGGTGGCCGCATGACCGACTGGTCGACCCTGTGGCCGGTGTACCTGCAGTCCATCGGCCAGACGCTCTGGATGGTCGTCGCGACGCTGGTGCTCGGCGGCATCCTGGGCCTCGCGCTCGGCGTGCTGCTCTACACGACCCGCCGCGGCGGGCTGCTGGAGAACCGCACGCTGTTCACCGTCCTCAACGTGGTCGTGAACTTCATCCGCCCCATCCCCTTCATCATCTTCATGACGGCGATCGCGCCGCTCACGCAGCTGGTGCTCGGGACGTTCCTCGGCACGCCGGCGGCGATCTTCCCGATGACGATCGCGGCGACGTTCGGCATCTCCCGGATCGTGGAGCAGAACCTCGTCACCATCGAGCCGGGCGTCATCGAGGCGGCCCGCGCGATGGGGTCGAGCCCGTGGCGGATCATCACGACGCTGCTGATCCCGGAGGCGCTCGGCCCGCTCATCCTGGGCTACACGTTCATCTTCGTGGCGATCGTCGACCTGTCCGCCATCGCGGGCAGCATCGGCGGCGGCGGCCTGGGCGACTTCGCGATCTCGTACGGCTACCAGCGCTACAACTGGGCCGTCACGTGGATCGCGGTCATCACCATCGTCATCCTGGTGCAGGCCGCGCAGTTCCTCGGCAACTGGCTGGCCCGCAAGGCGCTGCGCCGCTGACGCACCCCTCGATGGGACGCAACACGCCGTCATGCGCCGTGCATGACGGCGTGTTGCGTCCCCTCAATGACGGCAGCGCGGGCGTCAGTCCCCGACGTAGCGGCCGACGGGACGCAGCCGCAGCGGCGGCTGCGCGTACTCGTCGAGGGCGTGCACCAGCCAGCCGACCGTGCGCGCGGTGGCGAACAGCACCTCCCCGGCGTCGTCGCGCATGCCGCACGCGACCGTGAGCGCGCCCAGCGCGAGGTCGACGTTGGGATGCGCGCCCGTGCGGTCGCGCATGACGGCGGTCACCGCCTCCACGGCCTCCGTGACCCGCGCGTGCCGCGGATCGGCGGCGAGCATGCCGAGCAGGATGCGCGCCCGCGGGTCGCCCTCCGGGTACAGCGGCTGCCCGAAGCCCGGGACCGGTCCATGCGCGGTGAGGACCGTGTCCGCCACTGTACGAGCGGCGTCCTCGCCGGCGACCACCCGCGCCAGCAGCCGATGGGCCGCGCGGCTGGCGTTGCCGTGCAGCGGGGAGTCGAGCGCGCCGAGCCCGGCGACGACCACGCCGTAAGGCGTGGCCCGGGCGGAGGCGGCGGCGCGGGCGGCCAGGGTCGAGATCGCGATGTCGTGGTCGAGGAGGAGAACGAGGGCGGCGTCGAGCAGAGCGGTGTCGGACGCGCGGAGCTCGGCCGCCACCAGGCGCCGGTGGAGCCGGGAGGCGAGCGTCGGCGTGCCGGCGCCCGGACCCGCGCTGAGCTCGGGAAGCACCTCCACCATCCCCGCCACCAGCCGCTCGGCGGCGCTGGCGATGATGTCCGGGTCGACCGAGGCGCGGAGCGGGTCCGCCGCCGCCAGGGCGATCACCGCCACCAGCTGCCGGTCGCGGTCGCCCGCCGACGCGGGGAGGGCCTGCGACGCCGCCCGCGCCGCCGCGAGTCCCGCTCCGGGGGAGAACCGCGCCGCAGCATCCCAACGGCCGGTGAGCGCCCACCGGGCGACGGTCTCGAACGGCTCCGTCGCCAGCTCCGACACCGGCCGGCCCCGGTAGAACAGCTCGCCCTCCTCGATGAGCGCGAAGCGCGTCTCGATCACCATCAGCGGCCGACCCTCGGAGTGTCCGGACACGGCCGGCCGTCGCCGCCGGGTCGCGGCGAAGCGCTCCACCTCGAGCGGATCGAAGGTCGACCCATCGACGGTCCGCTCCCGCTGCAGCCGCCCGCGCGCGACGTAGGCGTACAGGGTCTCGAGCTTGACGCCGAGGCGGTCGGCGGTCTGCTCCGCGGTCAGGCGGGGGAGCGCATCCATGTTGATCCGATCAACGTTGACGAGGCGATGAATCCAGTTCACCATACCGGTATGAACAGGATGGACGACACCCTCATCGACGTTCCGCGTGGGCTCACGAACGTTGTGGCGGCGCGCACCGAACTCGGCGACGTGCGCGGCCACGAGGGCTTCTACCACTACCGCCAGTACTCGGCCGTGGACATCGCGCGCGAGCGGACGTTCGAGGAGGCCTGGTACCTGCTGCTCTTCGGCGCGCTGCCTGATCCGAGGGAGTTGGACGCCTTCCGCGCCCGGATCACCGCCTCCCGCGCCCTCCCGGACGACGTGCGCGCCCTGCTCCCGGCCATCGCGCGCCTGACGGCGGACGGTGACGCCCTAGCCGGACTCCGGATGGCGCTCGCCGCCGTCGCCGCCGCGGACCGCGTCCGGCCGCTCTACGACGAGGACCCCGACGAGCGGATGCGCGACGCGATCCGCACCGCGGCCATCACGCCGGTCCTCCTCGCCTCGCTGCACGCGCTCGCCGCCGGCAGGGAGCCGCTCGAACCCCGGAACGACCTCGGGCACGTGGCCGGCTACCTGTATCTCGTCACCGGACGCGTCCCGACCCAGCAGGAGGAGCGCGCACTGAGCGCGTACATGACCGCGGCGATCGACCACGGCTTCAACGCGTCGACCTTCACCGCGCGGGTCATCGCGTCGACCGGCGCGGACCTCGCCGCGGCCGTCGGCGGCGCCCTCGGCGCTCTCTCCGGACCGCTGCACGGCGGCGCGCCGAGCCGCGCGCTCGACACCCTCGACGAGATCGGGACGCCGGATCGCACCGACGAGTGGGTGCGCCGCACGCTGGCCGAGGGCGGCCGCGTCATGGGGTTCGGGCACGCCGTCTACCGCACGGAGGACCCGCGGTCCCGGATGCTGCGCGCGTTCGCCCAGGGCTTCGGCGGCCCGCGGGTCGACTTCGCCGTGCAGGTCGAGCGCCGCGTGCAGGAGCTGCTCGCCGAGCTGAAGCCGGGGCGCGAGCTGCACACCAACGTCGAGTTCTACGCGGGCATCGTGATGGAGCTGTGCGGCATCCCGCGCGACATGTTCACGCCGACGTTCGCCGCGGCGCGTGTGGTCGGCTGGACGGCGCACATCCTGGAGCAGGCCGCGGACGGCAAGATCGTGCGGCCGTCGTCGCGCTACGTGGGCCCGGCGGCGCCGGAACCGCTGCCCGCGCGCATCCCGGCCTGACTCACTCCCGCGGCGCGTACACGCGCAGGCCCTTCGGCACGACCCGAAGGCGCAGGCGCTTCGGGTCGCCCGGCGTGCTCGTGGACGCCTCGCCGTCGTGGGCGTAGCCCGGGTCGTCGCCGTCGGCCGCGATCTCGATCGCCTCCACCGTGCGGGCCTCGAGCGCCGGCGGCCCCTGGAGGAACGGCAGGCGGGCGGCCAGCGCGTCCGTGCGGCCGCCGAACGCCAGGGCGACGGCCCCGCGCGTCCGGGGCTTGCCTCCGGCGGCGAGGATGCGCACGTCGAGCAGGTGGTCGTCCAGCCGGCGGCGCTCGATCGGCGCGACCGACGGCGGGTAGTACCGGTCGACGCCGACGAACACGGACCAGACCGTGCGGGCCCGTCCGTCGATCTCCACCTCCAGCGGCTCAGTGCGGCGGACGGTGCGGATCGCCGAGATCAGGGCGGCGATCGGCTTGCCCAGGCGCTTCTCGTGCCGCTCGCGCTCCTCGACGAACGCCGGGTAAAGGCCGACGGACGCCGTGTTGAGGACCGTGCGGGTGGTGCCGTCGCCGAACTCCAGCTCCGCCACATCCACCTCGCGGCCGCAGCCGTCGGCCAGGGCCGCGAAGGCCTGATCGACGGAGTCGACGAGCAGGGCGCGGGCGAAGTGGTTGAACGTGCCTCCGGGCAGCACGAGGAGCGGGAGATCAGCCGACCGAGCGGCGTCGGCGACGGTGGCGACCGAGCCGTCGCCGCCCCAGACCCCGAGGGCGCGCGGCGGGTCGGCCGCGGCGAGCCGATCGGCGATCAGCGTCGCGACGTCCTCGTGCTCGGAGAGCTCGTGCAACTCCGCCTCCGGGAGGGCGGAGTGCAGCAGCGGTCCCGGCGCCGGCCGGCCCAGTCCCTTGCCGGAACCGGGGTTCACCACGATGAAGACGCCGGCGCCGGTCGTGGTGGCGGGCAGCTCCACGGTGGCGGCCGTCGGCGGGTCGCGGCGGTCCACGACCGGGCGGGCCAGCCCTGCGGCCGCCTTGACGGCCAGGGCGGAGCCGACGCCGATCGCGGCGCCGCCGGCCACATCCGAGAACCAGTGGGCGCCCGTGTGCAGCCGCGAGTAGCCGACGGCCGCGGCGACCGGGGCGAGGGCGGCGCCGGCGGCCGGCCATTCGAGTCCGGCGCCGGTGGCGAACGCGGCGGCGCTCGCGGTGTGACCGGAGGGGAAGGACGGGGACGTGGGCGAGCGGTCCAGGCGGCGCGCGATCGGGATGGATGTCAGCGCCGGGCGGGCGCCGCCCACCAGCCGCTTCCCGACCAGGTTGGCGACCAGGCTGGCGAGCCCCAGCGACGCGAGACCGCGGACCGCCGCGCGCGGGCGGCCGAGCGCGACCAGCACGAAGGCGGCGACGAACCAGAGCTTGCCGTGGTTGGCGAACCGGGTGAGTCCCCGCCAGAAGCCGTCGACCGCCGGGCCGGTGGTACGCGCGTTGATCCGGCGGGCGACGGCTTCGTCCACCCTCTCCGCGCGGTCGGGGAACGGGAGGCGGGCGTGCCGGCGGCGTCGAGAAGTGGCCATGCTCGCAATCTACGCCGACCGTGCTCCGCGCCCGGACGACGGGCGGTAGGATCGACGACGTGAGCACGCACGTCATCTCCCAGCCCAGCGAGCACGAGCGCGAGGTCATCGGCTCCGACGAGCGCGGAACGCTCGTCCGCAGCCTGAGCACGGTCCTCCCGCCGGCGCTCGGCAACCTCCTCGCCACGCTCGTGGTCCTGGCGTCGCTGGTGATCGGCGTCATCAGCCTGGTGTTCACGTGGACCGGCAACGCGGACGACTTCCTGCCGTTCTTCCAGGTGACCGTCGCGGCGACCGTCGTCTCGCTCAACGCGCTGTACGCCCGCCACACGTTCAGCTACGTGATCACGCTGATCGGCGCCATCCTCTGGCTCTGGGTCTCGGTCACGCCCTTCGCCCCGTTCTTCCAGGTGCTGCTCCAGGCGATCACCGTCGTGATCATGCTGGCGGGCGTCGTCGTCTCGACGGCCGCGGTCCGCCTCAGCAAGCAGCCGCGGTTCTGACCGGGGACCCGGCGGACCGCACCGCTGAACCCGCCGCGCAGACCGACCCCACCGCGCCGCTCGACGCCGGCGTGCCCGCCGGGGAGACCGCGCAGCAGCATCCCCGTCGCCGACACTTCGTCGACCTCTCGCCGCTGCGCGAGTCGCCCGCGTTCGCGCGCCTCTGGCTGGGCGGCGCGATCTCCGGCATCGGCACGCAGATGACGGTCGTCGCGGTCGGCCTGCACATCTACGACCTCACGCACTCGACGCTCGCCGTGTCGCTGGTCGCGCTGTTCGCGCTCGTGCCGATGATCGTCTTGGGGCTGTACGGCGGAGTCCTCGCCGATGCGTTCGACCGCCGCAAGGTCGCGCTCGTGACGGCGATCGTGGCCTGGCTGTCGACGGCGGCGCTCGCGCTGCTCGCCTGGACCGGCGTACCCGTCGTCTGGCCGCTCTACATCCTCACCACGATCAACGCGGTCGCGGGCGTGATGATCGGCGCGACCCGGCAGGCGATCACGCCGCGCCTGCTGCCGACGAGCCTCCTCCCGGCCGCCAGTGCGCTCGGCGGCATCTCCATGGGCGTCATGGTCACGGTCGGGCCCGCGCTCGCCGGCCTGCTGGTCGCGACCGTCGGCATCCCGTGGACCTACACCGTGGATGCCGTGCTCTTCACGGCCGCGTTCCTCGGCATCTTCACGCTGCCGGCGATCGTGCCGGAGGGGGAGCGGACCGGCGCCGGCCTCGCGTCGGTGCTCGAAGGGCTGCGGTTCCTGCGCACCGCCCCGAACCTCAGCATGACCTTCGTCCTCGACGTCATCGCCATGACGTTCGGCCAGCCGCGCGCGCTGTTCCCGGCCGTCGGGGCGCTGCTCATCGGCGGCGGCCCGATCACCGTGGGCATCCTCACCGCGGCGGGAGCGGTCGGAACACTTGCGTCGAGCGTCTTCTCGGGACGTCTCGGCAGTGTCCGGTGGCAGGGTCGTGCGGTGGAGCGGGCGATCATCGTGTACGGCGCGAGCATCCTCGGCTTCGGGATCGTGCTCGCGGTCGTCGCCCTGACCGGTACGGCGGGAGGCGATGCCTCGCTCACCCAGGCCAACCTGCCGGCGCTGCTGGTCGCGACGCTGCTGCTCGCGGCCTCGGGCGCGGCCGACAACGTGAGCTCGATCTTCCGCATGACGATCCTGCAGGCCTCGGCGCCGGATGTGATGCGCGGCCGGCTTCAGGGCGTCTTCACGGTCGTGGTCACCGGCGGCCCGCGCCTCGGCGACCTCTACATCGGCCTGCTCGCGCTGACCGGCGCGCTGTGGTTCCCGCCGCTGCTGGGCGGCCTGCTGATCGTGGTGCTCGTCGCGACGATCGTCCGCGTCCAGGGCTCGTTCCGGCGCTACGACGCGCTCGCACCCACGCCGTAGGCGGCCTCAGGACTCGCGCACCACCTGATCCGGGCGCTTGTCCGGCCGCAGCCCGCGCCAGGACGGCTGCCTCAGCCTCCCGGGGCCCGTCCACTCGGCGAACTCGACCTCGCCCACCAGGTCCGGGCGCACCCAGTGCGCGCCGCGCGCATCCGCCGACGGGACGCCCTCCATCGTCCGGGTCTTCCGCTCCAGCTTCCCGAGCTTCGCGCTCAGGTCGTCGAGCGCGCGGTCGCTGAACCCGGTGCCGACCTTGCCGACGTACTGCAGGCCGTCCCCGTCCGGGATGCCGAGCAGCAGCGCGCCGATGGTGTTCGCCCGACGGCCGTTGCCGGGCGTCCACCCGGCGATGACGACCTCCTGCGTGAGGTGGTGCTTGATCTTGATCCACGACCGCGAGCGCCGCCCGGTGGCGTAAGTGCTGTCGCGCCGCTTCGCCATCACGCCTTCGAGCCCGAGCTCCTTGCTGGAGGCGACCGCGTGCGCCAGGTCGCCGTCGAACGCCGGCGGCACCTGCACAACGTCGCCGCGGCCGGGCCGCAGCACCTCCGACAGCAGCGATCGCCGCTCGTCGTACGGGTCGCGGGTGTGCTTCGTGCCGTCGACCTCGAGCACGTCGAAGACCATGTAGTGGGCGGGCGCGCGCTTCAGCGCGGACTGCACGTCCGCCGGCCGCGTCAGCCCCATCCGCGTCTGCAGCAGCCCGAAGTCGGGCCGGCCCTGCGCGTTGAGCGTGACGATCTCGCCGTCGAGGACGAGGTCGTGGTCGCCGGCGAGGTCGACCAGGCCGGCGAGGTCGGGATAGGTGACGGTCACGTCGTTGCCGTTGCGCGTCGTGAGCCGCAGCCGGCCGTCGCGCACCTCGGCGACCGCGCGGATGCCGTCCCACTTCATCTCGAACGCCCACTCGTCCTCGTCCGAGATGTCCGCGGCCGAGCCGAGGGTGGCGAGCATGGGGGAGACCGGGGTGCCGGTGATCGGCGGCCCCGGCTCGCGAGACCGGCGCGGCGCCTGCTCCTCGTCGCCGTCCAGCTTCATCCGGTGGATCAGCCAGTTCTTCTCGTCGCCGCCCTGCTTCGTCCGGATGAGCGCGAACTTCTGGGGCACCCCGCCGAGGCCGCCGTCCGGCTGGCCGTGCAGCGTCGCGATCACCTCGTCGTCGCGCCACTTCTCGAGCTCGTAGTCGCCGTGATCCCAGATATCGACGTGCCCGGCACCGTACTCTCCGTGCGGGATGTCACCGGCGAAGCCCCCGTACTCCAGCGGATGGTCCTCGGTGTGCACGGCGAGGTGGTTCTGCTTCGGGTCGGTCGGGGTGCCCTTCGGCAGCGCCCAGCTGACCAGCACGCCGTCGTTCTCCAGCCGGAAGTCCCAGTGCAGCCGCCGCGCGTGGTGCTCCTGGATGACGAACGAACGTCCCTCGCGCGCCTCCGGCCGGTCGGCGGGCACCGGCTCGGGGGTCTTCGCCGCGTCGCGCATCGAACGGTAGGTGGACAGCCGGTCCGGTTCCGTCGCCCGGGCGTCGGAGTGCGCGTCATCCAGGTCGGCGAGCAGGTCGCCGCGGCCCTTCACGCGCTGCATGACCTCTTGGTAGTCGAGGTGGCGAAGGTCCTTGGATGCGAGCTCCCGCCACGTCCGCGGCGCCGCCACCGTCGGCTCGAAGCGGCCGCGCAGCGAGTACGGCGCGATGGTCGTCTTGGACCCGTTGTTCTGGCTCCAGTCGACCAGCACCTTGCCGGCGCGCAGCGACTTCTTCATGTCGCTGACCACCAGATCCGGATGGTCGGACTCCAGCACCCGGGCCAGCTCATGCGCCACCGCCGAGACCTGGTCGCTGGTCTGCGACCCGTCGAGCGCGGCGTACAGGTGGATGCCCTTCGAGCCGGAGGTCACCGGCAACGGCTCCAGCCCCATGTCGGTGAGGATGACGCGCGCCATGCGGGCGACCTCCGCGCAGTCGGCGAGGGTGACGCCCTCTCCGGGGTCGAGGTCGAGCACCAGCCGATCGGGGTTGCCGCGCTCGCCGTCGCGGTCCACACGCCACTGCGGCACGTGGATCTCGAGCGATGCGATCTGTGCGAGCCAGATCAAGGTCGCCCGGTCGTTCACGAGCGGGTAGGACTTCGCCCCGGAGGAGTGCTGGATGGTCGCCTCGCGCACCCAGTCGGGCGTCGAGCGGTCGTCGAGGTCCTTCTGGAAGAACACCTGCCCGGGATCGTCCGGGGTCCCGACGCCGTGCACCCAGCGCTTGCGCGTGGCGATCCGGTCGCGGACATGGGGGATCATCGCCTCGGCGACCGCGCTGTAGTACCCGAAGATGTCCGCCTTGGTGGTGCCGGTGGCGGGATACATCACCTTGTCGAGGTTGGTCAGCTTGAGGCGGTGGCCGTCGATGTCGACGACCTCGGTGTCCGGCGCGGCCATAGGCACACCGTACGCCCGGCGGCCCGCCGGAGAGCGCGGCCGCCGCGCGGGTGCGGTTACTTCTTGGTGACGTCGTTGTTCACGCCGAGCAGCTCGGGCTCGCTCGTGGACGAGGCGTAGGTGACCTTGTTGCCAGCGCCGGTGACCTTCAGCGCGTCGACCACGCCGGCCGTGATGACGTTGTTGGCGCCGAGGATGGACAGCTCCTTGCCGCTGTCCAGGGTTACGTGGGTGTGCGCGCCGGTGGCGGAGATGTCGCCGCAGTCTCCGGAGAGGGTGATCGTGCCGGTGTCGCCGAGCAGGGTGATCGCCTCGCCGCCGGTACACGCGATGGTGGCCTTCGACTTGTTGGTGCCGACCGAGATCGGCTTGCCGGCTCCGGTGATCGACGTGCCGTCGTCGTAGGTGGTCTTCTTGCCGTCGATCTCGACGGTGACCTTCCCCGAGGGAACGGTGGTGCCGGAGCCATCCTGCACGCTGCAGGCGCTGAGCACGCTTCCGGCGGCGATGGCGAGAGCGCCGACGGCGAGAGCACGGACGAGGAGGTTCTTGCGCATGTGATGAGTTCTTTCTGGTGACTGCTGAATGGATGCGGACGCGCAGCTGCTGCCCTACTGGTTCAGACGGTCCGGGCGTGCCACCGTGACGCGATTTGCGTGGATTTCGTCAGAGAACGGTGAAAGGCGCGTCTTCCTTCGATGGGGGCGCACTCGCGTCTTCGTCCCACCTTCACCAGGAGAACCATGTCCGCAACCACCCAGACCACCAGCCGATGGAACACGATGGCCGTCGTCGGCTTCGTGTTCCTGTTCGTCTTCAGCCCGCTCGCCCTCGTCCTCGGCGCAGCCGGCCTCTCGCAAATCGCGCGGACGGGCGAGCGTGGCCGCGCCCTGGCGCTCATCGCCGTGATCCTCGGTGGTCTCAAGCTCATCGGCAGCCTGTTCAAGCTCGTCATGCTGATCTTCTTCGGCTACCACTACGGCACGTTCTACGACTACGTGATCTGGTAGACGACGCTCGACCATCCGCCTGCCGATGGACTATCGGCAGGCGGATCGGGGCCATCCGGCGGCGACATTCGACACCGGAGGGTTGAGTAGCGCCCGCTTTCTGGTCAACATGGGCACATGAGGGCCATTTGGACGGGCGCCATCACCTTCGGACTCGTGAACGTCCCGGTGAAGGTGTACAGCGCAACCGAGGATCACGACGTCCCGCTGCACCAGGTGCACGACGAGGACGGCGGACGGATCCGCTACCAGCGACGCTGCGAGATCGACGGCAAGGTCATCCCGTACGAGCACATCGCGAAGGCGTACGACGACGGCGAGCGGACCGTCATCCTCACGCCCGAGGACATCGCGTCGCTGCCCTCCGAGCGCAGCCGCGAGATCGACGTCGTGGAGTTCGTCCCCAACGACCAGCTCGACCCGCTCATGTTCGACCGCAGCTACTACCTGGAGCCCGACTCCAAGTCCCTCAAGGCGTACGCGCTGCTGCGCAAGACGCTCGAGGACGAGGAGCGGACCGCCATCGTGGAGTTCGCCCTCCGCCAGAAGACCCGGCTTGCCGCCCTGCGCGTGCGCGGCAACGTGCTCGTGCTGCAGACGCTGCTCTGGCACGACGAGATCCGCGAGGCCGACTTCCCGGCGCTCGACCAGACGCCGCGCATCTCCGACCGCGAGCTGCAGCTTTCGAGCGCCCTGATGGAGAGCTTCGCCGGCGACTTCGAGCCGGAGAAGTTCAGCGACGAGTACCAGGTGGAGCTGCGGAAGCTCATCGACGCCAAGCTCGAGGAGGGCGACAGCGTCGACACCGCCGCGACCTTCGGCGAGGAGGAGTCCGAGAAGAAGGGCGGCGGCGAGGTCATCGACCTGATGGAGGCGCTGCAGCGCAGCGTCGAACGCAGCCGGTCGACGAAGTCGTCCGCGGGGTCGTCCGCCTCCACAGCGAAGAAGGCGCCCGCCACGAAGGCTCCCGCGAAGAAGGCTCCCGCCAAGAAGTCTGCGAAGAAGCCCGCGTGACGCGGCTCAAGCGGAGCAACCCGTCCGGCCCCGGCTATCACCGGAGGATGACCGACAAGGGACCGGTCTACGAGGACGAAGCGGGCAACCGCATCGTCGACGAGCGCGAACTGGAGCGCATCCGCTCCCTCGTGCTGCCGCCCGCGTGGGAGGACGTGTGGATCTCGCCGGACGCACGCGGCCACATCCAGGCCGTCGGCACCGACCAGGCCGGACGCCGCCAGTACCGGTACCACGACTCGTGGCGCCTGCATCAGGACCGCCTGAAGTTCGAGCGCGCGGCCCAGCTCGCCGAGACCCTCCCGTCGGCCCGCCGCAAGGTGACCATGGACCTGCGCGAGGAGGGCTTCGGCCGTGACCGCATCCTGGCGGCCGCCTTCCGGATCATCGACCTCGGCAGCGTCCGGATCGGCAGCGAGGAGTACCTGCACGCCAACGGCAGCCGCGGCCTCACCACGCTGCTGTGCCGGCACGCCGTCATCGACGGCGACGACATCACGTTGACCTTCCCGGCGAAGTCGGCGCAGAAGTGGACGAGCACGATCAACGACGAGGACCTCGCCGAGCTGCTCCGCCAGATCCAGGCGCTCCGCGGCCAGCGGTCGCGCCTGCTGTCGTGGAAGGACGGCACCTGGCACACCATCCGCCCGGCCTCGCTCAACGAGTACATCCGCCGGCAGACGCGCGGCGAGTTCACCGCGAAGGACTTCCGGACGCTGAAGGGCACCATCGTCGCCGCCACGGCGCTTGCCGACCTCGGGCTGGCGGGCTCGGACTCGCAGCGCAAGAAGCGGGTCAGCGCCGCCGTCAACGAGGCGGCCTCCGCCCTCGGCAACACCCCGACGATCGCGCGCAACAGCTACATCGACCCGCGCATCTTCGACCGCTACCGCAACGGCGAGGTGATCGACACCTCCCGCGTCCCCGAGGCCGCCCTGCTCGACCTCCTCGACGCGGGCCCCCGGGACGTCGAGCGGGCGAGCTAGCGCGTCGGGGTCTGCGCCTTCGTGGAGGCGGAGAGCGGGGCGGCGATCTCCTCCAGCGACTTGCCCTCCGCGTTCACGCCGAGGAACAGCTCCACCAGGCCGGCGGCGATCATGAGGCCGGCGCCGATGTAGTAGCCGATGACCACCGAGTGGATGCCGCCCTCGATGAGATTTCCGAAGAGGATCGGGCCGATGATGCCGCCGATGCCGGTGCCGACCGCGTAGAAGAACGCGATCGCCATCGCCCGGGTCTCCATCGGGAAGATCTCGCTCACCGTCAGGTACGCGGCGCTCGCGCCGGCCGACGCGAAGAAGAAGACGACCATCCAGCATGCCGTCAGCCAGAACGCGTCGAGAGCGCCCATGTCGAACAGGATGGCCGTGCCGACCAGCAGCACGCCGCTGCCGACGTACGACAGCGTGATCATGAACTTGCGTCCCACCGTGTCGAAGAGGTGACCGAGCAGGAACGGCCCGAGGAAGTTGCCGATCGCGATCGGCACGAGCGCCCACGGCGCCACGTCGTCCGGCACATGCAGCAGCTTCGTCAGCACCAGCGAGTACGTGAAGAACACGGCGTTGTACAGGAACGCCTGGCCGATGAAGAGCGACAGCCCCAGCACGAACCGCTTCGGGTACTGGAACAGCGCGACGCGGAAGATCTCGCCGAAGCTCGTGGAGCGGCGCTGGTGGATCTCGATCGCCTTGTCGTCCGGCACCGCGTCGAGGCTCTTCCCGGTCTCCTTCTCGACCCCCTCCTCGATCTCGGCGACCTCCTTCTCGGCCTCCTCGTCGCGGCCGTGGATGAACATCCACCGCGGCGACTCCGGCACGTTGCGACGCACCAGGAGGATGACGAGACCGAGGACCGCGCCCAGGCCGAACGCGATGCGCCAGCCGATGTTCGGCGGGAAGATCGCGGTGTTGAGCAGGAACACGGTCAGGATGGCGCCGAACGCCGTCCCGAGCCAGTACGACCCGTTGATGGCCAGGTCCACGAGCCCGCGGCGGCGAGCCGGGATGAGCTCGTCGATGGCGGAGTTGATGGCCGCGTACTCGCCGCCGATGCCCGCGCCGGTGAAGAACCGGAAGACGAAGAACATCCACGGCGTGAACGAGAACGCGGTGAGCACGGTCGCTACCAGGTAGAGGCCGAGGGTGAGGATGAACAGCTTCTTCCGGCCGAACCGGTCTGTCAGATAGCCGAACACCAGTGACCCGGTGCAGGCGCCCGCGACGTAGATCGCGGCGGCGAGGCCGACCTGGGCGGTGGTGAGGCCGAGGCCGCTGTCCGGCTCGGTCAGCCGGCTTCCGATGGCGCCGACGATGGTGACCTCGAGCCCGTCGAGGATCCAGACCGTGCCGAGTCCGACGACGACCAGCCAGTGGAACTTCGACCAGGGCAGCCGGTCCATGCGGGCCGGGATGGTCGTGCGGATCGTCTTCAGCGACGCCGCTCTGCTCTCCGTGTGTGCACTCACCCGAGCGACAGTAGGGCGCCTGTGGATCGGCCTCCAGAGCCTTGACTTTTCGTCCCGTTTGCGCTCGGAACCCGGATAGCGTACGCAGCGCGCAACTGTCAACCCCTTGTTGGTGCGAGGGGGCAATTGCTTATCGTTGCTAACAACCGAGGGACTCCACGAGAGGCCCGAGGCACCCGAACTGAGAGCAGCAACGAGGACTGCCCGTGAGTACATGGGCTGAATGGGATGACACGATGACCACGCTCGAAGTGACCAGCGACCCGGTACGCGACTACCTGAACTCGATCGGCCGCACCCGCCTCCTGACGGCGGACGAAGAAGTCGCACTCGCGAAGCGGATCGAGGTGGGAGTGCTCGCCGGTGAGCGCCTGGCGATCCGCCCGAACCTGACCCCCCGTGAGAAGCGCGAGCTCCAGTACCTCGCCGATGACGGCAAGCGTGCGTTCGAGCGCTTCATCGAGGCGAACCTGCGCCTAGTGGTGAGCATCGCCAAGCGCTACGCCGGCCGCGGCCTCCCCGTGATGGACCTCATCCAGGAGGGCAACCTCGGCCTGGTGCGCGCCGTCGAGAAGTTCGACTATCGCACCGGGAACAAGTTCTCGACCTACGCGACCTGGTGGATCCGCCAGTCGATCCTCCGCGGCATCGCCGACACCGCCCGCCTGATCCGCATCCCGGTCCACACGGTGGAGAAGATCGACAAGCTCGACCGCATCCGCCGCGACCTCGGCGGCGAGCTGGGCCGCACGCCCACCCTGGAGGAGATGGCCGAGGCGTCGAACCTCGACCCCGCCGAGGTGCACAAGCTGCAGATGAGCGACTCGGAGACGGTCTCGCTCGCCGTGCCGGTCGGCGAGAACGAGGGCGCCGAGCTGGGCGACCTGATCGAGGACGGCGACTTCGCCGGCCCGTCCGAGACCGTGGAGGTCGAGTTCCGCCACCGCGACCTCGAGGAGCGCCTGCGCGAGTTGCCCCCGCGCGACGCCAAGGTCATCCGGATGCGTTTCGGCCTCGACGGGCACAAGCCGATGACCCTCGACGAAGTCGGCGAGGTCTACGGCATCACCCGCGAGCGCGTCCGCCAGCTCGAGACCCGCAGCCTCAAGCGCCTGCGCTCCCCGGAGCTCCTCGAGTACCTCCGGTAGGCCTCGAAGCAGATTTGCGCCAAATCTCGGTCGTGGAAGCTCCACAACCGAGATTTGGCGCAAATCTCGTTAAGGGGAGCGACTACTTGCCGGGAGGGGAGTCCGCGTCGACCTCGTCGGCGCCGAGCGCGCCGATCTCCTCGGTCAGCTGGAGGCCCTGCGCACTGTTGGAGGACAGCGTGAGCTGCTCCAGCCAGGCCTTGTTGATACGCGGGGACCGTCCGCCGCTGTAGCGGAACAGCAGGGGATGGCCGGGTCGACCCAGATCGCGCTCCGGCCGTCGCCGACGCCCTGCTCATCGCGCCAGGAGAAGAAGAACCCCTCCTTGCGTCGGAGCTTCAGCCCGATCACGATCTGCAGGTGCGCCAGGACCCGGTCCTCGAAACCGATCTCGGTGGTCCCGCCGTAGATGAGCTTGCCCATGCGGAAAAAACTACAGGACGTCGGCGGCTCTCCCGCCTCGGCATTCGCTGGGCGAACACCGCGCCACTGCCGGACGCGGCGTAGTCTCTGCCGCATGACCCCCTCGCGCGTCCTCGTCACCGGAGCCACCGGCTACATCGGCGGCCGTCTCGTGCCCCGGCTGCTCGCCCGCGGGCACACCGTCCGTGTGCTCGCGCGCTCGCCGCAGAAGCTCACCGACGTGCCGTGGGCATCGGAGGTGGAGGTCGTCCAAGGCGACCTGCACGACCCCGAGGCCGTCGAACGCGCGACGACCGATGTCGACGTCGTCTACTACCTGGTCCACTCGATGCGGGCGCGCGGCGACTTCGAGGAGGAGGAGTCGGATGCGGCGCGCACGGTCGCGGCCGCGGCGAAGGCGGCCGGTGTCCGCCGAATCGTCTACCTCGGCGCCCTCCATCCGGACGGCGAGCTGTCGCGGCACTTGCGCTCCCGGGTCGCGGTGGGCCGCATCCTGCTCGACTCCGGCGTGCCGACCGTCGTGCTGCAGGCGGGTGTCGTGATCGGCTCCGGGTCGGCGTCCTTCGAGATGATCCGCCACCTCACCGAGGTGCTGCCCTACATGCCGGCGCCCCGCTGGGTGCGCAACCGCATCCAGCCGATCGCGATCCGGGACGTCCTGCACTACCTGCTCGCCGCCGCCGACCTGCCGCCGGAGGTCTCCCGCGCGTTCGACATCGGCGGCCCGGACATCCTGCGCTACGGCCAGATGATGAACGCGTACGCCGTCGAGGCGGGACTGCCGCAGCGTCCCATCGCGTCGCTGCCGGTCTTCACGCCATGGCTGGCGTCGCAGTGGGTGAACCTGGTCACACCCATCCCGCGCAGCCTGGCCGTGCCGATCATCGAGTCGCTGCAATACGACTGCGTGATGCGCGAGCACGACATCGACGCCGTGATCCCGCCGCCGCCGGAGGGGCTGACCGGCTACCGCCGCTCGGTGCGGCTGGCGTTGGCGCGCGAGCGGTCCGGGGAGGTCGAGACCAGCTGGCAGGACGCGTCCGTCGCCGGCGCGCCGAGTGACCCTCTGCCGAGCGACCCCGACTGGTCCGGCCACACGGTCTACACGGACCTGCGCGAACGGGAGTCGACGGCCGACCCGAAGCTGCTGTGGCGCGTGGTCGAGGGCATCGGCGGCGAGCGGGGCTGGTACTCGTTCCCGCTGGCGTGGGCGCTGCGCGGCTGGGCGGACAAGCTGGTCGGCGGCGTCGGCCTGCGCCGGGGCCGGCGGGATGCGGACCACCTGAACACGGGCGACGCGCTCGACTGGTGGCGGGTGGAGCGCATCGAGCGGGGGAGGAGCCTGCGGCTGCGCGCCGAGATGCGCGTCCCGGGCCGGGCGTGGCTGGAGCTCGCCGTGCGGCCCCGCGAGGGCGGCGGCTCGGAGTACCGCCAGCGCGCCGTGTTCTTTCCGCGCGGGCTTGCCGGGCGGCTGTACTGGTTCTCGATCCTGCCGTTCCACGGGATCGTGTTCAACGGCATGGCGAACCGCATCGTCTACGAGGCGGAGCACCCGAAGGCGGCTACGAGCCTGACGCGTCCGTCCCCGGAGCCGGTCGCTCCTGCTCCGAGCCCACCGCTGCGAGCGTCGTCGCGCTGAGGTCCTGGAGGAAGCGGATGACGGTATCACGATCGCTGGGGCTGAGCGACCGGGCGACCTCGAACCGGCGCGCGTGCTGCAGGCCCATGGTGCGGCGCACCTCCGCCTGGGTCTCGGGCGTGATCTCGACCACGACCGCGCGCCGGTCGGTGGGATGCGGGCGCCGCACGACATGACCCGCGCGCTCCAGCCGGTCGAGCAGCTTGGTGGTCGATGCCGTCGAGATGCGGAGGTGGTCGGACAGCGCGCCCGCGGTGACCGGCACGGAGGCGTTCGCGGAGGCGATGATGAACCGCAGCGCGCGCATGTCCGTCTCGTTGAGCTTCATGTGCGTGCGCGACTCCAGGCTGAGCCTCTGGTCGGCCTCCCGCCATTCCCGCATCGCGCCGAGCAGCCGGACGATCTGGCCCAGCTCCTCCTCGCTCAGGTCGTCGTGACGGACCAGCTCCTGGCGTGGATCGATCACCCGGGGGTCGGTGAGCGATGCGGAGATGCGCCTCTGCTCGTCCCGGGCCGATGTCATGAGCGACATCCTATTCCTGTTCGTAAGATGCGTGCTAGGTTATTTGCTAACCAGGCTAGACAAGGGAGCGCCGGTATGACACAGCTGCACCCAGAAACCCAGGCCACCGAGCTCGAGACCGTGCTCGAGTCCGACCTCGCGGCGGTCGACGCCCGGCTGGGGCGGTACTTCGCAGAGCGCATCTCCGCGGCCTCCGCCTTCGATCCCTCCTATCGCCGCCTGTGGGAGGGCGCACGCGATGCGGCCGACGGAGGCAAGCGCATCCGGCCGCGTTTCGTGCTGACCGCTTTCCATGGGCTCGGCGGCGCGGGGAGGGAGGCGGCGCGTACCGCCGCCGTCGCCTACGAGCTGCTGCACACCGCGTTCCTGCTGCACGACGACGTCATCGACGGCGACACCGTGCGCCGCGGCCGGCCCAACGTGGCCGGCGCCTTCACCGCCGAGGCCGGAGCCCGCGGGGCGGACGGCGCTCGCAGCCGCCACTGGGGCGAGGCGGGAGCGATCCTCGCCGGCGACCTGCTGCTCCACGCGGCCGCCTCGGTGCTCGCCCGCGCCGAGACCGACGACCGCACCCGCGACCGCCTCCTGGACGTCCTCGACCACGGGGTCTTCGTCACCGCCGCCGGCGAACTCGCGGACGTGGCGCTGGCCGAGCACCTCGGCCCCGAGGCGCCGACGCTGGAGGACGTGCTCGCCATGACCGAGCACAAGACCGCCGCCTACTCCGTCTCCGGCCCGCTGATGACCGGCGCGCTCCTGGCCGGCGGCGGGGAGGACGTGCTCACCACCCTCGCCGAGTACGGACGGCTGGTCGGCATCGCCTTCCAGCTCGGAGACGACCTGCTCGGCGTCTTCGGCGACGAGGACGTGACCGGCAAGAGCATCGTGAGCGACCTGCGCCAGGGCAAGGAGACCTCCCTGATCGCGTACGCGCGCGGCACCGCCCGCTGGGAGGAGCTCGCGGCGTCCCTCGGCCGCGGCGACCTCGCCCTGCACGAAGCCGGCCGGCTGGCTGAGGTGCTCGACGAGTGCGGCGCTCGCCGCTTCGTGGAGCGGCTGCTCGCCCAGCAGGTGGACGCCGCCGTCGCCCTGCTGGACACCCCGTCCATCCCGCCGGCCCTCGCCGGCCCGCTCACCGCCGTCGCCCGCTCCTGCATCGGGAGGATCGCATGACACGCGCACCGGAGGCTCCCGTCGGCACCCCGCCGACGGACCTGCACACCTACACCGACGCGGCCCACGCCGGGGCCGCCACCATCATCCACGCGTACTCGACCTCGTTCGGGATGGCCACCCGGCTGCTCGGGCAGCGCATCCGCCCGCAGGTCGAGGACGTCTACGCGCTCGTGCGCGTCGCCGACGAGATCGTCGACGGCGCCGCCGCCGAGGCGGGCCTCACGGTGGACGAGCAGCGGGAGCTGCTGGACGCCCTCGAGGCCGACACCGAGCGCGCCATGCGCACCGGCTACAGCGCCAACGTCGTCGTGCACTCCTTCGCCGTGACCGCCCGCGCCGCGGGCATCGGCGTCGACCTCACCCGCCCGTTCTTCGCCTCCATGCGCCGCGACCTGAGCCCGGTGGACTTCACCGCCGAGGAGCTGCGCGACTACGTCTACGGGTCCGCCGAGGTGGTGGGACTGATGTGCCTCAAGGTGTTCCTCGCCGACAGCCCGGTGCCGGAGGAGACCCGGCTGCGGCTCGAGGCCGGGGCGCGCAGGCTCGGAGCAGCGTTCCAGAAGATCAACTTCCTCCGCGACCTCGCGGTGGACTGGACCGAGCTCGGCCGCAGCTACTTCCCGGGCATCGACCCGGCGCGCCTGACCGAGCGTCAGAAGCTGGCGCTCGTGGTCGACATCGACTGCGACCTCGGTGCGGCGGCCGACGCCATCCCGGACCTGCCGGACAACTGCCGTCGCGCCATCGCCGCCGCGCACGGCCTGTTCGCGGAGCTGAGCGACCGCATCCGCGAGACGCCCGCCACCGAGCTGCTCACGCGCCGCGTGAGCGTGCCCACCCGCGTCAAGCTCGCCATCCTCGCCCGCGCCACCGTGTCGGCCGCGATGCCGCGCGGCGGATCCGCCGCACACGCCCCGGCCATCGTCCCGGCCGCGGCCGCCCGGACGGAGTCCCACCCGTGACCGGCCGCCGCGTGGCCGTCATCGGCGGGGGCATCGCCGGCCTCGCGACGGCCGCGCTGCTCGCCCGGGACGGGTACGCCGTCACGCTGCTGGAGCAGAAGAGCACCCTCGGCGGCCGCGCCGGCTCCTGGGAGCACGACGGCTTCCGCTTCGACACCGGGCCGTCGTGGTACCTGATGCCCGAGGTCTTCGATCACTTCTTCCGGCTGATGGGGACCTCCACCGCCGAACAGCTCGACCTGGTGACCCTCGACCCCGGCTACCGCGTGTTCTCGGAGGACGGCCGCCCGCCGCTCGACATCCGCGCGGACGGGGCGGCCAACCGCGCCCTGTTCGAGCAGGAGGAGCCGGGAGGCGCCGCAGCGCTCGACCGCTACCTGGAGGGCGCGGCGGACACCTACCGGATGGCCGTCGACCGGTTCCTGTACAGCACGTTCGCCGACCTGCGTCCCTTGTTCGCGCCGGATCTGCTCCGTCGACTGCCGCGCCTGGCCCGCCTGCTGCTCCAGCCGCTCGATCGGTACGCCGCCGGCTTCGTCGCCGACAACCGGCTGCGCCAGGTGCTCGGCTACCCGGCGGTCTTCCTCGGCACCTCGCCCGACAAGGCGCCGAGCATGTACCACCTGATGAGCCACCTCGACCTCGACGACGGCGTGCGCTACCCCCTGGGCGGGTTCGCCGCGCTGATCGACCGGGTCGCGGCGCTCGCCGAGGAGGCCGGCGCGCGGCTCGTCACCGGCGCGCGCGTCACCGGCATCCGCACCGCTCCCGGGCCGTCGCGCGCCCGCGCGGCCGGCGTCACCTACGCCGCAGCCGACGGGTCCCTGCACACCGTCGACGCTGACGTCGTCGTGTCGGCCGCGGACCTGCACCACACCGAGACCGCCCTGCTGCCGGAGGCGCTGCGCACGCATCCCGAGAAGGTGTGGGACCGGCGCGACCCTGGTCCCGGCGTCGTCCTCGCCATGCTGGGCGTGCGCGGCCGGCTTCCCCAGCTGACGCACCACAACCTGTTCTTCACCACGGACTGGGAGGCCAACTTCCAGACCATCTACGGACCCGACCCGGGCATCCCGGACCCGGCCTCGCTCTACGTCTGCATGCCCAGCGAGACCGACCCCGGCGTCGCGCCGGAGGGCTACGAGAACCTCTTCGTGCTCATCCCGGTGCCCGCCGACGTGTCCCTCGGCGCGGGCGGCCTCGACGGCGAGGGCGACCGGGCGATCGAGCGGGCGGCGGATGCGGCGATCGCGCAGATCTCCGCGTGGGCCGGCATCCCGGACCTCGCCGACCGCATCGTCGTGCGGCGCACGGTCGGACCGGACGACTTCGCCACCGACCTGAACGCCTGGCGCGGGGGCGCGCTGGGTCCGGCGCACACGCTCCGGCAGAGCGCGTTCTTCCGCCCGGGCAACGCCTCCAAGAAGGTGGACGGCCTGCTCTACGCCGGCTGCTCCACCATCCCGGGCATCGGACTGCCCATGTGCCTGATCAGCGCCGAATTGGTCGTCAAGCGCCTGCGCGGCGACGGCGGCGCCGGTCCGCTTCCGGAGCCCCTCCCGGCTCCGCAGGCCGAGCGCGTCCCGTGAGCCTGGCCTACCTGGCGAGCCTGCTGATCGCGCTCGGCGCCATGGTGCTGCTCGACGCGCGCTTCCGGCTGGTGTTCTGGCGGGATGCGCGGCGCGCGACGATCGTGCTCGCGGTGGGGCTGGTGTTCTTCCTGGCGTGGGACGCGTTCGGCATCCTGCTCGGGGTGTTCGCCCGCGGCCGTTCTCCGTGGATGACCGGGATCGAGCTGGCACCGGACCTGCCGCTCGAGGAGGTCTTCTTCCTCCTCTTCCTCTGCTACCTGACGCTGGTGCTGATCTTCGGGGCGCGCGCCCTGCTCGACCGACGGGTCTCGAACCGGCGCCTCTCGAACCGGCGGGAGAGCGACGGATGACGTACCTCCTGCTCAGTGTCGTCTTCCTGGCCGTCGCGGCCGCCGTCCTGGTCGTCGCCCTCGCGGTGGCGCCGGATCGCGCCCGGCTCGCCCGCCGGTGGTGGGCGCCCCTGCTGATCGCCGCGGTCGTCGTGCTCGTGCTGACCGCCGTCTTCGACAACCTGATGATCGGCGCCGGCCTGATGACCTACACCGACGCGAACATCAGCGGTGCCAGACTGGGCCTCGTGCCCCTCGAGGACTTCACCTACCCGCTCGCCGCGCTCCTGCTGCTGCCGGCGCTCTGGCTGCTCACGCGGCGGCGGGGGAGCGGCGCGTGACCGCCGTGGCGCCCGCGGCGCCGCTCCGGCAGCTGGTCCTGGCCTCCCGGCCGCTCAGCTGGATCAACACCGCCTTCCCGTTCGCGGCGGCGTACCTGCTCACCACCGGCCGCGTGGACGCGACGTTCGTCATCGGGACACTGTTCTTCCTCATCCCGTACAACCTCGCGATGTACGGCATCAACGACGTCTTCGACTACGAATCCGACCTGCGGAACCCGCGCAAGGGCGGCGCCGAAGGTGCCCTGCTCGACCGGTCGGCGCACCGCCGCACCCTCATCGCGGCCGTCGTGACCACCGTCCCGTTCGTGATCTACCTCGTCATCGTCGGGTCACCGCTGTCCTGGCTGGTGCTCGCGGTGTCGCTGTTCGCCGTCGTCGCCTACTCGGTGAAGGGGCTGCGGTTCAAGGAGGTGCCGTTCCTCGACTCCGTCACCTCCAGCACCCACTTCACCAGCCCCGCGCTGTACGGGCTCGTGCTCGCCGGCGCGACCTTCACGCCCGCGCTGTGGCTCGTGCTGCTCGCCTTCTTCCTGTGGGGGATCGGCAGCCACGCCTTCGGGGCGGTCCAGGATGTGATGCCCGACCGCGAGGGCGGCATCTCCTCGATCGCGACGGCCATCGGCGCGGCCGCGACCGTCCGCCTGGCGATCGCCGCGTGGGCGCTCGCCGGGGTGGCGATGCTGTTCACCCCCTGGCCCGGCCCGCTGGCCGCCGTGCTCGCCCTGCCCTATATCGCGGCCGCGGCGCCGTTCTGGTCGGTCACCGACGAGCGGTCCGGCGAGGCGAACCGCGGCTGGCGCCGGTTCCTCTGGATCAACTACGCGTGCGGCTTCGTGGTGACGATGCTCCTCATCCTCTGGGCCGCGGTGCGCTGATCAGTCGCGCTTCGGCAGCTGCTGCAGCGTCCAGGCGTTCCCGTCCGGGTCGGTGAAGTCGACGAACCGCCCCCACGCGAGATCCTGCACCCCGCGCGCCTCGACGCCGCGCTCGGTCAGGTGCCGCAGCGCCTCGTCCGCGTCCGGGATGACGATCTGCAGCCCCTTCATCGTGCCGGGGGCCATGTCGGTCAGCCCCTGCCCGAATGCGATCGAGCAGGCGGACCCGGGAGGCGTGACCTGCACGAACCGCAGGTCGTCGGAGACGCGCTGGTCGTGGTCGGCGTGCCAGCCGACGGTGTCCACGTAGAACGCCTTCGCCCGGTCGACGTCGGTGACGGGGAGGATGATGAGCTCGATACGCCAGTCGGTGATGGTCATGATGGGTGCCTTTCCTATCCGGTTGCCTCCAGCGTAGAAGGGCATCCGGTCAGTTTCCGGCCGCAATCCGCATTCGGCGATTTCGCGGCACCGCACGCTATCGTCGAAATCCCACCCGCCACCAGATCCGAAAGCGACCAGCGCCCGATGAGCGACTCGCCGGCTTCGCCGACCCCCTACGAGGTGCTCGGCGTCCGCCCCGATGTGAGCCACGACGAGTTGCGGCGCGCCTACCGCCGCCTGCTCCGCGAGACGCACCCCGACACTGGTGGCACCGCTGCCGCGTTCCAGGCGGTCCAGCAGGCCTGGGAGCTCGTCGGCGACCCGGAGGATCGCGCCCGCTACGACCGCGGCGAGAGCATCACGGTGGACGCCGTGGCCGGCGACTCCGCCGGGGGCGGCTTCAGCGCGACGGTGCACACCACCCGCGGCGGCTCCGGCGGACCGACCGTCCGCGCCCGCAGCTACGGGCATCCCGGCGGCCGGGCCCGCGAGCGCTTCCTCGGGCTCATGCGCGAGTGGATGGGACGCGGCACCGACGACCGCGACCCCTACGACCCGGCGCTCGTCCGTTCCGCCCCGCGCGAGATCCGCCAGCTGCTGGCGGAGGCGCTCGCCGAGGAGGCGACAGCCCGAGCCGTGACAGGGCTCGGCATCGGCTTCACCATCTGGAACGACGTCGCCGTGCATCCCGCGACCGATGCGAAGCTCGACCACATCGTCCTGGGGCCGGCGGGCCTGTTCGCCGTCCGGTCGGCGGACTGGGGCGGCCCGGTCAAGCTCGCCAAGGGCGAGCTCGTGGGTGAGGGCATCGCACCCGACGAGGAGCCGTTCCACGACCTCTACCATGCCGCCAAGAGCTTCGGCCGCCAGGCGGGTGTCCGCTTCACCGGCCTGATCGTCGTGGTTCCGGATTCCGACCTCGACGTGCCGTTCGACGTCATCCGTCGCGGTCGGCTCGCCGGCTCCATGCTGGTCCGGCGGTCGCTCCTCCCGCGCGTGCTCCGCGACGGTGCCAACGCCGCCGGCCGCGAGAGCGTCGACCGGGCCTTCGAGCTGCGCACCCGCCTGCAGGAGTCCGTGCGGTTCGTGTGAGGCCGCCCCACTAGACACCGGGGCCGCGACACGAGCACAGTGGACCCCATGGTCACCCCACTCGAGATCTTCAGCGGATTCAGCGTCGACGACATCCCGGCGGCGAAGGCGTTCTACGGCGAGACCCTCGGGCTCAGCGTGTCCGACGGCAGCATGGGCAACCTCGACCTCCAGCTGCCCTCGGGCGGGCACGTCTTCATCTACCCCAAGCCGAATCACGAGCCCGCGACGTTCACCATCCTGAACCTCGTCGTCGAGGACATCGACGCGGCCGTCGACGACCTCAACGCCAAGGGCGTGCAGACGGCCATCTACGACGACCCGAACCTGCCCACCGACGAGAAGGGCGTGCTGCGGGGGCGGGCCGCCGGGCAGGGCCCCGACATCGCGTGGTTCCGCGATCCCGCGGGCAACGTGTTGTCGGTCCTGCAGGACTGACTCAGGCCAGCGGCTCCTCGTCGCTGTCCAGGTCGGTGACGTCCCATTCGGCGCGCGTCTCGGGCGGCACGTCCTCCGTCGACCGCGGGATGGTCGCGACCATCTGGTACGTCGCCTCGGCCGGCCACGCCCGATCGTCCGCAAGCTCGAACACGTCGAAGGCGGAGGCGCCGGCGAACTCGGCCGGGATGCGGATGCGGTTCGGCGGCACATCGAGGCGCGACGGCAGCGTCAGTACCCGCGGCGGTTTGCCGTCGCGCAGCAGCATGGCGCGGAAGGAGTCGGGCGTGATTTCGGGCACGACGCTACGGTAGGCGCGTTCGGGCACCGGCGCGAGGGCGACACAGTCGATGCACAGCGGTCCCTCGATCGGTGCTCAGCGTTCTAGGATGGCGCCGTGGAGCCGTTCATCGTCTGTCTGTGGATCCTCGGGGTCGCCTGCGCCGCCACCTGGGTGCTCTCGCTGATCAGCGGCGAGCACTCCTGGGTCGACCGCATCTGGTCCATCGTGCCGGTCGTCTACGTCTGGGTCTTCGCGGGCGCCGCGGGCCTCACCGACCCGCGCCTCGACCTCGTGGCCGTCCTGGTGACGCTGTGGGGCGCGCGCCTCACCTTCAACTTCGCCCGCAAGGGCGGCTACGCGCCCGGCGGCGAGGACTACCGCTGGCAGGTGCTGCGCGGCCGGATGGGGAAGGCCGCTTTCGCGCTCTTCAACCTGTTCTTCATCGTGATCTACCAGAACGTGCTGCTGCTCCTCATCACGCTGCCCGCGTGGACGATGTACCAGCACCGGACGCCGCTGACACCGCTCGACATCATCCTGGCCGCCCTGTTCGTGGCCCTGCTGATCGGCGAGACGATCGCCGACCAGCAGCAGTGGCGCTTCCACCAGTGGAAGAAGGCCGAGCTCGCCGCGGGCCGGGAGCCGTCGCCCCGTTTCCTGCAGACCGGGCTGTTCCGCTTCTCGCGCCACCCCAACTTCTTCTGCGAGCAGGCGCAGTGGTGGGTCGTGTTCCTCTTCGGCTGCGTCGCCGCCGGCTCCGTGCTGCAGTGGACCGTGATCGGGCCACTGCTGCTCACCGGCCTGTTCATCGGCTCCACCGTTTTCACCGAGAGCATCTCGCGCTCGCGGTACCCGGAGTACGCCGAGTATCAGGCGCGCACGTCGCCCGTCGTGCCCTGGTTCCCCGGACGCGGGAACACCGCCCGCATGTGGTCCGAGTCGAGGTAGTCGGCCACGCCGATCAAGATGAGGCTGAACACGATCTGCTCGGTCACCATCCACAGCGGGTAGAGGCCCGGGATCGCCGCGATGACCAGCGTCACGACGGGGAAGATCTTGGCGAACAGCCGCAGCCGCGAGTACGCCCAGTAGTAGCCCTTCTGCGCGCGCCACGCGAAGTAGAAGAGGGTGGCCGTCATCCCGAGCACGATCACGCTGCGCATCCACACCGGGAACGCCACGCGGACGCCCTGCAGGGTGAGCACGACGGCGATGACGACCGTGGCGAGGCCGATGACCAGCTCGGCGGCGAGCAGCCAGCCGATGACGACGAAAGCGCGCCGCGTGCGCGGGTGGGTGCGGCCCTCCTCGGGCACCGTGTAGGCGGCGTGACGGCCGCCGGCGATGCGATCGAGCCGCGCGAGCAGAGTTTCCACGCATCCACGGTAACCCGGGCTACGGTGGGGATATGTCGTGCATCCGGTTCAACACCCCCGCCCAGCGTCAGGCCATGCGGAACAGCCGGCCGGCGATGCTCACTCCCGAGGAGGCGGCCGCGCTGCATCCCGCCCCGGAGGTGACGGAGAGCAAGGTCCGGCGACTGCGACTGCTCGCGACGGACGCCAACCCGAAGATCCGGGAGGCGGTGGCCAGCAGCTACAACACGCCGGAGGATCTGTTCTGGACGCTCGCCCGCGACGCCGACGAGGGCGTGCGCGGCTGCGTGGCGAAGAACGAGGCGACGCCGTGCGACATCCTCCGCGAGCTCGCCGACGACCGGTCGGAGACCGTACGCGGCTGGGTGGCCGTCAACTACTTCGTCCCGGCGGATGTGATGGAGAAGCTCGCGAACGACCGCAGCCGCACCGTGCGCAGCCTGGTGAAGTGGAAGGCGTCTCTGGCCGACGAGACGGCGCCCGAGCCCGCGGCGGTCTGATGCCCGACCCGTCGAGCGTCCGCGTCGACTCCTGGGCGTGGGCCGTGCGGCTGTACAAGACCCGCTCCGCGGCCTCCGACGCCTGCAAGGCCGGCCACCTGAAGGTGAACGGCGAGCGGGCGAAGCCGGCCCAGCCCGTGAAGGTCGGCGACGAGGTTCGCGCGTGGACGGGAACGGCCGAGCGCATCTACATCGCCCGCCGGCTGATCGTGAAGCGCGTCAGCGCCGCCATGGCCGCCGAGTGCTTCGAGGACCGCACGCCGCCGCCCCCGCCGCGCACCGAGGCGCCGGCGACCGTTACGCGCGAACGCGGCGCCGGACGCCCGACCAAGCGGGAGCGCCGCATGCTGGACCAGCTCCGGGGCCGCTGATGGCGCTCGCGCGCATCGGCATCTCCGGCTGGACCTACGCGCCGTGGCGCGGCGTGTTCTACCCGCCGAAGCTGCAGCACCGACGGGAGCTCGAGTACGCCTCCGAGCGGCTCGACTCGATCGAGATCAACGGCAGCTTCTACTCGCTGCAGCGCCCGGCCAGCTACCGCACCTGGGCTGAGAACACCCCGGACGAGTTCGTATTCAGCGTCAAGGGCGGCCGGTACATCACCCACATCCTGCGCCTGAGGAACGCGCGCGGCGCCGTCGCGAACTTCTTCGCCTCGGGCGTGCTCGCCCTCGGCCCCAAGCTCGGCCCGCTGCTGTGGCAGCTCCCTCCGACCCTGCAGTTCGACGCCGAGCAGGTGGACGCCTTCTTCCGGATGCTGCCGCGCAGCACCGCCGAGGCCGCCGTGCTGGCGGGGGAGGCGACCCTCGACGAGGACCGCACCCACACCGCGGTGGACGCCGACCGGCCGCTGCGGCACGCGGTCGAGGTGCGCCACGCGTCCTTCGACGTCCCCGGGTTCACCGCGATCGCCCGGGAGCGCGGGGTCGCGATCGTGCTCGCCGACACCGCGGGACGCTACCCGGTCATCCGGGAGCTGACGGCGCCCGACTTCGGATACGTGCGCCTCCACGGCGACGAGGAGCTCTACACCAGCGGCTACGACGACGCCTCGCTCGACCGCTGGGCGGCCGAGCTCGGCGGCTGGCTCGCGGGAGGCCGCGACGTCTACGCCTACTTCGACAACGACGTGAAGGTGCGGGCGCCCTACGACGCGATGGGCCTCCGCGACCGCCTCGCCGCGTGGACGCCGCGCCCGCACGGATCGGACGCTCACTAGACTCGATCTGTGGAGGGTGCACGCGTCGTGGTGAGCTCGCGGGTCTGGACGATCCCCAACGTGCTCAGCTTCTTCCGGCTCGCCCTCGTGCCCGTGTTCCTCTGGCTGATCGTCATCGGAGAGGACGGACTCGCCCTCCTCGTGCTCGTCGTCTCGAGCGTCACCGACTTCCTCGACGGCTGGCTCGCACGGCGCCTGAACCAGGTGTCGCGGCTCGGCCAGCTGCTCGATCCGGCCGCCGACCGGCTCTACATCTTCGCCGCGCTCATCGGCCTGTGCTGGCGCGAGGTCATCCCCTGGTGGCTGTTCCTTGTGATCGTGGCGCGGGATGTGATGCTCGTCGTCCTCGGCGTCATCCTCGCGAACCACGGCTACGGTCCGCTGCCCGTGCACCACCTCGGCAAGGTGGCCACTTTCTGCCTGTTCTGGGCGCTCCCGCTGCTGATGCTGGGGGAGGCGTACGCCCCGCTCGCGCCGTTCTCGTTGCCCCTCGGCTGGGCCTTCGCGCTGTGGGGCGCGTTCCTGTACTGGTGGGCGGGAGTGGTCTACATCCGTGAAACCGCCCGCGTGATCCGCCTTCCGGCCGATGACACCCGCTCTCGATCCGATACGCTGGACCGCAAGGAGGTTGACGGTGCCTGACAACATTGACCCGAACGCTGCGGCCGGCGGAGCCGACGACACCGCTCGGGGCCCCCTGCGCGACGCCGCGGGCAACGAAGACACGACCGCGCGCTTCGGCGAGGAGTTCATCTCGAAGATGTACCCCTCGGGCGAGGTGTCGCCGGAGGAGCAGGAGGCCATCGCCGCCCTGCCGTCCGGCTCGGCGCTGCTCATCGTCCGCCGCGGTCCGAACTCGGGGGCGCGGTTCCTCCTCGACGCCGACGTGACCACCGCCGGGCGCCACCCGAACGCCGACATCTTCCTCGACGACGTGACCGTGTCGCGCCGCCACGCGGAGTTCACGCGGCACGGCACCTCCTTCGAGGTCCGCGACCTGGGCTCGCTGAACGGCACGTACTACGACGGCGTCCGTATCGAGAGCGCGCTTCTCGCCGACTCCGCCGAGGTCCAGATCGGCAAGTTCCGCCTTACGTTCTACGCGTCGCGCCACGACCTCGCCGCAGCGGCGAACGGCTAGTGGCCCGGCCGGCCCAGCGGGCCGCCGGCGACGCACCGGCCCTGCTCAGCATCGGCCAGGTCCTCGCTCGCCTCAGCCCCGAGTTCCCGGACCTGTCGTCGTCGAAGCTGCGCTTCCTGGAGGAGCGCGGGCTGGTCTCGCCCGCCCGCACGGCCTCCGGGTACCGGAAGTTCTCCACCCTCGACGTGGAGCGGCTGCGGGCGGTGCTCGCCATGCAGCGCGACCACTACCTCCCGCTCAAGGTCATCAAGAAGTACTTCGCCGACCTCGACGCGGGACTCGATCCGGCCTTCCCGGGCACCGCACCGGCGGGATCCATTCTCGGCGGGTCGCGGCGCTACCGGCGTGACGACCTCCTCCGCGAGGCCGGAGCCGACGCCGAGCTGCTCCAGGACTCCGTGAGCGCGTCGCTTATCCCCGCCTCCGATTCCTACGGCGATGAGGCGCTGACGGTGCTCCGCGCCCTGGCGGAGCTGCGGCGGAACGGCATCGAGCCCCGGCACCTACGCGGTTTCCGCGCGGCCGCGGAGCGCGAGATCGGCCTGATCGAGACGGCCCTGGTGCCGATCGCGCGGCGGAACGACGCGACCGCGAAGGCCCGGACGGCTGAGCTCGCCCGCGAGATCGCGGCCCAGCTCGACGTGGTGCGCGGCAGCATCATCCGGTCGTCCATCGCCCGGCTTCGGCCGTGACCGGGGCCGGCCGGACCGACACGCCGACGCCGAAACCACGGATGTCGTTGCCCGGCGACGCCCGCATGGGTACCGTGGATGAAGCGACGCGGTTGCGGCGCGCGATCCACTACCCGGGTGAGAGGCGATCTTCATGAGCGAACTGAGTCGTGACGACGGCGCCTCCCGCTACGACCTGGGCCTGCTCTTCACCGACGGCCTGCCCGAGATGGACGACGTGAACGGCTACCGCGGCGCGGTCGCCGCCCGCGCCGCCGGCATCTCCTACCGGCAGCTCGACTACTGGGCCCGGACGGGCCTCGTCGAGCCGACCGTCCGCGGCGCCGCCGGTTCCGGCTCGCAGCGCCTGTACGGCTTCCGCGACATCCTCGTGCTCAAGCTCGTGAAGCGCCTCCTCGACACCGGCATCTCGCTGCAGCAGATCCGCACCGCGGTCAACCAGCTCCGAGAGTCGGGCGTGAACGACCTCGCGCAGACCACGCTGATGAGCGACGGCGCGAGCGTCTACCTCTGCACCTCGAACGACGAGGTGATCGACCTGGTCAGCCGTGGGCAGGGCGTCTTCGGCATCGCGGTCGGCAAGGTCCTCCGCGAGGTGGAGACCAGCCTCGTCGAGCTCGACACCCAGCCTGACGCCATGGACGAGCTCGCCGCTCGTCGCGCCGCGCGCACCCGCGCCTCCTGACGCGCTCGCGCCCGCCGCGCATCCCCCTCCCACCGCGCTCGAAGTGCAGCTAGTTGCGCTCGACACGCCGTTCGAGTGCGCAACAAGCTGCACTTCGCGGGGGTGGGGAGGCGCCGGGAGGCGGGGCTCAGGACTGGGCGGTCGCGTATTCGCCGAGGCGAGCGGTGCGCAGCACGCGCTCGAGCAGCAGGTCGAAGTTGTGCGCCATCTCCTGCGCGCTCTCGCCCGGCCAGACGTGCAGCGGCTTCGCCGCGCCCTGCGCCTGCTGCAGCGACGTGCGCTCCGGCAGCTGGGGGAGAGCACGAGCGGGCCGAACATGTCGCGCAGCTCCTTGATGCGGAACTGGTGCTCCAGCGACTGCACGCGCGCACGGTTGACGATGATGCCCAGCGGCTGGAGGCGCGGTGACAGACCACGGCGGATCTCCTCGATCGCGCGCAGCGCGCGGTCGGCGGCCGCGACGGAGAACAGGCCCGGCTCGGTCACCACGGCGACGCGGTCGCTCGCGGCCCAGGCCGTGCGGGTCAGCGCGTTGAGGGACGGCGCGCAGTCGATCAGCACCAACTCGTAGTCGTGCTCGACGTTCGCAAGCGCCTCCTCGAGCTTCCAGATGTCACGGATGCTCGGGTGCGGGCCGTCGAAGTTGATCGCCGACGGGCTGCCGATCATCACGTCGATCGTGCCGGAGCGGCCCTTCGTCCAGCCGGACGGCGCGATCGCCGCGCGCACGATCTTCTCCTTGGGGGAGGCGAGCACGTCGGCGACGTTGAGGTGACCGGCGACCTGGATGTCCATGCCGGTCGAGACGTCCGACTGCGGATCGAGGTCGACGACCAGAGTGCGCAGCCCTTTGGCGAACGCCGCGGACGCCAGACCGAGCGTCACAGTGGTCTTACCGACACCGCCCTTGAGGGAGCTAACGCTGAGTACGTGCACGAGAGCCACGTTACCTTCACTAGTCTTAGAGAACCTAACCGTTTGCTGTGTGGTGATCACCCCTGCTCGAAAGGTCCCCATGTTCCGAAAGATCCTCGTTGCCAACCGCGGTGAAATCGCCATCCGGGCCTTCCGGGCCGCATATGAGCTGGGCGCCCAGACCGTCGCCGTGTTCCCGTACGAGGATCGCAACTCGATGCACCGGCTGAAGGCGGACGAGGCGTACCAGATCGGCGAGCCCGGGCACCCGGTCCGCGCCTACCTCGATGTGGCGGAGATCATCCGCGTCGCGCAGGAGTCCGGCGCCGACGCCATCTACCCGGGCTACGGCTTCCTCTCCGAGAACCCCGAGCTCGCCGAGGCCGCCCGCGCGGCCGGCATCGCCTTCATCGGCCCGCGCGCCGAGGTGCTCGAGATGGCCGGCAACAAGGTGACCGCCAAGGAGCACGCCATCGCCGCGGGCGTCCCCGTGCTCAAGTCGACCCCGCCGTCGCGCGACATCGACGAGCTGCTGGCGGGCGCCGACGCCATCGGGTTCCCCATCTTCGCCAAGGCGGTCGCCGGCGGCGGCGGCCGCGGGATGCGTCGCGTCGCGACCAAGGAGGAGCTGCGCCCGGCCCTCGAAGAGGCCATGCGCGAGGCGGACAGCGCGTTCGGCGACCCCACCATGTTCCTGGAGCAGGCGGTGCTCCGTCCGCGTCACATCGAGGTGCAGATCCTCGCCGACGGCTCGGGGGACACCATCCACCTGTTCGAGCGCGACTGCTCGGTCCAGCGCCGCCACCAGAAGGTGGTCGAGATCGCCCCGGCCCCGAACCTCTCCGACGACATCCGTCAGGCGCTCTACCGGGACGCCATCGCGTTCGCGAAGTCGATCAACTACGAGAACGCTGGCACGGTCGAGTTCCTGCTCGACACCGCGGGCGAGCGCGCCGGCCAGCACGTGTTCATCGAGATGAACCCGCGCATCCAGGTCGAGCACACGGTCACGGAGGAGATCACCGACGTCGACCTGGTGCAGTCGCAGATCCGCATCGCGGCGGGCGAGTCGCTGGCCGACCTCGGACTGAGCCAGGACAGCGTCCAGATGCGCGGCGCCGCCCTGCAGTGCCGCATCACCACCGAGGACCCGACCGCGGGCTTCCGGCCCGACACCGGCAAGATCACGACGTACCGCTCGCCGGGCGGCGCCGGCATCCGCCTCGACGGCGGCACGATCAACCCGGGCGCCCAGATCAGCCCGCACTTCGACTCCATGCTCGCGAAGCTGATCACCCGCGGCCGTGACTTCCCGGCCGCCGTGCTGCGCGCCCGCCGGGCGCTGGCCGAGTTCCGCGTCCGCGGCGTCGCCACGAACATCCCGTTCCTGCAGGCCGTGATGGAGGACCCGGACTTCATCGCCGGCAACGTCTCCACCTCCTTCATCGAGGAGCGCCCGGAGCTGTTCCGCGGCCGCGCCTCGAAGGACCGCGGCACGAAGGTCCTCAACTGGCTCGCCGACGTCACCGTCAACCAGCCGAACGGCCCGCGTCCGCAGACCGCCGACCCGGTCGAGAAGCTGCCGCACATCGACCTCAGCGCCCCGGCCCCCGCAGGCTCGCGTCAGCGCCTGCTCGAGCTGGGCCCGAAGGGCTTCGCGGAGGCGCTGCGCGCGCAGAAGGCCCTCGCTGTCACCGAGACCACGTTCCGCGACGCACACCAGTCGCTGCTCGCGACCCGCGTCCGCACCCGCGACCTCGTCGCGGTCGCGCCCTACGTGGCGCGCATGACGCCCGAGCTGCTCTCGGTCGAGGCCTGGGGAGGTGCGACCTACGACGTCGCGCTGCGCTTCCTCGGCGAGGACCCGTGGGAGCGTCTGGCGACGCTGCGCGAGGCGCTGCCGAACATCAACATCCAGATGCTGCTCCGCGGCCGCAACACCGTCGGGTACACGCCGTACCCGACGCAGGTGACCGACGCCTTCGTGCGCGAGGCCGCGGCGACCGGCGTCGACATCTTCCGCATCTTCGACGCCCTCAACGACGTGTCGCAGATGCGCCCCGCCATCGAGTCGGTGCTCGCCACCGGCTCCTCGATCGCCGAGGTCGCCGTCTGCTACACCGGCGACCTGCTCGACCCGGCCGAAGACCTGTACACGCTCGACTACTACCTGCGCCTCGCGGAGCAGATCGTCGAGTCGGGCGCGCACATCCTCGCGGTCAAGGACATGGCGGGCCTGCTGCGCCCGGCCGCGGCCGAGAAGCTGGTCGCGGCGTTCCGCGAGCGGTTCGACCTGCCGGTGCACGTGCACACGCACGACACCCCGGGCGGCCAGCTGGCCACGCTGCTCGCGGCCTCGCGCGCCGGAGCGGACGCGGTGGATGTGGCGAGCGCCCCGATGGCCGGAACCACCAGCCAGCCGAGCGCCTCCGCCCTCGTCGCCGCCCTCGCGCACACCGAGCGCGACACCGGCATCTCGCTCTCCGCGGTCGAAGACCTCGAGCCCTACTGGGAGGCCGTGCGCCAGGTCTACCGTCCGTTCGAGTCGGGCCTGCCCGGCCCCACGGGTCGCGTGTACAAGCACGAGATCCCCGGCGGCCAGCTCTCCAACCTGCGCCAGCAGGCGAAGGCGCTGGGCCTCGCGGAGGACTTCGAGCTCGTCGAGGACATGTACGCGGCCGCGAACCGCATCCTGGGCCGCATCCCGAAGGTGACGCCGTCGTCCAAGGTCGTCGGCGACCTCGCGCTGCACCTGGCCGCGGTGAAGGCCGACCCCGACGACTTCGCCGAGAACCCGCAGAACTACGACATCCCGGACTCGGTGGTCGGCTTCATGGCGGGCGAGCTGGGCGAGCTGCCCGGCGGCTGGCCGGAGCCCTTCCGCACCAAGGTGCTGGCGGGCAAGACGGTCAAGGTCGGCGTGGAGGACCTCTCCGCCGACGACGCCTCCGCGCTGGAGGGATCGAGCGAGGAGCGCCGGGCGACCCTGAACCGCCTGCTGTTCCCCGCGCCGACCCGCATCTACGAGCAGATGCGCGAGCTGTTCGGCGACCTCTCGGTGGTGGACTCCCTCGACTACCTCTACGGGCTCAAGCAGGGCAGCGAGCACGTCATCGAGTTCAGCCGCGGCGTGCGCCTCTACCTCGGGCTCGAGGCGATCGGCGAGGCCGACGAGAAGGGCATGCGCACGGTCATGACCACGCTCAACGGCCAATTGCGGCCGGTGTTCGTGCGCGACCGCAGCATTACGGTCGAGTCGAAGGCCGCCGAGAAGGCGGACACGGCCAAGCCGGGGCACATCGCCGCACCGTTCTCGGGCGTCGTGACCCTGCAGGTCGCGATCGGCGATCAGGTTGCGGCGGGCCAGGCGGTCGCCTCCATCGAGGCGATGAAGATGGAGGCCGCGATCACGACCCCCATCGCCGGCACGGTCGAGCGGCTCGCGATCCCGAAGACCCAGCAGGTGGACGCGGGTGACCTTATCGTGGTCATCCAGCCCGCCTGAGCGGGTCGACGGCCTACAATGACGAGTCGCGGGACCCACCCGCGGCAGAAGGAGAATGCGACGACGTGGCCGAGAGTCATGATGCCGGTCGGCCGGAGGAGGAGCGCACCGCGCGCGAGCTGGTGCCGGCCGACGACGAGCTGACGCCGGCGCCCGCGTTCGAGCCGCTGCCGTCGCTCGATGTGGACGCCAACCTCAGCATCGCCGTCGACCTTCCGCCGGCACAGCCGCATGAGATGCCGGAGGACGAGGCCGCCGTGGCGATCGACGAGGTCCCGGTCGACCCGGGGTTCGTCGCGTCGCCGACCGAGCCGACGACCATGTCGGTCGCGATCGTCGCGTCGCGGCTCGCGACCGCGCCGGAGCCGGCCGACGGCGCAACCGAGCCCGTCACCGCGCTCCCGGCCCCGGAGCCGTTCGCCGGCTCCCGCCGCGACCGTCTGCGCGGCGAGCACTCGGTGCAGCCGGAGCCTGCAGCCATGCTGACCGCCGACCGCCTCCTCGAGGTCAACCGCAAGACGCGACCGGGTCCCGAGGGTCCGTGGCAGCGGTTCGTCTACAACGTGACGTTCCGCACCGTGAACCTCGGCGACTCCGCCAAGGTGCGCGCCCGCAAGGAGCTCGACCACCGCATCCAGAAGCAGCTGGAGGGCGGCGCGCGCTTCGTGCCCGTGCTCACGCGCAAGGGCGGCGTCGGCAAGACCACCGTGACCACGCTGCTCGGGATGGCGCTCGCCTCGGCCCGCGAGGACCGCATCATCGCGATCGACGCGAACCCCGACCGCGGGACGCTGTCCGAGCGCGTGCCGCGCCAGACGCGCTCGACGGTCCGGGACGTGGTGCACAAGGCCGCGAGCATCGGCGGCTTCACCGACTTCTCGACGCTCGTCTCGCGCGATGAGACGCGCCTCGACATCCTCGCGTCCGACACCGACCCGATGCTCTCCGAGGCGTTCGACGAGAACGACTACAACGTCGTCGCCGACCTCTCGGCGCGCTTCTACTCGATCGTGCTCACCGACTGCGGCACCGGCATCGTCCACTCGGTCATGCGGGCGACTCTGCAGCGCGCCGACTCGCTCGTCATCGTCTCCGGCGGCAGCGTGGATGAGGCGCGTCTCGCGTCCGAGACCCTGACCTGGCTCGAGGCGAACGGCTACGGCGACCTCGTCCGCAACGCCGTCGTCGCGCTGAACACCGCCACGCACGCCACCAACCTGGTCAAGCTGGAGGAGATCGAGGCGCACTTCCGGTCGCGCGTCCGCGAAATCGTGCGCATCCCGTACGACCCGCAGCTGGCCGCGGGCTCCGTGGTGTCGTGGAAGGACCTCAAGCCGCTGACGCGCCTCTCCGCCCGCACGCTGGCCGCCCTCGTGGTCGAGGGCCTGCCGGCCGAACGCGACTGACCCCGTCCATCCCGCCGTTTCGAGGAGTACCTGTGACCGAACGCCAGATCCGCCTGTTCGGCGACCCCGTGCTGAAGACCCCGTCGGAGCCGATCGGCGACATCGACGACGGCGTCCGCGGCCTCGTCGAGGACCTGGTCGACAGCGTCCTGCCGCCCGGACGCGCCGGCGTCGCCGCTCCGCAGATCGGCGTCAACGAGCGCGCCTTCAGCTACAACGTGGATGGCCAGGTCGGCTACGTGATCAACCCCGTCCTGGCCGAGGTGTCGGGGGAGCCGGAGCTGATGGACGAGGGCTGCCTCTCCGTCCCGGGCCTCTGGTTCAAGACCCTGCGCTACCCGTACGCCCGTGTGACCGGCGTCGACCTCGACGGCAACCCGATCGAGGTCGCCGGCACCGGTGTCCTCGCGCAGGCGCTCCAGCACGAGACCGACCACCTCGACGGCAAGCTCTACCTCGACCGCCTCGACAAGGAGAGCCGGCGCGAGGCGATGAAGCAGGTGCGCGAGTCCGACTGGTTCTGACGCCTCGGCCTAGGATGGCCGTATGCGCATTGCGGTCACCGGAGGATCGGGCAAGCTCGGACGCACTGTGGTGCGCGAGCTGCGGAAGAACGGGGACCACGTCGTCTCCCTGGACGCGACGGGGGAGCGCGGGCCCGGCTTCGTCCGCGTCGACCTGACCGACTACGGGCAGACGATCGACGCCATCCTCGGGGTGAACGACCAGCACGACGGCTTCGACGCGATCGTGCACCTCGCCGCCATCCCGGCGCCCGGCATCCTGAGCGACGTGGCGACGTTCCACAACAACATCCGCGTCACCTACAACGTCTTCCAGGCGGCACGACGGGCGGGCATCCGCAACGTCGTGTACGCGTCGAGCGAGACCGTCCTGGGCCTGCCGTTCGACGTGCCGCCGCCGTACATCCCGGTGGACGAGGACTACCCGGCCCGGCCGGAGAGCACGTACTCGCTGGTGAAGCACCTCGAGGAGCAGATGGCGATCGAGCTCGTGCGCTGGGACCCGGCGCTGAAGATCGTCGCGCTCCGCTTCTCCAACGTCATGGACCCCGAGGACTACGCGGCCTTTCCCGCCTTCGACGACGACCCGTGGGCCCGCAAGTGGAACCTGTGGGGCTACATCGACGCGCGCGACGGCGCCCAGGCGATCCGCCGCGCCCTCGAGTGGGATACGACCGGCTTCGACCGCTTCATCATCGCCGCCGCCGACACCGTCATGAGCCGCCCCAACGCGGAGCTGGTCGCCGAGGTCTTCCCCGGCGTCCCGCTGAAGCGAGACCTCGGCACCAACGACACCCTGCTCTCCATCGACAAGGCCCGCCGCATCCTCGGCTACGCCCCCACCCACTCCTGGCGCGACGAGGTCTGACCCCGTCCCTCACCCCGCCCATTCGTGACGAATCAACGCCATTCGTCACGAATCGCGCCCATTCGTGACGAATCAACGCCACGTCGGATGCGCGATGGGGTTGTGGATGGGCGACTTCTCCACAGCATCGGACGTGTGTCGCCGCGCTCAGGAGAGCGTCGAGATCATGGAGTATGCGAGGCGATTCATGGCACACGACGACACGACCGACGCGCCACCCCGATCCGCTGCACCCCTTCCATGGAGTGCGCATCAATGTCGAGGCGCGCAGTGTGCCCGCGCTCTGTCTCGCTTATCTTCCGCTCATGCCGCAGGAAGCGGTCTTCAGCCATCAGACCGCCGCGGAGCTCCTCGGCATTCCGCTTCCCACCGACGTCACGGGCAGCCCTTTGCACGTCTCGGTGCCGTTCCCACGTACGCCTCCGGGCGGGCGGGGCGTGATCGGCCACAGTCTCGGCTCGCTCGTCGGCGGAACGGTCGGAGGGTTGCCCGTCTGCTCGCCGGAGCAGGTCTGGTGCCAGCTGTCGACGGCGATCAGCCCGCTTGACCTCGTCGCGGCGGGTGATCACCTCGTGGGCGCGCGCTCGCGCGAACCCCGGACGGATGTCGGCCGACTCGCCGCCGCTGTTGATCAGTGCCGCGGGTCACGAGGCACCCGGGCCCGAGCGTGGGCGCTGCCGCGCATCCGTTTCGGCACCGATTCGCGGCCGGAAACGCTCCTCCGCCTGTTGCTCGAGGAGCTCGGGTTCTCCGACCTGGAGGTCAACAGCCCGGTAGTTCTCGACCACGGGCGACTGACACTGCATCCCGACCTCAGCATCCGGGAGTCTCGGCTCGCGTTCGAATATGAGGGTGACGGCCATCGGGAGAAGCGGCAGTGGGGCGTCGACATCCGACGTCAGGAGCACTTCGAGGTCGCGGGCTGGCTTGTCGTCCGCGTCACCGCCGACGATCTCTTCCATAATCGTGACGGCCTGATCGCCCGGCTCGCGCCATTCGTCACGAATCGCGCCCATTCGGCACGAACGAGCGCGATTCGTGACGAATCGTGAGGGGTGGAGGCGTCAGTGCGCCAGCGAGAAGCCCTGCGTGCTCGGGTTGTCGCTGTAGATTCCGTCGACGACGTCGGCGAAGTCGGCGAGGATGACGTTGCGCTTGATGCTCAGCTTCGGCGTCAGGTGGCCGCTCGCCTCGGTCAGCTCCGTGGCGAGAACGACGAACTTGCGGACGCTCTCGGCGCGCGAGACGCCCGCGTTCGCGTGGTCGATCGCGCGCTGGATCTCGGCGTGCACGGCCGGATTCACGGACGCCTCGGCGAGGGTCATGTCCTTGTCCTCGCCGTTGTTCGCGAGCCAGGTCGGCAGCATCTCGGTGTCGAGCGTGATGAGGGCCGAGATGAACGGCTTCTGGTCGCCGACGACGATCACCTGGCTGACCAGCGGGTTGGAGCGGATGGGGTCCTCCAGCGCCGCGGGCGAGACGTTCTTGCCGCCCGCGGTGACGATGATCTCCTTCTTGCGGCCCGTGATCGTGAGGTAGCCGTCGGAGTCGAACGAACCGAGGTCGCCGGTCTTGAACCAGCCGTCGTCGAACGCGGCGGCGGTCGCCTCCGGGTTCTTCCAGTACTCCTTGAAGACGTTGATGCCGCGCACCTGGATCTCGCCGTCGGCGGCGAGACGCAGGTCGACGCCGGGGAGCGCCGGGCCGACCGTGCCGATCTTGAACATGTCGGGCCGGTTCACGGTCGCGGGAGCGGTCGTCTCGGTGAGGCCGTAGCCCTCAAGGATCTTGATGCCGAGGCTGTGGTAGAAGTGGCCGAGGTGCGAGCCCAGCGGAGCGGATCCCGACACGGCGAACTTCACCCGGCCGCCCATCGCAGCGCGCAGCTTGGAGAAGACCAGCCGGTCGTAGAGCGCGAACTTCAGCTTGAGCCCGAACGGCACCGACCCGGCCTCGACGGCCTTGGAGTGTGCCACGGCGACATCGGCCGCCGCGCGGAAGATCTTGCCGCGGCCTCCGGTCTCGGCCTTCTGCTCCGCCGAGTTGTAGACCTTCTCGAACACGCGCGGCACGGCCAGCAGGAACGTCGGCTTGAAGCTGGCGAGGGCCGGCAGCAGCTGCTTGGTGTCGGCCTGATGCCCGACCTTCACGCCGCCGGTCACGCACAGCACCGCGATGAAGCGCGCGAACACGTGGGCGGTCGTGATAAACAGCAGAGTGGATGCTCCGCCCGGCTGCTGCACGACCTCCTTCAGCGCCTCGGCCGAGTTGCGCGACAGCTCGACGAAGTTGGAGTGGGTGAGGACGCAGCCCTTCGGCCGCCCGGTCGACCCCGATGTGTAGATGAGGGTGCCGATGTCGGACCCCTTCGCCAGGTTGCGGCGGCGCTCGATCTCCTCGTCCGGCACGTCGCGGCCGGCGGCGGCGAGCTTGTCGAGGTCGCCGAGGTGGAGCTGCCAGACCGTTCCGATGAGCGGGAGCTCCGGGTGCACCTCGTCGAAGCGGGCGTGCATCTCGGCCGTCTCGAGGAACACCGCGATGGCGCCGGAGTCGGACATGTTCCACTGGATCTGCGTGGGGGAGGAGGTCTCGTAGATGGGGACGAGCACCGCGCCGGCGAACCAGGTCGCGAAGTCGATCAGCGTCCACTCGTACCGGGTCTTCGACATCAGCCCGATCTTGTCGCCCGGCTGGATGCCCGCAGCGACGAGGCCCTTCGCCAGCGCGATCACCTGCCGGTGGAACTCCGCGGCCGTGACGTCCTTCCATCCTGCTCCGTCGGGCAGGCTGAACAGCGGCTGGTCGGGAGTCTGCTTCACGCGGTCCACGAGCAGGTCGGTGGCGTTGGCCTCCGGGTCCAGGGGGACGATGACAGGTGTTTCGAACAGATTCACGGTAGCTCCCTCGATACCGGGCGGCGGGCTTCCGGTCGAATGGCTTCGGCCGGATGGGTTGATTACACTCTAGATGGTTTGGCCGGGAGCCTTCTGCGACCCGGTGCCACCCCCACCCCCGCACTCAGGAAGGCCACACGTGCACGCCATCGGCATCGACATCGGCGGGACCAAGATCGCGGGAGCCGTCGTCGACGAGCTCGGCGCGATCGTGCGCGAGGACCGGGTACCCACCGACGCGAGCCGACCGGAGCAGATCGAGAACGCGGTCGTCGAGATGATCGAGCGCCTCTCCGACGGCCACGAGGAGATCGCCGGCGCGGGCGTCGCGGCCGCGGGCTTCATCGACGCCGCGCAGTCCACCGTCTACTACGCGCCGAACATCAGCTGGAGGCACGAGCCGTTCCGCGAGAAGCTCGAGAAGCGGATCGACCTCCCCGTCCTCATCGAGAACGACGCCAACGCCGCGGGCTGGGCCGAGTTCCGGTACGGCGCGGGCCGCCTGGTCTCCGACATGGTCATCCTCACCATCGGCACCGGCGTCGGGGGCGCGATCGTCAGCAACGACCGCCTGTTCCGCGGCGGCTTCGGCGCGGGCGCCGAGATCGGCCACATGCGCGTCGTCCCCGGCGGCCTGCCCTGCGGCTGCGGCGCGCACGGCTGCATCGAGCAGTACGGATCGGGACGCGCGCTGCAGCGCATGGCCAACGAACTCGCCGACGCGGGCGGCATCGGCCAGGGCCTCGCGGACGTCCGCGCCCGCACCGGCGCCCTCACCGGCCACGACATCAGCGCCCTCATCACCGCTGGCGACCCGGGCGCGCTCGCCGCTCTGCGCCAGCTGGGCGACTGGCTCGGCCAGGCCTGCGCGAGCCTGGGTGCCATCCTCGACCCGCAGCTGTTCGTGTTCGGCGGCGGCGTCGCCCAGGCCGGCGAGCTGCTGCTCGAGCCGATCCGCCTGGCGTACCTCGAGAACCTCCCTGCCCGTGGGTTCCACCCCGAGCCGGAGTTCGTGATCGCCGAGCTGGTGAACGACGCCGGGGTCGTCGGCGCCGCGGACCTGGCGCGGCTGCACGCATCCTCGCTCTGAGCCGACGCGGGGGATAGGCTTCGGTTCGATGTTCTACTGGCTGATGAAGTACGTGGTCGTGGGCCCGCTGCTGCGCGGCATCTTCCGGCCGTGGGTCGTCGGCCTCGAGAACATCCCGGCCGAGGGCGCCGTCATCCTGGCGAGCAACCACTTGTCGTTCATCGACTCGATCTTCCTCCCGCTCGAAGTGGACCGGCACGTGTCGTTCCTCGCGAAGAGCGACTACTTCACGCGGCGTGGGATCAAGGGATGGGCGACCAAGGCGTTCATGAACGCCACCGGCCAGCTGCCCATCGACCGCTCCGGAGGAAAGGCCTCGGAGGCCTCCCTCAACACCGGGCTCAAGGTGCTGGCGCGCGGCGAGATCCTCGGCATCTACCCCGAGGGCACACGCAGCCCGGACGGCAAGCTGTACCGCGGCCGGACCGGCGTGGCCCGCATGATCCTGGAGGCCGGCGTCCCGGTCGTCCCGGTGGCCATGGTGGACACGGCCAAGATCATGCCGATCGGGACGCGCCTCCCGAAGATCGGCCGCATCGGCATCATCGTCGGGGAGCCGCTCGACTTCTCGCGGTTCGACGGGATGGAGGGCGACCGCTTCATCCTGCGCTCGGTCACCGACGAGATCATGTACGAGCTGCAGCGCCTCGGCGCCCAGGAGTACGTCGACGTCTATGCCACCACGGTCAAGGAGAAGCGGGCGACGCTGTCACAGTAGGTCGGGCGCCCCGCCATTCGCGATAGGCTCGGATATCCCCATCCACACCGAGTGAGCGGAAGACCAGTGCTACAGACCACAGAGCCCGTCGTGCGACCTGACGAGTCCGTGATCGAGGGCCTGGACTATTGGCGCACCCTCCCGATCAAGCAGCAGCCGGAGTGGCCGGACCGCGAGGCCGCCGCCGCCGCGTCCGCCGAGATCGCGACTCTGCCGCCGCTCGTGTTCGCCGGCGAGGTGGACCAGCTGCGCACGCGGCTCGCGCGCGCCGCATCCGGTGAGGCCTTCCTGCTCCAGGGCGGCGACTGCGCCGAGACCTTCGCCGGGGCGACCGCCGACCAGATCCGCAACCGCGTCAAGACGGTGCTGCAGATGGCCGTCGTACTGACCTACGGTGCCTCAGTGCCGGTCATCAAGATGGGCCGCATGGCCGGGCAGTTCGCGAAGCCGCGCTCCAGCGACACCGAGACCCGAAACGGCGTCACCCTGCCCGCGTACCGCGGCGATATCGTGAACGGCTACGACTTCACGCCCGAGTCGCGGCAGGCCGACCCCCGCCGCCTCGTGCAGGGGTACCACACGGCCGCCTCCACGCTGAACCTCATCCGCGCCTTCACCCAGGGTGGCTTCGCCGACCTGCGCCAGGTGCACAGCTGGAACAAGGGCTTCGCCGCCAACCCCGCCAACCAGCGCTACGAGGGTCTGGCCCGCGAGATCGACCGCGCCATCAAGTTCATGGAGGCGGCGGGCGCCGACTTCGACGAGCTCACCCGGGTGGAGTTCTACTCCAGCCACGAGGCGCTGCTCATGGACTACGAGCGCCCGATGACCCGCATCGACTCCCGCACGGGCACGCCGTACAACACGTCGGCGCACTTCGTCTGGATCGGCGAGCGGACGCGCGAGCTCGACGGCGCGCACGTCGACTTCCTGTCGCGCGTGCGCAACCCGATCGGCGTCAAGCTCGGCCCGACGACCTCGCGCGACGACATGCTGCGCCTGATCGACAAGCTGGACCCCGAGCGCGAGCCGGGCCGCCTGACGTTCATCACGCGCATGGGCGCCGGCAAGATCCGGGATGCGCTTCCTCCGCTGCTCGAGGCGATCAAGCGCTCCGACGCCAAGCCCCTGTGGGTCACCGACCCGATGCACGGCAACGGCCTGACGACGCCGAACGGCTACAAGACCCGCCGCTTCGACGACATCGTCGACGAGGTGAAGGGCTTCTTCGAGGCGCACCGCGCCGCGGGCACGAACCCCGGCGGCATCCACGTCGAGCTGACCGGCGACGACGTGACCGAGTGCCTGGGCGGCTCGGAGCACATCGACGAGGAGACCCTGGCGACCCGTTACGAGTCGCTCTGCGACCCGCGTCTGAACCACCAGCAGTCCCTGGAGCTGGCGTTCCTGGTCGCCGAGGAGCTGTCCCAAGCCTGAGGCGCGCACACGAAACGGAGGAGTCCCGCGGTGAGTTGCCGCGGGACTCCTCCGTTTCGGGTTGATGGGGCTCGGAGCTGCCTGTTGTCCTCCGTTTCGCACCGGCGTGACGCGTGAGCAGAACGGAGGAAATCGCCGGCGACGCGCTGGAGTCCGTTGCGTAACGGAGGCGTGCGCGGCGCGGGAACGCCCGAAACTCCTCCGTTTCGCGCGGCAGGGAGGGCTCTGCTGGCGGGAAGGGCGCGAGGAGAACCGGGACCCGAGGCGCAGGGCCTGAGCCGCGGCGTCCCGATCCGCATCGAGGCGACGCAACACGCCGTCATCGCGACCGGGAAACGGCGCGTTGCGTCCCCTCGATCGCTAGAACCCGGCGAAGTTGACCGTGATCGTGGAGCCCTTGGGCTGCTGCGTCCCCGCCTCCGGCGAGATCTTGGACACGACGAAGGCGGACGGCGCCACATCGGCGATCGCGCTGTACTTGAGCTTGAAGCCGGCGTCCGTGAGGGCCTTCTTGGCGTCCGCCCAGTTCTTCCCCACGACATCCGGTACCGTCACGGGCTCGGGGCCCTTGGAGGTCTCGAGGAGCAGGGTGTCGCCCGGGCGCACCGGGTCGTTCTGCGGCTTGGCCGAGATGACGTCGCCCTTGTCGACCGTGTCGCTGTAGCTCTCGGGGCCGGCGGCGGTGTGCAGGCCGACCTTGCTCAGGATGGCGTTGGCGTCGTCGACAGACTTGCCCGCGACATCCGGGATGGCGCCCGCCGAGACGACGAGGTTGACCGCCGCGGCCTCGAAGTAGGAGCCGCCGCCGGAGATGTCGGCGCCGTTGTCGGCGCGCGTCGCCGAGATGACGGTGTCGGCCGGGACCTTGGCGTCGAACTGCGGCGTGACGTCGCCGACCTTCGCGCCGACCGCGGTGATCGCGCTCTTGGCCGCGTCCGTCGTGAGACCCGCGAGCGGCGGGACGTCGACCGGCTTCGGCCCCTGCGAGATGCGGAGTGTGACCGTGCTGCCACGCCCGGCGGGCACGCCCGCCTTCGGGTCCGTGCTCGACACCAGGCCCTTGGCGACCGTGACGCTGTATTCGGGGGCCTGAGCGGCCTTGAAACCGAGCTTGGTGAGTTGCGCAGTCGCCGCGTCGGGTGCGGAGTTCACGACGTTCGGGACGGCGACCAGCGACCCGGGGCCGGCGCCGAAGTACCAGCCGGTGCCGGCGGCGACGACCGCGAGCAGGATGACCAGCGCGAACAGCCACCAGCCCTTCGAGCGGCGCTTCGCGGCGGCCTTCGTCAGCGTCTCGGTCGCGGCCGGCGTGCTCGACGCGACCTGCTGCCGGATGGCCGGGTTGATGATCTGGGTGTCGCCCGCATCCACGTCGAACGCCGGCGGCAGCACCATTGTCGGCTGCAGCACCGCCTCTCCGCGGATCGACTTCTCGGCCTCGAGCAGGCGGTCGAGCATCTCGCGGGCGTCGCGGGGACGGCGGTCCGGGTCCTTCTCGGTCGCCCACAGCACGAGCTCGTCGAGCTCGGCGGGGACTGCCGGGTTCTTGGCGCTCGGCGCGGGGACGGCGTCGTTGGCGTGCTGGTAGGCGATCTGCATCGGCTGCTCGCCCTGGAAGGGCTGCTGGCCGGTCAGCATCTCGTACATCATGATGCCGAGCGCGTAGATGTCACTGCGGGCATCGGCGACCCCGCGGGTGACGAGCTCGGGGGAGAGGTAGGCGATGGTGCCGAGGAGCGCCTGACCGGTCGCCGTGTTCGCGGAGGCGGCGCGGGCGAGGCCGAAGTCGCCGATCTTGATGCGTCCGTCGTCGGCGAGCAGCACGTTCTCGGGCTTGAGGTCGCGGTGGACGATGCCCGCCTTGTGCGCGGCGGCGAGGCCCGAGAGCACGGCCTCCATGATGTCGATGGTCTGCTCCGGGGTGAGCTTGCCGTAGTCCTTGAGCAGGTCGCGCAGCGTGATGCCGGGCAGGTACTCCATGACCAGGTAGGCCATGTCGCTGTCCTGGCCCTGGTCGAACACGTTGACCACGTTGGGATGCGCGAGCCGGGCGGCCGAGCGCGCCTCCTGCACGAAGCGGCTCTTGAAGGTGGAGTCGTCGGCCAGGTGGCCGTGCATGATCTTGATCGCGACCCGGCGCTCCAGGCGGAGGTCGGTGGCCAGGTAGACGGTCGCCATGCCGCCGCGAGCGATCCGCGAGCGCACCTGATACCGGCCGTCGATGAGACGGCCGATCATCGGGTCGGTCTGGCTCGTGGTCACGAATCGAGTCTAAGGAACGACGTATGCCGGAATCGACTCAAAACACCGGTGGAGGCGAGGGCTGTGACCGGGCTGTGACCTTCCGCCGCGTGCACGGCCGTCAGCCGAGCTGGGCGAGCCACGCGCGGGCGGACGTCTCCCACTTGGCGTAGGCGTCGGGGAAGGCCGAGAGCTGCACGGCCTGCGCCGCCTGCGTGACGCTCATGCCGCTCCATCCCGGGATGTCGAGCAGGCCCCGCGTGCGTCCCTTGTTGGGGTTCGCGGCGCCGCCGTAGAAGGCGAGAGTGGCGCGCGTCGGGTCGAGCACCTGGTCGGGCGTTCCCCAGCCGGTGCTCGGGCGCTGCTGGAACAGGCCGAGCGAGTCGCGGTCACCATAGCGGACATTGCGGAGGCCGGACTCCTGTGCCGCGGCCGCCAGGGCGATGACGATGCCCCGGTCCGGCACGCCAAGCTGACGCCCGAGCCGGACGATGAGCGCGGCGTTGCCCCGCATCTCGTCGGTGAGGGCGATGACCTGTCCGGGAGCGACCGCCGGCAGCGGCGCGGGCGCCGCGACGGGTGCCGCGACGATGGGCTTCGGCGTGTTCACCGCGGCGGTGGTGAGGCCGGGGATGCGGACCTTCTGCCCGGGGAAGATGAGGCTCGACGCGCTGAGGCCGTTCGCGGCGAGGACGGCCTTCGTGGTGACGCCGAAGCGGCCGGCGATGCCGCTGATGGTGTCGCCGCGGGCGACGGTGTACGTCGTGGTGGCGGGCGCGGGGCAGCCGGTGCGGGGGCCGGTGCCGCGGCGCGGGCGCCGCCGGCGCAGCCGCGGGTCCGGCGAGGGCCAGCACCTGGCCGGGGAAGATGAGGCTCTTCCAGCTCAGCCCGTTCATGGCGAGCACGGCGGCGGTCGAGAGGCCGAAGCGGGCGGCGATGCCCGACACGGTGTCGCCTGACTGGACGCGGTAGCTGGCCGGCGCGGCGGCCACGGCTGCCTGCGCGACCGATGCCTCCGGCGTGCGCTCGATGGTGCTGACGACGGTGGAGCGCCCGAAGGCGCCGACCTCGCCGGTGTCCCCGGCGCGGTCCGTGGCGCGGTGCTCCGCCGGAGCCGCTTGCGCCGGCGTGACCAGCCCCATCGTCACCGCGAGCGAGCTCGCCACGGCGATCGGGACCGTGCCCAGCACGCCTCGGATCCTGCCGGTGTCTGCCTGAGCCATGGGTACCCCCTGATCGAGTGACACGTCGACACCCCACGCTGGCACAGGTGGGAACTGGAGTCAACGCACGTGACGCATGTGACAGGAGTTTACCTGATCGTAACAATCGAGCGAACGTGCGTGCGGCGTCCACTCGTGGCACGCTGGGAGGGTGAGCGAGCCCGTCCAGACCACGGAGTGGTTGACCGTCCCCGACCTCGTCGAGCTGCTGGGCCTGAGCGTGAGCCGGGTCCGTCGCCTCATCGAAGACCGCCATCTCGGCGCCAAGCGCGTCGACGGCGTCCTCAAGGTTCCCGCCGCCTTCCTGAAGGACGGTCAGCCCCTCAGTGAGCTGCACGGCACCCTCATCGTGCTGGCCGACGACGGCTTCAGCGACGACGAGGCGGTCGACTGGCTGCTCGAGGAGGAGGAGAGCCTCGGAACGTCGCCGATCGAGGCGCTTCGCGCCGGCCGGAAGGCCGAGGTCCGCCGGATCGCTCAAGCGCTCGCGTAGCGAACAGCCTGCGCGTCACGCCGTCCGGCGCGTGACCGTCGTGGCGAGGTCGCGGAGGTGCGCCTTCGCCGCCGCGCCCAGCGGAGCCGCGTCGAGCACGGCGATCGCGCGCGACACGTTGTCGGCGATCATCCGCTCGGCCTTCCCCACCGCGCCGGACTCCCGGATGGTGAGCTGCATCGTGCGGATCTGCTCCGGGGTGAGGTCGGGGTCGCCGAGCAGCTCGTCGAGGGCCGCGCGCGCTCCCGACGGGATCGCCTCGCGGGTCAGCGCGATGAGGACGGTGCGCTTGCCCTCGCGGAGGTCGTCGCCGCTGGGCTTGCCGGTCACCTCGGCGTCGCCGAACACCCCGAGCAGGTCGTCCCGCAACTGGTAGGCGATCCCGAGGGGGAGGCCGAAGTCGCGCAGCGCGTCCAGCTGGCCGATGTTCGCCCCCGCGAGCGCCCCGCCGATGAGCAGGGGAGACTCGATGGAGTACTTCGCCGACTTGAACACGATGACCCGTTCGGCCCGCGCCAGCTGGTCGGCGTCCGGCCGGCCCTGCCAGCCGATCTCCTCGAAGATGTCGAGGTACTGGCCGGCGGTCACATCCAGCCGCATCCGGTTGAACTCCGCGCGGGCGGCCCGGCGTGCCGGTGTGCTGACCAGCTGGGTGAGCCCCTCGTCGAAGAGCTCGTCGCTCAGGATGAGCAGCAGGTCGCCGAGCAGGGTCGCGGCTCCGGTGCCGAAGGCGGCGCCGGAGCCGCCCCAGCCCTCCTGGTCGTGGAGCCGCTCGAACCGCTTGTGCGCGGCCGGGGCCCCGCGTCGCGTGTCGGAGTTGTCGATAATGTCGTCGTGCACCAGCGCTGCGGCGTGGAACAGCTCGAGCGCGCTGGCCACGGAGACGACCGCGTCGAGCGCTCCGGACGCGGGCACGGAGCCGGCGTCGGTGCCGTCGTCGTCCGCGTCGCCGGCGGTGCGGACGGCCTGCCAGCCCCAGAAGCAGAACAACGCCCGGAAGCGCTTGCCGCCGCTGAGAAAATCCCTTGAGAACCCTGCTACCGGAGAGAGCTCATCGGCGATGGAGACGAGAATGGAGGCGCGTGATTCGAAGAATCCATCGATTCTCGACTGGATGAGGTCGGTGAACCGGATGCTTTCAGACACACGCCTAGCCTAGCCAGACCCGCGAGGTTAGAATCAGGCTCACCTAGCCTCGAACCCACGAGAAAGAGGGGGATCCGGATGCCGCTTTCGGAACACGAGCAGCGCCTCCTCGAAGAGATGGAACGCAGTCTCTACCAGAACGACGCGGACTTCGTCGCCAAGGTCGGTGGCAAGCGGGCGAGACCCGCGTACCGATCGATCGTGCTGGGCATCCTGCTCGCGGTCGTCGGCGTCATCGTCCTGGTGCTGGGCGTGTGGTTCCAGCAGCCCCTGGTGGGCATCCTCGGCTTCGTCGTCATGTTCGCCGGCGTCCTGGTGGCCATCGCCCCGGGCAAGCGCGTCGCGGTCGAGCCGGGAGCGCCCGAGCCGAAGAAGGCCAAGGCGCGCGGAGGCCAGACCGGCTTCATGGACCGCATGAACGACCGCTGGGACAAGCGCAACGACGGCGGAGAGAGCTGACCCTCCACTCCGCTCCACAGACTCACCCCTGAAGGGCCGATCGAGAGATCGGCCCTTTTTCGTGCCCGCCCAGCATCCCTGACGCTCCATTTCCCTCCACCTCGTTCTGCCCCGTGATTTCGCGGGTGAACGTACCCAATTCGGGGCAATCGGGCCAATGTGCATCGATTTGTGGATGGGAGTGGAGTAAAGTGGAGGCACACCGCAACCTGGGCCGGGAGAGTGGGGGTGGCAGCCGATGTTCCTCGGTACGCATGCCCCCAAGCTGGACGAGAAGGGGCGCATCATCCTGCCGGCCAAGTTCCGGGACGAGCTCGCGTCCGGCCTCGTCCTCACCCGCGGCCAGGAGCACTGCGTCTACGTCTTCTCGCAGCGGGAGTTCGAATCGCTGCACGAGAAGATCCGCCAGGCGCCGGTGACGAGCAAGCAGGCCCGCGACTACCTGCGCGTGTTCCTCTCGGGGGCGAGCGCCGAGGTCCCGGACAAGCAGAACCGCGTGACCATCCCGGCCGCGCTCCGCTCGTACGCGGGACTGGATCGCGACCTGGTCGTGATCGGCGCGGGCAGCCGCGCGGAGATCTGGGACGCCACCGCCTGGGAGACCTACCTCACCGAGCAGGAGGCGGCGTTCGCGAGCACGGAGGAGGAGGTGATCCCGGGACTCTTCTGACCGCTGTGTCCCTGACGCCGGACTCCCAGCCATACGCCCTGACACCACTTCCCCGGTGTCAGGTCGGGATGGATGGGGATCCGGAACCAGGGGCACGCGGACCGTCCCGAACGGCCATGACCGACTCCAATGACAGGATCCACACCCCGGTGCTCCTCGAGCGCTGCATCGAACTGCTGGCGCCCGCGCTGACACGGCCCGGTGCGGTGTTCGTCGACGCCACGCTCGGGATGGGCGGCCACTCGGTCGGCATCCTGGAGCGCTTCCCCGACGTCACGCTGGTCGGGCTCGACCGCGACCCCGAGGCGCTGGCCATCGCGGGGGAGCGCCTCGAGCGCTTCGGCGATCGCGTCCACCTCGTCCACACCGTCTACGACGGCATCCGCGAGGCGGTCGAGGGGGAGGGCTTCGAGCACATCGACGGCGTGCTGTTCGACCTCGGCGTCTCGTCCCTCCAGCTCGATCGCGTGGAGCGCGGGTTCTCGTACTCGAAGGACGCCCCGCTCGACATGCGGATGGACGGCACGAGCGAGCTGACGGCTGCCACCGTCGTCGCCGAGTACTCGGAGGCCGACCTGCGCCGCATCTTCCGCGACTACGGCGAGGAGAAGCTGGCCGGCCGCTACGCGCGGCGCATCGTGGAGGAGCGGGAGCGGCAGCCGATCGAGCGGAGCGGCCAGCTGGTCGACCTGATCACGAAGGCGACCCCGGTCGCCCAGCAGCGGCAGGGCCACCCGGCGAAGCGGGTCTTCCAGGCGCTGCGGATCGAGGTCAACCAGGAGCTGGCGGTGCTGGAGCGTGCCATCCCCGCCGCCATCGACGCGCTGAACGTCGGAGGCCGGATCGTCGTCGAGGCGTACCAGTCGCTCGAGGACCGCATCGTGAAGCGCGAACTGCAGACCCGCTCCACCTCCAGTGCGCCCGCCGGTCTCCCGGTCGAGCTGCCGGAGCACCGCCCGGAACTGAAGCTGCTGATCCGCGGCGCCGAGCTGGCGGACGACGACGAGAAGGCCGCGAACCCGCGGGCCACGCCGGTGAGACTGCGCGCGGCCGAGCGGGTACGCCCCGCATCCACCACCGAACAGACGAGGAGGCGCCCGTGAGCACCACTCTGGCAGAGGCCGTCCCGGCGCCGACCCGCAGGCGGCCCGCCGCCCTGTGGAACGGCGGAGCCCTCCCCGCTCCGGTGGAGGAGCCGAAGCGCAGCCACCTCGAAGTCGTCCCGACGCGGGCGCAGCGGCGGGCGCGCCCGCGTGCGCTGTACGCGGTGATCGCCGTGGGCACGCTGCTCGCGATCGTGGTGTCGCAGCTGCTGCTGAGCATCGGGATCTCGCAGGGCGCCTACCAGCTGAACTCCCTGCAGGCGAAGCAGACGCAGCTGCAGCGGTCGTACCAGGCCGCGTCCGAGGATCTCAACCGCGTCTCGTCGCCGCAGAACCTCGCGGCCAACGCCAACGCGCTCGGGATGGTGAGCAACAGCAGCCCGGCCTACCTCCGGCTCTCCGACGGCGCGGTGCTGGGGGCGCCCGCGCCCGCGAACGGCGCGGCGGGCACTGTGACCGGCGTGCAGGGCAACCTCGTGCCGAACGCACAGCTGGCCGGCGTGCCGCTGGTCACGGCGGCGCAGCAGAAGGCCGCCGCCGGCGCGAATCCGTCCACAGCCGGAAGCCAGGCTGGGAATTCCACAGGTCAGGGTGCGGCAGCCGCGCCGACGACCGCTCCGACCGTACCGTTGCAGGGAGCGTTGCCGACCCCGGTGACGCACTGACGACGGAACGGGCTGGAGCATGGTCAGCAAGAAGATGCTGCGGCGGCGGACCGCCGTGACGGTTCTCGCCGTCGCGGCGACCGTCGGCATCCTGGGCGCCAAGCTGGTCGACATCCAGGTGGTGCGGGCCGACGCCCTGCAGCGCCAGTCCGTCACCGCCAAAGAGGTCTCGACGCCGCTGCTCGGCAATCGCGGCGACATCGTCGACGCCGACGGCACGGTGCTCGCGACGACGGTGTACACGTACACGGCCGCTGCGTCGCCCAAGGACGCGATCGCCGGCGGCCGCGACAAGATGGTGGAGGCGGCGGCGAAGATCGGCGCCATCACCGGGCAGGGCGGCGACGCGGTCGTCGCGCTCATCGACGCGGCGCTCAAGGCCGACCCGAAGTCGCAGTACGTGCTGATCAAGTCCGGGATGGACGTCGGCACCTTCGACAAGCTCGACAAGCTGCCGTACCCGTGGCTGACCTTCACCAAGAAGCAGGCGCGCAGCTACCCGAACGGCGCGGTCGCCGGCAACCTGCTGGGCTTCCTCTCCGCCGGCGGCGACTCGGGCCTCGAGAAGAGCGAGAACACGTGCCTCGCCGGCCAGAACGGCGAGGAGACCTACCAGCGCGGCGCCGACGGGGTCGCCATCCCCGGCAGCACGGTCGTGCAGAAGCAGGCCAAGGACGGCGGCACGCTCAAGCTGACGATCGACGGAGACCTCCAGTGGTTCGCCGAGCAGACGCTGGCCCAGCAGGTCGCGGCGACCGGGTCGAAGTTCGGGTTCGTCACCGTCGCCGAGGCGAAGACCGGCAAGGTCAAGGCGATCGCGCAGTGGCCGGCGCTCGACCCGAACAACATCGACGCGACCGACCCCTCGTACTGGCGGCTCCAGCCGCTCACCGACCCCCGTGAGCCGGGATCGACGTTCAAGGCGCTCACCGCCGCGATGCTGATCGACCAGGGCAAGGCGACGCCGACGAGCCAGGTGCTGGCCCCCTACTCGTGGAAGTCGGGCAACGGAGCCGATCTGCACGACTCGGGCTACCACGGTCCACTGCGGCTCACCCTCACCGGTGTGCTGATGATGTCGTCCAACACCGGCATGTCGCAGCTCGGCAAGGCGCTCAGCGACCAGACGCGCTACGACTACCTCAAGAAGTTCGGCATCGGCGAGTCGACCGGGCTGCCCTATCCGGATCAGTCCGACGGCGTGCTGCACCCGGTGAGCGAGTGGGACGACCAGACGAAGTACGCGACCATGTTCGGGCAGGGCGTCTCGGCGACGCAGATCCAGATGGTCGGCGCCTACCAGGCGCTCGCCAACGGCGGCACGCGCATCCCGCTGTCCTTCGTCGAGGGCTGCGAGCACCCGGACGGCACCGTGACCGACATCCCGAGCGCCAAGGCGACCCAGGTCGTCTCGGCCCAGGCGGCCTCGACCACGCTCGGGATGATGGAGTCGGTGGTGACCGACGGCGAGCTCAAGAAGCAGCTGCAGATCCCGGGCTACCGGGTCGCCGCCAAGACCGGAACAGCCCAGCAGCCGGACGGCAAAGGCGGCTATCTGCCGTCGTACTACGTGTCGGTCATGGGCGTCGCGCCGGTGGACGATCCGCAGTACGTCGTTTCGGTCAACCTCGGATTCCCGACTACCATTACTTCGTCGGCAGCGGCCGCTCCGCTGTTCCACACGATCATGAGTCAAGTGCTGAAGACCTACCGGGTGAAGCCGTCGACGTCGAGCCCGGCGGGCTATCCGCCCTACTACTGATGAACACCGTCTACCGAAAGTGAGCCCCGTGACAGGACCGGCGCCATCCTCTCTGCGCCCCGAGCATCCCGTCGCCCGCCCGCTCGCACAGCTGGTCGCGGAGTTCGGCCTTGACTGCCGCGGCGACCTCGACGGCGTCGAGGTGACCGGCGCGGCCCTCGCGAGCTCCGCCGTCGAGCCGGGCGACCTCTACGTGGGCGTGCCCGGACGCAACTCCCACGGAGCCACGTACGCCGCTGCCGCCGCCGAGGCGGGCGCGGTCGCCGTGCTGACCGACGAGGAGGGCGCGGCCATCGCGGCCGACTCCGGCCTCCCGGTCATCGTCACGCCCGACCCGCGCGCCGCACTCGGCGCCGTGTCGGCCTGGATCTACCGCACCGACGAGAACTCGGCGACGCTGTTCGGCGTGACGGGCACCAACGGCAAGACCAGCGTCGTCTACCTGCTCAATGCAATCCTGGGACAGCTCGGCGTGGTCTCGGGCCTCAGCTCGACCGCCGAGCGCCGCATCGGCGACACGGTCATCACGAGCAAGCTCACGACGCCCGAGGCGAGCGAGCTGCACGCCCTGCTGGCCCGGATGCGCGAGGAGGGCGTGCGCGCCGCCGCGATCGAGGTGTCGGCGCAGGCGCTCAGCCGCCACCGCGTCGACGGGATCGTGTTCGACGTCGTCGGCTTCACCAACCTCAGCCACGACCACCTCGACGACTACGCCGCGATGGACGACTACTTCGCGGCCAAGCTGGAGCTGTTCCAGCCGGACCGCGCGCGCCGCGGCGTCGTCACCGTCGACTCCGACTGGGGCCGCCGGCTGGTGGACCAGTCCCGCATCCCGGTCGCGACGCTGTCCAGCTCGCCCGGGTCGGACGCCGAGTGGACCCTGACCGTGCAGGACGAGACGCTGGAGCGCACCGCGTTCGCGCTGGAGGGCCCGGACGGCCGCCGGCTCGAGACGAGCATCCCGCTGCTCGGCGCGTACAACGCCGCCAACGCCGCCCTCGCGATCGTCATGCTGGTCGAGTCCGGCTACGACCTCGACGCCATCGGCGCCGCGCTGGAGCGCGACGGCGGCATCGACGCCTACATCCCGGGTCGCGCGGAGCGCCTGTCCGGCGACCGCGGGCCCGTCGTGTTCATCGACTACGGCCACAGCCCCGACGCCTTCCTGTCGACCTTGAGCGCGCTGCGCAAGGTGACCGACGGCCGCATCGTGATGGTGTTCGGCGCCGACGGCGACCGCGACACCACCAAACGCACCGACATGGGCGCCATCGCCGCCCGCGGCTCCGACGCCGTGGTCATCACCGACTTCCACCCGCGCTGGGAGGACCCGGCGACCATCCGCGCCGCCCTGCTCGAGGGCGCCCGCACGGCCGTGCCGGAGCTCGACCTGTACGAGGTCCCGGACCCGCGCGCCGCCTTCCGCACCGCGCTGTCGCTGGCGGGCGAGGGTGACGTCGTCCTCTACGCCGGACCCGGCCACGAGGACTACCAGGAGGTGGCGGGCCAGCGCCTGCCGTACTCCGCCCGCGAGGACGTCCGTCTCGCGCTCCGAGAGGCCGGGTGGCTGTAGATGATCGCGATGACCCTGGCCGAGATCGCCGAGGCCACGCGCGGCACGCTGCTGCTCGACGGCACGGACGCCACGCCCGACACGACCGTGTCCGGCCCGTCGACCACCGACTCCCGCGAGGTCGTGCCCGGCACGATCTTCTTCGCCAAGCCCGGCGAGTTCACCGACGGTCACCTGTTCGCGCCGCAGGCGGCCGAGGCGGGCGCCGCGTTGCTCGTGGTCGACCACGCGCTCGACCTCCCGGTGCCGCAGCTCCTCGTCGACGACACGGTCGTCGCGCTCGGCGACCTGGCGACCGAGGTCGTCGCGCGCGTGCGCGCCCTCGGCCTGCTGAAGATCGTCGGTATCACCGGCTCGAACGGCAAGACCACGACCAAGAACCTCCTGCGCGCCGTGCTGGAGCAGGTCGGCCCCACCATCGCCCCCCGCGCCTCCTTCAACAACGAGGTCGGCGCGCCGGTCACGATGCTGCAGGTGACCGAGGAGACGCAGTTCCTGGTCGCCGAGATGGGCGCGAGCGGCATCGGCGAGATCGCGCGTCTGGTCCGCATGGCGCGACCGGACGTCGGCGTCGTCCTCAAGGTGGGCCTCGCGCACGCCGGCGAGTTCGGCGGCATCGAGAAGACGCTGCAGGCGAAGACCGAGATGGTCACCGACCTCCTCGACTCGGATGTCGCGATCCTGAACATCGACGACGCCCGCGTGCGCACGATGGCCGACAAGACCATCGCGCGTGTGCTCTGGTTCGGCCTCGACGACGAGGCCGCCGTGCGCGCGACGGACATCGTGTCCGACCGCCGCGGCACCTCCTTCACGCTGCACCTGCCGTCGCGGGACGGCGGCGAGGGCGAATCGCGTCCGGTGCGCTTCCAGGTGCTCGGCGAGCACCACGTCATGAACGCGCTGGCCGCCGCGGCGTCCGCCTACGTCCTCGACGTCGACATCGACACCATCGTGACGGCCCTGCAGTCGGTGAAGACCGCCGAGCGGGGACGCATGGAGGTGCTCGGCAACGACGAGGTCACCGTGATCAACGACGCGTACAACGCCAGCCCCGACTCCATGGCGGCGGCGATCAAGACGCTCGCGCAGATCGCGGAGCCGGGCGGCCGCACGATCGCCGTGCTCGGCGAGATGAGCGAGCTGGGCGAGTTCTCGGGGGAGGAGCACGACCGCATCGGCCTGCTCGTCGTCCGCCTCGGCATCGACCAGCTGGTCGTCGTCGGGCCGGAAGCCCGGCGCATGCACATCACCGCGATCAACGAGGGCTCGTGGGACGGCGAGTCCGTGTACTTCGAGACGCAGGACGAGGCGTTCGAGCACCTGCAGGGCTCCCTGCGGGCCGGCGACACCGTGCTCGTGAAGTCCTCCAACTCGGCCGGGCTGCGCTTCCTCGGCGACCGGCTGGGAGGGGCGTTCGCGTGAGAGCCCTGCTGACCTCCGGTGCGCTGTCGATGGCGTTCACGCTGTTCCTGACGCCGCTGTTCATCCGGCTGTTCCGTCGCCTCCAGTGGGGGCAGTTCATCCGCGACGACGGGCCGCAGAGCCACCACGCCAAGCGCGGCACGGCCACGATGGGCGGCATCGTCGTCATCCTGGGCACGCTGTTCGGCTATTTCACCGCACTGCTGCTCACGGGCGACGAGACCAGCGTCTCTGCGCTGCTCGTCCTGTTCCTCATGGTGGGTCTCGGCATCGTCGGGTTCATCGACGACTTCCTCAAGACCCGGCGCGAGCGCAGCCTGGGACTGACCGGATGGGCGAAAGTCGCCGGTCAGGTCGTGGTCGCGACCGTCTGGGCGTTGCTGGCGATCCGGTTCCCGAACGGCAACGACTACACCCCGGCGACGATGAGCGTCTCGTTCATCCGCGACCTGCCGGCCATCGACTTCGGCGCGATCACCAAGTTCGGCGTGATCGGCGTCCTGGTCGGCTACGGCCTGTACCTCATCTGGATCAACTTCCTCGTCGCAGCCACCTCGAACGGCGTGAACGTGACCGACGGCCTCGACGGGCTCGCCTCCGGCGCCTCGATCCTCGCCATCGGCGCCTACATCATCATCGGGTTCTGGCAGTCGATCCAGTCGTGCGCGAACGTCAAGCTGAGCGTCGAGAACGTCGCCAAGTGCTACGACGTGCGCGACCCCTTCGACCTGGCGATCGTGGCCACCGCGATCGTCGGCGCGGTCGTCGGGTTCCTGTGGTGGAACACGTCGCCCGCGCAGATCTTCCTCGGCGACACCGGGTCGCTGGCGCTCGGCGGCGCGGTCGCGGCGCTCGCCATCCTGAGCCGCACCGAGCTGCTGCTCATCCTCATCGGCGGCCTGTTCGTCATCGAGGCCGGTTCGGTGATCGTGCAGAGGGCGTACTTCAAGCTCAGTCACGGCAGACGCATCTTCCTGATGAGCCCCATCCACCACCACTTCGAGCTGAAGGGGTGGGCCGAGGTGACGGTCGTCGTCCGGTTCTGGATCATCGGCGGCCTGCTGGTCGCGGCCGGGGTCGGATCCTTCTACCTGGAGTGGCTGGCCACATGAGCGACGCACGGCGCCTGGAGGACTTGACCAGCTGGTACGCCGACTGGTCGGGACTGCGCGTGGCCGTCTACGGCCTCGGTGTGACCGGGTTCTCGGTGGCGGACACGCTGGCCGAGCTCGGCGCGCAGGTGCTCGTGGTCGCCGCGAAGGCCGACGACGAGCGACGGATGCTGCTCGAGGTCATCGGAGCCGAGCTGGTCGAGCAGCAGGACCTCTCGACCGCGCCCGAGCGTCTCGCGGAGTTCGATCCAGAGCTCGTCGTGGTGTCGCCGGGCTTCCACTGGGACCACCCGCTGCTGCTGTGGGCCGAGGAGCGCGAGACCCCGGTATGGGGTGACATCGAGCTCGCCTGGCGGCTGCGCGACAAGGTCGCCCGTCCCGACGGCGCCGAGGGTCCGGCCGACTGGATCTGCGTCACCGGCACCAACGGCAAGACGACGACGGTGCAGCTGACCGCGACGATGATCCTCGCCGGCGACTACCGCGTGGCGCCGTGCGGCAACATCGGCGTGCCCGTGCTCGACGCCATCCGCGATCCCGAGGGCTTCGACGTGCTCGTGGTCGAGCTCTCCAGCTACCAGCTGCACTGGGTCAACCGGAACCCGGGCGGCGAGCTGTCGCCGTTCTCGGCCGCCTGCCTCAACATCGCCGACGACCACCTCGACTGGCACGGCTCGATGGAGGCGTACATCGCCGCGAAGGCGAAGGTCTACGACAACACCCGCGTCGCCTGCGTGTACAACAAGGCCGACGAGAACACCCTCCGGATGGTCGAGGAGGCCGAGGTCACCGAGGGCGCCCGCGCCATCGGCTTCGGCCTCGGCGTGCCGGGGCCGAGCGACTTCGGGATCGTCGACGGCATCCTGTGCGACCGCGCGTTCCTCGACGACCGGGCCAACTCGGCCCTCGAGCTGACGACGCTCGACGAGCTGGCCGAGGCCGGGCTGGCTGCACCGCACGTCGTGGCGAACATCCTCGCCGCCAGCGCCCTCGCCCGCTCCTACGGCGTCGCGCCGCAGGTGATCCGGGATGTGCTCACGGCGTTCCGGCTCGACGCGCACCGCATCGAGCTGGTGCGCACCCAAGACGGCGTGAACTGGGTGGACGACTCCAAGGCCACGAACCCGCACGCGGCCGACGCGTCGCTGCGCGCCTTCCCGTCGGTGGTCTGGCTCGTCGGCGGCCTGCTGAAGGGCGTGGATGTGGACGACCTGGTCGGCAAGCACGTCGGCCGCCTGCGCGGCGCCGTGCTGATCGGCGTGGACCGCGACGCGCTGCGTGCGGCATTCCAGCGACACGCGCCGGAGCTTCCGGTGGTCGAGGTCGAGGCCGACGAGACTGGTGAGGTCATGCCGACGGCGGTGCGGCTGGCCGGCGGTCTGGCCCGCGAGGGCGACACCATCCTGCTGGCTCCGGCGGCGGCGTCGATGGACCAGTTCGCCGACTACGCAGAACGCGGGCGCCGCTTCCAGGCGGCCGTGCACGAGTACTTGGGAGGTGAGGCGGATGACGACGAGCCCGCCTCGCGTCCCGACCCGCAGCAGGGCTGAGCGTCCCGCCGACGAGCCGGAGCACGAGTCCGCCGGGCGCCTGAGCGCCCTCACCACCCGCATCGGGCTGGGACGCTCGATGACCTCGGAGTCGGCGAACTACTTCCTGCTGCTCGGGATCACGCTGTTCATGGTCGTCTTCGGCCTGGTCATGGTGCTGTCCTCGTCGGCGGTGGAGTCGCACAACGACAACAACAACTTCTTCGCCCGGTTCTGGTCGCAGGGCGTGTTCGCGCTCGTCGGTCTGCCGCTCATGCTCCTCGTCTCGCGCATCCCGAGGGCGTTCTGGCGGAAGACGATCTGGTTCTTCCTCGCCGCCTCCTGCTTCCTGCAGGTGCTCGTGCTGCTCACGCCCCTCGGCATGGAGATCGGCGGCAACCGCAACTGGATCAAGATCGGCTCGTTCACCGCGCAGCCGTCGGAGGCGATCAAGCTCGCTCTCGTCGTCTGGCTCGGGGTCGTGCTGGCCCGGAAGCGGGACGTGCTGCACCAGTGGAAGCACGTCGCGATCCCGGTCGTCCCGGTGGCGGGCGGGGCGACGGCCCTGGTCACCCTGGGCGGCGACCTGGGCACGACCATGATCATGGCCGCGCTCATCCTCGGCGCTCTGTACTTCGCCGGCGTGCGGCTCCGGTTCCTCGCGGCCGGGGTGGTCTTCGTCGGCGTCGTGGCGATCTGCGTCGCGCTCAGCAGCGCGAGCCGCGTCGGCCGCATCGCAGCGTTCTTCGGCGGCACCAGCGTCGCGAACCCCGACGTCGACTGGCAGATCAAGAACGGCTTCTACGCGCTCGCCTCGGGCGGCGTCTTCGGCGTCGGGCTCGGCAACTCGCACTCGAAGTGGTCGTGGCTGCCGGCGGCCGACACCGACTTCATCTTCGCGATCATCGGCGAGGAGCTGGGGCTGATCGGGGCGGTCGTCGTCCTCCTGCTGTTCGTGATGCTGGCGATCGTCTTCCTGCGCATCATCCACGCCTCGACGGACCCGTTCGCACGGGTCACGACCGCGGCGATCATGGTGTGGCTGATCGGGCAGGCGTTCGTCAACATCGCGGTCGTCCTGGGTGTGATCCCGGTTCTCGGCGTACCGCTCCCACTGATCTCTGCGGGAGGAACTGCGATGATCAGTTCCATGCTCGCCATCGGTATCGTCCTGTCGTTCGCCCGGGAGTCGCACCGCGACTCGATCGCAGACCGGTCGGGCGCGCGCCGGTGACCCGCTACCTCCTGGCCGGCGGTGGCACCGCCGGCCACGTCAACCCGCTGCTCGCCGTCGCCGACCGTCTGCGCCGCGACGCCCCCGACGCCGAGGTCCTCGTGCTCGGCACCGCGGAGGGTCTCGAGGCGCGCCTCGTGCCGCAGCGCGGCTACGAGCTGGCGACCATCCCGAAGCTGCCGTTCCCTCGGCGCCCGAACGCGGCCGCGCTGAAGTTTCCGGGGGAGTATCGGCGCAGCATCCAGACGGTGCGCGACCTGATCGCGTCGCGCGGGATCGACGCGGTCGTCGGCTTCGGCGGGTACGCCGCCGCGCCCGCGTACTCGGCCGCCCGGAAGGCGGGCGTGCCGCTGGTGCTGCACGAGGCCAACGCGCGCCCGGGCCTGGCGAACCGCCTCGGCGCTCGCTACACGCCGTGGGTGGGCGTCGCCTTCGAGGGCACGCCGCTGCCGCACGCGACCTTCGTCGGGATGCCGCTGCGCGTCGAGATCGAGCAGTTGGACCGCGGGGCCGCGCGCCCCGAGGCGGCCGCCGAGTTCGGTCTGTCGCCCGACCGGCCGACGCTGCTGGTGACCGGCGGGTCCCTCGGCGCCCGGCGCATCAACCAGACGATCGCGGCCCGCGCGACCGAGCTGACTGCCGCCGGCTGGCAGGTGCTCCACATCCAGGGCGGACGCGGCGAGCTGACCGACCCGGGCGTCGACGGCTACCGCCTGCTCGAGTACTGCGACCGGATGGACCTCGCCCTCGCGATCGCCGACCTCGCGGTGGCGCGCGCGGGCGCGGCCACGGTCAGCGAGTTCGCCGCGCTCGGCATCCCCGCGGTGTACGTGCCGTTCCCCATCGGCAACGGCGAGCAGCGCTACAACGCCGCCGGCGTCATCCGGGAGGGCGGCGGCCTGCTCGTCGACGACGCGGAGTTCCAGCCGCCGTGGGTGGATGCGGAACTGCTCCCGCTGCTCGCCGACCGGGACCGCACGTCCGAGATGGGACGCCGTGCGGCTTCCGCGGGCGTCCGCGACGGGTCCGACCGCATGGTGGCCCTCATCCGGAGCGCCCTCGGCTGATCCGCACGTTCTCCGCGTAGCCTAGAGGGGTAATGGAGACCTTCTCGCGTAACCGAAAGCTGCACCCGTGACGATCAAGCCCGACCTGACCCTCGCCCTCCCCGAGGAGCTCGGAAAGCTCCACTTCGTCGGCATCGGCGGTTCGGGGATGAGCGGCATCGCCCGCCTGTTCCTCGAGGCCGGCTACACCGTCACCGGATCGGACGTCCGGCACTCGGCGAACATCGACACCCTGCGCGGCCTCGGCGCGACCATCGCCATCGGGCACGACGCGGCGAACGTCGGCGACGCCGACACGCTCGTCGTCACGGGCGCGCTGTGGCAGGACAACCCGGAGTACCAGCTGGCGCTGTCGAAGGGCCTCCCGGTGCTGCACCGGTCGCAGGCGCTCGCCTGGCTGATCAACCGGTCCCGCCTCGTCGCGGTCGCCGGCGCCCACGGCAAGACCACCTCGACCGGCATGATCATCACCGGCCTGCTGGGCCTCGGCGAGGACCCGAGCTTCGTCAACGGCGGCGTGATCGCATCCCTCGGCAAGAGCTCGCAGACCGGCACGGGCGAGCTGTTCGTCGTCGAGGCGGACGAGTCCGACGGCTCGTTCCTGCTGTACGACACCGCGGTCGCGCTCATCACCAACGTCGACCCCGACCACCTCGACCACTACGGCTCGCTGGAGGCGTTCGAGGACGCCTTCGTCACCTTCGCCCGCGAGTCCGACGAGTTCGTCGTCGTGTCCTCGGACGACCCCGGTGCGGTGCACGTCACGAACCGCCTCCGCGAGCAGGCTCCGGACAAGCGGATCGTCACCTTCGGCGAGGCGGAGGACGCGGAGGTCCGCGTCCACTCCATCGTCACCGACGGACCGGTCGCCTTCACGCTGCGGTACCAGGGCGTCGACTACAGCGCCCAGCTGCGCGTCCCCGGCCGCCACAACGCCATCAACGCCGGCGGCGCCTTCGCGGTGCTGACCGGGCTCGGCTTCGATCCGGCGGCGTCGCTCGCCGCGATCGCGGAGTTCGGCGGCACCGAGCGCCGTTTCGAGCTCCACGGCACGGTCGGCGGCGTCAGCGTCTACGACGACTACGCGCACCACCCGACCGAGGTCGCGGCCGCGCTCTCCGCGGCCCGCACGGTCGTGGGGGACGGCCGGATCATCGCCGTCCACCAGCCGCACCTGTACAGCCGCACGCGGCTGTTCGCGAAGGAGTTCGCCGAGACGCTCGAGCGGTACGCCGACGAGACCGTCGTGCTGGATGTCTACGGAGCGCGGGAGGACCCGGAGCCCGGCGTCACCGGCGCCCTCGTGGCCGATCGCTTCGAGCATCCCGAGCACGTCGCGTTCATCGCCGACTGGCAGCAGGCCGCCGACCATACGGCGCGCATCGCGCGCGAGGGCGACTATGTGATCACCCTCGGCTGCGGCGACGTGTACCGCATCGTCCCGCAGCTTCTGGACGCGCTGCAGCGCGAGCACCCGGAGACGGCGGCGACCGCCGCGGCGACCGCGGAGTGACCACCGCGTGAAGCGTCCCCAGGGTTTCGATCGGTCGGCCGCCCCGGCGGTTCCTCCGGCGCGCCCGCAGGACGACCGCGCCGACTCCGGCCTCGCCGAGTCGAGACGCCCCGTCGGCACGGTGACGGAGCCGGTCCCCATCCTGACCGCCGATCCGACCGCCGAGCGGCCGACCTCCCCACCGCGTGATCCCGAGGCGTCGCCGTATTCGCGGCTGCCCACCAACCGCGAGATCGACAAGGCCCTCCGCGCCGCGCGCCGCGAGCGCAAGCGGCTGGAGCGCGGCGAGGTGCGCCGCTTCACCAAGCGGTCGCGCCGCCGCCGCTACGCGTGGCTCGGTGCCGCCGGCGTCGTGGTCGCCCTGGTGCTCGCCGTGACGATCATCGCGTTCTCGCCGCTGCTGGCGCTCAAGCACATCCAGGTCACCGGCACCTCGCGGCTGGATGCGGCGACGGTCGAGAAGAAGCTCTCCGACCAGCTCGGCACGCCGCTTCCGCTCCTGGACCAGGCGAGCATCTCGGCGGATCTCGCCGCCTTCCCGCTCATCCGCAGCTACACGGTCGAGAGCCACCCGCCCGACTCCATCGTGGTGCGCGTGGTGGAGCGCCAGCCGGTCGGTGTGATCCAGCGCGGCGCCGCCTTCACGCTGGTGGACGCGGCCAAGGTGCCGATCGCGAGCAGTGAGAAGCGCCCGGACGGCTATCCTCTGATCGCCGCGAGCGGGGGCGCCGCCGACGTGGACGCCGACTCGGGCTTCGCGGCCGCCGCGGGAGTCCTCAGCGCACTGCCCGCCGACGTCCTCGCTCAGGTGGACACCATCGCCGCGAAGACCAAGGACGACGTGAGCTTCACCCTGCGCGGGAAGGGTGCGACAGTGGTCTGGGGGAGCGCGGAGGACTCGTCGCTGAAGGCGGCGGACCTCGCCGCGCTGCTCAAGAGCGCCCCCGATGCGGGACGCTACGACGTCTCGTCCCCGCACAGCGTCACGACGGGTTGACCGCGCGATGGCTGCGACTTTTCCCGACACGCGCGCGGGGTTCCGCAGGCGGAGGCTCGGCGCACCTAACGTCGGATCAAGAATTGCATACTCAGCAAGACTTTAAGCTTCAACTTGAAGTTGAACGTTCCCGTGGAGGCCGGACGTGACAGCACAACAGAACTACCTCGCCGTGATCAAGGTCGTCGGCATCGGGGGAGGCGGCGTCAACGCCGTCAACCGCATGATCGAGCTCGGCCTCCGCGGCGTCGAGTTCATCGCCATCAACACCGACGCGCAGGCGCTGCTCATGAGCGACGCCGACGTCAAGCTCGACGTCGGCCGTGAGATCACCCGCGGCCTGGGCGCCGGCGCCGACCCCGAGGTCGGCCGCCGCGCCGCCGAGGACCACGCGGAGGAGATCGAGGAGGCGCTGGCCGGCGCCGACATGGTCTTCGTCACCGCGGGCGAAGGCGGTGGAACCGGCACCGGCGGCGCACCGGTCGTCGCGCGCATCGCGAAGTCGATCGGCGCGCTGACCATCGGTGTCGTCACCAAGCCGTTCTCCTTCGAGGGCAAGCGCCGCCAGCAGCAGGCCGAGGCGGGCGTCCAGCGCCTGAAGGAAGAGGTCGACACCCTCATCGTCGTGCCGAACGACCGGCTGCTGGAGATCAGCGACCGCGGCATCAGCATGCTCGAGGCGTTCTCCACCGCCGACCAGGTGCTCCTCGCCGGTGTCCAGGGCATCACCGACCTCATCACCACGCCGGGCCTCATCAACCTCGACTTCGCCGACGTCAAGTCGGTGATGCAGGGCGCGGGCTCCGCCCTCATGGGCATCGGATCCTCGCGCGGGGCCGACCGGGCGATCAAGGCCGCCGAGCTGGCCGTCGCGTCCCCGCTGCTCGAGGCCTCGATCGACGGCGCCCACGGGGTCCTGCTGTCCATCCAGGGCGGATCGAACCTCGGCATCTTCGAGATCAACGACGCGGCTCGCCTGGTCCAGGAGGCGGTGCACCCAGAGGCGAACATCATCTTCGGAGCGGTCATCGACGACACCCTCGGCGACGAGGTCCGCGTGACGGTCATCGCGGCGGGCTTCGACGGCGGCGAGCCGAACGCGCGCCCGGCCGCAGTGGACGCGCGACGCGCCAGCTTCGTGGAGGCCGGTTCCGAGCAGTCCCAGGTGCAGTCCTCCGCCGAGGTGGAGGCGGGCGAGATCCCGGCTCCCGAGACCTCCGCCTGGCAGACCGGCGAGCAGCCGGTCGCCGAGGCGACCCCGCAGAAGGACCCGGCGTTCGACGACGAGAATGACGACCTCGACATCCCCGACTTCCTCAAGTAACGGGCTGGCCGAGCGGCTGGCCGCGGTCCGGGAGGGCGTCTCCGACGCCGCCCGGGCCGCGGGCCGTTCGCCCGAGGAGCTCACGACGATCGTCGTGACCAAGTTCCACCCGGCGTCGCTCGTCCGCGAGCTGCACGCGTTGGGCGTGCGCGACGTGGGGGAGAACCGCCACCAGGAGGCGCAGGAGAAGGCGGCGGAGCTCGCCGACCTCGACCTCACCTGGCACTTCGTCGGTCAGCTGCAGAGCAAGAAGGCGCGGCAGGCGCGGCGGTACGCCTCCGTCATCCACTCGGTCGACCGGGCGTCCCTGGTGGACGCGCTGGCCACTCACGAGGACGACGCCGAGTCGACTGTCGACGCGTTCGTGCAGCTCAACCTCACCGACGACCCGGCCCGCGGCGGCGTCGCCGACCGCGACCTCGAGCCGCTGGTCGAGCACGTGCTCGCTGCACCCGGCCTCCGCCTCCTCGGCGTGATGGCCGTCGCCCCGCTCGGCGAGGAGCCCGCCCGCGCCTTCGAACGCGTGCGCGCCGCCTCCGACCGCGTCCGCGCGCTAGCCCCCGACGCCTCCGCGATCTCCGCCGGGATGTCGCAGGACTACCGCGAGGCGATCGCCGCAGGCGCGACACACCTTCGCATCGGGACCGCCATTACCGGGAATCGTCCGGAGCTTCGTTAATCTCGAAAGCAAGAGTTCGATGCGCCTACGGAGGAAGCCATGGCCAACCCGCTGAAGAAGACGATGGTCTACCTGGGCCTCGCCGACGAGGAGCTGGAGTTCGAGGACCAGCCGCAGGAGCAGGCTCAGCACCAGCCCCGCCGCGAAGCCCCCGAGCGCACGCCGGCCGCGTCGCCGATCCAGGCCGTCCCCCACCCCGCTCCGGTCGCTCCCGCGGCCGGCCGCGCGCCGGTCACGCCGCTGCGCACGTCGAAAACCGCACGGAATGCATCGGTACAGGAAATGAACGAGATCCTCACGGTCCACCCCCGCCAGTACCGCGACGCCCAGGCGATCGCCGAGTCGTTCCGCGAGGGGATCCCGGTGATCATCAACCTCTCGCAGATGAGCGAGGGCGACGCCCGCCGCCTCATCGACTTCGCCAGCGGCCTCTCGCAGGGGCTCTACGGCAAGATCGAGCGGGTCACCCCCAAGGTCTTCCTCCTCTCGCCCAGCCACGTCGTCGTCTCCGGCGAGCACGGCGGCCAGGACGCCGAGGTCGACGCCTCCTTCTTCGCTCAGGCCTGACGGCCCGACGCGCCGCGCACGACACTCGAAAGCGCACCGGCTACCTCCCAGGGGAGCCGGTGCGCTTTCGTCCATACTGGGAGGGTGTTCGTCGTCTCGCTCATCGCGACTGTCCTCTATTACGCGCTGCTCATCTACTTCTTCGTGCTGTGGGCGCGCTTCGTCCTGGACCTCGTGCGCGTCTTCGCGCGCCAGTGGCGTCCGCGCGGCTTCGGCCTGGTGCTCGCCGAGTCGACCTACGTGGTGACCGACCCGCCCATCCGCTTCTTCCGCCGCATCATCCCGCGCCTGTCCATGGGCCCGATCGCCATCGACTTCGGCTGGAGCCTCACCATGCTGGTCGTCATCATCGGCTTGTACGTCACGCTGGGATTCCGCTGAGCGTCGCTCCCGTTTCCGCGGTGAGCCCCGTTGTATCGTGGACGAGCCGCGCTGAGACCGTGCGGTGAAGTGCGCGACCGACGCCCGTTTTGCTAGCGTTGGGTAACGCGATCCCCGAACCAATTCACGATCGAAGGTGGCTTGCCATGGCGCTGACTCCGGAAGATGTAGTCAACAAGCGGTTCCAGCCGACGAAGTTCCGCGAGGGCTACGACCAGGACGAGGTCGACGACTTCCTCGACGAGGTCGTCGTCGAGCTGCGTCGCCTCAACCAGGAGAACGACGAGCTCAAGCAGCGACTCGTGGCCGCCGACTCGCGTATCGCCGAGCTGCAGCGCAGCGCAGGCCAGGGCGGCGCTGCCCCGGCCGCCGCGTCCGCACCGGCCGACAACGCCGAGACCGAGCGCCTCCAGCGCGAGAACGAGGAGCTCAAGCAGCGCCTCTCCCAGGCCCAGCAGGAGGCCGCGCAGGCCAAGCAGCAGGCGGAGCAGTCCCAGCAGGCGGCTCCGGCCTACCAGGCTCCGGCCGACGACGCCAACGACCCGAACGCCACCAACAACCTCCTGCAGCTGGCCCGCCGCCTGCACGAGGAGCACGTCCGCGAGGGCGTCGAGAAGCGCGACCAGCTCATCGCCGAGGGTCACGCCACCGCCGCCCGCATCGTCGCCGAGGCGGAGTCGAAGCAGCGTGCGCAGATCAGTGCCCTCGACCAGGAGCGCACCGGCCTCGAGCGCCGCATCGACGAGCTCCGCACGTTCGAGCGCGACTACCGGAAGGGCCTCAAGTCGTACATCGAGGGCCAGCTCCGCGACCTCGACGCGCCCGTCCAGGGCAGCGGCCAGAACGCGGGCGCGCGCTCCGCGGCGCCGGTGAGCGCCGGCGGCGGCGTGCCCGCCCCGGTTTCGGCAGGCGGCTCCGACGACTCCAGCAACTCGGGCCAGACTCCGGCCTTCCCCGGCTTTGGAGGCTAGTCCTTCCCGGCCCAAGGTCAGCATCAGGGCCTTGGCGGTCCTGGCGGTGGTGGCGCTCTGCGTCTATCTCATCGACCAGATCGCCAAGGTCCTGGTCGTGTCGAACCTCTTCGAGGGCCAGCAGATCGAGGTCCTGGGTCAGCTCCTCCAGTTCCACTTCGTCAAGAACGCGGGAGCGGCCTTCTCGATCGGCAGCGGCTCCACCTGGATCTTCTCCATCGTCGGCGTCGGCGTGCTCGGCTTCGTCATCTGGTACGCGCCGCGCATCCGGTCCACGGCGTGGGCGGTCCTGTTCGGGCTGCTGCTCGGCGGACTGCTCGGCAACCTGACCGACCGGCTATTCCGCGAGCCCGGCTTCGGCGTCGGCCATGTGGTCGACTTCCTGCAGATCCCGCTGCTGCCGGCGATCTTCAACCTCGCCGACGTGGCGATCGTGTCGAGCATGGTGCTGTTCCTCATCCTCACCCTGCGTGGTGTGGGGCTGGACGGCAAGCGGGGCCGCGACGACGACGACGAGTCCGCGCCCGAAGATGTGGAGGCCGACGAGGCCACCACGACCGACACGCCGAACGACAAGCCGCAGGGCTAGATGGAATCGCGCAGCTTCCCCATCCCGGACGGGCTGGAGGGCTCACGCGTCGACGCGGGCCTGGCCAAGCTCCTCGGCTTCTCGCGCAGCTTCGCCGCCGAGATCGCCGAGGCCGGCGGGGTCACCGTCGACGGACGTGAGGCGGGCAAGTCCGACCGCCTGACCGCAGGCTCCTGGCTCGAGGTGTCATGGCAGCCGAAGTCCGACGTCGAGATCGTCCCGATCGCCGTGCCGGAGCTGACGATCGTGCACGACGACGACGACATCGTGGTGATCGACAAGCCGGTCGGCGTCGCCGCGCATCCCTCTGTCGGCTGGGAGGGCCCGACCGTGCTCGGAGCGCTGGCCGCCGCCGGCTTCCGCATCTCGACCTCCGGCGCCGCCGAGCGCGCGGGCATCGTCCACCGGCTGGACGCGGGCACGAGCGGCCTCATGGTCGTCGCGAAGTCGGAGCGCGCGTACACCGCGCTGAAGCGCGCCTTCCACGACCGGACGGTCGAGAAGATCTACCACGCGGTCGTGCAGGGGCACCCGGACCCGCTGACGGGCACCATCGACGCGCCGATCGGGCGGCATCCCCGGTCGGACTGGAAGTTCGCGGTCGTGGCGGGCGGCAAGCCGTCCGTGACGCACTACGAGACCATCGAGGCGTTCCCGTCCGCGAGCCTGCTCGAGATCCACCTGGAGACGGGACGCACGCACCAGATCCGCGTGCACATGGCCGCGCAGCGGCACCCGTGCGTCGGCGACGCGATGTACGGCGCCGACCCGGTCCTGAGCGCGAAACTGGGCCTGACGCGGCAGTGGCTGCACGCCGTCCAGCTCGCCTTCGAGCACCCGGCGACGGGGGAGTGGGTCACCTTCACGACGACCTATCCGGACGACCTGCAACACGCCCTGGACGTGCTCCGAGCGTCGTAGGTCCGACGTAGGCTGTACTCACCTATGAGCGACTCCTTCGTCCACCTCCACGTCCACTCCGAGTACTCCATGCTCGACGGCGCGGCGCGCGTCAAACCGCTGATCGAGTCGGCGGTCGCGCAGGGGATGCCGGGGGTCGCGGTCACCGACCACGGCAACATGTTCGGCGCCTTCGACTTCTGGCGCACGGCGACCGACGCCGGCATCAAGCCGATCATCGGCACCGAGGCCTACCTCACCCCGGGCACGCACCGCACCGACAAGACCCGCATCCGCTGGGGCGACGGCGGCGGCGACGACGTGTCGGGCTCCGGCGCGTACACGCACATGACGATGCTCGCGGCGACGACCGAGGGCATGCACAACCTCTTCCGGCTGTCGTCGTACGCGTCGATGGAGGGCTACTACTTCAAGCCGCGCATGGACCGCGAGCTGCTGAGCCGGTACTCGAAGGGCATCATCGCGACGACCGGATGCCCGTCGGGCGAAGTGCAGACGCGCCTGCGCCTCGGGCAGTACGACGCCGCCCGGGCCGCCGCGGCCGACTTCCGCGACATCTTCGGCAAGGAGAACTTCTTCGCCGAGATCATGGACCACGGGCTCGGCATCGAGCGCCGGATCATGTCCGACCTGATCCGGCTGGCGAAAGACCTCGGCCTTCCGCTCGTCGCGACGAACGACCTCCACTACACCCACGCGGAGGACGCCAAGAGCCACGCCGCGCTCCTGTGCGTGCAGTCCGGATCGACCCTCGACGACCCCAACCGGTTCAAGTTCGACGCCGACGAGTTCTACCTCAAGACGCCCGAGCAGATGCGGCAGCTGTTCCGCGACTACCCGGAGGCGTGCGACAACACCCTCGCCATCGCCGAGCGCTGCGACGTGCAGTTCGACACCGCCGCCAACTACATGCCGCGCTTCCCGGTGCCCGAGGGTGAGACCGAGCAGACGTGGTTCGTCAAGGAGGTCGAGAAGGGCCTCGAGCAGCGCTACCCGAACGGCATCACGCCCGAGGTGCGCAAGCAGGCCGACTACGAGATCGGCGTCATCTCGCAGATGGGCTTCCCCGGCTACTTCCTCGTCGTCGCCGACTTCATCAACTGGTCGAAGCGCAACGGCATCCGGGTCGGTCCCGGGCGTGGTTCCGGCGCCGGATCGATGGCCGCGTACGCGATGCGGATCACCGACCTCGACCCGCTGCAGCACGGCCTCATCTTCGAGCGCTTCCTGAACCCGGACCGCGTCTCCATGCCCGACTTCGACGTCGACTTCGACGACCGCCGCCGCGGCGAGGTCATCAAGTACGTCACCGAGAAGTACGGCTCGGAGCGCGTCGCGCAGATCGTCACCTACGGCACCATCAAGGCCAAGCAGGCGCTGAAGGACTCGGGCCGCGTGCTCGGCTTCCCCTTCTCAATGGGCGAGAAGCTGACCAAGGCGATGCCGCCGCCCGTCATGGGCAAGGACATCCCGCTGACGGGCATCTTCGATAAGAACCACCCGCGCTACAAGGAGGCCGTCGACATCCGCGCGGTCGTCGAGACCGACCCGGAGGCGAAGACCGTCTTCGACACGGCGCTCGGGCTCGAGAACCTCAAGCGCCAGTGGGGCGTGCACGCGGCGGGCGTCATCATGTCGTCCGACCCGCTGATCGACATCATCCCGATCATGAAGCGGGAGCAGGACGGCCAGATCGTCACGCAGTTCGACTACCCGGCCGCCGAGTCGCTGGGCCTGATCAAGATGGACTTCCTGGGGCTCCGCAACCTCACCATCATCAACGACGCGCTCGACAACATCCGCGACAACCGCGGAGAAGAACTCGTGCTCGAAGACCTCGAGCTCGACGACCGGGCCGCCTACGAACTCCTGTCGCGCGGCGACACCCTCGGCGTGTTCCAGCTCGACGGCGGCCCGATGCGCTCGCTGCTGCGGCTCATGAAGCCGGACAACTTCGAGGACATCTCGGCGCTGATCGCGCTGTACCGGCCCGGGCCCATGGGCGCGAACTCGCACACCAACTACGCACTCCGCAAGAACGGCCTCCAGGAGATCACGCCGATCCACCCGGAGCTCGCGGAGCCGCTGGCGGACATCCTCTCGACCAGCTACGGCCTCATCATCTACCAGGAGCAGGTGATGGCGATCGCGCAGAAGGTCGCCGGCTTCTCGCTCGGCCAAGCAGACATCCTGCGCCGCGCCATGGGCAAGAAGAAGAAGTCCGAGCTGGACAAGCAGTTCGAGGGCTTCTCGCAGGGCATGCAGGCCAACGGCTACTCGATGGACGCGGTGAACAAGCTGTGGGAGATCCTGCTCCCGTTCTCCGACTACGCGTTCAACAAAGCGCACTCGGCGGCCTACGGCGTCATCTCGTACTGGACCGCGTACCTCAAAGCGCACTACCCGGCCGAGTACATGGCGGCGCTCCTCACCAGCGTCGGCGACTCCAAGGACAAGATGGCGCTCTACCTCAACGAGTGCCGCCGCATGGGCATCAAGGTGCTCCCGCCGGATGTCAACGAGTCGAACCTCTATTTCGCCGCGGTCGGCGAGGACATCCGCTTCGGCATGGGCGCGGTGCGCAACGTCGGCGCGAACGTCGTCGAGGGCGTGCGCGAGGCGCGCGAGAGCAAGGGCCGCTTCGAGTCGTTCCACGACTTCCTCAACAAGGTGCCCATCCATGCTGCCAACAAGCGGACCGTGGAGTCGCTGATCAAGGCCGGCGCCTTCGACTCGCTCGGGCACACCCGCCGCGCCCTCGTCGAGGTGCACGAGGACGCCGTCGAGTCGGCCGTCAAGATCAAGCGCAACGAGGCGAACGGCGACGTCGGGTTCGACTTCGACAGCCTGTGGGGCGAGGACGAGGTGGCGCAGACCCAGCACCACATCCCGAACCGGCCGGAGTGGGCGAAGCGCGACAAGCTGGCGTTCGAGCGCGAGATGCTCGGGCTCTACGTGTCCGACCATCCGCTCGCCGGGCTCGAGCTGCAGCTGGCCAAGCTGGCGAGCACCGGCATCGCCGAGCTGGTCGGGTCGGAGAACATCCAGGACGGCGAGACCGTCACCATCGCGGGGCTCGTGACGAGCGTGCAGCACCGCGTGGCGAAGGCGTCGGGCAACCAGTACGGGATGATCCAGGTCGAGGACTTCGGTGGCGAGCTCACCGTCATGTTCATGGGCAAGGCGTACCAGGAGTACTCAGCCCAGCTGCAGGGCGACGCGATCGTGGTCGTCCGCGGCCGGGTGAGCCTGCGCGACGACGGGATGAACCTGCACGCGTTCTCCCTCATGACGCCCGACCTCGGTCAGGTCGACGACACCGCGACCCTGATGATCACCATGCCGGACCAGCGCGCGACGACCGACACCGTGATGTCGCTCAGCGAGGTGCTGGCGCGGCATCCCGGCGACAGCGAGGTGCGCCTGCGGCTCGTGAAGGGCCAGGTCGCGCGCGTCTTCGAGGTGCCGAAGCCGGTGAAGGTGAGCGCCGACCTCTACGGCGAGCTGAAGGGGCTGCTCGGGCCGAACTGCCTGGTCTGAGTGTGTCTGCCCGCCCTGAAGTGGGTCAGACCGGGGTGCCTGGCCGCCAGTAGGTGCGCTCGTGGTACACGAGCGGCGCGTCGTCCTCACCGAGGGCGCCCTGCTCGATCTGCACGATGACGACCGCGCTGTTGTGCACCTGGACCCTCTCGATGATGCGCCCGACCATCCACGCGGTCGTGTCCTTGATCACGGGGAGCCCATGCGGCCCGCGGTACCAGTGGTCGCCGACGAACCGGGTCTGGTTGTCGCCGGACAGGATCTGGGCGACCTCGCGGTTGCGCACCCCGAGCGTGTGGATCACCACGCGGTCCGTCTCGGCGATGGCCGGCCAGCTCGACGCCGACAGCGCCATGTTGAATGTCGCCAGCGGCGGGACGGCCGCGAGCGACGCCAGCGAGGTGGCCGTGAACCCGACGGGCGTTCCGTCCTCGCGCTGGGCGGTGACGATGGCGACGCCGGCCGCGTGTCGACGGAAGGTCTGCCGGAAGGCCGCGAGGTCGGGGGTGGCGTCGGTGACGGTGCCGTCGGTCGGGTCGGGGGATGCGCTGTTCATACTGTGGGTACAAGCTCCAGTCGGGCTGGAAGATTCCGGGCGGGTAGGCTTGATGGGCCATGATCCAGACCATCGATCTCCGCGGTGTCCAGCCTACTCGTGCCGCGTTCCAGCGCCTCGTGCCCCGTCCCGTCGTGGATGTGCAGGTCGCGATGACCGTCGCGGCCGACCTGATCGCCGACGTACGCGAGCGCGGTGTCGCCGCCCTGCGCGAGCAGGCGGAGCGGTTCGACGGGGGCGCGCCCTCGTCCCTCCGGGTTCCGCAGGCGGAGATCGACGCGGCGGTTCAGGCGCTTCCCGCCGACGTGCGCGAGGCCTTGGAGGAGGCGATCGCTCGCGTGCGCGAGGCGACCGCCGCCCAGGTTCCGCCGCGCGCCGAGACGGTCATCCGCCCGGGCGCGAGCATCGTCCAGCGCTGGGAGCCGGTCGAGCGCGCAGGGCTGTATGTGCCCGGCGGCAAGGCCGTCTACCCGTCGAGCGTCGTGATGAACGCCGTGCCCGCGCAGGTCGCCGGCGTGGCCTCCGTCGCCCTGGTCAGCCCGCCGCAGCGCGAGTTCGGGGGAGCGGTCCACCCGGTCATCCTGGGGGCCGCGGGCCTGCTGGGCATCGACGAGGTCTATGCGATGGGAGGCGCCGGCGCGATCGGCGCGCTGGCGTACGGCGTCGAAGAGCTCGGCCTCGACCCGGTGCAGGTCATCACCGGCCCGGGCAACATCTACGTCGCGGCCGCCAAGCGCGTGGTCCGCGGACAGACCGGTATCGACTCCGAAGCCGGCACGACCGAGATCCTCGTGATCGCCGATGACACGGCGGACGCGTCCTACGTCGCCGCCGACCTCGTCAGCCAGGCCGAGCACGACGAGGCCGCCGCCTCCCTCCTCGTCACGGACAGCCCCGCGTTCGCAGACCGCGTCGTCGCTGAACTCGCACGCCTGGCCGACGCCACCAAGCACGCCGAGCGCGTCCGCACGGCGCTCGGCGGCCCGCAGTCCGCGGTCGTCCTCGTGGACGACCTCGCCGCGGCCGCCGCGTTCAGCAACGCCTACGGGCCCGAGCACCTCGAGATCCAGACGGCCGACCCGGATGCGCTGCTCGCGTCCATCCACAACGCCGGCGCGATCTTCCTCGGCCCCACCTCGCCGGTCAGCCTCGGCGACTACCTGGCGGGCTCCAACCACGTGCTGCCGACCGGCGGTCAGGCCCGGTTCTCGCCGGGCCTGGGTGCGTACTCGTTCCTGCGGCCGCAGCAGGTGGTCCGCTACGACCGCGACGCGCTGCAGGAGGTCGCGGACCGCATCGTGGCGCTCTCGACCGCGGAGGACCTTCCGGCGCACGGGGAAGCGGTCACTCAGCGGTTCCGCACCCGGTGAGCGATAGAATCCCACCATGTTCTGCCCCTTCTGCCGCCACCCCGACTCCCGTGTCATCGACTCGCGGACGAGTGACGACGGGCTCTCCATCCGCCGCCGCCGGCAGTGCCCGGAGTGCGGCCGTCGCTTCTCGACCACCGAGACCGCGAGCCTCAGCGTGATCAAGCGCAGCGGCGTGGCGGAGCCGTTCAGCCGCGAGAAGATCGTGCTGGGCGTGCGCAAGGCGTGCCAGGGACGCCCGGTCACCGACTCCGACCTCGCCGTGCTGGCGGGCAAGGTCGAGGAGACCATCCGGTCGACGGGTGCGTCGCAGATCGAGGCCAACGACATCGGGCTCGCCATCCTGCCCGAGCTCCGTGAGCTCGACGAGGTCGCGTACCTGCGCTTCGCGAGCGTCTACCAGGCGTTCGACTCGCTCGACGACTTCGAGGAGGCCATCCGCTCGCTGCGCGTGGCGCACGCGGAGCCGGTCGCCGCCGAGTAGAAGGAGCCTGTCGGCGCTGTTACGTCAGACCTCGGTCGCAGGCTCGGTCCTCGGTCGCAGGCTCCCTCGGCGCTGGGGTCGCGCATCGCTCCGCGCTGCCCTGAGCTCCACCGCGCGGCGCTGGGGTCGCGGCATCGCTCCGCGCTGCCCTGAGCTCCACCGCGCGCGCGGTATTCTGCTACCGGCATGTATCGCGCACTCTTCGACCTCGTCCTCTCCCGCCTCGACCCCGAGCGGGCCCATCACCTCGCGTTCGTGGTGATCCGCGCCCTCCCGGCCGTCGGTCTCGGCGGCCTGGCCCGGCGCTTCACCGCGCCCGACTCGTCCCTCGCCGTCGAGGCGCTCGGCCTGCGGTTCGACTCGCCGTTCGGCGTCGCCGCCGGCTTCGACAAGGACGGCGAGGGCGTGCTCGGTCTCGGTGCGCTCGGCTTCGGCCACGTGGAGGTCGGCACGATCACCGCGCGCCCGCAGCCCGGCAACGACAAGCCCCGGCTGTTCCGCCTCATCCCCGACCGCGCGGTCATCAACCGGATGGGTTTCAACAACCATGGCGCCGGCGCCGCCGCCGATCGGCTGCTCCGCGTCCGCCGTGCCCGGACGCGTCCCGTGCTGGGCGTCAACATCGGCAAGTCGCGCGTCGTGGCCGTCGAGGACGCCACCGCCGACTACCTGACCAGCGCCCGCGCGCTTGCGCCCGTCGCCGACTACCTCGTCGTCAACGTCAGCTCGCCCAACACCCCGGGGCTCCGCGGCCTGCAGGAGCTCGAACTCCTGTCGCCGCTGCTCACCGCGGTCAAGGAGGTGGCGGGGGAGACCCCGCTGCTCGTGAAGATCGCGCCCGACCTCACCGACGAGCAGGTGGAGCGCATCGCGCGCCTCGCCGTCGAGCTGGGTCTCGCCGGCATCATCGCGACCAACACCACGATCTCGCGCGACGGCCTCGTCACCGATCCGGCGGTCGTCGAGGCGGCCGGCGCGGGAGGCTTGAGCGGTGCGCCGCTCGCCGCCCGCTCCCTGGAGGTGCTGCGCCTCATCCGCGCGGTCGTCCCGGCCGAGCTGTGCGTGATCTCGGTCGGCGGCGTCGAGACCGCGGAAGACGTGCAGGAGCGCCTGGATGCTGGCGCCACGCTGGTGCAGGGCTACACGGCGTTCCTCTACCGCGGCCCGCTGTGGGCGCGCGAGATCAACCGCGGGCTGCTACGCCTCCGGCGTGCCCTGGTGGAAGCGTAGGCGCCAGCGACCCGAGCTGCGCACCCACAGCGAGCTGCGCAGGGTCGCGCCGCGCGCATCCGTCGTCCGAGCGGTGAGCAGCAGCGCGTCGCCGGAGACCCGGTCGACGCCGAGCACCTCGAGGTCCGCAGCGGGCGCATCCTCGTCGGCGAGCTCGGAGACGATCGCGTCACGGGCCCAGAGGCGTCCCGAGCGTCCGATCTCCTCGAACGAGGGATGCAGCAGCTCAGCCAGGCGGGACGCGTCGGAGCGGACGGCGGGCTCGAGCAGCTCGCGCTCCAGGCGGGCGACGACCTCCTCGTCCGTTTCCGCGGCGTCGAGGCCGTCGAACAGGTCGAACTCGACGGGGGCGTCGGACGGTGCGGGAGCGGCATGCGCCGGAGCGGATTCCGCCGCCTCCGGCTCCACCGCCATCGGCTTCGCAGCCTCCGGCGCAGTCCCCGCCCATCCCGGGCCGATCGGGATCGGGTCGCCCTTCTGGTACGCCGTGGCGACCGCGCGGGCGCGCTCATCCGCCGCCTCGTTGAGGTCGTGCCCGGCGTGTCCCTTGACCCACTCGAACCGGTAGCGACGCCCCTGCAGCCCGCGGTCGAGTCGCTCCAGGAGCTCGCGGTTGAGCACGGGCGCGCCGTCGGCCTTGCGCCAGCCCTTGCGCTTCCAGCCCGGCATCCACTTGGTCACAGCGTTGATGACGTATTGGCTGTCGCAGAAGATGTGGAGATCGTTGTCCTCCAGGTGCGCCGTCGCCTCCAGGAGGTCGATGACGGCCATGAGCTCGCCCTGGTTGTTCGTCCCGTGCGGCCAGCCGCCCGCGGACCAGTGGTCGTCGTCGACGTACCAGGCCCACCCGGCCGGACCGGGATTGCCGAGGGCGGAGCCGTCGGCTGCTGCGACGATCGTCACGTCAGCTCGGGTACTGGCCGCGCTTGACCTGCGGCTTGGGGAGGCGCATGATCCGCAGCTGCAGGGCACGCATGGCGCCGTACCAGCGCAGCCCACGCTCCACCTTCGTCTTGCCGAACTTGTCGCCGACGCGGCGCTGGATCAGGAACCCGAGCACGAAGCAGTCGATGACCGCGATGAGGAAGAAGCCCCACAGCGCGAACAGGCCGTAGACCTGCAGCACCGGCGACGGGAGGAAGGTCAGCACGATGACGATCAGCATCACCGGGATGAGGAACTCGCCGATCGAGAAGCGCGCGTCCACGTAGTCGCGCACGTAGCGGCGCTGCGGTCCGCGGTCCCGGGCGGTCAGGTAGCGGTCGTCGCCGGCGGCCATGCCGACGCGTGCCTTCTCGCGCGCCTCGGCCTGCTTGGCGCGGGCCTGGCGGGCCGCCTCCTTGCGGTCGGTCGGCACGAGCGGACGCTTGCGGGCGGCCTCCTGCTCGCGGCGAGAGGGCGTGGGTGCGCCCTTGCCCTGCTTCAGCCGGGCGGCCGTCTCTTCCGTGGTCTCGACCGCGGGCGTCTCCGCCTCGGCCGGGTTCTGTCGCTTTGCCAACTTCGCGCCTTCGATTCTGGGGTCCGCTTAACATTATCCGCATGACAGACAGCCAGCAGACTCCCGATCCGGCGACTTCCGGTTCGTCCGACCCCGCCGAGCGGGCGGTGCGCACCGCGGTCGACCGCGGGATGCCCTCCGCCGTCGCCGACCTCTCGCAGCTCGTGCGCATCCCGTCGGTGTCGTGGTCGGCGTTCGACCCCGCCAACGTCCGCCGCAGCGCCGAAGCCGTGGCCGGCCTCCTGAGCGATACCGGGATGTTCGACTCGGTCGAGATCAAGCAGGCGCCGACCGCGGACGGCGAGACCCTCGGCCAGCCCGCCGTGCTCGCCACGCGCGCTGCGCGCAACGGCCGCCCGACCGTCCTGCTGTACGCGCACCACGACGTCCAGCCGGAGGGCGACGAGGCTCTGTGGGAGACGCCGCCGTTCGAGCCGACCGTGCGCGGCGACCGCCTGTACGCGCGTGGCGCCGCCGACGACAAGGCGGGCGTGCTCGCGCACGTCGCCTCCGTCCGCGCGCTGCGCGACACCTTCGGCGACGACCTCGAGCTCGGCCTCGCCGTTTTCATCGAGGGGGAGGAGGAGTTCGGCTCCCGCTCCTTCGCGCACTTCCTGGAGCAGAACAAGGAGGCGCTGGCCGCAGACGTGATCGTCGTCGCCGACTCCGACAACGTCGACGTGAACACCCCGGCACTCACCGTGTCGCTGCGCGGCAACGTCACGTTCAAGCTCACCGTCTCGACGCTGGAGCACGCCTCGCACTCGGGCATGTACGGCGGCGCGGCCCCAGACGCGATGCTCGCCATGGTCAAGCTGCTGGCGACCCTGCACGACGAGAAGGGGTCGGTGGCCGTCGAGGGCCTCAGCTCCTACACCGACGCCGCCGAGCCGCCTGCGTTCAGCGAGGAGGAGCTGGCGAAGGACGCCGCGTTCCTCGATGGTGTGACCAGCATCGGCACCGGGCCCATCCTGTCCCGGATGTGGTCGCAGCCGACCATCACCATCACCGGCATCGACGCGCCCACCGTCGCCAACGCGTCCAACACGCTGCTGCCGAGCGTCGCGGTGCGCGTCAGCTCGCGCGTCGCGCCCGGGCAGCCGGCCCGGGAGGCGTACGAGGCGCTGGAGCGGCACCTGCGGGCGCACGCGCCGTTCGGCGCGCACGTCACGATCGAGGACGTCGACCTGGGCGACCCCTTCCTCGTGGACACGGCCGGCTGGGCGGCGACCGAGGCCAAGCGCGCCATGACCGACGCGTGGGGCAAGGAGGCGGTCGAGACCGGCATCGGCGGATCCATCCCGTTCATCGCCGACCTCGTCCGCGAGTTCCCGGAGGCGCAGATCCTGGTCACCGGAGTCGAGGACCCCGACACGCGGGCGCACAGCCCGAACGAGTCGCTCCACCTCGGCGTGTTCAAGCGGGCGATCCTCACCGAGGCGCTCCTGCTTGCGCGGCTGAACGCGCGCGAGGCATCCTGAATCAATTCCCACCGGGAAGTCGTACAATCGACCCAGATTTCGTTCCGGAGTCAGAAACATCCTTCCGAAGGAGCCCCATGACCGACACAACGCTGACCGCGACCAAGGCCCACGGCGTCGGCCTGACCGACACCGCGGCCTCCAAGGTCAAGAGCCTGCTCGAGCAGGAGGGCCGCGACGACCTGCGTCTGCGCGTCGCCGTCCAGCCCGGTGGATGCTCGGGTCTGATCTACCAGCTCTACTTCGACGAGCGCATGCTCGACGGGGACGCGACCGTCGACTTCGACGGGGTGGAGGTCATCGTCGACAAGATGAGCGTCCCGTACCTCGACGGTGCGACGATCGACTTCGAGGACACCATCCAGAAGCAGGGTTTCACCATCGACAACCCCAACGCCACCGGCTCCTGCGCCTGCGGAGACTCGTTCCACTGAGCGCTCCATAGCACAGGAAAACACATCGGGCCGCCCCTCTCGGGGCGGCCCTTTTGTTCGGATCAGGGTGTCAGTCGGAGTAGGGTAGAGACAGCCACATACAGTTGCATGTGAACTGTCCCAGTAGTCACTCGAAAGGTCACCGGTGCGTCACAATCGCCGTCTCCGATGGGCTGCCATCCCGATCGCCGCGACGCTCGTCGTAGCGCTCGCGGGCTGCACTCAGGCCCAGCTGCACGGATTCCTCCCGGGCTTCGTCGAGGGTGAGCCGCCCGTCACGAACCACACCGAGCGCATCAGCGGCCTGTGGGTGACCAGCTGGATCGTCCTCCTCATCGTCGGCATCGTCGTGTGGGGCCTGATCCTGTGGGCGGTCATCGTCTACCGCCGGCGCAAGGGCCAGACCGGCCTCCCGGTGCAGCTGCGCTACAACATGCCGATCGAGATCTTCTACACGATCGTGCCGCTCATCCTGGTGCTCGGCTTCTTCGCCTTCACCGCGCGCGACCAGGCCGCCATCGAGCAGCCCTACGCCAACCCCGACGTCAAGATCCAGGTGTACGCCAAGCAGTGGGCGTGGGACTTCAACTACGTCAGCGACAACGTCTACGACCCGGGAATCCAGGTCCAGCCGGACGACAACAGCGCCACTCCCGGCTCGGTCCAGGAGGGCGAGGTCCCGACCCTGTACCTCCCCGAGAACAAGAAGATCACCATCCAGCTCGACTCGCGCGATGTGATCCACTCCTTCTGGGTGCCGGCGATGCTCTACAAGAAGGACGTCATCCCGGGCAAGACCAACTACATGTACTTCGAGACGACGGACCGCACCGGTACCTTCGTCGGCAAGTGCGCCGAGCTCTGCGGCGAGTACCACTCCGCGATGCTCTTCAACGTCAAGATCGTGTCGCAGTCCGAGTACGACGCGCACATCCAGAAGCTCAAGGACCAGGGATACGAGGGCCAGCTGGGCTCCGAGTACGACCGCAACCAGAACCTGCCGGGCCGGGGCACCCCTTCGGGTCCCCAGGGCGGCAACGAGTAGGACGCACTGATGACGACGACAGCACCGGCACCGGGGGCGACCACCGCCCCGAAGCCCACGCCCTCGTTCGTGTCCGCCAACGGCGTGGCGCGCAAGGGCAACATCCTCGTGAACTACATCACGTCGACCGACCACAAGACGATCGGGTACATGTACCTGATCTCGTCGTTCGTGTACTTCCTCATCGGCGGCGTGATGGCGCTGATCATCCGCGCCCAGCTCTTCGAGCCGGGCCTGCAGGTCGTGCAGACGAAGGAGCAGTACAACCAGCTCTTCACCATGCACGGCACGATCATGCTGCTCATGTTCGCGACCCCGCTGTTCGCGGGCTTCGCGAACGTGCTCATGCCGCTGCAGATCGGCGCGCCCGACGTCGCCTTCCCGCGGCTGAACGCGCTGGCGTACTGGTTCTACTCGTTCGGCTCGCTGATCGCCGTCGCCGGCTTCCTCACCCCGCAGGGCGCGGCCTCGTTCGGATGGTTCGCCTATGCGCCGCTGTCGAGTACGACGTTCTCGCCGGGCATCGGTGGAAACCTGTGGGTGCTGGGCCTCGGCCTCTCCGGCTTCGGCACCATCCTCGGCGCCGTGAACTTCATCACGACGATCATCACGATGCGCGCGCCGGGCATGACCATGTTCCGCATGCCGATCTTCACCTGGAACACCCTGGTGACCTCGATCCTCGTGCTCATGGCCTTCCCGGTCCTCGCCGCCGCGCTGTTCGCCCTGGCCGCCGACCGCGTGTTCGACGCGCACATCTACGACGCCGCGAACGGCGGAGCCCTGCTCTGGCAGCACCTGTTCTGGTTCTTCGGCCATCCCGAGGTGTACATCATCGCGCTGCCGTTCTTCGGCATCGTGTCCGAGATCTTCCCGGTCTTCAGCCGTAAGCCGATCTTCGGATACAAGACGCTGATCTACGCGACGATCGCGATCGCTGCCCTGTCCGTCACCGTGTGGGCGCACCACATGTACGTGACCGGCTCGGTGCTGCTGCCGTGGTTCTCGCTGATGACGATGCTCATCGCGGTCCCGACCGGCGTGAAGATCTTCAACTGGGTCGGCACGATGTGGCGCGGCTCGCTCACGTTCGAGTCGCCGATGCTGTGGTCGATCGGCTTCCTGATCACGTTCACGTTCGGTGGTCTGACCGGTGTCATCCTGGCCTCGCCACCGCTCGACTTCCACGTGTCCGACACGTACTTCGTCGTCGCCCACTTCCACTACGTGGTGTTCGGAACCGTCGTGTTCGCGATGTTCGCCGGCTTCTACTTCTGGTGGCCGAAGTGGACCGGCAAGATGCTCAACGACCGCCTGGGCAAGTGGCACTTCTGGCTGCTGTTCATCGGCTTCCACACGACGTTCCTCATCCAGCACTGGCTGGGCGTCGTGGGCATGCCGCGCCGGTACGCCACCTACCTGCCGTCGGACGGCTTCACCTGGATGAACCAGGTCTCGTCGATCGGCGCCGGCATCCTGGCGATCTCGATGATCCCGTTCTTCGTCAACGTGTACCTGACCGCGCGCAACGCGCCGAAGGTCACGGTCAACGACCCGTGGGGCTACGGACGCTCGCTCGAGTGGGCGACCAGCTGCCCGCCGCCGCGGCACAACTTCACGTCGATCCCGCGCATCCGTTCGGAGTCGCCGGCGTTCGACTTGAACCACCCGGAGGCCGGTATCCCGATCGGCATCGGCCCGGCGAAGGACGCCCCCGACGCCCCCGTCCACGACGTCGCGAACGACGAGGTGAAGTAGCACATGCGCGCCAATGCCATCCTCTTCTGGATCCTGTCGATCTTCTTCGTCCTGTCGGCGATCGTCTACACGCTGTGGAACCTCGCCGACTCCTTCCACCGGAACGTCGAGTGGGTCGGAACCGTGGGCATGCTGCTCGCGGCCGTCCTGTCCGCGTTCATCGCGTTCTACGTGGGCCGCTCGCACGCCTCGCAGGGCGGTGAGCTCCCGGAGGACCGCCTCGACGCCAACATCGACGACGGCGACCCGGAGCTCGGGCACTTCAGCCCGTGGAGCTGGTGGCCGATCGCGCTGGCCTTCGGCGCCGGCCTGGTCATCCTCGGCCTCGCCGTCGGCATCTGGATCTGCTTCATCGGCGTCGCCTTCAGCCTGGTCTGCATCGTCGGCTGGGTCTACGAGTACTACCGCGGCTACTTCGCCCGGTAACCACGCACGTCCGTACGAGGGTCGTCTCCCGCTGGGAGGCGGCCTTCGTCGTGTGCGCCGGCACCCCGACCCCATCGATGGGGCGCAACACGCCGTTAGGCGTGCCCCGTAGCGGCGTGTCGCGTCCCATGGATGCGGCCCGGCCGGAGCTGACCTGTTCCGCTCGCATCCACTGGTCCCAACACGCCGTTACCTACGGGGGTATAACGGCGTGTTGGGACCAGTGGATGCCTGTCACGACCTCTGCTTGACGGAACACGCTGTCGCGCGACGCGGACGGCACGGCGTAGCGCGTTGTCTGGACGCTGGATAGCACGCCACCCGCACGGCGGGGTCAGCCATGGGACGTAACACGCTGCTTCGCGGACCCCGTAACGGCGTGTTGCGTCTCATGGATGCGGCCCCCGCCGGCGCGGAGCTGCGCCGCCCACACCCACCAGTCCTCACAGGCCGCCGCGAACTCTGCTTGACGCAACACGCCGTCGCAGGAGGCGGCCGATCGGCGTGTCGGGTCAACCAGATCGCAGGCGTAGTGGCGGGGCGAACGGCTCACGTCTGGCGGGCCAGCGCACTATGACGCCCGTGCGCAGTCGCCGCGGCGCCGGCCTGGTTGACGCAACACGCCTTTGTGGGAGAAGGTCCCACGGCGTATTGGGGCAACCAAATCGCAGACGCGGTGGCGGGGTGGCTGGGTCGCGTGTGGCGGGGCCAGCGCACTGTGACGCCCGTGCGCAGCCGCCGTCGCGGCGGCGGCCTGGAGGCCGCGTCAGCGGCGGGCGAAGGTGAGGACGTCGACGGAGACGCGCGTCGTGTCGACGGCGAGGTCGGGTGCCGAGACTCCAGCGGTGTGTCGGGCGGACGGGCCCATGCCCACCAGGGACGCTCGCAGCTCGTCGGTGAGTGCCAGGTCGTATGCCACGTGCTCGCGCGCCTGCAGGGCGTACAGGGGCTCTGCGGCGTGGATGACGTCGTCCGCCTTGTCGGACGGGATGTCGAGCATGGTGCCCGCCGCACGCAGCGACGCAAGATGGTCGGCCCGCGGGACCACGACCACGAGGAGTCCGCCTGGGCGCAGGACGCGGTGGAACTCGGGAAGGTTCCGAGGGGCGAACACGTCGAGGACCGCATCGACCAGTCCGGAGCGCACGGGGAGGGGACGCCAGGTGTCGGCCACCAGGCCGTCCACGCGCTCGGAGGAGCGGACGGCGCGGGCGACCGCCTGCGGGGACAGGTCCATCGCCAGGCCGCTCGCCTCGGGGGATGGGGCGAGGGCGGCGCGCAGGTAGTAGCCGGTGCCGGCTCCCGCGTCGAGGATGCGCACACCGGCGGCGCTGGCCGCCACCGCCGACGCGATGGGGGAGTAGGCGCCGCCCTCGAGCACGCGGTCGCGGGCGTCGAGCATCTCGGTGGAGTCGCCCAGGTGCTTGCTTCCGCCGCCGAGCAGCGAGACGAAGCCGCGCTTGTTGACGTCGTGACGGTGGCCGTTGGTGCAACCGAGGGTCAGGCGGTCGACCTGCTCGAGGTCCGCCGCGCAGACAGGGCAGCGCAGCCAGGCGGCGAGGCGGGGGAGGTCACGCGGCACGGTTTCGGCTTCCTGTCGGGGATACGCGAAAGCGCCGGCGCGATCGCTCGCGCCGGCGCTTGTCACGCGGGATGGGTCAGTGCTCGCCGTGGCCCGACTCGAGCTCGCCGCGGGTCGGCGGAACGAGACGGTCCTCGAAGAACCAGCGGGAGAGGCCGGCGCGCACCCGGTTCGCAGCGGTGATCTTGCCGCGGCGGTTCGGGCGGAGCATCAGCGGCTCGTAGGTCTCGTACGAGACCAGACGCCAGCGCTCGTAGTCGCTCAGCTGCTCGTGCACCTCGATGAACTCGCCACCGGGGAGCTTCACGATGCGGCCCGACTCGTAGCCGTGCAAGGCGATCGAGCGGTCCTTCTTCTGCAGGGCGATGCAGACGCGCTTGGTCACGACGTAGGCGATCAGCGGTCCGACGAACAGCAGCAGCTGCAGGGCGTGGATCACGCCCTCCATCGTCAGCTTGAAGTGCGTCGCCATGATGTCCGAGCTCGCCGCCGCCCAGAAGACCGCGTAGAACGTGACGCCGGCGGCGCCGATGGCGGTGCGGGTCGGGGCGTTGCGCGGACGGTCCAGGATGTGGTGCTCGCGCTTGTCGCCGGTCACCCACGCCTCGAGGAACGGGTAGATCATGACCGTCACGATGAACAGTCCGAGGATCGCCACCGGGATGATGATGTTGAACGACCAGGTGCGGTTCAGCCACACGAACTCCCAGCCCGGCGGGACCAGACGCAGGGCGCCGTCCGCGAAGCCGATGTACCAGTCCGGCTGCGTACCGGCGGACACGGGGGAGGGGTCGTACGGGCCGTAGTTCCAGATCGGGTTGATCGTGAAGAACGACGCGAGCAGCGCCACGACACCGAAGACGATGAAGAAGAAGCCGCCGGCCTTCGCCGCGTACACCGGGAGGACCGGGTAGCCCACGACGTTGCCCTGGGTGCGACCCGGAGCCGCGTACTGCGTGTGCTTGTGGATGACCACGAACATCAGGTGCAGGGCGATGAAGGCCACGACCAGTGCGGGCAGCAGCAGGATGTGCAGCGTGTAGAGGCGTCCGACGATCGCCGTGCCCGGGAACTCGCCGCCGAAGAGCAGGAACGAGATCCAGGTGCCGACCACCGGCAGGCCCTTGATCAGGCCGTCGATGATCCGGAGGCCGTTGCCCGAGAGCAGGTCGTCCGGGAGGGAGTAGCCGGTGAAGCCCTCGCCCATCGCGAGGATGAAGAGGACGAAGCCGATGACCCAGTTCAGCTCACGCGGCTTGCGGAACGCGCCGGTGAAGAAGATGCGGAGCATGTGCAGGCCGATGGCCGCCACGAACAGCAGTGCCGCCCAGTGGTGGATCTGACGGACCAGCAGTCCGCCGCGGACCTCGAACGAGATGTTCAGCGTCGACTGCATGGCCGACGACATCTCGATGCCCTTCAGCGGGACGTACGAGCCGTGGTAGACCACCTCGGCCATGGACGCCTGGAAGAAGAACGTGAGGAACGTGCCCGACAGCAGGATGACGATGAAGCTGTAGAGCGCGACCTCGCCGAGGAGGAAGGACCAGTGGTCGGGGAAGATCTTGCGACCGAACTCCTTGACGGCGCCCGAGATGCTGGTGCGGTCCTCGAGGTAGTTCGAGGCAGCCGCCACGAATCCGCCCTTCTGCGGGGCGGTCGACTGTGCCGCAGGCCGTGCGGCGGTGGTGGTGCTCAATGGCGCTCCCAGAAACTCGGGCCGACGGGCTCGTGGAAGTCGCTGCGGGCGACCAGGTAGCCATCGGCGTCGACGGTGATCGGCAGCTGCGGCAGCGGCCGCTTCGCCGGTCCGAAGATGACCTGCGCTTCGTGCGTGATGTCGAACTGCGACTGGTGGCACGGGCAGAGCAGGTGGTGCGTCTGCTGCTCGTAGAGCGCCACGGGGCACCCGACGTGCGTGCAGATCTTGGAGTAGGCGACGATGCCGTCGTAGTTCCAGTTCTCACGGCCCTTGGAGACGTGCAGGTCTTCGGGCTTGAGGCGCATGAGCAGCACGGCGGCCTTCGCCTTTTGCTCGAGCATGTCCTCGGCCTCGTTGAGGCCCTCGGGGATCACGTGGAACGCGCTGCCGAGGGTGACGTCGGAGGCCTTGATGGGCGTGCCGGTTGGGTCGCGGGTCAGGCGGACGCCCTTGGCCCACATGGTCTGCGAGAGAGCCTCCACCGGGTCGACGTTCTGCGGCGCGAGGCCGCGGAACAGGACGACGGCGGGGAGCGGGAAGACGACGAGCGCGCCGATCAGGCTGTTGCGCACCAGGGTGCGGCGGCTGAAGCCGGATTCCTCGTCGGCCTGGCGGAAGATCTCGGCCGCGCGGGCGGTGGTCGCCTCGCTGCCCCGTACAGGGTGGCGGAGGTCGACGCCCTCCTTCTCGTGCATGAGCGCCTTGCCCCAGTGGACCGCGCCGATGCCGATGGCGAGCAGCGCGAGCGCGCTGCCGATGCCGATGAAGAGGTTGTTGAGACGGACCGAGCCCGGGTCGCCGTCGACGATCGGGAACGCCATGTAGGCGGCGATGGCCCAGACGGAGCCGGCGATCGACAGGTAGAACAGCGTGTAGACGGTGCGCTCGGCGCGCCGCTCCTTCCTCGGGTCGAGGTCGGTGACGCGGGGACGGTGCGGCGGGAACCCGGGGTTCTCGACGGCGTCGCGGATCACCACCGCGGTACCGGGGTTGCCGGTCCGGTGCTCCTCAGACGGACGGGCGGGCGTGAGCTCGTGCCCGCCGTTGTCGTCCTGTGCCATTGCTCTCCTTCTTACGCTGTGTTCGTACCCGAAGACGGATCCGGATTAGTTCGACTTCGCCGTGATCCACACGGTGAGGGCGACGATGGCGCCCAGACCGAAGATCCAGAGGAAGAGGCCCTCGGCCACCGGGCCGAGGGAGCCGAGCTCGAAACCACCCGGGGAGGGGTTGTTCTGGATGTACTTCAGGTACGTGATGATGTCGGCCTTGCCCTGCGGCGTGATGTTCAGGTCGTTGAACACGGGCATGTTCTGCGGACCGGTGACCATGGCCTCGTAGATGTGCTGGGCGCTCACGCCGGTGAGCGGCGGGGCGTACTTGCCCTCGGTCAGCGCGCCACCGGCGCCGGCGACGTTGTGGCACATCGCGCAGTTGATGCGGAAGAGCTCGGCGCCGTGCGCGGCGTCGCCCTTGCCGTCGAGGTACTTCTGCTCCGGGATGGACGGCCCGGGGGCGAGGGAGGCGACGTAGTCGGCCAGCGCCTTGACCTGCTCATCCGTGAACTGGACCGGCTTCTCCTGCGCCTGCGGGCCCTGCATCTGCATCGGCATGCGGCCGGTGCCGACCTGGAAGTCGACCGCGGCGGCGCCGACGCCGATGAGGCTCGGCGCGACCGAGCTGCCCTGGGCGTCGAGGCCGTGGCAGGTGGCGCAGTTGGCCTGGAAGAGCTTCTTGCCCTCGTCGACGGAGCTCTGGCTCGCGGCAGCGACCTGGGGCTCGTCGGCCGAGGCCGTGGTGGTGGTGAACGCGGCGTACGCGCCGCCGGTCAGTCCCAGGCCGATCGCGAGGAGCGCGACGGTGGCCAGCGGGTGGCGACGGCCGCCCTTGCGGGAGGCCCTGGCCGAACGGGCCGGCTTGACCGTGCTGGGGTTTTTCGGACGCATGGGGTGAAGAACGCTCCTGTTTCCTATCGGATGATGTAGATGACCGCGAACAGTCCGATCCACACGACGTCGACGAAGTGCCAGTAGTAGGAGACGACGATGGCGCTGGTCGCCTCCTTGTGGCCGAAGATCTTGACCGCGAACGCGCGGCCGATGACGAGGAGGAAGGCGATGAGGCCGCCCGTGACGTGCAGGGCGTGGAAGCCGGTCGTCAGGTAGAAGGCGGAGCCGTAGGCGTTGGAGCTGAGCGCGATGCCCTCGGACACCAGCGTCGCGTACTCGAGCACCTGACCGGAGACGAAGATCGCGCCCATGATGTAGGTCAGCGTGAACCACTCGACCATGCCCCAGCGCCAGAACTGCAGGATGCCGCCCGCGCGGCGCGGCTGCATGCGCTCGGCGGCGAACACGCCGAACTGGCAGGTGACCGAGCTGAGAACCAGGATGATCGTGTTCGTCAGCGCGTACGGCACGTTGAGGTGCTGCGTCTCGGCGGCCCACAGGTCGGGCGACGTCGACCGGAGGGTGAAGTAGATCGCGAACAGGCCTGCGAAGAACATCACCTCCGACCCGAGCCAGACGATGGTGCCGACGGCCACGACGTTGGGCCGGTTGATAACCGGCGCACTCGCTGAGGGAGAAAGGGAGGTGCTCGTCACGTAACCCATTATGGCTGAAAAGAAGCCGGGGTTTTCTCACCAATGGGGCTTGAATCGGCCCGATTTCCGGTTAGGTCAGCCTCAGTCGGTGCTGGATGGCCGGTATCGCCGTGGCGTGTCGGCCGCCGATAGGATCACATCATGGTCCACACGCAGTCCTGGTCGTCCGTGCTGACGTCTCTCCTGGCGGGGGAGCACCTGAGCGTGGCGGATGCGGCCTGGGCCATGGACCAGGTGATGAGCGGCGAGGCGACGGACGCCCAGCTGGCCGCCTTCCTCATCGCGCTGCGCGCCAAGGGCGAGACGGTCGACGAGATCGTCGGCTTCCGCGACGCGATCCTCGACCACGCCGTCCCGCTCGACGTCGACCCGATGGCACTCGACATCGTGGGCACCGGCGGCGACCGCTTCGGGACGGTGAACGTCTCGACGACCGCGTCCATCGTGGCCGCCGCGGCCGGGGTGCCGGTCATCAAGCACGGCAACCGCGCGGCGAGCTCCTCGTCCGGCTCCTCGGATGTGCTGGCCGCCCTGGGCATCGACCTCACGCTCTCCGCCGACCGCGTCGCCGAGGTGCTGCGCGTCGCCGGCATCACGTTCGCCTTCGCCAGCGCCTTCCATCCGGGATTCGGCAACGCCGGGCCGGTGCGCGCGCAGCTGGGCGTCCCCACCGTCTTCAACTACCTCGGACCGCTGTGCAACCCGGCGCGCCCCGAGGCATCCGCGGTCGGCGTCGCGACGCTCGACCGCATCCCGCTCATCGTCGGCGTGTTCCAGACCCGCGGTGCGACCGCGCTGGTCTTCCGCGGCGACGACGGGCTCGACGAGCTGTCGACCACCGGCCACAGCCACGTCTGGGAGGTCTCCCGGGGCCTCGTCACCGAGCACGACATCGACCCGCGCGACCTCGGCATCCCGAGGGCGCGGATCGAGGACCTGCTCGGGAAGGACGCCGCGTACAACGCGGCGGTCGTGCGTGCCGTGCTCGCGGGAGAAGAAGGCCCCGTGCGCGACATCGTCCTGCTCAACGCGGCGGCCGGGCTCGTGTCCTACGAGCTCGCGTCCGACCCGTCGAGGGTCCAGGTCTCCATCCTGGATCGTTTCCGTTCGCAAATGGCGGTCGCAGCCCAAGCGATCGACTCCGGGGCCGCGGCCGCGAAGCTCGACCAGTGGGTGGCGGCGACGCACTGACAGCAGTGGAAGGAAGGGTTTCGATGAAGAAGCTCATCAACGACGTACCCGACGTCGTGACCGAGTCCCTCGCGGGGTTCGGCCGGGCTCACGCCGACATCGTCCGGGTGTCGCAGGATCCGAAGTTCGTCTCCCGGGCCGACGGACCCGTCCAGGGCAAGGTCGGACTGGTCAGCGGCGGCGGCAGCGGCCACGAGCCCCTCCACGCCGGCTTCGTCGGCAAGGGGATGCTGGACGCGGCCGTGCCCGGCGAGGTCTTCACCTCGCCCACCCCCATGCCGATCGTGGAGGCCACCAAGGCCGCCGACGGCGGCGCGGGCGTGCTCCACATCGTCAAGAACTACACGGGCGACGTGCTCAACTTCGAGACCGCGGCCGACCTCGTCGGCGCCGAGGGCATCACGGTGCGCTCGGTCGTCACGAACGACGACGTCGCCGTGCAGGACTCCCTCTACACCGCGGGACGCCGCGGGGTCGCCGGCACCGTCCTCGTCGAGAAGATCGCGGGCGCCTCCGCCGACCGCGGAGACGACCTCGACACGGTCACCGCCATCGCCGAGCGCGTCAACGCGAACGTGCGGTCGATCGGCCTCGCGCTGACCGACGGCACCGTCCCGCACGCCGGAGAGCCCGGCTTCGTGCTCCCGGACGACGAGATCGAGTTCGGCGTCGGCATCCACGGCGAGCCGGGGCGCGAGCGGATCAAGCTCGAGCCGGCGGACCGCCTGGTCGACCGGATGATGGACGCCATCCTCGCCGATCTCTCGTACGAGGGCTCGCCGGTGCTGCTGTTCGTCAACGGTATGGGCGGCACGCCGCTGTCGGAGCTGTACATCCTGTACCGCCGCGCGGCCGAGATCCTCGACGAGCGCGGCATCTCGATCACCCGCTCGCTCGTGGGCAACTACGTCACCTCGCTCGAGATGCAGGGCGCGTCGATCACCCTGCTCAAGCTGGACGACGAGTTCACGCAGCTGTGGGACGCCCCCGTCCACACCGCCGCGCTGCGCTGGGGCATCTGACAAGCCGGATCGACAACGACAAGGAGGCGTCGATGACGCTGGACACGAACTGGGTGAAGGCGTGGATCTCGGCCGCCGCCGAATCCATCGGCGAGCACAAGCAGGAGCTCAACACCCTCGATCGCGAGATCGGCGACGGCGACCACGGCGAGAACATGGACCGCGGCCTGCGCGCCTCGGTTGCAGCGTTGGAGAAGCTGCCGGACGACGCGACGCCGAATGCGGCGCTGCGCTCGGTCGCGATGACGCTGATCTCGACCGTGGGCGGCGCGTCCGGCCCGCTCTACGGCACGGCGTTCCTCAAGGCCGCGGATCCGGTGGGCGCGGGCGACGAGATCGAGACCCAAGCCCTCGTGGCGGCCCTGGCGGCCGCGCGCGACGGCATCGTGTCCCGCGGCAAGGCCGAACCCGGCGACAAGACCATGGTCGACGCCTGGACGCCGGCCGTCGACGCCGCACGGGCGGCCCAGGAGTCCGGGGCGTCGGCCGCGGGCATCCTGGGCGCCGCGGCGGAGGCGGCCGAGAAGGGCGCGGAGGCCACCGAGCCGCTGGTCGCCCGGAAGGGCCGCGCGAGCTACCTGGGCGAGCGGTCGGCCGGGCACCGCGATCCCGGCGCGCAGTCGACGGCGCTCATCCTGCGGGCTGCGGCGCAGACGGCCGAGGCGGCCGGATGAGCGAGAAGGTCGGCATCGTCTTCGTCTCGCACAGCTCCCGGATCGCCGAGGGGATGGTCGACCTCGCCGGTCAGATGGCGGGATCGGTGCACCTGGTCGCGGCCGGCGGCACGGACGACGACGGGATCGGCACGAGCTTCACGAAGGTCATGTCCGGTGTCGCGGAGGCGGACGGCGGTGACGGGGTCGTGGTCATCAGCGACCTGGGCTCGGCCCTGCTGACGGCGGAGACGGTGCTCGACATGCTCGACGAGGACCAGCGGGCGCGCGTCCGCGTGGTCGACGTCCCATTCGTCGAGGGCGGCGTGGCGGCCGCGGTCGCCGCCGAGTCGGGGAGCGGGCTGGACGCGGTCGCCGAGGCGGCACGCGGCGCAGTCGACGCGTGGGCCGGTTCCGGCGGCGACGCGGCTCCGGAGCCCGAGGCGCCCGCCGCCTCCGGTCCCTACGAGCGCGAGGTGGTCGTCCGGAACCCGGAGGGCCTGCATGCACGCCCCGCGGCGGAGTTCGTCAAGCTCGCCAACACCTTCCCGGTGAAGGTGACCGTCAACGGCAAGGACGCGAAGAGCCTCCTCGGCATCATGTCGCTCGGTCTCACGGCCGGGTCGACCGCGCGCATCGCCTCGGACGACCCCGACGGCCGCCCCGCCGTGGACGCGCTGGCCGACCTGGTCGACACCGGCTTCGGCGAGGTCTGACCCGCGCCCCCTAGCCGCCGAGCACAGGAAAAACGTCGCCTTCCTCCGTGCGGGGCGACGTTTTTCCTGTGCTCGGCGGCATCAGGAGGTGGGGAGCGGGAGCTCCATCTCCCGCTCGTTCGCCGTGCGGTCGAGCGGATAGGGCTGCGTGCGGCCGGTGAAGACGAACCCGCGCCGCAGGTACGAACGGATGGCCGGCTCGTTGTCCTCGTGCACCTCCAGCAGCAGCCGGTCGCCGCGTCCCCGGGCCCAGGCGATGACGGCGTCGAGGAGCGCGTCCGTCATCCCGTGCTCGCGGCCGCGGAACGCCGGCGTCACGTAGACGCCGACGAGGTACGGGTCGAGAGCCCCCACCGCCTGGTACCCGCCCATGCTGCCGAGCCAGCGCCCGTCCTCCGCCACCGCGGCGAACAGCGTGGTGGTGCCGACGGTGTTGGAGGCGCGGCGGCGCCAGTGCTCCTCGGGGTGCTGCTTCGCCTGCTCCAGCGTCTCGAGGAACGCGATCGGCGCGTCGGCGAGCATCTCGAACCGAAGGGCGCGGTACGCCTCCCAGTCGTCCTCGGTGCTCGCGCGGACGACCCAGCCGGCCACGGTCAGTCCCGGTCGGCGAGCAGCGTCTCCGCCGCCGCGAGCAGGATCGCCGTGCTGAAGCCCTCGAGCGCGGTGGTCAGCTCGCCGAGCGGCGGCAGGGTCGGCGCGATCCGGATGTTCGCGTCGCGCGGGTCGTCGCCGTACGGGAAGGTCGCTCCCGCCGGCGTGACGGCGATGCCCGCCTCCTTGGCGAGCTGCACCGCGCGCTTCGCCGCTCCGTCGGGCACGTCGAGGCTGACGAAGTAGCCGCCCTTCGGCGCGTTCCACGAGCCCGCGCCCCACGGGGCGAGGCGGTCGCGGAAGACCGTGTCGACCGCGGCGAACTTCGGCTCGAGGATGGCGCGGTGCTTCTCCATGTGCGCGGCGAGGCCGTTCGCATCCCGCAGCAGCTGGACGTGGCGCAGCTGGTTGATCTTGTCCGGCCCGATGCTCTGCGCGGCCGAGTTGTACTGGAACCAGGCGACGTTCGCCTCGGACGCGCCGAAGAACGCGACCCCGGCGCCGGGGAAGGTGACCTTGGAGGTGGACGCGAAGATGAGCGGGCGGTCCGGGTTGCCGGCCTCGGCGGCCAGCGCGAGCACGTCGATCGGCGCCGGTCGCTCGTCGGTGAGGTGGTGGACGACGTAGGCGTTGTCCCAGAACAGGCGGAAGTCGGGGGCGGCGGGCAGCGACACGAGGGCGCGCACGACCTCCTCGCTGTACACGGCGCCGGTCGGGTTCGAGTAGACGGGGACGCACCACATCCCCTTGATGCTGTCGTCGGCGGCGAGAAGCGACGCGACCGCCTCGATGTCGGGGCCGTCCTCGTTCATCGGGACCGGGATCATCCGGATGCCGAAACGCTCCAGGATGGTGAAGTGGCGGTCGTACCCCGGCACCGGCGCCAGGAAGCTGATCGACTGGTTCGCCCACGGCAGCTCGCCGCCGGGAACGCCGTGGAGCAGTGCCTGCGCGATGGTGTCGTGCATGATCGTGAGGCTGGAGTTGCCGAGCGCGAGCAGCTGCGGCACCGGCACCTGGAGCGCCTCGGCGAAGATCGCGCGCAGCTCAGGCAGGCCGTTCGGGCCGCCGTAGTTGCGGAGGTCGGTTCCCGCTGCATCGCGGTAGGCGCCGTCCGGCAGGTGCAGCAGGTCGTTCGACAGGTCGAGCTGCTCGGCGGACGGCTTTCCGCGCGTGATGTCGAGTGAGAGGCCGGCGGCCTTGAGCTCGTCGTAGTCGTGTGCGAAGGCGGCGTGCGCCGCGCGCAGGGTCGGGGTGTCGAGGTCGGCGAGGGGAGCGGGCTGCAGCGGTGCGTCGGTCACGCATCGATCGTACCGGCCGAGCCTCAGGGTCCGCGCGGCCCGGGTGTGCGAACATCCGGAGTGTGACCGACGAAGTGAAGCGCCGCCGCGGGATCACGCGGATCAAGATGGCTGCGGCCCTGGTGGCGGGACTGCTCGTCGCCATTGTCACCGGCCTCCTCAACGCGTGGCATTACGCCGTCATCGCGGGGTGGGCGGCGGCGTGCCTCGTCTACGTCACCTGGGTCTGGGTGTCGGTGTGGAAGCTCGACGGGCCGACCACCAAGGAGCACGCGACGCTGGAGGACCCGGGACGCCGGACGGCCGACCTCGTGCTCATCCTCGCGGCCGCGGCGAGCGTCGTGGCCGTGGTCTACATCCTGGTGGACGCCCGGAACCTCAAGGGCGGAGCCCAGCTGGGGGTCGCGCTGCTGGCGATCGTGTCGGTCGCCCTGTCCTGGACGCTGGTCCACACCCTCTACACGCTCCGTTACGCCCGGATCTACTACCGCGGGGGCGGCGGCATCGACTTCAATCAGAAGGAGGAGCCGCAGTACAGCGACTTCGCCTACCTCGCCTTCACCCTCGGGATGACGTTCCAGGTGTCGGACACGGACATCTCCAGCTCGTACATCCGGCGGACGATCCTGCACCACGTGCTGCTCTCGTACCTGTTCGGGACGGTCATCGTCGCGGCGACGGTGAACCTCGTGGCCGGTCTCGGCTCCGGAGGCTGACGGATCCCTTCTGTTCCGTTCAGGTTCGGGTCAGCGGGTGTACGTGAGGAAGCGGTAGCGCATCCCGTTGCCGGCGGTCTGCCAGTCGCCGGCGTCGACGGTCCAGCCGTCGCCCGGGTCCGGCGCCCGGGTGTCGCCGTCCACGTCGAGGTCGATCTCGGTGATCTCGAGGCGGTCCGCGCGGGGCAGGGTCTGGCTGTACAGCTCGGCGCCGCCGATCACCCAGACGATGCCGTCGGCTGCCGCGGCGAGGGCGACGTCGACCGAGTGGACGACCTGCGCGCCCGGTGCCTCCCAGCCCTCCTGCCGCGTGACGATGATGTTCGTGCGGCCCGGGAGCGGGCGGTAGCGCTCGGGCAGCGACTCCCAGGTGCGGCGTCCCATGATCACCGGGTCGGAGCCGGTCACTGCGCGGAAGTGCTTGAGGTCCTCGGTGAGGTGCCAGGGCATGACGCCGCCGGCGCCGATCACCCGGTCGTGGGCCTGCGCCCAGATCAGTCCGATCGTCATACGGCCACGGCCGCGCGGATGGCGGGGTGGTGCTGGTAGTCCTCGACGACGAAGTCCTCGAACCGGTAGTCGAAGATGCTCTCGGGCTTCCGGGCGAAGCGGAGGGTGGGCGCGGGATACGGATCGCGCGTCAGCTGCTCCGTCACCTGCTCGACGTGGTTGTCGTAGATGTGGACGTCCCCGCCGGTCCAGACGAACTCGCCCGGCTCGAGGCCGACCTGCTGGGCGACCATGAGCGTCAGCAGTGCGTAGCTGGCGATGTTGAACGGGACGCCGAGGAACATGTCCGCACTGCGCTGGTAGAGCTGGCAGGAGAGCTTGCCGTCGGCGACGTAGAACTGGAAGAAGGCGTGGCACGGGGCGAGCGCCATATCCGGGATGTCGGCGACGTTCCACGCGGAGACGATGATGCGGCGCGAGTCCGGGTCGGTTCGAAGGGTGTCGATCACCTGCTGGATCTGGTCGATGTGCCGGCCGTCGGGGGTCGGCCACGAGCGCCACTGGACGCCGTAGACCGGGCCGAGCTCGCCATCCTGATCGGCCCACTCGTCCCAGATGGTGACGCCGTTGTCGCGCAGCCAGCCGACGTTGCTCTCGCCGCGGAGGAACCACAGCAGCTCGTACGCGATCGACTTGAAGTGGACGCGCTTGGTGGTGATGAGCGGGAAGCCGTCGGCGAGATCGAACCGCAGTTGACGGCCGAAGACGCTGCGCGTCCCGGTGCCGGTGCGGTCGGATTTGCGGGCGCCGTTCGCCAGCACGTCGCGCAGCAGGTCTTCGTACGGGGTCGCAATCCGGGTCACGCTCCGATGGTACGTGTTCGCCGCTCCAGGTGCGCGCGACGCGTCGGTAGTCTGGCGTCATGGATGGGGCGACGCGCGGCGAGCGGCACAGCGACGACGAGCTCGCCAGCGCGCTGGAGGAGGAGGTCGCGCGGATAACGCCCGCGATCCCCATCGTCGTTCCGCGGGCCGGGACGGCGCCGGCGGAGGCGCAGGCCGCCGACGGTGACGATGCAGACGAGGCGTCGGATGACGAGGATCAGTGGGTCGGGGCGCCGACGGAGCTGATCAGTTTCGACGACCTCCCGGTGCGACGGGAGCCGACAGGGCCGGAGCCGACCTTCAGCCCGTGGGTGGCGACGGCGGCGATCCCGGTGCAGCGGGCAGAGGAGCCGCAGCCCGAGCCGCCGGCCGAGGTGATCTCGCCGCCGGCCTATCGGCCGATCGCGCGCGCTGAGCCCCTCGACTTCGTCCCGCCGGAGCTCGCGCCGCGTGACTCCGAGCCGGTGCCGGTCCTCCCGGTCGCGCAGCCCGAATCCGACGAGCAGCAGCCGGAGCCCCGACCGGACACCCCACCCGCTCCCGCCGCCTCCCGCGCCGTGGACTCCGCTCCGGCCCCCGCCGCCCTTCCCGAGGCACCGGCCCCCGAGGCCCCCGTCGAATCCGCCTCGCACGCTGCCGCCCGCCATGCGCGGCCGAGCATTCTCACCCCGAGACGTCGGATCTCGAGCCGACGCCCCTCCGCGCTCGCGCCGGCCGCGCCTCCCGGATGTTCTGGCTGTGGTTCGCGGGCACCTCGTCCCTCATCAGCGTCGGCGTCGGCGCGACCCTGTTCGTCCTCGGCCTGAGCCTGCGGCAGCTGCTCGTCGCCACCCTCGTGGGCGTGGCGCTCTCCTTCCTCCCGCTCGGCCTCGGCACGCTCGCGGGCAAGTGGAGCGGGCAGCCGACCCTCGTCGTCTCGCGGGCGACCTTCGGGATGCGCGGCAACCTCCTCCCGACCGTCATCGCGCTGGTGGTCAAGCTGTTCTGGGGCTCCGTGCTGCTCTGGCTGGCGGGCTCCGCGGCGGGGTCGCTCACCGAGGCAGAGGGGTGGCCGGGCAACGCCGTCGGAGCGACGGTGACGGCGCTCGCCGTCACGATCGCCGTGGCCGTCGCGGTCGCGTACATCGGGTATGCGCTGGTCGCGCGGGTGCAGCTGGTGCTCACCATCGCCTCCGCCGTGCTCATCGTGCTGATGATCATGGCGACGTGGCAGCACGTCGACCTTTCGCGGGCGCTCGACGCCCGGGACGCGCTCTGGACGCACGTCGTGACCGGTGCCGTCCTCGTGCTCAGCTACGTCGGGCTGGCCTGGGCGATGAGCAGCGCGGAGGTCGCGCGCTACCAGCGTCCGCTGTCGTCCGGGGGAGCAGCGATGCTCTGGGCGACCTTCGGAGCGGGCGTCCCGCCGTTCGTCCTCGTCTCGTACGGCGGCCTGCTCGCCGCGTCGAATCCGGGATGGGCGGCCGATCTCGCGCAGGACCCGGTCGGCGCGCTCGTCGGGCTCGGCCTCCCCGGCTGGTACCCCGTCCCACTGCTGCTGGCGGTCGGACTCTCGCTCGTCTCGGCGCTGGTGCTGACGCTGTACTCGACCGGGTTCACGATCGACGCCCTCGGCGTGCGGCTGGGGCGGCGCTGGAGCACCCTGGTCGCCGGGGCTGCCGTGGCGATCGTGGGCGGCGTGCTCGCGGCGACGGTGACCGACCTCTCCTCGGTGATCCGCGGAGTGCCGACCGCGCTGTCGGTGCCGGTCGCCGCCTGGGTCGGCGTGTTCTCCGGGGAGATGATGCTGCGCACCCGGCGGCTGCACTCGCCGTCGCTGCTCGCGCGCGGCGGCGCGTACCCGGACTGGCGGTGGACGAACCTGGCCCTGCTGGTCGCGGGCACGGCGGTCGGCCTCGGGACCGTGAGCTCGCCACTGCCGTGGCTCGGCTGGGAGGGCTACCTGTTCCGGATGGTCGGCATCGACCCGCAGGCGGGGATCGGCACGAGCAACATCGGCGTCGTGATCGCGCTCGTGATCGGGCTGTTCGGCGTGCTGGTGTCGGCCGTGCCTGCGGTGCGCCGGCAGGAGCAGTCCGTCGAGTGACACGCTCCACAGGCGGGGGCCTGGCGGGTTCTCCGCAGATCGGAGACCGCCCGCTCGTGCCGGGGACCCATCCCGTAGGCTGATCGACGTGCCGAACACCCTCTCCTCCGTCCGCGACACCGTCGAGCAGCTGTGGCCGCTCGCGGGTGCCGAGAGCTGGGATGCGCCCGGGCTCGTCTCCGGCGATCCGGCGGCTCCCGTGCAGCGCATCCTGCTGGCGGTCGATGCCGTCGCCGCGACGGTCGACGAGGCGGTCGAGCTGGGCGCCGACCTGCTGATCGCCCACCACCCGCTGCTGCTGCGCGGGTGACGAGCATCGCCGAGGACCGCTACAAGGGCGCCCTGCTCGCGCGGCTCATCCGCGGCGGCGTCGCGCTGTACGCCGCGCACACCACCGCCGATGTGGTCGCCGACGGCACCAGCGACGTGCTCGCCGCCCGGCTGGGCCTCCGCGACACGAGCCCCATCGCCCCGGCCGCCGACGGCGCGACCGGCATCGGGCGGGTGGGCGACCTCCCGCAGCCCACGACCCTCGGCCAGCTCGCCCGTGCGGTGGCCGACCTACTGCCCCCCACCGCCGGCGGCGTGCGAGCGGCGGGCGACTATCACCAGCCCGTCACGCGCGTCGCGGTCTGCGGCGGAGCCGGCGACTCGCTGCTGGGCTCCGACGCCGTCCGCACGGCCGACGTCTACATCACCGCCGACCTGCGCCACCATCCGGCGTCCGAAGCCCGCGAGCAGGCGACGCTCGGCGGCGGCCCTGCGCTCCTCGACGTCTCCCACTGGGCCAGCGAATGGCTCTGGCTCGACACCGCCGCCGAGCAGCTGCGTGCGGCGCTCCCCGGCGTCGAGGTCGTCGTGAGCGAGCTCCGGACCGATCCGTGGGATTTCGCCATCCTGCAATGACCACCCCGCACGAAGGAAGCACCGCATCGTGAAAGCCAGTCCCGCCGACCAGAACGAGCTCCTGCGCCTGCAGGCCGCCGACACCCGCCTCGCGCAGCTCGCGCACGCGACCAAGAACCTCCCGCAGCTGGGCGAGCTGGCGAAGCTCCAGCCCGAGGTCGAGGCGCTGCGTGCCCGCTGGATCGCCGCCACCGGCGAGCTGGAGGACGCCCGCGCAGAGCTCAAGCGCGTCGAGTCCGACGTCGAGCTCGTCGAGGCCCGGGTCAAGCGCGACACCGACCGCGTGCAGCAGACCGCCTCCGTCAAGGATGTGCAGGCGCTCGAAGCCGAGCTCGCCTCGCTGGCGCGCCGCAAGGACGACCTCGAAGAGATCGAGCTGACCGTCATGGAGCGGGTCGAGACGCTGGAGGAGGCGCTCGCCGCGGTGGAGGCGGAGCGCGCCGAACTCGGCTCGCGCGTCGAGGCGCTCGAGGCGCAGCGCGACGAGGAGGCCGGCAAGCTCGATGTGCAGCGCAAGGCCGCCGCGGCCGACCGCGCGACCATCGCCGACGCGCTCCCCGCCGACCTGATCGAGCTGTACGAGCGCCAGCGCGCCCGGTACGGCATCGGCGCCGCCGCGCTCATCCGCGGCGTCTCGATGGGCTCCAACGTGAAGCTGACCGAGTCCGACCTCTCCGAGATCCGCCGCGCCGCGGCCGACGACGTCGTGCTCTGCCCGGACAGCGGGGCCATCCTCGTCCGCGGCGAGGACAGCGGGCTCTGACCCAGGCTCGGAGATCGGCCCTGCGCTAGGGTGGAGGCCGGAATGGGTCGGCAAGACGGTCGCGTCGGTCCGCGTCAGCGGGCCGCCGAGGAACGTCCGGGCTCCGCAGAGCAGGGCGGTGGGTAACACCCACCCGGGGCAACCCGCGAGAAAGTGCAACAGAAAGCAGACCGCCGGGAGGCTCGCCTCCCGGTAAGGGTGAAACGGTGGTGTAAGAGACCACCAGCGGCCGGGGTGACCCGGCCGGCTGGGTAAACCTCGCCCGGAGCAAGGTCGGACAGGGGACCATGAGGCTGCTCGTCTCGTCCCCGGGTAGACCGCTGGAGGGCGGCGGCAACGTCGCTCCGAGATAGATGGCCGTCCGCGGCGCTTCGGCGCCGTGACAGAACCCGGCGTATCAGCCGGCCCATTCCCCTTCTTCGCCCGGGCCCTCGTCCGGCACGAAGCGGTACCCCATCCCGGGCTCGGTGAGCAGGTACCGCGGCTGCGAAGGCTCCGGCTCCAGCTTCTTGCGCAGCTGCGCCAGGTAGAGCCGCAGGTAGCCGGTGTCCTTCGTGTACTGCGGGCCCCAGACCTGCGTGAGCAGCGCCTGCCGTGTGACCAGCCGTCGCGGGTTGCGCAGCAGCACCTCGAGCAGCTGCCACTCCGTCGGCGTGAGGCGCACCGGATGCGCGCCCTCGGCATCCCGCCGCGTCACCTGATGGGCGGAGAGATCGACCGTGACGTCTCCGAACGCGATCACCGGTTCGTCCGCCGTCGTGGTCTGCCGCCGGGTGAGGGCGCGGATGCGGGCGAGCAGCTCGTCGGCCGCGAACGGCTTGGTGACGTAGTCGTCGGCGCCGGCGTCCAGAGCATCCACTTTGTCGCCCGAGCCGGTCCGTCCGGAGACGACGAGGATCGGCACGCTGGTCCAGCCGCGCAGGCCCTCGATCACCTCGATCCCGTTCAGCTCCGGCATGCCGAGGTCGAGCATCACGAGGTCGGGATGCGTCTCGACCGCGACCGACAGCGCCTCGGCGCCCGTGCGCGCCGTCAGCACCTCGTAGCCGCGCGCGGTGAGCAGGATGCGCAGCGCGCGCAGGATCTGCGGGTCGTCGTCCGCGATCAGAATCTTCATGCGTCCCCTCCGGCCGCCGGGAGCGAGACCACCATCGTGAGGCCGCCGCCGGGTGTGTCCTCCACGTCGAGCGTCCCGCCCATCCCCTCGACGAAGCCCTTCGACAGGGCGAGTCCGAGCCCGATCCCGGAGTCGTTCTCGGTGTCGGACAGCCGCTGGAACGGCGCGAACACCGCCTCCCGCCGCTCCTCGGGGATGCCCGGCCCGCGGTCGATCACGCGCAGCTGCACGGTCCCCGCGAACGCGCTGGCGGCGAGCACCGGCGGCGTGCCGGCCGGGCTGTAGCGGAGGGCGTTGCCGAGCAGATTGACCAGCACCCGCTGCAGCAGCACGCCGTCGGCCAGCAGGGGAGGGACGTCGGGGGAGAGGTCGAGCTCCACGTCGCCCGGGCCGATGCCGAGCTCGTCGAGCGCGGGCAGGACGACATCGTCGAGCTCGGTCGGCGCGAGCGAGACGGCCAGCACGCCCGCCTGCACCCGGCTCGCGTCGAGCAGGTCGGTGACTAGGGAGGCCAGGTTGTGGAGGCTGTCCTCCGCGGTCTCGAGCAGTGCCTCCCGGTCGCCCTCGCTGAGCGCCAGCTCCTCCTGGCGCAGGGTGGTCACGGCCGCGGTCGCCGCCGCGAGCGGGCGGCGCAGGTCGTGACCGACGGCCGCCAGCAGGGCGCTCCGCACCCGGTCCGCCTCTGCCAGCGGTGCCAGCTCGGCGGCGGTGGCCGTGAGCTCGCGGTGCTCCAGCGCGGCATCCAATTGCGCGACGATCGCGGAGAGCAGGCGCCGGTCGCCCGCCTCCAGGTCCCGGCCGTACAGCTCCAGACTCACGCGGGCGTCCTGGGCGCCCCGGCCGTCCACGGTGCCGACCGGGATGCGCTGCGCGGGCTCGTCCTCCGGCTCCGGGCCGTCGCTCGCCACGACCTCGCCCCCAGGCGTCACCAGCCGCACCGTCGCGAGCCCGAACGCCTCCCGCGTCCGCATGACGATCGCCTGCACCGCGTCCTCGCCGCGGATGACCTCGCCCGCGACGGTCGCCAGCAGCTCGGCCTCCGCCGCCGCCCGCTGCGCGGCCCGCGTGCGCCGGGCGGCCTGGTCGACGACGAGGCTGACCAGAGCGGCGATGACCACGTAGAGGATGAGCGCGAGCAGGTGGAGCGGCTCTCCGACCGTGATCGTGTACAGCGGCTCGACGAAGAAGAAGTCGAGCGTCAGCCCGGACAGCAGCGCGGCGAACAGGGCCGGCCAGATGCCGCCCACGAGCGCGACGACCACGACGAGCAGCTGGTAGCTGAGCACGTCCGCCGTCATCGACTCGTGCGACCGCCCGCTCGTCAGCAGCAGCGTCAGCAGGGGCCGCCGACCAGGGCGAGCAGGAAGCCGTACACGCGCCTCCGGACGGTGAGGCCGCCCTTCGGTCGCGGCAGCGCGAACCGGCCGCCCGCCTTGGCGTGCGACACGATGTGCACGTCGATGTCGCCGGACTCCCGAATCACCGTCGCGCCGATCCCCGGACCGGTCAGCAGCGCGGACAGCCGGCTGCGGCGCGAGACGCCGATGACCAGCTGCGTCGCGCTCTCGCCGCGCGCGAACTCGACCAGGGCGCGCGGGATGTCCTCGCCGACCACCTGGTGGTAGCTGCCGCCGAGCTGTTCGACCAGTGCGCGCTGGTTCGCCAGGACGCCGGGCGCCGCCTCGCGGAGGCCGTCCTGGCTCGTGACGTGCACCGCGAGCAGCTCACCGCCGGAGCTGCGGGCGGCGATGCGGGCGCCGCGGCGGAGCAGCGTCTCGCCCTCGGGGCCGCCGGTCAGCGCGACGACGACCCGCTCCCGCGCCTCCCACGTTCCGGCGATGCCGTGCTCGGCGCGGTACTGCTGCAGGGCGCTGTCCACCTCGTCGGCGAGCCACAGCAGCGCCAGCTCTCGAAGGGCCGTCAGGTTGCCGAGCCGGAAGTAGTTGGACAGCGCCGCATCCACCCGCGCCGCCGGGTAGACCACGCCCTCGGCCAGGCGGTCGCGCAGCGCCTGCGGGGCGAGGTCCACCAGCTCGATGCGGTCCGCGCGTCGCAGCACGGCATCCGGGATGGTCTCCCGCTGTGGGACGCCCGTGATCTGCTCGACCACGTCGTTCAGCGACTCGATGTGCTGGATGTTGACGGTCGAGATCACGTCGATCCCGGCCTCCAGCAGGTCCTCGACGTCCTGCCAGCGCTTCGCGTGCTCCGAGCCGGGCGCATTCGTGTGCGCGAGCTCGTCGACCAGGGCGACCTGGGGATGACGGCGCAGCACCGCGTCCAGATCCATCTCGTCGAGGGTCACCCCGCGATGCTCGACCAGCCGGCGCGGAACGACCTCCAGACCTTCGAGCATGGCGGCGGTCGCCACCCGGCCGTGCGTCTCGACCACCGCCACCACGACGTCCTTGCCCAGGCCGCGGAGACGCTCGCCCTCTTCGAGCATGGCGAACGTCTTGCCCACGCCGGGGGCGGCGCCGAGCATCACCCGCAGGCGACCCCGAGCCATCCGATGACCTCCGTGCGTCAGGCCGGAGTCGGCGCGGGGGCGTCGTCCGGCGTTGCGACCTCGCCGCTCCGGCCGCGGGCGCCCGCCTGACGACGCTCGCTCCGCACCGCGAGGGCGGCGGCGCCGAGGATGCCCGCGTTGTTGCGGTGCACCGCCGGCACGATCGGCGTCTTGAGCTTCAGCAGCGGCAGGAACTCCTGGTAGTTCTTGGACACGCCGCCGCCGACGATGAAGAGGTCCGGGGTGAAGAGGAACTCCACCTTCGAGTAGTACTTCTGCAGGCGCTTCGCCCACTTCTCCCAGCTGAGGTCTTCGCGTTCCTTCGCCGAGTAGGCGGCGCGCGACTCCGCGTCGTGGCCGTCGATCTCGAGGTGCCCGAGCTCCGCGTTGGGGATGAGGATGCCGTCGTAGATCAGAGCGGATCCGATCCCGGTGCCGAGCGTCGTCATGATGACGAGGCCGTCCTTGCCCTTCGCGGCGCCGAACCGCGTCTCGGCGTAGCCGGCGGCGTCGGCGTCGTTGACGAAGTGGATGTCGCGCTCGAGCGCCTTCTCGAACAGGTTCTCGGCGTGCAGCCCGATCCAGTCCTTGGCGACGTTCGCGGCGGACAGGGTCACGCCGTGGCTGACGATCGCCGGGAAGCACACGCCGACGGGCGCCTCCGGCTCCTCCTTGGCCAGCTGGTCGACGATCTCCTTCGTCGTCTCGACGATGTCGTCGGGCTTGCCGCCCGCGGGGTGGGCAGCTTGACCCGGTCGCTGAGCAGCTCGCCGGTCGACAGATCGACCAGAGCCCCCTTGATCCCCGTGCCGCCGATGTCGATGCCGATCGCGTGCTTCTGCGAAGTCATGCCTCGAATCTACCGCGCCCGCAGCGGTCGCCGCTGGCCGGGGCGTTAGGGGAGCGTGAGGATTTCCGCACCCCGCTCGGTCACGACCAGCGTGTGCTCGAACTGGGCCGTGATGCTGCGGTCCTTGGTGACGACCGTCCAGTCGTCGGGCCACATCTCCCACTCGTGCGTCCCGAGCGTGAGCATCGGCTCGATGGTGAACACCATTCCCGGCTCCATCACGTCGTCGAACGCGGGCGCGGCGTCGTAGTGGGGGATGATCAGTCCGGTGTGGAAGGCCGCGCCGACGCCGTGGCCGGTGAAGTCGCGCACCACGCCGTAGCCGAAGCGCTTCGCATACGACTCGATCGCGCGGCCGATGACGTTGACCTGACGGCCGGGCGCGACCGCCTTGATGCCGCGGTTCAGCGCCTCGCGCGTGCGGTCGACCAGCTGGGTGACCTCGTCGGACGCGGTCCCGGCGATGAAGGTCTGGTTGCTGTCGCCGTGGAAGCCGTTCTTGTACGCGGTGATGTCGATGTTGACGATGTCGCCCTCCTCGATCACCGTGTCATCGGGGATGCCATGGCAGACGACCTCGTTGACCGAGCTGCAGATCGACTTCGTGAAGCCGCGGTACCCCAGCGTGGAGGGATACGCGTCGTGGTCGAGCAGGAACTCGTGCCCGATCGCATCCAGCTCCTCGGTGGTCACGCCGGGTCGGACGTTCTCGCCGACCAGCGCGATCGCCTGCGCCGCGATGCGGCCGGACTCGCGGATGAGCGCCACCTCGTCGGGCGTGTAGACGTCGCCGCGGGTGTACGGCGCGGGACCGGGACGGCCGACGTACTCCGGCCGCGGGATGCGGCTCGGCACCGGGCGCATCGGTGTGACGCGGCCGGGGATGAGGTGACCGGCGGAATCCTTGGGCATACGATCAACTCTATGACGAGCGACGAGTACGGCATCAAGCAGGACGCCGAGCACAAGTACTGGTACAACATGAAGACCGGCGAGGTGGAGCAGGGCTTCCTGTCGCCGGCTCCGAACCGCGTCGGTCCGTTCGACACGCGCGAAGAGGCGGAGCACGCGCTCGAGAAGCTCCGCGAGAACTCCGCCAAGTGGGCCGAGGAGGACGCGGAGGAGAACCGCTAGAAGCTGTGCTCCTCGGTGGGGAAGGTGCGGTTCTGCACATCCGCCTTGTAGGCGCGCGCAGCATCCCCGAGGATCGTCTTCAGGTCGGCGTACTGCTTCACGAAGCGCGGAACGCGACCCGTCGACAGGCCGGCCCAGTCGGTCCACACCAGCAGCTGGCCGTCGGTGTGCGGGCCGGCTCCGACGCTGATCGTCGGGATGCGCAGCTCGGCCGTCACGCGCTTCGCCACCTCGGCGGGCACCATTTCGAGCACCACGGCGAACGCCCCGGCCTCCTCGACGGCGTGCGCATCGGCCAGCACCTGCTCGGCGGCGTCGCCGCGCCCCTGCACCAGGTGTCCGCCGAGCCCGTGCTCGCTCTGCGGCGTGAACCCGATGTGCGCCATCACAGGAATGCCCGCCTCCACGATGCGGCGGATCTGCTCCGCGCTGCGCCGACCGCCCTCCAGCTTGACCGCGTGCGCGCCGGTCTCCTTCATGAAGCGGACGGCGGTGTGCAGCGCCTCCAGCGGCCCGGTCTCGTACGAGCCGAACGGCATGTCGGCCACCACGAACGCGCGCTTCACGGCCTTGGCGACCGCGCGGGTCAGCGGGATGAGGTCGTCGATGGTGACCGGAAGCGTCGTGTCGTAGCCGAGCACGTTGTTGCCGGCGGAGTCGCCGACGAGCAGGAAGTCGATGCCGGCCTCGTCGAAGATCTGAGCGGTCAGCATGTCGTAGCTGGTCAGGCCGGTGAACGGAGCGCCCTCCTCCTTGGCCGCCTGGAAGTGTCGGGTGCGTACCCGCTTCAGCGACTGCATCGACGAAGACGAGGGATGGACGGAGGGCACCGGTGACTGCTCGCTCATGTCGTCAGTCTAGTGACGGGGAAACGGCCGGTGAGTCAGACGGGTACGGGCTCGTGGAGCCCGCGCTTCGAGGCGGCTGAAGCCAACTTGTTGTCGAAGGTGACCAGCGGAATGTCGTTGCCGACGGCGACGGCGAGGGCGCAGGCGTCGGGCATGGTGAGGCGGTGTTCGGCGCGAAGGCGTGCGAGGATCAGCGGTTCGTTCGGTCCCAGGGTCGTCGGTGTGACGCCGAAGCGGCGAAGGTCCTCGAAAGCCTCGAGAGCCTGACCCTCGCGCTCGGGATTGATGAGCGCTTCCGCCAGGTTGACCGGGTGCACGAGGTACCGGCTGCCGACCTCGAAGACATCCTTCGCCGCGGAGTGGTGGACGTCCCACGGATCCAGAAGGGCGATCAGGACACCCGCGTCCACCGCGAATGTCACTCGGGCCAGCCTTCGCGAATGGAGGCGAGGCTTTCCGTGAACATTCCGGCGTACTTGGCGCTCATGCGATCCAGCGCGGCGCGGCGCTCCTCGATCTCTCGGTCCCGCTGCTCGCGGACGCTCCGCTCGCCGGCCTCGATCAGGTGCAGCAGCAGCTTGCCGTCGCTCTCGTCGGACCATGTCTCGCGTGCGGTCTCGAGAGCGCGCACGACGGCTGGCGTATGGGTCACCTGAGTCCGGAGCAACGTGGTCGGCATTCCGCAAGTGTACCACCGCCCAGAACCGTGTTGCACCGCGTGTCGCGACCCTCCACCCACTAGTCTGGAACCGGCCGAGGAAAGGGGCAGGATGGACAAGCAGCGCGACTTCGTTCTTCGTACGATCGAGGAGCGTGGCGTCAAGTTCGTGAGGCTGTGGTTCACCGATGTCGTCGGCACGCTGAAGTCCGTCGCGATCGCCCCGGCCGAGGTCGAGGGCGCGTTCAGCGAGGGCCTCGGCTTCGACGGGTCGGCCATCGAGGGTCTGACCCGCGCCTACGAGTCCGACCTCCTGGCGCTTCCCGACGCGACCACCTTCCAGATCCTGCCGTGGCGCGGCGAGATCGACCCCACCGCGCGCATGTTCTGCGACATCACGACGCCCGACGGCCAGCCCGCGGTCTCCGACCCGCGCAACGTTTTGAAGCGCACGCTCGAGAAGGCGGCCGACCGCGGCTTCACCTTCTACACGCATCCCGAGATCGAGTTCTACCTGCTCAAGTCGTCCTCGTTCGGCGAAGAGGGGCCTGAGCCCGTCGACTCGGCCGGCTACTTCGACAACGTCCCCGGCGGCACTGCCCACGACTTCCGCCGCCGCTCGGTACGGATGCTCGAAGACCTGGGCATCTCGGTCGAGTTCAGTCATCACGAGGCCGGCCCGGGTCAGAACGAGATCGACCTGCGTTACGCCGACGCGCTGACGACCGCCGACAACATCATGACCTTCCGCACGGTGATCAAGGAGGTGGCGATCGAGCAGGGCGTGTACGCGACCTTCATGCCGAAGCCGCTCCAGGGCCACCCGGGCTCGGGCATGCACACGCACATGTCGCTCTTCGAGGGCGACACGAACGCGTTCTTCGAGCCGGGCGCGCAGTACCAGCTGTCGAAGATCGGCCGCCACTTCATCGCCGGCCTCCTGCGTCACGCGCCCGAGATCACGGCGGTGACCAACCAGTTCGTCAACTCCTACAAGCGCCTGTGGGGCGGCGACGAGGCGCCCAGCTTCGTGAGCTGGGGCCACAACAACCGCTCGGCGCTCGTCCGCGTTCCGCTGTACAAGCCGAACAAGGGGCAGAGCTCCCGGGTCGAGTACCGGGCGATGGACTCGGCGGCCAACCCCTACCTCGCGTTCTCGCTGCTCCTCGCGGCGGGTCTCAAGGGCATCGAGGGCCAGTACGAGCTCCCGCCGGAGGCCGAGGACAACGTCTGGGCCCTCTCGGACGGCGAACGCCGCGCCCTCGGCTACAGCCAGCTGCCGGCCAGTCTCGACCACGCGATCTCGCTCATGGAGGACTCGGAGCTCGTCGCCGAGACGCTGGGGGAGCAGGCGTTCAACTACGTGCTCCTCAACAAGCGGCGGGAGTGGTCGGAGTACCGCGCGCAGGTCACCCCCTTCGAGCTCCGGACCAACCTCGAGATCCTCTGACCGCTGACGAAGTGACCCGGCAGCAGCTCTCTCTCACCGCCCTGGCGCGTGCCGGGTTCGTGGGGCTGAGCTCGGTCCGCGGCGAGCTGGACGAGCTCGCCGACCTGACCGGGCTCGACCCGGAGGAGCTGACCGGCGCGATCTCCGCGGCCGCCGATCCGGACACGGCGCTCGCCTGGGCGCTGCGGCTGCTGCGGCAGGCGCCCGACCGTGCACGTCCGCGGTTCGCCTCCGTCGAGGACGCCCGCCGGCTGTTCCGGGTGATCGGCGCGTCGGAGGGCATCGCCGAGTTCTTCCTGCGCCAGCCGCAGGAGCTCGACGCTCTCGCGCATCCCGTCGCCTCGCTGCCCGGGCCCGACGAGCTGAGGGCAGACCTCCTGGAGGCCGTGGATGCGGTCGACGGCGTCGCGGCCGACGCCGACGAGCGCGCCTGGACCGCCCTGCGCGTCCGCTACCGCCGTCGGCTCGTGCAGCTGGCAGCCTTCGATCTGGAGCAGGCGGATCCCGTCGCCGGGTTCGACGCTGTCGCCGCCGCCCTCAGCGACCTCGCCTCCGCCGCGCTGGAGGCGTCGCTGGCCGTCGCCCGCCGCATGACCATCGGCTCCGGCCCCGGCCGCTTCCCCGAGCGGCAGGTGCGGGCCACCCCGTTCGCCGTGATCGGGATGGGCAAGGCCGGCGCCCGGGAGCTCAACTACCTCAGCGACGTCGACGTCATCTTCGTCACGGAGGGCGTCGAGTCCGCGGGACTGGAGCCCGGCCGAGCCGTCGACATCGCGACGCGCCTCGCGATGCTCACGATGCGCGGCATCCACGAGCCCGCCATCGAGCCCGGCCTCTGGGAGGTCGACCCCAACCTGCGGCCCGAGGGCAAGGACGGCGCGCTCGTCCGCACCCTCGACTCTCACATCGCGTACTACGACCGCTGGGCGAAGGGCTGGGAGTTCCAGGCGCTCCTGAAGGCGCGCCCGCTCGCCGGCGACCCCGGCCTGGGCGACCGGTACGTCGCGGCGCTGTCTCCGAAGGTGTGGAGCAGCGCCTCCCGTGAGAACTTCGTCGAATCGGTGCAGCGGATGCGCGAGCGCGTCACCGACAACATCCCGGACGACGAGGTGCACTACCAGCTGAAGCTCGGGCCCGGGGGGCTGCGCGACGTGGAGTTCACCGTGCAGCTGCTTCAGCTCGTCCACGGCCAGACGGACGAGGAGGTGCGCCAGCGCGACACGCTGTCCGCCCTCGCCGCGCTCGCCGCGCAGGGCTACATCGGCCGCGAGGAGTCCGCCGCCTTCTCGCACGACTACCGCAGCCTGCGCCTCATGGAGCACCGACTCCAGCTGCGCCGGCTGACGCGCACCCACCTCATGCCGCGCGATGAGGCCGACGTGCGCATCCTCGCCCGTGCCACCGGTCTCGCGCCGAACGCAGACCAGCTCCTCGTCGCCTGGAACGAGATCAAGCATCGCGTGCGCGGCCTGCATGAGCGGCTCTTCTACCGTCCGCTTCTCAGCGCCGTCGCCTCCACCTCGGTCGAGGACGCGCGACTGGCCGGGGGAGTCGGCCTCACCAGCGCCCAGGCCGAGGCGCGGCTCGCGGCGATCGGCTTCCGCGACCCGCGTGGAGCGCTCGGCCACATCGCCGCGCTCACCAGCGGCGTCTCCCGCCGGGCGACCATCCAGCGCCACCTGCTGCCGGTCATGCTGCAGTGGTTCGCCGACGGCCCCGACCCCGACTACGGCCTCCTCACCTTCCGCCGCCTCAGCGAGGAGCTCGGCGGCACGCACTGGTACCTCCGGATGCTGCGCGACTCCACCGGCGCCGCCGAGCGCCTGACCCGCGTGCTGTCGGGCTCGCGCTTCGCGGGCGAACTGCTCGGCCGGATCCCGGAGTCCGCGGCGTGGCTGGAGTCGGAGGACGAGCTGCGCCCCCGGTCGGCGGCGCTGCTGCGGGACGAGACGGCGGCGATCCTCGGGAGGCACGAATCCGTCGACACCGCCGCGACCGCGATCCGGGCCATGCGCCGACGCGAGATCCTGCGGCTGGCGGTGTCGGGCATCCTCGGCTTCGCGACCATCGACGAGCTGGCGCGGGGCCTGAGCGACGTCACCGAGAACACCATCGACGGCGTACTGCGGGCGATCCGTGCCGCCAGAGACGACGCCGACCAGCTCGAGTTCGCGGTGATCGGGATGGGTCGGTTCGGCGGACGCGAGCTCGGTTTCGGCTCCGACGCCGACGTCATGTACGTCTTCCGCCCGCTCGCGGCGGACCAGGAGGCGGCCAACCGCGCGGCCCTGACCATCGTCTCCGAGCTGAACCGCCTGACCGAGGACAACCGCCTCCCGCTCGACCTCGACATCGGGCTGCGTCCGGAAGGGAAGAACGGCCCGCCGGTCCGCTCGCTCGAGTCGTACCGCGCGTACTACTGCCGCTGGTCGTTGACCTGGGAGGCGCAGGCGCTGCTCCGAGCCCGCGGCGTCGCCGGCGATGCGGCCCTGCTCGCGGACTTCGCCGAGCTCGCCGACGAGGTGCGGTATCCCGCGTCGATCGGCGAGCAGGAGGTGCGCGAGGTGAAGCGCATCAAGGCCCGGGTCGAGAACGAGCGCCTCCCGCAGGGCGCCGATCCCTCCCGCCACCTCAAGCTCGGCCGCGGCTCGCTGAGCGACGTGGAGTGGTTCGTGCAGCTCATCCAGCTGGAGCACGCCTCCGCCGTCCCCGCGCTGCGCACCCCATCCACCCTGGAGGCCCTGACCGCTGCCGCCGCCCACGGCTTCGTGTCGGCGGAGGACGCGACCCGGCTGCGCGACGCCTGGATCTTCGCGTCCCGCACCCGCTCGGCGATGACCCTCTGGACGAATAAGACCGCCGACGTCCTGCCTTCGGACCGGGTGGCGCTGGACGGCGTCGCCCGCCTGATGGAGTACCCGCCCGGCTCGGCGAGCCGGCTGGAGGAGGACTACCTCGCGGTCACCCGCCGCGCGCGCCAGGTCTTCGAGCGCGCCTTCTACGGCGCTCCGCAGCGGCCGACGCCGACGGCGTGATGCTCGCGCCGGCGACGGGAGAACCGCGCGTTTCGGGGAGGTAAATTCCGGCCGGACCGGGTTGCCGCATCCGACCGCGGCCCCCACACTGGGGCCACCCGGTCCCCGACGACGTGGATGCATCCGACCCTCCCGAACCCGGAGGTGCATCATGTCGACCAATTCTCTTCGCTTCTGGGCCCGCAGCCGGACCAATGCCCGCTTGACGGCCGTCGCCGCCCTGGTGCTCGCCGCGTGCCTCGTCGCCGTGTCCTGGTTCGTCTGGTCGACGCCCGAGAACCCGGTGCGGAAGGTGGCGGACACCGTCATCGCCGCCACGAATCCGCTCGCCGCCCAGAACGCCCAGTTGAGGAAGAAACTGAACGCGACCACGAGCACCGTGGCCAGCCAGTCCGCCAAGCTGAAGCACCAGGCCGCGGCGGCCGCTGTCGCCGCGGCGGCGCACGCCAAGGAGATGGCGTCCGCGCAGCAGCAGCTCGCGGCGGCCCAGCAGGAGATCGCCCAGCTGAAGGCGGACGGAGCCGACGGTTCGGGAGGATCGGCGTCGGGAGGCGCCTCGTCGACGGGTGGCTCCGCGCATCCCTCGACGGGTGGAGGGACCGGGCACACCCAGCCCGCAGCGGTCACGGCGCCCAGTCGGGACACCCTCCTGCATCCGGACAAGCGCTACTTCGGGATGTTCACCGAACAGGCCCCGTTCAACTGGGCCACGTTCGACGCGACGTCCAAGAAGATCGGCGTGCAGCCGAACGTCGTCGGGTACTTCAGCGGATGGGATGAGAACTTCCGCGCGAACGCCGTCACGCGCGCGTGGCAGAAAGGCCGACTCCCTTTGCTCACCTGGGAGTCGCGCCCGATCGCCGCCGCGAACAACTCGAACTCCGCCCCCGACTACTCGCTGCCGAAGATCATCGACGGGGGCTTCGACGCGTACCTGCACCAGTACGCGAAGGACATCATCGCCACCGGCCTGCCCCTCGCCATCCGCCTCGACCACGAGATGAACGGCACCTGGTACCCGTGGTCGGAGCTCAACGGCAGCAACAAGCCGATCAATGGCAACAACGTGGGCGACTACGTGAGGATGTGGCGGCATGTCCACGACATCTTCCAGGAGGAGGGCGCCAACAGCCTGGTGATCTGGGTATGGGCGCCGAACATCATCAACAACATGCAGCCGGCGTCGCACGCGACGCAAGCGTTCCTGAACGGCTACTACCCGGGCGACGCGTACGTCGACTGGGTGGGACTGTCGGGCTACCTGCGCCCGCCGTGGCGTGCCGGCAACGACTTCACGTTCTCGTACACCTACGACTCCAGCCTGAATCAGCTGCGGGCGCTCACGACCAAGCCGATCCTCCTCGCCGAGGTCGGCGCCTCGGAGACCGACGGCCACAAGCCGGCCTGGGTGAAGAGCTTCTTCGACGGCTTCGCGGACCCCAAGAACGCGGACATCATCGGCTTCAGCTGGTTCAGCCTGGCGATCACCAGCTACGTCGGAGGCGAACGCTCGACCAACGACTGGCGTATCGACTCCCGCTCGGACTCGCTGGCAGCGTTCTCGCGGGGGATCTCGAGGCCGGACACCGGGTTCGCGCTGATACCGGCGGATTGACACGCCCGCATATCGACGGAGATCCGGCCGTTGTCGGGAGGATTGTCCATCCCGACCGCGGCCCTCGGACTTCCTCGGCCCGACATCCGACGTTGCGCAGGACCGGCGGATACGCGGAAGGGCCGCACCCCTCGCGGGATGCGGCCCTTCTGTGATACCTGACGCGGATCAGACCCCGTAGTACAGCTCGTACTCGAACGGGTGCGGACGCTGCGCGAGGGGCTTGATCTCCTTCTCGCGCTTGTACTCGATCCAGGTCTCGATGAGCTCCGGGGTGAACACGCCGCCCGCGGTGAGGAAGTCGTGGTCGGCCTCGAGCGCGTCGAGGGCCTCGCCGAGCGACGCCGGCACCTGGGGGATGTTCTTGGCCTCCTCCGGCGGGAGCTCGTAGAGGTCCTTGTCGACCGGCTCGTGCGGCTCGATGCGGTTCTTGATGCCGTCGAGGCCCGCCATCAGCTGGGCGGCGAACGCGAGGTACGGGTTGCCGGAGGCGTCGGGCGCGCGGAACTCGATGCGCTTCGCCTTCGGGTTGGAGCCCGTGATCGGGATGCGGATCGACGCCGAGCGGTTGCCGGCCGAGTAGACCAGGTTGACCGGGGCCTCGAAGCCGGGGACCAGGCGGTGGAAGGAGTTCACCGTCGGGTTCGTGAAGGCGAGCACCGCGGGGGCGTGCTTGAGCAGGCCGCCGATGTACCAGCGGGCGACGTCCGACAGGCCGCCGTAGCCGGCCTCGTCGTAGAACAGAGGCTTGCCGTCGTTCCACAGCGACTGGTGGGTGTGCATGCCCGAGCCATTGTCGCCGAACAGCGGCTTCGGCATGAACGTCGCCGTCTTGCCCCACTCGCTCGCGGTGTTCTTCACGATGTACTTGAACTTCAGGATGTCGTCGGCAGCGTGGACCATCGTGTCGAACTTGTAGTTGATCTCGCCCTGGCCGGCGGTGCCGACCTCGTGGTGCGAGCGCTCGACCTCGAGGCCCGCCTCGATCAGCTTGAGGACGATGTCGTCGCGCAGGTCGGCGTGCTGGTCGACCGGCGAGACGGGGAAGTAGCCGCCCTTGTACGGGGTCTTGTTGGCGAGGTTGCCGCCCTCTTCGGTGCGACCCGAGTTCCAGGCGCCCTCGCTGGAGTCGACGGAGTAGAAGCTCGAGTGCTGGTTCACCTCGTAGCGGACGTCGTCGAAGATGTAGAACTCCGCCTCCGGGGCGAAGAACGCGGTGTCGGCGATGCCCGTCGACGCCAGGTACTTCTCCGCCTTCTTCGCGACCTGACGCGGGTCCTTCGCGTAGATCTCGCCGTTACGCGGGTTGTAGATGTCGAACACCATGATCAGGGTGCGCTCGGCGCGGAACGGGTCGACGTAGGCGGTCGACACATCCGGGATGAGCTGCATGTCGGACTCGTGGATCGACGCGAAACCGCGGATCGAGGAGCCGTCGAACAGCTGGCCGACGGAGAAGAAGTCCTCGTCGACGGTAGCGGCGGGGATGTTGAAGTGCTGCTGCACACCGGGAAGGTCGGTGAAGCGGATATCAAGGAACTTGACGTCGGTGTCCTTGATGAACTTGAGCACCTCGGAAGAATCACGGAACATGCGGACGACTCCCAATGGCTTTGCGGGTGACCGGACTGCGCGTGCAGCCCACGGGTCCAACGTAGGGGAGGCCGTTTCCCCGCGGTCACGCCAATGTTTCGAGCATGTTACGCGTACCCCGGCCGGGTAGACTCGGCGGGTGCCGCAGAACCCGTCGAACCGCCCCGGCGACATTGCCCCCAGCCGCTATCCGGGCGAGCGACTCGGGCTTCCGGAGGCCGGTCCGCGATCGGTTGGTCGCTTCGGCCGACGTATCGGGGCGATCGCCGTGGACTGGGCGATCGCGTCCTTCCTGTCCTTCGCGTTCTTCCACTACGACCAGTGGGCGACGCTCGGCCTCTTCGCGCTGCTGCAGATCGTCTTCATCCCGACCATCGGCGGCAGCCTCGGCCACCGCATCTTCGGGCTGCGCGTCGTCGCGATCCGCGGCGGCTGGGTCGGCGTCTGGCGCCCGATCGTCCGCACGGTGCTGCTGTGCGTGGTGATCCCGGCGCTCGTCTGGGACTCGGACCAGCGCGGCTTCCACGACAAGGTCGCCGGAACCGTCCTCATCCGCGGCTGAGCGGCTCGGCAGCCGGGAGGCGCCTTCGGGTCAGCGCGCCCGCTGCGCGCGGACCTTCATCGGGTCGATGCCCTTCGGGATCGGCATCTGGTTCTCCATCGACTGGAGGCGGTTGCTGATCGCCAGGACCTCGGCCTTGGTGAGGGTCGGCTTGATCTTCGCGAGCGTGCGCGGCACCTTGTGCAGCGGCACCGAGTCGGCGTCCGGGCCGACGCTGATGATCGTGACCGGGACGTTCGGGAGCACGCGGTTGACCTTGCGGCGCTCCTCGTCGACCATGCGCTTGGTGCGGGTCGCCGGGCCTTCGCTGATGAGCACGACGCCACCGCGCCCGGTCGCCCGGTACACCGCGTCCTGCGTCTTGCCGTTGACAGCGACGGGCATCTCCGAGCCGCGCCAGCTGCGCTTGAGCGACGACCGCAGCACGGCGCCCACCGCGCCCGGCTGGCCCTCGATCTGCGAGTACGCCGCGCGCTCGGCGCGGCGGCCGAGGATGATGAGCGCGATCAGGACGCCCGCGAGCACGCCGGCGAGGATCCACAGCACCATCGTGAAGACGTTGCCGCCCGAGAGGAACACCGCGAGCAGTACGCCGACGATGATCGGCAGGACAGCCCCCAGGACGATGTAGAGGACCGCGCGGTCGTCGTAGCGACGGGTCATCTGGAAGACCTGCCACATCTGCTTCAGACGGCCGGGCTCCTTGGTGGACTTGTCCTTTGCCATAGCTCCAAGGATACCGGCTCGGCGGTGTTCCAGATGACCCGTTCGCTGCTGGGGGAGACCTCTCAGGAGACGGCCTGGGCGAAGCCGAGGGAGGCGTCCGCGAGGTGCCGGAGGTGGTCGGGGACCGGCCGCCCCTTAGCCTGCATCGACTGCGCCCACAGCCTCCCTGCGCGGTACGACGAGCGCACCAGCGGACCGGCCAGCACGCCGAGGAACCCGATCTCCTCGGCCTCCTCCTTGAGCTCGACGAACTCGTCGGGGTGCACCCAGCGTGCGACCGGCAGGTGCCGCGGGCTCGGCCGCAGGTACTGCGTGATCGTGATGATGTCGGTCCCCGCGTCGTGGAGGTCGCGGAGGGCGGTGCTGATCTCGTGCCGCTCCTCGCCCATCCCGAGGATGAGGTTCGACTTCGTGATCAGGCCGGCGTCGCGTCCCTGGGTCAGCACGTCGAGCGAGCGCTCGTAACGGAAGGCGGGACGGATGCGCTTGAAGATGCGCGGGACCGTCTCGACGTTGTGCGCGAACACCTCGGGACGCGCGTCGAACACCCGGCCCAGGTGCTCCGGGTTGCCGGAGAAGTCCGGCACCAGGATCTCGACCCCGGTGCCGGGGGACTGGCGGTGGATCTCGCGGATCGTCTCCGCGTAGAGCCACGACCCTTCGTCCTCCAGATCGTCGCGCGCCACGCCTGTCACCGTGGCGTAGCGCAGCCCCATCCGCTCGACGGACTCTCCGACGCGACGAGGCTCGTCGCGGTCGAACTCCGCCGGCTTGCCCGTGTCGATCTGGCAGAAGTCGCAGCGGCGGGTGCACTGCGAGCCGCCGATGAGGAAGGTCGCCTCGCGGTCCTCCCAGCACTCGTAGATGTTCGGGCAGCCGGCCTCCTGGCAGACGGTGTGCAGCTCCTCGGACTTGACCAGGTTCTGTAGTTGCCGGTATTCCGGGCCCATCTTCGCCTTGGTCTTGATCCATTCGGGCTTGCGCTCGATCGGCGTCTGGGCGTTGCGGACCTCGAGGCGCAGCATCCGGCGCCCCTCAGGTGCGGCGCTCACGCGACGGCCCCGGCAGGGGTGAACTCGAGGTCGAAGGCCTCCTGCACCAGCGGTGCGACGTCCTGCGGCGTGACGGTCCGGCCGAGCACGCGTGAGATCGTCGTCACCCCGGCGTCGCGGATGCCGCACGCGACGATCCGGTCGTAGGCGTCGAGGCTGTTCGAGCAGTTGAGCGCGAAGCCGTGCATGGTGACGCCCTCGGCGACACGGATGCCGATGGCGGCGATCTTCTCGTCGCGTGTGGCTCCGGGATTGTGCTCGGGCAGCATCCACACGCCGGAGCGGCCCTCGACCTGCACACCGGTCACGCCGACGCGTGCGAGCACGTCGATGAGGACGCGTTCCAGCGCACGGACGTAGCCGACGACGTCGATGGGGTCGTGGAGGCGGAGGATCGGGTACCCCACGAGCTGCCCCGGCCCGTGCCAGGTGATCTTGCCGCCGCGGTCGACGTCGACGACGGGGGTTCCGTCGGTCGGACGCTCGTCCGGCGCGGTGCGCTTGCCGGCGGTGTACACCGGCGAGTGCTCGAGGAGGATGACGGTGTCTGGCGCCCGGCCTGCGACGACGGCGGCGTGCAGGGCACGCTGCTGTTGAAGGGCCTCGAGATACGGCACGGAGTTGGCGCTTAGCCCCGTGACGTCATACGTGGTCACGGGGTCAGTCTATGCGCGGATCCGGCGGGAGTTGTCCACAGGCAGAGGTTAGGCCCGGTTGTCCACCGATTCGGGTCTACTCGGGTCGCCGGTTGCGCGGTCGGCTGGGATGGAGTCGTGATCAGAACTTCGCGCTCCTCTCGTTCCCTGTCGGCCGAGCCCTCGGAGTCCTTTCGCGTTGCCGTGCAGCTCGCGAAGGCCGAAGGATGGCAGCTCGATGCCTCGTGTCGTCCGCCGGACGTCGGTCCCGAGGCGCGGGTCGTCGTGACCGGCGCCGTCTCGGGCAGGCGCTGCCTGCTGCGCGTTCGCGAGAGACGAGGACCCGATCCGGTGGAGGCGGCCGCCCGCGAAGGTGCGGCGTCCGAGCACGTGGTCGGCGTGGTGCGGCTGGTCGGTGACTGCCGCGTCCGCGGGCGGGACTGGGAGGCGGTGCTGTTCGTGTATCCGGAAGGCGGCGACCTTGCGCGTCGGCTGACGCGCGGCGACGGCCTCCGGGGCGGCGAGGCGGCGACCGTGCTGCTCGGCGTCGCCGACGGTGTCGCGGCGCTGCACCGGGCCGGGTGGGCGCGCCCGGGCCTGAGCCCCAGCGGAGTCGTGTTCGCCGCGGACGGCTGTCCGGCGCTGGATGAGCTGGATGGGGTGGTGCCGTACGAACCGGAGGCGGCGGTCGCTGATGCCGAGGCGTTCTACGGACTCGCGCGGACCGTGTGCCTCCAAGTAGTCGACGGAACCGGGATGACGCTTCTCGGGGCCGTCGAGCGCGGGCTGCGGCGGGGGAGGTGGGAGCACGTGGAGTCATCGGTGCTCGCGGCCGTGGCGCCAGAGCCCGTCAGGCTGCAGGAGCACGCGAGTGGTGTCGACGCAGTCGGCTCCGAGGTCTCTCGCCGGGCGTCCCGAAGCGGCGGTGCGCGAGGAGCTCTGATGTCGGCGATGGAGTTCCTGGATGGCGAGCCCGCCCGCACAGTGGGCCGTCGGTTGGGCGCATGGGCCCGGAGGCGTCCGGCCGTGGTCGCGGTCGGGTCCGTGCCGCTGATCGCTGCGGTGGCGATCGCCGCGCTGCTGCCGGCGACCCCGGCGGAGAGCGCGGGAGCGACCGCCGGACTCGCCGGCTCGAGCGCTGGGGCGACGAGTGCGCCGCCCGGGGCGGTCGCCCCGACGACGGCGCCGAGCGCTGCTGCGGCGGCGTCGAGCGCTGCGTCTGGGGCGCCGAGCGGTGCGCCTGCGGCGTCGTCGGCGCCGCGGGCATCCGGATCCGACGGGATGGACACCGCCGACCCGGTGGTGGCGGCGGCCGCCGTGCTGGAGGCTCGACACGCCTGCTTCGTCGAGCGGCCGGCCGCTCCGGCCTGCTTGGCTCGGGTCCTCGACGCGGAGCCCGCCTTCGTCGCGCAGGAGACAGACGCGATGAATCGACCGGGATCGGCCGACGAGCGCGACTTCGAGGGCGCGTCCGTGAGCCTCGTGGAGCGATGGGGCGATGCAGCGCTGATCGCGGCGGCGCCCGACGCCTCTCGCACCCCGAAAAGCGAACCGGCCTCGCTCCTGCTGGTGAGGAGCGAGGCCGGTTGGCGGCTACGGGCGGTGTACCCGTGAGCGGGTCAGATGCCGAGGTTGCCCTCGAAGTTGCCGCCCTCGAGACGGTTCTTGACCGCGACGAGGAAGCGGGCCGCGTCGGCGCCGTCCACGATGCGGTGATCGTACGAGAGGGCCAGGTAGACCGTCGAGCGGATCGCGATCGAGTCCGTGCCGTCGGCCGAGACGACGACCGGCTTCTTCACGACGATGCCGGTTCCGAGGATGGCGACCTGCGGCAGGAACACCAGCGGCGTGTCGAACAGCGCGCCGCGCGAGCCGGTGTTCGTGACCGTGAACGTTCCGCCCGCGAGCTCGTCCGGCTTGAGGCGGTTGTCGCGGGTGCGCTCGGCGAGGTCGGCGATCTCCTTCGCAAGGGTGGCGATGTCGAGCTCCGACGCGTTGCGCACGACGGGGGTGAGCAGGCCGCGCTCGGTGTCGACGGCGATCGAGATGTTCTCGTGGTCCGGGTAGACGATGCTGTCGCCGTCGACCGTGGCGTTGATGACGGGGTACGTCTTCAGCGCCTCCGCAGCGGCCAGGGTGAAGAACGGCAGGAACGAGAGCTTCACGCCGGTCTTCGCCAGGAAGTCGCCCTTCACGCGGTCGCGGAATGCGGCCACCTTGGTGACATCCACCTCGACGACGGTGGTCAGCTGCGCGGTCGACTGCATCGAGACGACGGCGCGCTCGGCGACGACCTTGCGCAGACGCGACATCGGCTGCGTGGTCCCGCGCAGCGGCGAGACTTCGGGGGCCGGCGCGGCGGCGGGAGCAGCCGAACCGGACGCGGCGGGAGCAGCGGCCTGGAGGATGTCCTCCTTGCGGATGCGTCCGCCGACACCGGTGCCGCTGACGGTCGACAGGTCGACGCCCTGCTCGTTGGCGAGCTTGCGGACGATCGGGGTCACGTACCCGGCGTTGCCGGCGTGCGCGCCCGACGTCTGGGCGGGAGCTGCCTGAGCAGGAGCAGCCTGAGCGGGCGCAGCGGCGGGCTGAGCGGGAGTCGCGGGGGCCGCGGCAGCGGGCTGCGCCGGGGCAGCGGGCGCGGCCTGCTGCGGAGCGGCCTGCTCAGGGGCGGACGGCTGGGCCGGCGCCTCCTGGACGGGAGCGGCCTGCTGAGCCGGCGCCTCCTGTGCGGAAGCAGCCTGAGGCGCCTCCTGGGCCGGAGCAGCAGGAGCCGGAGCGGCCTGCGGGGCCTCCTGGGCCGGAGCAGCCTGCGGAGCAGCCTCGGCCGGAGCAGCCTCGGCCGGAGCGGCCTCAGCAGCCGGGGCGGCGGGGGCCTCGGCGCCTGCGCCGGAGCCGTCGCCGATCGTCACGAGCGGGGTGCCCACCTCGACCGTCTCGTCCTCCTGCACCAGGATCGCCTCGACGACGCCGGCCACCGGCGACGGGATCTCGGTGTCGACCTTGTCGGTCGAGACTTCGAGCAGGGGCTCGTCCACCTCGACACGGTCGCCAACGTTCTTCAGCCAGCGGGTGACCGTGCCTTCCGTGACGCTCTCGCCGAGCGCCGGGAGGCTGACGGATTCGCTCATGAGCTTTTCTCCTTCAAACCTGATCGTTCAGTAGCTTATTGCAGCCGGGTCCGCCCGCGGCGGACCCGGCTGATCGTCCTAGAGGGTGTGCAGCGGCTTGCCCGCGAGGTACAGGAAGGCCTCGCCGAGCGACTCGTTCTGCGTCGGGTGCGCGTGGATGAGCGGCGCGATGTCCTCGGGGTACGCCTCCCAGTTCACGGCCAGCTGCGCCTCGCCGATGAGCTCGCCGACGCGGGCTCCGATCATGTGCACGCCGAGCACGGGGCCGTCGTTCAGACGGACGACCTTCACGCTGCCGTTGGTGCCGATGATCTCGCTGCGGGCGTTGCCCGCGAGGCTGTAGTCGTAGCTGCTCACCGCGTCGGCGCCGTACTTCTCGGCCGCCTTCGCCTCGGTGAGGCCGATCGAGGCGACCTCGGGGTCGCAGTAGGTCACCTTGGGGATGTTCACGTCGGGGACGACGATCGGGTTGAGGCCCGCGATCTCCTCCGCGACGAAGATGCCCTGCTGGAAGCCGCGGTGGGCGAGCTGCAGGCCGGGGACGATGTCGCCGACGGCGTAGACGCCCGGGATGTTGGTGTGGAGGCGCTCGTCGGTGATGACGAACCCGCGGTCCATGGTGATGCCGACCTCGTCGAAGCCGAGACCCTGGGTGAGGGGGCCGCGGCCGACGGCCACGAGCAGCAGGTCGGCCTCGATCGTGTTGCCGTTCTCGAGGGTGACGACCACGCCGTTCTCGTTCTGGGTGACGCCCTGAAAGCGCACACCCAGGCTGTAGTCGATGCCGCGGCGGCGGAAGGCGCGCTCGAGCGACTTGCTGATCGACTCGTCCTCGTTCGGGACCAGGTGGGGGAGCGCCTCGATGATCGTGACGTCGGAGCCGAACGACTTCCAGACACTCGCGAACTCGACGCCGATGACGCCGCCGCCGAGCACGGCGACCTTCTTGGGGACGAAGTCCAGCTCGAGCGCCTGCTCGCTGGTGATCACGCGGCCGCCGATCTCGAGGCCCGGAAGCGAGCGCGAGTAGGAGCCGGTGGCGAGGATGACGTTCTTGCCGACGATCGTGTCCTCGCCGACCTGCACGGTGGTCGGGGAGACCAGGCGGCCCTCACCCTCGATCACGGTGATGCCGCGGGCCTTCACGAGGCCCTGAAGGCCCTTGTACTTCTTGGCGACGATGCCCTGGCGGTACTGGGTGACGCCGTTGATGTCGACGCCCTGCAGCTCGGTCACGATGCCGTACTTCGCCGACTCGCGCGAGTAGTCCGCGATCTCTGCCGCGTGGAGCAGCGCCTTCGTCGGGACGCAGCCGCGGTGCAGGCAGGTACCTCCGACCTTGTCCTTCTCGATCATGCCGACGGTGAAACCGAGCTCGGCCGCACGCAGCGCTGCTGCGTAGCCTCCACTCCCACCGCCGAGCACCACAATGTCAAAGTTCTGCTCAGACACCCAGCTACTCCCTCGCGCATCAGATCATGTGACACGAAGCCGCCCAGAGGGGATGGCTCCGGGAGGCATGTTGATAGGCGGGTTTTCCCGCCCATACGACCCTACTACTTCCCGGAAATGCTCTCGGCCAGACGGATGAGCGCCCGTACGCTGACGGCGGACGGTCCTTTGCCGGTGAAGCCGTACGGCGCGGCCGGGCTCTTCGCGGGGCCCGCGATGTCCAGGTGCGCCCAGGGGATACGCGGCGCGTCGTCCTCGGCGCCGGTCCGTCCGATGAACTCCTGCAGGAAGACGCCGGCCAGCAGGGCGCCGCCCGCGGTGTTGCCCGGATTGGCGTTGGCGATGTCGGCGACGTCCGAGTTGATCGTGGCGCGGAGCTCACCCGGAAGCGGCATCGGCCAGAGCAGCTCGCCGGTCTCCTTGCCTGCGGTGAGCACGTCGTCCACGAGGTCGTCGGAGCCCATGACGGCGGCGTAGCGAGTGCCCAGCGCGACCATCGCGGCTCCGGTCAGGGTGGCGACGTCGACGATGGCGTCCGGCTGCTCCTCGCTCGCGGCGACCAGACCGTCGGCGAGCACGAGGCGGCCCTCGGCGTCGGTGTTCAGCACCTCGACGGTGCGGCCGCCGCGGATGCGGAGCACGTCGTTCGGACGGATGGCGGAGCCGGACGGCATGTTCTCGGCGAGGCAGAGCCACGCGGTGACCTTCACCGGGAGCGCGAGACGCGCGGCCGCGAGGGCTACGGCCAGCACGGTCGCCGCGCCGGTCATGTCGTACTTCATGCCGACCATGCCGGTGGCGGGCTTGAGGGACAGGCCGCCGGAGTCGAAGGTGATGCCCTTACCGACCAGAGCGAGATGACGGGGGGCACCCTCCGGGGCGTAGGTGACCTTGACCAGGCGCGGCGCGCGCGTGGACCCCTGGCCGACGCCCAGGATGCCGCCGAAGCCGTCGGCGGCGAGCTCCTGCTCGTCCCACACCTTCACGGTGACCGGGAGGCCGGAGGACGCCTCGGAGGCACGCTCGGCGAACGTCTCGGGGTAGAGATCGAGAGGAGGAGTGTTGACCAGGTCCTTGACCAGGGACGCGGCCTCGGCGACGGCGGTGGCGCGCACGGCCAGCGCATCGGCGTCGACCGCGGAGCCGTCTGCCGAGCCGTCCGAGGCGAGGTCTCCGCCGAGCACCTCGATCGACGCGACCGGGTCCTTCGTCGCCGCCCGGCTCTTCTCGCGGTACTCCGTGAAGGCGTACGCGCCGAGGGCCGCGCCCTCGGCGATCGCGCCGAGCTGCTCCCCGTCGACGGCCGGCAGGTCGAGCGCGACAGCGGACGTGCCGGCGAGCTGGCGCACCGCACTTCCAGCGGCGTAACGCAGCCCGTCCACGCCGTCCTCCGGCAGGCCGACCACCGCGAGCGACGGACCGTCGCCCGACCCGGGCAGCCGCACGAGCTCGTCCTTGCCTCCCGCGAAGCCGACCTCGCGCAGCTGCTGGGCCAGCTCCTCCCGGCGCTCGCCGGAGAGCACGGCGATGCCGTCGCGTCCGTTCCGGGCGGCCACGACGAGCACATCGGCGGACGCGGTGGGGGTGGAGGAGAGGGTCACAGTCAGCGCGGGAACGGTCATGAGTCGACCCTAACCCGGTGTTCGCTGTGGGCGTTCCCGGCAGCGGTCACAGACAGGTTCGCGGCGCGGGGTCCGCTCTAGAGTTGAGATATGCGAGACCCCCGTCGACTCTTCGAGCTCAACCCGGCGCTCCAGGTGCCGGAGGGCCTGCCGCTGGTTGCGGGCCTCACCGGCTTCGCGGACGCAGGCTCCGGGGTCAGCCAGCTCGGCACCTATCTCCTCGGTACGCTCGACAGCGAGGTCGTCGCCACGTTCGACGCCGACATCCTGCTCGACTACCGCGCGCGTCGCCCGATCATCTACTTCGACCAGGACCACCTGACCGACTACCAGCCGGCCACGCTCAAGCTGTACCTCGCCTACGACGAGCTCCGCCAGCCGTTCCTGCTGCTCTCCGGCTTCGAGCCCGACTTCCGCTGGGAGGCCTTCACGGAAGCCGTGCTCGGCCTCATCGAGCAGTTCAAGGTGAAGAGCATCACCTGGGTGCACTCCATCCCGATGCCCGTCCCGCACACGCGCCCCATCGGCGTCACCGTGAGCGGCAACCGGCAGGACCTGATCGACTCCATGTCGATCTGGAAGCCGCACACGCAGGTGCCCGCCAACGCGCTGCACCTCCTCGAGTACCGGCTGCAGCAGCTGTCGTACCCGATCGCCGGATTCATCCTCCTCATCCCGCACTACCTCGCCGACACGGAGTACCCGGCCGCGGCCGTCGCCGCCCTCGACTCGATCAGTGCGGCCACCGGGCTCATCTTCCCGACCGACCGGCTCCGCCAGGAGGACCGGGACTTCATCGCCAACATCGACGAGCAGGTCGCAGGCAACACCGAGCTGGGCCGCCTGGTCGGCACCCTGGAGGAGCGGCACGACTCCTATATGGAGGACACGCAGGTGCGCTCGCCGCTGACCGACAGCGACGGCGAGCTCCCGACCGCCGACGAGATCGCGGCCGAGCTCGAGAACTTCCTCGCCTTCCGCCGTCACGGCGACGAGGAGAACGGCCGCGGCGACCGCTGAGCGCACACCGCGCCTCCCGGCCCGGCCGAGCACATGCATAGCCGGGCGTAGGATCGTCTGGTGAATTCGCGTCGCTCCTGGTTCGTCTACGGGATCGGCGTCTTCGCCTACCTGATCGCCGTCATGCAGCGCACCACGATCGGTGTCGCGGGAGTCGCTGCGACCGAGCGCTTCCACGTGTCGGCGTCCGTCCTCTCGACGCTGGCCGTCGTCCAGCTGATCGTCTACGCCGGCATGCAGGTGCCCGTCGGCGTTCTGATCGACCGGATCGGCTCGCGCGTTCTCATGCTCACGGGCACGGCGCTCATGGTCGTCGGCCAGGTCGCCGTCGCGTACGCGCCGACCATCGCCATCGCGATCGCCGGACGCATCCTGGTCGGGGCCGGCGACGCCACCGTCTTCACCTCTCTCATGCGGCTGGTGAACTCCTGGTTCCGCGGCCGCATCGTGCCGCAGCTGTCGCAGTGGATCGGCAACGTCGGTCAGCTGGGCCAGGTGCTGTCGGCCGTGCCGTTCGCGCTGCTCCTGCACCTGTCCGGCTGGACGGTCGCCTTCCTCTCGGCCGCCTCCCTGTCCGTCGTCGCGCTGATCGGCATCGTGGTCGGCGTCACCGATCGCCCGGTCGGCGCGAGCGAGGGGCCGCGTCCGGCGACGTGGTCCGAGTCGCTCCGCCAGCTCAGGATCAGCCTCGCTCGGCCGGGAACGCAGCTCGGTTTCTGGTCCCACTTCGTGACCCAGTCGTCCGGGACGGTGTTCAGCCTGATGTGGGGGATCCCGTTCCTCGTCTTCGCGATCGGCATCCAGCCGGCGGCCGCCTCCGCGCTGCTCACGGTGCTCGTCGGCGCGGGGCTCATCTCGGGTCCCATCCTCGGCATCCTCACCGCGCGCTACCCGATGCGGCGCAGCAACCTGGTGCTCGGGATCGTCGCCCTCATGGCGGCGGCGTGGACGCTCGTGCTGCTCTGGCCGGGAAAGCCCCCGTTCTGGACGATCGTCGTGCTCATCGCGGCGATCGGGATCGGCGGCCCGGGATCGCTGATCGGATTCGACTTCGCCCGCACCTTCAACCCGCTGCACAGCCTCGGGTCGGCGAACGGCATCGTGAACGTCGGCGGCTTCCTCGCCAGCTTCGTGATGATGTTCCTCATCGGTGTCGCGCTCGACGTGCAGGCCCACAGCGACGCGGATGCCGAGCTCTACCAGCTGGACCACTTCCGCTGGGCGTTCGCCATCCAGTACGTCATCGTCGGCATCGGCGTGCTGTTCCTGATCCGTGCCCGGCGCCGGACACGCCGCCGCCTCCGCGAGGAAGAGGGAATAGAAGTAGCCCCTCTCTGGGTTGCACTCGTAGGAGCGTGGAGGAGGCGCGGCGGGCACGAAGCGCTGTAGGGCTCCGGCTGTATTGCCGAAAAAGGGATGTACGTGGTCGGGGGCTCACGCGGAACGTGCAATAATTGACGTCTGGACCCATTCATGTCCCGGGGCCGGAGCATTAGACGATGCCCGGCGCACCCACCCGGACTTGACTTGGGTCTTAGTAGTGTCCGCACGCAACCCTGAGCCAGGCTCGGCCGTCAGGATCCCGGCCCTCCTCCGCTTGGTATGAAAGGTGTTCACATGGCAACCCGTGCAGCAACGAAGACCCGCGAAGCGGAGGTCGAGGTCGAAGAGACCGTGACTGCGGCTGCGGACGAGACCGCGAAGCCCGCGGCGAAGAAGGCCGCGCCCAAGAAGGCGGCGGCGAAGGCTCCGGCGAAGACCAAGTCGACGGCTGCGAAGAAGCAGACGTCCAAGGCGTCCGCCGCGGCTGACGACGACGAGGAGCTCGACGACGACGCCGAGGTCGAGATCGACGAGGTGGAGGTCGCGGAGGACGCCGAGGCGACCGACGAGACCGAGACCGACGAGGCCGAGGCCGAGGCGGACGACGACGCCGAGCCCGACACGGAGAGCAAGGCCCCCGCGGCCCTGGCCGCCGCAGCCGACGTGCCCCTGCCGACCGACGCGCTCGTGCTGCGCGCCGTCGACGAAGAGGACGACATCCCCGTCTACTCGACGACCATCACCGGCGCCACCGCCGACCCGGTCAAGGACTACCTGAAGCAGATCGGCAAGGTCCCGCTGCTGAACGCGGCCGAAGAGGTCGAGCTCGCCATGCGGATCGAGGCCGGTCTGTTCGCCGAGGACAAGCTGGCGAACACTCCGAACCTCAGCAAGGAGCTCGAGCGCGAGCTGAAGTGGGTCGCCCGCGACGGCCAGCGCGCCAAGAGCCACCTGCTCGGCGCCAACCTGCGCCTCGTCGTGTCGCTCGCCAAGCGCTACACCGGCCGCGGCATGCAGTTCCTCGACCTCATCCAGGAGGGCAACCTGGGCCTCATCCGTGCCGTCGAGAAGTTCGACTACACGAAGGGCTTCAAGTTCTCCACCTACGCCACCTGGTGGATCCGTCAGGCGATCACCCGCGCCATGGCCGACCAGGCGCGCACCATCCGCATCCCGGTGCACATGGTCGAGGTCATCAACAAGCTGGCCCGCGTGCAGCGCCAGATGCTGCAGGACCTGGGTCGCGAACCCACCCCCGAGGAGCTGTCGAAGGAACTCGACATGACCCCGGAGAAGGTCATCGAGGTGCAGAAGTACGGTCGCGAGCCCATCTCGCTCCACACCCCGCTGGGTGAGGACGGCGACAGCGAGTTCGGCGACCTGATCGAGGACACCGAGGCGGTCGTGCCGGCCGACGCGGTCGGCTTCACCATGCTGCAGAAGCAGCTGGAGAGCCTGCTCGACTCCCTGTCGGAGCGCGAGGCGGGCGTGATCCGCATGCGCTTCGGCCTCGGCGACGGCATGCCGAAGACCCTCGACCAGATCGGTGACACGTTCGGCGTGACGCGCGAGCGCATCCGTCAGATCGAGTCGAAGACGATGGCGAAGCTGCGCCACCCGTCGCGGTCGCAGTCGCTGCGCGACTACCTCGAGTAAACCGGTGCGCTACCGACTGGCGGTCATCGCCGGCCGCCTCGCCCGCTGGCTCCTTCGCCTGCGGGGAGGCGGCTCCGCGGTCCCCGGCCGCGTCGCCCTCGCCATCGCGCCGAAGTTCCTGGAGCGCGCCGTCAGCCGGCTTCCGCTCGGCGTCGTGTTCGTCTCCGGATCGAACGGCAAGTCCACGACGACGAACATGCTCACCGCCATCCTGCGCGAGCACGGCCTGGACGTCTTCACCAACCCGTCCGGCGGCAACCTGCCGCAGGGCATCGCCTCCGCCCTGCTCGCCGACGTGCCGCTCGACGGGTACGTGCGCGGCGACGTCGGCGTGATCGAGGTCGACGAGGCCTACGGCGTCGACCTCGCTCGCGTGCTGAAGCCGCGCGGCTCCCTGCTGCTCAACGTGCAGATCGACCAGCTCAACCGCTTCTTCGAGCCCACCCGGGTGATCGGGATGCTGCGCTCCATCGCCGAGGGCTCGTCCGAGTTCGTCGTGGTGAACGCCGACGACGACAGCCTGGCGCGCGTCGGTGCGGAGCTGACCGCGCAGGGCCGCGACGTGACGACGTTCGCCGTGGCTCCGTCCATCATCGAATCGTCTCCGAACGGCCTGGCGAACGTGAAGGACCTCACCGGCACGGCGGCGGGCACGCTGCCCATCCCGTCGGTCTTCGTCAGCAAGCTCGAGGTGCAGAGCGCCCAGCTGACCATCGGCGGCGTGGATGTGCGCATCGGCCTCCCCGCACGCGGCCTGCACTACGCGGTGGACGCGGCGGGCGCGACCGCGATGGCGCGCCGCCTCCTCGGCGACCGCTTCCAGCCCACCGCCGTCGTCGCCGCCATGGCCGCGCTCCGCACGGTCTACGGACGCGGCGAGACGCTGAAGGTGAACGACGAGGACGTCGAGATCATCATGATGAAGAACCCGCCGAGCCTGCAGCTCAACCTCGACTATCTCGCGGAGTCGCCCGAGCAGGTGTTCGTCGCGGTCGACGAGGGCACCCCGGATCCGTCGTGGGTCTACGACATCGACCTGTCGAAGCTCACGCACGTGGATGTGGTGTCCGGCACGAAGGCGTGGCAGTTCGCGACGCGCTTCGCGTACGCGGGCATCGACGTCGACCAGGTCGTCCCGGAGCTGAAGCCGGCGCTGCAGGCGTTCCTGAAGCTGCCGAAGCCGGCCCGCGGCACCAAGACGATGATCGTGAACTACGAGCAGATGATGCTCATCCGGAAGCAGCTGGGCTTCCTCGACCTGGAGGGCGGCGAGCGATGACCGTCCTGCGCATCCTGCACCTGTACCCGGCCGAGCTCGGCATCAACGGCGACGCCGGCAACGTCCTGGCGCTGGCCGAGCGCGCGCGCTGGCGCGGCATCGACGCCGAGGTCGTCCCGCACGCCGTCGGCGGCGAGCTGCCCACGGGCGTCGACCTCGTGCACATCGGCTCCGGCCCGCTCTCGGGTCAGCGCGCCGTGCACGAGGACGTGCTGCGCATCGCGCCGCGGCTGCGGGAGTGGCAGGCCGCCGGCGTGCCCTTCCTCGCCATCGCCGGCGGTTGGCAGCTGCTCGGCACGGGCCTGGAGACGCCGGAAGGCGACTTGCTGGCGGGCGCGGGCGTCTTCCCGACCCGGGCAGCGCTCGGGAGCAAGCGGCACGTCGGGGAGGTCGTCGTGCGTCTGGCAGATGGCTCGACCGTGGCGGGCTTCGAGAACCACTCGGCGCGGACCGTGCTCGACGGCGCGGAACCGCTCGGCCGTCTCGTCAGCGGGACCGGCAACGGCGACGGCACGGAGGGCGTGGTCGTCGGCGCGTCGATCGGCACGCACCTGCACGGCCCGCTGCTTCCGATGAATCCGGCGCTGGCCGACCGGCTGCTGGGCACCGCGCTGCGCAGCGAGCTGCCGCCGGTCGCGCAGACCGAGCGGGTCGACCGCTACGCGACGAACGCGCGCCGCGCTATCGCCGACCGCCTCGGCGTCTCGCTCTGACCCCAGCCCGAAGGGCAGGTCGTTGCGGTGTCGCACGGCGTGTCGACCGCAACAAGCTGCACTTCAGCGGCGGTCAGTTGACGTAGACGCGGGGGACGCGAGGGGCGACGCCGGTGACCATCTCGTCGGCGATCGTCTCGGCCCAGTCGGCGTACTTCTCGGCGGTGACCTCGCCGTCGGTGCCCGGGCCGAAGAGGATCGCGGTGTCGCCGACCTCGACGCGGTGCGCTCCCGCATCCACCAGCATGCTGTCCGCCTCGACGGCGAGGAGCTGGCAGCGTCGGCCGTTCAGCTGGATGCTGGTCTTGGCGATCCCGAGCGTGGGAACGCCGTCCGCCCAGCCGATACCGAGCCGCACCTGCGTGGTGCCGCCGACGTGCACCTGGGTGACGGGAGCCTCCAGCCGCATCGCCGGGATGAGTCCGAGCTCCGCGCCGGTGGCGTCGTCGAAGGGGGAGAAGCCGTAGGCGGCGATGCCGAACCGGACGAACGAGAACCGCGCCTCCGGCATCCGGATGCCCGCCGAGCTCGCCGCCAGGTGCAGCACCTCGAAGTGCGCGCCCAGCTTCTCCGCCTGGACGACCGCGTCGCGGAACTCCGCCAGCGCGGCCTCGTCGTCGGCGATGGAGGCGTCGGCGAGGTGCGACCAGGCGGCGCGGATGCGGACCAGGCCCTGGCGCTCCAGTTCGACGGCGTACTGAACGAGCCCGGGCCACTCCTCGCGGGTCGCGCCGTTGCGGCTGAGGCCGGTGTCGACCTTCAGGTGCACGACCGCCGGGCGGTCGGCGCCGGCAGCCGCGATCGCCTCCAGCTGCCACGCAGCGGAGATGCCGAGCTCGATGTCGGCCTCGATGCCCGCGCGCCAGTCCGTGTCCTGCCCGTGCAGCCAGGCGAGGATCGGGACGGTCACGCCGGCGTGCCGCAGCACGAGTCCGGCGGGGATCTCGAGCACGGCCAGCGACGACGCCCCTGCTTCGAGGCCCGCCTGGGCGATGGGGAGGAGGCCGTGGCCGTAGGCGTCGGCCTTCACAGCCAGCATGGTCTCGGCGGGCGCGATGAGCTTCGTGAGGTGCGCGACGTTGTGTCGCACGGCAGCGAGGTCGATCACGGCGCGGGGGAGCGGCTCGGCGACGGCGTCCACGATCGTCATGCGGGCGTCCTCATGCGGCGTAGGTCCTCTCGATGCGGCGGCCGAGGCGGCTGGTGATCACGGGGGCGGCGACGCCGAGCGCATCCGCCCAGTCGAGCACGGTCGGCTCGCCGCGTGCGGAGTCGCCGAACAGGACGACGGCGTCACCGGGGCGCGCCGTGTCGTCGCCGATGTCGACCACGAACTGGTCCATCGCGATGCGTCCGGTGATGCGTCCGATCGTGTCGCCGACCTTCACCGGCGCCTTGTTCGAGGCGACGCGCAGGATGCCGTCCGCGTACCCGAGAGCGACGAGCACGAGGGTGCTGGGGCGGGAGGTGCGGTAGGTGTAGCCGTAGGAGACGCCGCGGTCGGCAGGAACCCGCTTGACCGAGACGACCTCGCCCTCCAGTCGCATCGCCGGCGGGGTCGGATGCGCGGGGTCGAGCCCGAACAGCGACGTGCCGAGCAGCGGTTCGGGAGCCTGCCCGACGAAGACCCGCGCGGGCAGTCCGTCATCGGCGATCGCGGCCGCGTCCTCCACCCGGGAGACGAGAAAACCGCCGACCCCCGCATCCGTCAGCGCACGTGCCACGGGGATGAGCCCGTGTCCGTACGCGTCGGCGCGGAGATCGGCGGTGCAGTCGGGGAGCGGCGAAGCGGCGGAGGCTGCCGTCGAGCGGATGGCGTCGAGATCGATATGGGCACGTCGGCGCACACCAGTCGTGGCGGCCATCCTCCGGTCAGTTCCGCGCTTCGCGAGCGAGCCGCGTCAGGCGCGCTGCTCTTCGAACAGGCGAGCGGTCTCGTCGTGCCAGCTGTGGGCGATCTGCGAGAGCTTCTCCTGGTGCTTCTTGCCGTGGTGGGCGCAGAACAGCAGCTCGCCGTTGTTCACGACGACCCGGATGTACGCCTGCGCTCCGCAGCTGTCGCAACGGTCCGCGGCCGTCAGTTGCGGCCCCGATGCGAGCTCGTCGATGGCCCCGTTCTCCGAGGTGACTGTCGACATGTGATGCTCCTTCCGTCGCAACCGGTGAACTCGGTACGTCTATAGAACCACGGATGCTCGGCAACCAGGCGCGTATTGGCTGCTATTTCGCTCAACGCGTAGCCTCCCGGCGAGCGGGTGTCGGTGGCGTAGTGTGCCCCGGCCGCCACGTACTCTTGACCGTGTACGTGCGCGCCGCACCCGAGGCGCACCTGATCCCTGAGGAGCGCCCGTGGCGAGTTCGGACTATTCGGCCAGGCACCTGTCGGTGCTCGAGGGGCTGGAGGCCGTCCGCAAGCGACCCGGCATGTACATCGGCTCGACCGACTCCCGCGGGCTCATGCACTGCCTGTGGGAGATCATCGACAACTCCGTGGATGAGGCCCTCGCCGGCTTCGGGTCCGCGATCGACGTCGTGCTGCACGCGGACGACAGCGTCGAGGTGCGCGACCAGGCGCGCGGCATCCCCGTCGACATCGAGCCGAAGACGGGGCTCTCGGGTGTCGAGGTCGTCTTCACGAAGCTCCACGCGGGCGGCAAGTTCGGCTCCGGGTCGTACGCGGCCTCGGGAGGCCTCCACGGCGTCGGCGCCTCCGTCGTCAACGCGCTGTCCGAGCGCCTCGACGTCGAGGTCGACCGCGACGGCAAGACCTACGCCATGTCGTTCCACCGCGGCGAGCCGGGCATTTTCGACGACGGGACGGGCGCGCCGAGCCCCGACAACCCCTTCAGCCCGTTCGTCAGCGGCAGCGAGCTGCGCGTCGTCGGCAAGGTGAAGAAGGGCGTGACCGGGACCCGCATCCGCTACTGGGCCGACCGGCAGATCTTCACCAAGGGCGCCGAGTTCTCCACCGACGACCTGATCGGGCGCGCGCGGCAGACCGCGTTCCTGGTGCCAGGCATCTCGATCGGGATCGATGACCAGCGCACCCCCGCGGCCGGCGGCGAGCCCGCGGGTGTCACCACGTTCCGCTACGAGGGCGGCATCTCGGAGTTCGTCGACTTCCTCGCCCCCGACAGCCCGATCACCGACACCTGGCGGCTGACCGGCGAGGGGCACTTCACCGAGACCGTGCCGGTGCTCTCGGACTCCGGCGCGATGGTGCCGACCGAACTGAAGCGCGACTGCCAGGTCGACATCGCGCTGCGCTGGGGAACCGGGTACGACACGGTCATGCGCAGCTTCGTCAACATCATCGCCACGCCGAAGGGCGGGAGCCACCAGGCGGGCTTCGACCAGGGGCTGCTCAAGTTCCTGCGTCAGCAGGTGGAGCTGAACGCCCGGCGCCTCAAGGCCGGCAACGACAAGCTCGAGAAGGACGACGTGATGGCGGGCCTCACCGCCGTGCTCACCGTGCGCCTCCCGGAGCCGCAGTTCGAGGGCCAGACCAAGGAGATCCTCGGCACACCGGCCGTGCGGGCGATCGTCGCGAACGTCGTCCAGAAGGCCATGGCCGAGCGGTTCGGATCGTCGAAGCGCGACGACAAGGCGCAGTCCTCGCTCCTGCTCGACAAGGTCGTCGCCGAGATGAAGTCCCGCATCTCCGCTCGCGCCCACAAGGAGACGCAGCGCCGCAAGAACGCGCTCGAGACGTCGTCCCTCCCGGCGAAGCTGGTCGACTGCCGCTCCAGCGACGTCGCCAACAGCGAGCTGTTCATCGTCGAGGGCGACTCCGCGCTGGGAACGGCCCGACGGGCACGGGACAGCGAGTACCAGGCGCTGCTGCCCATCCGGGGCAAGATCCTGAACGTGCAGAAGGCGTCCATCTCGGACATGCTCTCGAACGCCGAGTGCGCGGCGATCATCCAGGTCATCGGCGCCGGTTCCGGCCGCAGCTTCGACCTGTCGTCCGCCCGCTACGGCAAGGTCATCATCATGTCGGACGCGGATGTCGACGGCGCGCACATCCGGACGCTGCTGCTCACCCTGTTCTTCCGCTACATGCGGCCGATGATCGAGGAGGGGCGCGTGTTCGCCGCCGTCCCGCCGCTGCACCGCGTGGTCGTGGTGAACCCCGGGTCGAAGCCGAACGAGACGATCTACACGTACTCCGAGGCGGAGCTGCAGGCGGTCCTGGCCGACCTGAAGAAGCGCGGCAGGAAGTACCAGGAGCCGATCCAGCGCTACAAGGGACTCGGCGAGATGGATGCAGACCAGCTGGCGACCACCACGATGGACCGCGCCCACCGCACCCTGCGCCGGGTGCGGGTCTCCGACGCCGAGTCGGCGAACCGCGTCTTCGAGCTCCTGATGGGCAACGACGTCGCCCCGCGCAAGGAGTTCATCATCCAGGGCGCCGACGACCTCTCCCGCGCCCGCATCGACGCCTGACCTGCTAGCCGCCGAGCACAGGAAAAACGTCGCCGATCGTTTGATCAGGCGACGTTTTTCCTGTGCTCGCGGGCTGCGTTAGGCGAGGCGGCGGCCGATGGAGCCGACGACCATGTCCAGAGGCACGCCCGAGGCGTCGCGGCGGGCGCCGCCCTCGGGGAGGGTGCGCGCGACGCCGTCGGGGGCGACGGCCAGCGCGGGGGCCCGGCCGGCCCAGGCGAGGACGAGCTCGCTCTCGCCCTTGAGGAACCGCTGCGCGCGGACGCCGCCCGTCGCGCGTCCCTTGGCCGGGAACTCCGCGAAGTCGCTCACCTTGGCGGTGCCCGGGTCGGCGCCCGGCAGCGTGGCGTCGCTCGCCGCGATGGTCGCGACGACAGCCTCGGCCGCGTCGTCGGCAGCCACCGCGCCGAAGTAGATGACCCGCGCGTCCGCCCCGAGGTTGATGCCAGCCATGCCGCCCGCGGCGCGTCCCTGCGGGCGGACCGTCGAGGCGGCGAACCGCAGCAGCTGCGCGTCGCTCGCGACGAAGACCAGCTCGTCCGCGTCCGTCACCGTGGTGGCGCCGACGACCTCGTCGCCGGCCTTGAGCGAGATGACCTCGAACTCCTGCTTGTTGGCCCAGTCGCCCGCCGCCACGCGCTTCACGACGCCCTGCCTGGTGCCGAGAGCGATCGTCCGCTCCGTGTCCGTGAGGGAGACGAGGGCGAGGATGCGCTCCTTCTCGTCCGCGAGCGCCAGATAGTCGCCGACCTTCACGCCCGCGCCGAGCTGGATGGAGTTGGCCGGCACGCCGGGCAGGTCGACGGGGGAGAAGCGGATCAGCCGTCCGCGGTTCGTCACCGCCCCGATCTCGCTGCGGCTCGTCGTGTCCAGCTGCGACAGGATCGCGTCGTGCTTGCTGCGGCGGGCCGGCGGCTGGATGCGGTCGAGGCCGCCCTCCCCGTCAGGCCCGAGCGCCGCGTCCACACGCAGGATGCGCCCCGTCGTCGACAGGTAGACGCGCGTCGGGACGTCGGCCACCTCCAGCTGCACGTTCGCCGCCTTGCTGCGGGAGGCGCTCGCGATCGACGGCTTGGCCTCGGTCAGCAACGTGCGGCGCGGGGTGCCGAAACGGGTGGCCACCTGCTCCATCTCATCCGACACCAGATCGTTGATGCGCTGACGCGAGGCGAGGAGCTCTTCCAGCTCTGCGATCTCGGCGCGCAGTTGGTCGCGCTCGGTCTCGAGCTCGATACGGCTGAACCGCGTCAGGCGGCGCAGGCGCAGCTCGAGGATGTAGTCCGCCTGCAGGGTGCTCAGGTCGAACACCTGCATCAGGCGGGTGCGCGCCGCCTCCGTGTCGTCGGACGTCCGGATGACCTGGATGACCTCGTCGATGTCGAGGATCGCGATGAGCAGTCCCTCGACCAGGTGCAGGCGTTCCTTGCGACGTGCGAGCCGGAACTGCGACCGACGGGTGACCACGCTGACGCGGTGGTCGAGGTAGACCTGCAGCAGCTCGCGCAGGCCGAGGGTCTGCGGGCCGCCGGCGACGAGGGCGACGTTGTTGATCGAGAAGCCCTCCTCCAGCGGCGTGTGCCGGTACAGCTGCTCGAGCACCGCCTCCGGGCTGAACCCGGTCTTGATGCCGATGACCAGCCGGAGGCCGTTCTGACGGTCGGAGAGGTCGGTGACGTCGGAGATGCCGTTGAGCTTCTTGGCGTTGACGCCGTCCTTGATCTTCTCGATGACCTTCTCGGGGCCGACGAGGTAGGGCAGCTCGGTGACGACGAGTCCGCTCTTGCGCGCCGTGATGGACTCGACCGTCACCTTCGCGCGCATCCGGAAGCTGCCGCGTCCCGTCGCGTACGCGTCGCGCACGCCGGCGAGACCGGCGATGGTGCCCCCGCTCGGCAGGTCGGGGCCAGGCACGTACGCCATCAGGTCGTCGAGGGTCGCGTCCGGGTTCTCGAGCAGGTGCCGCGCGGCGCCGACGACCTCGATCAGGTTGTGCGGTGCCATGTTCGTCGCCATGCCGACCGCGATGCCGCTCGCGCCGTTGACCAGGAGGTTGGGGAAGGCGGCGGGCAGCACATCCGGCTGCATGAGCTGGTTGTCGTAGTTCGGGACGAAGTCGACGACGTCCTCGTCGAGGTCCTCCGTCATCGCGAGCGCCGCGGCGGCGAGGCGCGCCTCGGTGTAGCGGGCGGCCGCGGGGCCGTCGTCGAGCGAGCCGAAGTTGCCGTGGCCGTCGACCAGCGGCACCCGGAGGGTGAAGTCCTGCGCCATGCGCACCAGCGCGTCGTAGATGGCGCTGTCGCCGTGCGGGTGCAGCTTTCCCATCACCTCGCCGGTGACGCGCGCCGACTTCACGTGGCCGCGATCCGGCCGCAGTCCCATCTCGGTCATCATGTACAGGATGCGGCGCTGCACCGGCTTGAGGCCGTCGCGGGCGTCCGGGAGCGCTCGGGAGTAGATCACCGAGTAGGCGTACTCGAGGAACGAGCCCTGCATCTCGGTCGTGACGTCGACGTCTTCGATGCGTTCCGTCGTTCCGGCGGCGGGCTGGTCGTCTGCTGGTGTCATTCGTGCATTCTGTGCAGGGGCTCGGGTGGAGCGGGGGCGGCTCGTCCGGCCTGGCGTGGCCTGTGCCAGACTGGGCCGGATGCCACTCATGCTACCGGCCGCGTTCACCACCCGAGCGAGCCTCGCCACGGTTCTGCCGAGTTCGCTGGCCGCGCTCGAGGGCCGGGCGAACGACCTCGGGCTGCCGCGGCTCGAGCACGTGGTCGTGATCGTCGTCGACGGACTGGGCGCCGCCGCCCTGCGGGCGCGCTCCGGCCACGCCCGGACGCTCGCGCCGATGCTGGGCAAGACGACCACGATCGACGCCGGCTTCCCGACGACGACCGCCGCGGCCCTGGCGACCCTGACCACCGGGACCACGCCGGGCGAGCACGGACTCGTCGGCTACCGGGTGCGCGACGCCGCCGGACGTCTCACCAACCAGCTCTCCGGCTGGGACGACCGGATGGACCCCGCCACCTGGCAGCGGTCCCGCACCGTCTTCGAGCGCGCGACCGAGCAGGGCGTGCGCGCGAGGGCGATCGGTCTGCCGAAGTTCGCGGGGTCCGGATTCACGGCCGCGGTCCTCCGCGGCGCCGAGTTCCTCGGGGTGCAGTCACTGAGCGAGCGCTTCGACGTGGCCGCGTCGATCGTGGCAGAGGCCGGCCCCGGCCTCACCTACCTCTACGTCGCCGAGCTCGACTCGCTTGCGCACGCTCGCGGCTGGGAGTCCCCGGACTGGACGGCGGCACTCGAGACGCTGGATGCGCTGGTCGCCGCCTTCGCGCGGCGTCTCGGCCCCGGGCGCGGGGCCCTGCTGACCGCCGACCACGGCGTCGTCGACGTTCCCGAGAGCGGCCACATCCTCTACGACACCGCGCCCGAGCTGCTCGACGGCGTGGCCGACGTGGCGGGGGAGCCGCGGTTGCTGCACCTCTACACCGTGCCCGGCACGTCCGCGCCCGTGGTCGCGGAGCGCTGGCGGGACGCCGAGGGCGACCGCTCGTGGGTGGCGACGCGCGCCGAGGCGATCGACGCGGGCTGGTTCGGCTCCGTCGTGGACGACGAGGTCGCTCCCCGCATCGGGGACGTCCTGGTCGCCGCCCGCAAGCGCGTGGCCTATTACGACGGGCGCGACCCGCAGCGCACCGGCCGGAACATGATCGGCCAGCACGGCTCGATCACGCCGGAGGAGACGCGGGTGCCGCTGCTGCGGTTCGGGGCGGCAGGCTGAGCTCCGCCGTCACGGGGTGCGGGGCGTGCACGTGGTTCGCAGGCCGCGCCTCCGGGGTCGTGGCCGGCCGGCGGCGCACCTTCTGCACCCAGTAGGCGACGCCGCGTCCGGGTCCCCAGTTCTTCAGCGACATCGCGGGGCTCTCGATGAACCGCCAGCTGAGCCACGAGATCGCGAGCACGATGATGGCCGCGCCGAGGATCATCGGGACGACGCCCAGCTTGTTGAGACCGAAGTAGGCGAGGGTCATCTGCACCGGGAAGGCGTAGAGGTAGACGCCGTACGAGATGTCGTTCTTCTGGCCGATGGTGCGCAGACGGCCCGGGATCGCCGAGCCGAGCCACAGGATGAAGTAGACGCCCGCGGGCACGCCGACGACCGCGTATCCGCCGTTGAGCAGCGTCCAGACCATGACGACGCCGGCGGCGACGCCGAAGCGCGCGTTGAGCGGGATGGACCGCGAGTAGACCGCGAAGACGGCGCCGACGATGAACGGGTACGACAGGTAGGAGAACTGCACGCTGCCGAGGGGCGGGAAGACCGAGCCCATGGTGCCCGGGCTGACCAGGTCGACGATCTGCGCGGCGAAGATGACGCCGGCCACGATCACGACGACCGGTCGCGCCTTGGTGAGCACGCCCGCGAGCAGCAGGATCGCGATCATCATGTAGCAGTCCCACTCGTAGCCGAGCGTCCACATCGACCCGTTGATGACGCTGGAGTGAGTGGCCTGACCGTACGGGGTGGAGTGCTGGAAGATGTCCAGGATGCCCCACGTGCCGACGTGCAGGTTCCAGTTAGAGAGCAGGTAATGCCAGGGGCTGGTCGCGCCTCGGGCAAAGTACGCGGCGAGCGAGTGGCCGTCGAGCGACCAGATGATCGGGCCGAGGACGAAGGCGGCGAGCAGGAGCGCGAGCAGGAACGCGGGGAAGATGCGGAGCACGCGTCGCCAGAGGAACTGCACGACGTCGGCGGACATCCCGCTCTTGGTGATGAGGTAGCCGCTGATGGCGAAGAACCCGGCGACCGCGAGGCTGCCCAGGTTGGCCTGACCCTTGGTGATCCCCGTGCCCGGATCGTGGCCGAAACCGCCGAGCGGGAAGGTGTGCGACACCAGCACGGCGAGGGCGAGGACGAGCCGGATCAGCCCGAGCGCATTGTCATGGCCGCGCAGGCCGGCACTGATCGTGCGTGCAGGGTCGGTTGCAAGCATTCCCACAGGATACGGGACGTTCGTGCAGAACCTGGAATCGACACCGTGTCGTCGACGAACGGTCCGGAATCGAGACCTCTTTTAAGCGGAAGCGGTCACGCCAGGTCGTCGTCCGTGCGCGCGCCGAAGACGATCTCGTCCCAGCTCGGCATGGCAGCCCGGCCCTTCTTGCGGGTCGACGGCTGCGGGCCGGAGTCGTTGTTCGACGGCGCCGGGGTGGCCGGTGGCGCGGGCACATCCAGAGGCAGCGGGGGCTGCTCGGCGACAGGCGGACGATCCACGACACGGAACGGCGACACCGACGGCGTCGGCTCCTGCGGAGACGCGACCGGCGACTCGGCGTGGACCGGAGCCTCGGGCGCCGACCCGCGGTCGTCGTAGGTGGCGGCCTCGCGCTCGCCCCGGCGGCGGCGCAGCGCCTCCAGCAGGTCGGCCGTCTGGTGCAGGTCGCGCGGGGCGCCCTCGTCGGCGCGCTTCATGGCCGACACGGGAATGGAGTTGTTGGCCCCCGGGATGCGGCCCTGCGGCAGCGGCTCGATGGGCTGGGTGATCTCGGGACCGAGTAGATCGACCGACGGCGCCGGGAAGGTGAAAGCGCCGCTGTCGAAGCGGGACGTGTCCGGCTCGCCCTCGTGCGGCAGCACCGCACGCAGGCGGGGGATGAGCGCCCCGCCGCGCAGCTCGCCCGCCTGGGACAGCGTGGTCGCCTCGGAGTTGAGCGGAGCCAGCGCGTGCTTGCGGGCGTCGTACGACCAGCGCGCGTCGTGGTCGATCGTGTCGGCGGTGAACTCGAGCTTCACGATCCAGCCGGTCTCGCTGTCCTTCCAGCTCGCCCAGCGCTCGCCGGCGACGCCGAGGGAGGCCAGCCGATCGCGGATGACGGACCCGAAGGTCTCGCCCTCGCCGAGCGGGTCGACGGCGTCGGTGGTGTGCACGGGGACGCTGAGGGCGCTCGCGACGATGTGCTCGCGCTCCGCGATGATCGGTCCCTCGAAACGCTGGACGTACTCCAGCGGCGCTCCCGTCACGGCCGCGACGTCCTCGGCTGACATGCCGGAGCGGATGTGCGCCTGGACCTCGCGCGGAGAGAGTTTGGGGGCGTCGGCGGGCGCCTCCTGGCGCACCTGCCGCACTTTCGACTGCAGCGCCTCGTCGACGGCGATGCGGAAACGCTCACCGTCGTCGCCGACGGCGACCAGTGCGCCGTTCTCGACCCCGATGACCTTCAGATCCTGCATGTGGAGTGCCTTCCGAGCTCGTCTGTACCGCCCCAGAATGACACGGGAGAGAAGGCATTCCGGGGAATACCGCGGGCGTGCCGGAAGTTGCACATCCAGCAATCGCTGAAAGGCTCCTGAATGGTTTTGCTATTCAGTGGCGATTGATGCAAACTATGGCCGCCGATTGCGAGAATCGGCCGTTACGACGAGAAGTGGATGGGCATGGCAACCGATTACGACGCACCGCGGAAGACCGAGGACGACTCCGAGTCGATCGAGGCCCTCAAGGAGCGTGTCCCGGACAAGATGTCGGGCGTCGTCGACGTCGAGGACGCCGACAACCCGGCGGATACGAGCTCCCCGGTGCCGACCTCTCTGACCTCGACCTCGACGTCGTCGTGCTGCCTCCCCAGGCGGACGAGTTCACCTGCGTGAACTGCTTCCTGGTGAAGCACCGCTCGCAGATCGACCACGAGACGAAGCTCGGGCCGATCTGCGTGGAGTGCGCGGCATAACTCACGACACGCGTCGAGCCTCACCGAGAACCCGGACCAGCTGGTCCGGGTTTCTTGTTGAGAGGAGCCAGTAGGGCGCCGGGTCGTCCGCGTCCAGCACCGGCACCTTCACCACAGGCTTGATCCAGCCGCGGATGAGCAGCCAGGCCCGCGCGTCCAGCCGACGTCCGCGCTCCAGCGACGCGTCCTCCCCGTGGAAGGCGACCGGCTCGCCGACGAGGGTCAGCGGGATGCGCGCGCTGCCGGCGATCAACTCGTCCTCCGTCACGCGGATGGTCGGCGCCGTCGCGACCAGGAAGATCGCCCAGGCGACGTACACGACGATCGCCAGCACGACCCCGACCGCGAAATTGATCGGCGCGAAGACGAGCATGATCGCGGGGATCACGAGCAGGGTGGAGATGAACAGCCAGGGCGTCGCCCAGAGCCGCTCTCGGTACAGGTCCATGTCCTCTATTCGACCAGACTTCTGCACTACCCTCTGACACGTGACCGATACCGTCGATGTCCCGATCGTGGCCGCCTTCCCGCCCGCCTATGCGCACCCCGGGGATGCCGGCGCCGACCTCAGCGCCGCGGAGGCCGTCGCGCTCGGGCCGGGGGAGCGGTTCACCATGCCGACCGGGGTCTCCATCGCCCTGCCCGACGGATACGCGGCGTTCGTCGTCCCGCGCAGCGGCCTGGCCATGCGCCACGGGATCACCATCGTGAACGCGCCGGGCACCGTGGACGCGGGCTACCGCGGCGAGATCAAGGTCACCCTCCTCAATACCGACAGGTCGATGCCGTACGATATCGCCGTCGGCGACCGGATCGCCCAGCTGATCGTCATGCCGGTCACGCGCGCCCGGTTCGTCCCCGTCGACACCCTCCCGGACAGCCACCGCGGCAGCGCGGGCTTCGGCTCGTCCGGGTACACCGTCACCGAGGCAGGAGAACACGCGTGAGCGACATCAGCGACACCCCTCGCGGGGCCGGCGGCGACGCCGAGCTCGAGCAGCAGGGCGACGCCGTGGAGTTCGAGAAGTCGGCCCCGGAGGACCGCGAGACCGAGGGGCCGCTCGACGAGAGCGAGGCCAACCCGGTCCGTCCCTATGTCGACCTCGGCGGCGTGAAGATCCTGCCGCGCGAGGGCCTGCACCTGCGCCTCGAGGTCGAGGAGGAGACGCAGCGCGTCGTCGCGGTCGGGCTCGACTACGCCGGCTCCACGCTCCAGGTGCAGCCGTTCGCCGCTCCCCGATCGACCGGGCTGTGGCACGAGATCCGCGAGCAGATCACCGACCAGATCCAGCGCCAGGGCGGCCGGGTCACCGAGCGCGAGGGCGCCTTCGGTCCGGAGCTCGTGGCCGAGATCCCCGTTGCGGCGGCCGCGGGCGGCGCGGTGGAGACGCGCGTCGCGCGCTTCATCGGCGTCGACGGGCCGCGCTGGTTCCTGCGCGGCGTCATCGCGGGCGATGCGGCGGTGCAGCCGGAGGCCGCGGCGCTGGTCGAAGACCTCTTCCGCAGCATCGTCGTGGTGCGCGGGTCGGTGCCCATGCCGCCCCGCGACCTCATTCCGCTCCGGATGCCGGCCGCGCCGACGACCGGCAGCGAGAACGACTACTCCTCTCTTTAAGGCGTGGACATGACCCACGAGGAGCGCCCCGAGCGCCCGATCCCTCAGCCGGACGACAGCGCCGAGACGCAGACTCCCGCGCCCGGTCTCGGCGAGAGCATCGCCGCCGCCGCGCGCCGTTCCGGTCTCGGCCAGCTCGCCGAGGACGACTCGTCGACCGGCGCGGCGCTCCTGGGCGCGCTCGGCGGCATCCGCGGGCTCTGCGAGACCATCCTCCCCGGCCTGGTCTTCCTCGTGCTCTTCACGTTCACTCAGAACGTGCCGCTGTCGATCGGATGCTCGGTGGCGGTGGCGATCGTCTTCACGGTCGTCCGCATCATCGGCAAGACGCCGGTGACGCAGGCGCTAGCGGGCCTCATCGGCGTCGGCATCTCCGCGATCCTCGCGCTCATCACGGGGCGCGGCGAGGACAACTTCCTCCTCGGGATCTGGACGAACGCCGCGTACGCCGCGGGCATCCTGATCTCTATGCTCGTGCGCTGGCCGATCATCGGTCTCGCGGCCGGCTACCTGATGGGCGACGGCATCGCGTGGCGCAAGGACAAGCGGAAGTTCCGGGTCATGCAGGCGCTGACCTTCCTGTGGTTCCTGCTGTTCGCGGCCCGCCTCGTGGTGCAGGTGCCGCTGTATCTGGCGCACACCGACGAGGCGACCAGCGCGCTCGCGCTCACCAAGCTGCTCATGGGCGTCCCGCTCTACGCTCCGCTCCTCCTCGTGACGTGGTTCGTCGTGAAGGTGCAATTCCCTCAGAAGCCCGTCACGAACGCCCGTCCCACCTCGTCTACCAAGTAGGACCACCGGACGGTAAGGGGGAGGGATGCTGGACGCGGGAACACGTGACGGGCTGACCTCCGCCCAGGTGGAGGAGCGCGTCGCCGACGGGCGCGTCAATACGCAGGAGCAGCCCAGCTCGCGGTCGGTCGGCGACATCCTGCGCGAGAACGTCTTCACGCTGTTCAACGGCATCCTCACCGCCTGCTTCGTCGTCGTGGTGCTGCTGGGCGACCTGCGCGACGGGTTCTTCTTCGGCATCGTCGTCGTCAACGCCCTCATCGGCATCGTGCAGGAGTACCGCGCGAAGCGCGTGCTCGATCGTGCGGCGCTCCTCGCCGCGCCGCACAGCCGCGTGCGCCGCGACGGCGCGGTGTTGACGGTCGCGCTCGACCAGGTGGTGCTCGACGACCTGCTCGTCCTCCGTCCGGGCGATCAGGTGCCGGCGGACGCCGTCGTGGTCGAGAGCACCGGTCTGTCGCTCGACGAGTCGATGCTGACCGGCGAGTCCGATCCGATGTTCAAAGACGCGGGGGCGCCTCTGCTCTCGGGGTCGCACGTCGCGTCCGGGACGGGACTGGCGACCGTCTCGGCGGTGGGCGCCGACTCCTATGCGAGCAAGCTCACGAGCGAGATCCGCAAGCACAGTCAGGTGCGGTCCGAGCTCCGCGACGCGACCAATCGCATCCTGGTCTACCTGTCGTGGATCCTGGGGCCGATCATCCTCATCACCCTGCTGGGGCGCGTCTTCGCCTACGGCGGGTTCTCCGAGGTCTTTGTCGACGACCGGTGGCGACGGGCGCTGCTCGACGCCGTCGCCGCCGTCGTCGGACTCATCCCGGAGGGGCTGGTGCTGCTGACGAGCCTGGCCTTCGGCGTGGCCGCCATCCAGCTCGCTGGGCACAAGGTGCTGGTGCAAGAACTGGCGGCGGTGGAGGTGCTGGCGCGCGTCGACGTGCTGTTCCTCGACAAGACCGGCACGCTGACGACCGGCGAGTTGTCGCTCCACGACACCGAGGCGCAGGCGGGGGAGCAGGCGGTCGCCGACGGCGAGCTCGCGCTCGCGGCCTTCGGGTCGGACGAAGCGGGCAACGCGACGTCGGGAATCCTCGGCTCGCGGTTCCGCAGCGACCGGATCGCGGTCGGGCGGCGCATCCCGTTCAGCTCGGCCACCAAGTACAGCGCGCTCACGATGACGATCGACGGCGGCTCCGAGAGCTCATGGGTGCTCGGGGCGCCGGAACGTGTGCTCGACGGTCACCCCGAAGCGCTGGCACGTGCTACCGCGCTCGCCGCGACAGGGCTACGCACACTTGCCCTGGCGCGGGCGATCGACCCGCTGCCCGCGGAGGTGCACATGCCGCTGACGGGCACGCGGGTGGAGCCGGTGCTGCTGGTACTGCTCGCCGAGACGCTTCGGCCCGAAGCGCAGGCGGCGCTCGGGTACTTCCGCGAGCAGTCGGTGCGCGTCGTCGTGATGTCCGGCGACAATCCCGTGACCGTCGCGGCCATCGCCCGCGAGCTGCAGCTCGAGGGCGACGCGATCGACGCCTCCACGCTCACGACCGACGACGAGCTGGCCGACGCGCTCGAGCGCGCGAGCGTGCTCGGCCGCGTGAGCCCCGACCAGAAACGGGCCGCAGTGCGGCTGATGCAGGAGCGCGGGCGCACGGTCGCGATGACGGGCGACGGCGTCAACGACGCGATGGCGGTGAAGGACGCCGACCTCGGCATCGCGATGGGCACGGGCACAGCTGCGACGAAAGCCGCATCCCGCGTGGTGCTGCTCGACGACCGCTTCGACCGGCTGCCCGACGTGCTCGCGTCCGGCCGACGGGTCATCGCCAACGTCGAGCGGGTCAGCAACATCTTCCTGGCGAAGACGACGTACGGCATCCTGCTCGCCCTCGTGAGCGCTGCGATCCTGTGGCCGTTCCCATTCCTCCCGCGCCAGCTGACGCTGGTGTCCTCGCTGGCGATCGGCATCCCGTCCTTCTTCCTCGCGCTCGCGCCGAACAAGCGCATCTACACGCCCGGGGTGCTCGGCCGCGTGCTCCGGTACTCGATCCCCACCGGCCTCATCGCCGGCATCACGGCCATCGTCGCCTACGCCCGCTGTACCGGAGCATCCCGCTCCACGAGGCCCGCAGCGTCACCACGGTCGCGCTCTTCTGCGTGTCGCTGTGGATGCTGTGCGTGCTCACCAGGCCGCTCACCGGCATCCGATGGCTGCTGCTGGCCGCGGTCGCCGCCGCCTTCACGCTGGTGTGCGTCATCCCCTTCACCGCCACCTTCTTCGAGATGCACCTGCAGCTCGACGGCGCGCTCGCGTGGGGCATCGCGGTCGGCGCCGTCGGCGCGGCCGGGATCGAGCTGTTCTACCGGTTCGCCAAGCGGCGATCGCTGGTCTTCGATCGGCTCTGATCGTGGTAGTTTTATCTCGACGTCAAGATACTTTCGCGCGGGTGGGATTTAGGCTTACCTTGCTGGAAAGGCGCTTCGACGGACGACGAAGATGGACGAGGCGTGCGTGAACATCGCCTGCCGATGAAGGAGAGGGCATTGTGTCTGCTGTGAACAGCTTCGGTGCGAAAGAGACCTTGACGGTCGGATCGCGTGACTACACGATCTTCAAGATCGACACCGTCGAGGGATACCAGCGGCTGCCCTTCAGCCTCAAGGTGCTCCTCGAGAACCTGCTCCGCACGGAGGACGGCGCGAACATCACCGCTGACCACATCCGCGCTCTGGGCGGCTGGGATCCGGCGGCCGAGCCGGACACCGAGATCCAGTACACGCCGGCCCGCGTCATCATGCAGGACTTCACCGGCGTCCCGTGCATCGTCGACCTCGCCACCATGCGCGAGGCGGTCTCCGCCCTCGGCGGCGACCCGAAGAAGATCAACCCGCTCGCGCCGGCCGAGATGGTCATCGACCACTCGGTCATCGCCGACCTGTTCGGTACCGAGAACGCGCTGGAGCGGAACACCGATCTCGAGTACGAGCGCAACGGCGAGCGGTACCAGTTCCTCCGCTGGGGCCAGACCGCGTTCGACGACTTCAAGGTCGTCCCGCCGGGCACCGGCATCGTGCACCAGGTCAACATCGAGTACCTCGCCCGCGTCACGATGACCCGCGAGGTGGGCGGCGAGCTGCTGGCCTATCCCGACACCTGTGTCGGCACCGACTCGCACACCACGATGGTCAACGGCCTCGGCGTCCTCGGCTGGGGCGTCGGCGGCATCGAGGCCGAGGCGGCCATGCTGGGCCAGCCGGTCTCGATGCTCATCCCCAAGGTGGTCGGCTTCAAGCTGACCGGCGCCATCCCGACCGGCGTGACCGCGACGGACGTCGTGCTCACCATCACGCAGATGCTGCGCAAGCACGGCGTGGTCGGCAAGTTCGTCGAGTTCTACGGCGCCGGCGTCGCCGAGGTTCCGCTCGCCAACCGCGCCACCATCGGCAACATGAGCCCGGAGTTCGGCTCCACCGCCGCGATGTTCCCGATCGACGACGTGACTCTCGACTACCTGCGCCTCACCGGCCGCAGCGAAGAGCAGGTCCAGCTGGTCGAGGAGTACTCCAAGGCGCAGAGCCTGTGGCACGACCCGTCGGTCGAGCCGGTCTACAGCGAATACCTCGAGCTCGATCTGTCGACGGTCGTCCCGTCCATCGCCGGCCCGAAGCGCCCGCAGGACCGCATCGAGCTGACTCACGCAAAGGACCAGTTCGAGAAGGACCTCGTCGACTACGCCGACGTCTCGCACGACCTCGTCGACCTGACCATCTCCGAGTCCTTCCCGGCCTCCGACCCCGGTGAGCTGCAGCCGGAGGACGCGCGCAGCCTCCACGCGCACACCCACCACAGCCACGCCCCGAAGGTGGCCTCCAACCCCACCCCGGTGACGATCAAGGAGAACGGCGAGGACTTCGTCCTCGACCACGGCGCCGTCGCGATCGCCGCGATCACATCGTGCACGAACACCTCCAACCCGTCGGTGATGCTCGCCGCCGGCCTCCTCGCCCGCAACGCGGCGAAGAAGGGCCTCAAGGCGAAGCCGTGGGTCAAGACCACGCTCGCGCCGGGCTCGAAGGTCGTCACCGACTACTACGAGAAGGCCGGACTCACCCAGGACCTCGAGGCGCTGGGCTTCTACACGGTCGGCTACGGCTGCACCACCTGCATCGGCAACTCGGGCCCGCTGCTCGACGAGATCTCCGAGGCGGTCAACCAGAACGATCTGGCCGTCACTGCAGTGCTCTCGGGCAACCGCAACTTCGAGGGCCGCATCAACCCCGATGTCAAGATGAACTACCTCGCGAGCCCGCCGCTGGTCATCGCGTACGCGCTCGCCGGTTCGATGAACTTCGACTTCGAGGTCGACCCGCTGGGTCAGGACTCCGAGGGCAACGACGTCTTCCTCAAGGACATCTGGCCCGACGCGGCCGAGGTGCAGGACACGATCGACTCGTCCATCAACGAGGGCATGTTCGTCCACCAGTACGCGTCGGTCTTCGAGGGCGACGAGCGCTGGAAGTCGCTGCCGACTCCGACCGGTTCGGTCTTCGAGTGGGACGAGAAGTCGACCTACGTGCGCAAGCCCCCGTACTTCGAGGGCATGACGCTCGACACGACGCCGGTCACCGACATCGTCGATGCCCGGGTGCTGGCGAAGCTCGGCGACTCCGTCACCACGGACCACATCTCGCCTGCCGGCTCCATCAAGGCGGACAGCCCGGCCGGCCAGTATCTCACCGAGCACGGCATCGACCGCAAGGACTTCAACTCGTACGGCTCGCGCCGAGGCAACCACGAGGTGATGATCCGCGGCACGTTCGCGAACATCCGCCTGAAGAACCAGCTTCTGGACGGCGTCGAGGGCGGCTACACCCGCGACTTCACGAAGCCGGACGCGCCGCAGTCGTTCATCTACGACGCGTCGCAGAACTACCAGGCGCAGGGCACCCCGCTCGTCATCCTCGGCGGCAAGGAGTACGGCTCCGGTTCGTCGCGCGACTGGGCGGCGAAGGGCACCAGCCTCCTCGGCGTCCGCGCGGTCATCACCGAGAGCTTCGAGCGCATCCACCGCTCGAACCTGATCGGCATGGGCGTCGTGCCGCTGCAGTTCCCGGCCGGCGAGACCGCCGACTCGCTGGGCCTCGACGGCACCGAGGTCTTCTCGATCACGGGCTTGGAGCAGCTGAACGAGGGCACCACGCCGAAGACGGTCCACGTCGTCGCCGAGCCGAGCGAGCACTCGCCCGCCGGCAAGCAGACCGTCGAGTTCGACGCGGTCGTCCGCATCGACACCCCAGGTGAGGCGGATTACTACCGCAACGGCGGCATCCTGCAGTACGTGCTGCGCAGCCTGGTCTGAGCGGAGAGCGCGCGACCTGAGCCCCCGGTGCCTGATGGCGCCGGGGGCTCAATTCGTGCGTGCGAACTCGGGCCACTCGGCGTAAAACGCGTCGAGCGCCGCCGACAGCGGCTCGTGCTCCACGAACCAGCGGCGCGCGGTGGGGTGAACGCAATTCAGCACATCACGCATTGCTCGTCGTTTGCCCCGCAGATCCAGGCCGAACACGGGCTCGTGGTGTGCGACTCGGTTCCGGAGGTCGTAAATGATCGAGACGGAAGTCACGATCTGATCAGCACGGACACCGTGTCGGTGAGCGAAGGCGTGCTCAAGAGACTCGTCCCACAGTTTCTGCTTGCCCTGATGATGGAGCGACGGCAGTATGTAGCGCCACGTGCCGAGCGACAGCTGCGCGACCACGTCGTCGTGAGTGATCGGCCGTCGTCCTCTCACGGCGTGAGTAGCGTCGCGCCGGGCGGCCGCTAGGCGACCCGCCGTGAGCACCGAGATCAGGAGGGGCGCTGGATACAAGGTCCACTCCTGGGTGCCCTGCCTCGCTTCATTCCAGGACCTCAGTTCTTGATCCAGGGCATTCCGGTAGAGGATCTCGAAGTAGTGAACAGCCGTGTGGGCTGCGCTGCTGACGCGCGCGTTGGCCCGGTAGAGCCCGAGCGCTCGATTCTCGTCGCCCTCACAGTGCGAGACGTACGTCGACATACGGGCTCTGCTCAAATAGGTCAGGATGTCGACGGTCATCCGATGAGAGTAGTAACCTTGCGGATGAAAGCGTCGAGCACCACCAACGACGTTTACGCTCTCAGGGGCCCGGGTCCGCCCGGGCCGCTGTGTTTAACGGGTGCAGAATGCGGACTTCCACCGGTCACCGCACGTTCCGAGCCTCTCCCCACTCGCGCGAGCCTAGACTCGAACGCATGGGTATCCTCGAGACCATCCACGGTCCACGCGACCTCGACCGCCTGACCGACGGTGAGCTGGTCCAGCTCGCCGCCGAGGTGCGGGCGTTCCTCGTCGCCAACGTGGCGAAGACCGGTGGACACCTCGGCCCCAACCTGGGCGTGGTCGAGACGACCATCGCGATCCACCGCGTCTTCGACTCCCCGCGGGACGCCATCGTCTTCGACACCGGCCACCAGTCCTACGTGCACAAGCTGCTGACCGGCCGCCAGGACTTCTCGCAGCTGCGGCAGCGCGGCGGGATGGCGGGCTACCCGCAGCGCTCGGAGTCCGAGCACGACATCGTGGAGAGCTCTCACGCCTCCTCGTCTCTGTCCTGGGCGGACGGCATCTCGCGCGCCTTCGAGCTGACCGGGCAGAAGGACCGTCACGTGGTCGCCGTCGTCGGCGACGGCGCGCTGACCGGCGGCATGACGTGGGAAGCGCTCAACAACATCTCCGACGACAACAACCGCAAGCTGATCATCGTGGTCAACGACAACGGCCGCTCGTACGCGCCGACGATCGGCGGCATGGCTCGGTTCCTCAACACGGTCCGCACCCGGAAGACCTACCGTAGCCTCTACCTCACCTCGCAGGCCGCCTTCGACAAGCTCGGCACGCCGGGCCGCTCCTTCTACCGGGGGGTCCGCGGCGGCCTCCACGGGTTCCTCAGCCGCTTCTCGAACAACGAAGCGCTGTACTCGAACCTCGACATCAAGTACATCGGCCCCATCCACGGCCACGACATCGAGGCGATGGAGGAGGCGCTCCGCCAGGCGAAGAATTACGGCGCCCCGGTCATCGTCCACGCGATCACCCAGAAGGGACGCGGCTACGAGCCCGCTCTGCGCGACGCGGCCGACCAGTTCCACTCCGTCGGCAAGATCGACCCGGAGACCGGAGAGCCGACCAGCGCGGCCAGCACGCCGGACTGGACCGGCGTCTTCGCCGACGAGATCGTGCGCCTCGCCGAGAAGAACCCGAAGATCGTCGGCATCACCGCCGCGATGCTCCGCCCGACGGGCCTGCACAAGTTCGCCGAACGGTTCCCGGACCGCGTCCACGACGTCGGCATCGCCGAACAGCACGCGGCGACCAGCGCCGCCGGCCTCGCGTTCGGCGGGCTGCATCCTGTCGTGGCCATCTACGCCACCTTCATGAACCGCGCGTTCGACCAGGTGCTCATGGATGTCGCACTGCACAAGGCGGGCGTGACCTTCGTCCTCGACCGCGCCGGTGTGACGGGCCCGGACGGACCGAGCCACCACGGGATCTGGGACCTCGCGATCCTGCAGGTCGTGCCGAACATCCGGCTGGCGGCGCCGCGCGACGGCACGCGCTTCCGCGAGGAGCTCGCCGAGGCGGTGGCCGTCGAGGACGCACCGACCGTGCTGCGCTTTCCGAAGGGACCGGTCCAGCCCGACATCGCAGCGGTGCGCCGCCTCGACGACGGGGTGGACGTGCTCCTCGAAGGCGACCGCAAGGACGTCCTGCTGGTCACCGTCGGGCCGATGGCCGACCTCGGCCTCAAGGTCGCGGAGCGGCTCGCGGCGCAGGGGATCGGTGCGACCGTCGTCGACCCGCGCTGGGTCGTCCCGGTGCCGAAGAGCATCCTGTCGCTCGCAGCCGAGCACCGCATCGTCGTGACGATCGAGGACGGCATCCGCGTCGGCGGCATCGGCACGCGCGTCCGCCAGGACCTCCGCGAGGCCGGCATCGACACCGCGGTGGACGAGCTGGGCCTGCCCGACGCGTTCATCGAGCACGCGTCGCGCGACCAGATCCTCGAGGATGCTGGGCTCACCCCGCAGAAGATCGCCCGCGACCTCGTCGCACAGGTGCTCGGCAGCCGAGTCCCGATCGCTCGCCCGCTGCCCGACGACACCGCCGCCGACGAGACGCCGGCGGCCAAGAAGCCCGGCGCCTGAGCGCCGACGTGACCCCTGCGGACAAGCGACGCTACCTGGTGGTGTACGACTACGGCATGGGGGGTCTCTGGGGGCTCCTGTGGGCGCGTTCGGAGGCGGATATATCCATTCGCTATCCCGAGCTCACGGTGGTGGACGCGCGCCCAGCGTGGATGTCTCCTGAGGATTTTGCAAGGATCGAACGCTTGGACACCTACGACATCGACGATGCGCCCGCAGGGATGCTCAGGGCCGTGGTGGCCGACAGGGCGGCTGACTGATCTCTGACCGGTTGACTTGGAGTGCACTCTAAGTCGTAACGTGACGGTATGACCGACACACGGACGGCGATGTCGATCTCCGACGTCGCCGAGCGGACCGGACTCACCACCCACACACTGCGCTACTACGAACGCGAGGGGCTCATGCTCTCGCCGGTCGAGCGCGCGTCCTCCACCCATCGGCGCTACACCGAGGCGGATGTGTCGTGGGTCGGCTTCCTCACCAAGCTGCGCTCGACCGCCATGCCGATCGCCACGATGCGCCAGTACGTCGTGCTGGCCCGTCAGGGCGACGGGACGGAGGCGGAGCGGCTGGAGCTGCTGCTCCTGCACCGTATGGCGGTGGTGCGGCAGCTGGAGGAGATGACGGCGAGCCTGGCGGCCATCGACTACAAGATCGACCTGTACCGGCGCACCGTCGAGCAGGTCACGGAAGGGAACGACGCATGAAGACGATCGCACTGGGAACCGAGAAGCTGGAGGTCTCGCAGCTGGGCCTCGGCTGCATGGGAATGTCCGCGTTCTACACGGGAGCGGGCCAGGACGAAGCCGGCTCGATCCGCACCATCCACCGGGCGATGGAGCTGGGCGTCACGTTCTTCGACACCGCCGAGATCTACGGTCCGTACACGAACGAGGAGCTGCTCGCGAAGGCGTTCGCCGACGGGCGACGGGACCGCGTCGTCATCGCGACGAAGTTCGGAAACATCCTTCACCGCCAGAACGACGAGCGGGGGCTGGACGGGTCGCCCGAGAACCTGCGCCTCGCCGTCGAGGGCTCGCTGCGCCGGCTGAACACCGACCGCATCGACCTCTACTACCAGCACCGGATGGACCCGAAGACCCCGATCGAGGACACGGTCGGGGCGCTGAAGGAGCTGATCGACGAGGGCAAGATCCTGCACTACGGGCTCTCCGAGGCGGCCGCCGCCACGATCCGCCGTGCGAATGCGGTGCACCCGGTCACGGCCATCCAGACCGAGTACTCGCTGTGGACCCGCGACCCCGAGGCCGAGGTCCTGCCGACCGTGCGCGAGCTGGGCATCGGCTTCGTGCCCTACTCGCCGCTGGGCCGCGGGTTCCTGACCGGCACCATCCGCTCGCTCGACGACCTGTCCGACGACGACTTCCGCCGCTTCAACCCGCGGTTCGAGGGCGACAACCTGGAGGCGAACATCCGCATCGTCGAGCAGGTGGACGAGGTGGCCCGCGAGGTCGGTGCGGCACCCGGCCAGGTGGCGCTCGCGTGGCTGCTGTCGAAGGGCGACGACATCGCGCCCATCCCCGGCACTACGAAGGTGAAGAACCTGGAGCAGAACGTCGCCGCGACCGACCTGACCCTCACCGCGAACCAGCTCACCCGCCTGGACGCCGTCGCCGCCCCGGTCGGCGACCGCTACCCCGACATGTCGACGGTCAACCGCTGACCCGCCCCTCTGCTTGACGCAACACGCCGTCCGCCCCGAGGGGTGGACGGCGTGTTGCGTCAACGAGAGAGTGCTTACGCGACGCCCTTGATCGGCGGGTGGTGGAAGGTGTCGCCGAACACGCGCTCCGACGCTCCCACGCGGTCGAGGTACGGCGTGATGCCGCCCATCTGGAACGGGAAGCCCGCGCCGAGGATCATGCAGAGATCGATGTCCTCCGGTGCCTCGACGACGTGGTCATCGACCAGCATGCGGTGGATCTCGTCGGCCAGCCCGTCCTCCAGGGTGCGCAGGATCTGCTCCTTCGTCCACGGGTTCTTTCCGCCCGAGACGATCTTCGCGGCGCCCTTGTCGAGGCCCTTCACCTTGCCCTTGGCGTCCTTCTCCAGCAGCGTGCCGTACTCGGCCAGCTTGTGGAGGTTCTCGGAGCGGTAGAACCGGTCCGGGAACGCCGCGTGGTGGGTGTCGAGCACGTGCGCGCCGACCTTGAGCCCGACGAGGTCGAGCAGGGCGGACGGCGCCATCGGCAGGCCCAGCGGGGCGATGGCCTCGTCGACGACCTCGAACGGCGTGCCGTCGTCGACGGCGTGCATCGCATCCCCGAGGATCTTGGCCAGCACGCGGTTGACGACGAAGCCCGGGGTGTCGGCGGTGATGACCGCGTTCTTCTTCAGCGCAGCCGCCGTCACCATCGCGGTGGACAGGGTGGCCTCGTCGGTGTGCGGGGTCTTCACGACCTCGATGAGCGGCATGACCGCCACCGGGGTGAAGAAGTGGAAGCCGACCAGTCGCTCCGGGTGCTTCAGCTTCGCGCCGATCTGCTCCACCGACAGCGAGGACGTGTTGGTCGCGATGACCGCCTCGTCGGAGAGGAACGGCTCCACCTCGGCGAACACGTTCTGCTTGACGGAGAGCTCCTCGAAGACGGCCTCGATGACCCAGTCGCAGTCCGCGAAGTCCGCCTTGTCCGCGGTGCCCGTGACGAGCGCGCGCAGGCGGTTGCCCTCATCGGGGGAGATGCGGCCCTTCTCCTGCAGCTTGCCGATCTCGTCGTGGATATAGGCCACGCCCTTGTCGACATGCGCCTGGTCGAGGTCGGTGATGACTACCGGCACCCGCAGCCGCCGCACGAACAGCAGCGCGAACTGGCTGGCCATGTAGCCGGCGCCGATGACGCCGATCTTGGTGACCTTCTTCGCGAGCTTCTTGTCGGGGGCTCCTGCCGGGCGCTTCGCCCGCTTCTGCACCAGGTTGAACGCGTAGATGCTCGCCTGGAACTGGTCGCCCGAGATGAGCTCGGCCAGCGCGTCGTCCTCGAGCGCGAAGCCGGCCTCGCGGTCGTTCGACTTCGCGGCCTTGAGCAGATCGAGCGCCTTGTACGGGGACTTCGGCACCGTGCCGATGCGCGACTCGAGCATCTTGCGGGCGATGCCGATGGCGGCGTCCCACTTGACCATCCGCTCGAGCTTGCCCGGCTCGTTCGGGCGCTTCACGACGACCGCGCCGGTCAGGACCTTGTCGGCCCACAGCAGCGAGTCCTCGAGGAAGTTCGCCGAGTCGAAGATCGCGTCGGCGATCCCGAGGTCGAACGCCTCCTGCGCCTTGAGCATCCGGTTCTGCTTGAGCGGGTTCTCGACGACGACCTTGAGCGCGTTCTCGATGCCGATGAGGTTCGGCAGGATGGTCGCGCCGCCCCAGCCCGGGATGAGGCCGAGGAACACCTCGGGCAGCGCGAACGCGGCCGTGTTGCGGTCGATGGTGCGGTAGTCGGCGTTGAGGCCGATCTCCACGCCGCCGCCGAGCGCGAGTCCGTTCGTGAACACGAACGACGGGACGCCGAAGTGCGCCTGCTTGCCGAGGACGTAGTGGCCCAGCTGGGGGAGCAGCTTCGCCACCTCCACGCTCGGGATGTCTCCCACGCGGCTGAGGTCGGCGCCGGCAGCGAGGATGAACGGCTTGCCGGTGACGGCGACCGCGTCGATCTCGCCGCGCTTCGCCCGCTCCGTCAGCTCGTCGAAGACCCGGCCGAGCTCCATCAGCGTGGCGGGGCCCAGGGTGTTGGGGCGGGTGTGGTCGCGGCCGTTGTCGAGGGTCACCAGCGCGAGGCGCTTGCCGCTGGGGAGCGGCACATCCTTCACGAAGGCGTGGGTGACGACCTCGTCGTCGGCGACGGCCTCGAGCGGGCTGAAGTCGATCTTGCTGTAGTCCGTCACGCTTCTCAGCCCTTCCGCGCAGCGCGCTTGTCGTAGTTGGGGTTCTCCCAGATGACGGTGCCGCCCTGGCCGAGGCCGACGCACATCGCCGTGATGCCGTAGCGCACCTCGGGGTGCTCGGCGAACTGCGCGGCCAGCTGGATCATCAGGCGCACGCCGCTCGCGGCGAGCGGGTGGCCGATGGCGATCGCGCCGCCCCACTGGTTGACGCGGGGGTCGTCGTCGGCGATGCCGAAGTGGTCGAGGAACGACAGCACCTGGATGGCGAACGCCTCGTTCAGCTCGAACAGGCCGATGTCGTCGATGGTCAGACCCGCCTTGCGCAGCGCCTTCTCCGTTGACGGGACCGGGCCGATGCCCATGATCTCCGGCTCCACGCCGGCGAACGCGAAGCTCACCATCCGCATCTTCGGCGTGAGGCCGAGCTCCTTCACCGCGTCGTGGGACGCGAGGAGGGACGCGGTGGCGCCGTCGGTCAGCGGCGACGAGTTGCCCGCGGTGACGCGTCCGTGCGGACGGAACGGGGTCTTGAGAGTCGCGAGGCCCTCCATGTTCGTCTCCGGACGCATGCCCTCGTCCTGCGTGGCGAGTCCCCAGCCCGCCTCGGAGCGGATCGCGACCGGCACGAGGTCCGGCTGGATCTTGCCCGCCTCGTACGCGGCGGCGAGCTTGTGCTGACTGCGCATCGCGAAGCGGTCGGAGCGCTCCTTCGTCAGCGCCGGGAAGCGGTCGTGGATGCGCTCCGCTGTCATGCCCATGTTGAGAGCGTCCTCGGCGACCATCTTCTCGCTGAGGAAGCGCGGGTTGGGGTCGGCGCCGAAGCCCATCGGGTGGCGGCCCATGTGCTCCACGCCGCCCGCGATGACGAGGTCGTAGGCGCCGAACGCGATGCCGGAGCCGAGCGTGGTCACGCTGGTCATGGCGCCCGCGCACATCCGGTCGATCGCGAAGCCGGGCACCGACTTCGGCAGGCCGGCGAGGAGCGCGGCTGTGCGTCCGAGGGTCAGGCCCTGGTCGCCCTGCTGGGTGGTGGCGGCGATCGCCACATCGTCGATCCGGTCCTTGGGCACCTCGGGGTTCCGCTCCATCAGGCCGATCATCGCCTTCACGACGAGATCGTCCGCGCGAGTGTTCCAGTACTGCCCTTTTTCGCCGGCTCGCCCGAACGGAGTACGGACTCCGTCGACGAACACGACTTCGTTCCTATCGGCCACAGTGCCTCCCAAATCAAGGTCGGGAACGATCCTAGGTACACGTCTGTGCACGAAAAGAATCGTTTGATCCTTCCTACGAAACGGGCTCGGGCCCCTCGTCGGTGTTTTGGGGGCCATCTACAAAAGCCTGGGCGATCACCTGTGCGGTTGCGGCAACCTGCCAGGGTCGTGCGCCGTGCGCGGCGAGGGCGTCGCCGACCGTCTCGGGTGTGATCTCGGCCGGGGGAGCCCAGGCGACGCGCCGCAGCGTCTCGGGAGTGAGCAGGTTCTCCAGCGGGATGGCGCGCTCCTCCGACACGGCCGTCAGCGCGGCGCGGGCGGCCTTCAGCCGGGCGTCCGCCTCCGGGTTGCGATCGGACCACGCGCGCGGCGGCGGGAGGCTGTCGCCGTTCCCGCGCAGCACCGGCAGGTCGTCGGTCGTGCGTCCCGCCTCGATGGCGGCCCACCAGCGGTCGAGCTCGCTGCGGCTGGCGCGGCCCGTGAACTCGCGCAACGACGCCAGCGCGCGCTTGCTCTCCGGCATCGCCTTGGCGGCGGCGGTCAGCGACGCGTCGGGCACCAGTCGACCGGGCGCGGTGTCGAGCTCGCGGGCCAGCGCATCCCGGCTCAGCCAGAGCTCGCGGGCGACGGCGAGGTTCCGCAGGCCCCGGATGGAGTGGATGCCCGACAGCCGCCGCCAGGGCTCGGCGCGCACCGGCGTCAGCTCGCGGACCAGCTCGTCGGCGAACTCCTGCCGGGCGATGTCCATCTTCCCGGCCTCGTCCAGCAGCGCGGCGATCGCGTCGCGCAGGTCGGGCAGGAGCTCCACATCCAGCGCCGCGTAGTTCAGCCACGGCTCGGGCAGGGGACGCGTCGACCAGTCGGCCGCGCTGTGCTCCTTGGCGAGGTGGATGCCGAGCAGCTCCTCGACGACCGTCCCGAGCCCGACGCGCGGCATCCCGAGCAGACGCGCGGCCAGCTCGGTGTCGAACACGATCGACGGGTCGAGGCCCACCTCGCGCAGGCAGGTGAGGTCCTGCGTGGCGGCGTGAAGCACCCACTCGTCATCGTGGATGGCGTCGTTCAGCTCGTCGAAACGTCCGATCGCCGGCGGGTCGAACAGGAACGTGCCCGATCCGCGCCGGAAGACCTGGATGAGGTACGCCCGCTGCGAGTACCGGAAGCCGCTGGCCCGTTCGGCGTCGACCGCGATCGGGCCCTCGCCCGCGACGATCCGCTCGACGGCCCGCTGGTAGCCGTCCCGCGTGTCGATGACGGTGTGCTCAGCCACGCGGTGTCCTTCTCGGCGAGGCCGCCCGCGTGGTCAGCAGGCTGACCCCTTCGCCGGTCGGCGGGAGGCCGGCGAGCATGCACAGCAGCTCGCCCCATCCCTCGACGTGCGCCGAGACGTCCGACTCCAGCGGGCTCCAGGACGCGCGCAGCTCGATCTGCGATCCGTCGCCCTGGGCGGCGAGCTCGCCGAACCCGGTGGAGATGATCTTGGTGGCCGTGCCGCTGGCGGCGGTGTAGCGGGCGTGGCGGGCGTCCAGCGCATCCACCAGCCACGACCAGGCGACGTCGGCGAGGAACGGGTCGAGCCCGATGTCGGTCTCCAGCGGGGCCTGCGCGAAGCAGACGATGCGGAACGGGCCGCCCCACGCCTCCGGCTCGTCGGGGTCGTACAGCAGGATGAAGCGGCCGGTGCCGAGGTCGGAGTCGCTCCCGTGCCGGGCGGGCCGGACGTCGGCCGCGAGCGCGACCGAGTACGGCGCCAGCTGTGCGGGCGCGGGGATCTCCTCGATGACGAGCTCCGGTCGCGACACTGCGGCGCGGATGGACTGCAGCGCCGTGGCGAACTCCGCCGGATGCTGCGGTGGGGATGTCGGTGTCGGCACGCTTCGAACACTAGAAGCCTTTGCCGTGTCCGGGTAGTAAGGCACGCCGCCTGGAGAAGTCCTGAGGACGCGCTGGGGCCGTCGCCGGTACAGTGCACACTATGGCGGGAAGCGGCTCGGGATCGGTGTTCGGCAAGGTGCTCGGCACGGCGGCGATCGTCGCCGGGGGACTGGTCCTCGGCGCCGCGGCGACCGCCGCCTGGGCGACCGCCCGCGTGGCGCGCACCGTGATCACCCCCGTGCGCCGGCGGCCGCAGAACCAGATCGTCCGCGCCTTCGACGAGACCGCGGGAACCGTCACGCTGCGGGACACCCCGGATGCCGCCATGCCCGGCCGGTTGGGGCTGTGGTGGGGCAACGAGACGGCGTACGCGAAGCTCGGCGGCCTGATCGAACGGCAGGACGGCGCGGTCGTCCGCGAGATCGAACGCGTCGAGTTCGGGACGCTGCGCGCCGGGCGGGCCCGGATCAGCGGCTACTACTACCTCCAGCCGGAAGAGCTGGGGCTCGAGGTGACGAGCGTCGAGATCGCCACCGACCTCGGCGAGGCTCCGGCGTGGATCTTCCCGGCACCGTCGTCGGCCGAGGACGGCCGCTGGGTGATCCAGGTGCACGGCTGGGGCGCCTCCCGTCAGGAGGGGCTGCGTGCGGTTCGCACCTTCCACGACGCCGGCTTCACGAGTCTGCTGGCCTCCTACCGCAACGACGGCGACGCCCCCGAGAGCATCGACCGCCGGTACGGCCTCGGCGGGACGGAGTGGCGCGACATCGAGGCGGCGATCCTCTACGCCGTCGAGCACGGCGCCCGCTCGATCGTGCTCATGGGCTGGTCGATGGGCGGAGCGGTCGTGCTGCAGACCATCACCCGCTCGACGGCGCTGCAGCATGTGACGGGCATCGTCCTGGAGTCGCCCGTCATCGACTGGATCGACACCCTCGAGTACCAAGGCAACATGCTGCGCATCCCGGACGTGATGACCCGTGCGGCCCTGCGTCTCATCGAGGCCGAGTGGAGCGGCCCCATCACCGGCCAGGGCGCCCCGATCGACCTGCGCAGCATGGACTTCGTCGCCCGCGCCTCCGAGCTCAGCCTCCCCATGCTCATCCTGCACAGCGACGACGACGGCTTCGTCCCCTCCACCGGCTCCCGCGCGCTCGCCGCGGCCCGCAGCGACATCGTCACGCTGGTGCCGTTCGACACCGCGCTGCACACCAAGCTGTGGAACTACGACGAGGCGAAGTGGTCGGGGGCGATCGCCGAGTGGCTGAGGGTGCACGTGCCGGCGACGGCGGAGACCGTCGGAGATCCGGCCGCCTGACGTACCGGACGCGCGTCAGTCGTCGTGGGGCGGCAGCTCGCCGGAGGTCAACGCGATCATGCGCGACATCGACCGCAGGTACTTCTTGCGGTACCCGCCGCCCAGCATCTCGTCGTCGAAGACGTCGTTCAGGGCGACGCCGGTCTGCACGATCGGGATCTCGGCGTCGTACACGCGGTCGATGAACGCCACCAGGCGCAGCGCTGCCATCTGGTCGTGCAGCACTTCCACGCCCGACAGGCCGATGACATCCACGCCCTCGATGATCTTGATGTAGCGGGACGGATGCACGGTCGCGAGGTGCGCGATGAGGTCTTGGAAGTCGTCGCTCGTGACGGTCTCGCCGCGGCCGGCGATCGTCGCGACGATGCGCTCGTAGGCGTCCGGCTCCACCGTGACGGCCGCACCCGTGGTGTCGCGGCGGCGGTAGTCGAGGCCGTCGATGCGGATGGTCTGGAAGTTGGACGACAGCGACTGGATCTCGCGGAGGAAGTCGCTCGCGGCGAAGCGTCCTTCGCCCAGGGCGTTCGGCGGGGTGTTGCTGGTCGCCGCGATGCGCGTGCCGGAGGCGACGAGCTCGCCCAGCATCCGGGTCATCATCATGGTGTCGCCCGGGTCGTCCAGCTCGAACTCGTCGATGCAGATGAGCGTGGAGCCGCGGAGCAGGTCGACCGCGCCCGCGTAGCCGAGCGCGCCGACCAGCGCCGTGTACTCGATGAACGTGCCGAAGTACTTCGGCCCGGGAGCCTCGTGCCATAGCGCAGCGAGGAGGTGCGTCTTGCCGACGCCGAAACCGCCGTCGAGGTACACGCCCGGCTTCATCGCCTCCACCTTCTTCCGGCTGCGGCTGAACAGGCCGGCCGGACGCTGCGGCTCCCACGTCTTCGCGAACAGCTTCAGGGTCGCGACGGCCTCGGCCTGCGACGGGTAGTCGTGGTCGGGCCGGTAGGACTCGAACGTCGCGTGCTCGAACTGCGACGGGGGCACCAGGCTCTCGGCGATCTCGGCGCCCGTGATCTGGGGAGAACGGTCGGCGAGGCGGGGGAGGGCGCCGGTCTGCTCGAGGGTCATGGCGGGTTGTGCACCTTTGTGTCGAAGTCTTACCGCGGCCGTTCTCAGCCGCCTACGCTGGACGTAGATTCCTTTGCGTCGCAGGCTCTCCAGCCTATCCCCGCGACCTCGCTCCGTCTCCGGGAGGGACACCGTATGACCATCGAGACCGACCCGTCGCCCGAGTTCGCCGGCTACGCGCATCCGGAGCGGCTGGTGAGCACCGAATGGCTCGCCACCCACCTGGGCGAACCCGGGCTCGTCGTGGTCGAGTCGGATGAAGACGTCCTCCTCTACGACACCGGTCACATCCCCGGCGCGGTCAAGATCGACTGGCACACCGACCTCAACGACCCCGTCGTGCGCGACTATGTCAGCTCCGAGCGGTTCGCCGAGCTGCTCGGCTCGAAGGGCATCTCCCGCGACACCACGGTCGTCATCTACGGAGACAAGAACAACTGGTGGGCCGCCTACGCCCTCTGGGTGTTCACCCTGTTCGGCCACGACGACGTCCGCCTCCTCGACGGCGGCCGCGACAAGTGGATCGCCGAGGGGCGCGAGCTCACCCGCGACGTGCCGCAGACTTCCGCCGTCGAGTACCCGGTCGTCGAACGCGACGACACCGTCATCCGCGCCTTCAAGGAGGACGTCCTCGCCGCTCTCGGCTCGCAGCCACTCATCGACGTGCGCTCGCCGGAGGAGTACAGCGGCGAGCGGACCGAGATCCCCGGCTACCCGACCGAGGGCGCCCTGCGCGCCGGCCACATCCCGTCGGCGAAGTCCGTGCCGTGGGCGAAGGCGGCCGCGCCGGACGCGACCTTCAAGCGCCGCGCCGAGCTCGAGCAGGTCTACCTCGACGGCGCCGGGCTGAAGCCGGGCGACGACGTCATCGCCTACTGCCGCATCGGCGAGCGCTCCAGCCACACCTGGTTCGTGCTCACGCACCTGCTCGGCTTCGAGAACGTCCGCAACTACGACGGCTCGTGGACGGAGTGGGGTTCGGCCGTTCGCGTCCCGATCGTCACGGGCACGGAACCCGGCGAGGTCCCGGCCCGCTGACCGGGCGTCCCCGAATCAGACGTAGCCTTGAAGGGTGACTGAACTGACGGGCGCGCTCGCCGAGATCCGCGACGACTTCCAGGCGCTGGAGCAGAACGACCGCCTCCAGCTGCTGCTGGAGTTCTCCGACGAGCTGCCGGAGCTGCCCGAGCGCTACCGCGACCACCCCGACCTGTTCGAGCGGGTCGAGGAGTGCCAGGCGCCGGTGTTCATCTTCGTCGAGGTGGATGCGGACGGCATCGTGCACCTGTTTGCGACCGCCCCGCAGGAGGCGCCGACCACGCGCGGCTTCGCGTCCATCCTGGTCCAGGGTCTCGCGGGGCTCACCGCGGACGAGGTGCTCGCGGTACCCGACGACTTCCCTCAGACACTCGGCCTCACCCAGGCGGTCTCGCCGCTGCGGATCCGCGGCATGTCGGCGCTGCTCGGCCGCGCCAAGCGCCAGGTGCGGGAGAAGGTGGCGGCCTAAGCCGCCGGTCCTCGATTAGCGACCTCGAGCAGCACGTCGGCGTGGCACGCCTGGTCGAGCCGACACCAGCAGGCCAGGTTCCGGCCGGCCAGGGCGGCGCGGATCTCGTCCGGATCCGGGTAGCCCACCGCGGCACGCTCCTCCGGGTCGTCGAGCATCGCGCGGAACGCCGCAATGGCGCGCTCGCGCCCGAGCTCGGCGATCGGGAACGGGTTGCCCCACTTCGTCGGCCTCGCCACGACGACGGTGTTCTCGGGCTTCCGCCAGCCCTTGCGGCGGCTCAGCTGGATACGCTGCGGTCCCACGGCGCAACTCCCTTTCGCGTGCACACGGCATCCCGGCCGTTTCCCTACGCCTGCGGGGCGCATCGGAAGCATCCGGAAACACAGTGTTTACACGCGACCGGGATGCGTAACAACCGCGAAACACGAGCATCCCTCCACGGAAACCTCTCGGCTCGAAACTGGCTCCACCCCGAAACCCCATGAACCCGCGGGGCTTGCACAGAGAGGCAGATGATTCGCATGGTGCTCCACACAGCAGCGGACTACGCGGAGGCAGGGACGGTCAACGCCCTGTGGCTCCTCGTGGCCGCGGCCCTCGTCCTGCTGATGACCCCCGGCGTCGCCTTCTTCTACGGCGGCATGGTCCGGGCCAAGAGCGTCATCAGCATGATGATGATGAGCTTCGGCGCGATGGCGCTCGTCGGCGTCCTCTGGGTCGTCTACGGCTACGGTCTCGCGTTCGGCACCCCGTCCATCCCGCACTTCCTCGGCACGCCGGACTGGTTCCTGTCGAGCCTGATGGGGAAGGACGGCATCACCCCCGACCTCGGCGGTCTCGCGTTCGCCGGCTTCCAGGCGACCTTCGCCATCATCACCGTCGCCCTGATCTCGGGTGCGATCGCCGACCGCGCCAAGTTCGGCTCGTGGATGGTGTTCGCCGGCATCTGGGTGACCGTCGTCTACTTCCCGGTCGCGTACTGGGTGTTCAATCTCGCCGATGGCTGGGCCCCCGCCGTCCTCCACGTGAACGACTTCGCCGGTGGTACTGCGGTCCACATCAACGCCGGCGCCGCGGGTCTCGCCCTGGCTCTCGTCCTCGGCAAGCGCGTCGGGTTCCAGAAGGGCATGTCCAAGCCGCACAACGTCCCGCTGACCCTGCTCGGTGCGGCGCTCCTGTGGTTCGGCTGGTTCGGCTTCAACGCCGGCTCCGAGGCAGCAGTCGACGGCGTCGCCGCGATCGCCTGGGTCAACACCCTCGCCGCCCCGGCCGCCGCGACCATCGGCTGGCTGATCGTCGAGAAGATCAAGGACGGCAAGCCCACCTCCATCGGCGCCGCATCCGGTGCCGTCGCGGGTCTGGTCGCGATCACCCCGGCCTGTAACATCCTGACCCCGGGCTTCGCGATCCTCCTCGGCCTCGTCGCCGGCGCGGTCTGCGCCCTGGCGATCGACCTGAAGTTCCGCCTCGGCTTCGACGACTCGCTCGACGTGGTCGGCATCCACCTGGTCGGCGGCCTCATCGGTACCCTCTGGATCGGCATCTTCGGCTTCACCCACGTCTACAACAGCAAGGGCGAGGCCACGGACCAGTTCTCCAGCCTCCTCTACGGCGGCAGCTTCTACCAGCTCGCTGTTCAGGCGATCGGCGCCTTCGCGGTCCTGATCTACTCCTTCGTCCTGGCCTACGCCATCGGCTGGGTCATCCAGCGGACGATGGGCTTCCGCATCAAGAACGAGGACGAGCTGGCCGGCGTCGACACCGTCGTGCACGGCGAGGAGGGCTACGCCCTCGAGACGGTCTGACCGTCCTCTGCCCGACACGGACGGGGCGTCGCCTGCGGGCGGCGCCCCGTTCCGTCATCCACCCTCGCTAGGGTGAGGGGTGATTCCGGTTCGAGGGAGCACCGCGGCGCAGGCCACGCCCGACCAGGTGGATGCGCTGCTCCTGTTCTTCTGCGGCGCGCTCGTGCTGCTGGCCGCCTTCGGGCTGGCGTTCTACGTCGGCGGCCTCGGCGGACGGGCGCGCGCCGCGCGTGCGTTCCGGTTCGTGCTGCTGGGCCTCGCCGTCACCGTCGTCCTCGCGGTCGCCGGCGGCTACGGGATTGTCGCCGGCCCCCCGCTGATCGGTCACCTGCTCGGGAAGCCGGACCCCGGCCTGGCGTCGCTCGCCGGCACGGACCCGGCCGCCGCCTCCCCGTATCCGCTCGCCCGCGCCGGGTACGTCATCGCCGTGCTCGTGCTGTGCACCGCCGTCGTCGCCGTCGCGGTCTCGTCCCGGCTCACCCTGCGCGCCTGGATCGTGTTCACCGTCCTCTGGTTGCCGCTCGTCGTCGTCCCGGTCGCCTACGGCGTGTTCTCGCTCGACGACGGCTGGGCGGTCGCCGGCCTCCACGTGGTCGACTTCGGCGGAGCGCTCCCGATCGTGGCGGCGGGCGGCAGCGCCGTGGGCGTGCTGCTGGCGTGCGGCCGCGGTGAGCACCAGCCCGCGCATCCCGTCACCCCCTCGCTGCTCGCGTTCGGGGGCGCCACGCTCTGGGTGGGCTGGCTGGGTCTCGTCGTGGGCTCCGAGGGCGCCCTCGACGCGTACGCGCCGCTGATGGCCATCGGCGCCTTCGTCGCGTCAGCGGCCGGTGTCCTGATGTGGATGCTGGTGGATGCGGTCCTCCTGCGCCGCCCGGCCCTCACCAGCGCTCTGTGGGGCGCCTTCGCCGGCCTCGTGTCCGTTACGGCCGCCTCCGGGGTGCTCACGCTCGGCTGGGCGATGCTCGTGGGCGCCCTGTCGGCGCTGGCCTGCGCCACGATGGTCGACCTCGCCGCCCGCGCCCGCTTCGGGCCGTCGCTGACGCTCTGCGTCGTGACCATCGTCGGGGACTGGTCGGGCTGCTGTTCCCGGGCTCTTCGCCAGCGGGAGCGGCATGGTCGACAGCGGCAACTTCGACCTGTTCATCGCCCAGGGCGTCGCCGGGATGGCCGTGCTGCTGTACGCGACGACGGTGTCGCTGCTGCTGGCGCTCGCGCTGCGCTTCACGGCGGGTCTCACGCGCATCCGCTATGGTGCCGGACGTGGCCTCCCTGCGCAGCATCCTGTCGTCACTGAGCGCGATGCTCCGCCCGTCGCGGACCGCGTCGCCGACGGCGTCGCCGACCAGGCGGACTCCCGCCGCTGAGCCCGGACGGGCTGAGCCCGGACGCGCCGGGTCCGGAGCGATGCAGCAGGTCGACCCGCGGACGCTCGGCCGTATCCGGACCTCGTACGAACCCCGCCTGGACGGCGACGCCGACCCCGGCGAGATCGTGTGGACCTGGGTGCCCTATGAGGAGGCGGACGGCCGCGGCAAGGACCGCCCGGTACTCGTCGTCGCGGCCGAGCCCGGCGGGACCGTGCTGGCGGTGGCCCTGACCAGTCAGGAGCATCCCGGGCGGCCGGAGTACCTGGCGATCGGCTCGGGGGACTGGGACGGCCGCCACCGGCCGAGCTTCGTCCGGCTCGACCGGGTGTTCCGGCTGCACCAGTCGGGGATGCGGCGCGAGGGCGCGGCGCTGGATGCGGCTCCGTACGAGGCCGTCCGGCGGGCGCTCGCAGCGCGCTACGGGTGGCGGTGAGGGTCCCCGATCGTCCGAGTCGATCGAATACCTCTTGTTCTCCCCGTCGCCAGGCACCAGGATGAAGCGGTGCCCGCAGAAGCCCTGAGGAGACCCGCTGCCGTCCTGGTCGCCGCGGTGGCCGTCGTCGCCGCACTCGCCGGATGCGCGCCGGCCGCGGCGACGGCAGGAAGCCGTCCGCATGCCTCGAAGACCGCGACCGCCCATCCGTCCGCTTCGCCGTCCCCGGCCGCGCCCGCACCCGCACAGCCGACGCCCTCGCAGCCGCCGGCCTCGCCGAGCCTCCCGCCGCAGCCGGCCCCGTACCTGACGCCTGTGCCCGCCGGCACCGTCGTGGCCCAGGGCGACGTCGCCTCACCGAAGGGCAGCATCCACTTCCACTACCGGATGGTCTCCAACGGCGACAACACCTACTCCGCCCAGTACTCCGGCTTCACGAACACCGCGCCCATCCCGGTCTCGGTCACCCTCCTGGAGGTCGCTCCGCGCGTCGGCGACGGGGTGGTGTTCCACGGCATGGGCGACCACGTGCTCGGCGGCCCGACGACCGCGCCGGGGCGGCCTCGTCGGCGAACATCGGAGCGGCTCCCGCCGATCTCGTCGCGCTGGTCACGTACTCCTCGGTGGCGAGCGCGGATGGCGTCCCCGTCGAGCTCGGCCCGGGCAAGGTGCTGGCGGTGAACACCGTCCACTGGTCGGTCCCGCCCCGCCAGACCAACGTGCACCCGGTCGACGGGGGAGCGCGTCCGCTCGCCGGAGGCATGGTGACCGCCACCACGCCGTCGGGCGCCCCCGCGAGCTACCGGGTGGGCCACGGCGACCTGCCCGGGTACGTAGCAGAGCGCTTCGGCATCTCGCTGCAGGACCTGCTGTGGCTGAACCCGTCCCGCGCCGCCTTCGATGCGAACGGCGGCCTGTACGAGGACGCCATCCTGAATCTGGACCCGGAGGCGCTGCCGTAAGTCGCGGCTTGCTTCTTCGCAGCCGCTGAGAGGGGCTGGCCCGCTGGGCACCGTGAGCGTACAACTCGTGAGGCTCACGCTCGGCTGCCCCGGAGGATCCATCGTGCACCTGTCCATTCCCCTGCTCGACGCATCCTCGTGGCTGCACGCCTTCGGGCCGTGGGTGCTCGTGGGCATCGCCGTCGTCGTGTTCATCGAGTCGGGCCTCCTCTTCCCGTTCCTGCCGGGGGACTCGCTGCTGATCACCGCCGCGATCCTCGCCCCCACGCTCGGGATCCAGGTGTGGCAGATCGTCGGCGTCGCGATCGTCGCCGCCTTCCTGGGCGACCAGGCGGGCTTCTGGCTCGGGAAGCGGTTCGGGCGGCGCCTCTTCAAACCGGATGCGCGCGTGCTGAAGACAGAACGGCTCGAGGCTGCGGAGGCCTTCTTCGCCCGATACGGCGGACCGTCCCTGGTCCTCGGCCGTTTCGTGCCGTTCGTGCGCACCTACGTCCCGCTGTCCGCCGGCATCGCGAACATGCGCTACCGCCGCTTCCTGCTGTGGAACGCCCTCGGCGGCGTCAGCTGGGTGCTCGTGATGGTCCTGCTCGGGGTCCTCCTGGGCGGCATCCCGTTCATCGCGAACAACATCGACGTCCTGATGATCGTGGTCGTCGTGGTCTCCGTCGCGCCGATCGTGATCAGTGCGCTCCGGCGGCGCCGGCGTGCCCGTGCTGACGCGAAGGCCATGGAGAGTTAAACGAAAACCCCCGGCGTGACCGGGGGTTTCTCTGTGGTGGGCGATACCAGACTCGAACTGATGACCTCTTCCGTGTGAAGGAAGCGCGCTACCAACTGCGCCAATCGCCCATCTCGCAGCCAAGCGGCTGCGAGTTCCGATACTAGCCGACTCGGAGGGTCCAACGCACATCGAGGCGGGCGCGGCGGGCGACACACCCGGAGGGCGTCATCGGTTTTGTCTTGGGCGCACGGATCGGCTAGAGTCTTTCAAGTGCCGCAGGGAACTGCGGAACGAAATGCGGATGTAGCGCAGTTGGTAGCGCATCACCTTGCCAAGGTGAGGGTCGCGAGTTCGAGTCTCGTCATCCGCTCGAGTCGGCCCGGTCTTCGGATCGGGCCTCTCAGGTACGGTACGGTTTTTCCGTGTTGTGGCGTTCGGTGGATTGGCCGAGAGGCGAGGCAGCGGCCTGCAAAGCCGTATACACGGGTTCGAATCCCGTATCCACCTCGATTCTGAGCTCTTGAGTTCAGACTCGGGCGATTGGCGCAGCGGTAGCGCGCTTCCCTGACACGGAAGAGGTCACTGGTTCGATCCCAGTATCGCCCACAGAGAGAAACCCCCGGTGCGCCGGGGGTTTTCGCTTTTGGGAGACCTTATCCGCGTTGCGCGTGACTAAGGTCCTCAACGGCAACGCGCTCCGCGTGGGAGAGTTGTCGCAATGCCGCGGTTCCCGCCCACGTGATCGCAGCGATGCACGCCGACACCGCCAGAAGTACGACCAGCCAGTAGAGCGCGTGAGCGACTGTTGCCGCGAGCCACGGATGCTCCGTGTAGCTCGGCACGCCGACCCACTGGTCGGGCTCAGGCGCGAGCGCAGGGGCTACCGCCACGGCAAGCAGGCAACTCACATAACCGGCAGCGACGAGCACTATCACCACGGCTGGTAGCGCATGGCCGACAGCACCCTTATCCCGTCTCATCGAGCCCCCCTTCTCGCTGGCGGGATCATAGCGAAGGGCGCTTCGTGTCTCCCCGGTCACCAACCGCGAGGCGGCCACGAGATCTCCGGGTACGGGTAGGTTGCGTCCGGGAAGGCCCAGACGATGCCGAGGGTCGCGAGCACCGCGGCGCCGACGACACCGAGCGCGATGAAGGTCACCCAGTACGGCCGCAGGCACACAGCGGTGATGACCAGCGCGACGGGGAGCCAGCCGACGAAGACCAGCAGCGCGAGCATGAGCATGCGCACGAAGAAGTTCAGCCTGGTGATGAAGTACCAGTCGACGGCTGCCATGAGCACCAGCACCAAAACCGCGACAGCGACGAGGATGTTCGCCGCGATGGTGCGCCGGCGGAGCCGGTCCGTCTCACGCGCGACAGCGGGTCCCAGCTCCGACACCGTCATCCGATCCCCCCGATCGTCGTCCGTCAGCTCCATCTTGGCAGGCGACCTCGTTGAGAAGATCGATTGACCTCAGCTACTCGAGCTCGCCGGCGAACCGCATCAGCATCGAGTTGCGCCGTTGGAAGCCGACGGACTGGTAGAGGCGGATCGCCGACTCGCGGCCGGGCCGCGATGTGAGGTCGAGGGTCCGCAGCCCTCGCTCAGCGACTCGGCCACGCGGACATCGATCTCATCAGCCATGGCCGCAAGCTACTGATGCGTGATTCATCCATTCGGCCGGATGCGCCGGGCGATCTGCGGATAGTCGATGACGACGCCGTCCGGATCGACGGTCAACTCGCTTCGGAAGCCGCGATCGCCGCTCTCGTAGCGCACGACCGCCTGGCCGGCCTCCGGTGCGTCCGGCCCGGAACTGTAGAACTGCTCGCTGCGAACCACCGCGAGCGACGGCAGCGCCACCCAGGCCATGATGAATGCCGACTCGGCCACCGCCTGCCTGTGGGCGCCGAGCCGCAGAATCGGCATAGTGTTGGTCACCGGGCAGAGGGCGAGGTCGCAGTCGTCGGCGCCGTCGAGGGACTCCGGGTCGCCGATTCCCGGATCGTCGAGGCGCTCTCCGTTGTACGAACGGAGACCCTCCTGCGACACTTCACTCGACCATCGGCCCTCAGCGTCCCTCGTCAGGGCGAGTCTCCGAGCGAACCCGCGTCCGAACACGGCCACGATGAGCTGCGAGGTCACCCACCCCGGCCCCGTTCGCAGCGACCAGCCGACCACGTAGTCGGCGGTCCGCGAGGTGCCGAGCGCATTCAGCCGGTCCTCGCTCAGCGCGAGGGTGGCCGCCTCCACGCGCTCCGGATCCTCGTCGCCTCGCCACTCGACCAGCTTCAAGGTGTCGCTCATCCTGCCCCTCCTCGCGGCTGTTTCGAGTCGTCATGTCCACTTCTTCTCGCCGCCGAGCACCGACCTCGCAGCCCGCAGCCCGGACTGCAGCGCACCCTGGATGGACGGCGAGTCCCGGTGGTCGCCTGCGATGTGCAGGCCGGGGCCGATCCGAGCGGGGGATGGGCGCCGCATCGGCGGTGGAAGCGCGGGGAGGGCGTGCGGGATGTCGTCCCGCCGCAGGAGCTGCCACGACGACGAGGCGGCCCCGTTCAGGCGGCCGAGCTGTGCGCGCACGTCGGCCTCGCTGGCGCCGGCCCCCGCGGACCACAGGCAGGTCGCCTGCACCAGGTGCCGGCCGGGCGGCGCCGCCTCCGGGACCGTCGCCGAGATCGCCAGCGCGTTGACGATGGGCCCTTCGCGCCCACCGTCGACCGTCAGCAGAGCGGACGCCGGGGTCTCGTCGGCCGCGAACCACCACGTCTGCAGCCCGCGGGTGGAGGGCGCGGGAGCATCCACGAGTCCCTCGATGGATTCCGCACCGACGGCCACCACCACGTCGCGCGCGAGCAGGGTCTCTTCGCCGAGCGCATCCACCTCCCATCGGCCCTCGCGTCGCTGGAGCCGGTTCACGGCGCGACCTAGACGGATCTCGGCGCCGGCCTCACGGCCGCGCAGGGCGAGTTCGTTCGGGAGCGCGGCGATCCCCTCCCTGGGAAGGCCGGCCACCGCGGGAAGGAACGATCGGGCGAGCAGACGCACGTACGTGTCGGATGTCGATTCCGACGCGTCGGCGAGGACGCCCGCGAAGAAGGGGGACAGCACCTGGGTGCGGAGCGGCCCGGTGAGACCGGCGGCGTCCCAGCCGGCGGCGAGGGAGCGGTCCGGGCCGGCCACGGTGGCGCGCGGCCGGAGAAGGAGCGGGCCGAGCCAGCGGGCCAGTCCCAGCAGGTCGCGCGCGCCCAGCAGGCCGCTGGCGAGGGTGGCCGGAAGCAGGCCCGGATGCCGGATGGGATGCGCGAGCGTCGCCATCGAGCCGTCCGGTCGGCGCACCCGGACCGCGGTCGGGAAGGCCGCGATGGAGAGGCTGTCGACCTCCACCGCAGCGCGGACAGCGGGATAGGCGGGGTTCAGAACGTGGAACCCCCGGTCGAGCGTGAAGCCATCGACGCGGTCGCTTCGCTGGCGGCCGCCGACGCGGTCCCCGGCGTCGAGCACGATCACCTCGCGCCCATGCTCCGCGAGCTCGGCGGCGCACCGCAGGCCCGCCAAGCCGGCGCCGATCACCACCACGTCATGCGTGCGCATGTGCCGAGTGTAGGAGCCCATCGTCACATCCCCGCGGCGGCCCGCGCCTCCGACGCCGCGCGCCGCCGCGCTCGGTGGACCCGATACTCATGAGCACCAGCGTCACGACGAAGGTGCGGTCGAGAAAGGATCGGGAGGGCGTCACAACCCGCACCGTACGCGCACGTCGCGACGCCTGAGCGTTTTCTCAGAGTGAACTTCTTGGTCCGCCCCCATCCGGGGTTGTTGGATCGAAGGGCGCCGACCAGCGCGCATCCCGCATCGATGAAAGGACATCATGCGCACCACTTCGAGAACCATCAGGGCCGCAGCCGTCACCGCCGGCGCGGCCCTTCTCTTTGCCGCGGCGGCCGCGACGCCGGCCGCAGCAGCCCCGGGCAGGAACGCCCTGCCCGGGAGTCAGCCCGCGTGGGCGAACGCCAAGGCGCTCCGCTCCGCCGCCCCCGCCGGGGACCCGGTCGACATCCGCGTGTACCTGCCATGGCGCAACGCCGACACCGCAGCCGCGACCGCGCTCGCGGTCTCGACGCCCGGCTCCTCGTCGTACCGGAAGTACCTCACCCCGCAGGCCTTCCGCCAGCAGTTCGCGCCGAGCCAGTCGAGCGTGGTCGCGGTGCAGCAGTTCCTGCGCGGCGCGGGCTTCAGCATCGTCGACACCCCCTCCAACAACCGGTACGTCTCGGCCGAGGGCACCGTCGCCCAGGCGCAGAGGGCATTCGGTGTGACCCTCGGCGAATACAGCGCCTACGGCACGACGCTGCGGGCTCCGGAGTCGGCGGTCAGCGTCCCGTCGTCGCTGGCCGGCATCGTGGAGAGCGTCGCCGGTCTCGACCAGGGCGCGTCGCTCATCCAGCCGACGAACACCACCGGCAACGGCAACGCGCCGAAGCAGAACCACGGCGCCCCGTCGGTCGGCTTCCGCGCCGGGCAGCCGTGCTCGCTCTGGTACGGCGAGAAGACTGTCTCCATGCCGAACGCCCCGGCATACGGGACGACCACCAAGCCGATCGCGCCATGCGGGTACACGCCGGCCCAGGTGCGCGGGTTGTACGGCCTCGATCAGGTCGCCGCGGACGGCAGCGGCCAGACGGTCGCGTTCGTCGGGGCCAACGCGAGCCCGACCCTGGTCCAGGATGTGACGAAGTACAGCAGCCTGCACAACCTGCCGGCTCCGAAGATCACGCAGCTCGTGGCACCCGGTGTGTACAAGCACCCGGACACCCCGCAGCAGGTGCCCGGCGACTACTACGGCGAGGAGACCCTGGACGCGGAGGCCATCCACACGACGGCTCCCGGCGCAGACCTCCTCTACGTCGCATCGGCGAACGCACGTCAGGACTTCGACGCGTCCGTCAACCACATCGTCGACAAGCACCTCGCGAGCATCCTCTCGATCAGCTACGGGTTCGCCGGTGAGGCGGTGCCGCAAGGCTTCGTGAACAGCCTCAACAACACGTTCATCGAGGCCGCGGCCACCGGTGTCGGCGTGTTCGTCTCCAGCGGCGACGACGGGGATGAAGTGGGCAACTTCGGCACGCCGACGGTCGACTTCTACGCGGACAGCCCGTTCGTCACCGCGGTCGGCGGATCCTCGGCATCCGTGGTTCCCACCGGCGCCGCTCCGGCGCTCGGCTACGCCGCGATCGACGACCCGGCCTCGCCGCTGAACAACAGCGGGTGGAAGCGGTCGTTCGAGGTCGGCTGGCAGACGGGCCTCGACCCGGTGAACCCGACGCCCACGGATCACATCTCCAGCGCGCCCTACGTGCTGAACGGCACCTTCGCAGCACCGCTGCCCGGCACCTTCAACGGCGGCGGGGGAGGCGGCGTGAGCCGTCTGTTCGCGCAGCCCGCCTACCAGGCGGCCGCCGTGGGCTCCGCGTCGGGACGCCTGGTTCCGGACATCAGCGCCCTCGCCGACCCGAACACCGGCCTGCTGGTCGGCCAGACGCAGACGTTCAGCAACGGGACGTACTACGACGAGTACCGCATCGGCGGCACCTCGGTCGCCGCCCCGCTGACCGCGGGCATCGCGGCCGTGGCCAACCAGGTCGCCGGGGCTCCGCTCGGGTTCCTCAACCCGCGGATCTACGCGGCGTACACGGCCGGCGGCTCGGCGTTCTACGACGTCGACCAGGCCGACCGGTTCGGGACGGGCGTGAACGCGCCGCTCCCGTCGGTGCTGCGGGTCAACTACGTCGACAGCGAGAGCGCTGCGGGCGGACTGAGCTACAGCCTGCGGACGCAGGAGTCGCCCAGCCAGACCCTCCACAGTACGAAGGGCTACGACACGGCGACCGGAGTCGGGACGCCCAATGGCCCGGCGTTCTTCGCCGGACTCACCAAGTAGCGCTCACCGCGTAGCGCACGACACGAGGGCCGTGCCTCCCATCCATCAGGCGGGGGACACGGCCCTCGGTGTGTCGTCCGACCTCAGCCGACGAAGCAGACGCCGAGCGAGTTCACGTCGGCGGTCAGCGCGTCGGTGCCGCCCACGACCTTCATCGACGTGGTGCCGAGGCGGACCAGCTGGTCGCCCACGGTGCGCGGGACGCAGCCGCTGTTGCTGAGCAGGAGCGGCTTGGGCACCGAGCCCGCGGCTGCGGCGGCGACGAGGGCGTCGGGCCAGTTCACGCCGGACGCGATGTACACGTTCTGGCCGGCGTTCGCGCCGAAGGCGGTGGCGGTGATCTGGGTGCTGGTCTCGAAGCGGGACGAGCCGCCGATCCGGGTGACCGCGATGCCGGCGGACTGCGCGCCCTGGGCCCACAGCGGGGACACCACGCTGGTGCCGCCGACGATCGTCACCTGCTTGATCGAGCGGGATGCGAGGAACGCCTGCGTTCCGGCGTCCAGGTTCGGGGTCCCGACGAGGAGGAGCGGTGCGCCCAGCTTGGCGGCGACCGGGCCGGCCGAGAGGGCGTCGGCGAACCCGAAGCCGCTCGCCACGTACGCCTTCGTGGCGTTCGGGAAGGCGTAGGCCGCGATCCGCTGCGCCGTCTCGTAGCGGTCGCTTCCGCCCAGGCGGGTGACCGGCGCGATGGCGTTGAGCTGCGCGACGGCGGTGTCGCCGACCGCGTTCGGGCCGCCGACGACCACGATCTTCTGCGGCTTCAGGCGCTGGACCTCGGTCAGGGTGGCGGACGGGACGCTGGAGTTCGTCGTCAGCAGCACCGGTCCACGCTGGGCCGCGGCGGCGGGGGCGGCGGCGAGGGCGTCAGGGTAGTCGAGGCCGGAGGCGACGTAGACGACCGGGACGCCCGCGGTCGGGTAGCGGTCCTGCGAGATCGCCACGGCGGTGGCGAAGCGGTCCGAACCGGTGAGGCGCTGCGCCGTCGGAGCGGTCGCCGTCGCGGCGGAGATGAACGCGGTCTTGCAGCCGAGCGAGCTGTTGCCCGCGCGGTCGCCGGGCAGGGCGACGACGGTGATGCACGCTCCGTACTGCCCGTATCCGGCCCAGGGGGTCGAGATCGAGAAGCCGTGGGTGCCGCCCGCGGCGGGGTAGGCGGCTCCCACATCCGGACGCGACAGGTTCGCGGTGCCGGTGGTCGTGGTGTTCCCCGCGGGCGTGCTCCAGGAGACCTGGATCTGGACGGCCGCCGCGAGGTTCGTCAGGTCGAACGCCCATCCCGTCACGCTGAACGGCTGGCCGGAGGTGACGGTCGCGGTGTCGTACGCGCCGATCGGCGGGTGGCTGTTCGCGCCGAAGGCGAAGGCCTGCAGCTGGGCGTAGTTGCCGTTGAAGATGTCCTGGTCACCCGCGAAGACGCCGGAGCTGGCGTACTGCCACATGGTCCAGTTCAGCCAGCTGGCCGGCAGCGCACCCGGGGTGGTCGTGCCGTAGCGGGCGACGAACAGCGGGTAGGCGCCGAACGTGTTGTTGGAGCCGGTGCACTGGTTCCACCAGTTGGCGGTCGAGTAGATCGCCGGCTCGATGCCGGTGAGCGCCTTCATGGTGCCGACGAAGTCGCGGATCCACTGGCTCATCGCCGCGGGGGAGAGACCCCAGCAGGTGCCGCTGCCGTCGGTCGCGTACTCGATGTCGAGCAGCGGCGGGAGCGTGCGGCCGTCCGGCGCCCACGTGCCGCCGTGCGCGACGAAGTAGCGGGCTTGAGTCGCGCCGTCGGTCGTGTTCGGCGTGGCGAAGTGGTAGGCGCCGCGGATCATGCCGACGCTGGTCGCCCCGGCCCACTGCGACGGGAAGTGCGAGCTGACGTAGTCGGTGCTCTCGCTCGACTTGATGTAGACGAAGCGGGCGCCGTTGGCCCACATCGCGTTCCAGTCGACCGTCGGCTGCCAGCCGCTGACGTCCATGCCGAGGATGCCGCCCACGCCGAGCGCCGCCTTCGGCGTGATGGTGCGGGCTCCGGCCGCCGGGCCCTCGACCGCCTCGATGGTGGAGCCCATCGCGTGGTCCCCCGCGGCGTCCTGGACGGCGAGGCTGGGGTCCGCCGCGGGCGTCGACGTCGACGGCGCGGGAGAGGAGGGGGCCGTCGGCTCAGCGGACGCGGCCGGGTCTGCGGGCGCGGTCGGCTCCGCGGTGGGGGCCGGCGTGCTGGTGGCTGTGGGAGTCGGCTCCGGTTCCGGCGTGGCAGCCAGAGCGGGAGAGGCTCCGATGAGGGACAGGAGCAGCGCTCCGGTCGTCGCAAGGGTACCGATTCTCATGATGGACATCCGCTCGTGTGGGGGAGGTAGTGGTGTCCAGTCGGTCGGGTCCGTCCGGATGCAGTCGGGCAGGGCAGTACGGGCAGTCTACGACGAGGTCCTATACGCGCGCATGCACCCTTATGGGCCACAAGAGGTGTCGCGCTCCGGCACCCGGCTAGAGTTGGAGGGTTCCCTGATGACCAGAACCCTAGGAGTGGACAGGTGGCCGACGGCTTCGAGCTCTTCACCGACCGTTCCGTTGTCGCGATGCGCGTCAACGGCGAGCTGAAGGACCTCGCGACCACCGTCACGACGACCGACGAGGTCGAGCCCGTCACCATCGACTCTCCCGACGGCCTCAACATCCTGCGTCATTCCACCGCGCACGTCCTCGCGCAGGCGGTCCAGGCGATCAATCCGGAGGCGAAGCTCGGCATCGGCCCGCCCATCACCGACGGCTTCTACTACGACTTCGACGTGCTCGAGGCGTTCACCCCGGAGGACCTGAAGGCGCTCGAGAAGGAGATGCAGCGCATCCAGCGCGCGGGCCAGCGGTTCGTCCGCCGCGTCGTTTCCGACGACGAGGCGCGCGCCGAGCTGGCGGACGAGCCGTACAAGCTCGAGCTGATCGGGCTCAAGGGCGGCGCGCAGCACGGCGACACGGCCGCATTCGACGAGAGCGAGAGCGTCGAGGTCGGCGGCGGCGAGCTGACGATCTACGACAACGTCGACCCGAAGACGGGCGAGACGGTGTGGAAGGACCTCTGCCGCGGTCCGCACCTCCCGAACACCCGCATGATCGGCAACGGCTGGGCGCTCACCCGCGTCGCCGCCGCCTACTGGCGCGGCAACGAGAAGAACAAGCAGCTGCAGCGCATCTACGGCACGGCGTGGCCGAGCAAGGACGAGCTGCGCGCCTACCAGACCCGCATGGAGGAGGCCGCCAAGCGCGACCACCGCAAGCTCGGCGCCGAGCTCGACCTGTTCTCCTTCCCCGACGAGATCGGCTCGGGCCTGGCGGTGTTCCACCCCAAGGGCGGGATCATCCGCAAGGAGATCGAGGACTACATGCGCGATCGCCTGATCGCGAACGGCTACGAGCTGGTGAACACCCCGCACATCACCAAGGCGCACCTCTTCGAGACCAGCCAGCACCTCAACTGGTACAAGGAGGGCATGTTCCCTCCCATGCACCTGGATGAGGAGCGGGACGCCGACGGCAACATCACCCGGCAGGGGCAGGACTACTACCTCAAGCCGATGAACTGCCCGATGCACAACCTGATCTACCGGGCGCGGGGCCGCAGCTACCGCGAGCTCCCGCTCCGCCTGTCGGAGTTCGGCACCGTGTACCGCTACGAGAAGTCGGGCACCCTGTCCGGCCTCACCCGCGTCCGCGGCCTGACGCAGGACGACGCGCACATCTACGTGACCGAGGACCAGATCAAGGACGAGGTCGCCCGGCAGCTGGAGTTCGTGCTCGAGACCCTGCGCGGCTACGGCCTCACCGACTTCTACCTGGAGCTGTCCACGAAGGACCCGGACAAGTACGTCGGCAGCGACGAGTCGTGGGAGACCGCGACCGAGACCCTGCGGCAGGTCGCGATCGAGTCTGGTCTCGAGCTGGTCGCCGACCCGGGCGGGGCGGCGTTCTACGGCCCGAAGATCTCGGTGCAGGCGCGCGACGCGATCGGCCGCACCTGGCAGCTGTCCACCGTGCAGCTCGACTTCAACCAGCCGGAGCTGTTCCAGCTCGAGTACAACGCCGCCGACGGCACGCGCAAGCAGCCGGCGATGATCCACCGGGCGCTCCTCGGCTCGATCGAGCGGTTCTTCGCCATCCTGCTGGAGCACTACGCCGGGGCGTTCCCGGTGTGGCTGTCGCCGGTGCAGGTGGTCGGCATCCCGGTCGCGGACCAGTACGCGCCCTTCCTCGACGACGTGATCGCGCGGCTCCGGGCCCGCGGTGTGCGCGCCGAGGTCGACCACTCCGACGACCGCATGCAGAAGAAGATCCGCACGCACACCAAGGCCAAGGTGCCGTTCCAGCTGATCGTCGGCGAGGAGGATGCGGCGGCGGGCACGGTCAGCTTCCGCTTCCGCGACGGCACGCAGCGCAACGGCGTGACGGTCGACGAGGCGATCGAGCGCATCGTCGAGAGCATCCGCAGCCACGAGCTGGTCGACACCGCATGGCACGACTGAATCTCGACTCGTACGACGACGGCGCCGGCGCGGACGGGGCCGATGCTCCCGTCCGCGTCGACGACCCGTCCTACCTGGTCGGGGTGCCGGACGAATTCCAGCGGCTGTGGACCCCGCACCGGATGGTCTACATCCAGCAGGGCGACCCGGGCCACGACGACTGCCCGTTCTGCGTCGCGCCGAGCATGAGCGACGAAGACGCGCTGATCGTCGCACGAGGCACGCACGCCTACGCGCTGCTGAACCTCTTCCCGTACAACAGCGGTCACCTGCTGGTCGTCCCGTACCGGCACATCGCGCTGTACGACGAGGCGACGCAGGAGGAGGTCGCCGAGATCGGGAGCATCACCCAGACGGCGATGCGCGTCATCCGCGAGGTGTCGCACAACGACGGGTTCAACATCGGCATGAACCAGGGCGCGGTCGCCGGCGCCGGCATCGCGGCGCACCTGCACCAGCACATCGTGCCGCGGTGGGCGCAGGACGCGAACTTCTTCCCGATCATCGCCCGCACCAAGGCGCTTCCCCAGCTTCTCGGCGACGTCCGTCAGGCGATCGCGGACGCCTGGCCGAAGGCCTAGCGGACCTTCGTCACCGCGAACTGCTCACGCGGGTGGGCATACGACTCCTGCGACTCCACGAGCTGCAGCTCCCGCTCGCCCGACTCCAGCGTGCGGGTGAGGAGGTCGAACACGCTCGACACGGTCTTGCGCAGCGCCAGCTCCGCGTCGCCGGTGCGGACGTAGTGCGCAGTGAAGAGCGCAGCCGTCACGTCGCCCGAGCCGTTGGCCTTCATGGGGAGGCGCGGCGTCTGAACGAGCCACGCGCCGGCGTCGTCCACGGCCAGCATCTCGATCGTGTCGGCCGGGGCGTCCGGACGCTCGACGCTGGTCACGAGGACGGTGCGCGGGCCCATCGCGCGGGCCGCATCCACCGACTCCAGCGTCGACTCCAGCGTGTCCGGCGACGTCTCGGTGAGGAACCCGAGCTCGAACTGGTTCGGCGTGATGATGTCGGCGACCGGAACCACGCGCTCGCGCAGGAGAACCGGGATGGCCGGCGCGACGAAGCAGCCCGACTTCGCGTTGCCCATGACCGGGTCGCAGGCGTAGACGGCGTTCGGGTTGGCGGCCTTGACGCGCGCGACCGCGTCGATGATCACGTCGCCGATGCCCTCGCTGCCCTGGTAGCCGGACAGCACCGCGTCGATCTGACCGAGCACGCCGCGCTCCTCGATCCCCGTGATCACGTCGCGGACGTCGTCCGGGGCGATCAGCGGCCCGCGCCACGCGCCGTAGCCGGTGTGGTTGGAGAAGTTGACCGTGTAGACGGGCAGCACCTCGACGCCGATGCGCTGCAGCGGGAAGACGGCGGCGGAGTTGCCGACGTGACCGTAGGCGACCGCGGACTGGATCGAGAGGATCTTCATCCCTCGATCCTCTCATCTCACGCGGACGTCACTTCGCGGCGTCGGCCAGGTCGGCGACCAGGCGTTCGGTCTCGTCCTCGTCGAGGTCGTGCACCGTCAGCCGCAGGTGGCGGGAAGGCGCGGGATGCTCGCCGAGCACGAACTCGTCGCCGGTGCGCGCGAGCCACCCGCGGCGCATCAGCTTGTCGGCGACGACCCGCGCCTCGACCGGCAGCTCGACCCACAGGTTGAGGCCGTCACCGGCCTCGGTCGGCAGCCCGCGATCGGTCAGGCGTGCGGCGAAGGCGGCGTTGCGCTCGGCGTAGTGGCGGCCGGCCTCCTCCACCTGAGCGAGCACGGCGTCGTCCGTCAGCTGCGCGAGCACGAGGCGCTGCAGGATGTGGCTGACCCACGTCGTGCCGGGGGAGAGGCGGAACGCGAGGCGGTCGGCCGTCTCGGGGTCCGTCGCCGCGACGGCCAGGCACATGTCCGGCCCGAGCGACTTCGACACCGAGCGGACCAGCGCGTACCGCCGGTGCTCGGGCCCGATCAGGGTCTCGTAGGGACGCTGCGACAGCATCGAGAAGTGGTCGTCCTCGATCACCAGCACGTACGGATGGTCGGCCAGCACCGCGCGCAGTGCAGCGGCTCGGGCGGGGGAGAGCGTCGCCCCGGTCGGGTTCTGCGCACGAGGGGTGCAGATCACCGCGCGGACGCCCGCGTCGAGCGCGGCGTGCAGCCCTTCGACGGTCATGCCCTCCGCATCCACCGGCACGGGAACGGCGCGGTAGCCGCCGAGCCGGACGGTGTGGATGCTCGCCAGGAAGCACGGGTCCTCCAACGCCACAGCGTCGTCGCGGAGCAGGGCCTGCGCGAGCAGCCGCTCGACCGCATCCACCGCCCCGTTGGTGACCGTGATGCGCACCGGGCGGTCGGGGAGGTCGGCGCTGACCCACACCAGCGCGCGCTCTTCGAAGGCCGGGTCGATGACCGGCTCGCCGTAGAGCACCGGTCGCCCGACAGCGGTCGCGAGGGCGCCCGTGAGGTCGGGGATGCGCGCGGGGTCGGGGTTGCCCGTGCCGATGTCGCGCAGGATGCTGTCGGCCGCGTAGCCCTCCTGCGCCACCGCGGTGACGCCGGCGACGACGGTGCCGGCGCGGCCCCGTGCGGTGACGACGCCGGCCTGTGCGAGCAGGCGGTAGGCGGCCACGGCGGTGTTGCGGTTGACGCCGAGTTGCGCGGCGAGCTCGCGGACGGGAGGCAGGGCGTCGCCGGTCCGCAGCGCGCCGCGTTCGTGCAGCGCGCGCACGCTCGCCGCGATCTCGGACGCCGTGGCGCCCGTGATGGTCTGCTGGTCCATGTCCCTCCCGAGGATCCGAGTCTATCGAGCCGCGGTGACAGTGCTATCTTCGGCATAGGCCAAAACAGATTTCGTACCGCACGTTGCTGCGCGTACCGCACGAGAGGGCGACCATGACGGACAGCGAGCAGAGCACCATCGGATCGAGCCGGGTCAAGCGCGGCCTCGCCGAGATGCTGAAGGGCGGCGTCATCATGGACGTCGTCACCCCCGAGCAGGCGCGCATCGCCGAGGACGCCGGCGCGGTCGCCGTCATGGCGCTCGAGCGGGTCCCCGCCGACATCCGCGCCCAGGGCGGCGTGGCCCGGATGAGCGACCCGGACCTGATCGAGGCGATCATCGCCGAGGTGTCCATCCCGGTCATGGCGAAGGCCCGCATCGGCCACTTCGTCGAGGCCCAGGTGCTGCAGGCGCTGGATGTGGACTACATCGACGAGTCCGAGGTGCTGTCGCCCGCCGACTACGTCAACCACATCGACAAGTGGCAGTTCACCGTCCCGTTCGTCTGCGGTGCGACCAACCTCGGCGAGGCGCTGCGCCGTATCAACGAGGGCGCGGCGATGATCCGCTCCAAGGGCGAGGCGGGCACCGGCGACGTGTCCGAGGCGACCAAGCACATCCGCAAGATCACCTCGGAGATCAACGCACTGAAGTCGATGACCAAGGACGAGCTGTACGTCGCGGCCAAGGAGCTGCAGGCCCCGTACGAGCTGGTGCGCGAGATCGCCGACACCGGCAAGCTCCCGGTCGTGCTGTTCACCGCGGGCGGCGTGGCCACCCCGGCGGACGCCGCGATGATGATGCAGCTCGGCGCGGACGGCGTGTTCGTCGGCTCGGGCATCTTCAAGTCGGGCAACCCGGCGCAGCGCGCGGCGGCGATCGTCAAGGCGACCACCTTCTATGACGACCCGTCGGTCATCGCGGAGGTGTCGCGCGGCCTCGGCGAGGCCATGGTCGGCATCAACGTCGGCGACCTCCCCGCCCCGCACCGCCTGGCCGAGCGTGGCTGGTAACGGACAGAAGGTCGGCGTCCTCGCCCTGCAGGGCGACTTCCGTGAGCACCTCGCGGTCCTGCGCGGCCTGGGCGCCGACGCCGTTCCGGTCCGCCGGGCCGCCGAACTCGATGAGATCGGCGGCCTGGTCATCCCGGGCGGCGAGTCGAGCGTGATGGACAAGCTCTCGCGCACGTTCGGCCTGGCCGAACCGCTGCGCGAGGCGATCGCCGGCGGTCTGCCGGTCTACGGCACCTGCGCGGGCCTCATCATGCTGGCCGACCGCATCCTCGACGGCATCGCCGGCCAGCAGAGCCTCGGCGGCCTGGATGTGTCGGTGCGGCGCAACGCCTTCGGCTCGCAGGTGGACTCGTTCGAGACCGACCTGGACATCCCCGCGGTGGGCGAGGAGCCGATGCACGCCGTGTTCATCCGCGCCCCCATCGTGGAGGAGGTCGGCCCCGCGGCGACCGCGCTCGCGCGGGTGGCGGACGGCCGCGTCGTCGCCGTTGAACAGGGCAACCTGATCGGGACGTCGTTCCACCCGGAGATCACGGGGACACGCGCTTCCACGAGTACTTCTTGACCAAGGTGCGCGACGCCGCTCGCGTACAATGGACGAGTTTTCAGACGTAAGACGAGGGAGCACCAGTGTCCGGGCATTCCAAGTGGGCAACGACCAAGCACAAGAAGGCGGTGATCGACGCCCGCCGCGCGAAGTCCTTCGCCAAGCTCATCAAGAACATCGAGGTCGCGGCGAAGACCGGCGGCGCCGACCTGTCCGGCAACCCGACGCTCGTCGACGCGGTCCAGAAGGCCAAGAAGACCTCGGTCCCCAACGACAACATCGACCGCGCCATCAAGCGCGGCGCCGGCCTCACCGGTGAGTCGATCGACTACACGACGATCATGTACGAGGGCTACGGCCCGGGCGGCGTCGCCCTGCTCATCGAGTGCCTCACCGAGAACAAGAACCGCGCCGCCGCCGAGGTGCGCACGGCGATGACCCGCAACGGCGGCACTATGGCCGACCCGGGCAGCGTCGCGTACAACTTCCACCGCAAGGGCGTCATCGTGGTGCCGCACGCCGACGGCGTGGATGAGGACACGGTCCTCACCGCGGTGCTCGACGCCGGCGCCGAAGAGGTCACCGATCGCGGCGAGAGCTTCGAGGTGCTGACCGAGGCGTCCGACCTGGTCGCCGCCCGCACCGCGCTGCAGGAGGCCGGCATCGACTACGACTCGGCCGACGCCGAGTTCGTGGCCACGGTCAACGTCGAGGTCGACGTCGAGGTCGCCCGCAAGGTGTTCCGCCTGATCGACGCCCTCGAAGACTCGGACGACGTCCAGAACGTCTACACCAACCTCGACATCAGCCCCGAGGTGCAGGCGCAGCTCGACGACGACGACGAGTAGGCGGAAGCCGTGACGATCCGGGTGCTCGGTATCGACCCGGGTCTGACGCGCTGCGGCGTCGGGATCGTGGATGTGCGTCCCGACCGCCGCGCGACCCTGGTCGACGTCACGGTCATCCGGACACCGCCGGGCATGGCGCTCGAGGAGCGCCTGCTCGCCGTCGGCACCGGCATCGAGCGGCTGCTCGACGAGCACGGCCCCGCGGTCGTGGCGATCGAGCGCGTCTTCGCGCAGCACAACCTCCGGACCGTCATGGGCACGGCCCAGGTGAGCGGCGTCGCTCTGCACTCGGCCGCCAAGCGCGGGCTCCCGGTCGGCCTGCACACGCCGAGCGAGGTCAAGGCGGCGATCACGGGCTACGGCTCGGCCGACAAGAAGCAGGTCCAGGCGATGGTCGCGCGCATCCTCGGACTCGACGAGGCGCCGAAGCCCGCGGATGCGGCGGACGCGCTCGCGATCGCCATCTGCCACGCCTGGCGCGGCGGCCCGGTCGCGCCGGACGCCGGGGGAGCGGCCGGCTCCCTCACCCCCGCGCAGGCCGCGTGGCGCGCCGCGGAGCGCTCCAGCCGAGCGTCGGCGGCTCCCCGTAGGCTTGCACGGTGATCTCATCCCTCCGCGGCACCGTCCTCTCGGCTGTCGGCGGCACCGCCGTCATCGAGGTCGGCGGCGTCGGCTTCTCCGTGCAGTGCACGCCCGACCACGTGCTCTCGCTGCGCACGGGGGAGGAGGCGTTCCTCCACACCTCCCTCATCGTGCGGGAGGACGCACTGCAGCTCTTCGGCTTCGCCGATCGGGAGCAGCTGGAGGTGTTCGAGCTGCTCAACGGCGTCTCCGGCGTCGGTCCGAAGTCGGCGATCGGCGTGCTCTCCGTGCTGTCACCGGACGACATCGCCACCGCGGTGTCCGCGGACGACGACGCGCCGTTCCGCAAAGTGTCCGGAATCGGGCCTAAAACAGCCAAGCTCATCGTCGTGTCGCTGACGGGCAAGTTGGCCGCCGCACGGCGTCCGGCTCCTGTCGCGAAAAGGGCCGGCGCGCCATCGTCGGTCGCCGACAGCGTGCTCGTCGCGCTCGTCGGGCTGGGCTGGCCGGAGCGCATCGCGTCCGACGCCGTCGCCGAGGTCGTCGCCGACACGGCCGAGTCGGAGCGCGACAGCGTCCAGACCCTCTTGCGGCTCACTCTCGCCCGCCTCGGCCCGGCGCAGCAGGCGGCACGATGAGCGACGACCTGACCGCGCCCGAACTCGAGTCGGAGTCCGAGCTCGCGTTCGAGGGCGCCCTGCGGCCGCGCAGCCTCGCGGAGTTCGTCGGCCAGGCGAAGGTCCGCGGGCAGCTGCAGCTGCTCCTCACCGCGGCCCGTATGCAGGAGCGCACGGCCGACCACATCCTCCTCGCCGGTCCTCCCGGGCTCGGTAAGACCACCCTCGCGATGATCGTCGCCCACGAGAGCGGGCGTCCCCTGCGCCTGTCGAGCGGACCGGCCATCCAGCACGCGGGAGACCTCGCCGCGCTGCTGTCGTCGCTGACGCCGGGAGAAGTCCTGTTCATCGACGAGATCCACCGCATGGCGCGCTCCGCGGAGGAGATGCTGTACCTCGCGATGGAGGACTTCCGCATCGACATCATGGTCGGCAAGGGGGCGGGCGCCACATCCATCCCGCTCGACCTCGCGCCGTTCACGCTGGTCGGCGCGACCACGCGCTCGGGTCTCCTCCCGAACCCGCTGCGCGACCGCTTCGGCTTCACTGCGCACCTCGAGTTCTACGACGACGCCGAGCTCACGCAGGTGCTGTCGCGCGCGGCCGTCATGCTCGAGTTCGACATCGACCGCGAGGCGCTGGCCGAGATCGCCGGACGCTGCCGCGGCACCCCACGCATCGCCAACCGGCTGCTGCGGCGGGTGCGCGACTACGCCCTCGTGCACGGCGGACGGGGCGATGTGGATGCGGTGCGCGCGGCGCTCGAGCTGTACGACGTCGACCCTCTCGGCCTCGACCGCCTCGACCGGGCAGTGCTGCACGCGATCCTGGAGCGCTTCGACGGGGGACCGGTCGGCCTGAACACCCTCGCGGTCTCTGTCGGCGAAGAGGCCGAGACGATAGAATCAGTGGTCGAACCGTTCCTCGTGCGCATCGGTCTTCTGTCCCGGACCCCGCGTGGGCGGGTGGCGACGCCGGCGGCGTGGCGGCACCTGGGGATCCCCGGCCGGGGGCAGGGCTCCTCCCAGCCTCCGACGCTGATCGATGACATATAATCCAACCTGGCCGTTCGGCCAACCCCTTGCCCCCCATTGAAAGGTTCGGCAAAGCCTCATGGCCTTTGACCCGTTGACCATCCTGATGGTCGTCATCCTGGCGGCCCTCGTCTTCTTCATGTTCCGGAACAGCCGGAAGCGCCGCAAGGAGCAGGAGGAGACCCGTTCCAAGATGGTGCCCGGCGCCGAGGTCATGACCAACTTCGGCCTGTACGGCACCCTCCTGTCGGTGGACGAGGACGACAACTCGGCCGTCATCGAGACCAGCCCGGGCCACACCGTAAAGGTGCACCGCCAGGTGCTCGCCCGCGTGGTCGAGCCGAAGGACGCCGTCGACGCGACCGAGACCGGCGACGCCGCCGCGCCGGCCGTCGAGCTGAACGAGGACCACGCCATCCCGGCCGACGGCACGAACGCCGCGACCCCGGAGTACGGTGAGCGCCTCGACGACGCGTCCAAGAAGCGCACGCAGAACGACGACTGACACATTCCCTGTGCTCCGGCGCCCGACCGCGCCGGAGCACTCGTAGAAAGCTGAGTACCTAGGTGGCAAAGTCGACCCCGGTCAAGAAAGCCTGGCGTTCGCTGACGTGGCTCGGCGTCATCGTGGTGGTGCTCCTCGGCACCCTCACGGCCGGCGTCCTGTTCAGCAATGCGACGTGGCTGCCCAAGCTCGCGCTCGACCTCGAGGGCGGGACGCAGATCATCCTCGCCCCGCAGGTCGAGAACGGTCAGTCGGTGCAGCAGCAGCAGCTCGACCAGGCGGTCTCGATCATCCGTCAGCGCATCGACGCGTCCGGCGTGTCCGAGGCCCAGATCTCGACCGAGGGATCGCGCAACATCGTCGTCTCGCTGCCCGGCAAGCCGGACCAGGCGACGCTCGATCGCGTGAAGTCCTCGGCCCGCCTCGACTTCCGCCCGGTGCTCGTCGCAGGCGGCCCGACCAACGAGGTCGTCGGTGCCGACGGCAAGTCGACGCCCGCGCCCACGCCGGCCCCGGGCCTCCAGTCGACGCCGTCGACCAAGCCGACCAACGGCAGCGACCTCGCGTGGGTCACGCCGAAGCTCCAGGCCGAGTTCGACGCCTACGACTGCAAGGCCAACGCGAGCAAGACGTCCAGCTCGGCTCCGACGGACCAGCCGCTGATCACCTGCGACGACCAGAACCAGGTCAAGTACCTGCTCGGGCCGGTCGAGGTGAAGGGTCAGGACATCAAGGACGCGTCGGCGGGGCTCGTGCAGAGCTCGCAGGGCGTGACCACCGGCCAGTGGGCCGTCAACATCGTCTTCAACGACGCGGGCACCAAGGCCTTCTCCGACGTCACCACGCGACTCGTCGCCGAGCAGGGAGCGCAGAACCAGTTCGCGATCGTGCTCGACGGCAAGGTCATCTCGGCGCCGACCACCCAGGCGGCGATCACGGACGGCAAGCCGCAGATCACCGGCAACTTCACCGAGACCACCTCGAAGGCGCTCGCCGACCAGCTGAAGTTCGGCGCGCTGCCGTTCAGCTTCAAGGTGCAGAGCCAGGACACGATCTCGGCGACCCTCGGTACCTCGCAGCTCCTCAGCGGTCTGCTCGCCGGTCTGATCGGCCTCATCCTGGTCGGCATCTACACGTTCTTCCAGTACCGCCTGCTCGGCTTCGTGACGATCTTCTCGCTCGTCGTCGCCGGTGTGCTGACCTGGCTCACCATCTCCCTGCTGTCGTGGCACTACGACTACCGCCTGTCGCTCGCCGGCGTCGCGGGTCTGATCGTCGCGATCGGCTTCACGGCCGACTCCTTCATCGTGTACTTCGAGCGAATACGAGACGAGTTGCGCGATGGGCGCAGTCTCGAGGGTGCCGTGGAGGCGGGCTGGGGACGCGCGCGGCGCACGATCTACGCGTCGAAGGCCACCAACCTGCTCGCGGCCGTCGTGCTCTACGTGCTGACCGCCGCCAACGTGCGCGGGTTCGCCTTCACCCTCGGACTGACGACGATCATCGACGTCATCGTGGTGCTGCTGTTCACCCACCCGACGCTGCAGCTGCTGGCGCGCACGCGCTTCTTCAGCTCCGGCCACCCGCTCTCGGGCCTCGACCCGCAGGCGCTCGGCGCCGTGTACCGCGGTGCGGCCAAGTTCCGTACGCCGACCGCGACCGTGGGCGCCGGTACGGCCGCTCGCAGCAGCAAGGAGGCGGCCCGCCGCCAGACGATCGCGGAGCGCAAGGCGGCAGAGCTCGCCGGCGCGTCGACGTCGTCCTCCGATCGTGGCTCCGAGGGGAAGGACTCCTGATGGCCAGCCGTCTCGTCAAGTTCGGCAACGACCTCTACACCGGTGCCCGGTCGATCGACTTCGTCGGCCGACGGAAGATCTGGTACTCGATCGCCGCCGTCATGGTCGTGATCTCCATCCTGATCCCCGTGGTCAAGGGCGGGTTCAACTTCTCGATCGAGTTCCGCGGCGGATCGCAGTTCCAGGTGAGCGACGTCTCGAGCACCGACACGTCGAAGGCCCAGAGCGCGGTCACGAGCGTCGTCCCGAGCGCGGTGACGCACGTCAGCGTGGTCGGCAACAACGCCGTGCGCGTGCAGACCGACCAGCTCTCCGAGTCGCAGACCCGCGAGGTGTCGGACGCGCTCGCTAAGGCGTACAACGTGGACTCGTCGGAGGTCTCCGCGACGTTCATCGGCCCCTCCTGGGGTGCGGATGTGACGCAGCAGACCATCCAGGGCCTCGTCGTCTTCCTGCTGCTCGCGTTCATCGCCATGGCGTTGTACTTCCGCACCTGGAAGATGTCGGCCGCGGCGATCATCTCGCTGTTCCACGACCTGATCATCACCGCGGGCGTGTACGCGCTCGTCGGTTTCGAGATCTCGCCTGCGACGATGATCGGCTTCCTGACCATCCTCGGCTACTCGCTGTACGACACCGTCGTGGTGTTCGACAAGGTGCGCGAGAACACCAAGGAGGAGCTGGAGCTGACGCGCCGGACGTTCGCGGAGTCGGTCAACCTGGCGGTCAACCAGACGCTGGTGCGCTCGATCAACACCGCCGTCGTCGCGGTGCTGCCGGTCGCGTCCATCCTCTTCATCGGCGCCTACGCCCTGGGCGCGGCAACGCTGCGCGACATCTCGCTCGCGCTGCTGATCGGCATCATCGTCGGCACGTACTCGACCATCTTCCTGGCGGCTCCGATGTACTCGCAGTTCCGTGAGAAGGAGCCGGCCATCCGCAAGCACGACCAGAAGGTGCTCGCCATCCGGCCGAAGGCCACGGTCAAGCGCGACGTCGTCGCGACGGCCGCGGAGTAGCCGGCCGCATGACCGACGCCTCCGCCCCCACCGGGTACCTTCCCGAGGACGAGGTGTCGGCCGCGCGTGCGCGCGAGCTCACCGACGCGGGCTCCGCCTGGCTGCTCGACGTGCGCGAGCCGTTCGAGTGGGAGGCGGGCCACGCGCCCGGCGCCCATCACATCCCGCTCGGCGAGCTGGGGGAGAGGCAGCACGAGCTCCCCGACGGCCAGCAGATCCTCGTCGTGTGCCGAAGCGGCCACCGGTCGCGGATGGTGACCGACGCCCTGAACGAGGCCAACTATCCGGCGGCCAACGTCGCGGGCGGGATGGGCGCCTGGCAGGAGTCCGGTGGGCCGGTCCAGCGCGACGACGGTACGCCAGGAGCGATCGCGTAGCCTGCGGAACGTTCACCGTGACGGAACGGTGGGTTTCAGCGGCCATAATGGACGGAAGGAGGCGCGCATGGTTGACACGACGACATCGCAGAGCGCTTCCCTGCGCCGTCTGGTACCCCGCATCTTCTCGCGGGCACAGCCGTCGGGAGCGGTCGACACCCTGATCCGCACGGTGCGCATGCACCACCCGAAGGCCGATCTGTCGCTGATCGAGCGCGCCTATGCCACTGCCGAGCGCGCCCACCGCGGCCAGAAGCGCCGCTCGGGCGAGCCGTACATCACGCATCCGGTCGCCGTCGCCCAGATCATCGCCGACCTCGGCATCGGTGCCAAGACCATCGCCGCTGCGCTCCTGCACGACACGGTCGAAGACACGGAGTACACGCTCGATGAGCTCCGCGACCAGTTCGGCGACGAGATCGCGATGCTGGTGGACGGCGTCACCAAGCTCGACAAGGTCAAGTACGGCGATAGCGCCCAGGCCGAGACCGTCCGCAAGATGATCGTCGCGATGTCGAAAGACATCCGCGTGCTGATCATCAAGCTGGCCGACCGCCTGCACAACGCCCGCACCTGGGGGTTCGTGCCCGCGGCGTCCGCCACCCGCAAGGCGACCGAGACACTGGAGATCTACGCTCCGCTCGCGCATCGCCTCGGCATCCAGGCGATCAAGTGGGAGCTCGAAGACCTCTCCTTCGCGGTGCTCTACCCGAAGCTCTACGCCGAGATCGAGAGCCTCGTGAAGCAGCGCACGCCCGAGCGCGAGCGTCTGGTGCAGCAGGTCATCGACGCGATCAACGACGACCTGAAGTCCGCGAAGATCCGTGGCAAGGTCGTCGGCCGGCCGAAGCAGTACTACTCGATCTACCAGAAGATGGTCGTCCGCGGTCGCGAGTTCGACGACATCTACGATCTGGTGGGCATCCGCGTTCTCGTCAACACCGTGCGCGACTGCTATGCCGTGCTCGGCCAGATCCACGCGCGCTGGACGCCGATGCCCGGCCGTTTCAAGGACTACATCGCGACGCCCAAGTTCAATCTGTATCAGTCGCTGCACACGACCGTGATCGGCCCGCAGGGTCGTCCGGTCGAGATCCAGATCCGCACGGAAGAGATGCACCAGCGGGCGGAGTTCGGTGTCGCCGCGCACTGGAAGTACAAGGAGCAGACCACCGGCAAGAGCACCGGCGGACCGGGCAAGGTCGACACCGACCTCGCGTGGCTCGCCCACATCTCCGACTGGCAGGCCGAGACCGCCGACCCGAGCGAGTTCCTGGACTCGCTCCGGTTCGAGATCGGCGCCAAGGAGGTCTACGTCTTCACGCCCAAGGGGCGGGTCATCGGCCTGCCGGCCGGCGCGACGCCGGTCGACTTCGCCTACGCCGTCCACACCGAGGTCGGCCACCGCACGATGGGCGCCAAGGTCAACGGCCGTCTCGTCCCGCTGGAGAGCAGCCTCAACACCGGCGACGTCGTCGAGATCTTCACCTCGAAGAACCCCGACTCCGGCCCCAGCCAGGACTGGCTGAACTTCGTCAAGAGCCCCCGTGCGCGCAACAAGATCCGCCAGTGGTTCACCAAGGAGCGCCGCGACGAGGCGATCGAGCAGGGCAAGGACGCGATCGCGCGCGCGATGCGCAAGCAGAACCTGCCGCTGCAGAAGCTGATGACCCAGGACGCGCTGGTCGAGGTGGCCTCGTCGCTCAAGTACCCGGACGTCTCGGCGCTGTACGCGGCGATCGGCGAGGGTCACATCTCGACCCAGTCGGTGATCGAGAAGATCCTGGCGTCGCTGCAGACCGACGTCGAGTCGGACGGTGAGCTCGAGATCCCGGTCAAGGGCCGACGCCAGCTGCGCAACAGCGACTCCGGCGTTCTCGTGCGCGGCGCGCCCGACATCCTGGTCAAGCTCGCGAAGTGCTGCACGCCGGTGCCGGGCGACCCGATCGTCGGCTTCATCACCCGCGGCCAGGGCGTGTCGGTGCATCAGGCGAGCTGCCACAACGTGCAGTCGCTCCTGCAGGAGCCGGACCGCATGATCGACGTCGAGTGGGCGCCGAGCTCGAAGAGCGTCTTCCTGGTGCAGATCCAGGTCGAGGCGCTCGACCGGTCCGGGCTGCTCAGCGATGTGACCCGTGTGCTCTCGGAGCACCATGTGAACATCCTCTCCGCGACGGTGACCACGTCGAACGACCGACTGGCCCTGAGCCGCTTCGTCTTCGAGATGGGCGACACCACCCACCTCGACCGCGTGCTGAACGCCGTGCGACGCATCGACGCCGTCTACGACGTGTACCGCGTCAGCGCCGGCTGAGCTCGACGACCGGCGATGCCGGCCAGCTGACGTCGGGCACCCGCCCCGCGTCCGGCACCCGCGCGACCTGGGGCAGCCGCCCCCGTGCCAGGTCCGCGCCCTTGCGCGGTCGCGCCTCCAGCCGCTCGGAGAGCTCGTCGACGCCCACCGAGGCGAGCCTCAGCAGACCCCGCACCTCGAGCGCCTGCTCCGAGCGGAAGCGCCCAGGAGCGCTGAGGAGGTCGAGCGCGGTCCGCAACGGAGTGGTCACCAGTGCCGGTCCGATGGTCACCGTCTCGTCGGCCGCCAGGGTGCGGTGGCACGCGTCGACGAGCGCGGACGACACGCGGCCGCGCCGTGCGGCCGGGACGCACACCTGCGGAAGCGGCGGAGGCGATGCGCGCGTGCCGTGGATCCACGCCGCCGAGCCGCGGTCGGCGACGGTCCAGCCGGGCGCGGAGCGGACGAACGCGGACGCGCGCAGCTCCGGACCGTCCGGCGTGCCGATCGCGGCGAAGGAGTCGCCGACGCGGAACAGCTGACCGTCGAGGCACAGGGCGAACAGCTCCGCCAGGGGGAGCACATCCGCATCGAGCAGGGGAGAGGTGATCGAGGACATGCCTCCAGCCTCGCCGCTCGCCGCGCCGCGCACCCGCCGATCGCCGGATCGGTGGAGAACCAGCGCGAGAGCCGTCCTGTGGAGACTTCCTCGCGCGTCAGCCGGAACTCAGCCCAGCGCGTCCAGCCAGATCTTGCGCGCGTCCAGGGCCTCCTGCGCCGCCTTCACCTTCGCGCTGTCGCCGGACGCCTCCGCCTCGGCGAGCTCCTGCTCGAGCTTGGCGATCGCCGCGTTGAGCTGGCTCGCGAGCCCCTCGGAACGCGCCTTCTTCTCCGGGTCGTTCTTCTCCCAGTGCTCCTCGTCGAGGCGGCGCACGGCCGCCTCCACCTTGCGCAGGCGGTCCTCGATGGGACGCACCTGCTCACGCGGCACGCGACCGATCGCGTCCCACCGCTCCTGGATCGACAGCAGTTCGGCGCGGGCCGCCTCGCGGTCGGTCGCCTTCAGCAGGGGCTCCGCCTCGTCGAGGAGGGCGAGCTTCTGCTGCAGGTTGACCTCGTACTCGGCGTTGTCGCGCGCATCCACCTCGGCCTTCGCGGAGTAGATCGCGTCGCCCGCGGCCTTGAACCGAGCCCACAGCGCGTCGTCGTTCTTCTTGCCCGCGCGACCCGCGGCCTTCCACTGGTCGAGGAGGCGGCGGTACTCGGGCACACCGTCCGCGCCGAGCGGGATGAGCTTCTCGGCCTGCTCGATGAGCGCGTTCTTGCGGTTGCGCACGTCGCGGTGCTGCGTGTCGAGCTCGGCGAAGAACGCCTTGCGGTTGTGCTCGATGGTCGAGCGCGCGGCGCGGAACCGCTTCCACAGCTCGTTCGCCTCGTTCTTCGGGATGCGCGGCCCGTCGTGCTGGTGGGCCTGCCACCGCGCGAACAGCGCGTCGAGGGCGGTGCTCGTGTTCTTCCACTGCGTGCGCGCAGGGTCTTGCGCGGCCAGCGCCTCGGCCTCTTCGACGATCGCGGTGCGCTCGGCGACCGCGGCCTCGAGCGCGGCCTTCGCCTCGGCGCTCTGCTGCTCGGTGAGCTCTTCGACCGTGCCGCCCAGCGCGTCCAGGCGGGTCAGCAGGGAGGCCAGGTCGCCGACGGCGTTCGCGCCCTCGACCGAAGAGCGCAGGTTGGCCACCGACTTGGCGATGTCGCTCGCGGGCGCGCCGCGGCGGGCGCGCTGCTCCAGCAGGCCGACCTGGCCGGCGAGATCGGTGTACTTGCGCTCGAAGTACGCGAGCGCCTCGTCCGCCGTCCCGTCGGGGTACTCGCCGACGACGCGTTCGCCGTCGCCCTCGCGGACGTATACGGTCCCGGTCTCGTCGACACGACCCCAGGGGTGCTGTTCAAAAGTAGCCAAGAGCCTCACCTTGCTGCTGCGCGATGCGGGCGGGATGCCGCACGAACGTTTGGGAATCAGCCTATTGCACCGGCCGCGATCACTGCAGGGTGAAGGTGTCGATGGTCGTGGCCACGGCGGGCTTGCCGTCGGTGCCGCCGCCCTCGATGCCCTTGTCGGCGACCTGCGTCTTCAGTTGGTCGAGTCCTGAGGTCACGTGGCCGATCACGGTGTAGCCGCCGGCGTCGTCGGAGGGGATGGTCGTGTCCTCGTAGACGATGAAGAACTGGCTGCCCTGGCTCTCGGCGTTGTTGCTCTGACGGGCCATCGCGATGGTGCCGGCCTTGTAGACATTGTCGGCGGGGGCGTTCTCGATCGGGCCGTAGGAGTAGCCCGGGCCGCCCTGGCCGTTGCCCTCCGGGTCGCCGCACTGCAGGACGTAGAAGCCGCCATTCGTCAGGCGGTGGCAGGTGAGCCCGTCGTAGAACTTCTTCTGCACGAGGGACACGGTGGAGGCGACCGCCTGCGGGGCGGCGGCGCCGTCGAGCGAGACGCCGAGCGGGATGCCGTTGATCGTCATCGTGCCGGTCCAGGTGCGGTCCTCGGCGAGCGACTTCGGCGGCACGGTAGCGGAAGTGGACGGCGTGGACGGCTGCGCCGACGACGAGGCCTTCGCGGCGCCCGGTCCGGCCGAGAAGTAGAGGAGCTGCGTGCCGACCGCGAGGGCGACGATCACGAGGGCCGCGATTCCGGCCACCCAGTTGTCACGGCGGCGGCGCTTGGCCTTGTGCACGTGCACGGTCTGGCGCGCCTGATAGGCGCGCAGCCGCTCGCGGGCGAGTCGCGCGTCGCGGTCGTTCTGCTTCGGTGCCACGTGTGTCCTCCGGCGGTCCGTACGGGGGATGTCCGCGAGGCGGAGCCCGCTGGATCATGGAGAACCCTATCGAGCGCGCCTATGGACGACAAACCGGCGGCTCCCAGCGAACGGCCGCAGTGTCGGTGGTCGCGACTACGCTTGTCAGGTGGTCGATGTGCAACCTGGGCTCCGGACGGGAGCGACGCCGCTCGCTGTCCGCATGCGCCCGAAGTCGCTCGACGAAGTGGCCGGTCAGCGCCATCTCCTCAAGCCCGGGTCGCCGCTGGTCGCCCTCGCGTCCGACAAGGAGGGGCAGTCGGGGTCCGTCTCCGTCATCCTCTGGGGTCCTCCCGGCACGGGCAAGACGACGCTGGCGCAGGCGATCGCGCACTCGTCGGGCCGACGGTTCGTCGAGCTCTCGGCGGTGACCGCCGGCGTCAAAGACGTGCGTCTGGTCATGGACGAGGCGCTCTCGACGCGCGATCTCTACGGTGTCTCGACCGTGCTCTTCCTCGACGAGATCCATCGCTTCACCAAGGCTCAGCAGGATGCACTGCTCCCCGGAGTCGAGAACGGCTGGGTCATCCTCGTCGCGGCGACCACCGAGAACCCGTCGTTCTCGGTCATCTCGCCGCTGCTCTCCCGCAGCCTGCTGCTCACGCTCGAGACGCTGAGCGACGACGACCTCGGCGTCGTGGTCGATCGAGCTGTCACCGACGAGCGCGGGCTCGGCGGCCAGTACACGCTCGATCCGGAGGCGCGCGCCGCGATCATCCGGCTGGCGTCGGGTGATGCTCGCCGCGCGCTCACGGCGCTCGAGGCCGCCTCCGTGACGGCCGCGTCGTCCACGCCGGCGACGTCGAAGAAGAAGCCGGTGATCACCGCCGAGCTTGTCGCGCAGGCGGTCGACCGCGCCCTGCTCCGCTACGACCGCAACGGTGACGAGCACTACGACGTCATCAGCGCCTTCATCAAGTCGGTGCGCGGCTCCGACGTCGACGCCTCGCTGCACTACCTGGCCCGCATGATCGAGGCGGGGGAGGACCCGCGCTTCATCGCCCGCCGCATCATCGTGCTCGCATCGGAGGACATCGGCATGGCCGACCCGACGGCGCTCGGAGTGGCCGTCGCAGCCGCCGACGCCGTCCAGTACATCGGCATGCCCGAGGGGCGCATCCCGTTGGCTCAAGCCGTCGTGCACCTGGCGACCGCGCCCAAGTCGAACGCGGCGTACATGGCGCTGGATGCGGCGATCGCCGACGTCCGCGCCGGGAAGATCGGCCGCGTCCCGAAGCACCTGCGCGACGCGCACTATCCGGGCGCCAAGCGCCTCGGCCACGGCAAGGGCTACAAGTACCCGCACGACGACGCGCTCGGCGTGCTGCAGCAGCAGTATCTGCCCGACGAGCTGGACGGCACGACGTACTACACGCCGACCGAGCACGGCAACGAACGCGACGTGTCCGCGCGCCTCGCGAAGCTGCGCCGCATCGTGCGCGGACGCTGACTCCGCTCTGCTATCATTGACCCGCCTAGAAGCGTGTGCGGGGTCGGCTGCCGAGTACACGATTCGACGGGACCGACCCTTTAGCCGGGGGTCCCTGGCGACAATCCCTCTCTCTTCGGGCACTGTGCCCACACAAGGCGCGTATGCGCCCGCATCCACTACTTCAGAGAGAAACTTCGAAAGGAAATCGTGTCTTCACGTTCCCGCAGCAAGACCCGCGAGTCGCGGGCCCTGGGCATCCCGCTCACCCCGAAGGCGGCGCGCTACATGGAGAAGCGCCCCTACGCTCCCGGTGAGCACGGCCGCACCAAGCGCAAGGCCGACTCGGACTACGCCGTTCGTCTGCGCGAGAAGCAGCGCCTGCGCGCCCAGTACGGCATCCGCGAGAAGCAGCTCCGCATCGCCTTCGAGGAGGCCCGTCGTACCCAGGGCCTGACCGGTGAGAACCTGGTCGAGCTGCTCGAGATGCGTCTCGACGCCCTCGTGCTCCGCGCCGGCTTCGCCCGCACCATCACGCAGGCCCGCCAGTTCGTGGTGCACCGCCACATCCTCGTCGACGGCAAGATCGTCGACCGTCCGTCGTTCCGCGTGAAGCCGGGTCAGCTCATCCACGTCAAGGCCCGCTCCGAGGGCACCGAGCCCTTCCAGGTCGCGGCCGCCGGCGGTCACCTCGACGTCCTCCCGAAGACCCCGGGTTACCTCGACGTCGAGATCGACAAGCTGCAGGCCCGCCTGGTGCGTCGCCCGAAGCGCGCCGAGGTCCCTGTGACCTGTGAGGTCCAGCTGGTCGTCGAGTACTACGCGGCCCGATAAGGCGGCGTTCTCACTCCCGGACGGGGTCGTGGCTTTCGAGCCACGGCCCCGTTTCCGTATCCGCCGCGGGCTCGGGCGACTACGCTTGTCCCGTATGCCGGAGGCGGAATGGAAGGAGCCCCCATGTCGGGAGGAGACATCGCGGGACTGATCGCAGCACTCGTGTTCGCGGTCCTCGTCGGGTTCATCGCCATCCCGCTGATCAAGCTGGGGCGGGTGCTCGACTCGACGCGCGACGCGATCAAGGAGGCGAGCGACGGGATCACCCCCATCCTCGACGAGACGGCGACCACGCTGCAGGAGACCAACAAGCAGCTCGCCCGCGTCGACGTCATCACGAAGAACGTGGCGGATGTGACCGGCAACGTGTCCTCGCTCGTCGCCCTCTTCGCCGCGACCGTCGGCGGTCCGCTGATCAAGTTGGCCGGTTTCAGCGCCGCCGCACGGGCCGCCTTCAAGGCCGCGGGCGGGTTCTCCACCAAGAAGTCCGCATCCCGATAACCCTCCGGCTCCTCCCACTAGACTTGTTCGGGTGCGCCGGGCGTCCGCGCCGGGCCCCATCCGCAGAGGGAGGATCAGCATGAAGAGTTTCCTGTGGCTGTTCATCGGCGTGGGCATCGGCTTCGCCGTCGCCCACAAGGTGAACGAGACCCAGAAGGGTCGCGAATTCTTCAGCACCATCGACCAGAAGGCGCGCGACTTCGGCGAGGCCGTGACCGACGGCTACCGCCAGCGCGAGGCCGAGATCCGCTCGGCCATCCAGGGCGACTGACGCCCCCTTCCCCTTTTCGCACACCTCGATCGACCGGAACCCATGCAGACCGCTGAAATCCACCGCCGCTGGCTCGACTTCTTCGCGCAGCGCGGCCACACCGTCGTCCCCTCCGCCTCCCTGGTCAGCGACGACCCGTCGCTGCTCTTCACGGTGGCCGGGATGGTGCCCTTCGTGCCGTACCTCACGGGCGTCGTGCCTGCGCCGTTCCCGCGCGCCACGAGCGTCCAGAAGTGCATCCGCACGCTCGACATCGAGGAGGTCGGCAAGACCCCGCGTCACGGCACCTTCTTCCAGATGGCGGGCAACTTCTCCTTCGGCGACTACTTCAAGGAGCAGGCGATCACGTTCGCGTGGGAGCTGCTGACCACGTCGGAGGACCAGGGCGGCCTCGGCTTCGACCCGAAGGACCTCTGGGTCACGGTCTACGAGGACGACGACGAGGCGCGCGAGATCTGGGAGCGCGTCTCCACCCTGCCGCCCGAGCGCATCCAGGGCCTCGGCAAGGACACGAACTACTGGTCGACCGGTCAGCCCGGCCCCGCGGGTCCATGCTCCGAGATCTTCTTCGACCGCGGACCGGCGTACGGCATCGACGGCGGCCCCGCCACGGACGACGACCGTTACGTCGAGATCTGGAACCTCGTCTTCATGCAGTACCTGCGCGGCGAGGGCGACGGCAAGAAGGACTTCGAGATCCTCGGCGACCTGCCGAAGAAGAACATCGACACCGGCCTCGGACTGGAGCGCGTGGCGTTCATCAAGCAGGGCGTCGACAACATGTACGAGATCGACCAGGTGCGGCCGGTGCTCGACCGCGCGGCCGAGCTCGCGAACAAGCCCTACGGCAACGAGGCGCACGAGGACGACGTTCGTCTGCGCGTCGTGGCCGACCACGTCCGCAGCGCGCTCATGCTCATGGCCGACGGCGTGACGCCGTCCAACGAGGGCCGGGGCTACGTGCTCCGCCGCCTGCTGCGCCGCACGATCCGCTCCATGCGCCTGCTGGGTGTTGAGACGGCGACCTTCCCGGAGCTGTTCCCGGTGTCGCGCGACGCGATGAAGGCGGCCTACCCGGAGGTCGAGACCGAGTTCAACCGCATCTCGCAGCTGGCGTACGCCGAGGAGGAGACCTTCCTGCGTACGCTCGCGGCGGGCACCAGCATCCTCGACACCGCCGTGTCGAACACGCAGAAGGAGGGTCGCGGGCAGCTCGCGGGCGACACCGCGTTCCTGCTGCACGACACGTACGGCTTCCCGATCGACCTGACCCTCGAGATGGCGGAGGAGGCCGGCCTCAGCGTCGACCGCACCTCGTTCGACAAGCTCATGGCCGATCAGCGCGCCCGCGCGAAGGCGGACGCCAAGGCGAAGAAGACCGCGCTGGCCGACCTGTCGGTCTACAGCTCGTTCCGTTCGCTCGGCGAGACCGTGTTCACCGGCTACACCGAGCTGACGACCGAGTCGAGCGTGCTCGGCCTGATCGTCGACGGCCGGTCGGTCGACCGCGCCCGCGAGGGCCAGGTGGCCGAGATCATCCTGGGCGCGACCGCGCTCTACGCGGAGTCCGGCGGTCAGGATGCGGACGCCGGCACGATCGTCGGCCCCGGCTACGAGCTCGACGTGCTCGACGTGCAGAAGCCGGTCAAGGGCCTGATCAGCCACAAGGTGCTCGTGCGCAGCGGCGAGGTGGGCGTCGGCGCGCCCGCGACCAGCATCGTGGATGCCGACTACCGTCGCGGCGCACGCCAGGCGCACTCCGGCACCCACATCATCCACGCGGCCCTTCGTCAGGTGCTCGGGCCGAACGCGCACCAGTCGGGCTCGTACAACAAGGCCGGCTACCTGCGTCTCGACTTCTCGTGGAACCAGGCGCTCTCGGCCGAGACCCGCAGCGAGATCGAGGAGATCTCGAACAACGCGATCCGCCAGAACCTCGAGGTCACCACCCGTGAGCTGCCGCTCGCCGAGGCCAAGTCGCTCGGCGCGATGGCGCTGTTCGGCGAGAAGTACGGAGACGTGGTGCGCGTCGTCGACATCGGCGGCCCGTGGTCGCGCGAGCTGTGCGCGGGCACCCACGTGTCGACGAGCTCCGAGATCGGGATGATCAACCTGGTCAGCGAGTCGTCCGTCGGTTCGACGAACCGCCGTGTCGAGTCGCTCGTCGGTCTCGAGGCATTCAAAGACCTGGCGGTGGAGCGCACGATCGTGTCGCAGCTGTCCAGCTCGCTCAAGACGCCGCGCGAGCAGCTGCCGGAGAAGATCGCCGACCTGATGGCGAACCTCAAGGCGGCCGAGAAGCGCATCCAGGCGTTCGAGGCCCGCGCCGTGCTCGACAAGGTGCCGTCGCTGCTGGAGTCCGCGACGCGCCGCGGCGCGGTGACGGTGGTCGCCGAGGATGCGGGCACCCTCAACACGGCCGACGACCTGCGGCTGCTGGTCACCACGGTCCGCGAGCGTCTCGGCTCGGATGCGGCGGCGGTCGCCCTCGCGGCGCGGGCCGGCGGCAAGCCGGTCGTGATCGTCGGCACCAACCAGGCGGCGCGCGACGCCGGCGTCAACGCCGGTGCTCTGGCGAAGACCGCCGCGGGCGTGCTCGGCGGCGGGGGCGGCGGCAAGGCCGACCTCGCCCAGGGCGGAGGCACCGACGCGGAAGCGATCCCGGCGGCGCTGAGCGCGGTCGTCTCGGCGATCGGATAACTCCCGATGCGCAGCGGGGTGCGCGTCGGCATCGACGTGGGCAAGGTCCGGATCGGCGTCAGCCGGTCCGATCTCCACGGGATGCTGGCGACCCCGGTCGAGACGGTCGCACGCTCCGAAGACGGTGTGGATCGTCGCCGGATCGCCGAGATCGTCGGGGAACTCGGAGCCTTCGAGGTTATCGTCGGACTGCCGCTGGCGCTCTCGGGCGCCCACACCGCCTCCACCGGAGACGCGATCGGTTTCGCCGAAACGCTGGCCGCAGAGGTGGGTGTTCCGGTACGACTGGTGGACGAGCGACTCTCCACGGTGTCGGCGTCCCAGGCGCTGCGCGCGTCGGGCAGGAACACGAAGAAGGCGCGTCCGGTCGTGGACCAGGTCGCGGCCACGATAATTTTGCAGCACGCCCTCGACGCGGAACGGGCCACCGGCCGTCCGCCGGGTGACCCCGTCGAAACGAGCATTGGACAGTAGCTTGTCTCAGAACCCCCAGGAGCGGCCGGAGCCGCCCTCGTTCCCGGCCGTGAACCGCTCTCCCGCGGTTCCGCCCGCCGGCGAGGCGTCCGGCGGCGGAGAGCGTCCGCCGATGACGCGACGGGAGGCGCGCGCCGCCCGCGAGGCGGAAGAGCGCGCTCAGGCTGGCGCTCCGGAGGAGCACAAGGAGCCGCAGGGGCCGGAGGAGCCGCAGGCGCCCGCACAGCCGGTCTCGGCCGCCGTGTCGCCGTCGGCCGCCGGCTGGTCCCTGAACGACGGCTCGCCCATCTCGTCGCCGACCCCGACGCAGGAGTCGCCGGCCGACGTCGCCGCCCTCGCCGGGCTCGACTTCGACGCGGTGGTCACCGGTCCCGTCGCGCAGGTCGAGGAGCCCCAGCCGGTGGGGTCGCAGCCCGGCACGGTGTCGACGAGCGGTCGCACTCGCATCACGACCATCCTGCGCGTACTCTCTTCGGAGTGCTGGACACCGATGACGCGTCAGCCCAGGACGAGCACCCCCTCGTCTGGCGGCAGCAGAACTACCTGTCCCACGAGGAGCCCCCGAAGAAGCGCCGCTGGGTGAAGCGGCTCATCGTCACGGTCGTGATCCTCGCGGTCCTGGGCGGCATGGCGGGCGGCGCGTACGCCATCTTCCAGCCTCAGATCGCCAAGGTTCAGGACGCCCTGTTCCCACCGGAGAACGACTACAAGGGCAACGGCTCGGGCGAGGTCATGTTCACGATCGCATCCGGTGACGACGGCTCCACGATCGCGAACAAGCTGGCCAAGGCGGGCGTGGTGAAGACCTACGAGGCCTTCTACTCGCTGCTGCTGCGGCAGAAGCCCGAGCCGGAGTTCCAGCCGGGCGTCTTCAAGCTCGCCAAGAAGATGAGTGCGGCTGCGGCCCTGGCCACTCTGCAGGATCCCGCCTCGCGCGTCGAGAACACGGCCGTCATCCCCGAGGGCACCGTCGAGAAGGACATCCTGCAGACGGTCGCCGACTCCACGAAGATCCCGCTCGCCGACCTCCAGGCCGCCGCGGCGAACCCGGCGGCCTACGGGCTGCCGCCGGAGGCGAAGTCCTTGGAGGGCTTCCTGTTCCCGGCCACCTACACGTTCGCGCCGGGCACCACGGCACAGCAGGCGATCAAGACGATGGTCGACCGGATGTTCCAGTCGCTCGACGAGGCCGGAGTCGCTCCCGCGAACCGGTGGAACACGGTTGTGCTGGCCTCCATCGTGCAGCGCGAGGCGGGACTGAAGGACGACTATCCGAAGGTCGCGCGCGTGTTCCTCAACCGCATCGCGCAGGGCTGGGACCTCCAGTCCGACGCCACGGTCGCGTACGGCACGGGTCACACCGACCGCGTGGAGACCACCGATGCCGAGCGTGCGGACGCCGGCAACCCGTACAACACGTACGTGCACCCGGGCCTCCCGGTCGGACCGATCTCGAACCCGGGCGACCTGGCGATCAACGCCGTGCAGAAGCCCGCGGACGGCCCGTGGATGTACTTCGTGACCTGGAACCTGCAGACCGGCGAGACGATCTTCTCGACCACGCAGGCGGAGCACGAGGCCGCGGTGGAGAAGTGGCAGCAGTGGATGAAGGACAACCCGAACTATGGCTGAACCCCGCAACCGACCGGCCGATGACGAGCTGGGAGTGGAGGACGGCGTCTCCGAGGCGTCGGCCGAGGCGCTGATCGCCGAAATCGTGGAGGCCGAGCGTGAAGCGGAGGCCGAGGAGGCAGCGGTCGCGGAGGCCGAGGAGGCCGCCGAGCGCGAGGAGCCGGCGGACGACGACCAGGAGGAGGCGGAAGCCGAGCCGGCGGGTGAACCTGAGCCCGAGTCTGCCCCCGCGCCCGCGAAAGCGGCCAAGAAGGGGACACCGCGCAAGGCCAAGGCCCCAGCCGCCGGCTCGCGGTGCTGGGCTCGCCGATCGGCCACTCCCGCTCGCCTGAGCTGCACCGTGCCGCGTATGACGCACTCGGCCTCGACTGGTCGTACGAGGCCGTCGAGGTCACCGAGGACGGCCTGCCGGCGTTCATCGACGGACTCGGTCCGGAGTGGCGCGGCCTGTCGCTGACCATGCCGCTGAAGAAGGCCGTCCTTCCGCTGCTCACCGAGACCGACCGCATCGCCGACCAGACCGGCGGCGCCAACACGGTCCTGCTCGACGGCGACGACCTGCGTGGCTTCAACACCGACGTGGCCGGCATCGTCCGAGCGCTGCAGGCCGCGGGGCTCGAGGAGGCGCGGTACGTCCACATCCTGGGCGGGGGAGCGACCGCGGCGTCCGCTCTCGTCGCCGCCGCCGAGCTGGGCGCGGAGCGCGTGGACGTGCACGTCCGCGACCTCGCGCGCAGCGCCTGGATCGAGCCGCTGGCGAACGACCTCGGGCTGCGCGTCCGCATCCGCCCGTTCTCGCAGGCGGACCGCTCGCTCGACGTCCCGGACCTCGTCATCAGCACCCTGCCCGGCGGTACCACGACGGAGGCGGTCTACACCGACTCCACCCGCCGCCGTTCGGTGCTGTTCGACGTGGCCTACGAGCCGTGGCCGACCGCGCTGGCCCGGCAGTGGGAGGCCGTCGGCGGCCGCACCGTGTCGGGACTCGCCATGCTGGCGCACCAGGCGCTGCTGCAGGTCCGCATCTTCGTCTCCGGCGACCCGCTGCAGCCGCTCGAGGACGAGCCGGGCGTGCTCGCAGCGATGCTGGACGCGGTCGGGATCGACGAACAGGGCGACCCGCTCGAGAACTGAGGCACCACGGCCGATATGCCAGAATCGAAGCATGCTTCGTTGGCTCACGGCCGGGGAATCCCACGGTCCCGAACTCATCGCCGTCCTGGAGGGCCTGCCCGCCGGGTCCCGGTGTCGCTCGACGCCATCCGCGCCGATCTCGCACGCCGCAAGCTCGGTTACGGCCGCGGCGCGCGCATGAAGTTCGAGCAGGACGCGCTGGACATCTCCGGCGGCGTGCGCCACGGCTTCAGCATGGGCAGCCCCATCGCGCTCCGCATCGGCAACACCGAGTGGCCGAAGTGGGTGGATGTGATGAGCGCCGAGCCGGTCGACCCCGAGGTGCTGAACTCCGGTCGCGGCGCCGCGCTGACCCGCCCGCGTCCGGGCCACGCCGACCTCGTCGGCATGCAGAAGTACGGCTTCGACGAGGCCCGTCCGGTCCTCGAGCGCGCCAGCGCGCGTGAGACGGCGGCCCGCGTCTCGCTGGGCGCCGTTGCCAAGGCCTTCCTCAACGAGCTCGGCATCACCCTGGTGAGCCACACGCTCTCGATCGGCCCGGTCCGCGTCCCCGAGGACTCCCCGCTTCCGCGCCCGACCGACGTCGACACGCTCGACGCCGACCCGCTGCGCTGCTTCGACCCCGCCACCTCCGAGCGCATGGTCGCCGAGGTGGATGCGGCCCACAAGGACGGCGACACCCTCGGCGGCGTCGTCGAGGTGCTCGCCTACGGCCTCCCGCCGGGGCTCGGCTCGCACGTCCACTGGGACCGCAAGCTCGACGCGCAGCTCGCGGCCGCGCTGATGGGCATCCAGGCGATCAAGGGCGTCGAGATCGGCGACGGCTTCCTCACGACGACCCGCCGCGGGTCCGAGGCGCACGACGAGCTGCTGGCCGAGGACGGCACGATCGTCCGCACCAGCGACAAGGCAGGCGGCACCGAGGGCGGGATGAGCACCGGCGGCGTGCTCCGCGTCCGCGCCGGGATGAAGCCGATCGCGACCGTCCCGCACGCGCTGCGGACCGTGGATGTGGCCACCAGCGAGGCCGCGCCGGCGCACCACCAGCGCTCCGACGTCTGTGCCGTGCCCGCCGCGGGCGTGGTGGCGGAGGCGATGGTCGCCCTGGTACTGGCGAACGCGGTGCTCGAGAAGTTCGGCGGCGACTCCGTGACCGAGACGGCGCGCAACCTGCGCGGCTACCTCGACGCGATCCCGCAGAACCTCACCACCGAGCGCGTCCACGCGCCGTACGCCTGACGCCGTGACGTCGCCCGACACGATCGCGCTGATCGGACCCCCGGCGGCGGGCAAGTCGCGCGTCGGCAAGCGGCTCGCCCGGCTGCTCCACCTGCCGTTCGTCGACACCGACGCGGTGGTGGTCTCCCTGCACGGCCCCATCCCCGAGATCTTCGCGACTCACGGCGAACCGTATTTCCGTGAGCGGGAGCGGGCCGCGGTCGCCGACGCGCTCCGGCATCCCGGCATCGTCTCGCTGGGCGGGGGAGCCGTGCTCGACCCGGCGACGCAGGCCGACCTCGCCGGCGCCCGCGTCGTTCTCCTCACCGTGCAGCCGGAGGCGATCGCCAAGCGGATCACCAACGGCAAGCGCCCCCTCATCACCGACCTCGACTCCTGGAAGCGCCTGGTCGCCTCCCGCAGCGAGCTGTACCAGTCGCTCGCCGACTACACGGCCGACACCTCGACCCGCCCGATCGACACCATCGCGGCCGAGATCGCCGCGTGGGTCCGCGACGGCGCCACGGAAGGACACGCATGACCGACGCACCCACCGAGATCCTCGTCGCTGGACGCGAGCCGTACCCGGTCGTCGTGGGCCGCGGCGTGCGCTTCGGCCTCGAGCCGTACCTGGGCAGCGGGGTGCGCAAGATCCTGCTCGTCCACCAGCCCACCCTCGGAGCAGCGGCCGCCGAGCTGCGCGAGTCGCTCGTCGACCGCTACGAGGTGCTGCTCGCCGAGATCCCGGACGCGGAGGCGGCCAAGCGCGTCGAGGTCGCGTCGTTCCTCTGGCAGATCATGGGGCAGGCGGACTTCACCCGCTCCGACGCGGTGATCGGCTTCGGCGGCGGCGCGGTCACCGACCTCGCCGGCTTCGTCGCGGCGACCTGGCTGCGCGGCGTGAAGCTCATCCAGGTGCCCACGACGCTGCTCGGGATGGTGGATGCGGCGGTCGGCGGCAAGACCGGCATCAACACGGCAGAGGGCAAGAACCTCGTCGGCGCGTTCTACGCGCCCGCCGCGGTGATCTGCGACCTCGACACCCTGTCGTCGCTCCCGCGCAACGAGCTGCTCGCCGGGTTCGCCGAGGTGGTAAAGTACGGCTTCATCGCCGAGCCGGAGATTCTCGACATCCTCGAAGCGGACGTCGACCGGGCGACGGACCCGAGAGCCCCGAGTTCCGCCGGCTGGTGGAGCTCTCCATCGGCATCAAGGCGCGGGTCGTGGGGAGGACTTCACCGAGCAGGGGCTCCGCGAGATCCTCAATTACGGCCACACCCTGGGCCACGCGATCGAGCACGCCGAGCGGTACCAGTGGCGGCACGGCGCGGCCGTCTCGGTCGGCATGGTGTTCGCCGCCGAACTGGCCCGGCTGAGCGGCCGGCTGAGCGACGAGGTCGTGGAGCGGCACCGCCGCATCCTGGAGTCCCTCACCCTGCCCGTCTCCTACCCGGCCGGCCGCTGGCAGACGCTGCTGGCGACCATGCAGCGCGACAAGAAGGCGCGGGGCAGTATGCTCCGATTCATCGTGCTCGACGACGTGGCGCGCCCGACGGTGCTGGCCGGCCCGGACCAGAGCCTGCTGTTCGCCGCATACCAGGAGGTGGGTTCGTGACCGACAAGACCGTGCTGCAGCGGTTCCAGGCGAAGGCCGGCGACGGCGTCGCGCTGGTGGTCGCGGACGACGACGATCGCGCGCTGCTCGGGGTCCTGCCGGAGGGCGCGACGGAGGCGGCGGTCGCGGACGCGGCGGTCGTCGCGACGGTCGTGCGCACCCGGGACGAGCTGCTGGCCCGCTACGCCGAGCAGCTGCCGGTAGCCACCGGTGCTCGTGCAGTCTGGGTCGTGTACCCGAAGGGCGGCCGCGCCGACGTGAACCGGGATGTGGTGGCCGGCGAAGCGCGCACCTACGGCTGGCGCGGGGTCAGCAACATCGCGGTCGACGAGACCTGGTCGGCGGTGCGCGTGCGCCCGCTGAAGGACGGAGAGGAGTGACGTGGCCGACATCCTGATCCTGAACGGCCCCAACCTCGGCCGTCTAGGCACGCGCGAGCCCGACGTGTACGGCTCGGGGACGCTCGACGACCTCCGCGCCGTCCTGCAGGAGGACGCGGGCGACGACCGCGTCGACCTGCGCCAGACCGACGACGAGGCGCAGCTGCTCGGCTGGCTGCATGAGGCCGCCGACTCCGGCGCGCCCGTCATCCTGAACGCCGGCGCGTGGACGCACTACTCGTACGCGCTGCGGGATGCGGTGTCCCTCGTGACGAAGGCCGGCGGCACCGTCGTCGAGGTGCACCTGTCCAATCCGCACGCCCGCGAGGAGTTCCGGCACACCAGCGTGCTCACCGCCGTCTCCACCGGCGTCATCGCCGGTTTCGGCTTCGAGTCGTACCGGCTGGCGCTGGCGTTCATTCGCCGAAACGGGCGCTGACGTCTAGAATCCTCTGGGGCCTTCTGCGCTCCCCGCATCTTTCTCTCACCAACGAAACGGAACATCCTCTTGGCTTCTACCGCTGACATCAAGAACGGCGTCGTCCTCAGCATCGACGGACAGCTCTGGACCGTGATCGAGTTCCAGCACGTCAAGCCGGGCAAGGGCGGTGCGTTCGTCCGCACCAAGCTCAAGAACGTCACGACGGGCAAGACGGTCGACCGCACCTACAACGCCGGCGCCAAGATCGACATCACCAACGTCGACCGCCGCGACTACCAGTACCTGTACCAGGACGGCGCGGACTTCGTGTTCATGGACACCTCCGACTACGACCAGATCACCATCCCGGGCCCGGTCGTCGGCGACGCCGCCAACTTCATGCTCGAGAACCAGAACGTGACCGTCGCGCTGCACGAGGGCTCGCCGCTCTATGTCGAGCTCCCGGCCTCCGTCGTGCTCGAGATCACCTACACCGAGCCGGGCCTCCAGGGCGACCGCTCGACCGGCGGCACCAAGCCCGCGACCGTCGAGACCGGCTACCAGATCCAGGTCCCGCTGTTCCTCGAGACCGGCACGAAGGTCAAGGTCGACACCCGCACGGGCGACTACCTCGGCCGCGTCAACGACTAGATGAGCGCGCGCACCAAGGCCCGTAAGCGCGCCCTCGACGTCCTCTACAGCGCCGACCTGCGGCAGACGCCGCTGCGCCAGGCGCTCGCGACCGAGGCCGAGCGCGCGGCATCCCAGCCCGCGCGCGAGGCCTCGTGGCTCTACGCCCGCGAGATCCTCGACGGCGTCATCGAGCACCAGGACGAGATCGACGAGCAGATCGAGACGTACGCGCAGGGGTGGACGCTCGCCCGCATGCCCGCCGTCGACCGCGCCATCCTGCGCATCGGCGTCTGGGAGGTTCTGTACAACGACGAGGTGCCGGACGGCGTCGCGATCTCCGAGGCGGTCGAGGCCGCGACGGTGCTCTCGACGGACGACTCGGCCGGATTCGTGAACGGCCTCCTCGCCAAGATCGCCCAGGCCAACGGCTCGGCGAACCGCGGATGAGCGCCCGTCTGCGCCGGATCGCGGCGGCCGTCGTGCTCGCGGTCGGCGTGGGTGTGGCCGCGGCAGGATGCTCGCTGCTCGGCGGCGCGTCCAACGTGCCGGTGGCGACGGACGCGCCCCCGAAGGGCACGGATGGCGCGGTCGACTTCGACGGCGGCTTCATCACCGCAGGGGACGGCGCGAAGAAGGTCGACATCTGGTTCGACGCGATGTGCCCGGTCTGCGGCGCGTTCGAGAAGGCCAACGGCGAGACCCTGGCGAAGGCCGTCGACAGCGGCGACATCACGCTGCGCTTGCACCCGCTGACGTTCCTCGACGCGGTCTCGAACGGCACGGGCTACTCGACCCGCGCGGCCGCCGCGTTGACGTGCGTCGCCGTGACCGACGAGAACGCCGTCCTGCCGTTCTACCAGGCGCTGTTCACCGACCAGCCGGAGGAGAACTCCGACGGTCTGACGGACAAGGAGCTCGCGAAGCGCGCGAGCGACGCGGGAGCGGGGGACATCTCGGCCTGCCTCGCCGACAGCGGGCCCTACCAGGCATGGGCGCAGCGGAACACGGCGAACTCGCAGAAGGGCCCGATCGAGGTCGACGGCAAGAAGGTGCTCGACGTGATCAAGGGCACCCCGACCGTCCTCGTGAACGGCAAGCAGTATCCCGGCGGCGTGACCGACGAGAAGGCGTTCACCGCTTTCCTCGCCGACCACTGACCCGGTCTCCAACGCTGCTGTCTGCGGTGGTTTGGAACGTCTGCGTTGGGGCGACCCGGCGCAGACGTTCCGAAGTGCCGCAGACACTGCTGGTAGGGTGGAGGCCGTAGGCATCCTTTAAGAGCCGTCCTGTGAGGCGGGGAAGGAGGTCGGCATGACAGCGCGTACCGTGCTGCAGCAGGCTGACATCGCCCGGGCGTTGACTCGGATCTCCCACGAGATCCTCGAGTCCAACCGGGGAACGGACGAGCTGGTGATCCTCGGGATCCCGACCCGCGGCGTCGTGCTCGCGCGGCGGATCGCCGAGAACATCCAGCGCATCGAACCGGCGGCGATCCACTCGCCCGCCGACATCGTGGGCGCGCTCGACGTGACCATGTACCGCGACGACCTGTCGCGGCATCCCACCCGCACCCCGCAGCCGACCTCGCTGCCCGGGTCGATCGACGGCAAGACCGTGGTGCTCGTGGACGACGTGCTCTTCTCAGGCCGCACCATCCGGGCCGCGCTCGACGCGATCAGCGACCTCGGCCGCCCGCGGGCGGTGCGCCTCGCGGTGCTGGTCGACCGCGGTCACCGCGAGCTGCCCATCCGGGCGGACTTCGTGGGCAAGAACCTGCCGTCGGCGGCCTCCGAGCGCATCTACGTGCGGCTCGCCGAGACGGACGGCGAGGAGTCGGTGACCATCGAGGAGCCGGCTGGGGTGGACGCATGAGGCACCTGCTCTCCACGCGCGGGCTGTCGCGCGACGACGCCATCCAGCTGCTCGACGTCGCCGAGGACATGGCGGACGTGCAGGAGCGCGAGGTCAAGAAGCTCCCGACCCTGCGCGGCAAGACGGTCGTCAACCTGTTCTTCGAGGACTCGACCCGCACCCGCATCTCGTTCGAGGCCGCGGCCAAGCGGCTCTCGGCCGACGTGATCAACTTCTCCGCCAAGGGCTCCAGCGTGAGCAAGGGCGAGAGCCTGAAGGACACGGCCCAGACGCTGCAGGCGATGGGCGCGGACGCGGTGGTCATCCGCCACGGCTCTTCCGGCGCCCCGCAGACGCTCGCGACGAGCGGGTGGATCGACGCCGGCATCCTGAACGCGGGCGACGGCACGCATGAGCACCCGACGCAGGCGCTGCTGGACGCGTTCACCATGCGTCGGCGGCTGCATGGCTCCGCCTCGCGCGGGAAGGACCTCGCGGGCGTGTCTGTCGCGATCGTGGGCGACATCCTGCACTCCCGCGTCGCGCGGTCGAACGTGTGGCTGCTGCAGACCCTCGGGGCCGAGGTGACGCTGGTCGCGCCTCCGACGCTGCTCCCGGTCGGCATCGACGGCTGGCCCGTGCGCGTCCGCTACGACCTGGACGAGTCGATCGCCGAGAGCCCGGACGTGGTGATGATGCTCCGCATCCAGGCCGAGCGGATGAACGACGCGTTCTTCCCCAACTCCCGCGAATACGCGCGCACCTGGGGACTGGACGACGAACGGCTCGGCCGGCTCAAGGCCGATAGCATTGTGATGCACCCTGGGCCGATGAACCGCGGGCTGGAGATCTCGGCCGCGGCCGCGGACTCCCCGCGTTCGACGGTCCGGGAGCAGGTCGCGAACGGTGTCTCCGTGCGGATGGCGGCCCTGTACCTGCTGCTGAGCGGGAATGACAGCGGCAGCGGTAGCGGGCAGGTGGTGTGAGGTGAGTGTGGAGAAGTTCCTGATCGTCGGCGCGACGCTGGCCGACGGCTCCCGTGCCGACCTGCTGGTCGACGGCGGACGGATCGCCGAGGTCGGCACCGGGCTGAGCGCCGCGGGCGCGACCCGGATCGACGCGGACGGACTTCTGGCGTTGCCGGGACTGGTCGACCTGCACACCCACCTGCGCGAGCCCGGCTACGAGCAGAGCGAGACCGTGCTGACGGGCACCCGGGCCGCCGCGGCGGGCGGCTTCACCGCGGTGTTCGCCATGGCGAACACGTCTCCCGTCGCCGACACCGCCGGGGTCGTGGAGCAGGTGCTGAGCCTGGGGGAGGCCGCCGGCTACGCCACGGTCCGCCCGATCGGCGCGGTCACCGTGGGCCTCGCGGGGGAGCGGCTCGCCGAGCTCGGCGCGATGGCCGCGTCCCGTGCCCGCGTCCGCGTCTTCTCGGACGACGGCAAATGCGTCTCCGACCCGCTGCTGATGCGCCGTGCGCTCGAGTACGTGAAGGCGTTCGACGGCGTCATCGCCCAGCACGCGCAGGAGCCCCGGCTCACCGAGGGCGCCCAGATGAACGAGGGCGAGCTCTCCGGCGAGCTCGGGTTGGCGGGCTGGCCGGCGGTCGCCGAGGAGTCGATCATCGCCCGGGATGTGCTGCTCGCCGAGCATGTCGGCTCCCGGCTCCACGTGTGCCACGTCTCCACCGCGGGCAGCGTCGACGTGATCCGCTGGGCAAAGGCCCGGGGGATCGACGTCACCGCCGAGGTCACGCCGCACCACCTGGCGCTGACCGAGGAGCTGGCCTCCGGCTACGACGCGCGCTACAAGGTGAACCCGCCCCTCCGTCGTGGGGAGGACGTGGAGGCGCTGCGCGCCGGCCTCGCGGACGGCACGATCGACATCGTCGCCACTGACCACGCTCCGCATCCTGTCGAGTCGAAGGACTGCGAGTGGGATGCGGCGGCGTTCGGCATGGTCGGCCTGGAGTCGGCGCTGTCGGTCGTGCAGGCCAGCGTCGTCGACAACGGGATGCTCGGCTGGACCGACGTCGCCCGCGTGCTCTCGGCGACGCCGGCGCGGATCGGCCGGCTCGACGGCCACGGCGGCCCGCTCGAGCCCGGGGCCGCGGCGAACCTGTTCCTCTACGACCCGACCGTGTCACGGACGTTCTCGACCGAGGACCTCGCGGGCAAGGGCGTCAACTCCCCGTACCTCGGCCTCACCCTGCCGGGCCGGGTCGTCGCGACCTTCCACCAGGGCCGCCCGACCGTGCTCGACGGCGTCGTGCGCGACGCCGAGGAGGTGGGAGCCCGTGGATAAGCTGCTCCCCACCCTCGGCATCCTGGCGGTCGTCGTCATCGTCCTGGCCCTCGCGATCGTCGGCTGGCGCCGCCGCGTGCGACGCGACAGCGGCGCGGGCGCCGGCTACTCCACGCCCGGGACGCTGAGCGCTCCGACGGCGGAGACGGACGCCCTGTACGTCGCCACGACGAAAGCCGGTCAGCATCTCGAGCGTCTGGCGCTCCCGGGGCTCGCGTTCCGCGGAAAGGCCGTGGTGACCGTCCGGCCCGAGGGCGTCGCGATCGCGGTGACCGGCGAGACGCCGGTGTTCATCCCGGCCGCGGTCGTCACCGGCGTCGGCGCGGCGAGCGTCGCCATCGACCGCGCGGTCGAGCGCGACGGCCTGCTCCGCCTCGGGTGGACCACCAGCGGCGGCACGGCCGCCGACAGCTACTTCCGGGTCGTCGACCCGGCCGGCCGCGCGCAGTTGACCGCGGCCATCCACGAAATCGTCCCCGGAGCAGCCGCTCCGGACGCGGCGGGCGAGTCCCGCCCGAACGACAAGGAGGTGTGACGTGCTCGCAACAGACCCCGCGGTGCTCGTCCTCGAAGACGGAACACGCTACGTCGGCCGGGCCTACGGCGCCCGCGGACGCACGCTCGGCGAGGCCGTCTTCGCGACCGGCATGACCGGCTACCAGGAGACCCTGACCGACCCGTCGTACGCCGGGCAGATCGTCCTCCAGACGGCGCCCCACATCGGCAACACGGGCACCAACGACGAGGACATGGAGTCGCGGCAGATCTGGGTCGCGGGCTACGTCGTCCGCGAGCCCAGCCGCGTCGTCTCGAACTTCCGCGCCCAGCGCAGCCTCGACGACGACCTCGTCGCGCAGGGCGTGGTGGGGATCAGCGGCATCGACACGCGCGCGGTGACGCGTCACATCCGCTCGGCCGGAGCGATGCGCTCCGGCATCTTCTCGGGCGACGACTTCGACCTGAGCGAGAGCGAGCAGCTGGAGCTGGTGCTCGCCGGCGAGAAGATGCGCGGCCGCAACCTGTCGGCCGAGGTGTCGACGGTCGAGCCTTACACGGTCCCGGCCGTCGGCGAGAAGGTCGGCTCGGTCGCCGTGCTCGACCTCGGCGTCAAGAAGTCGACCCTCGAGAACCTGGCCGCTCGCGGCCTCGACGTGCACGTGCTCCCGCAGCAGGTGTCGGCGCAGGATGTGCTCGGGCTCGGCGTCTCGGCGCTGTTCTTCTCGAACGGCCCGGGCGACCCGCAGGCGTCCGACAAGCACGTCGCCCTGCTGCAGGAGACGCTGCGCGCCGGCCTGCCGTACTTCGGCATCTGCTTCGGCAACCAGCTGCTCGGCCGCGCGCTCGGGCTCGACACGTACAAGCTGCCGTTCGGCCACCGCGGGATCAACCAGCCGGTGCTCGACAAGCGCACCGGCCGCGTCGAGATCACCGCCCAGAACCACGGCTTCGCGGTGAAGGCCCCGATCGACGCCGCGTTCGACTCGCCCGCCGGCTTCGGCCGCGTCGAGGTGAGCCACTTCTCGCTCAACGATCAGGTCGTGGAGGGGCTCAACTGCCTCGACCTCAACGCCTTCAGCGTGCAGTACCACCCGGAGGCGGCGGCCGGCCCGCACGACGCCAACTACCTCTTCGACCGGTTCCTGGACATGATTCGCGCCCAGCACTCCGAGAACGCCACGAACAACCAGGAGAACGCCTGATGCCCAAACGCGACGACATCAACTCCGTCCTCGTCATCGGCTCCGGCCCGATCGTCATCGGGCAGGCCGTGGAATTCGATTACTCCGGCACGCAGGCGTGCCGCGTGCTCAAGGCCGAGGGCGTGCGTGTCATCCTGGTCAACTCCAACCCGGCGACGATCATGACCGACCCCGACTTCGCCGACGCGACCTACGTCGAGCCGATCACCTGGCAGGTCATCGAGACGATCATCGCCAAGGAGAAGCCGGACGCCATCCTGCCGACCCTGGGCGGCCAGACCGCGCTCAACGCGGCCATGCAGCTGCACGAGCACGGCATCCTCGAGAAGTACGGCGTCGAGCTGATCGGCGCGAAGTTCGAGGCCATCCAGAAGGGCGAGGACCGCCAGATCTTCAAGGAGCTGGTCGTCGAGGCCGGCGCCGAGGTCGCGCGCTCGCACATCGCTCACACCGTCGAGGAGGCGCTCGAGTTCGCCGAGGATCTCGGCTACCCGCTCGTCGTCCGCCCGTCGTTCACCATGGGCGGCCTCGGATCGGGCTTCGCGTACACGCCGGAGGAGCTGCGCCGGATCGCCGGCGACGGCATCCACCAGAGCCCGACCAGCGAGGTGCTCCTGGAGGAGTCCATCCTCGGCTGGAAGGAGTACGAGCTCGAGCTCATGCGCGACACCGCCGACAACACGGTCGTCGTCTGCTCCATCGAGAACGTCGACCCGGTCGGCGTGCACACCGGCGACTCGATCACCGTCGCCCCGGCGCTCACGCTGACCGACCGCGAGTACCAGAAGCTGCGCGACATCGGCATCGACATCATCCGCGCCGTCGGCGTCGACACCGGCGGCTGCAACATCCAGTTCGCGGTGAACCCCGAGAACGGCCGCATCATCGTCATCGAGATGAACCCGCGCGTCTCGCGGTCGTCGGCCCTGGCGTCGAAGGCGACCGGCTTCCCGATCGCGAAGATCGCGGCCAAGCTGGCCATCGGCTACCGCCTGGACGAGATCCCGAACGACATCACCAAGGTGACGCCGGCGAGCTTCGAGCCGACGCTCGACTACATCGTCGTCAAGGTTCCCCGGTTCGCGTTCGAGAAGTTCCCGGCCGCCGACCCGACGCTGACCACGACCATGAAGTCGGTCGGCGAGGCGATGGCGATCGGCCGCTCCTTCACCAGCGCCCTGCAGAAGGCGCTGCGGTCGCTGGAGAAGCGCGGGTCGTCGTTCCACTGGGGCGAGCAGACGCGCACCGTGGACGAGCTCCTCGCCTCCATCGCGACGCCGACCGACGGCCGCATCGTCGACGTGCAGCAGGCGCTCCGCCTCGGCGCGACGCCGGAGCAGGTCTTCGAGGCGACCAAGATCGACCCCTGGTTCATCGACCAGATCGTCCTGATCAACGAGGTCGCCGACCTGATCCGGGATGCGCCGACCCTCGACACCGAGACGCTGCGCTACGCCAAGGACCACGGCTTCTCCGACGCCCAGATCGGCGAGCTGCGCGGCTTCGGCGAGGCCGACGTTCGCGAGGTGCGCCACATCCTCGGCGTGCGCCCGGTCTACAAGACGGTCGACACCTGCGCGGGCGAGTTCCCGGCGCTCACGCCGTACCACTACTCCAGCTACGACCTGGAGACCGAGGTGGAGCCGAGCGACAAGCGCAAGGTCGTCATCCTGGGCTCCGGCCCGAACCGCATCGGCCAGGGCGTCGAGTTCGACTACTCGTGCGTGCACGCGTCGTTCGCGCTGCACGACGCCGGGTTCGAGACGATCATGATCAACTGCAACCCGGAGACGGTGTCGACCGACTACGACACCAGCGACCGGCTCTACTTCGAGCCGCTGACGCTGGAGGACGTGCTGGAGGTCATCCACGCGGAGTCGCAGACCGGCGAGCTGGTGGGCGTCGTCGTCCAGCTCGGCGGCCAGACCGCCCTCGGGCTCGCGAAGGGCCTCGAGGCGGCGGGCGTCCCGATCCTGGGCACCACGCCGGAGGCGATCGACCTGGCGGAGGAGCGCGGGCTGTTCGCGGGCATCCTCGAGAACGCGGGACTGGTGGCGCCGAAGAACAGCACCGCGGTCGACTACCCGTCGGCGGCGCACGCGGCCGAGCAGATCGGCTACCCGGTGCTGGTCCGCCCGAGCTTCGTGCTCGGCGGCCGCGGCATGGAGATCGTGTACGACAACGCCTCCCTCGCCGACTACTTCGAGCGCGTCGCGGGCCAGGGGATCGTCGGCCCGTCGCATCCGCTGCTCGTGGACCGCTTCCTCGACGACGCGATCGAGATCGACGTCGACGCGCTCTACGACGGCGAGCGGCTGTACATCGGCGGCGTGATGGAGCACATCGAGGAGGCCGGGGTCCACTCGGGCGACTCGTCGTGCACCCTCCCCCCCATCACGCTCGGCCGCCGCGAGATCGACCGGGTGCGCGAGGCGACCCTCAAGATCGCCGAGGGGATCGGGGTGCGCGGCCTGCTCAACGTGCAGTTCGCGATCGGCGCCGGTGTGCTCTACGTGCTGGAGGCCAACCCGCGCGCGTCCCGCACCGTGCCGTTCGTGTCCAAGGCGCTCGGCATCCCGCTGGCGAAGGCCGCGTCGCGGCTCATGGTCGGCGAGACGATCGACGGCCTGATCGCCGAGGGGCTGCTGCCCGCGGAGGACGGCTCGCTCATCCCGATGGACTCGCCCGTCGCGGTCAAGGAGGCTGTGCTGCCGTTCAAGCGGTTCCGCACGAAGGAGGGCACGGTCGTCGACTCGGTGCTCGGCCCGGAGATGCGCTCGACCGGCGAGGTCATGGGCATCGACAAGGACTTCCCGACCGCGTTCGCGAAGAGCCAGTCGGCCGCCTACGGCGGGATGCCGCTGACCGGCACCGCCTTCGTCTCGGTCTCCGACCGCGACAAGCGGGCCGTGGTCTTGCCGGTGCTGCGCCTGGCGCAGCTCGGCTTCGGGATCGTCGCCACCGAGGGCACCGCCGAGGTGCTCAACCGCAACGGCATCGAGGCGCGCATCGTGCGCAAGCACAGCGACGCGCTGGAGTCGGGCGGCGACTCGATCGTCGACATCATCAACCGGTCCGAGGTGGATGTGGTGATCAACACTCCGAGCGGGCGCTCGGCGCGCGCCGACGGGTACGAGATCCGCGCGGCGGCCGTGGCGGCGGACAAGCCGCTGTTCACGACCATCGCCGAGCTGAGCGCCGCGGTCGCGTCGCTGGACGCCATCCGGGAGGGCTTCGACGTGAAGTCGCTGCAGGAGTACGCCGTGGAGAGGGCCGCCCGCGCATGACGTTCGGCGACCGGCTCGCGCAGGTCTTCGCCGCGCGCGGCCGGCTCTGCGTCGGCATCGACCCCCACGCCCACCTGCTGGAGGCGTGGGGGCTGCCGGCGAGCGCCGACGGCCTGCGGTCGTTCGGGCTGACGGTCGTCGAGGCCGCCGCCGGACGCGCGGGCATCGTCAAGCCGCAGGTCGCGTTCTACGAGCGGTTCGGAGCCGCCGGCTACGCGGCCCTGGAGGACGTGCTGGCCGCCGCGCGCGAGGCCGGTCTGCTGGTGATCGCCGACGCCAAGCGCGGCGACATCGGCACCAGCGTCACGGCGTACGCCGAGGCGTGGCTGACTCCGGGATCGCGGCTCGAGGCCGACGCGCTGACCGTCGCCGCGTACATGGGCGTCGGGTCGCTGGACGCGACGATGGCGCTGGGGGAGCGGGCGGGCAAGGGCCTGTTCGTGCTGGCCGCCACCTCCAATCCGGAGGCCGCGGCCGTGCAGCAGGCGATCGTGCAGAGCGGGCCGTGGACCGGGCGGTCCGTCGCTCGTGCGATCATCGAAGACGTGCATGCGTTCAACCAGGAGCAGCCGGGCCGGCGCCCGTTCGGCACCGTCGGGCTGGTGCTCGGCGCGACCGTCGAGCTCGCCGACTACGGGATCGACGTCCAGACCGCGGGGGAGCGGACGCCCGCCCTGCCGGTGCTCGCCCCGGGCTTCGGCCACCAGGGCGCGAAGGTCGAGGATGCTCCGCGGCTGTTCGGGTCGCTCGCGGCCGGCGTGATCGTGAGCGAGTCCCGCGGGCTGCTGAACGCGGGGCCGCAGGGGCTGGCGGACGCGATCGACCGCCGCGCCGAGGAGGTGCGGGCCGCGCATGTCTGACGCCGCAGCATCCACCGACCGCGGCGTCCGGCCGGCTCCGCCCGAGGTCGACCGGCAGGCAGCCTCACAGGCCGCCGTGGCCGCGCGGCGCGCTCGTGCCGCCGTGAAGGCCTCCATCGCCTCCCGCGAGGTCTCGCCGCTGACCGTGCTCGACCACGCGACCGCCGACCCCGAAGGCGTCGAGGGCCGTCTGCGCGTGACCGAGTTCCTGCTCAGCGTGCCCGCGATCGGGCAGACCAAGATGCAGGAGGCGCTCGACCGCCTCCAGATCTCGCCGGCGAAGCGGCTCGGCGGCCTCGGCCGGCACCAGCGGCTGCGCCTCCGCGAGTTCCTGATCGAGCGCGAGAACCGGAGCCTGCGCCAGCGCAACCGCCTCGTCGTGCTCGCCGGCCCGACCGCGGTCGGCAAGGGCACGGTCTCCACGTACATCCGGGAGAACTACCCGGATGTGCTGCTCTCGGTCTCCGCGACCACGCGCAAGCCCCGGCCGGGTGAGGTCGACGGCGTCAACTACTACTTCGTCGACGATGCCGAGTTCGACCGGATGATCGTCGAGGGCGAGCTCCTGGAGCACGCGACCGTGCACAACGCCTACCGCTACGGCACGCCGCGCGCGCCGATCGAGCAGGCGCTGGCCGCCGGCCGCAGCGTGCTGCTGGAGATCGACCTCCAGGGCGCACGCCAGGTGCGGGCGTCCATGCCGGAGGCGCGGCTCATCTTCCTGCTCCCGCCGACGTGGGAGGAGCTGGTCCGGCGCCTGATCGGACGGGGCACTGAGGACGCGGCCGAGCAGCAGCGGCGGCTGGAGACCGCGAAGGTCGAGCTGGCCGCCCAGGACGAGTTCGACTACAAGGTCGTCAACCACGACGTCGCGACCGCGGCCCGCGAGGTCGTAGACTTGATGAAGGTCCGCGCGGCGCCGTCGCGTCCGTGAGCCCTCTTTCCGCGCCCTTGCCGGCGCGCCCACCGTCCCCGGCCGCGTGACGCGGCCGTCGATCGGGTCACCGCGCCCGGTCGCCCAGAACAAGGAGCAGCCCGCTATGGCAACCAGCAACAACGGCATCATCGACCCGCCCATCGACGACCTCCTGTCGCGCGTCGAGTCGAAGTACGCGCTCGTGATCTTCGCCTCGAAGCGGGCCCGCCAGATCAACGACTACTACGCCGACCTGCACGAGGGCAGCCTCTTCGACAACGTCGGCCCGCTGGTCGACTCCTCGGTCGACGACAAGCCGCTCTCGGTGGCGCTGCACGAGATCAACGAGGACAAGCTCGTCATCAAGCCCATCTCCGCGGAGTAACGCGAGACCCAGCAGCAGTACAGCCGCAGACCATCGCAGCCGGGGAGCCCCCGGCCGAGGAGAGGTGCCGCCGTTGAGCCCACGATTGACCGTCGTCGTCGGAGTGACCGGCGGCATCGCCGCATACAAGGCCGTCGGAGTGATCCGCGCCCTGGTCCTCGAAGGGCATTCGGTGCACGTGGTCGCCACCGAGGCGGCACTGCGGTTCGTGGGGCGTCCGACGCTGGAGGCGATCAGCCGCAACCCGGTCGCGACCGACCTGTACGAGGGCGTCGCCGAGGTGCGGCACGTGGCGATCGGGCAGTCGGCCGACCTCATCGTGATCGCGCCCGCGACGGCGAACACCATCGCCAAGCTCGCCGCGGGAATCGCCGACGACCTCCTCGGCAACACGGTCCTGGCATCCACCGCCCCGCTGGTGATCGCGCCGGCGATGCACACCGAGATGTGGCGCAACCCGGCGACCGTCGCGAACATCGCGACGCTGCGCGGCCGCGGCGTGACCATCGTGGGCCCGGCGAGCGGTCAGCTGACCGGCAACGACTCCGGACCCGGCCGCATGGAGGAGCCCGAGGTCATCGTGCGGGCGGCCCTCCGCGCCGCGGGTGCGACCCCGCGCGCGGTCGGGGCGCCCGCTCCCGTCGCGCTGCCCGCCGCATCCACCGTCAACGACGTGGTCGTGCTGTCCGAGCGCCGCCGGGCCAACGAGGCCGCGCGCCTTCCGCGCGGCGGCGTCGACCTGGCCGGCAAGCGCGTAGTCGTGACCGCTGGAGGGACGCGCGAGCCGCTCGACCCGGTGCGATTCCTCGGCAATCGGTCCAGCGGACGCCAGGGCGTCGCGATCGCCGCCGCCGCACAGGCCCGCGGAGCCGAGGTCGTCCTCATCGCCGCGCACCTCGAGGTCGAGCCGCCGGAGGGCGTCGAGCTGATCGAGGTGCAGACCGCGCTCGAGCTGCAGGAGGCGGTGACCGAGGCCGCGCGCGCCGCCGACATCGTCGTGATGACGGCCGCCGTCGCCGACTACCGCCCGGCCGAGACCCGCGACGCCAAGATCAAGAAGGCCGACCAGGGCGACACCCTGACGCTCGAGCTGGTCGCCAATCCCGACATCCTCGCCGGGCTCGCGGCCAACCGCCGCGACGGCCAGGTCGTCGTCGGTTTCGCCGCCGAGACCGAGCCCGACCCGCAGGCCCTCATCGAGCTGGGCCGCACCAAGCTCGAGCACAAGGGCAGCGACTTCCTGGTGCTCAACCAGGTCGGCTGGTCGCAGGGCTTCGCAACGGAGAGCAACGAGGTCGTGGTCCTGCGGAGGGGCGGCGATATAGTGATGGAGGCCTCGGGCAGCAAGTTGTCGGTGGCCGACCGTATCCTCGACGTCATCGCATAATCACGTCGCCGATCCGGTCGCGTGCTCAGCCCATTCGACCCCGGGAGAACCATGGCAGATCTGCGTCTCTTCACGTCCGAGTCCGTCACCGAGGGTCACCCGGACAAGATCTGCGACCAGATCTCCGACAGCATCCTGGATGCGCTCCTCACCGTCGACCCGCACAGTCGGTCCGCGGTCGAGACGCTGGTCACGACCGGCCTCGTGCACGTCGCGGGCGAGGTGACCTCGAAGGGCTACGTCGAGATCCCGGCCCTGGTGCGCAACAAGCTGGTCGAGATCGGCTACGACTCGTCCGACGTGAGCTTCGACGGCACCCAGTGCGGCGTCTCCGTCTCGATCGGCGCGCAGTCGCCCGACATCGCGCAGGGCGTCGACAACGCGCTCGAGACCCGCGCCGAGCAGAGCCACGACGACCTCGACCGCCAGGGCGCGGGCGACCAGGGCATCATGTTCGGCTACGCCACCACCGAGACCCCGCAGTACATGCCGCTGCCGATCTGGCTGGCTCACCGCCTCGCCGAGCGCCTGGCCTCGGTGCGCAAGGACGGCACGCTCGACTACCTCCGCCCGGACGGCAAGACCCAGGTCACCATCGGCTACGAGGGGGCCGTGCCCAAGTCGGTGCAGACGGTCGTGCTGTCGACGCAGCACGCGCCGCACGTCTCGAACGAGCAGCTGCAGGCCGAGATCGTCGAGGAGGTCATCAACCCGGTACTGCACGGGGCCGGGCTCGAGACGTCCCACATCCGGACGCTGATCAACCCGACCGGCCGCTTCGAGATCGGCGGGCCGAAGGGCGACGCGGGGCTCACCGGCCGCAAGATCATCGTCGACACCTACGGCGGCGCGTCCCGGCACGGCGGCGGCGCCTTCTCGGGCAAGGACCCGTCGAAGGTCGACCGCTCGGCCGCGTACGCGATGCGCTGGGTCGCCAAGAACGCCGTGGCGGCGGGCTTCGCCGACCGGCTCGAGGTGCAGATCGCGTACGCGATCGGCAAGGCCGCCCCGGTCGGCCTCTACGTCGAGACGTTCGGCACCGCGAAGGTGCCGGAGGAGCGCATCATCCGCGCCATCCAGGACGTCTTCGACCTGCGTCCTGCAGCGATCATCCGCGACCTCGACCTGCTGCGCCCGATCTACGCGCGGACCGCGACCTACGGCCACTTCGGCCGCGAGCTCCCCGAGTTCACCTGGGAGGCGCTCGACCGCGTCGACGACCTGCGCTCGGCCGCAGGACTCTGAGCGTGGCGGCGGCCGCACGGGTCGCCCGGGTGGTCATCGACTCCCCGCTCCCGCAGCTTGACCACCTCTTCGACTACGCCATCCCCGAGGAGCTCGCCGACGCGGCGGTGCCCGGCGTGCGCGTGCGCGTGCCGCTGCGCTCCGCGGGCCGGGTGGCCGACGGGTACCTCGTCGAGGTCGGTGCGCCGGATGACGCGTTCGAGGGGACGCTGAGCCCGATCGAGGCGGTGGTGTCGCCGGCGCAGGTGCTGACGCCCGAGGTGTGGCGTCTGGCGCGGCGGCTCGCCGACCGCAGCGCCGGGACCGCGAGCGACATCCTGCGCCTGGCCGTGCCCGGGCGGATGGTGCGTGTCGAGAAGGCATGGCTCGCGTCGCGTCCCGAATCGAGTGGTGAGCAGATGTCACCAGCAGACGCCGATGGCGACCAGATGTCACCATCGGCTGGCGCTGCCGGGCCGGTGGTCCCGGTGCGCGGGTACGGCGAGCGGGTGCTGGAGGATGCGGTGGCCCGCGACGAACGGATCGCGTTGCGTGCCATCCCGCGTCTGGTCCCGCTGCCCGACGGCACGTGGGTCGGGGAGTGGGCGGTCACCCTGGCCGCGCTGGCCGCGGACTGCTGGCGCGGCGGACGGAGCGCCATCGTGGCCGTGCCGGACCACCGCGACCTGGAGCAGCTCGCCGCCGCCCTCGCCGCGGTCGCGCCGCCGGAGGCCGTGGTGCGCGCCGACGCCGGGCAGGCGAACGCCGATCGGTACCGCGGGTTCCTGGAGGCGCTGTCCGGTCCGCGCATCGTCATCGGCAACCGGTCGGTCGTCTACGCGCCCGCGTCCCGCCTCGGCCTGCTGGTGGTCTGGGAGGACAGCGACCCGCTGCACGCCGAGCCGCTGAGCCCGTACGTCCACACGCGGGATGCGGCGCTGGTCCGCCAGGAGCTGGAGGGCTGTGCGCTCGTGCTGAGCGGCAACATCCGGAGCGTCGAGGCGCAGCGGCTGGTCGAGCTCGGCTGGCTGCGCGACGTCGGCCCCGAGCGCGCCCTCACGCCGAAGATCGTGCTCACCGCCAACCAGCAGGCTCCGGAGCCGATGGCGCGCGCGGCGCGGATCCCCTCGACCGCCTGGCGCACGGCCCGCGAGGCGCTGGACGGGTCGAGCGGGCGACCCCGCGGGCCGGTGCTCGTGCAGGTCGCGCGCCCCGGATACGCACCGGTGATCGCGTGCGCGAACTGCGGCCAGGCCGCCCGGTGCACGTACTGCAAAGGTCCGCTGCACCAGACCCGGGCCGGCGCACCGCCGTCGTGCACCGTCTGCGGACGTCTCGCCACCGACTGGCAGTGCGAGCACTGCGAGCACCGGCGGTTCCGGATGGTGACGGTCGGCTCCGGCCGTACCGCCGAGGAACTGGGACGGGCGTTCCCCGGCACGCGCGTCATCCTCGCCGACGGCGACCACCCGGTCCAGCGCATCGGGTCGGCGCCGGCCCTGGTCGTCGCGACGCGGGGCGCCGAGCCCATCGCCGAGGGCGGCTACCAGGCCGTGCTGCTCCTCGACGGCGAGCGGATGCTCGCGCGCGAATCCCTGCATGTCGCCGAGGACTGCCTCCGCTGGTGGCAGAGCGCCGCCGGACTCGCCGCGCCGGGGGCACCGACCGTGCTGGTCGGCGTGTCCGGGCCGCTCGCCCGCGACTTCGCGACCGGCCGCCTGGTCGAGTTCGCGCACGCCGAGCTGGTGGACCGCCGCGAGCTGCGCTTCCCGCCCGCCGTCCGGCTGGCGTCGGTGACCGGCGCCGAGGCCACCGTGACGGAGGTGCTGGAGGCGGTGGACGCGTCCCTCCTCATCGATGTGCTCGGCCCGGCGCCGGTCGAGCCCGACGGCGCATCGGCCCGGCGAGCCGGCCCGGACCAGGTGCGGGCGGTGCTGCGCTTCGAGTACGCGCACGGCGGCGACGTGGCGGCGGCGGTACGCGCGGCCGTCGTCAAGAACGCGACCCGCCGCCGCCGCGCGCCCGCCGGCCGCCCCGGCTACCGCCCCGCGCCGACGCTCCGCGTCCGCTTCGACGACCCCGAGATCCTGTAGCCCCGCGCGAACCCGCATCCATGGGTCGCAACACGCCGTTATCGCGCGCGCGTAGCGGCGTGTTGCGCCCCATGGGCGGGGTGCGGTGGCGCCCACGCGCACCCGGCCGCCGACGACGCGTCTGGTTGACGCGACACGCCGCAATACCTGCGCTGCGGGCGGCGTGTTGCGTCAACCAGGGCGACGGCGGCGTGAGGCGGCGCGGAGTAGGCTGGGTGGCCGTCCCGAACCGAAAGAACCTTCTCCATGCGCATCGTCTTCGCCGGCACCCCGGCCGTCGCCATCCCGTCGCTCGAGGCCGTCGCCGCGCGCCACGAGGTGGTCGCCGTCGTTACCCGCGAGGATGCGCCCCTCGGCCGCAAGCGCGTGCTCACGCCGTCGCCGGTGGCAGACGCCGCTGAGCGTCTCGGCCTTCCCGTGATCAAGGCGAACCGGCTGCGGGAGGAGGTGACCGACCGCATCCGCGAGCTGGCGCCCGACCTCGGCGTCGTCGTCGCGTACGGCGGCCTGGTGCGCGAGCCGCTGCTGTCGCTGCCGCGACTGGGATGGGTCAACCTGCACTTCTCGCTGCTCCCGCGCTGGCGCGGCGCGGCCCCGGTCCAGCACGCCATCATCGCGGGCGACACGGAGACGGGCGCGGCGGTGTTCCACCTCGTGCCCGAGCTCGACGCGGGCGACGTGTACGCCGAGCTGCACCGTCCCATCGGCCCGGACGAGACCGCCGGCGAGCTGCTCGACGCCCTGGCCGTCGATGGCGCGGCGTTGCTGGCCGACACCGCCGACGCCCTCGCCGCCGGGACCGCGCGTGCCGTACCGCAGCAGGGAGAGTCGAGACCGGCCCCCAAGCTCACCCTCGACGACGCGCGCCTCGACCTCACCGAGCCGGCGCACCGCGTCTACGCCCGCCTGCGCGGCGTGACGCCCGAGCCGGGCGCGTTCGCTCTGTTCGGCGGCGAGCGCTTCAAGGTGCTGGCCGCCCGCCGCACCGACGGCGAGCCGCCGCTCGCCCCGGGCGTCGTCGAGGCGCGCGATCGCCGCATCCTGGTCGGTACGGGCACCGACCCGCTCGAGCTGGTCACCGTCCAGCCGGCCGGCAAGCGCGCGATGGCGGCGGCCGACTGGATGCGCGGCGCCGCGCAGTCCGCCGACGAAGGCCTGGTGCTCTCGTGACCCCGCGCCCCGACGCCCGTGCCCGCGGCAACCGCCCGTCCCGCCCGCAGCAGACGCACGTGCAGCCCGCCCGCCGGGTCGCCTTCGACGTGCTGCAGGCGGTTCGGGAGTCCGACGCCTACGCCAACCTGCTCCTCCCGACCCGGATCGCGCGCGCCGCGCTCTCCTCGGCCGATGCAGCCCTTGCAACCGAGCTGACCTACGGCACCCTCCGGATGCAGGGCTACTACGACCGCGTCATCGAGATCGCCGCGGGCCGTCCGGTCGACCGGATCGACCCGCCGCTGCTCGACGTGCTCCGCCTCGGCGCGCACCAGCTGCTGTCCACCCGTGTGGCCGCGCACGCGGCGGTCAACGAGTCGGTCGGCCTGGCCCGCACGGTCGGGAGCCGCTCGGGCACGGGGTTCGTCAACGGCGTCCTCCGCGAGATCGGCCGCCACACCCCGGAGGAGTGGCGCCAGCAGGTCGCCGCCCGCGCGAAGAACGAGGACGACCGGCTCGCTTCCCTGCACTCGCATCCGGTCTGGGTGATCCGCGCGTTCCGCCGCGCTCTCGACGCGGAGGGTCGCGTCGACGAGCTGGAGGCGCTGCTGGAGGCCGACAACACGGCACCGCGGGTCAACCTGATCGCACTGCCGGGCCTCGCCGACGAGCCGGAGGGCGCGCGTCCCGACCGCTTCTCGCCTCCGGGCTTCACGACAGGCGGGGGAGACCCGCAGCGCCTGGTCGAGGAGGCGGACGGCCGCATCCGCGTGCAGGACGAGGGCTCGCAGCTGGCCGCCCTCGCGCTGACGCGCGCACAGCCCGTCGTGCCGGGCGAACGCTGGCTCGACCTGTGCGCGGGTCCCGGCGGAAAGGCGGCGCTGCTCGCGGCGGAGGCGCTGGCCGGTGGAGCATCGCTGGTCGCCAACGAGCTGGTGCCCGCCCGCGCCGAGCTGGTCCGTCGCGCGCTCGCGCCGGTGCCGCTCGAGGTCCCCGTCTGGGAGCAGGACGGCACGGTCATCGGGACGGAGAACCCGGAGGCGTTCGACCGCATCCTGCTCGACGCGCCGTGCACCGGGCTCGGTGCCCTCCGCCGCCGCCCGGAGGCCCGGTGGCGCAAGACGCCCCGCGACGTCGCCGAGCTGACGGTGCTGCAGGCGGCGCTGCTCGACTCCGCGATCGCCGCGCTGAAGCCCGGAGGACTGCTCGCCTACGTCACGTGCTCGCCGCACGTCGCCGAGACCCGCGGCATCGTGCAGGATGCCCTCGACCGGCATTCCGGCGTCCTGCAGCTCGAGCCGACCGCCGAGCTCGTGCAGGCTTTCGTGAACGAGCGCATGGACCTCGCCGGCGACAGAAGCACGGTGCAGCTGTGGCCGCACCGCCATGTCACCGACGCCATGTTCATCGCCCTGCTGCGCAAGACCGCCGACGCCCCGGCCTAGGCTGGAGCGCATGGGACACGTGCGCATCAACCCGAGCATCCTCGCGGCCGACTTCGTCAACATGCAGTCCGAGTTGCAGCGGATCGACACCGCCGACCTGGTGCACGTGGATGTGATGGACAACCACTTCGTCCCCAACCTGACCTTCGGCCCGCAGATGGTCGGCCGGATCCAGGACGTCAGCCCGATCGCGCTCGACGTGCACCTGATGATCGACGATCCGGACCGCTGGGCCCTCGGGTACGCCGAGCTGGGCGCCTACTCGGTGACCTTCCACGCCGAGGCCGCCCACGACCCGATCTCGCTGGCGCGCCGCCTGCGCGCGATCGGCTCGCGGGCCGGCATCGCCCTGAAGCCGGGCACCGCCGTCGAGCCGTACCTCGACCTGTTGGAGGAGTTCGACCAGGTGCTCGTGATGACCGTCGAGCCGGGATTCGGCGGCCAGTCGTTCATGCCCGAGATGATGCCCAAGCTGGTCGCCCTCCGCGAGGCGGTCGAAGCGCGCGGCCTCGACGTCTGGCTGCAGGTCGACGGCGGCGTCACCGAGGAGACCATCGTGACCGCCGCCACCGCGGGCGCCGACACCTTCGTCGCGGGCTCCAGCGTGTTCCGCGGCGAGCCCGCCGAGCGCATCCAGGCGCTCCGGGACGCCGCCTCGGCGCACGCGCACTGACGCGCCCGCTACGCTAGAACGGTGAAAACCTTCGACGACCTCTTCGCCGAGCTGAGCGACAAGGCGCGCACCCGACCGGAGGGTTCCGGCACGGTCCGCGAACTGGACGCCGGCGTGCACGCCATCGGCAAGAAGATCGTCGAGGAGGCCGCCGAGGTGTGGATGGCCGCCGAGTACGAGTCCGACGAGGCGCTCGCCGAAGAGGCCTCCCAGCTGCTCTACCACCTGCAGGTCCTGCTCCTCGCGAAGGGCCTGACCCCGGCCGACGTGTACCGACATCTGTGATGGCTCGCCCCCATCCACTGCTCGTCGACACGAAAGACCCAACATGCTGAAGATCGCCGTCCCCAACAAGGGATCCCTCTCCGAGACCGCGGCGCAGATGCTGCACGAGGCCGGCTACGTCGGCCGCCGCGACCCCAAGGAGCTCATCGTCACCGACGCCCGCAACGGCGTCGAGTTCTTCTACCTCCGGCCGCGCGACATCGCGACCTACGTCGGCTCCGGCGCGCTCGACGTGGGCATCACCGGCCGCGACCTGCTGCTCGACTCCGGTTCGCCGGCCGCCGAGATCGAGGCCCTCGACTTCGCCGCGTCCACGTTCCGTTTCGCCGGCCCCGCAGGGGTGTTCACCGAGCTGGCCGACCTGGAGGGCAAGCGCGTCGCGACGAGCTACCCGGGCCTGGTCGGCGCGTTCCTCGGCGAGAACGGCGTCAGCGCGTCGCTCATCAAGCTCGACGGCGCCGTGGAGTCGGCCGTGCGGCTCGGCGTGGCGGACGCGGTGGCGGACGTGGTCGAGACCGGCTCGACGCTGCGCAAGCAGGGGCTGGAGATCTTCGGGCCGGTGATCCTCGAGTCGGAGGCGGTGCTCATCTCGTCGCCCGCCGGCGCCGCAGGCGTCGACACGCTGGTCCGCCGCCTGCAGGGCGTCATGGTCGCCCGCCAGTACGTGCTCATCGACTACAACCTGCCGGTGGCGCTGCTGGATGCGGCCGTCGCCCTCACGCCGGGCGTCGAGTCCCCGACGGTGTCGCCGCTGGGCGAGCCCGACTGGGTCGCCGTCCGCGTGATGATCAAGCGCGACCAGACCAACCACATCATGGACGCGCTGTACGAGCTGGGCGCGCGCGCCATCCTGGTCACCTCCATCCACGCCGCGAGGATCTGATGGGCGTCTCGGTCCGCGTCATCCCCTGTCTGGATGTGGCCGCCGGCCGCGTCGTGAAGGGCGTCAACTTCCAGAACCTGCGCGACCAGGGCGACCCGGTCGAGCTCGCCGCCCGCTACTTCGAGCAGGGCGCCGACGAGCTGACGTTCCTGGATGTGACCGCCACGGTCGACGACCGCGCCACCACCTACGACGTGGTGCGGGCGACGGCCGAGCAGGTCTTCATCCCGCTCACGGTCGGCGGCGGCGTGCGCAGCCCGGAGGATGTGGCGAAGCTGCTCGGCCACGGCGCGGACAAGGTGGGCGTCAACTCGGCCGCCATCGCGCGCCCGGAGCTGATCGCCGAGATCGCGGCGCGCTTCGGCGCGCAGGTGCTCGTGCTGTCCCTGGATGTGAAGCGCTCGGCGGCCACGCCGTCCGGTTTCGTCGTCACCACGCACGGCGGCCGCACCGAGACCGACCTGGACGCGCTGGAGTGGGCGCGCCGGGCGATCGAGCTGGGCGCGGGGGAGCTGCTGGTCAACTCCATCGACGCCGACGGCACCAAGGAGGGCTTCGACCTGGAGCTCATCCGCGAGATGCGCGCGCTGAGCACGGTCCCCGTGATCGCGTCGGGCGGCGCCGGCAGGCTCGGCGACTTCGTGCCCGCGATCGAGGCGGGGGCGGACGCGGTGCTCGCCGCGAGCGTGTTCCACCAGGGCGAACTGACCATCGATCAGGTGAAGGACGAACTGGCCGCGGCCGGGATGGAGGTCCGACGATGAGCGACACCGCGAACACGACGAAGCCAGAGGCGGTGCTGGAGCGCATCCGCTTCACCGACACCGGCCTGGTGCCCGCGATCATCCAGCAGTACGACACCCGCGAGGTGCTGATGATGGGGTGGATGGACGCCGAGGCGTTCCGCCGCACCATGACCGAGGGCCGCGTGACGTTCTGGTCTCGCTCGCGCAAGGAGTACTGGCGCAAGGGCGACACGTCGGGCCACGTGCAGTACGTGAAGGGCGTCGCGCTCGACTGCGACGGCGACACGCTGCTGGTGACCGTCGACCAGATCGGCGCGGCCTGCCACACCGGGACGCGCACCTGCTTCGACGCGGACGTGCTGCAGCCCGAGGTGGGCGCGAGCCCGGACATCGAGGCGGCCGACCTGTGATCCGGATGCCCGCCGCCACGACCGAGCGCGAGGCGTTCGACGCGCTCGTGGCGGACCATCGCGTCGTCCCCGTGGTCCGCGAGCTGTTCGCGGACGGGGAGACGCCGGTCGGCATCTACCGCAAGCTCGCCGCGGGCCGCGCGGGGACGTTCCTGCTGGAGTCCGCCGAGCAGGGCGGGATCTGGTCGCGCTTCTCGTTCGTCGGCGCTGCCTCTTTCGGGGTGCTCACGCAGCAGGACGACGACGTGCGCTGGCTCGATTACGGCCTCGCCGCCGAGCGCGCGCTCGGCACGGCGTCGACCCTGCGCCCGCTGGAGGCCCTCGCTGCGCTCCACGCGCGCTGGCAGACGCCGCGCATCCCGGGGCTGCCGCCGCTGACCGGTGGACTCGTCGGCTTTATCGGCTGGGAGGCCATCCGCCAGATCGAGCGGCTGCCCGACGCGCCACCGGCCGACCTCGACGTGCCGGGCCAGGCGCTCGCGTTCGTCGCCGACCTCGTCGTAATCGACCACCGCTCCGGCTATGTGAAGCTCATCGCCAACGCCCTGGCCGACGGCACCGACGACGCCGAGACGCTGTGGGCGGATGCGCAGGCCCGCCTCGACCGCATGCAGCGCGAGCTCTCGCAGCCGTCCGAGGCGTGGCTGGAGGAGGTCGACCTCCTCACCCCGGCCGAGCCGACCTCCCGCACGCCACGCGAGGACTTCCTCGCGTCCGTGGTCACGGCGAAGGAGCGCATCGTCGACGGCGACATCTTCCAGGTCGTCATCTCGCAGCGCTTCGAGCTGGAGTGCACCGCGCCCGCGCTCGACGTCTACCGCGTGCTGCGGGCGCTCAACCCGAGCCCGTACATGTACCTGCTGTCGCTCGAGAAGCCGGACGGCGAGGCGTACCAGATCGTCGGATCGTCGCCCGAGGCGCTGGTGAAGGTGCAGGAGGGGCGCGCCTTCACGCATCCCATCGCCGGCTCACGCCCGCGCGGCGCGACCCCCGAGGAGGACCTCGACCTGGAGGCGTCCCTCCTCGCCGACGACAAGGAGCGCGCCGAGCACCTCATGCTCGTCGACCTCGCCCGCAACGACCTGCTGAAGGTGTGCGCGGCGGGCACGGTCGAGGTCACGGAGTTCATGCGCATCGAGCGGTTCAGCCACATCATGCACATCGTCTCGTCGGTCGAGGGCGACCTGCGCCCGGACGCGACCGCGATCGATGTCTTCCGCGCGACGTTCCCGGCGGGGACGCTGTCGGGGGCGCCGAAGCCGATGGCGCTCCGGATCATCGACGAGCTGGAGCCCGCACAGCGCGGCGTCTACGGCGGCGTGATCGGCTACTTCGACTTCGCCGGGGACGCCGACCTCGCCATCGCGATCCGCACCGCGACCATCCTCGGCGGGGTGGCGCGCGTGCAGGCCGGCGGGGACTGGTCGCCGACTCGGTGCCCGAGAGCGAGTTCCAGGAGTCCGTCAACAAGGCCGCAGCGCCGCTGCGCGCGGTCGCGGTGGCGAACGCGATGAAGCGGGTTCCCAATGCCGGCTGATGTGAGAGCCGGGCGCCGGGTCAAGTACACGACGATGCTGCTCCTCGTCGTGGGGAGCGGCCTGGCCCTGCTCGCCGCGACGCAGACCTGGTTCAGCATCCGGCTGACCGACACCGCGAACCACTCCGCCACGATCTCCGTGGCCGGATCGGTGGCCGCTCCGGCGCTCACCGCGCTCGCGCTCGCGGGGCTGGCCCTGACCGCCGCGCTGGCGATCGCGGGTCCGGTGTTCCGGATCGTGCTCGCGCTGCTCGGCATCCTGCTCGGGGTCTCCGTGCTCCTCTCGGCGATCACCGCGGTGTCGGATGCGGTGCGCGCCTCCGCCTCCGCCATCACCTCCGCGACCGGCGTGGCCGGCGACGCCTCCGTCCGCCACCTCGTCCACTCGGTCGAGACGCAGTTCTGGCCGTGGCTCGCCATCGTCGCCGGTGTCGTGATCGTGCTCGCGAGCGCGGCCGTCATCGTGTTCTCGCGCGTCTGGCCCGGGCCGTCGCGCAAGTACCAGACCCGGTTCGCCGGCGAGGACGGGCGCCCGGCTGAGGAGGTCGTCGCCGACGCCGCGGACGACGAGGACACCCCGGAGGACGCTGCCGGCGACACGCCCGAGGGCCCCCAGACCCTCGACCGCGACACCGCCATCGACAGCTGGGACGAGCTGACGCGCGGCGACGACCCCACGCGCTGAGCCACTAGACTGGGTGCGTTCCATCCCCCGTGCGCGCCCGGCGGCGCGCACCCGACGTGCAGGAGTCCCATGAGCAGCGAGTCAGTCGAACCAGGCCACGGTCACTCGCCGGCGGCGTGGACGGCCGTGATCATCATGCTGGTCGCCTTCACCATCGGCGCGATCGCGTTCTTCTTCGACGCCCCGATCATCGTCTGGGCTGCGGCGGGACTCGCCGTGATCGGCCTCATCGTGGGCTGGGTCATGAAGCGCGCGGGCTACGGAGTGGGCGGCTCCAAGTACACCCCGAAGGGCCACTGATCCGTGCTCGCCGACCTCGTCGCCGGCGCGCTGGAAGACGCTGACCGGCGACGCTCCGAGCGTCCGCTCGCCGAGGTGGAGGCCGCGGCGCTCGCCCGTCCGGCCGCGCTCGACGCCCTGGCGGCGCTCGCGCCCGGCGAGCGCGTGAAGATCATCGCCGAGGTGAAGCGCGCGAGCCCGTCCCGCGGATCGCTCGCCGCCATCCCCGACCCGGCCTCCCTCGCCGTCTCGTACGAGACCGGCGGCGCCAGCGCGATCAGCGTGCTGACCGAGGAGCGCAAGTTCCACGGCTCGCTCGCCGACCTCGAGGCCGTGCGCGACGCCGTGTCCATCCCGGTGCTGCGCAAGGAGTTCGTCGCCGATCCGTACCAGGTGTTCGAGGCCCGTGCCGCGGGCGCCGACCTGGTGCTGCTGATCGTAGCGGCGCTGGAGCAGAAGCAGCTGGTCGAGCTGCACGAGCTGATCACCCAGCTCGGCATGACCTCCCTGGTGGAGGCGCACTCGGCCGACGAGCTCAGCCGCGCGCTCGACACGGGCGCCGGCCTCGTGGGCGTGAACGCCCGCGACCTCACCACGTTCGAGCTGGATCGGGACCTGTTCGGCCGCCTGGCCGGCAGCATCCCGTCCGGCGTCATCCGCGTGGCGGAGTCGGCCGTGAAGTCGGCCGACGACGTCGCACACTACCGGGCGGCGGGCGCCGATGTGGTGCTCGTCGGCGAGGCGCTCGTGACGAGCGACCCCGTCGCGACGCTCGAAGAGTTCCTGGGAGTCTGATGTCCCTCCGCACTGAGCAGGGTCCGTACTTCGGCGACTTCGGCGGGCGGTTCGTCCCCGAGTCGCTGGTCGCAGCGCTCGACGAGCTGTCGGCGGCGTGGGAGGAGGCGAAGGCCGACCCGGCGTTCCACGCCGAGCTGGACGAGCTGCACCGCACCTACACCGGCCGTCCGTCGATCATCACCGAGGTGCCGCGGTTCGCGGAGCACGCAGGCGGCGCACGCATCATCCTGAAGCGCGAAGACCTCAACCACACCGGTTCGCACAAGATCAACAACGTGCTCGGGCAGGCCATCCTCACCAAGCGCATCGGCAAGACCCGCGTGATCGCCGAGACCGGCGCCGGCCAGCACGGCGTCGCCACCGCGACCGCGGCCGCGCTGTTCGGCCTCGAGTGCACCATCTACATGGGTGAGGTCGACACCGAGCGCCAGGCGCTCAACGTCGCCCGCATGCGCCTGCTCGGCGCCGAGGTGGTCGCGGTCAAGACCGGTTCGCGCACCCTCAAAGACGCGATCAACGACGCGATGCGCGACTGGGTCACCAACGTCGAGAACACCAACTACATCTTCGGCACCGTCGCGGGGCCGCATCCCTTCCCGGCGATGGTCCGCGACCTGCAGAAGATCATCGGCGAGGAGGCGCGGGAGCAAGTGCTCGCGCTGACCGGCCGTCTGCCCGATGCGGTCGCGGCGTGCGTCGGCGGCGGGTCGAACGCGATGGGCATCTTCCACGCATTCCTCGACGACGAGGACGTCCGGCTGATCGGCTACGAGGCCGGCGGCGAGGGTGCGGACACCCCGCGTCACGCGGCCACGATCACCAAGGGCCGACCGGGCGTGCTGCACGGCGCGCGCTCCATGCTGCTGCAGGACGAGGACGGCCAGACCATCGAGTCGCACTCGATCTCGGCGGGCCTCGATTACCCGGGCGTCGGTCCCGAGCACGCGTGGCTCGCGAAGATCGGTCGCGCCGAGTACCTGCCGGTCTCCGACGCGGACGCGATGGACGCGCTGCGCCTGCTCAGCCGCACCGAGGGCATCATCCCGGCGATCGAGTCCTCGCACGCCCTTGCCGGCGCGCTGGCCCTCGGCCGCGAGCTGGGGCCGGAGGGCCTCATCCTGGTGAACCTCAGCGGGCGCGGCGACAAGGACATGGAGACCGCCGGCCGCTACTTCGACCTCATCGACGAGAGCGCGGTGCAGTCGTGAGCGGGGTCGCGGTGAGCCGCGTCGCCGACACGATCGCGCGGCGCAACGACGAGGCGGCGGGCGCGCTGGTCGGCTACCTGCCTGCGGGTTTCCCGGACCTCCGCACCAGCGTCGACGCCGCGGTCGCGCTCGCCCAGAACGGCGTCGACGTCATCGAGCTCGGCCTGCCGTACTCCGACCCGGTGATGGACGGCACGGTCATCCAGGCGGCCACCCAGCAGGCGCTGGGCGCCGGGTTCCGCCTTCGCGACGGCTTCACCGCCGTGCGCGAGATCACGGCGCAGGTCGACATCCCGGTGCTCGTCATGACGTACTGGAACCCCGTGCTGCAGTACGGCGTCGACCGCTTCGCCGACGACCTCGCCGAGGCCGGGGGAGCCGGGCTCATCACGCCCGACCTCATCCCGGACGAGGGCGGTGACTGGCTCGCCGCCTCCGACCGCGTCGGCCTCGACCGCGTCTTCCTCGCCGCGCCCAGCTCGACCGACGCGCGTCTGAAGCAGGCGGTGGAGTCCAGCCGCGGCTTCGTCTACGCGGTCTCGACGATGGGCATCACCGGAGCACGCAGCGACGTGGATGCGGCGGCGCGCACGCTCGTCGGCCGCCTCCGCGAGGCGGGAGCCACCAGCACGTGCGTCGGCCTCGGCATCTCCACGGCCGCCCAGGTGGCTGAAGTGCTGGAGTACGCCGACGGCGCGATCGTCGGCTCGGCGCTGGTGAAGGCGCTCGGCGACGGCGGCGTGGAGGCGGCCGGGCGCGCAGCCGCCGAGCTCGCGGCCGGAACGCGGCGCGGCTGACCGCGCCCTAGACTAATCTCGCAGCGCGACACCTCGTGCGCTGTGCATCCTGATCGAAAGGCAGTCCTCGGGTGACCCTGACCATGAGCAGCTGGTACGCCAGCATCCCCAGCCCCGGGCCGGAGTGGCAGCAGATCCCGATCGACATCTTCGGGCTGCACTGGCGCATCCAGACGTACGCGATCATGATCCTCATCGGCATCGTCGTCGCCGCGATCTGGACGTCGCGCCGCCTCACCAAGCGCGGCGCGGAGCCTGGCGTGGTGCTCGACATCCTCATCCCGGTCGTGGTGCTCGGCATCGTCGGCGCACGGCTCTACCACGTGTTCACCCACCCGGGCGATTACTTCTACCCGGGCGCCGACCCGTGGAAGGTGTTCGCGATCTGGGAGGGCGGCAACGCCATCTTCGGCTCGCTGCTCGGCGGCGCGGTCGGCGCCTGGATCGGCTGCCGCTGGACCGGCATCCGGTTCTGGACCTTCGCCGACGCGCTGGCACCGGCACTGCTGCTCGCTCAGGCGATCGGCCGCCTCGGCAACTGGTTCAACCAGGAGCTGTTCGGCCTGCCGACCAACCTGCCGTGGGGCCTCGAGATCGACTCCACCAACAAGGCGATCCCGGTCGGGCTGCCGGACAACACGCTGTTCCAGCCGCTGTTCCTCTACGAGATCATCTGGAACGTCATCGGCGTCGTGGTCCTCGTGCTCATCGAGCGCAAGTGGCACCTCCAGTGGGGCAAGCTGTTCGCCGTCTACCTCGTCTGGTACGGCCTCGGCCGCTCCTACCTGGAGTCGATCCGCATCGACCCGAGCGAGTTCTCGTTCCTCGGCATCCCGACCAATGTCTGGGCCGCCTTCGCCGCGGTGGTGCTCGGCGTGATCATCTTCCTCGTGCAGTCCCGCCGTCACCCCGGACTCGAGCCCAGCCCCTACCGGCCGGGTCGTGAATGGGTGCGTCCCGATGCTGAGGTAGACTCGGACGACACGGACCTGGATGACGAGGGCGCCGCCGACGTAGACGGCGCACCTGCCGGGTCCGCTTCGGCCAAGGCCACAAGCCCCACGAACGGATGAATTCCGACGGCACGAAGTAACCGTCGAGGCGATCCCACGCACTGACCGCACCGAACAGCCCGATCGCACCCGGATCGGGCGGAGCGGCGGAACCCCTCCCAGCACGGGCCGAAGGCGTCCCCGCATTCCACATCCCCACATCCACGACACTGTGAGGACGGTCGACAGATGGCGCTCACGCCTCCCCATTCCCGCTTCGGGACCGTGCCAGGCCCGCAGGGCCTGTACGACCCTGCCCACGAGAAGGACGCCTGCGGCCTCGCCATGGTCGCGACGCTCCGCGGCACCGCCGGGCACGACATCATCGACGCGGCGCTCGAGGCGCTGCGCCACCTGGAGCACCGCGGTGCGGTCGGCTCCGACGCCGGCACCGGCGACGGCGCGGGCATCATCACCCAGGTTCCGGACGCTTTCCTGCGCGCAGTGGTCGACTTCGAGCTGCCCGCCGCCGGCCGCTACGCCGTCGGAAACGCCTTCCTCCCGAGCGACGAGCAGACGCGCGCCGAGATCAAGGCCGCGCTCGAGGCGATCGCCGGCGAGCACGAGCTGACCGTGCTCGGCTGGCGTCCCGTCCCGGTGCGCCCGGAGGAGCTCGGCACGCTGGCCCGCCAGGCCATGCCGGTCATCGAGCAGCTGTACGTCGCCTCCACCCGCGTGGACGAGAACGGCGAGCAGGTCTCCGGCATCGCCGTCGACCGCCAGACGTTCTTCCTGCGCAAGCGCGCCGAGCGCGAGCTCGACCTGTACTTCTCGTCGCTCTCCAGCCGCACGCTCGTCTACAAGGGCATGGTGACGACCCTCCAGCTGGAGCCGTTCTACCCCGACCTGTCGGACGAGCGCTTCGCGTCCAAGCTGGCGCTGGTCCACTCGCGCTACTCGACGAACACCTTCCCGTCGTGGCCGCTCGCGCAGCCGTTCCGCATGATCGCGCACAACGGCGAGATCAACACGGTTCAGGGCAACCGCAACTGGATGCGCGCCCGCCAGTCGCAGCTCGAGAGCGAGCTGCTCGGCGACCTGCGCCCGATCTTCCCGGTCGTCACTCCCGGCGCGTCCGACTCGGCCTCGTTCGACGAGGTCGTGGAGCTCATCTCGCTCAGCGGCCGCCCGCTCCCGCACGCCGTGATGATGATGGTTCCGGAGGCGTGGGAGAACCAGACCGAGATCGACCCGGTCCGCCGCGCGTTCTACGAGTACCACTCGATGCTCATGGAGCCGTGGGACGGCCCCGCCGCGATCGTCTTCACCGACGGCTCCCTCGTCGGCGCGACCCTCGACCGCAACGGCCTCCGCCCCGGGCGCTACGTCGTCACCAACGACGGCCTCGTCGTGCTCGCCTCCGAGATCGGCGTGCTCGACATCGAGCCGAGCCGCGTCGTGCGCAAGGGCCGCCTGCGCCCGGGCCGCATGTTCCTGGTGGACACGGTCGCCGGCCGTCTCATCGAGGACGAGGAGATCAAGTCCGAGCTCGCAGCCGCCGCTCCCTACGGCGAGTGGCTGGACGAGGGCCGGATCAACCTGAAAGACCTGCCGGAGCGCGAGCACATCGTCCACACCCCGGCGTCGATCGTGCGCCGGCAGCGGACGTTCGGCTACACCGAGGAGGAGGTCCGCATCCTCCTGAAGCCCATGGCGACCACAGGCGCCGAGCCGCTCGGCGCGATGGGGTCCGACACCCCGGTCGCCGTCCTCTCCGAGCGTCCGCGCCTGCTGTTCGACTACTTCACGCAGCAGTTCGCGCAGGTCACGAACCCGCCTCTCGACTCGATCCGCGAGGAGGTCGTCACCTCGCTGAAGCTCGGCCTCGGCCCGGAGCGCAACCTCCTGACCGCCGGTCCGGAGCACGCGCGGCAGGTCGTCCTCGACTTCCCGGTGATCGACAACGACGAGCTGGCGAAGATCCAGCACATCGACCCGCGCCCGGGCAGCACGCTCACCACGACCGTGCGCGGCCTGTACCGCTCCGACGCGGGTCCCGACGCGCTCGAGCGCCGGCTGGCCGAGATGTGCGACGAGGTCGACGAGGCGATCGCGAACGGCGCGCAGTTCATCGTGCTGAGCGACCGCGACTCCACGAAGGACCTCGCGCCCATCCCGTCGCTGCTCATGCTCGCCGCGGTGCACCACCACCTCATCCGCTCCGAGACCCGCATGAAGGCGGGCCTCATCGTGGAAGCGGGCGACGTGCGCGAGGTGCATCACGTCGCGCTGCTCATCGGCTACGGCGCCTCGGCGATCAACCCGTACCTGGCGATGGAGACCTGCGAGGAGCTCGTCCGCAGCGGCATGATCACCGGCGTCAGCCCCGAGAAGGCCGTGAAGAACGTCATCAAGGCGCTCGGCAAGGGCGTGCTCAAGATCATGTCCAAGATGGGCATCTCGACCGTGTCGTCGTACGCGGGCGCTCAGGCGTTCGAGGCCGTCGGTCTGTCGCAGGCGTTCGTCGACCAGTACTTCACCGGCACGACGAGCAAGCTGGGCGGCGTCGGGATCGACGTCATCGCCGCCGAGAACCTGGCCCGGCACGACAGCGCGTACCCGTCGGAGGGTGCGGCGCTCGCGCACGAGCGGCTCGCGACCGGCGGCGAGTACCAGTGGCGCCGCGACGGCTCGCCGCACCTCTTCAACCCGGAGACGGTGTTCCGGCTGCAGCACTCGACGCGTACGCGCCGGTACGACGTCTTCCGTGAGTACACGCAGCTCGTCGACGACCAGTCCGAGTCGCTGATGACCCTGCGCGGGATGTTCTCCCTCAAGGAGGGCGAGCGCCCGCCGGTGCCGATCGAGGAGGTCGAGCCCGTCTCGTCCATCGTCAAGCGGTTCTCGACGGGTGCGATGAGCTACGGCTCCATCTCCAAGGAGGCGCACGAGACCCTCGCGATCGCCATGAACCGGCTCGGCGCCAAGTCGAACACCGGCGAGGGCGGCGAGGACCTCGACCGCCTGCTCGACCCGGAGCGCCGCAGCGCGATCAAGCAGGTCGCGTCCGGCCGGTTCGGCGTGACGTCGATGTACCTGACGCACGCGGACGACATCCAGATCAAGCTCGCCCAGGGCGCGAAGCCCGGCGAGGGCGGCCAGCTGCCGCCGACCAAGGTGTACCCGTGGGTCGCGCGCACCCGTCACGCGACCGCGGGCGTCGGCCTCATCTCGCCGCCGCCGCACCACGACATCTACTCGATCGAGGACCTCAAGCAGCTGATCTTCGACCTCAAGCGCGCCAACCCGGGCGCCCGCGTCCACGTCAAGCTCGTCTCCGAGTCGGGCATCGGCGCTGTCGCGGCCGGGACGGCGAAGGCGCTGGCCGACGTCATCCTGGTCTCCGGCCACGACGGCGGCACCGGCGCGTCCCCGGTCAACTCGCTCAAGCACGCGGGCACGCCGTGGGAGCTGGGACTGGCCGAGACGCAGCAGACGCTGATGTTGAACGGGATGCGCGAGCGCGTCGTCGTGCAGGTCGACGGCCAGCTGAAGACCGGCCGCGACGTCATCGTCGGCGCCCTGCTCGGCGCCGAGGAGTTCGGCTTCGCGACCGCTCCGCTGGTCGTCTCCGGCTGCATCATGATGCGCGTCTGCCACCTCGACACCTGCCCGGTCGGCGTCGCCACGCAGAACCCGGAGCTGCGCTCCCGGTTCTCGGGCAAGCCCGAGTTCGTCGTCAACTTCTTCGAGTTCATCGCCGAGGAAGTGCGGGAGTACCTCGCCGCCCTCGGGTTCCGCACCCTCGACGAGGCGATCGGGCACGCCGAGCTGTTGGATGTGGACCGCGCGATCGAGCACTGGAAGGCGTCCGGCCTCGACCTGTCGCCCATCCTGCACGGCCCGCAGTTCGGTCCCGAGGCGCCGCGCAAGAACGGCCGCGAGCAGGACCACGAACTCGAGCACCACTTCGACGTGCAGCTGATCGAGGCGGCCGAGGACGTGCTGACGAACGGCGGCACTCTGCAGTTGTCGCTGCCGATCCGCAACACCGAGCGCGCCGTCGGCACCATGCTCGGCCACGAGGTGACCGTCCGCCACGGCGAGAACGGCCTTCCGGCCGGCTCGATCGACATCACGCTGACCGGTTCGGCCGGCCAGTCGCTCGGCGCGTTCCTCCCGTCGGGCATCACGCTGCGGCTGGAGGGCGACTCCAACGACTACGTCGGCAAGGGGCTCTCGGGCGGCCAGATCGTCGTCCGGCCGCCGCGGGACAGCGTCTTCCCGGCGGAGCGCAACGTGATCGCCGGCAACGTGATCGGCTACGGCGCGACCCAGGGCAGCATGTTCATCCGCGGCATCGTGGGGGAGCGCTTCCTGGTCCGCAACTCGGGCGCGACAGCGGTCGTCGAGGGCGTGGGCGACCACGCGCTGGAGTACATGACCGGCGGGCTCGCCGTCATCCTCGGCGGGACCGGACGAAACCTCGGCGCGGGCATGTCCGGCGGCACGGCGTACGTCTACGACCTGAAGCCGGAGCGCGTGAACCGCGAGTCGCTCGCGAGCGGCGAGCTCGAGCTCCTGCCGCTCGGCAGCGCCGACATCGAGATCGTGCGCGACCTGCTCGAGCGGCACGTGGCCGAGACGGGATCGGCGCTCGCCACCCGGCTGCTGGACGACTTCGACGCCACGGTGGCGAAGTTCGTGAAGGTGCTCCCGCGGGACTACGCCGCGGTGCTGCAGATGCGGCAGGAGGCCGTCGACGAGGGACTCGACCCCGACGGCGATGTTGTGTGGAACCGGATTCTGGAGGTGACCGGTGGCTGACCCTAAAGGCTTTCTGAAGACGACCGAGCGGGAGCTGCCGAAGCGCCGCCCCGTCTCCGTGCGGCTCATGGACTGGAAAGAGGTCTACGAGGCGCAGGACCCGGCGCAGCTGCGCCGGCAGGCCGGCCGCTGCATGGACTGCGGCGTGCCGTTCTGCCACTCCGGCTGCCCGCTGGGCAACCTCATCCCGGAGTGGAACGACCTGATGTGGCGCGGGGAGGGCCGCCAGGCGATCGATCGCCTGCACGCGACCAACAACTTCCCCGAGTTCACGGGCCGCCTGTGCCCGGCGCCCTGCGAGTCGTCGTGCGTGCTCGGCATCAACCAGCCCGCGGTGACGATCAAGCAGGTCGAGGTCTCGATCATCGACCAGGCGTGGCAGAACGGCTGGGTGCAGCCGCACCCGCCGGAGCGCCTCACCGGCAAGACGGTCGCCGTCGTCGGTTCCGGCCCCGCCGGCCTCGCCGCTGCCCAGCAGCTCACCCGCGCCGGGCACACGGTCGCCGTGTACGAGCGCGACGACCGCATCGGCGGCCTCCTGCGCTACGGCATCCCGGACTTCAAGATGGAGAAGAAGCACCTCGAGGCGCGTCTCAACCAGATGATGGCCGAGGGCACCCGCTTCCGCGCGGGCGTCGACATCGGCGTCGACATCACGTGGGACGACCTGCGCGCCCGCTACGACGCGGTGGTCGTCGCCACCGGCGCCATGGTGCCGCGCGACCTGCCCATCCCGGGCCGCGAGCTCTCCGGCGTGCACTTCGCCATGGAGTACCTGGTGCAGCAGAACAAGGCGGGCGCGGGCGACCAGGTCGCCGACCAGATCACCGCGGACGGCAAGCACGTCGTCGTTCTCGGCGGCGGCGACACCGGCGCCGACTGCATCGGCACCGCCCACCGTCAGGGCGCCGCGAGCGTCACCAACCTCGCCATCGGCCAGCAGCCGCCGGCGGAGCGCCCGAGCCACCAGCCATGGCCGACCACCCCGACGCTGTTTGAGGTCCAGTCGGCGCACGAGGAGGGCGGCAAGCGCGAGTACCTCGTGTCGACCGTCGAGTTCCTCGCGAACGAGTTCGGCGAGGTCCGCGCGCTGCGCGTGGCCGAGACCGAGTTCCTCGACGGCCGTCGCGTGCCGAAGGCGGGCACCGAGCGCGAGATCCCGGCCGATCTGGTCCTGCTCGCACTCGGTTTCACCGGTCCCGAGCAGGACGACCTGTCCTCGCAGCTGGGCCTGCCGTTCGATGGGCGCGGCAATGTCGCGCGCGACGGCCAGTACCAGACCGAGCAGGAGGGCGTCTTCGTCGCCGGTGACGCCGGCCGCGGGCAGTCCCTCATCGTCTGGGCCATCGCCGAGGGCCGTGCAGCGGCTGCGGCCGTCGACCGGTATCTTGAAGGGGAGACGCAGTTGCCGTCTCCCATCCGTCCCACCGACCGCGGCATCCTCGTCTGAGCGACGCCATGCCCGCCCGGCCGGGCGCCACGACCCCCAAATCGCGCCCCCAGCGCAGAATCACGGAGCTACGACACAGCATGAGAAGGGCCAAAATCGTCGCGACCCTCGGGCCGGCGACCTCCAGCTACGACAACATCCGCGCGATCATCGACGCGGGTGTGGACGTGGCCCGGATGAACCTGAGCCACGGCAGCTACGAGGTGCACGAAGGGGTCTACGCCAACGTGCGCAAGGCCGCCGACGACGCCGGGAAGCCGGTCGCCGTCCTGGTCGACCTGCAGGGACCGAAGATCCGCCTCGGCAAGTTCGAGGCCGGCCCCTACGAGCTGGCCGAAGGCGACATCTTCAAGATCACCACCGAGGACATCATCGGCACCAAAGAGATCTCCTCGACGACCTTCAAGGGCCTGCCCAACGACGTCAAGCCGGGCGACTTCCTCCTCATCGACGACGGCAAGGTCCGCGTCCGCGTGGTCTCGGTCGACGGCCCGGTCGTGACGACCGAGGTCATCGTTGCCGGCCCGGTCTCCAACAACAAGGGCATCAACCTCCCGGGCGTCGCCGTGAACGTTCCGGCGCTGTCCGAGAAGGACGAGGCCGACCTCCGCTGGGGACTCAAGCTCGGCGCCGACCTGATCGCCCTCTCGTTCGTGCGCAACGCCGCCGACATCCAGCGCGTGCACGAGATCATGGCGGAGGAGGGCCGCAAGGTCCCGGTCGTCGCCAAGATCGAGAAGCCGCAGGCCGTCGACGCACTCGAGGAGATCATCGAGGCGTTCGACGCCATCATGGTCGCCCGTGGCGACCTCGGTGTGGAGCTGCCCCTCGAGGCAGTCCCGATCGTGCAGAAGCGCGCCGTCGAGCTGGCCCGCCGAGCCGCGAAGCCGGTCATCGTCGCGACTCAGATGCTCGAGTCGATGATCTCGAGCCCGGTCCCGACCCGCGCCGAGACCTCGGACGTCGCCAACGCCGTCCTCGACGGCGCGGACGCGGTCATGCTCTCGGGCGAGACCAGCGTCGGCGAGTACCCGGCCATCACGGTCCAGACCATGGCCCGGATCGTGACCTCGACCGAGGAGCACGGCCTGGACCGCATCCAGCCGCTCGGCACCCGTCCGCGCACGCAGTCCGGCGCGATCACGCTGGCCGCGACCGAGGTCGCCGACTTCGTCGAGGCGAAGTTCCTCTGCGTCTTCACCGAGTCGGGTGAGTCCGCCCGCCGCATGGCCCGCCTGCGGAACAAGATCCCGATCCTGGCCTTCACGCCGGAGGAGTCGACCCGCCGCCGCATGTCGCTGTTCTGGGGCGTCGAGTCGTTCGTCGTCGGCCGCGTCACGCACACCGACCAGATGGTCGCCCAGGTGGATGAGGCCCTCAAGTCGACCGGCCGCGCCGTCGACGGCGACAAGGTGATCATCATCTCCGGTTCCCCTCCCGGGATTCCCGGCACCACCAACGACATCCGCGTGCACAAGGTCGGAGACGTCCTCTAGCACCGGTCACGAAGGGTCCCGCTCCGGCGGGGCCCTTCTGCGTGTCAGACCACGGGATGAGGCGGTGTCCGACCGGGGGATGAAGTCCGGTTTCCTCAGGCAATCCGGAGGGTCGGAGCGACCTCCCCGCGCGTATCCTCGGGCTATGGAACACCGTTGGATCCGCTGGGCGCCGGCCGTCGTCGTCCCCGCCGCCATCGCGGCCGCTGTCATCGTGACACCGCTGGCCGCCGGGGCGACGGACCTGCCCGTGAAGTCGCCGTCCGATGTGCTTCGGCTCGTCGCCGCGAGCGACACCCGGGCGTTCTCCGGCACCGTCGAGCAGACGACCGACCTGGGGCTGCCGAGCCTCCCGTCCACGTCGAGCGGCTCGCAGGATGCGAGCGCGGCCGACGCGCTCGACCTCGCGCTGGCCGACCACACGGCGAAGGTGTGGGTCGACGGCCCGACGAAGGTCCGTGTCCAGGTGCTCGACCGCCTGGCCGAGCGGGATGCGTACCGCGACGGCTCCGACCTGTGGCTCTACGATTCGAAGGGCGAGAAGGTCACGCACGCGACCATCCCCGCGCACGAGGAGAAGACTCCGACGCCGGATGCCACCGCGCTGACGCCGTCGCAGCTCGCTCAGCGGTTCCTGGATGCGGTCGACCCCTCCACGACGGTGACGCTCGGCGACCCCGTGAACGTCGCCGGACGCGACGCCTACGACCTCGTGCTCACCCCGAAGACCGACGCGACGCTGGTCGGCTCGGTCTCGATCGCCGTCGACGGCAAGACGGGCATCCCGTTGAAGGTCGATGTGACGGCGCGGGGGGCGAGCTCCCCGGCGTTCGAGGCGGGCTTCACGACGTTCAGCACGGACACGCCCGACGCGTCGGTGTTCTCGTTCACGCCGCCGAAGGGCGCGTCGGTGAGCGAGCAGAAGCTGCCGACGCGGGAGGACGCCGCCGCCGCGAAGGGCACGCGCCCGAAGCCGACCGTGACGGGTGAGGGATGGTCGACGATCGTCTCCCTGCCCGCGGGCTCCGCTCCGGCGTCGGTGGCCGACGATCCGCTGTTCGCGCAGCTCACCCAGCCGGTCGACGGCGGACGGGCGCTCAGCGCCTCCCTGCTCTCGGTGCTGATCACCTCCGACGGCCGGGTGCTGGCCGGCGCCGTGCCGGTGTCGGCGCTGCAGGCCGCGGCGAACGCGCCCGCACAGTGACCGACGCGGCGATCGCGACCAGCGGCCTCACCAAGCGCTTCCGGTCGCGGGCGGTCGTCGACGGCCTCGACCTGCACGTGCCGCGCGGGTCGGTGTTCGGGTTCCTCGGCCCCAACGGCTCCGGCAAGACCACGACCATCCGGATGCTGCTCGGCTTGATCTCCCCGTCCGCCGGCGCGATCAGCGTGCTCGGCGAGGAGATGCCGGCGCGGGGTGCGTCCGTCCTCCCGCGGGTCGGCGCGCTGGTCGAGGGCCCGGCGTTCGCGCCGTACCTGTCGGGAACGGCCAATCTCATCCGCCGTGACACCGCCGACCGCTACGCGCCCGGGGCGACACGGCGCGCGCGAGTCGAGGCGGCACTCGACCGGGTCGGCCTGTCGCACGCGGCGGGCAAGCACGTCCGGGCGTACTCGCTCGGCATGAAGCAGCGGCTCGGCATCGCCGGCGCGCTGCTCACCGACCGCGACCTGCTGGTGCTGGACGAGCCGACGAACGGTCTCGACCCGCAGGGGACGCGCGAGGTGCGGACCCTGGTCCGCTCGCTGGCCGACGAGGGGACGACGGTGTTCGTCTCCAGCCACCTGCTCGCCGAGATCGAGCAGGTGTGCACGCATGCCGCGATCATGCGCGCCGGGCGGCTGGTCGCCCAGGGGTCGCTGGACGACCTGCGGCGCGGCTCCGGCCCGCGGGTGGCCGTCGAGACTCCGGATGCGTCCCTCGCAGCTTCCGTACTCGCCCGGTTCGGGCTGGACGCCGAGGCGGCCGCCGCGGGCGTCGAGGCGGCGCTCCCCGAGGACGCGCCGGCCGCCGAGCAGCTCGCCGCAGCTCTCGTCGGCGAGGGCGTGCGGCTGCGCGGTTTCGCGGTGCGCGCGTCCAGCCTCGAGGAGCGGTTCGTCGAGCTCACCGGGAGGGTTTCGATGTCGAGCAGTGAGCTGACCGCCGCGGCGCCCGTCAAGCGCACGTCCGTCGCCGCCCGCCGCGAGCGGCCGTCCGGGGGATGGGCGCTGCTCGGCTCCGAGATCTCGGTAATGTTCCGCCGCTGGCGCACCTACGCCATGTTCGGCGCCCTCGCGGCCGTCCCCATCCTGATCGCCGTCGCCGTGCGCATCACCGGCGGCAGCTCGCGCGGACCGGCGTTCCTCAGCGACATCAGCAGCAACGGCCTGTTCGTCGCGTTCACGGCGCTGGTCGTCTGCGTGCCGTTGTTCCTCCCGCTGACGATCGGGGTCGTCGCGGGCGACACCATCGCGGGGGAGGCCAGCCACGGCACGCTCCGGTACCTCGTGATCGCCCCGGCGGGCCGCCTCCGGCTGCTCGCCGTGAAGTACGCGGGCTGCGCGGTGTTCTGCGTCGCCGCGGCCCTCGTGGTCGCGGTCGCCGGTGCCCTGATCGGGATGCTGCTGTTCCCGATCGGACCGGTGACGCTACTCTCCGGAGTGCAGGTGAGCCTGGGGGAGGCGTACCTGCGGATGCTGCTCATCGCGCTCTACATCGTGGTGTCGCTGCTGGGCCTGTGCACGATCGGGCTGTTCCTGTCGACGCTCACTGACGTCCCGGTCGGCGCGATGGCCGCCACCGCGGTGCTTGCCGTGATCGCCCAGGTGCTCGACCAGCTCCCGCAGCTGGACGCGCTGCACCCGTGGCTGTTCAGCCACTACTGGCTGGGCTTCGGCGACTTCCTGCGCGATCCGATCTCGTGGGACTCCTTCGGACAGAACGCGCTGCTGCAGCTCGGCTACATCGCGGTCTTCGGCGCGCTCGCGATCGGCCGCTTCACGACCAAGGACATCCTGTCCTGAGCCGCGCCCGTCCGGACATCACGGCACGGCTTCGGCCGTCTGCTCCAGCTCGGAGCGCGGCTGCTCGCGCTGTGTCGCGATGGTGATACCCGCCGCCGCGCACACGACGAGGATGCCGATCAGCTGCACGACGGTGAACCGCTCGCCGAGCACGATGACCCCGAAGATCGTCGCCACGACCGGCCCGAAGCTCGTGATCACCGCGTAGAGCCGCGGCGTGAGGCGGCGCAGGATGAATGTGTCCAGGCTGTACGGCACGGCCGACGACAGCACGCCAAGGGCGAGCAGCATGAGCAGGATGCGCAGGTCGAGCTTCGAGTAGTCGACCACGATCAGCGCGAGCGGCACGGTGAGCACCGTGGACACGACGCTCGCCACGCTGAGCCCCTCCAAACCCGGGAGCCGCATCGCGACGCGACGGGTGAGGAGGATGTATGCCGCCCACGCCGCCGCGGCGGTCAGCGCCAGCACGACGCCCCACGGGTCGATCGCGCCCTCCGTCGCGGTGAGCAGGAACACGCCTGCCGCCGCCGCGACCGCGCATCCCGCATCCAGGAGCCGTCGTGAGCCCACCAGCGCCAGCGCGAACGGACCCAGGAACTCGATGGTCGCCGCGATCCCGAGCCCGAGCCGGCCGACGGCCTCGTAGAAGCTGAGGTTCATCGCTGCGAGAACCACGCCGAGCGCCAGCGCGGGCCAGAGGCGCATCCACGTGAGCTCAGCGCGCTTGGGCCGGTAGAACGGCAGAACAGCCGCCGCGGTGACCACCTGGCGGGCGGCGACGACGACGATCGACCCGACGACCGGGATGAGCAGCCCGGCGACCGCCGAGCCGAAGTTGATGCTGACCTCCGTCGCGACCTGGGTGCCCGCTCCCACGAGGCGGTCGCGACGGGTGGAGCTCACCCGACCGAGCTTACCGGCGCGTCGGGACCGGCGACGTCACACCGTCCGCCGCATGATCGCCCGCGTCGCGCTCGGCCGGCGGACGACCTCGAACCCGCTGTCGCGGAACAGCGACACCGTCCCGTGGTACCGCTCGGCGTTCGACAGCGACGGCCGTACCTCCGGGTCGACGGGGTACCCCTCCACCACGTCGGCCCCCCGCGAGCGGGCGTGCTCCACCGCGCCGTCGAGCAGGGCCCGCGACAGCCCCTGATTGCGGAACTCGTGCCGCACCACGAAGCAGGTGACCGCCCACGGATTCTCCGGGTCGCCCTCGAGGCGCTTGGTGATGGGCGAGCGTCGGAGGTTCGGGTAGGCCGCGTACGGTTCGACCGCCGCCCACCCGGCGGGCGCGCCGTCCACCCACGCGATCACGCCCGGCGACCCCTCCGCCACCTGCTCCTCCAGCCGGGACGCCCGCTCGGGACGCGAGAGCTCCCGGAACTGCGACCCCGACACCTTGAACCACTGGCACCAGCACCCCGACGGATCGCCGCGCGTGCCGAACACCACCTCCACGTCGTCCCAGACGGAGGAGTCGGCCGGGCGGACCACGATGTCGCTCATGCGTCGACCCTAGCGGCGGCCACCGACGACGAGGGAGGGCTCAGTCGTTGTCCCCGCCGGTCGTGTCGATCCGGGTCGTCCGCTCGCCGCCGCCCCACTTCCACTCCGCGACCTCGGGGATGTCCTCCCCGTGCTCCCGCGTGTACTGACGTGCACGCAGGCGCGCGTCCTGCATCTCCTGCCGCAGCCCCGCCTCCCGCGACGCCAGCCCGGGCACACGGTCGATGACGTCGATCACCAGGTGGTACCGGTCGAGGTCGTTGAGCATGACCATGTCGAACGGCGTCGTCGTCGTGCCCTCCTCCTTGTAGCCGCGCACGTGCAGGTTGTCGTGGCCCGTGCGGCGATAGGTGAGGCGGTGGATGAGCCACGGGTAGCCGTGATACGCGAAGATGACCGGCTTGTCCGTGGTGAACAGCGCGTCGTACTCCCGGTCGGTCAAACCGTGGGGATGCTCGCGCGCGTCCTGCAGCCGCATCAGGTCCACCACGTTCACCACCCGCACCTTCAGGTCGGGAAGGCGGCGGCGCAGGATGTCGGCGGCCGCCAGGGTCTCCAGCGTCGGGATATCTCCCGCGCAACCGAGCACCACATCCGGCTCCTCGCCCTCCGCCTCGGTGCCCGCCCACGGGAAGATCCCGATGCCGCGCGTGCAGTGCGCGATCGCATCCTCCATGTCGAGCCACTGCGGAGACGGCTGCTTGCCCGCCACCACGACGTTCACGTAGTCCACCGACTTCAGGCAGTGGTCGTACGTCGAGAGCAGCGTGTTCGCGTCGAACGGCAGGTAGACGCGCACCACATCCGCCTTCTTGTTGACGACGTGGTCGATGAACCCGGGGTCCTGGTGGGAGGCGCCGTTGTGGTCCTGCCGCCACACGTGGGAGCTCAGCAGGTAGTTGAGGGAGGCGACCGGCCGCCGCCACGCCACCTCGCCCGCCGACTTCAGCCACTTCGCGTGCTGGTTGAACATCGAGTCGACGATGTGGATGAACGCCTCGTACGAGGTGAACACGCCATGGCGTCCGGTCAGCAGGTAGCCCTCCAGCCAGCCCTGGCACTGGTGCTCGCTCAGCACCTCCATCGCCCGGCCGGTCGGCGCCAGGTGGTTGTCGGAGTCGATCGGGAGGTACTCCGCGTTCCACTGCTTGCGGGTGTCTTCGTACACCGCCTGCAGACGGTTGGACGCGAGCTCGTCCGGGGCGAACAGGCGGAAGTCGTCCGGGTTCGCGGCCATCACATCCCGGAACCACTCGCCGAGCACCTTCGTCGCCTCCGCCACAGAGTCTCCCGGAGTGGACACGTCGACGGCGTAGTCGCGGAAGTCCGGTAGGCGCAGGTCCTTCCGCAGCAGGCCGCCGTTCGCCACCGGGTTGGCGCTCATCCGGCGCTCGCCGCGGGGAGCCAGCGACGTCACCAGCTCGACCGGGCGCCCCTCCTCGTCGAACAGCTCCTCCGGGCGGTACGACTTGAGCCAGTCCTCCAGCAGCCGGGTGTGCGCCTCGGTGTCACGCGCGTTCGCGAGCGGCACCTGGTGCGAACGCCAGTTGTTCTCGGTCGGATGCCCGTCGATCTCGGCCGGGCACGTCCACCCCTTCGGCGTGCGCAGGATCAGCATCGGCCACGCCGGTCGTCCGTCGAGGGTGCCGGCGCCCGCCGCGTCCTTGATCTCGGCGATGCGGTCGAGGATCTCGTCCAGCGTCGCGGCCATGCGCTCGTGCACGGCGCGCGGGTCCTCGCCGTCGAAGCCGCCGGAGACGACGTAGGGGGCATAGCCGTAGCCGCGCATCAGATCGAGCAGCTCGGACTCCGGGATGCGCGCCAGCACGGTCGGGTTGGCGATCTTGTAACCGTTGAGGTGCAGGATCGGCAGCACCACCCCGTCCTGTGCCGGGTTGAGGAACTTGTTCGAGTGCCACGCGGTCGCGAGCGGGCCCGTCTCGGCCTCGCCGTCGCCGACGACCGCGGCGACCAGGAGGTCCGGGTTGTCGAACGCGGCGCCGTAGGCGTGAGAGAGGGCGTAGCCGAGCTCGCCGCCCTCGTGGATGGAGCCGGGCGTCTGCGGGGCCGCGTGGCTCGGGATGCCGCCGGGGAACGAGAACTGGCGGAACAGGCGACGGAGGCCGTCCTCGCTCTGATCGATGGCGCTGTAGACCTCGCTGTACGTGCCGTCGAGGTAGGCGCTCGCCACGACTCCCGGCCCTCCGTGACCCGGACCGGCGACGAAGAGGGTGTTGAGGTCCCGCTCCTGGATGGCTCGGTTGAGGTGCGCGTAGATGAAGTTGAGGCCCGGAGTCGTCCCCCAGTGGCCGAGCAGGCGCGGCTTGATGTCGTCGCGGCTGAGCGGCCGGCGCAGCAGCGGGTTGTCGAGCAGGTAGATCTGGCCGACGGAGAGATAGTTGGCGGCGCGCCACCAGGCGTCCAGCCGGTCGAGCGTCTCCTCGCTGAGGTCGTGTCCGCGGGTCTCGGTCGTTTCGGTCATCGTGCTCCTCCGGTCCGGCCACCCGGGCAGCCGGGTACGTCGTTCGTGGGCGGCTTGTGGCGCATCCTACGGCCGGTCCGCTCCGAACAACAGGCGTGGAAGTGACGATCGTGCAGACGGATGCCGGGCCGGTGGCCGTGCGCCGAACTCCCGGTGAACTCGCGCCGGAGGAGTCGGTCGCGACCATCCTTCTGCACGGCGCCGCGGGGTCGTGGACCACGTGGCGGCCGCTCATCGCGGCGCTGGAGGCGGAGCGCGGCGGTCCGGTGCCCGACCTGGTGGTGCCGGACCTGCCGGGCTGGGGCGCGTCGCCCGCGGACCCTGCGACGCTGGATGCCGGGGTGCTGGCGGGCGCGGTGGCGGAGGTCGCCCGCGCGTTCGGATACCGGCGATGGCGGGTGGTGGGGCACTCGCTGGGCGGCTTCGTCGCGCTGGAGCTGGCGGTCCGGGAGCCGGAAGGGACCGAGAGCGTCGTCGTCGTGTCGGCGACGGTATTCGGCGCGCGGGCCGACCGGCTCAGCGCAAGCGGGATGCTGCTGCGGTACGCGCCGCTCGTCCTCCTGCTTGCGGGGATGCGGGTCCTCGCGGCGCTGGGCCGGTTCGGCTCACCGCTGGTGCGGGCCCTCGACCGGTGCGGGCTGCTCCGGGTGCTGGTGTCGCCGCTCTTCGCCGCGCCGGTGCCGGGCGTCGTGCACGAGCTGGCGCGGGACCTGCGGCCGGCCGCGTTCGTCCGGGCCGTAGCCACGGCACGCGACTACCCGGCGGGGGAGCGGTGGGTGCGCATCCGCTGCCCGGTGCTCGCGATCCGCGGCGACCACGACGTGTTCGTCCCGGCGCGCGACGACGTGCTCCTGGCGGCGCTCGTCCCCGGGTGGCGCGGCGTCGTCCTCCCCGGCACCGGCCACTTCGCGCACGTCGAGCATCCCACCGCCGTCGCCCGCCTGGTCGCTGCCGCCGCCTCGGAATCTACTGGTCCCAACACGCCGTTACGCCGCGTGCCTTAGCGGCGTGTTGGGACCATTGGATGCAGCTTCCTAAAGCGGCTGGGCGGAGGCGGGGTCGACGACGGTCAGCTCGGCGATCTTCGCCGCGCGGCCGTCGCCGGAGGACCGTCCGGTGAGCCGCCGACCGATCCACGGCAGCACGTAGCGGCGGTAGTAGTCGGCCGTGCGCCGGGTGCGCTCCCCGGGCGGGGCGGCGGCGACCTCCTCGACGCCCCACTCCGCGGGCACCGGGATGCCGAACGCGGTCAGCACGTTGCTCGCCACGCGCGCATGGCCCAGCGGGCCGAGGTGGAGGCGGTCGGCCGACCAGTAGCGGAAGTCCTCGAGGCCCTCGTCGGCCCAGTTGTCGACGAACGTGATGCCCTCGCGCGGCAGCATCTCCCGGACGGCGAGCGCGAGCTCCTCGCCGCGGCGCCGGATGAGCCCGCCGAGCGGCAGGTGCGCGCTGGGGTTCGCGCCGCTGAGGAGCAGCATGTGGCTGCCGGACGCGACCACGCGATCCGCCGCATCCACCAGTGTCTTCGCCACGCCTTCGATCGAGACGCGGGGTCGCATGATGTCGTTGCCGCCGCCGTTGAGGCTGACCAGGTCGGGATGCTGCGCGATCGCCGGCTCCACCTGCTCCGCCACGATCGGTCCGAGCTTGCGGCCGCGCACGGCGAGGTTCGCGTACCGGAACGGCTCGGGCGACGCTGCGGCCATCCCCAGTGCGACGAAGTCGGCCCAGCCGCGCACCCGCCCGTCGGGGAGGTCGTCGCCGACGCCCTCCGTGAAGCTGTCCCCGATGGCGATGTAACTGGAGAATGCGATCGACACGGGGCAACGCTACCCCGCGCGGCTACGATGGGCCGCATCCACGACGGTGTGAGGGGGCTCCCATGCAGAAGGTCAGCACGTTCCTGTGGTTCGAGAGCGGTGTGGAGGAGGCGGCGCAGCTGTACACGTCGCTCCTCCCGAACTCGGAGATCCTGGAGGTCCAGCGCTACGGCGAGGGGATGCCGGACGGCCTGATCGTGTTGAGGTTCACGCTCGACGGGGTCGAGTACCAGGCGATGAACACCGGACCGGCCGGCGGCTTCACCGAGGCCTTCTCGCTGTCGGTGCTGTGCGACGACCAGGCGGAGGTCGACCGGCTGTGGGAGGCGCTCACCGCGAACGGCGGCGAGGAGAGCATGTGCGGCTGGCTGAAGGACCCCTGGGGCGTCAGCTGGCAGATCGTCCCGCGCCGGCTGCTCGAGCTGCAGTCGGACCCCGACCGCGCCCGCGCCGCTCGCGCGAACCAGGCCATGCTCCGGATGCGGAAGCTCGACATCGCCGCCCTGGAGGCCGCCGCCGACGCCGCCTGACCCCCGTCTCCCCATCCCCTCCCATGAAGTGCAGCCAGCTGCGCACTCTTACGGCGTGTCGGCCGCAACGAGCTGCCCTTCACGGACGGGACTAGCGGGCGAGGAGGTCCTGCCAGCTGCGGAGGTGCTCGACGGTCACGCCGCCGTAGCCGCGGAGCGACGAGAGCGCTGTACGCACCTTCGCCGTCTCCGACTCGAGGAGCGCCGCGCTGTCGTCGCCGAACGTCGCCGCCGGTCCGCCCGCGACCTCCGGCGTGTCCGTCTCGACGCCCACGGTGAACGGGATGCGCTTGGCCGCGGCCGCCTGCGCGGCAGGCTTCGCGTAGGCGACGATGCCGTCCGTCCCGGCGGCGTGGTCGCTGAACGCCACGATCGCGACCGACTTCAGGTGGGGGAGCAGCGCGTCGAAGGCGGTCCCGCCTCCCGGCTGCGGCTTGGCGGCCAGCCACCACGGCAGGTCGGCGCCGATCGGCACGGATCCGGCGGCGACCCGGGCGGCGTCGTACATCGTGTTCAGCTTCGTGACGACGGCCGGCAGCTCGCTGTCGGAGGAGACCACCCACGGCTCCACGTCGAACTGCACCGCGTCGAACGGCGCCGCGCGGAGGGCGGCCGCCGTCCAGGTGGCCGCGAGCGACGGGTCGTCCGCCCACCCCGGGTCGCCGCCGAGCGCCGCGACCTTGGTCACCCCGGCCGCGTGCAGCGCCGCCACCGCGTCTGACAGCCACGCCGAGAACGGCCCCTCGTCCGCGGCCCATGGCACGGACAGGAACACCGTCTTCAGTTGGTGCGCCGCCGCGAACTGCGCCAGGGCCTGCGGCTCGAACTGCGGCATCCCTTCGCCGCGCGCGTCCTCGGCCGGGTCGATCGGGTTGCCCCACGCCCACATCCCGGTGATGGCGGAGGATGCCGTGGTCCCGCTGTCCACTCGGCCGGTCACGGCCGCCGCCGGCGCGGCTGCGAGCAGCGACCCGCCGAGAGCGACGGCGAGCGCTGTGGAGACGAACACGGAGCGGAAACGACGGCCATCCATGGCACACCCTTCGGAAGCAGATCCATTGCAGTACTGCAGCTTCGGGTGCGCAGTACACCAATCATCCCAATTCCTCGGGGCACGTCTATGCCGCGTTCGGGGTACAAACGCTGTCGATGTGCGCTCAGCGCCAGCCGAGCGCCGGGGCGATCTGGGTGACGATCGTCTCCAGCAGGTGCGCGTTGTACTCGACGCCGAGCTGGTTGGGCACGGTCACCAGCAGGGTGTCCGCGTCCGCGACCGCCGCGTCCTCGCGCAGCTCCTCGACGATCCGCTCGGGCTCGCCCACGTAGCTCTTACCGAAACGCGCCAGTCCGCCGTCGAGGTGACCGACCTGGTCGTGCCGGTCGGCGAGGGCGGAGGCGCCGAAGTAGCGGCGGTCGAGGTCGGTCGTGATCGGCAGGATGCTGCGACTGACGGAGACGCGCGGCTCGCGCTCCCAGCCCGCCGCCGTCCACGCTTCGCGGTACTGCTGCAGCTGCTCGTACTGGAGGTCGGAGAACGGGACGCCCGTGTCCTCGGTGAGCAGGGTGGAGCTCATCAGGTTCATGCCCTGCTCGGCCGCCCACACCGCTGTCGCGCGCGTGCCCGCACCCCACCAGATCCGGTCGGGCAGACCGGGCGACTGCGGTTCGATCGCGAGCGCGCCGCGCTGACCGCCGGTCATCGCGGGGTTCGCTTCCGCGACGCCCGCGCCGGCGATCGCGGCGCGGAACAGCTCCGTGTGTCGGCGGGCCATGTCCGCGTCCGTCTCGCCATCGGCGGGGACGTAGCCGAACGACTCCGACCCGCGCAGCGCCGTCTCGGGTGACCCGCGGCTCACGCCGAGCTGCAGCCTCCCGCCGCTGATGAGGTCGGCGGCCGCCGCATCCTCGGCCATGTAGAGCGGGTTCTCGTAGCGCATGTCGATCACGGCCGTTCCGATGTCGATCCGCTTCGTGCGCGCGCCGATCGCCGCGAGCAGCGGGAACGGCGACGCCAGCTGCGGTGCGAAGTGGTGGACGCGGACGAATGCGCCGTCCGCGCCCAGCTCCTCGGCGGCGACGGCCAGCTCGATGGTCTGGGTCAGGGCGTCCGCCGCGGTGCGCGACACGGAGCCGGGGATGGGCTGGTAGTGCCCGAAGCTGAGGAACCCGATGCGTTTCACATCCACTCCAATCGGTCCTCACGGCAGCCTATTCCGCCGCGCTAGGGTCGGGGGCATGGCGGAGTGGCTGTGCGCGACCTGTGCGGTGGAATATCCAGCGGGAGAGGACGCCCCGGCGTCGTGTCCGATCTGCGAGGACGAGCGGCAGTACGTGCCGCCGACGGGCCAGGAGTGGACCACACTGCAGCGCCTTCAGCGCGAGGGGGAGCACGTCGTCGTCACCGAGCTCGAGCCCGACCTGTACGGGCTGCGCAGCGAGCCGAAGGTCGGGATCGGGCAGCAGAGCATCCTGCTGCGCACGCCCGACGGGAACCTCCTCTGGGACCCGACCGGCTACGTCGACGAGGCCGCCGCGGCAGCGGTCCTGGACCTCGGCGGCGCGGCCGTCATCGCCACCAGCCACCCGCACATGTTCGGCGCGCAGGTGACCTGGTCCCGGATGCTGGGCGACCCTCCGGTGCTCGTCAACGCCGCCGACCGGCACTGGGTGCAGCGCGAGGACGCGGCCATCCAGACCTGGGCCGGCGAGGTGGAGGTGCTGCCCGGCGTGACCCTGCGGACGATCGGCGGGCATTTCCCGGGCAGCGCGGTCGCCCACTGGGATCGCGGCGTCGTGCTCAGCGGGGACACAGTGTTCCCCGGCCCGTCGCAGCGGTGGGTGACGTTCCAGCGCAGCTTCCCGAACGACATCCCGCTGTCGGCGGCCGTCGTGAGGCGGGTCGCGGACGCGGTCTGCGAGCGGCCGTTCGAGCGGATGTACGGCAACCTCGGCAACGTGATCCCGGAGGATGCGCGCGGCGCCGTCCTGCGGTCCGCCGACCGCTACATCGGCTGGGTGAGCGGCGCCTACGACCACCTCACGTGAGGAACGGCGCTAGCTCCAGCTCCATCGCGGGCTTCGGCTTCGCACCGATGATCGTCTTCACGACCTCCCCGTTCTGGAATACCTTGAGCACGGGCAGGGCGAGCGCTTTATAGGCGACCGCGATGTCCATGTTCTCGTCGGCGTTGATCTTGACGATGCGGATGCGGTCGGCGTGCTCGTCCTGCAGCTGTTCCAGGATGGGCGTCAGCGCGCGGCACGGACCGCACCATTCCGCCCAGAATTCGACGACGGTGGTGCCCGGGGCGGCGAGCACGTCCTCCTGGAAGCGCGCGTCCGTGACGCTATCGATCGTGGTCATGACGGCAGGCTAAGCCTTGACCCGTGGGGCAGGGTCAAGCGGTGCCGTCCGAAACCTGTGCGAGCATGGGACGAGGAGGTGCGCATGGAGATCCTGAGCCCGCAGCAGATCCGCGAGTCGTTCGTCAACTGCTCCCGCAGCGAAGCCGAGGAGCTTCCGATGCCGCCCGGCCTGCACGAGGTCGACTGGTCGCGACGCGAGTACCTCGGCTGGCGCGATCCACGGCTGCCGCAGCGCGGCTACGTCGTCATCCCGACCGGCGACGGCCCGGTGGGGATCGTGCTCCGCGCCTCTGAGGCCAGCATGCGGTCACACGGGCCCTCGATGTGCGGCTGGTGTCAGGATGTGCACCTCACCAACGACGTCTGGTTCTGGTCCGCGCGGCGCGCCGGAGCGGCCGGCCGCAACGGGGACACGGTGGGAACGCTGGTCTGCGGCGCGTTCGAGTGCAGCGCCAATGTGCGCCGCACGCCGCCGCCGTCGTACGTCGGATTCGACGCGGACCTGGTGGTCGAGCAGCGGATCGAGGGGCTGGCGGAACGCGCCCGGCGCTTCGCCGCGACCGTCGTCGGCGCCCGCATCTAGAGAGTCGTGCCGCCGGTGGGACTCGAACCCACACGCCCTTCCGGACAAAGCATTTTGAGTGCTCCGCGTCTGCCATTCCGCCACGGCGGCGCACAACAACACCTGAACGATACCGTAGGATTTTGCACGTGACTGACCAGGAACCGACCACCCCCACCGCACCCCGCCGCGTCGTCGTCGCGGAGGACGAGTCCCTCATCCGTCTCGACATCGTCGAGATCCTGCGCGACAACGGGTTCGAGGTGGTCGGTGAGGCCGGAGATGGCGAGACCGCCGTCGCGCTCGCGACCGAGCTGCGCCCCGACCTGGTGATCATGGACGTCAAGATGCCCCAGCTCGACGGCATCTCGGCGGCCGAGCGGCTGTCGAAGGACCACATCGCCCCGGTCGTGCTGCTGACCGCGTTCAGCCAGAAGGAGCTCGTGGAGCGCGCGACCGAGGCCGGCGCCCTCGCCTACGTCGTCAAGCCGTTCACGCCGAACGACTTGCTGCCCGCGATCGAGATCGCGCTGGCCCGCTACCAGCAGATCATCGCCCTCGAGGCCGAGGTGTCGGACATGGTCCAGCGCTTCGAGACCCGCAAGCTGGTCGACCGCGCGAAGGGCCTCCTCAACGAGAAGATGGGCCTGTCGGAGCCGGAGGCGTTCCGCTGGATCCAGAAGGCGTCGATGGACCGCCGCCTCACCATGCACGACGTCGCCCAGGCGATCATCGAGCAGCTCGCGCCCAAGAAGTAAGGGCGCGGGGCCTCACAGGTCCTTGATCAGGTTCGTGATGCGGATCGTGGAGCAGCGGCGGCCCTGGTCGTCCGTCACGGCGATCTCGTGCGTCGCCAGCGTGCGGCCGAGGTGGATGGGCGTGCAGACGCCGGTCACGTAGCCGCTGGTCGCGGAGCGGGTGTGCGAGGCGTTGATCTCGATCCCGACCGCGAGGCGTCCCTCGCCTGCCCAGAGATTGGCCGACATCGAGCCGAGCGACTCGCCGAGGACCACGTACGCGCCGCCGTGCAGGAGGTCCGCAGGCTGGGTGTTGCCCTCCACCGGCATGCGCGCGACGGCGCGCTCCACGGTGAATTCGAGCATCTCGATGCCCATCTTCTCGGCCAGTGCGCCGAGCCCCCTCTGCTGCACGTACGCGAGTGCGTCCTCGGTCATCCTCGGCCTCTCCTGACGGTCGTCTGGACTGTCACCGGCCCCTTGTAGGCTGGCCTGGTGTCAGACTCCGAAAAGCCTACCCTTCTGATCATCGACGGCCATTCGCTGGCATTCCGGGCCTTCTACGCCCTCCCCGTCGACAGCTTCGTGAACCGCGAGGGTCAGCACACGAACGCGATCCACGGCTTCATCGCGATGTTCATCAACCTGCTCCAGCAGCAGAAGCCGACCCACCTCGCGGTGGCCTTCGACATCTCCCGCTACTCCTTCCGCACCCGCGAGTACCCGGAGTACAAGGGCACGCGCGGCGAGACGCCGTCCGAGTTCGCCGGGCAGGTCCCGCTGCTCGAAGAGGCCCTCCACGCGATGAACGTCACGACGATCGCCAAGGAGGACTTCGAGGCCGACGACATCCTCGCCACCCTCGCACGCCAGGGGGCCGAGCAGGGCTACAAGGTGTTCATCGTCTCGGGCGACCGCGACACCATCCAGCTCGTCAACGACGACGTCACGCTGCTGTACCCGAACGTGCGCGGCGTCTCCGAGCTCAAGGTCTACGACCCGGCCGCGGTGCGCGAGAAGTACGGCATCGAGCCCCACCAGTACCCCGAGATCGCCGCCCTCGTCGGCGAGACCAGCGACAACCTCATCGGCATCGACAAGGTCGGCGAGAAGACCGCCGTCAAGTGGGTGCAGCAGTACGGCACGGTCGAGAACATCGTCGCCCACGCCGACGAGATCAAGGGCGTCGTGGGCCAGAACCTCCGCGACCAGAAGGAGAACGCGCTCCGCAACCGCCGCCTCAACCAGTTGCGCGACGACGTCGAGCTGCCGATCGGGCCGGCCGACCTCGAGCGCAAGCCACTGAACGAGAACGCAGTGCGCGACATCTTCGCCCGTCTGCAGTTCAAGACCCTGCTCGAGCGGCTGATGAAGACGGCGGCCGAAGAGGGGATGCTCGACGGCGTCGCCTCGTCCGCCCAGGTGGGAGACGCGGGCGCGGTCACGGCTCCGCCCGTCCGCACGATGGTCGACGAGGAGCTTGCGAACTGGCTGTCGAAGGCGTCGGCCGACGGCGCCGCCGTCGCGGTCCAGCTCGAGCTCGGACCGGCCGGCATCTCGGGCTTCGGTCTCGCGACCGCCGACGACAGCGTCTACGTGCCGTGGGTACCCGGGCGGCCCGACTACGCGGCGCTCGAGGAGTGGCTGGCGAGCAGCGCTCCCAAATACTTCTTCCACGCGAAGCCGCAGTTCAAGGCGCTGAGCCGCGCCGGCTTCGTGGTCGACGGCCTCGCGTTCGACACGCGCATCGCATCCTGGCTGGTGAATCCGGGAGCGGCGGCCCAGTCGCTCGCCGAGCAGGTGTACGAGGTGCTGGGCGAGACACTGCCGGTCTCCGACCCGAACCAGCTCGTGCCGATCAACGACGCGGTGAGCCCGGCGACCGAGGCGTGGTTCATCCGCCGTGTCGCCGAGGGCCAAGCGATCGCGCTCGACGAGGGCACGCGCAGCGTCCTCGACGACATCGAGCTGCCGCTCGTCGCGGTGCTCGCCGAGATGGAGCTCAACGGCGTCAGCATCGACTCCGCCGTGCTCTCCCGTCTCCGCGGGCAGCTGACCGATAAGGCGAACGACTTCGCGGCCCAGGCGTACGCGCAGGTCGGCCACGAGCTCAACCTCGGCTCGCCGAAGCAGCTCCAGCAGGTGCTGTTCGAGGAGCTCGGGATGCCGAAGACCCGCGCCACCAAGACCGGCTACTCGACCGACGCCGGCTCGCTGGCCGACCTGCAGGAGAAGAACCCGCACCCCTTCCTCGGTCTGCTGCTGCAGCACCGCGACGCGACGAAGCTCAAGCAGATCGTCGAGACACTGGAGCGGTCGGTCGAGTCGGACGGCCGCATCCACACCACCTACGACCAGACCGGCACGAGCACCGGCCGCATCTCGTCGAACGACCCGAACCTCCAGAACATCCCGATCCGCACCGAGGAGGGCCGCGAGATCCGCTCGGCGTTCACGCAGGGCGAGGGCTTCGAGACCCTGCTGACGGCCGACTACTCGCAGATCGAGATGCGGATCATGGCGCACCTGTCGGAAGACCCTGGCCTGATCGAGGCGTTCAACGGCGGGGAGGACCTGCACCGCTTCGTCGGCTCCCGGGTCTTCGGCGTGACTCCCGCCGAGGTCACCCCGGCCATGCGCACGAAGGTCAAGGCTATGTCGTACGGCCTCGCGTACGGCCTGTCGGCGTTCGGCCTCTCCAAGCAGCTGCGTATCGAGACGTCCGAGGCGCGCCAGCTGATGACCGACTACTTCGAGCGCTTCGGCGCGGTGCGCGACTACCTGCGCAACGTCGTGGAACAGGCCCGCGTCGACGGATTCACCGAGACGATCTTCGGCCGCCGCCGTCCCTTCGCCGACCTGACGTCGACCAACCGCGTCATGCGCGAGAACGCCGAGCGGCAGGCGCTGAACGCGCCCATCCAGGGCTCCGCGGCCGACATCATGAAGGTCGCCATGCTCGGCATCGCCGGCGACATCATCGATCAGAAGCTCGAATCGCGGATGCTGCTCCAGGTGCACGACGAGCTCATCTTCGAGGTGGCGACGGGCGAGTGGGATGCCCTGGAGGCCATCGTGCGCGCCCGTATGGCCGGCGCCGCCGACCTCCGCGTGCCTCTCGACGTGCAGGTCGGCCGCGGCGCGAACTGGGACGCGGCGGCGCACTGAGTCGTGCACAGGTGGCCGGCCCGTCGACTTGTCCACAATTCAGGGCGTCCCGTGCCGAGCAGGAGCCGTCGTCGGTAGGGTCGAGCCATGACCAACGATCAGAAGCGCGAACCCACCCCGGTCGACACGATCGCCGAGGAGTGGGTCGACACCCAGCTCGAGCTGTACCCGGAGTTCCACGTCTGGCTCGGCCGTCCCGGCCGTGAGGGCGAATACGCCGACTACTCGCCCGCCGGCGCGGAGCACGCCATCGCCAAGGTGAAGGAGGCTCTGGCCCGCATCGAGGCGGCCGAGCCCGTCGACGACATCGACCGCGTCACCAAGATGGACCTCACGCGCGAGCTGCAGCTCACGGTAGAGAAGCACGAAGCGGGCTTCGCCCAGCGCGACCTCAACGTCATCGCATCGCCGGCGCAGGAGCTGCGCGACATCTTCGACCTCGTGCCCACCGACACCGAAGACGACTGGGCCAACGTCTCCAAGCGCCTCCACAACCTCCCGGCGGCGATGGACGGCTACATCGAGACCCTGCGCAGCGGCATCGCTGCCGGCAACGTCCCGGCCATCCGCCAGGTGCGCGAGGTGCTGGCGCAGGCGCGCAAGCAGGTCGCCGACACGGGCTTCTTCTACGAGTTCACCGCCGACGCCAAGCCGCTGAACGGCGTGCTCCCCGAGTCGCTGAAGGCGGAGCTCGCCGACGGTGCCCAGCAGGCTGCGCAGGCGTACGCGACGCTGGCCGATTTCTTCGAGAACGAGCTGGCGCAGCACGCGCCCGAGAAGGATGCGGTCGGCCGCGAGCTCTACGCGCTCGCCTCGCGCGGCTTCCTCGGTGCGACCGTCGACCTCGATGAGACCTACGAGTGGGGCATCGAGGAGCTCGCCCGCATGCGCGCCGAGCAGGAGTCGATCGCCGACGAGATCAAGCCGGGAGCGAGCGTCCTCGAGGCGATCGAGTTCCTCGACGGCGACCCCAGCCGCAAGCTCCACGGCACCGACGCGCTGCAGCGGTGGATGCAGGAGACCAGCGACCGAGCCATCGAGGAGCTCGGCCGTTCGCACTTCGATATCCCGGCCGAGATCCGCCGCCTCGAGTGCATGATCGCCCCCACGCAGGAGGGCGGGATCTACTACACCGGCCCGAGTGACGACTTCGCCCGCGCCGGCCGGATGTGGTGGAGCGTGCCCGAGGGTGTCACCGAGTTCGACACCTGGCGCGAGCTGACGACCGTCTACCACGAGGGCGTCCCGGGTCACCACCTGCAGATCGCGCAGGCGACCTACAACAAGGCGCAGCTCAACTCCTGGCGCCGCATCGCCGGCACCTCGGGGCACGCCGAGGGCTGGGCCCTCTACGCGGAGCGCCTGATGGAGCAGCTGGGCTACCTCGACGACCCGGCCGACCGTCTGGGCATGCTCGACGGCCAGCGGATGCGCGCGGCGCGCGTCGTGCTCGACATCGGCGTGCACCTCGAGAAGCCGCTGCCCGACGGCTCGCGTCCGTGGACGGGCGAGGACGCCTTCCCGTTCCTGCGCGAGAACGTCAACATGAACGACGGCTTCGTCCGGTTCGAGGTCAATCGCTACCTCGGCTGGCCCGGGCAGGCGCCGTCGTACAAGATCGGCCAGCGCATCTGGGAGCAGCTGCGCGACGAGTACGCCCGTCGCGAGGGCGCGTCCTTCGACATCAAGGCGTTCCACAAGAAGGCCCTCGACATCGGCGGCGTCGGCCTCGACACGCTGAAGTCGGCGCTGCTCGACTGAACGCGCCTCCACCGGTGACCTCTCCTTACCGCGTCGTGCTCGGCGCGGCGTTCGACGAGCTGCATCCGCGCCTGCGGACGTACTTCGACGCCATCCCGGACGACGCGGTAGGGCGGGGGAGCGGCGTGTTCGAGACGGTCGGCACGCCGCGGCGCTGGGTGTGGCCGGTGCTCGCCTGGTTCGCGCGGGCGCACGTCATGTTCCCGGTGTGGGAGCGCGCGGTGCCGTTCACCGTGGCCAACCGGGCGGTGACCGCCGCCGACGGATCGCCGGCGGTGGCCGCCACGCGCTCGTTCGACCTGACGGCACACCGTCGCGCGCGGAAGGCGCTGATGGTCGACGAGATCGGGGTGAGCGGCGGCGCGTTGATCGACCGTCTCGGCGACCCGGTCCGGGCGGAGGCGCTGTTCCGTGCGACGGTGCGGGACGGCGGACTGCGATTGCGCTCGACAACGGTCAGGCTCGTCGTCGGCGACAGACGGGTGCCGATTCCGCGGCTCGTGGCGCCGGTGGTCGTCCTCACGGAACGATGGGACGACGCGACCGACCGCCAGGAGGTCTCCATCGTCGTCGCGGTGCCGGTGATCGGCCGGATCTATCAGTACAAGGGACGGTTCCGCTACGGGATCGAGAAGGGGGAGCGGTCGGAGTGACCGAGCGCATCGTGATCGCCGGGGGATCCGGCTTCGTCGGACGGTACCTGGAGCGGCACTACCGGGCCTCCGGGGCCGAGGTCGTGCTGGTCGGGCGTGCCGGCCCGGACGTCCGGTGGGACGACGCGGCCGGGCTGCGGACTGCGGTGACCGGCGCCGACGCGGTGATCAACCTCGCCGGCAAGAGCGTCAACTGCCGGTACGGCGACGCCAACCGCGCCGAGATCTTCCGGTCGCGCCTCGCGACGACGAAGGCCGTCCGTGAGGCGATCGCCGCGAGCGACGCGCCTCCTCCGGTCTGGTTCAACGCGTCCACCGCGACGATCTACCGGCACGCGGAGGACCGGCCGATGACCGAGTCCACGGGCGAGCTCGGCACCGGCTTCTCCGTCAACGTGGCCAAGGCCTGGGAGCGCGAGCTGTTCGAGGGCGATCTGCCGGCCACCCGCCGCGTCGCCCTGCGCATGGCGATCGTCCTCGGTGACGGCAGCGCGCTCACACCTCTCGTCAACCTCGTGCGGTTCGGCCTCGGCGGGCCGCAGGTCGACGGGCCGTGGTTCGCCACGGCGGCGCGCCGCAACGCGGGCACGTTCCACGAGTACCGGGCGCGCGGCGGCCGCCAGAAGTTCAGCTGGGTGCACATCGCGGACGTGCTCGGCGCCATCGAGTTCCTGCGCGCGCATCCGGAGCTCGACGGGCCGGTCAACGTCGCGGCGCCGCATCCCACCGACAACCGCTCCCTGATGGCGTTGCTGCGCCGACTGCTCGGCGTGCGCGTCGGCCTTCCCGCGTACCGGTGGATGCTGGAGGTGGGCTCCGCGGCCATTCGCACCGAGACCGAACTGGTGCTGAAGAGCCGCTGGGTGGAGCCCGAACGCCTGCTCGACGCGGGCTACCATTTCGCCTTCCCCGACCTGGAGCCCGCGCTCCGCGACATCCTGGGCGAGCGCGGCTTGCTGCACGCGCCCAACGCCCGGTAGACTAGAACGTCACTTGTGTGACATCCCTATCCGCCTGCCGTTCGCGGAATCACATCGAAAACCTATCGCGACCGGCCTGAATCCTGTCCATAACGGAGCACCCACTACATGACAACCGCAACGACCGACAAGGCACCCAAGCAGGTCGCCGTCAACGACATCGGATCTGCTGAGGACTTTCTTGCCGCGGTCGAAAAGACGCTGAAGTTCTTCAACGACGGAGACCTCATCGAAGGCACCGTCGTCAAGATCGACCGCGACGAGGTCCTCCTCGACGTCGGTTACAAGACCGAGGGCGTCATCCCCTCGCGCGAGCTTTCCATCAAGCACGACGTCGACCCCACCGAGGTCGTCGAGGTCGGCGACACCGTCGAGGCCCTCGTTCTCCAGAAGGAGGACAAGGAAGGCCGCCTCATCCTGTCCAAGAAGCGTGCGCAGTACGAGCGCGCCTGGGGCGATGTGGAGAAGATCAAGGAGGCCGACGGCGTCGTCACCGGTACGGTGATCGAGGTCGTCAAGGGCGGCCTGATCGTCGACATCGGCCTGCGCGGCTTCCTGCCCGCGTCGCTCATCGAGCTGCGCCGCGTCCGCGACCTCACCCCGTACCTGGGTCAGGAGATCGAGGCCAAGATCCTCGAGCTCGACAAGAACCGCAACAACGTGGTGCTCTCGCGCCGCGCGCTGCTGGAGCAGACCCAGTCCGAGTCCCGCACCACGTTCCTCAACAACCTGCACAAGGGCCAGGTCCGCAAGGGCGTCGTCTCGTCGATCGTCAACTTCGGTGCGTTCGTCGACCTCGGCGGCGTCGACGGTCTCGTCCACGTGTCGGAGCTCTCCTGGAAGCACATCGAGCACGCCTCCGAGGTCGTCGAGGTGGGCCAGGAGGTCACCGTCGAGATCCTCGAGGTCGACCTCGACCGCGAGCGCGTCTCGCTGTCGCTCAAGGCGACGCAGGAGGACCCGTGGCAGGTCTTCGCCCGCACCCACGCGATCGGTCAGGTCGCGCCGGGCAAGGTCACGAAGCTCGTCCCGTTCGGTGCGTTCGTCCGCGTCGCGGACGGCATCGAGGGCCTCGTCCACATCTCCGAGCTGTCCGGCAAGCACGTCGAGCTGGCCGAGCAGGTCGTCTCGGTGGGCGACGAGGTGTTCGTTAAGGTCATCGACATCGACCTGGAGCGCCGCCGCATCTCGCTGTCGCTCAAGCAGGCGAACGAGGGCGTCGACCCGGAGGGCACCGAGTTCGACCCGGCGCTCTACGGCATGGTCACCGAGTACGACGAGCAGGGCAACTACAAGTACCCGGAGGGCTTCGACCCCGAGACCAACGAGTGGAAGGAAGGCTTCGAGGCGCAGCGCGACGAGTGGGAGCAGCAGTACGCTGCGGCCCAGGCGCGCTGGGAGGCGCACAAGCGCCAGGTCGCCAAGGGCCTCGAGGAGGCTGCCGCCGACAGCGGTACCTCGTCGTACTCCTCCGACACGAACTCGGGCGGAACCCTCGCCGACGACGAGTCGCTCGCGGCTCTGCGCGAGAAGCTCAGCTCCAACAACTGAGCGAACTCGAACACTGAGCGGCCGGTCCTTCGGGGCCGGCCGCTTCGTCGTTCCCGGGAGCGCGGCCGCCGCTAGGCTGGGCGGGTGCAGCTGATCGGACTCACCGGCGGGATCGCCTCCGGCAAATCGACCATCGCCTCCCGCCTCGCCTCCCACGGCGCCGTCGTCGTCGACGCGGACCGCATCGCGCGTGAGGTGGTCGAACCCGGCCGTCCGGCCCTGGCCGCGATCGCCGAACGCTTCGGCGACGGCGTCATCGCGCCGGACGGAACCCTCGACCGCCCGGCGCTCGGCGCCATCGTCTTCGGCGACCCCGAGGCGCTGCAGGCCCTCAACGGCATCACCCACCCCGCGGTGATGGCCGAGTCGACCGCGCGCTTCCGCGCCGCGGGGGAGGCCGACCCGGACGCGATCGTCGTCTACGACGTCCCGCTGCTGGTCGAGTCGGCCAACGAGTACCGGTTCGACCGTGTCGTCGTCGCGCACGCGGACGCCGAAACACGCATCCAGCGGCTGGTCGAGCTGCGGGGGATGGACCGCGCTGAGGCCGAGCGCCGCATCCGGTCGCAGGCGTCGGACGATGAGCGGCTCGCCGTCGCGGACGTCGTCATCGAGACCGGCGGCACGCTCGACCGCACGCTGGAGCAGGTCGACGCGCTCTGGGAGCAGCTCCGCGCCGCGTTCTGAAGCCCCGGCGTTCCGCTGTGAGCGAGAGCCGCTCGGAGTGTCGGTGGTCCTTCCTAGACTGGAGACATGCTTCCCACACGCTCCGTCCGTCCCTTCGAGGTCGTCAGCGAGTACGAGCCGAGCGGTGACCAGCCGCAGGCCATCGCCGAGCTGGCGGGTCGCATCAACGCGGGCGAGACCGACGTGGTGCTGCTCGGCGCGACCGGAACCGGCAAGTCGGCGACGACCGCCTGGCTCATCGAACAGGTCCAGCGGCCGACCCTCGTGCTGGCGCACAACAAGACCCTGGCCGCTCAGCTCGCCAACGAGTTCCGTGAGCTGCTGCCGAACAACGCCGTCGAGTACTTCGTCTCGTACTACGACTACTACCAGCCCGAGGCCTACGTGCCGCAGACGGACACCTTCATCGAGAAGGACTCGTCCATCAACGCCGAGGTCGAGCGCCTGCGGCACTCCACGACGAACTCGCTCCTGAGCCGGCGCGACGTCGTCGTGGTCTCCACCGTGTCCTGCATCTACGGCCTCGGTGCGGCCGAGGAGTACCTGGAGGCGATGGTCGCCCTGCAGGTCGGCCAGAACGTCGGCCGCGACGCGCTCATCCGCCGCTTCGTCAACATGCAGTACGAGCGCAACGACGTCGACTTCTCGCGCGGCAAGTTCCGGGTGCGCGGCGACACGATCGAGATCATCCCGGTCTACGAGGAGCACGCGATCCGGATCGAGCTGTTCGGCGACGAGATCGAAGCGCTGTACTCGCTGCACCCGCTGACCGGCAACGTCATCGCCAAGCTCGACGCGGTATCCGTCTTCCCGGCGACGCACTATGCGGCGAGCCCGGCCACCATGCAGCGCGCGATCGGCACCATCCAGGAGGAGCTGCACGAGCGCCTGCAGGAGCTGGAGCGGGAGGGCAAGCTGCTCGAGGCGCAGCGGCTGCGCATGCGCACCCAGTTCGACCTCGAGATGATGGAGCAGATCGGCTTCTGCTCGGGCATCGAGAACTACTCGCGCCACATCGACGGCCGTCGTCCGGGCGAGGCGCCGCACTGCCTGCTCGACTACTTCCCGGACGACTTCCTCGTCGTGATCGACGAGTCGCACGTGACGGTGCCGCAGATCGGCGCCATGTACGAGGGCGACGCGTCGCGCAAGCGCACACTGGTGGAGCACGGGTTCCGTCTCCCGAGCGCGCTCGACAACCGCCCGCTGCGCTGGAACGAGTTCAAGGACCGTGTCGGCCAGACCGTCTATCTGTCCGCGACGCCGGGCAAGTACGAGCTGGGCATCGCCGACGGCGTGGTGGAGCAGATCATCCGCCCGACCGGCCTCGTCGACCCCGAGATCGTCGTCAAGCCCACGAAGGGCCAGATCGACGACCTGCTCGAGGAGATCCGTCTGCGGGTGGAGCGCGACGAGCGGGTGCTCGTCACGACGCTGACCAAGAAGATGGCGGAAGAGCTCACCGACTTCCTCGCGGAGGCCGGCGTCAAGGTGCGCTACCTGCATTCCGACGTCGACACCCTGCGTCGTGTCGAGCTCCTCACCGAGCTCCGTGCGGGCGTCTACGACGTGCTGGTCGGCATCAACCTGCTCCGTGAAGGACTCGACCTGCCGGAGGTCTCGCTGGTCGCGATCCTCGACGCGGACAAGGAGGGCTTCCTCCGCTCGTCCACCTCGCTGGTCCAGACGATCGGCCGCGCCGCCCGCAACGTCTCCGGTCAGGTGCACATGTACGCCGACGTGCTCACCGACTCGATGAAGAACGCGATCGAGGAGACCGAGCGTCGCCGCGAGAAGCAGATCGAGTACAACCGCGTCAACGGCATCGACCCCCAGCCGCTGCGCAAGCGCATCGCCGACATCACCGACATCCTCGCGCGCGAGGAGGCCGACACCGCCCGGATGCTGGCCGGTCGCGACCAGAAGCGCAAGAGCCCGACCCCGAACCTCCGGAACGGCGGCATCGCCGCCCAGGGCGCGGCCGAGCTCGAGGGCATCATCGCCGACCTCAACCAGCAGATGCTGGCGGCCGCCGGCGAGCTCAAGTTCGAGCTGGCGGCGCGGTTGCGCGACGAGCTCTCCGACCTGAAGCGCGACCTGCGTCAGATGGAGAAGGCCGGCCACCTGGGCTGACGGGTCCGGGTCGTCCGCGCGCTCGGCGCACGGGCGGGTTACGGTGGCAGGGTGGCTTCGAGGACGACGGGACGGCGCTGGACCTTCGCGGTGTGCGCCGTGCTGGTCGGCGTCGCCGTGATCGCGGTCGCGTTCCAGGGCGCCCCCGAGTTCACCGGGCCGCGGATGTTCCTCCCGCCCGCGCCGATCGCCACCGCGCCGCCGCGGCCCCAGCTCTCCGGAAGTCCGGAACCGCAGCAGCAGACGCAGGTGCTGCGCCTCGACCTGTCCTGGCTGCTCGTCGCCCTCATCGTGCTCGCGGTCGTGATCGCGCTCGCCCTGCTCTGGCGCCTGCGCCGCCGGGCCGTCCCGCCGAGAGACCTGCCGCCGCTGACCGACGTGACCGACGCCGAGGTCGGCGACGCCCATCCCGAGCCGGAGCGACACGCCGAGCCCGAGCACGTCCGCCGGGGACTCGACCGCGCGTCCGCCGAACTCGCCGACGCGCGCGAGCCCCGCGACGCGATCGAACGCGCCTGGGTCGGTCTCGAGGAGGGCGCCGCCGACTCCGGGGTCCGCCGCCTGCCGGCCGAGACGCCGGCGGAGTTCACCACCCGCGTCCTCGCTCGCGTGGCGGCCGACCGGGACGCGACCCAGCGCTTCCTCGCCCTGTACCAGCGCGCGCGATTCAGCAGCGCCGCGGTCACGCCCGAGGACGTCGCCGCCGCGCGCTCGGCGGTCGACGCGCTCCGCGCCTCGTGGAGCGACGCCCCTCGCTCGCGCGCGTCGACGTCGGCCGAGCGCTTCGGAGCCCGCCGATGACCCGCCGTCTGCCGCCCCGGATACTGCGTCGGCTCATCCTCAGCGCCCTTGTCGGGCTCGCGTTCGGCGTCGCGGCCTGGTACCTCGGGATGGACGCCGCGCACGCCATCGGACTCGGTGCTGCTGCCTTCGCCCTCACCGCCTGCCTCTCGGCACTGGGGGAGGCCGCCGACGTCGTCTGGGCCGTCCCCGCCCCGCAGCCCCGGCCGGGCGCGCGCCGCGACATCGTCCAGCTGGGCTGGTCGCTCGGCGCCCGCGGAGGCCGGGTATCGCCCGAGGGCGTGCGCCGGCTCCGACTGCTCGCCGAGCGCGCGCTCCTGCTCCGGGGCCTCGACCTGGAGGACCGCACCGCGGACGCCCGCCTCGAGGAGCTGCTCGGGGCCGACGCGCTCCGGCTCCTCCGTCGCGGTTCCGGGGTAGCCCCGCCGCGCACGTCGGAGGTCTCCGCGGCACTGACCCGGCTGGAGGCGCTGGCCTACGAGGACGCGGTCGCACCCTTCCCGACGCCCGCCGCCGCGCCGTCCACCTCATCCCGACCACCCGTCCCGAGCATCCAGGAGCCGCCGCATGCCCGCTGACCCCACCCAGCAGACCGACGAGGCGACACGCGCGCAGGCACCCGCGTTGGCCGTCCCGGACGTCGCGCGCCTCGGCGCCGCGGTGCTCGACCGGGTCAGCAGCGTCGTCGTCGGCATGCGCGCGCCGCTCCGCGTCGCCTTCGCGACCATCCTCGCGGGCGGCCACGTGCTGTTCGAGGACGTCCCTGGACTCGGCAAGACGCTCGCCGCGCGCAGCATCGCGTCCGCCGTCGGGCTCGACTTCCGCCGGCTGCAGTGCACCCCCGACCTGCTGCCGTCGGACATCACCGGCTCGTTCGTGTACGTGCCGAGCACGGCCGAGTTCGAGTTCCGGCCCGGGCCGGTGTTCACGGGACTGTTCCTCGCCGACGAGATCAACCGCACGTCGCCGAAGACGCAGTCCGCGCTGCTGGAGGCGATGGCCGAGGGGCAGGTGTCGGTCGAGGGTCGCAGCTTCCCGCTGCCGTCGCCGTTCCACGTCGTCGCAACGGCGAATCCGATCGAGTCGGAGGGTACGTACGCGCTGCCGGAGGCCCAGCTCGACCGCTTCATGGTGCGCCTGAGCGTCGGCTATCCCGACGAGGCGGGGGAGTCGCGTGTGCTTCTCGCCCGCATCGCCCGACGCCATGAGGTCGCGAGCGTCGAGCGGGTGATCGACGCGGCGACGCTGGCGGCCATGCAGGCGGGCATCGAAGCGGTGGATGTGGACCCCGACATCGCCGCCTACTGCGTCCGCCTCGCCGCCGCGACCCGCAGCCACCGTTCCGTCGAGGTGGGCGCGTCGCCACGCGGGTCGCAGGGGCTGCTGCTGGTCGCCCGGGCGCTGGCCGTGCTGGACGGACGCGACTTCGTCCTCCCGGACGACGTGAAGGCGGTCGCCGTGCCCGTGCTCGCCCATCGGCTCACGCTGACCGTGCAGGCGTGGACGGGCGGCGTCCGCGCGGAGCAGGTCGTCGCGGAGGTGGTCAGCACGGTCGCCGGTCCGCCTGCCGTGGGGGCGGGCCGCCGTGCGCCGGCGCCTGCGGACGCGGCCGGGACGGACCCGCAGCGACGATGACCGACCACGCCGACCACGCGGACCAGGACCGCACGCACACCGCCGCGCGCGGGGGATGGACGCTGAGCCCGGCCCTCGCCGGCGCTGTCGTGGTCGGCGTGGCCGGTGTGGTGGCGGCGTTCGTCATGACGCGCGTCGAACCGGCACTGGTCGGCGCGCCCCTGCTGCTCGCGGCGGCGCTGAGCTGGGACCGCCGCCCGCGCAGAGACCGCGACACGTCGTCGGACGACCTCGTCACCGAGACGTCGGTCGCCTCCACGGGACCCGCGCATCCCGCGCCGGACGGGTCCACGGCGCTCACCGTCGACCTCCACGCCGCAACGACGCAGCGTCCGGACGCACTCCACCTGCGACTCGCCCTCGGCGGCGCCGCGCCGGTGGATGCGGTGCTCACGCCGCACACCGCCGCCAGGACCACGGGCGAGGTCCCCGTCATCCACTCCGGTCCGGAGCGCGTGGCCGAGGTCGCGGCGCGGGCCGTCGGGGCCGACGCGGCGTGGGTCGGCGCCCCGGGCGAGGAGGTCTCCGTCGAGCGGGTGGTGCGTCCGCGCCGGGTGCCGCTCCGCCGACTCCCGCTCCCGGCGCGCCTGCTCGGCCTGACCGGTCAGCACGTCTCCACGCGGCCCGGCGACGGCGGCGAGTTCCGTGACGTCGACCTGTTCCACTCCGGCGACCGGCTTCGCCGCATCGACTGGCGCGCGACCGCCCGCGCGGGACGCTCGGGGGAGCTGTACGTGCGCCGGACCACCGCGACCTCCGACGCCGCCGTGCACCTGGTGCTCGACGCGCGGGACGACCTGACCGGGATCGTGGCCGACTGGTCGCGCGCCTACCCGCGACCGGCGCTGTCCTCGCTCGACCTCGCGCGCGAGGCGGCCGCGTCGCTCACCGTCGCCTACGCCGCGGTGGGTGACCGGGTCGGGTTCGACGACCTGGGGGAGTCCCGCCGCGTCCTCCCGCCGCGCGCCGGGGCCCGCCACCGCGAGCGGGTGCTGCGGGAGATCGAACTGACGACGGCCACGGGCACCGCCTTCCAGCGCGTCCGGTCGCCGCGGCTGTCGCCGGGCGCGATCGTGTACGTGCTCTCGACCTTCCTCGACGACCAGCCGTCGACTCTGGCACTGGGATGGCGCGCATCCGGGCATCGCGTCATCGCCGTCGACGTGCTCCCGGTGCGAGACCCGCGCGAGCTGACCGCGCGAGAGCGGCTGGCCCTCCGCACGGTCGAGCTCGAGCGCACCCTCCGCCTGCGACAGCTGGAGGCCGGCGGGGTGGAGCTGCTCGGCTGGCAGGATCCGGTGTCCCGCGAGGCCGGCTTGCGCTCCCTGACGACGGCGAGGCGCGGATGAGCGACCCCGCGCACACGACGCCCGAGCTCGGCGCCCGCACCGTACCGGGCTGGTCGCTCCGCGCGCTGTTCGCCGCGCTCGGCCTGACCCTGGTCCTCGCGGGCGTGCCGAGCGGCCCGTGGACGGCGATCGGCGCCCTGCTCGTCGGCGTCGCCGTGTGGCGCCCGCGCTGGCTGACGGCGTGGGTGCTGATCGGCGTGCTGGTGCTGTCGTCCCTGATCGAACCCGGCACGCTGACGGTCCGGATGCTCGCGCTGGTCGCCGGCGCGCACGCCCTGCACGTGATCGCGTCGTGGATGCTGGTGGTTCCGGCCGCGGCGCGCCTCCAGCCTGCGGTGCTGCTGCCGTCGCTGCGCCGGTTCGTGCTCCTTCAGATCCCGGTCCAGGTCGTGGCCGTGGCGGTCCTCCTCCCGACGGGACGCGTCGCGGTCCCCCTGCTCGCCATCGTCTCGGGCCTGGCAGTGCTGGCCCTGGTCGGGATGCTCGTCCCCGCCCTGCTGCGCCGCCCGAACCGCTGACCCGAGCACCGGAGGCGGCCGTCGGGATCGAATGTCGGTGGTCGCTCCTAGACTCACGCGTGCGGGGATCGCCGCGCTCGAGAGGGTAGAATCGAACGGATGTTCGAGGCGCCGGAGTGCGGTGCGCGGTGGGCGAACAGCCCCCTCGAACAATGACGGATGGCGGAGAATAGAGCGAGTGAGCAGCGGGCGAGTGAACAACGATCGGGTGCACGGGGACGGCGACTTCGGCAGCAGCATCAGCCGGGTGACCGGCTCGCACCTCAGTGTGCGCGGAGCACGGGTGCACAACCTCCACAACGTCGACCTCGAGATCCCGCGCGACTCGATGGTGGTCTTCACCGGCCTCTCCGGGTCGGGCAAGTCGTCGCTCGCGTTCGACACGATCTTCGCCGAGGGCCAGCGGCGTTACGTCGAGTCGCTGTCCGCGTACGCGCGCCAATTCCTCGGCCAGGTGGACCGGCCCGACGTCGACTTCATCGAGGGCCTGAGCCCGGCGGTCTCCATCGACCAGAAGTCGACCAACCGCAACCCGCGATCGACCGTCGGCACGATCACCGAGATCTACGACTACATGCGTCTGCTGTGGGCGCGCATCGGCGTGCCGCACTGTCCCATCTGCGGTGAGCGCATCCAGCGCCAGACCGTGCAGCAGATCGCCGACCAGCTGATGGAGCTCGAGCCGGGCACCCGTTATATGATCGTCAGCCCGGTCGTCTCGCAGAAGAAGGGCGAATTCGTCGACCTCTTCAAGGAGCTCGCGGCGAGCGGCTACTCCCGCGCCCTGGTCGACGGCGAGCAGATCCAGCTGTCCGACCCGCCCACGCTCAAGAAGCAGGTCAAGCACGACATCTCGGTCGTGATCGACCGCCTGGTCGCCGGCCCCGACATCCTGGGCCGCCTCACCGACTCGCTCGAGACCGCGCTGCGCCTCACGGACGGCCTCGTGCAGGTCAACTACGTCGACCGCGAGGGCGCGGCGGCGTGGCAGAACTTCAGCGAGAAGCTGTCCTGCCCGAACGGCCACCCCATCCAGCTGACCGAGATCGAGCCGCGGACGTTCTCGTTCAACGCCCCGTTCGGCGCCTGCCCCGAGTGCTCCGGCCTCGGCACCCGCATGTCGGTCGACGAGGAGCTGCTGCTCGACGACGACGAGCTCAGCATCGCCGAGGGCGTCATCGTGCCGTGGACCAGCCAGGGCAAGAGCCTGTTCAACTACTACGAGAAGCTGCTCGACGGCCTCGCGCGCGACCTGAAGTTCTCGCTCAAGACCCCGTGGAAGAAGCTGCCGCAGAACGTGAAGGACGCGGTCCTCCACGGCGACAACTTCGAGGTCAAGGTGCGGTGGAAGAACCGCTACGGCCGCGAGATGTCGTACACCTCGGGCTTCGAGGGCGTGGTGCCCTACATCGAGCGCCAGTACCTCCAAGCCGAGACCGACACGCAGCGCGCCCGCTGGGCGGAGTACCTGCGCGAGGTGCCGTGCCCGGTCTGCGGCGGCAAGCGCCTCAAGCCCGAGGTGCTGGCCGTCCTCGTTCACGGCAAGAGCATCGCCGACGCGTCCCTGCTCAGCCTCAGCGACGCCCGCGCGTTCATGGAGAAGCTGCACCTGACCGAGCGCGAGCAGAAGATCGGCGCGCAGGTGCTGCGCGAGATCAAGATCCGCCTCGACTTCCTCATCCAGGTCGGCCTGAGCTATCTCGACCTGGCGCGCGCCGCGGGCACGCTGTCCGGCGGCGAGGCGCAGCGCATCCGCCTGGCCACGCAGATCGGCTCCGGACTGACCGGCGTGCTGTACGTGCTCGACGAGCCGAGCATCGGCCTGCACCAGCGCGACAACCGCCGTCTGATCGACACGCTGGTCGCCCTGCGCGACCTCGGCAACACTCTGATCGTCGTCGAGCACGACGAGGACACCATCCGCACCGCCGACTGGATCGTCGACATCGGCCCGGGCGCCGGCGTCAACGGCGGTCACGTCGTCCACTCCGGCTCGTACGACGAGCTGCTGAAGAACACGGCGTCGCTCACCGGCGACTACCTCGCCGGCCGCCGTGAGATCGCCATCCCGGCGAAGCGGCGCAAGATCGACAAGAAGCGGATGATCCGCGTCGTCGACGCCGAGGCCAACAACCTCAAGAAGGTGACGGTCGACTTCCCGCTCGGCACGTTCGTCGCCGTCACCGGCGTCTCGGGTTCAGGAAAGTCGTCGCTGGTCAACGACATCCTGTACCGGGTGATGGCCAACAAGCTCAACGGCGCCCGCAAGGTGGCCGGCAAGCACCGCACGATCACCGGCCTCGAGAACCTCGACAAGGTCGTGCACGTCGACCAGGCGCCGATCGGCCGCACCCCGCGCTCCAACCCGGCGACCTACACGGGCGTGTTCGACCGCATCCGGAACCTCTTCGCCGAGACGCCGGAAGCGAAGGCCCGCGGCTACCTGCCCGGCCGGTTCAGCTTCAACGTCAAGGGCGGCCGCTGCGAGGCGTGCTCGGGTGACGGCACGATCAAGATCGAGATGAACTTCCTGCCCGACGTCTACGTCGCGTGCGAGGTCTGCGGGGGAGCGCGGTACAACCGCGACACCCTGTCGGTGCATTACAAGGGCAAGAACATCGCCGAGGTGCTCGACATGCCGATCAGCGAGGCGGCGGAGTTCTTCAAGCCGATCTCGGCCATCCACCGCTACCTGCAGACGCTGGTCGACGTGGGCCTCGGCTATGTCCGCCTCGGCCAGAGCGCGACCACCCTGTCGGGCGGCGAGGCACAGCGCGTCAAGCTCGCCACGGAGCTGCAGCGCCGCTCCAACGGCCGCAGCGTGTACGTGCTCGACGAGCCGACCACCGGTCTGCACTTCGAAGACGTCCGCAAGCTCCTCCTGGTGCTGAACGGACTGCTCGATAAGGGCAACACGGTCATCGTCATCGAGCACAACCTCGATGTCATCAAGTCGGCCGACTGGATCATCGACATGGGCCCGGAGGGCGGCGCCGGCGGCGGCGAGGTCATCGCGACGGGCACTCCGGAGCAGGTGGCCGAGACGCCCGGCAGCCACACCGGGTTCTTCCTCAAGGAGATCCTGCAGGGCGAGTCCGCCCGGGGCGCTGCGTAAGGGATGGCCGACACCGTCAGCTACCGGCCGAAGGCCGGCGAGATCCCGACCCAGCCGGGAGTGTACCGGTTCCGTGACAAGAACCGCCGCGTCCTCTATGTGGGCAAGGCGAAGAACCTCCGCGCGCGGCTGAGCAACTACTTCCAGCCGCTGCGAAGCCTTCACGAGCGCACGCGGCGGATGGTGACCACGGCGTCCAGCGTCGAGTGGACGGTCGTGGGCACGGAGTACGAGGCCCTCCAGCTCGAGTACACGTGGATCAAGGAGTTCAACCCGCCGTTCAACGTCAAGTTCCGCGACGACAAGACTTACCCGTACCTGGCGGTGACCCTCGGCGACCGCATCCCGCGCGTGATGATCACCCGCAACCGCAACATCAAGGACGCACGCTACTTCGGCCCGTACACGAAGGTCTGGGCGATCCGCGAGACGGTCGACCTGATGCTCAAGGCGTTCCCGATGCGGTCGTGCTCCGACGGCGTCTACCGGCGCGCCGAGCTCACCGGTCGGCCGTGCCTGCTGGGCGACATCGGCAAGTGCGCCGCGCCCTGCGTCGGCCGGATCACCCCGGAGGACCACAAGTCGCTCGCGATCGACTTCGCCAGCTTCATGGCGGGCAACGACAGCGGCTACCTGCGCGACCTCAACGACAAGATGAAGCAGGCGGCGAGCACGATGGACTACGAGTCCGCCGCCCGCCACCGCGACGCGATCCAGGCACTGGAGGGCGCGCTCGGCAAGAGCGCGGTCGTGCTGCCGGAGGATGTCGACGCCGACGTGTTCGGCATCGCCCACGACGAGCTCGCCGCCGCGGTGACGCAGTTCATCGTGCGCGGCGGCCGCGTCCGCGGTGTCCGCAGCTGGGTGGTCGACAAGGAGCTCGACCTGGGTCTCGGCGAGCTCGTCGAGACCGTGGTGCAGAACGCCTACGACGGCCCGGATGCGCCGCCGCGCGAGATCCTCGTGCCCGAGCTGCCGGAGGACACCGCCGAGCTCGACGAGTGGCTCACGCAGCGCCGCCGTGAGACGCCCGACCCGTCGGCCCCGCGGGGACGGCTCACCGGCCGGGTCTCGCTCCGCACGGCGCAGCGCGGCGACAAGGCCGCACTGGCTCAGACGGTCGAGATGAACGCCAAGAACGCGCTCGTGCTCTACAAGACGCGGCGCAGCTCCGACTTCGTCGCACGCTCGAAGGCGCTCAATGACATCCAGGACGCGCTCGGGATGGCCGACGCCCCGCTTCGGATGGAGTGCTACGACGTGTCGCACCTCAGCGGCACGAACATCGTCGCCTCGATGGTGGTCTTCGAGGACGGCCTTCCGCGCAAGGACCAGTACCGCCGGTTCAGCATCCCCGAGTCCACGGACGACACCGAGTCGATCTACCAGGTGATCTCGCGACGGCTGGCCTACCTGAAGGAGACGCCCGCGACCCCCGCCGAGACGCTCGACGAGGAGACGGCTCTCGACGCCGAAGGAGCCGCGGGGGCCGACGAGGTGGTGGAGGACGCCGCGGAGCGCCGCCGCCGCAAGTTCTCGTACCCCCCGAACCTGCTCATCGTCGACGGCGGCCAGCCCCAGGTCGCCGCCGCGAAGCGGGCCCTCGACGAGTCGGGCGTCACCGGCATCCAGCTCGCGGGCATCGCGAAGCGGCTGGAGGAGATCTGGCTGCCCGACTCGGACTTCCCGGTCATCCTGCCGCGCAACAGCGACGCCCTGTTCCTCATCCAGCGGCTCCGCGACGAGGCGCACCGGTTCGCCATCACCTACCAGCGAGCGCGCCGCAAGCGCGACATCGGCACCGTGCTGGGCGAGATCCCGGGCCTGGGCCCGTCGCGCGTGAAGGAGCTGCTGAAGCACTTCGGCTCCGTCGCCCAGCTGCGCAAGGCGACGCCCGAGCAGATCGCCGAGGTGCGCGGCGTCGGACCGCGGCTTGCGGCCGCCGTCTTCGAGCGGCTGGCCGACAGTGCGCCCGCGACGGATGCGCAGCCTCAGGACGGCCAACCGGTGGACAGCAGTCGCTAGGCTGGGGGCAGAGCAGGAAAGCGGAGGAGACCGGTCGATGGCCACCGACGATGAGACGAACGCAAGCGCCGAGCAGCAGGAAGTGCTCATCGTCACGGGGATGTCGGGTGCCGGCCGCTCGACGGTCGCCAACGCGCTGGAAGACCTCGACTGGTACGTGGTCGACAACCTGCCGCCGCAGATGCTCCGCCCGCTCGTCGAGCTGGCGAATCGGGCCGAGTCCGGTCTGCCGCGCATCGCCGCGGTCGTCGACGTGCGCGGCCGCAACTTCTTCGTCGACCTGCGCGACATGATCCAGAGCCTGCGCGAGGGCACCAAGGTGCGCGTGCTGTTCCTCGAGGCGTCGGATGCGGTGCTCGTGCGCCGCTTCGAGCAGGTGCGCCGGCCGCACCCGCTGCAGGGCGACGGCACGATCCTCGACGGCATCAACGCCGAGCGCGCCCGCCTGCGCGAGATCCGCGAGGCGGCCGACATCATCGTCGACACGACCGACCTCAACATCCACCAGCTGGCCACGAACATCACCGACACCTTCGCCGCGGAGGACGCGGCCGACGTGCAGGTCACGGTCATGAGCTTCGGCTTCAAGTACGGCCTGCCCGCCGACGCCGACATGGTCGCCGACGCGCGCTTCCTCCCGAACCCGTTCTGGAACCCCGAATTGCGGCCGCACACCGGCCTCGAGGAGGTCGTCCGCGACTTCGTCCTGACGCAGGACGGTGCGGCCGAGTTCATCCAGGGCTACATGGCCGCGCTGAAGCCGATCGTCGCCGGCTACCAGCGCGAGAACAAACGCCACGCCCTGTTCGCGATAGGCTGCACTGGCGGAAAACACCGTTCTGTCGCGATTGCGGAAGAGCTCGCGGCACGGTTGCGCACTTTCCCCGGTCTGGCGGTGAACACCAAACACCGCGACCTCGGCCGTGAATGATCCCGGCCCTCCCATCCACGGCACCACCCCCGCCTTGAGACAGTAAGGAATCCGATTGGCTCTCACCGCCGACGTCAAGGACGAGCTCACGAAGGTCGAGGTCGGCAAGACCACCGTCCGGGCAGCAGAGCTGGCCACCATCCTCCGGTTCTCGGGCGGCCTGCACCTCATCGGCGGCCGGATCGCGGTGGAGAGCGAGCTGGACACACCCGAGCTCGCGCGACGCGTGCGCAAAGACCTGGCGGAGCTGTACGGCGTTCGCAGCGACGTCTCGGTGACCTCGCCCTCCGGCGTCCGCCGGAACAGCCAGTACCTGGTCCGCGTGCTCGACGGCGGCGAGACCCTCGCCCGTCAGACCGGCCTCCTGGACGCCCGCCGCCGCCCGATCCGCGGTCTCCCGAACCGGCTCACGACCGGCTCCCGCGAAGAGCTGGCGGCCGTGTGGCGGGGCGCGTTCCTCGCCAGCGGCTCGCTGACCGACCCGGGCCGCTCGGCCGCGCTGGAGGTCACCTGCCCGGGCAACGAGGCCGCGATGGCCCTCGTCGGCGCCGCCGGCCGCATCGGCATCGCCGCCAAGGCCCGCGAAGTGCGCGGCGTGCACCGCGTCGTCATCCGCGACGGCGACGCGATCAGCGCGATGCTCGTCGCCATGGGCGCCGCGCAGACGGTCGCCAACTGGGAGGCGCTGCGCCAGCGCCGCGAGGTGCGCGCCAATGCCAACCGCCTCGTGAACTTCGACGACGCCAACCTGCGCCGCTCCGCGCAGGCCGCCGTCGCCGCCTGCGCGCGCGTCGAGCGCGCGCTCGAGATCCTCGGCCCCGACGTGCCGAAGCACCTGCAGTACGCAGGCGAACTGCGCCTCGCCCACCGCGACGCGAGCCTCGACGAGCTCGGCCACCACGCCGACCCGCCGATGACGAAGGACGCGGTTGCCGGCCGCATCCGCCGCCTTCTCGCGATGGCCGACAAGCGCGCCTCCGACCTGGGCATCCCGGGCACGGAGGCGAGCCTCCCGGCCGATCTGGACGAGGTGTAGTTTTCAAACGTCGAACCCCAACCACAAGTGGAGATGAGTAATGGCTGACTACACGCTGCCTGACCTGCCGTACGACTACTCGGCCCTCGAGCCGAACATCAGCGGCCGGATCATGGAGCTGCACCACGACAAGCACCACAAGACGTACGTGGACGGCGCCAACACCGCCCTCGCGAAGCTCGCCGAGGCGCGCGACGCCGACGACCTGACTTACGTCAACAAGCTCGAGAAGGACCTGGCGTTCAACCTCGCCGGCCACGTCAACCACACCGTGTTCTGGAACAACCTCTCCCCGGACGGCGGCGACAAGCCGGTCGGCGAGCTCGCGGCCGCGATCGATGAGTTCTTCGGATCGTTCGACAAGTTCCGCGCCCACTTCACGGCGTCGGCGCTGGGCATCCAGGGCTCCGGCTGGTCGATCCTCGCGTGGGACTCACTGGGCCAGAAGCTCATCATCGAGCAGCTCTACGACCACCAGGGCAACCTCGCCGCGGCGACCGTCCCGCTCCTCATGCTCGACATGTGGGAGCACGCCTTCTACCTCGACTACGTCAATGTGAAGGCGGATTACGTCAAGGCGTTCTGGAACATCACCAACTGGGGCGACGTCAACGACCGCTTCCTCCGCGCGCGCGAGAAGACCGCGGGTCTGCTGCTACTGTCGTAGGCAGGATGGCGTCCCGGGAGGGAGCCTCCCGGGACGCCGACGTCCGCAACAACCACCCACCAAAGTGCGCCGTCCGGCGCCCATCGAGTAACTGGAGACATCTGTGTCCGTAAAGATCGGAATCAACGGGTTCGGTCGCATTGGTCGTAACTACCTGCGCGCCGCCCTCGCGAAGGGCAGCGACCTCGAGATCGTCGCGGTGAACGACCTCACCGACAACAAGACGCTCGCGCACCTGCTCAAGTACGACTCCATCACGGGCCGTCTCGACGCGACAGTGGAGCTCGACGGCGACAACATCGTCGTGAACGGCAAGCCGATCAAGGTCCTCGAGGAGCGCGACCCCGCCAACCTCGGCTGGGGCGAGCTGGGCGTCGACATCGTCATCGAGTCGACCGGCCGCTTCACCAAGGCCGAGGACGCGCGCAAGCACATCCAGGCCGGCGCCAAGAAGGTCATCATCTCGGCCCCGGCCACCGGTGAGGACGCCACGTTCGTCATGGGCGTCAACGAGCACCTGTACAACCCGGAGACCGACAACATCATCTCCAACGCGTCGTGCACCACGAACTGCCTCGCGCCGCTCGCCAAGGTGTTCAACGACGAGTTCGGCATCGAGCGCGGCCTGATGACCACGGTCCACGCCTACACCGCCGACCAGAACCTCCAGGACGGCCCGCACTCCGACCTGCGCCGCGCCCGCGCCGCCGCGATCAACATCGTGCCGACCTCCACCGGCGCCGCGAAGGCCATCGGCCTGGTGCTCCCCGAGCTGAAGGGCAAGCTCGACGGCTTCGCCCTCCGCGTCCCGGTGCCCACCGGTTCCATCACCGACCTGACCGTCACCGCCTCGCGTCCGGTCACCGTCGACGAGGTCAAGGCCGCGTACAAGAAGGCCGCCGAGGGTCCGCTCAAGGGCATCCTCAAGTACACCGAGGACGAGATCGTCTCGAGCGACATCGTGTCCGACCCGCACTCGTCGATCTTCGACGCGGGCCTGCTGCGCGTCATCGGCGACCAGGTCAAGCTCTCGAGCTGGTACGACAACGAGTGGGGCTACTCCAACCGTCTCGTCGACCTGACCGAGTACGTGGCCGAGCGCCTCTAACGACAGGGAACCGACGTGACGCTCCGCACACTCGACGCACTCGGTTCGCTCGCCGGCAAGCGCGTCGTCGTTCGCTGTGATCTGAACGTGCCCCTGGAGGGCTCGAAGATCACCGACGACGGCCGTGTGCGAGCGTCGATTCCCACCCTGAACGCCCTGATCAACCAGGGCGCGAAGGTGGTCGTCATCTCCCACCTGGGCCGCCCCGAGGGCGCGCCCGACGCGAAGTACAGCCTGGCGCCGGTGGCCCAGCGGCTCTCGGAGCTGCTGGGCAAGCCGGTGACTTTCGCGAAGGACACCGTCGGCGGTGGCGCGGCTGACGCCGTGGCCGGCCTGAACGACGGTGATGTCGCCCTGCTCGAGAACCTCCGCTTCAACCCGGGGGAGACCGCGAAGGACGACGCCGAGCGGACGGCGTTCGCAGAGAAGCTGGCCGCCTTCGGCGACGCCTTCGTGTCCGACGGCTTCGGCGTCGTGCACCGCAAGCAGGCGAGCGTCTACGAGCTCGCGCAGCTGCTGCCGAGCGCGGCGGGCACGCTCATCCAGGCCGAGCTCGAGGTGCTCGACCGGCTGACCGAGAACCCCGAGCGTCCGTACGCGGTCGTGCTCGGCGGATCCAAGGTCTCCGACAAGCTCGGCGTCATCGGCCACCTCCTGCCGAAGGTGGACTCGCTGCTCATCGGCGGCGGGATGCTGTTCACGTTCCTCGCGGCGCAGGGCCACAAGGTGGGCTCCAGCCTGCTGGAGGTCGACCAGATCGACACCGTGAAGGGCTACCTGGCGAAGGCCGAGGAGCTGGGTGTGGAGCTGGTGCTCCCGCGCGACGTGGTCGTGGCCTCGAAGTTCGGCGCCGACGCGGAGCACGTGGTGCGCCCGATCGACGCGATCGAAGACACCGAGTGGGGCGACAAGGGCCTCGGGCTCGACATCGGCCCCGAGACGGCCGAGCTGTTCTCCGAGTACGTGCGCAGCGCCAAGACGGTGTTCTGGAACGGGCCGATGGGCGTGTTCGAGCTGGCGCCGTTCGCGGCCGGCACCAAGGCGGTCGCCCAGGCGCTGACCGAGGTCGACGGCCTGAGCGTCGTCGGCGGCGGCGACTCGGCCGCGGCGGTCCGCGCGCTCGGGTTCCGCGACGACCAGTTCGGTCACATCTCGACGGGCGGAGGCGCGAGCCTCGAGTTCCTCGAAGGCAAGCGACTCCCCGGACTGGAGGTCCTCGGATGGCAGCAGTGAGCCCCTCGGTGCGGCGCGTGCCGCTCATCGCAGGCAACTGGAAGATGAACCTGGACCACCTGCAGGCGATCGCCTTCGTGCAGAAGCTGGCGTGGACGCTGAAGGATGCCAACCACGACTTCTCCGCGGTCGAGGTGGCGGTCTTCCCGCCGTTCACCGACCTGCGCAGCGTGCAGACGCTGATCTCGGCCGACAAGCTCCCGCTCGCCTTCGGTGGCCAGGACGTCTCCGAGCACGAGTCCGGCGCGTACACCGGCGAGATCTCCGCCGCCTTCCTGGAGGCGCTCGAGTCCCGCTACGTGATCATCGGCCACTCCGAGCGGCGCACGCTGCACGGCGAGACCGACGAGCAGGTGGCCGCGAAGGTGGCCGCATCCCTCAAGCACAACATCGCACCGATCATCTGCGTCGGCGAGACGGCGGAGGACCTCGAGGTCCACGGCGCGAGCGCCGTCCCGGTCGCGCAGCTGCGCGCCGCGCTGTCGAAGGTCGACTCGGCCGCCGACATCGTGGTGGCCTACGAGCCGGTGTGGGCGATCGGATCCGGCCAGGCGGCGACGCCCGAGCAGGCCGAGCAGGTCTGCGCCGCGCTGCGCGGTGTGATCGCCGAGGTGCTCGGGGACGACGTGGCGGCCAAGACCCGCATCCTCTACGGCGGATCGGTGAAGTCGGGCAACATCGCCGGCTTCATGCGCGAGCCGAACGTCGACGGTGCGCTGGTCGGCGGTGCCAGCCTGGACGTGAACGAGTTCGCCGCGATCGTGCGGTACCAGAAGCACGTCGGCCTCTGAGCAGCCCGCGCGTTATACTGGTCGTTGGTCTTCCCCGGGCTCGGCCCGGACGCTTCCCGAAAGGTTCCCCGTGCTCATTCTCCAGGTCGTCCTGCAGGTGCTGCTGGGCATCACCAGCCTCCTGCTGACGCTGCTCATCCTGCTGCACAAGGGCCGCGGCGGTGGCCTCTCCGACATGTTCGGCGGCGGTGTCACCTCCAACCTCGGTGCGTCCGGTGTCGCGGAGCGCAACCTCAACCGGATCACGGTCATCCTCGGGCTCATCTGGATCACGTGCATCGTGGTTCTCGGCCTGATCACCAAGTTCAGCGCTTAAGCGCTGAGAAGAGGGGAAACACTATGGCTTCCGGAGGAAGTGCCATCCGTGGCTCGCGCGTCGGTGCGGGCCCCATGGGGGAGCAGGACCGCGGATTCCACGCGGAGCGCATCGCCATCTCGTACTGGGACGCCCTCGGCAACGAGACCGTCCGCTACTTCGCGGCGAACCTGCCCGAGGAGGAGATCCCCGACGTCATCGATTCGCCGTCGACGGGTCTGCCGGCCGGCCGCGACAAGGAGAACCCGCCCTCGGTCGCCAAGACCGAGCCCTACAAGACGCACCTCGCGTATGTGAAGGAGCGCCGCAGCGAGGAGGAGGCGGAGCAGCTGCTCGAAGACGCGCTCAACCAGCTGCGCGCCCGCCGCGGTCGTCCGACCACGAACTGACGCGACTCTCGCACGAAGGCCGTTCATCCGATGGGTGGACGGCCTTCGTCGTGCGGCTAGACTTCGTGCCACAGCAGGAGGTGGCACATGCGCGGACCCGCCGACGACCGGATGCCCGCCTCCCGTGCGCTCGGGGACGAGGTCGGGCGCCTCAGCCTGGTGGCGCTCCTCGACGAGGCCGTCGATCGGGCCGAGCAGGCGGAGGCCCTGCTGACCCGCCACGAGGACGGCGAACCGCTGGGAAGCGTCGAGGCTCGTCACTGCCTGCGCCTGCGTGTGGCCTTTGCCGAGCTGCAGCGCTGGGTCGACGAGCTCGACCTCGCCGGCGCCGAGGCGGAGGTGCGGGACGAGACCTCGCGACTGCTGGCCTTCTACCTGCACCTGCTGACCCACGCGTTCGCGCGCGGCATCCGCCCGCTCGAACGGGACCGTCTCGCCATCCGCAGCCGCGGCCCGCTCACCGGCGCCCCGGTCGCGCGCCTCGCGACCCTCCGCGAACGCGTCCGCGCCTCCGCGTGACGCGCTCGCGAAGCACCCCGTCTGCGGGTTGACGTAACGTCTGCGCTTGCGCGCGTCGCTGCAGATGTTCCGAAGAACCGCAGTCGCGAATCGAGCAGACGACGAAGGCCCCGCCGGCGGACCGACGGGGCCTTCATGCGTCGTGCGTCAGTACGACGGCGCGATGAGCTGCTCGGGCACGTCGACCGCGGCGTCCTTGTCCACGAAGAACACGGTGCGCTTGCGGCCTTTGGCGCCCGCGACCGGAACCTCGGTGTAGCTCGCGCCCGCCAGTGCGAGGCCGAGCGCGCTCGCCTTGTCGCTGCCGGCGAGCACCAGCCAGATGCGGTCGGACGAGTTGATGACCGGCCGCGTCAGGCTGAGCCGCTCCGGCGGCGGCTTCGGGGAGTTGCGCTCGGCGATCACCGACGCCTTCTCCTCGCGGATGCCGGCACGGTCCGGGAACAGCGACGCGATGTGACCGTCAGGACCGACGCCGAGGAAGGTGATGTCGAACTTCGGCACCGGCCAGTCCTCATGCCCGAAGGCCTCGAGCTCGGCCGCGTACACACGGGCCGCTTCGTCGATGTCGGGGATCTCGTCGGATGCGGGGAAGGGGTGGACGTTCTCCGGCGGCACCGCGATGTGGTCCAGCAGGGCCTCGCGCGCCTGGCGCTCGTTCCGGTCGGGGTCGTTCCGCGGCACGAACCGCTCGTCTCCCCACCAGAAGTGCACCTTCGACCAGTCGATGGTGTCGCGGGCGGGGGAGGCGTTGACCGCCTCCAGCACCGCGATCCCCATCGTGCCCCCGGTCAGCGCGATGTTCGCGCGGCCGAGGTCGTCGAGGATGTCGATCGTCTTGGTGAGGAAGCGCGCGGCCACCGACGCGGCCAGAGCCTCCTTGTCCGGGTGAACGAGCACCCGCCGTTCGTTCGTCATGCCCTGGCGCCTGCTCCTTCGTCAGCGGTCTCCAGCAGTGCGAGACCCTTCGTGATCACCTCGCCGTAGAGGTCGTCCGGGTCCAGCCTACGCAACTCCTCGGCCAGGCAGTCGCGCAGGTTGCGGCGTGGCAGGGCGAGATCGTGGGTGGGCTGCCCGGCTGCGACAGGCGGGCGACGTTCGGGACCTCGCGCTCCAGCTCGATGACGCCGGAGGCACGCTCCATCTTGACGCCGTGGATGCCGCCGGAGCCGATCTTGCGCGAGGCGAGGTCGTACTGCACCGGCACCTGCAGCTGCAGGCGCAGCCACGCGGCGAGGAGAAGGGTGGAGGGGGAGTCCGCGGCGCCGGCCACCTCGACCGAGGTGATCGGCTCGTACGGCGGCTGATCGAGCACGGCCGCGAGCTGGGCGCGCCACAGGGTGAGGCGCGTCCAGGCGAAGTCCGTGTCGCCCGGGGCGTACGTCTGGCCGAGGTGGAACAGGAAGTCCTGCGGGTTCGGCTGGGCCGAGGCGTCGGTGATCCGCCGGGTCGCGATGCGGCCGAGTGGGGAGTGGGACGCCTTCTCGGGCGCGATCCCGGGCCACCAGACCACGACCGGGGCGTCGGGGAGGAGCAGGCCGGTGACCAGTCCCTCTTCGTCGCTCGCGGTCTCGCCGTAGGCGCGGAGCACGATGACCTCGCTCGCCCCGGCGTCGCCGCCGACGCGGATCTGCGCGTCCAGCCGGGCCTCGCCTTTCTTGCGCTCGTCGTCCTCCTCGGTCGAGACCACGATGACGCGCATCGGGTGCTCGCGGGAGGCGTCGTTGGCAGCCTCGATGGCCTCCTCCTCCTGCCCGAGGTGGGTGGCGATGATCAGGGTGAGCACGCGGCCGAGGGCGACCGCGCCGCCCTCCTCGCGGATCTTGACCAGGGCCTTCGAGATGTTGCTGACGGTCGTCGCGGGAAGATCGACGATCATGGACGCCTCCAAACGCGGCCGTCGCGCTCCAGGAGCTCGTCGGCCGACTTCGGGCCCCAGGTTCCGGGGCGGTACTGCTCGGGCTGGCCCTGCGTGGCCCAGAAGTCCTCGATCGGGTCGAGGATCTTCCAGGACAGCTCGACCTCCTCGTGACGGGGGAACAGCGGCGGGTCGCCGAGCAGCACATCCAGGATGAGCCGCTCGTACGCCTCCGGGCTGGCCTCGGTGAAGGCGTGGCCGTAGCCGAAGTCCATGCTCACGTCGCGCACCTGCATGCCGGCGCCGGGTACCTTCGAGCCGAAGCGGATGGTCACGCCCTCGTCGGGCTGCACGCGGATGACGAGCGCGTTCTGGCCGAGCGCACTGGTCTGCGACTCCGCGAAGAGCTGCTGCGGCGCGCGCTTGAACACGACGGCGATCTCGGTGACGCGGCGCCCGAGGCGCTTGCCCGCGCGCAGGTAGAACGGGACGCCCGCCCAGCGACGCGTGCCGATCTCCAGCTTGATGGCCGCGTAGGTCTCCGTCGTGGAGTGCGGGTTCATCCCGTCCTCCTCGAGGAAGCCGACGACCTTCTCGCCGCCCTGCCAGCCGCTGCCGTACTGGCCGCGAGCCGTGGACTTCGAGAGGTCCTTCGGCAGCCGGACGGCGGCGAGCACCTTCTCCTTCTCGGCGCGCAGATCCGCCGCGTTGAACGAGATGGGCTCCTCCATCGCCGTGAGCGCGAGCAGCTGGAGCAGGTGGTTCTGGATGACGTCGCGCGCCGCTCCGATGCCGTCGTAGTACCCGGCACGGCCGCCCACGCCGATGTCCTCGGCCATGGTGATCTGCACGTGGTCGACGTAGTTGGCGTTCCAGATCGGCTCGTACAGCTCGTTCGCGAAGCGCAGCGCCAGGATGTTCTGGACGGTCTCCTTGCCGAGGTAGTGGTCGATGCGGAACACCGAGTCGGGCGGGAAGACCGTCTCGACGACGGCGTTCAGCTCGCGTGCGGACTGCAGGTCGTGCCCGAACGGCTTCTCGATGACGACGCGCCGCCAGCCCTCGCCGGACTGGTCGGCGAGACCCGACCGCTTCAGCTGTTCGGTCACGATCGGGAAGGCCTTCGGCGGGATGGACAGGTAGAACGCGTGGTTGCCCATCGTTCCGCGCTCGGCGTCCAGCTGCTCGACGGTCTCCTTGAGGCGCCGGAACGCGTCGTCGTCGTCGAACTCTCCCGGCACGAACCGGATGCCCTGTGCGAGCTGCTGCCACACGTCGTCGTCGAACGGCGTACGGGCGTACTGCTTGACCGCTTCGTAGACGACCTTCTCGAAGTCCTGGTCCTCCCAGTCGCGCCGGGCGAACCCGACGAGGGAGAACCCGGGCGGCAGGAGGCCGCGGTTCGCGAGGTCGTACACCGCGGGCATCAGCTTCTTGCGCGACAGGTCACCCGTCACTCCGAAGATGATGAGGCTGCTGGGCCCCGCGATGCGATTCAGTCGGCGGTCGGAGGGCAACCGCAGCGGGTTGAACTCCGGGGTGATCTCCACCGGTGACAAGTGTCTGATCTCCTTAGTCGAGGGTCAGTTGACGGCCTCGAACAGCGAGACGACATCCGCCTCGGGGTTCGTGAGCGTCAGGGTCAGCACCGGGCGGCCGTGCTCGCCGAGGACGCTCGCGTCGCCGGCGGCCTGGGCCTGGATGAGCTGACCGAAGGTGAAGGGACGGCCGGGGATCTCGAGGTCCTCCGGTGCCGTCGCCGTGATCTGCAGGAATACGCCGACCGCCGGACCGCCCTTATGGAACTGACCCGTGGAGTGCAGGAAGCGCGGACCCCAGCCGAAGGTGACCGGGCGGTTCGCCTTGGCCGCGAGCAGGTCGCGGATGCCGGCGAGCTGGGGGAGGGCGAGCCGGTCGACGTACGCCTGCACCGCGACGTAGCCGTCCGGGCCGAGCTGCGCGAGCAGCGCGTCCACCGCGGCGTCGAGGGTGTTCGCGTCGCCGAGGAAGGACCCGGTGGTGCGGACCTCGATGCCGCCCGCGGTGAAAGCGGGGGCCGCGGGCTCGGGGCGGTTGTCGAGCAGGGAGCGCGCGGCGGCCTTGGCGGCCTCGACGTCTGGCTGGTCGAACGGGTTGATCCCGAGCAGGCGTCCCGCGACGGCGACGGCGTACTCCCAGACCAGGAGCTGCGCGCCGAGGCTGCCGGAGACGAGGATCTCGCCCTCGTGGCGGTCGGCCGGGAACAGGTGGTGCGCCTCCGCGTTGGCGACGAGACGGACGACCTGCAGGTCGGCCGGCTTCGACTCCAGCTCGGGCGCCAGCGTGTCGAGCACGACCGGGAGCAGGCCCGTGCCCTCCTTGCCGGTGGACTCGGCGATCAGCTGCTCGGCCCAGTCGGCGAAGCCGACGATGTGGGTGCCGTCCGCGACGATGCCGAGCTTGTCCTTGAGCGGGCTGGTGCCGGCGATCGCGGCGCCCAGCACGAGGCCGGGGTTCTGCTCGTTGTCGACCGCGAGCTCGATCTGCGTGGCCTCGGCCTCGTCGAGCAGCTCGGAGATGTCGACGCCGGCGAGACCCGACGGCACCAGGCCGAACGCGGTGAGCGCCGAGTAGCGGCCGCCGACGTTCGGGTCGGCGTTGAACACGCGGTAGCCGTCCGCGCGAGCGGACTGGTCCAGGGGCGAACCGGGGTCGGTGACGACCACGATGCGCTCGCGCGGGTCGATGCCCGCGTCCGTGAACCACTTCTCGTAGACGCGCTTCTGGCTGTCGGTCTCGAGCGTGGAGCCCGACTTCGACGAGATGACCACCGCGGTGGCCTCGAGCCGGTCGCGGAGCGCCGAGAGCACCTGGCCCGGGTCGGTCGAGTCCAGGACGGTGAGCTCGGCCTCGGCGGTCCGGGTGATGACCTCCGGCGCGAGCGACGAGCCGCCCATGCCGCCGAGGACGATGTGGTTCACGCCCTTGGCATGGAGCTCCTCGCGCAGCGCGACGATCTCGGGGACGAGCGGGCGCGAGATGGCTACCGCCTCGGTCCAGCCGAGGCGCTTGCTCGCCTCGGGCTCGGCGGCCGGCCCCCAGAGGGCCGGGTCCTGGGCGGTGATGCCGGACGCCACCTTGTCGGCGACGAGCTGCGGCACCACGGTGCGGACGGCCTCGGCCGCCGCACCGGTGACGTGGATGCGGAACGTCACTTGGCCGCTCCCTCGAGGGCGTTCTTCACGGTCTCGACGAGCTCGTCCCAGGAGACGATGAACTTCTCGACGCCCTCGCGCTCCAGGAGCTCGGTGACCTCGTCGTAGCTGATGCCGAGGTCGGCCAGCCTGTTGAGCACGTCGTTCGACTCGGCGTAGGTGCCGGTGACGGTGTCGCCGGTGATGTTGCCGTGGTCGAAGGTCGCGTCGAGGGTCTTCTCCGGCATGGTGTTGACCACGTTCGGGGCGACGAGCGCCTCGACGTACAGCGTGTCGGGCAGGCTCGGGTCCTTGACGCCGGTGGAGGCCCAGAGCGGGCGCTGCTCGTTGGCGCCGGCGGCGACCAGCTGCTTGGCGCGCTCGGTGGCGAACTCCTTCTCGTAGACCTCGTAGGCGAGGCGGGCGTTGGCGATGCCGGCCTTGCTCTTGAGGCTCTCGGCCTCGTCGGTGCCGATGGCCGAGAGGCGCTTGTCCACCTCGGTGTCGACGCGCGAGACGAAGAACGAGGCGACCGAGTGGATGCCGGAGAGGTCGATGCCCGCCTCCTTGGCCTTCTCGAGGCCGGTGAGGTACGCGTTGATGACCTCGCGGTAGCGCTCGAGGCTGAAGATCAGGGTCACGTTGACGCTGATGCCCGCCGCGATGGTCTCGGTGATGGCCTCGAGGCCCTCGACCGTCGCCGGGATCTTGATCATGACGTTCTGCTTCTGGATCTTGTCCGACAGCCTCTTCGCGGCGTGGATGGTCGCCTGCGTGTCGTGGGCAAGGCCGGGCGCGACCTCGATGGACACGCGGCCGTCGACGCCGTTCGAGCGCTCGAAGACCTCGTGGAAGATGTCGCTCGCGTTGGCGACGTCGTCGGTGGTGATCTCGAAGATCGCGTCGTCGACGGAGACGCCGGCGGCGGCGAGCTGGCGGACCTGCTCGTCGTACGCCTCGCCCTTGGAGAGGGCGGCGGCGAAGATGGTCGGGTTCGTGGTGACGCCGACGACGTTCTTCTCGGCGATCAGCTTCTGCAGGCCGCCGGAGTTGATGCGCTCACGGGAGAGGTCGTCCAGCCAGATGCTGACACCCGCGGCCGACAAAGCGGCGGTGGGGGTCTGGGTGGTGGAGGTGGTGTCGGTCATTGTCTTCTTCTTCTCCTCTTGTGCCCGCGCTCAGAGCGACGCGAGCGATTCCTTGGCGGCGGACACGGCGTGCTCGGTGGTCATGCCGAACTCGCGGAACAGGGTCTTGTAGTCCGCCGAGGCGCCGAAGTGCTCGATGGAGACGCTGCGGCCGTGGTCGCCGACGATCTTGTCCCAGGCGAGCGCGAGGCCGGCCTCGATCGAGACGCGGGCCTTGATGTCGGACGGGAGCACGTGCTCGCGGTACTCGGCGGGCTGCTCGTCGAACCACTCCAGGCTCGGCGCCGAGACGACGCGGGCATTGATGCCCTCCTCGCGCAGCAGCTGGCGGGCCTCGAGCGCGATCTGCACCTCGGAGCCGGTCGCGATGAAGATCACGTCCGGCGTGCCGCCCGGCGCCTCGGCCAGGATGTACGCGCCCTTCGCGACGTTCGACGCCGACGCGAGGGTGTCGCCTTCTGCGTCGCCCTCGCCGCGCTCGAACACCGGGATGTTCTGGCGGGTCAGCGCGATGCCGGCCGGGCCCTGACGGCGCTCCAGCATGGTCTTCCAGGCCCACGCGACCTCGTTGGCGTCGCCGGGGCGGACCACCGTGAAGTTCGGGATGGCGCGCAGCGTCGAGAGCTGCTCGATCGGCTGGTGGGTCGGGCCGTCCTCGCCGAGCGCGACCGAGTCGTGCGTCCAGACGAAGATCGACGGGATGTTCATCAGCGCCGACAGACGCAGCGACGGGCGCTGGTAGTCGCTGAAGATGAGGAACGTGCCGCCGAACGGACGCGTCGGTCCGTGCAGCACGATGCCGTTGATGATCGCGGCCATGGCGTGCTCGCGGATGCCGAAGTGCAGCACGCGGCCGTAGGGGTTGCCGGTCCACTCGTGGGTCGAGCGCTCGCTCGGCACGAAGGACGGCGCGCCCTCGATGGTGGTGTTGTTCGACTCGGCGAGGTCGGCCGAGCCGCCCCACAGCTCCGGCATGGCCGGCGCGATGGCGTTGAGCACCTTGCCGCTGGCAGCACGGGTGGAGACGTCCTTGCCGGGCTCGAAGACCGGGATGACGCTCTCGAGGTCGGGCGCCTCGCCGGACAGCAGGCGGTCGAGGAGCTGCTTGCGCTCCGGGTTCGCGGCGGCCCAGGCGTCGAAGCCCTTCTGCCACTCGGCACGCTGCTCGGCGCCGCGCTCGATCGCCTTGCGGGTGTGCTCGATGACCTCGTCGGCGACCTCGAAGGTCTGCTCCGGGTCGAAGCCGAGCACCTCCTTGACGGCGCGCAGCTCGTCGGCGCCCAGGGCGGAGCCGTGGATCTTGCCGGTGTTCTGCTTCTTGGGCGACGGCCAGCCGATGATCGTCTTGAGGATGATCAGCGAGGGCTTGTCGGTGACGGCCTTCGCGTTCTCGATGGCCTGGTAGAGCTCCTCGACGTCCTCCTGGTAGACGCCGGTCTTCTTCCAGTCGACGACCTGGACGTCCCAGTGGTACGCCTCGTAGCGCTTCTGGACGTCTTCGGTGAAGGCGATGTCGGTGTCGTCCTCGATCGAGATCTGGTTGCTGTCGTAGATCGCGATCAGGTTGCCGAGCTCCTGGTGGCCGGCGAGCGACGAGGCCTCGGAGCTGACGCCCTCCTCCAGGTCGCCGTCCGACGCGATCACGTAGACGTGGTGGTCGAACGGGCTCGTGCCGGGAGCGGCGTCGGGGTCGAAGAGACCGCGCTCGAAACGCTCGGCATAAGCGAAACCGACGGCGGAGGAGATGCCCTGGCCCAGGGGGCCGGTGGTGATCTCCACGCCGTCGGTGTGTCCGTACTCGGGGTGGCCGGGGGTGAGGGAGCCCCACGTGCGCAGCGCCTTGAGGTCGTCGAGTTCGAGACCGTAGCCGCCCAGGTAGAGCTGGATGTACTGGGTCAGCGAGGAGTGTCCCGCCGAGAGGATGAAGCGGTCGCGGCCGAGCCAGTGCTGGTCGCGCGGATCGCGGCGCATCACCTTCTGGAAGAGCAGGTAGGCGGCGGGGGCGAGGCTCATGGCGGTGCCGGGATGGCCGTTGCCCACCTTCTCCACCGCGTCGGCCGCGAGAACGCGAGCCGTGTCTACCGCCTTGTTGTCAATGGGATCCCACTGCAGTGCTGCCACGTGAAAACTGACCCTTCGTAGAAATAGGTGAGGGTCGTCGTGGTACCCGCACCGGTTGAGGTAGTGCGCGCCGTGGACGTCATCGGCGCCGCGCCATGAGAGGCGTCGGCTGGCGAGCACCTCCCAGTATAGGTAACACGCATGAAACACGGGGTGTTCCCTCAGCCGGTTGTGCCAGCCACCTGTTCGGGGTACCCCCTCTACAGCCTGTCGTAGACTGATGCAGGCATCATCCGCCGAAACCCCACGAGGAGCAATGGACGTCGCTGTAGAGAGCCGTGTCGAACCGGGCCGCATCGGCGTCGCTCGCAAGGTGAAGGCGTATTTCGCGCTCACCAAGCCGCGCGTGGTGGAGCTGCTGCTGGTGACCACGGTCCCCACGATGATCCTCGCGGCGAACGGCATCCCGAACCTCTGGCTCGTGTTTGCGACGGTCGTCGGCGGGTACATGAGCGCGGGCTCGGCCGGCGCCTTCAACTGCTACATCGACCGCGACATCGACCGCGTGATGCGCCGCACGAAGAACCGCCCGCTGGTGACCGGCGAGCTGTCCGACCGCGAGGCCCTGGTCTTCGCGTGGGCGCTCGGCATCGCGTCCGTGCTGGTGCTCGGCTTCTTCACGAATTGGCTGGCCGCCGGGCTCTCGGTCGCGGCCATCCTGCTCTACGTCGTCTTCTACACGCTGATCCTGAAGCGCCGGACCCCGCAGAACATCGTGTGGGGCGGCGTCGCCGGCTGCATGCCGGTGCTGATCGGCTGGGCGGCGGTGACGGGGTCGCTCGACTGGGCGCCGTTCATCCTGTTCGGCATCATCTTCCTGTGGACGCCGCCGCACTACTGGCCGCTGTCGATGAAGTACCGCTCCGACTACCAGGAGGCGGGCGTCCCGATGCTCGCGGTGGTGCGCGGCCGCGCGGTCGTGGGCCTGCAGGTCATCCTGTACGCGTGGGCCATGGTCGCCTGCTCGCTGCTGCTCATCCCGGTGGCCAACATGGGGCTGCTGTACACCGCGGTCGCGCTGGTGGCGGGCGGCTGGTTCATCTACGAGTCGCACCGCCTCTACAACCTGGCGATCCGTCACGAGTCGGTGTCGCCGATGCGGGTCTTCCACGGCTCGATCGCCTACCTGACGCTGATCTTCCTCGCGGTCGCGATCGACCCGCTGCTGCCCTTCTGAGGATTCGTCGACATCTGGTGGCGCGCCGCCGCTTGCGCCTTTAGCATGTGCGCATGACGGCACCGCTGCTGATGACCCGCCTGCTGACGTCCCGCCTCGTGCTCGACCAGCCGACGGAGGCGGACATCCCGGACGTGCTCGACGCCTGCCAGGACGCCGAGACCCGGGCGTGGGTCCCGCTGCCGATGCCGTACACCCGCGAGAGCGCCGAGTTCTTCGTGCGGTCGTACTGCCCGCACGGACTGGCGAGCCACCGGTACACGGTGTGGGCGCTGCACCGGACCACCGGCGGCAGGATGCTCGGCGCGCTCGAGGTGCGCCGTGACGACCGCGCGGGCTCGGCCTCCCTGGGCTGCTGGTCGGGGCCCTGGGCGCGCGGCCGCGGTTACATGCGGGAGGCGCTCGTCGCGGTGACGAAGCACGCGCTCGACCCGGCGGGGCTCGGCTTCGAGCAGCTCAACTGGGAGTACGTGCCCGGCAACGAGCCCAGCCGGCGCCTGGCAGAGGCGGCGGGGTTCTCGTTCGCCCAGGGGATCCGCAGCGTCGTGGAGCTCCACGGCGAGCGGCGCGAGGCGCGCGTGGGGACGCTACGCCGCGACGACGTCGGCCTCTGAGTCGGACTCCAGTCCGAGCTGCGCCGCGGGCGCCTTGAGCGACAGCACGACGGCGGTCATCGCGGAGGCCAGCAGCGCGGCGAGCATCATGTGCACGCCGACGAGGGTGCCCGGCAGGCCCGTGTTCGCCTGGACGAGGCCCACGACGATCTGCGCGAACTCGACCGCCAGAAGCAGCCGGGCGAAGAGGTGCACGCGGGTGGTGCGGTACCGGAACGACCCGATCACCAGCACCACCGTCAGCGCGAAGGTGACATAGGCCGGGATGGCGTGCACATGCTGCAGGATCTCGGAGTTCAGCCCGTTGCGCGGCGCGTGCGCGTCGCCCGCGTGCGGTCCGCTGCCGGTGGTGAGGATGCCGACGAGGATCGTCAGCGCGACGAAGCCGCTGGTGAGGTGCGCGACGCCCGCGAACCAGCCGGGCACGGCGCGGACGCGCGGTCCGGGCACGGTGTAGAGGCGGAAGACGAACGCGGTGCACAGGCCCACGAGCACGATCGAGACCACGAAGTGCAGGCCGACCACGTACGGGTTCAGGCCGCTGAGCACGCTGAGGCCGCCCACCACCGCCTGAGCGGGGATGCCGAGGCCGGCGATGAGGGTCAGCCAGAACAGGTCCGGGCGCTGCTTGCGCAGCCGCAGGATGGCGACGAACGCGATGATCGCCACGAGCCCGAGCAGCACGCTGAGCACCCGGTTGCCGAACTCGATGATGCCGTGCACGCCCATCTCCGGCGTGTTCACCAGCGAGTCCGCCGTGCACTTCGGCCAGGTGGGGCAGCCGAGTCCGCTGGCCGTGAGCCGCACCAGGCCTCCGGTGCCGACCAGGATCACCTGACCGACGAGGTAGATCCACGCGATCACCTTCAGGCGCGCATCCACGCGGTCCGGCAGCCAGGCGATGAAGCGGTTCATGGTGTCGGGGCTCTCTCGTCGGTCTCGGGATGCGGATACTCGGTCAATGCGCAGGCGCGCCTCTGTTCTTACCTGGTCGCACCTGTAGAATTGTTGAGTTCGAGGAACGCGCCTCGGTGCGCGGCCGTCAGGCGGTGCGCCATGGCCCGCCTCCACGAACAGTCTAGGTACGCAGTTGCGCCATTCGCACAATCACGACTCTCAGAGCGCCCGGCCTCGCGCCGTGCGCCGAGGGGAATGAGCCGGACTGATATCCGGTTACGGATGGTAGGAAACGAGGTAGATATGTCAGACATCCTGATCGATCGGCCTGAGCTCGCCTCATTGGGGCAGTACGAGTTCGGCTGGGCTGATTCCGACGCCGCGGGAGCTTCCGCACGTCGCGGGCTCTCGCCCCAGGTGGTGAAAGACATCTCCGGGCTCAAGAACGAGCCCGAGTGGATGCTCCAGCGCCGCTTGAAGGCCCTCCAGCTCTTCGAGCGCAAGCCGATGCCGACCTGGGGTGCCGACCTGTCGGAGATCGACTTCGACAACATCAAGTACTTCGTCCGCTCCACCGAGAAGCAGGCCCAGAGCTGGGAAGACCTGCCCGAGGACATCCGCAACACCTACGAGAAGCTCGGCATCCCCGAGGCCGAGCGTCAGCGGCTCGTCGCCGGCGTCGCCGCGCAGTACGAGTCCGAGGTCGTGTACCACCAGATCCGCGAGGACCTCGAGGCCCAGGGCGTCATCTTCATGGACACCGACACCGCGCTGCGCGAGCACCCGGAGTTCTTCGAGGAGTACTTCGGCACGGTGATCCCGTCCGGCGACAACAAGTTCGCCGCGCTCAACACGGCCGTCTGGTCGGGCGGCTCGTTCGTCTATGTGCCGAAGGGCGTCAAGGTCGAGATCCCGCTGCAGGCCTACTTCCGCATCAACACGGAGAACATGGGCCAGTTCGAGCGCACGCTGATCATCGCCGACGAGGGCTCCTACGTCCACTACATCGAGGGCTGCACGGCGCCGATCTACAAGTCCGACTCGCTGCACTCCGCGGTCGTCGAGATCATCGTCAAGAAGAACGCCCGCGTGCGTTACACGACCATCCAGAACTGGTCCAACAACGTCTACAACCTCGTCACCAAGCGGGCCACCGCGGCCGAGGGCGCGACCATGGAGTGGATCGACGGCAACATCGGCTCCAAGGTGACGATGAAGTACCCGTCGATCTACCTGATGGGGAGCACGCCAAGGGCGAGACCCTGTCCGTCGCCTTCGCGGGCCCCGGCCAGCACCAGGACGCCGGCGCGAAGATGATCCACATGGCGCCGTACACGCAGTCGTCGATCGTCTCGAAGTCGATCGCCCGCGGCGGCGGCCGCGCCGGCTACCGCGGTGAGGTACGGGTGGATGCGAACGCGCACCACTCCGCCAACACCGTGCGCTGCGACGCGCTGCTGGTCGACACCATCTCGCGCTCCGACACGTACCCGGCGATCGACATCCGGGTCGACGACGTGCAGCTCGGCCACGAGGCGACGGTGTCGCGCGTGAGCGAGGAGCAGCTGTTCTACCTGATGTCGCGCGGCATGCCGGAGGACGAGGCCATGGCCATGATCGTCCGCGGCTTCATCGAGCCGATCGCGCGGGAGCTCCCGATGGAGTACGCACTCGAACTCAACAAGCTCATCGAGATGGGCATGGAAGGCTCCGTCGGATGACGCAGGAAACGCAGACCACCCCGGCCGCGCCCACGCACATGCGCGCCCCGGTGCCCGTGCAGACCCGCTCGGAGCGGTTCACCTCCACCGAGGTGTCGGAGTTCCCGGCCGTCACCGGGCGCGAGCCGATGTGGAAGTACACCCCCGTCGCCCGCATCCAGGAGCTGACCACCGGCGACCTCGACGGCTCGCCGTACGTCTACGACGTGACCAGCGCCAAGGGCGTCTCGACCCTGTGGGTCGGTCGCGAGGACTCGCGCATCGGCCGCGCCGGCACGCCGGAGGACCGCGCGTCCGCCAACGCCTGGACGGCGTTCGAGCAGGCGCTGCTGGTCAGCATCTCGGCCGACCTCAGCGGCGACCACCGCGAGGTGACCGTCTCGCGGTCGGGTCTCGGCTCGGCTCCGCGAGCGGCCCACACCGTCGTCGAGGTGGCGGAGGGCGCGACCGCGACCCTCATCCTCCAGAACACGGGCGCCGCTCACCTCACCGAGAACGTCGAGTTCCTCCTGGGGAAGGACGCCGACCTGACGGTCGTGTCGCTCCAGGAGTGGGACGACGACGCGCTCCACGTGGCCGCCCACTTCGCGCGGCTCGCCGAAGGCGCCCGTCTCAAGCACGTCGCGATCACCCTGGGCGGCGGCGTCGTGCGGCTCAACCCGTCGGCGCACCTGGCCGGCGCGCGGTCGGACGCCGAGCTCCTCGGCGCGTACTTCGCCGACGCGACGCAGCACCTCGAGCAGCAGGTGTACGTCTACCACGACGGCCCCGAGACCCGCAGCCGCGTGACCTACAAGGGCGCGCTGCAGGGCGAGGGCGCACGCACCGTGTGGATCGGCGACGTGCTCATCGGCCCGAAGGCCGTCGGCACCGACACCTACGAGCAGAACCGCAACCTCGTCCTCACCGACGGCGCCCGCGCCGACTCGGTGCCGAACCTCGAGATCGAGACCGGCGACATCGTCGGCGCGGGCCACGCGAGCGCGACCGGTCGTTTCGACGACGAGCAGCTGTTCTACCTGCAGTCCCGCGGCATCCCGGAGGAGGAGGCGCGCCGACTGGTCGTGCGCGGCTTCCTGGCCGAGATCGTGCAGCAGATCGGCTCGCCGGCGCTCCAGGAGCGCCTGCAGGCGAAGATCGAGGCCGAGCTCGAGACGACGTCCGTGACGGCCGCCTCGACCGAGGCCGCGCACTGATGGCGGCCCAGCGGGTCGCGGCCGTCGCCGAGCTCGTCGAGAACCAGGCCACGCGCGTGGTGCTCGACGGCGTGCCGATCGCCGTCGTGAAGGACTCCGCCGGCGACGTCCACGCCATCGGCGACACCTGCACCCACGGCGAGATCTCGCTGTCCGAGGGCTTCGTCGAGGACGAGACCCTGGAGTGCTGGGCCCACGGCTCGCAGTTCTCGCTGGTCACCGGCAAGCCCCTGAACCTCCCGGCCTACGAGCCGGTCCCCGTCTTCGCCGTCGAGATCATCGACGGAGACGTCTTCATCGACCCGAGCGTTACGAAAGAAACGAACTGACAATGTCCACGCTGGAAATCCGCGACCTGCACGTCACCGTCGAGACGGAACAGGGCACCAAGCCCATCCTGAACGGCGTCGACCTCACCATCAACGAGGGTGAGATCCACGCGATCATGGGCCCCAACGGCTCGGGCAAGTCCACCCTCGCCTACACGATCGCCGGTCACCCCAAGTACACCGTCACCGGCGGCACGATCACGCTCGACGGCGAGGACGTCCTCGCGATGACCGTCGACGAGCGCGCCCGCGCCGGCCTCTTCCTCGCCATGCAGTACCCGGTCGAGATCCCCGGTGTCACCAACACCAACTTCCTCCGCACCGCGAAGACCGCGATCGACGGCCAGGCGCCGTCCATCCGCACCTGGGTGAAGGACGTCCGGGAGTCGATGAACGCGCTCCGCATGGACAGCTCGTTCGCCGAGCGCAACGTCAACGAGGGCTTCTCGGGCGGCGAGAAGAAGCGCAACGAGATCCTCCAGCTCGAGCTCCTCACGCCGAAGTTCGCCGTGCTCGACGAGACCGACTCCGGCCTCGACGTCGACGCGCTGAAGATCGTGTCGGAGGGCGTCAACCGTGCCAAGGCCAACACCGGCCTCGGCATCCTGCTGATCACGCACTACACGCGCATCCTGCGCTACATCAAGCCGGACTTCGTGCACGTCTTCGTCGCGGGCCGGGTAGCGGAGCAGGGCGGCCCCGAGCTGGCCGACCGCCTGGAGGAGGAGGGCTACGACCGGTTCGTCGACGCCCCGAGCCCGCGGCGGCCGACGAGGCCGAGCTGGCCGGCGCCTGAGCGCCCGACCGATCGAGATCACCGAGAGGTAGAATCCACTCATGCCCGCCACTCTGAGCCCCGCGCTCTTCGACCAGGTCGAGGAGGCGCTGAAGAACGTGATGGATCCCGAGCTCGGGATCAATGTCGTCGACCTCGGCCTGATCTACGACCTGGCCTTCGACGAGGAGAACAACGCGCTCATCATCTCCATGACGTTGACGAGTGCCGGCTGCCCGCTCACCGACGTGCTCGAGGAGCAGACCGCCGAGGCGCTCGACGGCATCGTCGAGGCGTTCCGCATCAACTGGGTGTGGATGCCGCCGTGGGGTCCCGAGCGGATCACCGATGACGGCCGCGACATGATGCGCGCCCTCGGCTTCGCGATCTAAGAACACCAACGACGGGTCCCGGTACGCGAGTGCCGGGACTCTCGCATGACCACCCCTGAACGAACGGACTGAACTGTGCTCGCCGTGCACGACCTCGAACTGCGCGTCGGTGCGCGCCTCCTCATGGAGGGCGTCTCGTTCCGCGTCGCGGACGGCGACAAGATCGGCCTCGTCGGGCGCAACGGCGCCGGCAAGACCACGCTGACCAAGGTGCTCGCCGGCGACCTGCTGCCCACCGCGGGCAAGGTCGACCGGTCGGGGGACCTGGGCTATCTGCCGCAGGACCCGCGCTCGGGCAACCTCGACGACCTCGCGCGTACGCGCATCCTGGACGCCCGCGGCCTCGGCTCCATCGTGCTCGGGATGCAGAAGGCCACGCTCGACATGGCGAGCAGCGACACCGCGGTGTCCGAGGCCGCCATGAAGACGTACGGACGGCTGGAGGAGCGCTTCCACCTGCTCGGCGGGTACGCCGCCGAGGCGGAGGCCGCGTCCATCGCGTCCAACCTGAACCTCCCGGACCGCATCCTGGAGCAGCCGCTGAAGACCCTCTCGGGCGGTCAGCGGCGTCGCATCGAGCTCGCGCGCATCCTGTTCTCGGACGCGCGCACCATGATCCTCGACGAGCCGACCAACCACCTGGATGCGGACTCGATCCTGTGGCTGCGCGAGTTCCTCAAGAACTACACCGGCGGCTTCATCGTGATCTCGCACGACGTCGACCTGGTCGGCGAGACCGTCAACCGCGTCTTCTACCTGGATGCGAACCGCCAGGTCATCGACATCTACAACATGGGTTGGAAGAACTACCAGCGCCAGCGCGCCGCCGACGAGGAGCGCCGCAAGAAGGAGCGCGCCAACGCGGAGAAGAAGGCGGGCGCGCTGCAGCTGCAGGCGGCGAAGTTCGGGGCGAAGGCCACCAAGGCGGCGGCCGCGCACCAGATGGTCGCCCGCGCCGAGAAGTTGCTCGCAGGCCTCGAGGACGTGCGCCAGGTCGATCGGGTGGCGAAGCTGCGCTTCCCGACCCCGGCACCGTGTGGACGCACGCCGCTGCAGGCGAGCGACCTGTCCAAGAGCTACGGCTCGCTCGAGATCTTCACCGCTGTCGACCTCGCGATCGACCGCGGCTCGAAGGTCGTGGTGCTCGGGCTGAACGGCGCGGGCAAGACCACGCTGCTCCGGATGCTCGCGGGCGTGGACGCGCCCGACACCGGGCAGATCGAGCCGGGCCACGGCCTCCGGATCGGCTACTACGCCCAGGAGCACGAGACCATCGACGTCGACCGGACCGTGCTGCAGAACATGGTCTCGTCGTCGCCGAACCTGACAGAGACCGAGGCGCGGAAGGTGCTGGGCTCGTTCCTCTTCACCGGGGACGACGCGCACAAGCCCGCGGGAGTGCTGTCCGGCGGCGAGAAGACGCGACTCGCGCTGGCGATGATCGTGGTCTCCGGCGCCAACGTGCTGCTGCTCGACGAGCCAACCAACAACCTCGACCCGGCGAGCCGCGAGGAGATCCTGGATGCGCTCGCCCACTACGAGGGCGCGGTCGTGCTGGTCAGCCACGACGAGGGGGCGGTCGAGGCGCTGAACCCCGAGCGCGTCCTCATCATGCCCGACGGCACCGAGGACCACTGGTCGCGCGACTACCTCGACCTCATCTCGCTCGCCTAGCCGCCCGGCGCCCGCGATTCGTCACAAATGGTCGCCATTCGTGACGAATCGCGACCATCCGTGACGAATCGCGAGGGCGGTCAGTCCCCACGCCGCGGGTTGTGCTCGCGGATTCGTGCCGAATGTGCGCTATTCGTTACGAGTTGTGCACATTCGGCACGAATCCCTGGCGGCTCAGATCCAGAGGGCGGCGACGGCAGGCGCGTATTCGCGGCCGCGGGCGAAGCCCGCGCGTGCGGCGGCGGGACGCAGAGACGGATCGGTCGCGTTGGCGCCGTGCAGGGCCTCCGACTCTGGGCCGATCACTTCGACGCGGCTCCCGGAGGCGCGCAGCGCATCCACCTGGACCGCCAGGTGCGTGCCCCACGACGCGGGCGGGAGCGACCGGCCGTTGAACGGCGAGAGCACAAGTACCCGGGCGTAGCCGGTCGCGAGGTCGGCGTTCTCCGCGTTGATGCGGTAGCCGCCGTCGAGGTAGCGCGCGTCACCGATCCGCAGCGGGTGGGCGCTCGATGTGCTGGCGGCCACCGCATCCACCACGTCGATCCCGCTGTCGCGGTCGAAGACCACGCCCTCGGCGGTACGCGCATCCACCGCGGTGATCAGGAGGCGCCGCTCGGGCCAACCCGCACCGCCCAGGCGGGAGGCGGCCACCGCACGCCAGCGCTCGGAGCGCGAGCCGTCGTCCTCGGCGTCGAGCGCGAGGCCCGACGCGCTCATGCGGCGGCGGTAGTCGTCCATGTCGGTGGAGGCGGCGATCAGCGACAGCACGCGGTCGAGGCCGCCAGCCGGACGCCCGGCGGGGGCAGCACCGCGCGGCGGCGGGGGAGTGAGCGCGGCGTACAGCTCCGCCGGCTCGGAGAGCGAGAGCTGGACGGCGGCCGTCGAGCCGGCCGACGTGCCGACCGTGAGGTCGGGCGCGGCGACGTCGACACCGGCGTCGGCGAGCCCGGCGATCACGCCGATGAGCCACGCGTTGCCGGTCGCGCCGCCGCCGCCGAGGACGAGCGCGCGCTCAGTGCGCGCAGAAGAAGAGGAACTGTTCATGGGAGTCGCCTTTCGCGATCATGCGGAACGGCGCTCCCGGCGGCGAAGGTTCTAGCCGCGCGATCGTGGGCTGAGGGGAGCGCCCACTGTCTGTGTGTACATGGGTCTCACCTCCTGGAGTCGGAACACGATCGGGATGACGATAGCACGCGGCCCGTGCGGCGCTCAGCGCGTGGCGTCGAGCAGCTCGTCCTCGACGTCCGCGTCCGTCCGCTTCGCCCGCCGCCGCCGTTCGCGCTCCGCGGCCCGTGCGCGCTCGGCCGGGTCGTCGGAGTTGCGCTTGCGGTACTCCGTCACGAGCGCGTAGCCGAGACCGAAGAAGCCGATCAGGGCGAAGATGATCCACTGGATCATGTACGACCAGTGGAGTCCCTCATCCTGAGTCGGTGGGGCCGTCACGGTCGGCGTCGGCGCGGTCGCCGGGGTCGGGTCCTCGCTGTCGAGCAGGCCGTACGCGCCGGTGTAGACGTCCGCGCCGCCGAGCTTCTGCTTCACGACCGAGAGCTGGATCGTGCCCACCTGATCCCCGGTCGCCGTGCGTCCCGCGATGGCCGGTTCACTCGCCTTCAGCCGCGCGACGACGGTCACGGGTCCGGACGGTGCGGCGGGGACGTGGTCGGGTGCGTCGGTCTTGCTGCCGGTGGGGACCCATCCCCGGTCGACGACGAACAGCGCGCCGTCGGCGGTCCGCAGCGGGATCAGCACCTCGAAACCGGGGCTGCCGTTGAACGGCCGGTTGCGCACGAGCAGCTGCTGGTCGCGTTCGTACGTCCCGGTGACGGTCACGCGCGTCCACTCCTGCTTCGGCGAGTAGGAGCCGAGGGTCGGAAGCTCGTCGGTCAGCGGCACCGGCTTCGAATCGAAGTTGGCCGTGACCAGGGCGTTCGCCGCTGCTGCCTCTTTGGAGCGGGCGAGCTGCCAGTTGGAGAGGAAGCCGCAGGCGATGGCGAACACGATCGCGAACGCCAGGTAGCCGAACCATCGGCGTGAGAACGCGAAACTCCAGCCGGATGCCTTCGTCTCGGGGTCGGCGCCGCTCATGCGTCGGCCCCGACGGCCGGGACCACGCGCAGCGGGAACTCCCGCGCGGCGAGGAACTCGCGCAGGAAGTCCACGTGCTCGTCGCAGGCGAGCCAGACCTTCACGCGGTCCTCGGTATGGATGCGCGGGTTGCGCCACTCGATCCGCCAGGACGCGGTCTCGCGGCAGCCGGCGCGCGAGCAGGTCAGCGGCGCCGGCGCGTCCATCCCGATCACTGCGCGCCTCCTGTTTTACGGATCCTCGCGCGGGTTCTCGGCGCTCTGGTCGGCGCGCGGAGCCTGCGGAGGGTACAGAGGAACGATACCGCCTGGACGCTGGACGTCCGCCTGGCCGCGTTCCACCGAGACGTTCGCGATGACGACGGCGAAGTACGGCAGGAAGACGGCGGCGACGATCGGGGCGAGGGCCCACCATCCCGGTACGATCACCGCGACCAGGACGCAGACCACGCGGATGCCCATGGCGACCGAATAGCGGATCATCCGGTGCTTGCGCTCCTCGTCCGGAGAGAGGGGGAGACTCGTGATCGACGGTGCTGAGGGCTTCTTCATGAGCGTTGACTCCAGCGTACGTCCATAAACTTGGGTCGGGCCCCGCTCGGGCCGAATACGCAGCAAGCACCATTCCTGAAGGGAAGCGCATGACCACGCCACGCACCGTCCTCGTCACCGGAGGCAACCGGGGGATCGGCTACGCGATCGCCGAGGAGTTCGTCGCCCAGGGCCACCGGGTGGCGGTCACCGCGCGCTCCGGGGAGGGCCCCGCCGGCGCGCTGACCGTGCGCGCCGACGTCACCGACGCCGCGAGCGTCGACGCCGCCTTCACCGAGGTGGAGGAGAAGCTCGGCCCGGTGGAGGTCGTTGTCGCGAACGCCGGCATCACCAAGGACACGCTGCTGATGCGCATGACCGACGAGGAGTTCGACTCGGTCGTCGAGACCAACCTCGGCGGGTCCTTCCGCGTCGTGAAGCGGGCGAACAAGGGGATGCTGAAGGCGCGCTTCGGCCGCATCATCCTGATCTCGAGCGTCGTCGGACTCTTCGGAGGCGCCGGCCAGGTCAACTACGCGTCGTCGAAGGCGGGACTCGTCGGCATGGCGCGGTCGATCACGCGCGAGCTCGGCGCGCGCGGAATCACCGCGAACGTCGTCGCCCCCGGCTTCATCGAGACCGACATGACGGCCGAGCTGCCCGAGGCCCAGCAGGCGGAGTACAAGAAGAGCATCCCCGCCGGCCGCTTCGCGCAACCGAGCGAGGTCGCCAAGGTCGTCGCGTGGCTTGCCTCCGACGACGCCGGCTACATCTCCGGCGCGGTCATCCCCGTCGACGGCGGCCTCGGCATGGGTCACTGATTCGTTCATCGCTTCCTCGCTTATTCATTCGCCGCGCGACGCGCGATCGGATTAAGCGAGGAGGCGATGGATGCTAGCCGCGGAGGCCGAGCAGGGGGAGCACCTGGGAGAGGTCGGGCCGGTCGATCACGAGGTCGGCCTCCGCCCGCACCTTCGGCTTGGCGTTGAAGGCGACCGCCAGACCGGCCTCGGCCATCATCCGCAGGTCGTTCGCGCCGTCGCCGATGGCGACCGTCTGCGTGAGGTGCACGCCTGCCGCGGCCGCCCAGAACAGCAGCGCCTGCGCCTTCGCGGCGGCGTCGATGACCGGGCCGTCGACTTCGCCGGTGAGCCGTCCCTCCCGGACCACCAGGCGGTTGGCGCGCCAGTGGTCGAGGCCCAGCCGCTCGCCGATCGGGTCCAGCAGCTCGTGGAAACCGCCCGAGACCACGCCGACGACACCGCCGGCGGCCTGGACGCCCGCGATGAGCTCCGGCACGCCGTCCGTCACCCGGATGCGCTCACCGACGTGCTGGAACACCGACGCGGGCAGCCCGCGCAGGGTGCGCACGCGCTCCCGGAGGCTGTGCTCGAAGTCGAGCTCGCCGCGCATGGCGCGCTCGGTGATCTCTGCGACCTCGGTGCGCGATCCCGCCTCCTCGGCGAGCAGCTCGATCACCTCGTCCTGGAGCAGGGTGGAGTCGGCGTCGAGCACGACGAGGACGGACGCTGTTCGGTTGTGGCTGTCGGTCATGGGACGACGTGCACGCCCTTGCCGACCACCGTGATGCCCGACTCGGTGACGGTGAAGCCGCGGGCGCGGTCGCGCTCGGGGTCGACGCCGATCTGCGCGCCCTCGGCGACCACCACGTCCTTGTCGAGGATGGCGCGGCCGACGAACGCGTTCGGCTCGATCACCGCGCGCTCGAACACGACGGAGTCGATCACCTTCGCACCCGAGTCGACCTTCGCCCACGGACCGAGGACGCTGCGCTCGAGGTGCGCGCCGGAGATCACGGATCCGAGCGAGACGATCGAGTCGATGGTCGTGCCCAGGGCACCGCGTCCATCCCGCACGATCTTCGCGGGCGGCGAGTTGAGCACCTGGCTGAAGATCGGCCAGCTGTTGTTGTACAGGTTGAACACCGGCAGCGCCGAGATGAGGTCCTGGTGGGCCTCGAAGAACGAGTCGATCGTCCCCACGTCGCGCCAGTAGTAGCGGTCGCGGTCCGTCGAACCCGGCACGTCGTTGTTGTTGAAGTCGTAGACCGCGGCCTCGTTGCGCGACACGAAGTCCGGGATGATGTCGCCGCCCATGTCGTGGTTGGAGTCGGGGCGGTCGCCGTCGCGGATCACCGCGTCGATGAGGGCGTCGGCGTCGAAGACGTAGTTGCCCATCGAGGCGAGCACCTCGTTCGGCGAATCGGGCAGTCCGACGGGGTCGCGCGGCTTCTCGCGGAACGCGCCGATGTGGGTGGGCCGCTCCGGCTCCACCTCGATCACGCCGAACTGGTCGGCCAGCCCGATGGGCTGACGGATGGCGGCGACGCTCGCCGGGGCTCCCGAGTCGATGTGCGCCTGGATCATCTGGCCGAAGTCCATCCGGTACACGTGGTCGGCGCCGACGACGACCACGATGTCGGGCTTCTCGTCGCGCAGCAGGTTGAGGCTCTGCAGGATGGCGTCCGCCGATCCGCTGAACCAGCGCTTGCCGAGGCGCTGCTGGGCGGGGACGGAGGCGATGTAGGAGCTGGTGATGCCGTCGAGGCGCCAGGTCTGCGACACGTGGCGGTCCAGGCTGTGCGACTTGTACTGCGTGAGCACGACGATCTGCCGCAGTTGCGAGTTGATGAGGTTCGACAGCGCGAAGTCGATCAGGCGGTACTGTCCGCCGAACGGGACGGCGGGCTTCGCGCGGTCCGCCGTCAACGGCATCAGCCGCTTTCCCTCTCCGCCCGCGAGGACGATGCCGAAGATCTTCTTGCCTGGTGCCATGTGCATAACAGTAGAGGCGAACTGGGGGCTGTACTAGCGTTTCGGTCATGCGCGTCGATCTACTGACCCGGGAGTACCCGCCGGACATCTACGGGGGAGCCGGGGTGCACGTCACCGAGCTGGTGCGTGCCCTGCGGACCGACACCGAGGTCGTCGTGCGCGCCTTCGGCGAGTCGCGGGACGAGCCGGACACCGCGTCCTACCGCGTGCCGGCCGAGCTGGCGGACGCCAATGGCGCCATCGCGACGCTCGGCGTCGACCTGCAGATGGCGCAGGACTGCGGGCGAGCGGACGTCGTCCACTCGCACACCTGGTATGCGAACGGCGCGGGTCACTTGGCGAAGCTGCTGCACGGCGTCCCGCACGTGGTGACGGCGCACAGCCTCGAGCCACTGCGCCCCTGGAAGGCGGAGCAGCTGGGCGGCGGCTACCGCGTGTCCAGCTGGATCGAGAAGACCGCCTTCGAGGCCGCCGACACCGTGATCGCGGTGAGCGACGGGATGCGGCGCGACATCCTCGCGGCGTACCCGGCGCTGGACCCGACCAAGGTCGTGACGATCTACAACGGCATCGACCTGGAGCGCTGGCAGCCATTGCGCGACGACGAGCGGGCGCGGGCGCTCGGGATCGACCCCGAGCGTCCGGCCGTCATCTTCGTCGGGCGCATCACCCGTCAGAAGGGCCTGCCGTATCTGCTGCGCGCCGTTCGGCAGCTGCCGCCGGAGGTGCAGATCATCCTGTGCGCCGGCGCGCCCGACACCCCCGAGATCCTCGCCGAGGTGACCGGGCTCGTCGAGCAGCTGCAGGCCGAGCGCGACGGTGTCGTGTGGATCGACCGGCTGCTGCCGAACGACGAGCTGCGGATCGCGCTCACCGCGTCCACGGTGTTCGTCTGCCCGTCGATCTACGAGCCGCTGGGCATCGTGAACCTCGAGGCGATGGCCTGCGGGCTTCCGGTCGTCGGAACCGCGACGGGCGGCATCCCCGAGGTGATCGTGGACGGCGTGACCGGCCGGCTCGTGCCCATCCAGCAGCTGCAGGACGGCACGGGGACGCCGACGGACCCGGAGCGGTTCGTGGACGACCTGGCCGCGGCGCTGATCGAGGTCGTGAGCGATCCGGCGCGCGCGGCGGAGATGGGCGAGGCCGGGCGCGAGCGCGCTGAGACGTCGTTCAGCTGGACCACGATCGCCGAGCAGACCCGCGACGTCTACCGGTCGCTGCTGGCGCGCTGAGGCGTCCGCTTCGTCACGGAGGGGCGCCCGGCGCAGGTAGGCTGGAGGACATGGCCGACAGCGTTATCCGACTTACCGACGTGTCCGTTGTGCGGGACGGCAACCCCGTCCTCCAGGGAATCGACTGGGCGGTCGAGCCGGACGAGCGGTGGGTCATCCTGGGCCGCAACGGCGCCGGCAAGACCACGCTGCTGCAGATCGCCGCGGCGGCGCTGCATCCGAGCTCGGGCGAGGCCGTCGTGCTCGGCGAATCGGTCGGCCACACCGACCTGTCGGAGCTCCGTCCGCTGCTCGGCTTCGCGTCCAGCGCGCTGGCCCGGCGCATCCCGCGCAACGAGCGCGTCCTGGATGTGGTGATGACCGCCGCGTACGCCGTCACCGGCCGCTGGAACGAGCTGTACGAGGAGATCGACGAGCGCCGGGCGCTCCGCGTGCTCGGCGAGTGGCACCTCGACCACCTGGCCGAGCGCACCTTCGGCAGCCTGTCGGACGGCGAGCAGAAGCGCGTGCAGATCGCACGGTCCGTGATGACGGACCCCGAGATCCTGCTGCTCGACGAGCCCGCCGCGAGCCTCGACCTCGGCGGCCGCGAAGAGCTCGTGAAGCTGCTCGGCGGCTACGCCAGCGACCCGAAGTCGCCGGCGATCGTCATGGTCACGCACCACGTCGAGGAGATCCCCCAGGGCTTCAACCGCGCGCTGCTCCTCGCGGACGGGCGGATCGCGGCCGCCGGCCCGATCGACGAGGTGCTGACGAGCGAGAACCTGAGCGACACCTTCGGCATCGCGGTCGAGCTCAGCGAGACCGACGGCCGCTACGCCGCGCGCGCCACGTCGTGACCGCGTTTCGGGCCCCGATCTGCTAAAGTAGGTAGCTGGCCCGGTCTGGGCCGACAAGCTTCCCGTCCTCACGCCGTCCGGCGCGGACACGACCGATTACGACACGCAACAAGGAAGTCCTGATGAAGACTGGCATCCACCCCGACTACGCCCCGGTGGTTTTCCGCGACCTGGCCTCGGGTGCGACGTTCCTCACCCGCTCCACCGTCTCGAGCGACAAGACCATCGAGTGGGAGGACGGCAACACCTACCCGGTGATCGACGTCGAGATCTCCTCCGAGTCGCACCCGTTCTACACGGGCAAGCAGCGCATCCTCGACTCGGCCGGCCGCGTCGAGAAGTTCAACTCGCGCTACAAGAACTTCGGACGCTCCTAAATCTTCACCCCTCTTCGAGGGACATCGCCCCCGGCTTCTCATGAAGTCGGGGGCTTTGTCGTAAGCGGCGGATACTCTCGCACCATGGCGATAACTAAGACATGCTCAATTCACGGCGGTCCGATGACATGGGAGTACAACCCCGACGAGGCAAGACTCGGTGGCGGGTGGGTCTGGCACTGCGCTAGGGGCGGCGAGTACCAGATGCCCGAGGCGGGCGACGGCCCGGAGACGCCGGACCCGCGACTCGGCCTCTAACGACGAAAAGCCCCCATGCACCGCGCGAACGGTGTACGGGGGCTTTCGTTTGGCGCGGTGACGGCTACGGCTCGCGGACCTCGATGACGGCCCACGCCGAGTCAAGGCGGATGCTAAACCAATCGCCGCCGCCGAGGTGGCCCTCGGCTTCGATGGTGAAGCGGCCTTGCCCGCTGTGGGCGAGAGCGCGGATGGGCATGCGGCGGCGATCGGGGAGCGTCGCGTGTAAGTCCTCGATTCCGCCCATCCATGCCGGTGTGGTCTCGATCGTGAGCGCGACGCGGTCGTCGCGGTTCTCGATCGCCGTCACGCGGACTTGCTGGTCGTAGCGTTCGGTCCAACTCCAAAAGGCGGTATGAGGTGTCATGGGCAGCAAGCTATAGAGGCCGACGCGATCCCGCAGGTTCGTTCGCTCACGGCCGAACCGGTCTAGGTGACCCAGAGTTGTTCCCGCTCAATCGTCGAGTGCGCCTCGTCCTGCCATGACACCTCGATACGTTCGAGGGGTCCGGCCGACTCGAACACCTCGAACGAGAGTTGAGCTTGCGGGGGAACGTCCGTCGGATACGGGGTGCGAGCGAGGTGTTCGCTTACTTGCGGGTAGCCGCGCACGGTAGCGCCGTAGGCCTTCTCCTCGCCCACGTTGATCAGGAACCCCGAACCGTCGCCGGGGTTGTAGTAAACGTTCCACTTAGGACGAGGGGGTGGAGGCGTCGTGACGCGCTCCCACAGGGCGGTCAGGCGCTCGTTTGCTTCGGCGGTTCGCCGGAGGGCATCGGTCGCTTCGGATTGCGCCTTTGCCGCGAGAATCGCGCTCTCCTCTGCCCTCTTCCGCGCCCTTCGTGCTGTCAGGAATCCGATCGCCGCCCCGATGAGCGCGAGCGTCGCGACGATGTCTGCCCAGATGTCCATTGCCGAATACTAGCGGCGTAGCCATCGGAGATTGGTCCGCCGTGGCTTTACGCTGTGGAGGGTGAGCGGAATAGATACCTGGGGTGATGCTGTCCCGAATTGGATAGCTGCCCTCTCCACGTTCGGTGCCCTCGTCGCCGCAAGCGCTGCGGGCATCTATGCGAGGCGAGCGGCTCATTCGGCACGTGAGCAGGCGGTCGCGGTCAAGGAGCAAGTTCGCTTGCAAGAGTTGGCGCTTGAGGACACCAAAGCTCAAGCGCTGGCCGCGCGCGCGGAAGCGGAGGAGCAGGGGGCCGCCCAACGTCGAGCGGAGACCCGAGTCGCCGAAGCGCGGCTCGACGCTCTCGCGCCGAGCTTATTCGTCAGGGTCGCGCCGGGACCGGGTGACGGCATTAGCCCGCTTTGGTCTGCCCACGAGCGGGGCGAGTTCCTTGTCGAGTGGCGAGCCACGTTCGAGGAGAACGAACGGCCCCGCTTTCGGACTGAGCTTAGGTTGACGTTCAGGAACGTATCCAGGGTGCCCGCGAGGATAGACATAACCAACTTCGACGGTGGCACGATCGACGGTCTACCTCAGGGCACGCCCCTTTACGTCCTACCGGGCCGGAACAATGCCAAAACGCTTTACTGGAATCGCGTCGTGAACGCAATTGGGCTGTCGACGGATGACCAAGTTGGCAGCCCCGAACGGGCGGCATTTCGGCTCGAATTCTGGGTACGCGATATCGGCATGAACGTGCGCGACACGTACCGTTTCAGCCTTGGACTGCCCTTCTTTGAGCGAGACGGAAGTCGACTCGTCGCCGACCCATCTCGCGCGCAATGGTCTGAAGTGGCCGCAGTGCCCGTTGAGCGCGTTTACGAACGCCTCACGGCGTCGGAAGCCACAGAGACCAAATCGCCGCAGCCGTAGAGGCGAACACGCCGAGCACGATAAGGGAGACATTCCACCCCTGTCCTCTTGCGAGCAGGCGGAGCACCCGCGAGACCGCGAGGTCGCCCGTCGCGTTATCGTCCGCAGCAGCGCGCGAGGGAACCGGTAAGCCTAGGGCTAGAAAGCGTGAGTGATAGGTCAAGTTGAAGGCGTCTGCCTCGACCACCGAATCGAAGCGGCGCGCGCTTGACTCTGCCCTCCATTCCTTCAAGATCGCTTGCGAGACTTTGACGTCGCGCTCGTGAGCCTTGAGAGTTCGAGAGGCGTTAGCGACCGCGAGCAAGGCTCCGAGGAGCGGGGCAGTTGCCCCGACGATGATGAGCGCAAGAATGGCTGCGCGTGTCGTGTCCACGCTCTCAGGGTCGCAACTCTGCGTCCTAACCGCTCCTAGGCGCGCGGTTCAGGGTAGGTCGGATTCGTTTCTTCGATCGACCGAACGATTGCGCGGCCGAGAGCGAAGTGGGTCCCTCGCACCCACTCGGCACTCGAACTGCCGTCTGGGCCGTCTGCCTCTAGAAACGCAACCAGCCCGTTCGGCGAGTACTCCTTTTGGTAGTGGAAGACCTTATTGCGAAAAACTCGCAGCTTGTCGGTGCGGTCGTCGGAGAGGAAGCCGTCGACCTCCGAGTCAGAGAGGTCTAGCTCTTTCCAGCCTTCGATGACGACATAGAGGGCGGCGTACCACAAGAGCATCGCGCTTTGATTGTCTAGGTCATCGGCATCAGTTGCGGGGACTCCTTGTTGCGCCGCCAAGCGACGCATGAAAACGTCGCGCAGATAATCAGCGTTGAGAAAGTACCTATGTAGCGACATGCGCCGCTCGAACGACCGGACCGCGTCCCGACTTGGCATAGCAGAACAGTAGTGGGGCTGAACGCAAAAAAGGCCCCTCGCGGCTTAGGCCGGAGGGGCGATCTGGTGATTGGGGCGATTGAGCGCCGAAACCCTGGAACCTGCGCGCACTGGGAGACGCTTTGCCTTACCGGTACTCAGGCACCCCGGGGAGGGGAGTTGCAACGCTGTCTCGCGCACGGAAGCCAGTAGTCATACCGTCGTCGTATGGGTGGTGGACGGAAGTGAGCGACGAGAAGCTCTTCGCTGTCCTCGTGGGCGGCGTCGAGTCAGGCGTCGAGTTGGTCGCGCTCCCGCCGACCGAGGATGAGTCGCCGACCCGCATTCGAGTGGTTCGCACGGGCGAGCGCGCCGAGTGGATGGAGACCTTCGCGCGCTCGGAGGTGGGTCGCGCCGGGCTGATTGAGTATGACTTGGTCGACACGTCCTCGTTGCCTTAGGCCGAAGGTTGAGGTGCCGTGGGCGCTCGCGCTTGGTCGTACGCACTGCATCCACGAGGTGCGCCTAGGAGGACGAGGCGAGCGGCCCACGGCTTTGCACGCGCGGGGTCCCTAACCCCCCGTGCTCTCGGCCCCCTGGGAGTAGTCAGGTGCCGAGCCGCACTGCGCTTGCCTACCGGAGAAGCGCGGTGCCAGTCAGATGCGCCCGGCAGCCTTGGCGGCGGTGCGGGCGAAGTGTGCGGTTTCGAGTGCTGCGCGCCGTGCGGCGATGGTCTCGAAGTGATGGACGCGGAGCCGCGTGAGCGCGACCGGCGCGGGACGCCGAGGTCAGCTGCGATCCGGTCGAGCCAATGGCCCGTGTCCAGGTCGAGGTCCTCGACGCGGGCGGGGAGGGCGACGTCGGGGTCGCTGAGAATCTCAAGAAGACGCAAGGAGCGGCGCTGCCCGGCGGAGAGGTCGCGGTCGGTCGAAGTGAGCATCGGGTCTCCTAGAGGGTGAGGGTCCCGGCGGCGAGTCGCGGGAGTAGGGCGCGGCCCGCCGCCGGAAGAGGGTTACGCCGCGAGGACGTGGACGACGCCGCCGAACGGGACGAGGTCGACGGTCCCGGCGCTGTCGACCGGGAGGTCAAGGGCCTGCACGCCGACGAAGGTATCGACGAGCGAGACCGACTGCGCCTTGACGCTGTCGAAGCTCATGACATTGCGGATCGCGAAGCCGTTCTCCGATGTCGTCGAGGAGGCCGACTCGACGCCGAGCGGGGCCTCAGGGGCGCGCACGGCGAGGTGAGCGGCGGCGGCGACATAGAACACAATCTCGCCATCGGACAGGCTCGGAACCTCGAACACGCGGAAGCCGCGGATGATCCCGGAGGCGTTGCCGAGGTCGACGGTTGCGCCGCTCTGGTTGGTGTCGAAGGCGTTCGCGTTCTGGACGTCCTCGTAGACGTCGGCGGAGACCGCGGCGTAGAGGGGGACGCTAGCGTCGATGCCGCGAGAGCGGAGCACGCGGCGGGCGGCGGAGAAGGTCGCGGCCGGGTCGGTCGCCGAGTAGGTGATCGTGGTGTCGGCCGGGGCGGCCTTGAGGGTCGCGATCGCGAGATTCTCGATCCGGCGGGTGATGCTGCCGACCTGCGGCTTCACGACCTGCGCCGAGAAGTTCTGGATGTCGAGCGACATCTCAGCCGAGGTGAGCGCCGCGCGGCTGTAGGCGTGGTCGGTGAGCTTCACCTCGACGAACTGCTCGTCGACGTTGTCGGTCGCGAGGTCGTCGGTCGAGTTGATCGCGCGGTACCGGGACTGGAAGGCCGCGGGGATGCGGACCTGCACCGACGAGCCGATCCGGCCTCCGAACTCGGACTCGTAGGAGCGCGAGAGGGTGCCTGCGACGGTGAGGGACTGGGCGGCAAGCTCCGCGGCGACGGCGGCGACCTGAGTCGGGGTGACGAGGGTGTTGGGGCTAGTAGCCATGAGGGGGTCTCCTTGAGACGGTGGGGCGCGATGCGCCGGACGAAGGAGAGGCGGAGACGCTCGCGGCACTACCGGGGCGAGCCTCGTGAAGGGGGGCGGGTCGCGTGCCTGCACGCGGAAGGGGTGACACGCCTGCGTGTCGGAGAGCCGCCCCGCGCCGTCCTCGCCTGCCGAGAGAAGGGGTTTGCAGGGTAGGGGCGGGGCGGAAGATTCGAGGAGCTACTCGGAGTAGCTGGACGGTGTGCGGACGCTGCCGACGAAGCCGCCGGGGTAGCCTGTCGCGGCGCGGCGGATCGTGGCTATCTCTCGGGCGGTCAGGTAGACGCCGGAGGAGACCGCGAGGGTCGCGGATCGTTCGCCCTGCGTCTCGGTCACGAAGCCGCGGGGGTTCTCGAACTCGCGGCGGGCGGCCTTGAGGATGACGAGGGTGACGACCGGCGGGCACTTGGTGAGCCATGCGTCGCCTGCGGCGGGCGTGACCTCGGCAAGCGCGAGCGCCGTAGCGTCGTCGAGCGCTGCGGAGGCTCGGGCGGTGTCGAGGCCGTCGAGGCCGTCGGCGGCGATGCCGAGACGCGACGTGAGCGCCGAGAGCGGCGGGGGAAGTGCGGGCACGGTGCCTCCTCGGGGAACGAAGAAGGGCCGCCCACGCGACTCCGTGCGTGAACGGCCCTAGCGTCCGGGAAGAGCGGTCCGGACAGGCTTGTAGGAGAGCGCCTAGGAAGGGATCACTCCTACAGATGAAGAGGCACTCAGCCCCGCGTTACGCGGCACGGCGATCGCGGGCGGCCTGAGAGCGACATTCAAGGCATTGCGAGTCCACGGCGAGCGGCCGGGAAGAGGCGGTACCGAACGCGGAGAGGTCGAGGCGACGGCCGCAGGAGGTGCACGACTTCGCCGACCGCCGTTGTAGATCGCGGAGCGTGTAAACGGCCGGCCCGGGGTCTACGTCGAAGCTCGCCGCGAGCTTGACGAGTTCCGCCTCAAGATCGGTGCGCGGGGCGAGCGGGTCCTCAGAGTCCGCGTCGGGAGCGTCGTCGACCGTGGGATTGAACGCGCCGAGCGCGCGGCGCATCTTCGTCAGCGCTGCGGCGTGGGTCTTGTCGACGGTGCGCTTGTCGATGCCGAGCGTTGCTGCGACCTCTTCCGGGACGGCGGGGTTGAAGCCGCCGAAGCCGTACATGAGACGGACGACCATCTTCTCCTCGGAAGTGAGCGCCGCGAGGGCGTACTCGGCGAGGAGGCGGTCCTCGATCGCTGAGACGGGCGTGTCGCCGTCGGCGTCGACGGCGTAGTCGTGAATGAGGTTGCCGTCGGCGTCCTCGGCGAAGAGGGACTCAACGGGGCGGAGCGCCTTGAGCGCGGCGTCGAAGGTCTCGGGCGAGACTTCCTTGTCCAGCTTTGCCAGTTCGCGGGCGCGGTCGGCGTCGCCTCCGGCGGCCTTGAGCAGCGCTTGCACGCGCTCTTGAGTCTTCGGAGGGACGGCAAGGAGGGCGTGGGTGTTCACGTGCGTTGCCCGGGCGAGGTAGCGGGGAGAATGCCCGCGAGGCGGTCGATCTTGCAGTCGTGCACGGCCTCGGTGAAGAGGAAGAGGAGGTCGGCTTGCAGGTCGTCGGCTCTCTCGCCGTAGGCGCGTCCCGAGGCGCGGAGCATCGCGCCGGAGTAGGAGCGCTTGAGGAGAGGCGAGTAGGCACGGAGGAGCCGGTCAAAGGCGTCGGCGTCGCCGGACTGGGCGGCGTCGATGACGCGGCGCTCCTCCGCGGGTGTCGTGATCGACTCGGCGGCAGCGTAGCCGGTGAAGAGAGTTCGGGGGTCAAGGCGGGGCATCGGAGAGTTCCTAGGCTCGGAGGTCGGAGCGCTGCGCCCGGCGGGCGGCGCTTCCCTGACGGAATGACGGAACTTTCGTCAGTTGGCATCCGCCCATATATATAGAGAGAAATTCGCTCATTGAGTGGATACCTGACTGACGTTTGTTTCGTCAGATCGTCAGGCTTAGAGGCCGATCCGGCGCTTCCCGCGCTCGGAGGCCTCCCATGTAGAGGCACTCAAATGCGCCGCTACTGCCCGCGAACGCGAAGAGGCCCCCTCGGCGAGGAGGGGGCCTTTAGGGTTGAGACGGGGACGAGGGCGATAGGCGCGCTCTCGTCCCCTCTCAGCGGAGGTAGCCGAGCACTTCGGCTGCCGAGCGCGACATCGTCGATCCGTCGGCGAAGGTCAGGCCGTTCGGGATGAACTGGCCCGGCCGCTCCGGCGCAGAGATGCGCGGGTCAAGCGCGATCGCGAGGAGGTCGAGTTCGGGGGTCTCGTCGTAGTTGGGCATGGGTGTTTCCTCTCTTTTTGGTGGCTAGCTATTCCAGTGGAAGACAACTCGCTCCTCGTGGGAGCGTGGATAGACGCTGACGTGGTCTAGTGCATCGAGAAGCATCGTGCGCTTGCGTTCCGTATCGGCGTCGGCCCACGTCTCGGCGAACGTGCGGCCGGTTTGGACGACCTCGACGGATCGAGTCGGCTTTACCGCCTGTAGCTCCGCGCGACGCTTCTTGAGGTCGCCGATCGAGGCGAGTACGGCGTCGGCCTCGTCGCCGTCGAGCGCGGCCCAGCGGGCGGTCTCCGCTGTGATCTGCTCGGAGACAGCCGCGAGGAGAGCGGCTGTGGCCGGGTCGCTGAGGTGCTCGATGACCTTGACCTCGGGGCGTGGCCGCGTGCTTTGAGGTAGAGGCCCGTGACCATGTCCTCGACCAGCTTCGCGTCGATGCGCGGTTGTGTGCACTTGATACCGTGCGCCACCGCGGAGCACTGATAGTACGGGACCTCGCGCGAGACCTTCGCATACATCTTGGTACCGCAGAGGCCGCAGTAGGCGACGCCGGAGAGAAGGCGGGCCGCGCGTCGCTTGGCGTTCTGACCGCGCTTCTCGGAAAAGCGCTCCCGGATGCGCAGGACCGTGTCCAGGTCGAGGATCGGCTCGAAGGGAGTGAGCGGGAGACCCGTTGTCGCGTCGGTTACTGGGCGACCTCCGAAGCTCACGCGCCCTAGCAAGTGGTCCGAGGTCCAGGTGTCGCGGATGCGCGGCGAGGACCATACGCCCGTGTCGAGACCCGTCGGGTTGGTGCCCGCGAGGACGGCTCGGCGGTAGGGGGAGCGCGCGCGGGCGAAGCCGCGTTCGGTCAGGTCGGTAGCGATCTTGACAGTGCTCTCGCCGTCGACGAGGCGCTCTGCTACCTCGCGAATGACCTCGGCCTCCTCTTCGATAACGATGAGACCTCGTCCGGCCGGAAGGGTCGGGTGCGGACCGGTCTTGTAGCCGAGGGGCGGCGTGCCGTAGCCGGGATTGCGCCCCTCCCGCCGCATACGGTCACGGGCGGCGATCTGCCGGGCGCGGGTGCGGTCGCGCTCCTTCTTGGCGACGTCGGCGGCGAAGGCGAGTTGCATCTCCCAGTTATCGCGGTCGGAGCGGATGCCCTCACGCTCGGCGACGAAGAGAGCGGGGCGGCCGGACTCCTCGCGCTCGCGGATGAGGCGGATGACATCCGCGGCCTTTTCGATGCCTTGCCGACTCCATCGGTCATAGGCGTAGACGGCGAGGACGTCGGCGTCGCCGCGAGCTACCATGTCGAAGGCCGCTTGTGCCTTGGCGCGCTCCTTGCCGCCGGAGAGGCCGTTGTCTTCGTAGACCTTGACGACCTCCCATCCTTCCCGGGCGGCGATAGCGGTTAGGTCGTCGTGCTGCCCGGCGACCGAGGTCGACAGGGCAGACTCTTTGCTGAGGCGGACATAGAGCACTGCGCGGGGGCGCGAAGTGGCAGGCGTCTCGGTCATGAGTCGAGCGTATCAGTTAGGTGCGCTACAAGAACTTCGGCAAGTAAGCCGCGCGGCTCCTGCCGCTGCACGAAGGCCCCCGTCCGCTGGACGGGGGCCTTCGGCGTTGCGGGGCGGGAGTCAGGAGCCCTGGTAGTAGACGTTCGGGTTGGCGGCGACGGCCGCGATGATGATGATCGAGACGATGATGCCGAGGGCGAGCGCGACGAAGCCGATGATGATCGCGGCGAGGGCGAGGCCGCGGCCCTGCTCGCCGGTGCGCTTGATCTGCGACAAGGCGATGAAGCCCAGGATGATGCCCAGGATGCTGATGAAGAACGTCGCGATGAAGGCGACGATCGCCAGCACGTTCCAGCCCCGCTGCGCAGGAGCGCCGTAGGACTGCTGGTACTGGGGCTGCTGCTGCGGAGGGAGAGGCTGCGGGTTCAGGTTGGAGTCGCTCATGGCCCACAGGGTAACGGGCCAGCGCATACCGCTACCAGCCCCCGCATGCGGGGGAACCGCAACCAGAAGCGGTCAACGCAGAGGCCAGGCGCCCGAGGTGGTGAACTCGGGGTCGCGCTCGCGCCGCATGTACTCCTGGAAGTCAGCCGCCTGCTCCCGGCACCAGTCGACCTGGCGCAGGTGCAGCTCCGCCGCCTCCAGGGCGAGGGCGTCGGCGTGGATGCGCGCGAGCGCCTGCGCGACCCGGCCGGCGGCGATCGCGTCCGCGCCGGCGTCGTGGGCGGCGAGCAGGTCGACGCCGTAGTGGGTCGCGGTCACGGTGAGGGTGCGCTTGCCGCGGCGGAACTTGTCCACGGCCTTGTCGATCACCAGCGGGTCGATGATCGGTCCGGGGGAGACCAGCGGCGCCACGCCGTAGCGCCGGGCCTCGCGGTCGAGGAGGGTGAAGTCGTAGGGCGCGTTGTAGGCGACGACCGGGATGTCGCGGTCGAAGAGGCTGCGCAGCTGCTCGACGATCGCGGCGACACCGTGGGCCGGATCCATCCCCAGCTCACGCGCGCGCTCGGTCGTGATGCCGTGCACCGCGGTCGCCTCGGACGGGATCTCGACGCCCGGGTCGAGGATCCAGTCGCGGCGGTGCAGCACCTCACCGGTCTCGTCGAGCAGGCCGACGTGGGCGGTGACGATGCGAGCGGACTCCACGTCGATCCCCGTGGTCTCCAGATCGAAGACCCCCAGCCGGTGGTGCCAGTTGCTCATACCCCAACGCTAAGCACCCCCACTGTCACTCCGACGGATCACACGCCGAAGGGCAGGTAGTTGCTCGACACGCCGGTGGAGCGCGCAACTACCTGCACTTCACGGAACGGGTGGGAGGGGGAGGGGAGGGGGAGCGGGTGGGGAGGGAAGCGGTCAGTCGCGGCGCGGCTCGATGTGCAGCCAGTAGAAGTTCTGCGTGCCGAGGGTCAGGGTGAAGCGGCCGTCCTCCGCCACAGTCGGGAACTCCGCCCCGCCGAACAGGTCGTACAGCGTCCGCCCGGCGAACTCGGGCGCCTCCAGCGTCACCGACACGGGATTGTGCGCGAACGAGAACACGCACAGCACGTCCTCCGGCTGGTCGCCGAAGTGCGTCCCGCTGCCCCCGTACGAGCGGATGAACGCGAGCACGGACTCGTGGTCGGTCGGCAGCACGCGGATGTCGCCCAGCCCGAACACGGGGTGCGCCTTGCGCACGTGGATGACGTTGCGGATCCAGTGCAGCAGCGACCGGGACTGCGCGAGCTGCGCCTCCACGTTCACCTGGTTGTAGTGGAAGACCAGCGACTGCACCACCGGCAGGTAGAGCTTGCCCGGGTCGGCGCTGGAGAAGCCGGCGTTGCGGTCCGGCGTCCACTGCATCGGGGTGCGGGAGCTGTCGCGGTCGGGCAGCCAGATGTTGTCGCCCATCCCGATCTCGTCGCCGTAGTAGAGGAACGGGCTGCCGGGCAGCGAGAACAGCAGCGCGTGGGCGAGCTCCAGCTCGGCGCGGGAGTTGTCGAGCAGCGGGGCGAGGCGGCGGCGGATGCCGATGTTGGCGCGCATCCGCGGGTCGTAGGCGTACCAGCCGTACATCGCCTGGCGGTACTCCTCGCTCACCATCTCGAGCGTCAGCTCGTCGTGGTTGCGCAGGAAGACGCCCCAGGCTGCCCCCTCGGGCACGTCGGTGGTCTCGGACAGCACCCGGACCAGCTCGCTGGCCTGCTGCGACCGCAGCGCGTAGAAGATGCGAGGCATGACGGGGAAGTCGAAGGCCATGTGGCACTCCGGCTCCTCCTCGCTGCCGAAGAAGGCGGCGACCTCGCGCGGCCACTGGTTGGCCTCGGCGATCATGATGCGGCCCGGGTACTCGCGATCGACCCACTCGCGCAGCCGGATGATGAACTCGTGGGTCTTCGGCTCGCCCTCGCCGTTGCCCTCGTCGGACTCGTACAGGTAGGGGATGGCGTCGAGCCGGAAGCCGTCGACGCCGAGGTCGAGCCAGAACTTGACGATGTCGTACATCGCCTCGTGGACGGCAGGGTTCTCGAAGTTGAGGTCGGGCTGGTGCGAGAAGAACCGGTGGAAGTAGTACTGGCGCCGGGCCTCGTCGAACGCCCAGTTGGAGTCCTCGGTGTCGACGAAGATGATGCGGATGTCCGGCCACTTGTCGTCGGTGTCGTTCCACACGTAGAAGTCGCCGTAGGGGCCCTCGGGGTCGGACCGGGACTGCTGGAACCACTCGTGCTGGTCGGACGTGTGGTTGATCGGCAGGTCGATGATGATGCGCATGTTGCGCTCGTGCGCCTTGGTGACGAGCTCGCGGAACTCGTCGATCGTCCCGAACTCGGGCAGGATCGCCTTGAAGTCGGACACGTCGTACCCGCCGTCGCGCAGCGGCGACTGGAAGAACGGCGGAAGCCAGAGGGCGTCGATGCCGAGCCACTGCAGGTAGTCGAGCTTGGAGGTGAGCCCCGAGATGTCGCCCGACCCGTCGCCGTTGCTGTCGACGAACGACCGCACCATGACCTCGTAGAAGACCGACCGGCGGTACCACTGGGGATCGAGGGCGAGTCCGGGCAGCGTGATGGGCGCGGTGAAACTCACGGTTCTCCTTGGGGGCGAAGAGGTGGGTGCAAACGATTACAACCAGTGAAGTCTAAGGTTCATTCGGGCTCCCGCGCGCCTCGGTTGCCTAGACTGTCGGACGATGTCCATCACCTCCCCTTACGCCGCCGACCTCGAGCGCGTCCCCGTCCGCGAGGGGGCCCTCGGCATCCTCGGCTCGACCACCCGGTTCTGGGACTACGGCGACCCGGATGCGGACACGACGCTGGTGCTCGTGCACGGCTTCCGCGGGGATCACCACGGCCTGGAGCCGGTGGTCGCGCAGCTGCGCGGCGTGCGGATGGTGTCGCCCGACCTCCCCGGGTTCGGGGAGTCGACGCCGATGACCGAGGCGGCGCACGACATCGACGGGTACGGCCGCTGGCTGCGGGAGTTCGTGGCCGGGCTGGAGCTGCCCGCGGGAGGCCGTGTGGTGCTGCTGGGCCACTCGTTCGGGTCGATCGTGGTGTCGGGCTCGCTGGCGAGCACCGCATCCGTCGCCGCCCGCCCGGATGCCGTCGTCCTCGTGAACCCGATCGGGCAGCCCGCGCTCGAGGGCCCGCGCGGCATCTTCACGCGCCTCGCGATCTTCTACTACTGGCTCGCCGCCGCGCTGCCCGAGCGCCTCGGATTCGGGCTGCTGCGCAACCGCGTCATCGTGCGCGTCATGAGCATGGCGATGGCCAAGACGAAGGATGCGTCCCTCCGCCGCTGGATCCACGACCAGCACGACCGGTACTTCTCCGCGTTCAGCGACCGCCGGGTGGTGCTGGAGGCGTTCCGCGCGTCCGTCTCCCACGATGTGAGCGAGTACGCGGCGCGCATCCCCGAGCGGACGCTCCTGGTCGCCGCCGAGAAGGACGACATCACGCCGATCGAGGCCGAGTTCCGGCTGCAGACGCTGTTCCCGGACGCGGAGCTGGTCGTCATCCCGGATGTCGGGCACCTCATCCACTACGAGACGCCGGTCTCGGCAGCCGAGGCGATCGAGCGGTTCCTGGGGGAGCCGGCGTGAAGATCCTCTTCGACTGCCGTTACACCCGCATCGGGCGTCACGACGGCATCAGCCGCTACACCGCGGGCGTCGTGACGGCGCTGGCCAAGCTGCACCCGGTGACCATGCTGATCAGCGACCACCGCCAGCTGGAGCTGCTGCCCGACCTGCCGTGGGAGCTCATCCCGTCGCCGACGTCGGCGGGGGAGCCGTGGGTCGCCCGGACGGTCAACAAGCTCGACCCGGACATCGTCTTCACCCCGATGCAGACGATGGGCGGCTTCGGCCGCAAGTACCGGCTCGTGCTGACGGTCCACGACCTCATCTACTACCGGCACCCGACGCCGCCGCGCGACCTGCCGGCGTTCGTGCGCGGGCTGTGGCGGCTCTACCACCTGGCGTGGTGGCCGCAGCGGATGCTGCTGAACCGCTCCGACGCGGTGGTCACGGTGTCGGAGACGACCAAGGGACTCATCGCCGAGCATCACCTGACCAAGAAGCCGGTCTACGTCGTGCCGAACGCGGCCGACATGCCCGCGATCGCCCCGGGCCGCGCCGAGCGCACCGCGCCCGAGTCGAAGAGCCTGGTCTACATGGGCTCGTTCATGCCGTACAAGAACGTGGACACGCTGGTGCGGGCGGCGGCGCTGCTGCCGGACTACACGCTCCACCTGATGAGCCGCGTCTCCGACGACGAGCGTCAGCGGTTGTCCGAGCTGGCTCCCAGCGCGCGCATCGTCTTCCACGACGGCGCGAGCGACGAGGAGTACGCGGAAACGCTGGCCGCAGCGACCGCCCTCGTGACGGCGTCGCACGACGAGGGCTTCGGCATCCCGCTGGTGGAGGCGATGGAGCTCGGGACGCCCGTGGTCGTCAGCGACATCCCGATCTTCCGTGAGATCGGCGGCGAGGCCGCGCTGTTCTTCTCCGCGGACGACGCCGAGGAGCTCGCGGCCCGTGTGCGCCACCTGGAGGAGGACGGCGTGTGGGCCGCGCGGTCGGCCGCCGGTCGCGCGCAGGCCCAGCGGTACACCTGGGACGGGTCGGCCCGGCACCTGCTCACCGTGCTGGAGACGACCGCGGCGCGCTCGCGCTGACGGCACCCGTCACATCACTGACGCGGTGAACAGGTCGCGGTCCTCTGGCCCGAGGTTGAAGCGGTCGAGGGTCAGCTCGCCGTCGTCGTAGATGAAGCGGTGCACCGAGCCGTTGGGGATGAGCTCACCGGGGCCGGGCAGCGCATGATCGGTCACGTGCCGCACCAGCGATGAGATCACGCCGCCGTGGCTGACGACGATGACGTTCTCGCCGGGATGCCGCTCGCCCAGCTCGCGGAGGGCCGGCAGGGCACGTGCGACGACCTCGTCGCGGGTCTCCCGGCCGGGGACGGGCATCCCGTCGGGCCAGCGGTCGAGGATCTGCTCGCCGGTCAGCCCCTCGGCCTCGCCGTAGTTGCGCTCGGCGACGGCGGGCAGGCGGCCCGGATCGCCGAGGCCGACGTGGCCGGCGATGATCCGCGCGGTCTCGAGGGCGCGCGAGAGCGGGCTCGCGTAGATCGCGTCGAACCGGCCGCCCGAGAGGGCGCGTCCTGTCGTCTCCGCCTGGGCGCGGCCCGTGTCGTTGAGCGGGATGTCGCTGGAGCCCTGGATGCGCTTCGCGAGGTTCCAGTCGGTCTGACCGTGCCGAACGAGGGAGATGAAGGTCACGCGCGTCCTTTCGCCGCGGGACGCGGGTGCTCCTTCGTTCAGCCGAGCCGTGTGGCGAGCTCGACGAGCGTCTCCGTCGTCCCGCCGTCCAGCTTAATGGTCGCGCGGCCGTCGCCCTTGGTCTGGCCCCGGTTGACGATGACGATGGGGAGGCGGCGGCGCCGGGCCTCCTCGAGCAGCCGGATGCCGGAGTTGACGACCAGCGAGGAGCCGGCGATCAGGAGCGCCTCCGCCGAGCGGACCAGGGCGCTGGCCTCGCGGTACTTCTCGGCCGGGACGAACTCGCCGAAGAACACCACGTCCGGCTTGAGGTGACCGCCGCAGACCGTGCAGTCGGGGACGACGAAGGCGTCGATGTCGGTGACGATCGCGTCGCCGTCCGGCGCGATCTCCACGGCGCCCTCGGTGTCGAGCCACGGGTTGGCGGCGTCGATGCGCGCGGTGATCGCCTCGCGCGCGAAGATCTGGCCGCAGACCAGGCAGAGCACCCGATCCATCGCGCCGTGCAGGTCGACGACGCGGCGCGAGCCCGCCTGCTTGTGCAGACCGTCGACGTTCTGCGTGATGACGCCGTTCGCCGCGCCGGCGGCCTCCAGCCGGGCGAGCGCACGGTGGCCGGCGTTCGGATGCGCGGCCGCGAACCGGCGGTAGCCGAGGTGGCTGCCGGCCCAGTAGCGCTTGCGGAAGCGGTCGTCGGCGAGGAACTGCTGGAACGTCATCGGCGTGCGCTTCGGCGCGCCCTCGCCGCGGTAGTCCGGGATGCCGGAGTCGGTCGACACGCCCGCACCGGTCAGCACCGCGAAGCGGCGACCGCTCAGGAGCTCGACGGTCTGGTCGATGCCGCGCGCCAGCTCCGGCGGGAGCTCGGTCGTCAGCGTGGTCACAGGCACCTCCAGGTCCTCCTCCACTCTAAACACCCCAGTTTTCGGATTTGTTTCGTCGGCCTGGCAATGTGGACGCCATGCTCCTGCACCGCATCGACGACCTGGAGGCCGACGGCCTCGCCGACTACTCCCGCCTGACCGACGTGGCGCTGCGCCGTGTGAGCGAGCCCGCGGGCGGTCTGTACATCGCCGAGTCGACCAAGGTGATCACGCGGGCGCTGGCCGCCGGGCACCGACCGCGGTCCGTGCTGCTGCAGGAGCAGTGGCTGCCGGACATCGAGCCGCTGCTGGAGCCGTATCCCGACGTGCCGGTGTTCGTCGGGTCGGCCGACGTGCTGGAACGGCTGACCGGGTACCACCTGCACCGGGGCGCCCTGGCGGCGATGCACCGTCCGGAACTGCCTGCTCCCGCCGACCTGCTGCGGGATGCGCGGCGCGTGGTCGTGCTCGAGGACATCGTCGACCACACCAACGTCGGCGCCATCTTCCGCGCCGTTGCCGGCCTCGGCGCCGACGCCGTTCTCGTCACGCCGCGCTGCGCCGACCCGCTCTACCGGCGCAGCGTCCGGGTGAGCATGGGCACCGTGCTGCAGGTGCCGTGGACGCGGCTGCCCGAGTGGGATGACGCGGTCCCGCTGCTGCACGACGCCGGCTTCGACATCGCCGCGCTGGCACTCGCCGACGACGCGGTCACCCTCGACGAGTACGCCGCCGCGCCGCCGGAGCGGATCGCGATGGTCTTCGGCGCCGAGGGGGACGGGCTGAGCCGCCGGGCGCTGGCCGCGGCGGATACCGTGGTCACCATCCCGATGCTGCACGGGGTCGACTCGCTCAACGTCGCGTCCGCGTCGGCTGTCGCATTGTGGGCGCTGCGCGCGCGTTCTCAGCAGTCGCATCGGTAGCCGCCGCTAAAATCCGAGGGTGCCCCAGCAAGTCCTCGCCGATCCGCCGCGCCGTGTCTCACGGAAGGTGTACCGCCGTCGCCGGATCGTCGTCTTCGGGCTGCTGACCGCCATCCTGGTCGCGTTCGTCTACGTCGTCGGGTCGCTCGTCGCTCCGGTGCCCGCGACCGCCGCGGTCACCGCCCACGACAAGACGATCGCGCAGCCCGCGGCGCAGCTCGCCTGGCCCGGCTACGGATCGGCCGCGATCGTCGCGCCCGACTATCCCGGCGCGTCGGCCGCGCACGGCAGCGCGGCGAGCGTGCCGATCGCGAGCATCACGAAGACGATCACCGCGCTCCTGGTGCTCGAGAAGAAGCCGCTCAACGGCGACGATCAGGGACCGGAGATCGCCTTCACGCAGCGCGATGTCGACATCTGGAACCAGGTCATCGGCGCCGGCGGCTCGTGGGCGCCCGTCGTCGCAGGCACCTCGATGACCGAGAAGCAGGCGCTCGAGGCGATGCTGCTCCCTTCGGCGAACAACTACGCCATCTCGCTCGCGAACTGGGCCTACGGCTCGACCGACGCCTACGTGAAGGCCGCGAACGACTGGCTGGCGCAGAAGGGCTTCACCGGCACGAAGATCACCACGCCGGACGGCCTGGACCCGGGCAACGTCAGCACCACGAAGGACCTCATCGGGATCGGCAAGCTCGTGCTGGCTTCGCCGGCGCTGTCGTCGATCGTGTCGCAGAAGACCGTGACGCTGCCGGGCGCCGGTGCTCAGGACAACACCAACACCCTCCTCGGCTTCGAGGGCATGGACGGCATCAAGACCGGCAACACGGACGAGGCGGGCAACTGCCTCCTCTTCTCGGCGCAGGTGCCCGTCGGTTCCACGAAGGTGCGCGTCCTCGGCGTCGTGCTCGGCGCGCCGACCCACGACGACCTCTGGGCGGGCGTGCAGGCGCTGCTGACCAGCGTCAAGGACGGCTTCCACCAGGTGACGCCGGTCGAGAAGGGTCAGGTGTTCGGCACGTACACGACCGCGTGGGGCGCGTCCTCGAAGCTGATCGCCACCGAGACGAAGTCGTTCGTGGTGTGGTCGGACACGCCGATCGCCGTCGACCTGCAGACGCGGCCGCTGTCATCCGGGTTCACCGGTGACATCCTCGGACAGGGCACCTTCACCCTGAACGGCAAGACCGAGACGGTGCCGCTCGCGCTCGCGAAGGACGTGCCCGATCCCGGGTTCGGCTGGCGCCTCGCGCACCCGGGTGGGCTGGGGACCTAGTCGCCCGGCTGCTCAGTCTCTGCTGATCAGGAACGGACCCGCCTCCGGGCGCTTCGCCGTGATGTGGTCGCCCGACGACTGGTGCCGGATGCGGCGGAGCACCCACGGGACCAGGTACTCCCGCGCCCACGACAGGTCCTCCGACCGCGCCTGACGCCAGGTGCGAGGCGGCAGCGGCTCCGGATCCATCGGCTGCAGGTCGTTCTCGACGTTCAGCGCGGCCAGCACCATGCGGGCGACCGTGTGGTGGCCGAGCGGCGCCAGGTGGAGGCGGTCGGGCGCCCACATGCGCGGGTCCTGGATCTCGGTCAGCGACCACTGGTCGGCCACGATGCAGTCGTAACGGGCGGCGATGGCGCGGATGTTCTCGTTGTAGATCGCCACCTTGCCGCGGATGCCGCGGAACACGGGGGAGAAGCCGACGTCGACGCCGGTGAAGACGACGACCGTCGCGCCGTCGACGCTGAGCCGCGACACGGCCTCGTCGAACAGCAGCGCGATCTGGTCGGGGTCGGTTCCCGGGCGGATGACGTCATTGCCGCCCGCCGAGAGGGTGATGAGGTCGGGGCGCAGCGCGACGGCCGCATCCACCTGCTCGTCGAGGATCTGCTTGATCAGCTTGCCGCGGACGGCGAGGTTCGCGTACGCGAAGTCGTCGGTCTTCTGGCTCAGCACCTCGGCCACGCGGTCCGCCCAGCCGCGGTGGCCGCCCGGGCTGCCGGGCTCCGGGTCGCCGATGCCTTCGGTGAACGAGTCGCCCAGAGCGACGTAGCGGGACCAGGGATGCTGAGCTTCGGCCATTGCTCCATTCTGCAACGCCCGAGGGTGTCGGTGCTCTCGGGTAGATTTGATTCAAGTGGAGACGACAGCAACACCCGAGCCGGACGAGTCCGAGCGACCCGGCGCGCACGCCGGAAGCTTCGCGGCCGAGCACCTGTCGCCGTCGTTCCCGGAGCGCGCGGCGTGGGGAACGGCGGGCAAACTCCGGGCCTGGCAGGCCGAGGCGCTCGACGCCTACTTCGTGAACGAGCCGCGCGACTTCCTCGCCGCCGCGACGCCCGGCGCCGGTAAGACGACGTTCGCCCTCCGCCTCGCCACCGAACTGCTGTCGCGCCGGGTGGTCGAGCGGGTCACCGTGGTCGCGCCGACCGAGCACCTCAAGCGCCAGTGGGCGGAGGCTGCCTCCCGGGTCGGCCTCAATCTCGACCCCGACTTCAAGAATTCCGACGGCCGATACGCACGGCACTACCGCGGGGCGGCGGTGACCTACGCACAGGTCGCAATGCGGCCATCCCTGCACAAGGACATCACCGAGGCGCACCGCACGCTGGTCATCCTCGACGAGGTCCACCACGGCGGCGACGCGCTCAGCTGGGGCGACGGCATCCGCGACGCCTTCGAGCGCGCCACGCGCCGCCTGTCGCTGACGGGTACCCCGTTCCGCTCCGACACCGCGCCGATCCCGTTCGTGACGTACCTGCCCGACCGCCAGGGCATCCGCACCTCGGTCACCGACTACAACTACGGCTACGGCCGCGCGCTGGAGGACGGCGTCGTCCGCCCGGTCATCTTCATGGTCTACGCCGGCCACATGCGCTGGCGCACCAAGACCGGCGACGAGATGGAGGCTCGCCTCGGCGAGGGCAACACCAAGGACATCACCGCGCAGGCGTGGCGCACCGCACTCGACCCGCGCGGCGAGTGGATCCCGGCGGTGCTGTCGGCCGCGGACCGCCGGCTGACCGAGGTGCGCAACTCCATCCCTGACGCCGGCGGCCTCGTCATCGCGACCGACCACTACGCCGCCCGTGCCTACGCCGACCTGCTGCAGCAGATCAGCGGCGAGCCGGTGACCGTGGTGCTCTCCGACGAGAAGGAGGCGAGCGACCGGATCGAGGCGTTCTCGAAAGGGGACTCCCGCTGGATGGTCGCGGTGCGCATGGTGTCCGAGGGCGTCGACGTGCCCCGGCTCGCGGTCGGCGTCTACGCGACGAGCGCCTCCACGCCGCTGTTCTTCGCGCAGGCGATCGGCCGCTTCGTGCGCGCCCGGCGGCGGGGCGAGACGGCATCGGTGTTCCTGCCGAACGTCCCCACTCTGATGGCGCTGGCGAACGCGATGGAGCTGGAGCGCGACCATGCGCTCGACCGCGTCGTCGAGGAGAACGCCGAGGGCGACCTGTGGAACCCCGAGGACGCGATGGTCGCCGAGGCGAACCGCGAAGAGCGGGCGTCCGAGGCTCTCACGGAGGAGTTCGCGTTCGAGGCGCTCGGCTCGGAGGCGAACTTCGACCGCGTCCTGTACGACGGCAAGGAGTTCGGCAGCTTCGCCGTGCCCGGGACGGACGAGGAGCACGACTTCATCGGACTGCCCGGCATCCTCGAACCCGAGCAGGTGCACGAGCTGCTGCTGCAGCGCCAGCAGCGGCAGGCGCGCCGTCACTCGTCACGCCCGGCCGCGGCGGAGGGGCACCCGCCCGCGCCGCTGCACCGGACGCTGAAGGAGCAGCGGCAGCTGCTCAACAGCCTGGTCGGGCTCTACTCGAAGAACTCGGGGGAGCCGCACGGCCTCATCCACGCCGAGCTCCGGCGGGTGTGCGGCGGGCCGGCGGTCGCGCAGGCGAGCGTGACCCAGCTCCAGTCGCGGATCGACTTCCTCCGCAAGCGCCTGGGCTCGCACTAGCGGCGGCCGCCCGTCGCGTCGCCGGCTACGTCGTGGCGTCGTCGCCGGCGATCTCGACGTGGATGCGGCGCAGGTCCTCCACGAGGGAGCCGATCAGCACCCAGTGCCGCGGGTCCGGAGTGGCGATGGTCAGTGGCGCGGTCAGCACCGGGACACCGGCCGTCTCCGTGCCCGGCTCGACCAGCGGTTCGTCGGGATCGCGGGTCAGCAGCCGCAGGTCGTGTGCGGCGCGGTGCAGCTCGTCACTGATGGCGTGGATGGTCGGCTCAGCGGCGAGGCTGTCGTCGTAGTGGTCGTGGTATGCGCGCGTCATCCCGAGCGTGCGGTTGATCAGCGGGCGGAGGCTGTCGAAGAGCTGCTGGTCGTGCTGCAGGTAGACGCGGTGCTTGCGCTGCCGCGGGTTGAGCGACAGGCTCTCGTCGGCCGCCGTGATCGCGGTCTGCGCCTTCGCCTCCATCGGGCGCAGCAAACGCGCCTCGATGAGCAGCGCATCCAGTTCGCCCCGGGTGTGGGTCGTGCGCAGGGCGTCGGCCAGCCGGTCGAGGGTGGACGCGGTCTCGTTGCCGAGAGCCTCGACGGCCTGACGGGCCGGAGCCGTCAGAACCGGCGGGACGATGGCGACGTTGACGACGACGCCGATCGCGGCCCCGATCACCGTCTCGACGATCCGCGCGAGCGCGTACTCGGGGTCGGAGGCGCCGATCGCGAGCACCAGCATCGCCGTGATGGGCACCTGGTTCGCGGTCCCGGGCGTCAGCCTCAGCGCCCACGCGAGCAGCACCGACACGACGACCGCCAGCAGCACGATCCAGCTGTTGGTGCCGAAGGCGAGGCCGATCAGGTAGGCGATCACGACCCCGACGATCACGCCGATGGAGCGTTCGATCGCGCGTCCGACCGACTGGTTGACGCTCGGCTGCACCACCAGCAGCGCCGCGATCGTCGCGAAGATCGGCAGCTCGCCGTGCACGAAAACGCTCGCCACCGCCCAGGCGAGGATCATGGCGACCGCCGTCTTCACGACCTGGAGGAACGGCGCCCGCGTGCTGGTCCGGATGGTGGCGGGGAGCGCGATTCCGGCCGGGAGCCGGCGCCGTCTCGTGCTGGTGCGTGCCACGGACTCCACGCTACCGGGCGTAGCGGGCGTACGCCTTCGCCGCGCGCTCCAGCCGTGTGCTGCAGGCCTCGGTAAGCGGCGCGAACGGCTGCGGGACGACCCGTGCTCCGTCGCGGCGCCAGGTGCCCACCACACGGCCTCCGGCGACGATGATCGGCTGGAACACGCCGTTGCCGCCTGGGACGATCAGCTCGAAGTGACCGTCGTCGAGGATGGGCGAGCGGTCCTGGTAGCCGAGCAGGTACTCGTCGAACGCGGGCAGCAGGTGCACCGCATCCTTCTCGGCGCGGGTCGCGGGCGTGGACGCGGCACGATCGGCGAGCTCGACGGTCGTCAGGTATTCGACGCCGTCGCTCTCAACGGTCGTCACGGCATCGCCGAGCACAGCGAGCCCGGTCTTCGCGCCCGCCATGGTGCCCTTCGTCCACCAGACGAAGTCGCGGATGGTTGTGGGTCCGTGGCCCTGCAGGTACCGAAGCAGGAACTGCGCGTGCGCCTCGTCGGGTTCGAGCGCCGGGGGAGCGGGCGCCCATTCGTCGAGCAGGACGAGGGCCTGCGTCGGGTTGCCGTTGCCCGAGCGGATGACCGGTCCCCAGCACAGCAGGCCGGTCTGCGCGAGGAAGTAGATGAGGTGGTAGCCGCGCTGCCCGGTCGTGGACACCCCGGCGGCCTCCCACACCTCCATCAGCTCCGCCCGGCCGATGCTGCGGCCGCCTTCCAGCGCGTCCGTCACGATCTCGGCGGCCCGCTCGAAGTCGGCGGCGGTCAGCCCGAGCTGCTGCTGCCGGCGCCCCAGGCCGGCGACCATGCGATCCATCGTGATCGACAGCATCCACCGGAGGTCCTCCGGCGGGACGAAGTGCAGCGTGCCGCGCATCGGCCACGACCGGATGACGCGGCCGGCGTCGAGGTCGGTCAGCACGTCGCCGAGCGTGGCGCCGGTCGTCCGCAGGGCGAGCGCCCAGCATCCCGCGGCGAAGTCCTGGCCCTGCAGAGCGAGCAGACGGCGCGCGACGGAGGCGGCGTCCGGCTCGCGAGGCCCGTCGATCGCCTGCGCGAGTCGCCGCATCCGGAGCAGGTCGGCACGGGAGACGCGGACGGCGGAGCGGCTGGCGGGCATGGAGGCCAGCCTGCCAGAGACCACCGACAGCGCGTCAGAGCAGGCCGAGCTCGGTGAGCTGCTCGCTGAGGCCGGCGCCGTCGGGTGCGTACACCCACGGCGTGCCGGAGAGCTCACTGTGCTTCTCGGCCTTCGACCGGCCGCCGGCGAGCACCGCCTCGCCGCTGGACAGCTGCCGGATGGCCACCGCCGACACGTTGTCGGGGTGCGCGACCGTGAACTCGCCGTACAGGTCTTCATCGTGCTGCCCGTCGTCGCCGATGAGCAGCCACTTGAGGCCCGGGAACTCCTGCGCGAGCCGCTCCAGGCTCGTGTGCTTGTGCTCGCGGCCGCTCCGGAACCAGCGGTCGTGGGTGGGGCCCCAGTCGGTCAGCAGCATCGGACCGGCGGGGAAGAGGTTGCGAGAGAGGAACCGGGTCAGCGTCGGTGCGACGTTCCAGGCGCCGGTCGACAGGTAGAGGACCGGGGAGCCGGGATGCGCGGCCGCGAGCCGCTCCAGCAGCACCGACATGCCCGGCGTGGGCACGCGGGCGTGCTCGTCGAGCACGAACGTGTTCCAGGCGGCGAGCAGCGGACGGGGGAGAGCGGTGACCATCACGGTGTCGTCGATGTCGGAGATGACCCCGAAGGTCGCCTTCGGGTCGACGACGAACACCGGCGCCTCGAAGACGCGCGTCGACTCGGCGGTGGACAGCTTGACCGTGTGCCAGCCCGGCGTCAGCTGCGCGGGGACGACCGTGTCGATGACGCCGCCGCGGTCGGTGACCACCTCGTGGCGGTCGCCCTCGATCTCGACGGTGACGGTCGTGTTCGCGAGCGGGACGCTGATGAACGAACGCCAGCCGCGGACCGACTCCTCGCGCTTGCGGTGCAGTCGCTCGGCGCGGCTTCCCGGGCGCGGATCCTTCGCCAGCACGACCCGGCCCAGGATGCGCACCCAGCTGGGCGCGCCGTAGCCGGTGTACGGCACGATCGTCGGGAGGAAGCCGCGTCTGCGGGCGCGTCGCGCGCGGAAGTCGTGGAAGGCGTCCTCGATGCGCGCGGCCCGGTGCATGATCGGCTCCACCGCCGCGCTGCGACGGGAAGCGGGGTCGCCGGTGACCTTGTCGGGGCGCGATTCGGAAGAAGGCATCTGCTTCATTTTCTCATGGAGTGAAGGTTCATTCGTATGCATCCCCCAGATCTGGGGGACTTTTCTTCGGCGGGTCGAAGAGTATTACCCAGCGGAAGTGAGGTTTCCCCGACTACCATCGAGGTATGTGCGACGGTGATTCCGTCGCCGGGCTGGGGACCCGCACCATCGACTGATCGAGAGAGAGAAGGAGTCGCCCTCGTGCCCATCAACGATCTGGTCGCCGGACAGAGCAGCGTCGGAGCACCGCTCGTCCGTACCGAGCCGATCCAGGAGCGCAGCGCCGCCCGCATCGATGCGCTGCTCGATGCCGCCGCCGACGTTGTCGACGAGATCGGATTCGACCGACTGACCACGGCCATGGTGGCCGAGCGCGCCGGCGCGTCCATCGGGACCGTCTACCGCTACTTCCCCGACCGAATCGTGCTGCTCCAGGCGCTGCGCGACCGGGCGCTGCTGCGCTACCGCCACTCGGTCGTCGCGGCGATCGACGCCCAGGCCCCGGAGCACTGGTGGAACGCCGTCGAGGCGGCCATCGACGCCTTTGTGGACATGTTCCGGACCGAGCGCGGGTTCCGCATCATCCGCTTCGCCGATGCCGAGCGCGCGGGCGTTCCGGAGGACGAGGTCGCGCGTGAGGCGGGCTTCGCCCACCAGTTCGCGCAGATCCTCTCCGACGAGTACGGGCTTCCGGCCGGCGACGACCTGGCATTCCGCCTCGAGGTCGTCGTCGAGATCATGGACTCCCTGATCAACCGCGCTTTCGTGGAGGACCCGAACGGCGACGAGCGCTACATCGCCGAGGCGCGGACCGTCGCCCGCGAGTACCTCGAGAGCCGGTTCGACCCGAAGGGCTGAGCCTCCCGCACGGGAATGTCGGTGGTCGGTGGCAGGTTGCCATCCACACGGGCGAGCGCTCCGAACAGGGAGCGAACGCCGCTGAACGGCACCGTCACCGAGCGAAGGGGGGCCGCGTGAGAGCGACCCTGAACGTCACGATTCGACGCAATTCATTGCCAAAACAGCGCCTGGCTGTTTGGCTGGGGGCGATGGCCGCCACAGTCTCCGCACCCCGAAGCGACGCCGATCGCTCAGCGACCCGCTCGACGGGAGCGCTGTCGTGATCGAGTTCCGCGACGTGACGAAGCGGTTCCCGGACGGGACGCTGGCCGTCGACGATTTCTCGCTGGTCATCCCCTCCCGCAAGATCACCGTGCTGGTGGGCTCGTCGGGCAGCGGCAAGACCACCATCCTCCGCATGATCAACCGGATGGTCGACCCGACCTCCGGCGCGATCGAGATCGACGGCGAGAACGTCCTGTCGCTCAAGCCCGTCGCCCTGCGCCGCTCGATCGGCTACGTGATGCAGAACTCCGGGCTGCTGCCGCACCGCAAGGTCGTGGACAACATCGCGACCGTGCCGCTGCTCAAGGGCGTCAAGAAGAAGGAAGCGCGGGAGCGGGCACTGGAGCTGATGGACACCGTCGGGCTCGAGCGGTCGCTGGCCGATCGCTACCCGAGCCAGCTCTCCGGCGGTCAGCAGCAGCGCGTCGGCGTCGCCCGCGGTCTCGCGGTCGACCCCAACATCCTGCTCATGGACGAGCCGTTCGGCGCGGTCGACCCGATCGTGCGCGACGATCTCCAGAACGAGCTGCTCCACCTGCAGCGCGACCTCGACAAGACGGTCGTGTTCGTGACCCACGACATCGACGAGGCGTTCAAGCTCGGCGACCAGGTGGTCATCTTCCGGAAGGGCGGCATCGTCGCCCAGAAGGGAACGCCCGCCGAGATCCTGGCGAACCCCGCCGACGACTTCGTCGCATCGTTCGTCGGCGCCGACCGCGGGCGCCGCGTGCTGCACGTCGAGCAGACGCCGACCGGCTCGGTGCTGGTCGACAGCGACGGGCGCGCCGCCGGCGTGCTCTCCGGCGCGCAGCAGGGCGCCGTTCCCTCCGAGGCAAAGGCCGCGACCGTCTCGGTCGCGGGTGCTCCGGCGCAGGGTGAGGACGCGTCGTGAGCTTCTTGTGGTCGAACCTCGGCCCTGTCTGGAATCTCACGGTCAATCACGTGTGGCTCGCCGCGCTCCCGATCGCGATCGGGTTCATCGTGTCGGTGCCGATCGGCTGGGTCGCGAACCGCTACCGCTGGAGCCGCGGCGCGCTGCTGACGATCTGCGGCATCCTGTACGCGATCCCGTCGCTGCCGTTCTTCTTCGCCATGCCGGCGCTGATCGGCACGCAGATCCTCTCGCCGCTGAACCTGGTGGTCGCGTTGAGCGTCTACGCGGTGGCGATCATGGTGCGGACCGCGGCGGATGCGCTCGCGTCCGTTCCCGGCGACGTGCTGCAGTCGGCGACCGCTGTCGGGTATTCCGGCTGGCGTCGCTTCTGGTCGGTGGAGCTTCCGCTCGCCGGTCCCGTGCTGCTGGCCGGGCTGCGCGTGGTCTCGGTAAGCACCGTGAGCCTCGTCAGCGTCGGCGCGCTGCTCGGTGTGCCGAACCTCGGCTTCCTGTTCACGGACAGCCTCAACCGGTACTACCCCGAGGAGGCGGTCGTCGGGATCGTGCTGATCATGATCCTCGCGCTGCTGTTCGACCTGATCCTGGTCGGGATCGGCCGGGTGCTGCTGCCGTGGGCGCGCGCCGACCGGCGGACGAAGCGCCTCCGGCACCGCGAGACCGTGAAGGCGGTGACCGGCGCATGACCGACATCCTCGCCGCCTTCGCCTGGATCGCCGACCCGACCAACTGGGCCGGTCCTAGCGGCATTCCGGCACGCACCGGCGAGCACATCCTCTACTCGCTGCTGACCCTGCTGCTGGCCGCCGTGATCGCGCTGCCGATCGGGTTCGCCATCGGCCACACCGGCCGTTTCCGCGGTATCGCGGTCGGCGTCTCCGGCGCCCTCCGTGCGCTGCCGACGCTGGGCCTCGTCATCTACCTGGCGCTCATCACGACGAACCTGACGATCGTGCCGCCGTTGATCGCCCTGACGATCCTCGCCATCCCGCCGGTGCTCGCGGGCGCGTACTCCGGCGTGCAATCCGTCGACCGGGCGCCGATCGACGCCGCACGCGCGATCGGGATGACCGGCTGGCAGGTCTTCACCAAGGTGGAGCTGCCGCTGGCCCTCCCGTTGGTGATCGGCGGGCTCCGCTCCGGCGCCCTGCAGGTGATCGCGACCTGGACGGTCGCGGCGATCCTGCCGGTCGGCGGCCTCGGGCGGTTCCTCATCGACGGGATCGCCGTGCAGAACTACCCCGAGATGCTCGGCGGCTCGATCATCGTCATCGCGCTCGCCCTCGTCTCCGACGGTCTGTTCGCCATCACCCAGCGCCTCGTCGTGCCACGCGGCGTCGTCGCCGGGCGCGTGCGCGACACCGGCGAAGGCGACCGTCGCCCCTCCCGAGCATCGGCCCGCGAGAGCGCGCCGACCACCTGACCCGCACCACCCTCCCGAAACCCACGCACACCGAGCTCCCGCACCGGGACACCAAGAGAGAAGAGATCATGTTCGCATCCAAGAAGAGCCGCATCGCGGCCGGCGTGCTCGCCGCCGGGGCGCTGCTCGCGCTCAGCGCCTGCTCGTCGGGCGGCGGCGCGTTCAGCACCGGCTCCGCCTCGTCCTCCAGCGACACCGTCACCATCGGCTCGGCCGCGTTCGGCGAGTCCGAGATCCTCATGCAGGTCTACGGCCAGGCCCTCGAGGCCAACGGCGTGAAGGTGGCCTACAAGCCGAGCATCGGCCAGCGCGACGTCTACCTCAAGGCGCTGCAGGACGGCTCCATCGACCTCATCCCCGAGTACAGCGGCAACCTGCTCCAGTTCTACGACAAGAACAGCACCGCCACCTCGAGCGACGACGTCTACGCCGCCCTCGGCAAGGCGCTGCCGAAGGGCTACGAGGTGCTCGACCAGTCGGAGGCCCAGGACGCCGACTCGTACAACGTCACCAAGGAGTTCTCGGACAAGTACAACGTTACGAGCCTCGACGACCTGAAGAACGTCACCGTGCCGCTGACGGTGGGCGCGAACCCCGAGTTCGCGACCCGTCCGTACGGCATCCCGGGACTCAAGTCGGCCTACGGCGTCACCGCGACGCTCAAGCCGATCAGCGACTCCGGTGGCCCGCTGACCGTCGCGGCGCTGAAGAACGGCGACGTACAGCTGGCCGACATCTACACGACGACACCGGCCATCAAGGACAACGGCTTCGTCACCCTCAAGGACCCGAAGAGCCTGATCGCCGCGCAGAACATCGTGCCGCTGATCAACAGCTCCAAGGCGTCGGACAAGGTGAAGGAGGTCCTGAACAAGGTCTCCAAGGAGCTCACCACCTCCGACCTGATCGACATGAACGGCGAGAACCAGGGCGCGAGCAAGACCCAGCCCGATGCGGTCGCCAAGAAGTGGCTGCAGGAGCACCCGGTCAAGTAACGATCAGACGGCTCCATCACGCGGCGGTTCGGGTTCCCGGGCCGCCGCGTCGCCGTCTGCGGCCTCCATGTGCCGCTCCTCGCGCTTGCCGAGCACCTTCTTGACCTCGTACACCGCGACGATGAACAGCGCGATCACCGCGACGAAGATGTAGCCGGCCCAGTGCAGTTCGCGGGACAGTTCGCGGTAGCTGCCGGCCGCCGCCGAGCCGACGCTCACATAGGCGAACGCCCACAGGATGCAGGCGGGCACCGTCCATGCCATGAAGGTGCGGTATCGCATCGGGCTCATGCCGACCGAGAGCGGGATGAGCGAGTGCAGCACCGGGAGGAACCGCGACAGGAACACGGCGATGCCGCCACGGCGCGCGAGGTACGCCTCGGCGCGGTCGAAGTTGCGCGCGCCGATCTTGCGGCCGAGAGCGCTCCCGCGGATGCGTGGGCCGAAGAACCGGCCGAGCGCGAAGCCGATCGACTCGCCGCACAACGCCCCGACGATCACGGCGACCACGAGGGCGACGTACTCGACCGGACTCGACACGCCGGTGCTCGCGACCAGCACGACGGTGTCTCCGGGGACGACCAGCCCGACCAGGATCGACGTCTCCAGCATGATCGCGACCCCCGCCAGCAGGGTCCGCAGGACCGGGTCGACGCTCTGCACGAGGTCGAGGATCCAGGTGAGGGCGTCGTTCATGTCGTCGGCATCCGTCGCGGCATGCTCGCAGCGTAGCGGTGGACCCTGACCTGTCGCTGCACGGTGCCGGCGAGGAGGCTCGTCAGCCCGCCGACCCGTCAGCTCAGCAGGATGACCAGCGGCGGCACGATGACGAGCAGCGCGGTGGCCACGACCACGGACGCTCGAAGCACCGGGCCGACGGTCCGGCGCGCGTCGGTGAGCCGCTCCTCGCGCGCGACCAGGGCGGCGCGGCGCTGCTCGGGCGTCCGCTTGTCCTTCGGTGCGCCGAGCGCCGCGCCCGCCGGGCCGGTGGCGTCGACCAGCCGGATCGCCTCGGCGAGCACGGCGTCCCCGGACGCCTTGCGGGCGGTGTCGTCGGCCAGCTCCTCGAGAAGCAGCGCCACGGCATCCTGCGCCCGCGTCGCGATCGGGAACCAGGGGAGCGCGCGCTTCCAGGAGCGGAACGCATCCAGCAGCAGGTGGTGCTTCTGCCGCAGGTGTGCGCGCTCGTGGGCGACCACCGCGTCCAGCTCGGCGGGGGACAGCAATTCGATCATCCCCTCGGAGAGGACGGTCACGCTGCGTGCGCCGGGCAGGCAGTAGGCGGCCGGCGCGGGATGGTCGATCACGCGCGTGCTCGGGGTGTCCGGCAGCGGCGACGACAGCAGGCGGAGCAGCTCCATGTGCCGGTGCCGCTGGTTGCGGCTGCGCACCGAGGTGAGCGCCAGGTTCAGGACCAGGTGCGCCGTGAGAAGGATCGCAGCGCTCAGCAGGAACGCGTTGAGCAGGCTGACGCCCGGCGGGAGCGGGCCGCTGAACAGCGAGTCGGCGGCGCCCTGGATGCGACTCCACAGGTCGTCGCCGAAGGGGAGCAGGCCGGCGAGCAGCAACGATCCGATCATCGAGATGCCCCCGGCGAGGGCGATGGACTGCCACAGCGCGACGGCGAGCACGGGTGCGGCGGCCGGCCACTTGGCGCGCGCGAGCAGCAGCGGCACAGGCCAGGCGAGGGCGACGGCCAGCGCGCCGAGGAAGATCGCCCCGGCGAGCGGCGCGACGGGGTCGGTGCTCACACGCTGCGGGCGTCGAGCAGTCGGCGCAGCACCTCGGCCTCGGACTCGTCGACGGAGCCGACGAAGTACGCCAGCGCCTCGGTGCGGTCGGACGACGACTCGAGGACCTCGCGCATGAGGTCCGCGACGTGTCCGGCGCGGGTGAGGGCCGCGTAGTAGAGGTGCGGGCGGGCGTCACGGTCGCGCCCGACGAATCCCTTGGCCTCCAGCCGGGACAGCACCGTGAGCACCGTCGTCAGAGCTGGTGCCTTCCCACCGTCGCGGGATGCCGCTAGCTTGTCGCGTAGCTCACCGGCCGCGATGGGGGCGTCGCCGTCCCACAGGGTGTCCATGACAGCCCGTTCCAGTTCTCCGAGGTTCGCCACGATCCCAGGGTAGCGCGAATGGGCTGGGAATGTTCTACACTTCGTAGAAGTTGTTCTTCTACAGGGCGTAGAAGTGATCCGGAGGGATGCACGTGAACGAACTGCTGGACCCGCTCCTGCTGTCGCGCTGGCAGTTCGGGCTCACCACGATCTACCACTTCCTCTTCGTGCCGCTCACGATCGGGTTGGTCACCTGCACCGCGATCTTCCAGACCGCGTGGTACCGCACGGCGAAGCCCAAGTACCTCCAGCTGACCCACTTCTTCGGCAAGATCTTCCTCATCAACTTCGCCATGGGCGTCGTCACCGGCATCGTGCAGGAGTTCCAGTTCGGGATGAACTGGTCGAACTACTCGCGCTTCGTCGGCGACATCTTCGGCGCGCCCCTCGCGTTGGAGGGACTGCTCGCGTTCTTCCTCGAGGCGACCTTCATCGGTCTCTGGATCTTCGGCTGGGACAAGCTCCCCAAGGGGCTGCATCTGGCGACGATCTGGATCGTGTCGGTGGGCAGCATCCTGTCGGCGTACTTCATCCTCGCCGCCAACGCGTTCATGCAGAACCCGGTCGGCTACCACCTCAACCCGGCGAAGGGCCGGGCGGAGCTCACCGACCTCTGGGCGGTGCTCACGAACAAGGTCGCCCTCGCCGCCTTCCCGCACACGATCTTCGGCTGCTTCATGGTGTCGGCCGGCCTCATCATCGCGGTCGCCGCGTGGCACCTGTCGCGCAACCAGCACCTCGACACCATGCGCCCCGCGCTCAAGTTCGGCCTCTGGCTGATGATCGGGGCCGGCATCGGGACGGTGCTGAGCGGCGACCAGCTCGGCCTCGCCATGGTCGAGACCCAGCCGATGAAGATGGCCGCGGCGGAGGCGCTCTACAAGACCTCCACGGGAGCCGACGCCTCGTTCTCGATCTTCACCCTCGGCACGCCCGACGGCGTCCACGAGCTGTTCAGCATCCGCATCCCGTACCTGCTGTCGTTCCTGTCGACGCATACGCTGACCGGGACGGTCGAGGGCATCAACGACCTGCAGGCGCAGTACACGCAGCTCTACGGCCCCGGCGACTACACGCCGGTCATCTGGGTCACGTACTGGGCGTTCCGCTGGATGATCGGGCTCGGCGCCGCGCACATCCTGGTCGCGCTCGGCGGCCTGTGGTTCACCCGCAAGGGCCGCACCCCGAAGCCGTGGATGTGGAAGGTCGCGATCTGGGCGATGCCGCTGTCGCTGCTCGCCATGATCGTCGGCTGGATCTTCACGGAGATGGGTCGCCAGCCGTGGATCGTCTTCAGCCTCATGAAGACCGCGGACGGCGTCTCGCCCGGCACGAGCGGCCTGGAGGTGCTGATCTCGCTGATCGCCTTCACCGCGATCTACGGCACCCTCGCCGTGGTCGAGTTCACGCTCATCAAGAAGGCGGCGCAGAAGGGCCCCGACGACGCCGCGAAGCACCTCGACGAGGCGGGCGAGCCCATCCCCGTCACCACGGTCTACTAGGAGGAGCAGGCAATGGATCTCGCAGTTCTCTGGTTCGGCATCATCGCCTTCTTCTTCGTCGGCTACTTCGTGCTGGACGGTTTCGACTTCGGCGTCGGGATGGCGCTGCCGTTCCTCGGCCGCGACGACACCGACCGCCGCGTCATGATCAACACCATCGGCCCGATCTGGGACCTCAACGAGACGTGGGTCATCGTGGGCGGCGCGGCGCTCTTCGCGGCGTTCCCCGAGTGGTACGCGACCCTGTTCAGCGGGTTCTACCTGGCGCTGCTGCTCATCCTGCTCGCCCTCATCGTCCGCGGCGTCTCGTTCGAGTACCGGCACCAGCGGGCGAGCGCGCGCTGGAAGAAGTGGTTCGACGGGATGATCGTCGTGGGCTCGGCGATCCCGGCCTTCCTCTGGGGCGTCGCGTTCTCGAACATCGTGCACGGAGTCGCGCTGAACGCCCACCACGACTACACCGGCACGCTGTTCGACCTCCTCAACGGCTACGCGCTGCTCGGCGGCCTGACCACGCTGCTGCTGTTCTTCACCCACGGCGTCGTGTTCGTGTCCCTCAAGACGGACGGCGACCTGCGGCTGCGGGCGCGCCGGCTGGCGGTCTGGTCGGGGCTGGCGGCGATCGTGGTGGCGGCCGTGTTCCTCGGCTGGACGGCGGTCGCGCACTTCTCGCCGGTGTTCCTCGCCCTCGCGATCCTCGCCGCGGTCGCGCTCATCGCATCCTGGATCGCCAACCTGCGCGGCGTCGAGGGCTGGTCGTTCGGCTTCATGGCGGCGACGATCGCGCTCGCGGTGGTGTCGCTCTTCGCTGCGCTGTTCCCGGACGTGATGCCGTCGTCGCCGAACCCGGAGAACAGCTTGACCATCGCCAATGCGTCGAGCTCGCAGCTGACGCTGACGATCATGACCTGGGTCGCGGCGATCTTCCTTCCGCTGATCCTCGTGTACCAGGGCTTCACCTACTGGATCTTCCGCAAGCGCGTGACGCGGGCGCACATCCCCGAGGAGCCCGAGTCGGCGCCGGAGTCGGTGACGGCCTGACATGCGCCCGCTTGACCCGCGCCTCCTCCGCTACGCGTCCGCGACCCGCAGCACGCTCGCTGCCGGTGCCCTGCTCTCCGTGCTGCAGACGGCGACCGTCGTCGCGTTCGCGTGGCTGGTGACGGACGTGGTGGTGCGGGCGATCGCGGGGGAGCCGGTGTCGGCGCTGAGCGGCACCCTCGTCCTCCTCGGTGTCGTCGTCGCCGTACGGGCGGTGCTGTTCTGGGCGGTGGAGGCCGTGTCGTCGCGCGGGGGCGCGCGGGTGGTCGGGCAGCTGCGGGAGCGGCTGGTCGCATCCATCGGCCGGCTGGGACCGGGATGGGTCTCCCGCCGCAGCACCGCCGAGGTCACGCTGGTCGCGGGCCGCGGCATGGAGGCGCTGGACGGCTACTTCGCGAAGTACCTGCCGCAGCTGATCGCGACGGCGGTGGCGATGCCGCTGCTCGTGCTGGTCATCGGCTGGCGGGATCTCACCAGCGGCATCATCCTCATGGTGACGCTGCCGCTCATCCCGCTGTTCATGGTGCTCGTCGGCTGGGCGACGCAGGCTGCGCAGCAGCGCCAGTGGGCCGCGCTGTCCCGGCTGTCGAGCGCGTTCCTGGATGTCGTGGCCGGCCTCTCGACGCTGAAGCTGTTCGGGCGGCAGCACCGGCAGGAGGCGCGGATCCACGAGGTGAGCGAGCAGTACCGCGTGCACACGATGAAGGTGCTGCGGATGTCGTTCCTCTCCGGGTTCGTGCTCGAGCTGGCGGCGAGCCTGTCGGTCGCGGTGATAGCCGTCACGATCGGGCTGCGGCTGCTCGGCGGCTCGCTCGACCTGTCCGTCGGGCTGTTCGTGCTGCTGCTCGCGCCCGAGGCGTTCCTGCCGCTGCGGAACGTCGGCGCGGCGTACCACGCGGCGACCGAGGGGATCGAGGCGGCGACGAACGCGTTCGCGATCATCGAGGAGGCGGAAGGGGCGGCCGCGTCGCCCGCGGTCGTCTCGTCGAACGGGTCGCGGGGGCTGGTCTTCGACGGTGTGTCCATCGGGTACGACGGCCGGGAGGTGGTCGGCGCCTTCAGCGCCGCCGTGGCGCCGGGGACCCTGGCGGTGCTGCGCGCGCCGAGCGGGAGCGGCAAGTCGAGCCTCGTGGCGGCGGCGCTCGGGTTCGTGCCGCAGGAGGGACGCATCCTGGTGGATGGACGGGCCGAGGTGTCCGCGCGGCGCTCGGGGATCGCGTGGGCGGGTCAGAAGAGCGGGCTGATGGCCGGGACGATCGCGTCCAACGTCGCGCTCGGCGACCCGTCGCCGTCGTCGTCGCTCGTTGCCTCGGCGCTGCGGGAAGCGGCGGCCGGGGAACTGGACCCGTCGACGCCGGTGGACGCGGGCGGCGCCGGGCTCTCGGGCGGGCAGGCGCAGCGTGTCGCGGTGGCGCGGGCCCTGTACCGGCTGCGGTCGCGGCAGTGCGCCGTCCTCATTCTGGACGAGCCGACCTCCGCGCTCGACGCGGCGACCGAGGCGCGGCTGCTGGAGTCGCTGCGCCGGATCGCGCGGGAAGGCACGGCGGTGCTGGTGGTGAGCCACCGGGACGCGGTGGCGGAGGCGGCGGATGCCATGCTGACGATGGAGGCGGAGGTGTCGCGTGTCTGAGGTGGGTGGGTCGGTGGCCGTCGTGGACGCTGCGGAGGTGCGCCGCATCCTGCGTCTGGCAGTCCCGCCGCGGGGCGGCTCTGGACGGCGATCGGCTTCGGCGCGCTGAGCGGCGCGAGCGCCGTCGCGCTGCTCGGGGTGTCGGCGTGGCTGATCACGCGGGCGTCGGAGCAGCCCGCGATGATGTACCTGTCGATGGCCGTGGTCGGCGTGCGCGCCTTCGCCCTCGGGCGGGCGTTCTTCCGCTACCTGGAGCGGCTGGCGGGTCATGATGCGGCGTTCCGGCAGCTCGGAACCGTCCGGTCGCGGCTGTACGCCCGGCTCGAGCCGCTCGCCCCCGACGGCCTCCGCGGCATCCGCTCGGGCGATCTGCTCACGAGCCTCGCCGACGACGTCGACGAACTGCAGAACGTGGCGCTCCGCGTCATCCAGCCCCTGGTCACAGCCGGGATCGTGGTCGCGGGCAGTGTCGTCGTCGCGTTCCTGGTGCTGCCGGCAGCCGGCCTCGGACTGCTTGTCATGCTCGCGGTCGCGCTCGGCGCCGGCGTGCTGCTCAACCGCTGGGCGGCCGGGACCGCCGAGCGGCGCATCGCGTCCCTGCGCGCCGACCTCAACGACGCGCTGCACGACCTGGTCGCGAACCTCGACGTGCTGACCGCGTTCGGCGCGTTGGAGGCGGGGGAGCGGCGGGTGCGCGAGGCGAGCGAACGCCTGACGGCCGCGGCGCGGTCGCGGGCCATCGGGCTGGGCGTGACGGCGGGCGCGGTGTCGTTGCTCGCGGGCGGTGCCACGGTGTGGGCGCTGGCAGTGGGTGTGCCGGCTCTCGGCGGCGGGGCGGTATCCGCGCCGGGGCTGGCGGTCGTCGCGCTGCTGCCGATCGCGGTGTTCGAGGTGTTCGGGACGGTGCCGCTCGCGTTCGGCGCGTGGCGCAGCGTCCGCGCGAGCGCCGAGCGGATCGCGTCCGCCGCGCCCGCGGTGGTGCCGGACGGCATCCTGGTGGACGCGGCGGACGCGCTGCCGCTGCGGGCCGGCCGGACCGGCGCGCCGGAGGTCGTCCTCGACGAAGTGTCCGCACACTGGCCGGATGCGGAGGCGCCGGTGCTGCGCGACGTGACGCTCAGGCTCGCGCCGGGGGAGCGCGTCCTGCTCACCGGGCCGACCGGCGCGGGCAAGACCGCCCTCGTGCACGTCCTGACCCGGCTGATCGACCACACCGGCGACTACCGCCTCGGTGGTGGCGACGTGGCGCGGTTCCGGCAGGACGACGTCCGCCGCGTGGTCGGAGTCGTGGAGCAGCGTCCGTACCTCTTCGACGCCGACGTGCGGCAGAACCTGCTGTTCGCGCGGGAGACGGCGACGGACGACGAGCTCCTGGCCGTCCTCGACCGCGTCGGCCTCCGCGAATGGGTGGTCGAGCGCGGCGGCCTGGGCGCTGCCGTCGGCGAGCGCGGCGCGCTGGTCTCGGGCGGTCAGGCGCAGCGGATCGCGCTCGCCCGGGCGCTCCTGGCCGACTTCCCGGTGCTGGTGGTGGACGAGCCCACCGCCAACGTCGACGCGGCGGCCGCGGACGCGATCGTCCGCGACGTGCTCACCACCGCCGCCGAGGACGGCCGCACCGTCCTGCTGATCTCGCACGCCGACCTCCCCGCCGACCTCGTCGACCGCACCCTCCGCCTCGAGCACGGCGCCCTCGTCGCCTGACCGCCCCGGGGCCCAACCGCCCCATCCACGGGTCGCAACACGCCGTTATCGAGCGCGCGTAACGGCGTGTTGCGACCCATCGATCGCGGGGGCGGGGACGACGCGGGGTCAGGGCAGCGGGCGGGCGAGCGCGGCGAAGCGGGCGCGCCATGCGTCGGTGCGGGCCGGGTCGAGCGCCAGCGCCGGGCCGTCGACCCACGACGTGACCGCCCGGATCCCGTGCAGCGCGTTGACCGCCCACAGCACCGCGCCGTCGAGCTCGGACGGCCGCACCGCCTCCTCCTCGACCGGCACGCCGACCGCCGCTGCGATGCCTCGCACGGTCCGCGCGGCCACGCTGTCGACGCGGGGGAGGGAGAACGGCGGCGCGAACAGCGTGCCGTTCCGCCACCACAGCAACGCCGAGGTCGCCCCATCGGACACGCGTCCGCCGTCCAGGATGACCGCCTCCTGCGCTCCGACCCGCTGCGCCCGCTGTCGCAGCGCGCTCAGCCGGTCGATGTCCGGACCCTTGAGGTGCGGAACCTGCCGCGGGTCCGCGTCCGCGGTCGCCACGACCAGGGACTCGGTCAGCGCCGGTGCAGGCCGCAGCCGGAACCGCAGCCGCAACGCCTCCCGCGCTCGCACCAGCTCGAACCGCGGGAACCACGCACCCTCCCGGGGCACCGACGCGATCGCGGCATCCCAGAACGCCTCCAGGTCGCCGCCCGCGTAGCCCTGCTCGCGCACGGTCTCGACGAAGCGCGCCCGATGCAGCCCGAGCGCCAGGACGCGCCCGTGCCGGACCAGGAACGAATCCGCCCCCAGCAGTTCCGTCTCGACCACCTCGCAGTCGTCGCGCACGCGCAGCGCGCCCTCCGCCCAGTCGGCGAGGGTGTTCACGGGACCGGTGCTGCGTGCATCCACTCGCCTAGGCTAGTGCGGTGGTCCATCCGCTCCGTGTTCACCGGCTCGACGCCTGGGTCGATCCGGCGGACGCGTTCGCGACCCTGTTCGGCCGCGCCGACGTGGACGCCGTCTGGCTCGACAGCGGCCCGGATGCGGTGACCGGGCGCTCCTTCATCGGCACCGGGACGGTCACGGCGACGGCCGACGTCGCGAACGGTACGGTCACGCTCGGCGGCGAGACCCGGCCGGGCGGCATCCTGGACGCGCTGCGCGACGACCTCCGGGAGCGTCCGCATCCCGAGACCGGTGGCTACCCGCTCGGCTGGTGGGGCCGGCTCGGGTACGAGGCGGGCGCCACCGCGGCCGGCGCACCCATCGCCGCCTCCGACGCCCCGGACGCCGCCCTCCTCTTCGTCGACCGCCTGATCGCGTTCGACCACTCCGCTCGCACGGTCGACGTGGTCGCCCTCGACGCGCCGGGCTCGCGCGCGTGGGTCCGCACCACCGCATCCCGCCTTCGCACCGCCCCCGGCGCCGCAGCCGTCTACGAAGTAGCCCACCCCATCCATCCCGCTCCAGCGACCTGGCGCCATGACGCCGCCGCCTACCTCGCGCTCATCGCCGCCTGCCAAGACGCCATCCGCGCCGGGGACGCCTACCAGCTGTGCCTCACCAACCGCGTGCAAGGCCGCACGGACGCGGACCCGCTCGCCGTCCACCTCCGCCTGCGCAGCGCGAGCCCCGCCCCCTACGCGGGGTTCCTCCGGATCGGCGGCGACGTGCTCGTCAGCTCCTCGCCGGAGGAGTTCCTCCGCGTCGACGGCCGGCGCGTCCGCACCCGTCCCATCAAGGGCACCCGCCCGCGCGGCGCGACTGTCGTCGCCGACGTCGAGCTGCGCGCCGAGCTCGAGGCCAGCGAGAAGGAGCGCGCCGAGAACGTCATGATCGTCGACCTGATGCGCAACGACCTCGGGCGCGTCTGCGTGACCGGTTCGGTCGAGGTCAGCCATCTGCTCGCCGTGGAGAGCTACGCGCAGGTCCACCAGCTCGTCTCCACGGTCGAGGGGACGCTGCGCCCGGGCCTCGGAGCCGTGGATGCGGTGGCCGCGTGCTTCCCGGCCGGGTCGATGACCGGTGCGCCCAAGCTCAGCGCCATGCGCATTCTGAACCGGCTGGAGGGCGCCCCACGCGGCGCGTTCGCGGGATGCTTCGGCTACCTCGGCGTCGACGGCAGCGCCGACCTCGCCATGGTGATCCGCAGCATCCACTTCTCGAACGGCGTCGCCACCGTCGGCGCGGGCGGCGGGATCACCGCGCTGTCGGTGCCGGAGGACGAGCTGGAGGAGGTCCGCGTGAAGGCCGCGGCGGTACTCGCGGCCGCCGGAATCACGCCGTAGGCGAACCGGGAGCGCGCTGGGAACGGTCTGGACGCGTCCGACGTTTAGTACTCTGGAGACCCGGGCCCTGTCGCCCGGACCTCTTCCGTGCCGTCCCGCATCCTGGCGGCGGCACGACGGAACCGAGATTGAGAGTCACGTGTCAGACCAGCACGACGAGCAGACGCAGCCCGAGCGCGGGCAGTACGACTTCGCGGCCATCCAGGAGAAGTGGCTCCCGGTGTGGGAGGAGCTGCGCCCGTTCGCGACCGACGACCCCGCCGACAAGCGACCGCGCAAGTACATCCTCGACATGTTCCCGTACCCGTCGGGCGACCTGCACATGGGCCACGCCGAGGCGTACGCGCTGGGTGACGTCATCGCCCGCTACTGGCGTCAGCAGGGCTTCAACGTGCTGCACCCGATCGGCTGGGACTCCTTCGGCCTGCCCGCGGAGAACGCTGCGATCAAGCGCGGCCTGGACCCGGCCGGCTGGACCAACGACAACATCGCCCAGCAGAAGGCGAGCATGCGCCGCTATGCGCCCAGCTTCGACTGGGACCGCGTGCTGCAGACGAGCGACCCCGGCTACTACCGCTGGAACCAGTGGCTGTTCCTGAAGCTGTACGAGAAGGGCCTGGCGTATCGCAAGGCGAGCCAGGTCAACTGGTGTCCCTTCGACCAGACGGTGCTGGCGAACGAGCAGGTCGTCAACGGCCGCTGTGAGCGCTGCGACAACCTGGTCACCAAGAAGAAGCTGACCCAGTGGTACTTCCGCATCACCGACTACGCGGACCGCCTGCTGGACGACCTGAACCAGCTGGAGGGTGCCTGGCCGTCCAAGGTCATCTCGATGCAGCGCAACTGGATCGGGCGCTCGACCGGTGCGGACGTCACCTTCCAGATCGAGGGCCGCGACGAGCCGGTGACGGTCTACACCACCCGCCCGGACACCCTGTACGGCGTCACCTTCATGGTGGTCGCCCCCGATTCCGACCTGGCCGCCGAGCTGGTGAAGGATGCGCGTCCCGAGGTCAAGAAGCGGTTCGACGACTACCTGGACGTCGTCCGCGGCACCACCGAGATGGACCGTCTGAGCACCGAGCGCGAGAAGACCGGCGTCTTCCTGGAGCGGCACGCGATCAATCCGCTGACCGGCGAGAAGCTGCCGATCTGGGCGGCCGACTACGTGCTGAGCGACTACGGTCACGGCGCGATCATGGCCGTGCCTGCGCACGACCAGCGCGACCTGGACTTCGCCCGCGCGTTCGACCTGCCGGTGCGCGTCGTGGTGGACACCACGCAGCCGGTGACCGGCGCCATCCCGGTCATCCACACGGACCCCGAGACCGGCGAGCCGATCCTGCCGGACGACGTGGAGCTGTCCAACCCGTCCGAGACGGGCGTCGCGCTGACCGGCGAGGGCCGGTCGATCAACTCCGGGCCGTTCGACGGGCTGAGCAAGTCGAACGCGATCCGTCGCGTCACCGAGGCGCTGCAGGCGTCGCACCTGGGCGCGCCGGCCAAGAACTTCCGTCTGCGCGACTGGCTGATCTCGCGTCAGCGCTACTGGGGCACGCCCATCCCGATCATCCATTGCGAGGAGTGCGGCGAGGTGCCGGTGCCCGAGGCCGACCTGCCCGTGCTGCTGCCGCTGGCGGAGGGCCTGGACCTGCAGCCGAAGGGCACGAGCCCGCTGGGTGCGGCGACCGACTGGGTCAACGTCTCCTGCCCGAACTGCGGCGGCCCGGCGAAGCGCGACACGGACACGATGGACACGTTCGTCGACAGCTCCTGGTACTTCCTGCGCTTCCTGAACCCGAACGACGACACGCAGGCGTTCGACCCGCGCGACGCCGAGAAGTGGGCGCCGGTCGACCAGTACGTCGGCGGCGTGACGCACGCCATCCTGCACCTGCTGTACGCGCGCTTCATCACCAAGGTGCTGTTCGACCTGGGCTACATCTCGTTCACGGAGCCGTTCACGGCGCTGCTGAACCAAGGGCTGGTGCTGATGGACGGCTCCGCGATGTCGAAGTCGCGCGGCAACCTGGTGAAGCTGTCCGAGCAGCTGGACGAGCACGGTGTGGACGCGGTGCGCCTGACGATGGCGTTCGCCGGACCTCCGGAGGACGACATCGACTGGGCCGACGTGTCGCCGTCCGGCTCGGCGAAGTTCCTGGCGCGCGCCTGGCGCATCGCGGACGACGTGACGAGCGCCCCCGACGTTGTCTGGAAGACGGGGGACGCGGCCCTGCGCCGGGTCACGCACCGCTTCCTGGCCGACGCTCCTGGCCTGGTCGAGTCGTTCAAGTTCAACGTCGTCGTCGCCCGCCTGATGGAGCTGGTCAACGCGACCCGCAAGACCATCGACTCGGGAGCCGGCCCCGCCGATGCCGCCGTCCGCGAGGCCGCCGAGGTCGTCGCCATGGCGCTGAACCTGTTCTCGCCCTACACCGCCGAGGACATGTGGGCGAAGCTGGGCTACGAGCCGTCGGTGGCGCTGGCGCAGTGGCGCAAGCCCGACCCGACCCTCCTGATCGAGGAGTCGGTGACCGCGATCGTCCAGGTCGACGGCAAGGTGCGCGACCGTCTGGAGGTCTCCCCGAAGATCGCGTCCGACGACCTGGAGTCGTTGGCGCGGCAGTCGGAGGCGGTCATCCGGTCGGTGGGCGACCGCGAGATTGTGAACGTCATCGTGCGCGCTCCGCGGCTGGTGAACATCGCGACGAAGCCGCGCGGCTGATCCGGGTCTTCTGACCTGAATCGGCGGCCGGGCGCGGCGCGACGGTAGCATTCGAACGTGCCACGATCCGACGCGCTGACCCGGTCGCTCGTCGCTGCGCCCCGCTGGCAGCGGTTCGAAGCGTGGCTGTCGCCTCCCAGAAGTGTTCGACTGAGCGTCTGGATCACCCTCGCGACGTTGGCGGTCGGGGTGGTCCAGCAGGTCATCCGCGCTGTGACGACGGACTGGGGGGCGTATGTCGCTCAGCACGCCCGCTGGTTCCAGCGCAACGGCCGGTGGATGCAGCTGACGCCGGAGGGCGTGATCGGCACGGTGATCTTCACGTTCGCGATCGTGGTTTTCGGCGCGGTTCTCTGGCTGGTCGTCGCCCGATCCGTCCTCCGCGGTCGTGGGTGGGCGCGGGTGGTCGTCGCCGCGTCGGCGGTTCTCGGCGTAGTGACAGCTCCCTCGCTGTTCGCGACTCCCGATGGTCTCGGGGTGGCGTGGGGCGTCGTGGGACTGATCGCCTCGGTCGCATCCGCCGTTCTGCTCTGGCTGCCGAGCTCGCGCCGCTTCTTCGCGGCGGCGAAGGCCGAGCGGCGGCGGTTCAAGGCGGAGCGCATCCGGTGACGGCGAGCCCGCGCCGTGGTGACGAAGGCGGGGAGCCGCTCCCCTACGGACTGCCCGCGGACCCGCAGGAACCGTACGTGTCGATCGTCGCGCCCAACCTCGACAAGATCTCGGCGAGGACCTTCGATACCGACACGCTCGGCGGCCGACGCGCGCTTCGTGGGCTGTTCGTGTTCCTGGCGTCAATCGGGGGATGCCTGTTGATCCTCGGCGGTGCCGTCGCCATCGCCTGGATGGTGAGCCTGCTGGGCGGTGTCTGAGGCGCGGTTGTGCACAGGCCGCGGCCGTCGTCGTCTCTCCACAGATTTCCGCGGTCCGGCGTGCTGGGGTCGACGCGTTTCTAGCGTGGAGGGATGCGACACCGAGCCGAATCTCCCGCCGACGCTGAGCCTGCATCGTCTCGTGACGATGCGCCGCTCGGTCGGCCGGGGCGCGTGCGCATCGGGGTGGGGGCCGCGGTGGTGCTGGTCATCCTGGTGGCGGTCGTCGGGGTGCTCGTGTCGGCTGCGGCGCAAGGCGGGAGCGAGGTCCCGGTGCCGACGGCAGCGACGGCCACCGGCTCAGCCTTCACACCGTCTGCCGGCGCTTCGGATGCGGGCGGAAAGGTGCTGGTCCACGTCACCGGGGCGGTGCGGAAGCCGGGCATCGCCTCGCTCCCTGCCGGGTCGCGCGTGCTCGACGCCGTCGCGGCGGCCGGTGGGCTGACGGAGGACGCGGACCCCGCCGCCGTCAACCTCGCGCGCCCCGTCGCCGACGGTGAGCAGCTCGTGGTTCTGCGCATTGGGGAAGCGCCGCCTCCGGCGACAGCCGCCGGCGGGACCGCAGGCGCGGGAGCCACTGGCGGGATCGTCAACCTCAACACCGCGGCTCAGGCCGATCTCGAGACGCTTCCGCGCATCGGGCCAGCGCTCGCCCAGCGCATCCTGGACTGGCGACAGGCGAACGGCCGCTTCGCCGCGGTGACAGACCTCCTGAAGGTCTCCGGCATCGGTCAGAAGCTGTTCGACGGTCTCAAGGATCGGGTGGCGGTGTGATGCCGGACCTCCGCCTCGCGCTGCCCGCCACCGGGCTGTGGATCGCCTGCGCGGTGCTCATCGGTGGGCCGTCCGCGGCTGCATGGGCCGCGCTTGCCGCGGGTGCCGGGGCGCTGGTGTGTCTCGGGTTCGCGGCGGTCGTTCCGCGTCGCGGTCGCATCGCCGCGGCGGCGACCGTTCTCGCCGCAGTGGCCCTCGGGGCTGCGGTCGTCGCGGTGCACAGCCCCGGCCGGGAGAGCAGCGTCCTCGACGCCGCCGCGCGCGACCGTGACACGGTCGACCTCCACGTGCGCATCGAACGCACACCTCAGCGCATCTCGAGCGGTCTCGGCAGTGGGCCGCGCTGGTCGGCCCGCGGCACCACCATCGACTCGTCGCCGAACGTGCCCGTCATCCTGCAGTTCGACGCGCAAGTGGGTGATGCGCGTCTCCTGGCCAACGGCGCCGTGGTCCGCGTTCACGGAACGATCCTCCACAACGACCCCGGCGAAGCGACCACCTACACGGTACGCACCGTTGCCGGTGAACCGCCCGCTGTCGAGCGGGAACCCCCGCCATGGCTGGCGTGGGCGGCAACCGTCCGCACGGCGTTCGCGGAATCCGCCTCCCGGACGCCGGGCGACGGCGGTGCCCTCCTGCCCGGGCTCGCGATCGGAGACGAGACGTCGCTGCCGCCCGAGCTCGGCGACGCGATGAAGGCGTCCTCGCTCAGCCATCTCACCGCGGTCTCCGGCGCGAACTGTGCGCTCGTCATCGGCCTCGTCTTCCTCGTCGCGCGGGCCGTGGGCGCAGGGCGGCGACTCCGGATCGGGCTCGCCGCGCTCGCGCTGGCGGCCTTCGTGGGGCTGGTGGGCCCCGGACCGAGCGTCATCCGGGCGGCCGCGATGGCCGGTGTGCTGCTCCTCGCCCTTGCGCGGGGTCGTCCGTCCGACGGCGTGCCCGCGCTCTCGCTCGCGGCCGTGGTGCTCCTGGTGCACGACCCCTGGCTCGCCCGCGACTACGGCTTCGCATTGTCGATCCTCGCCACCGCGGGGCTGCTCGTACTCGCCGGGCCGCTCAGCAGGGTGCTGAGCCGCTGGATGCCGCGGTCGCTCGCCATCGCGATCGCCGTGCCGACCGCAGCGCAGCTCGCATGCCAGCCGGTGCTCATCCAGCTGACGCCGTCCCTTCCGCTGTGGGGCATCCCGGCTAATCTCCTCGCCGAGCCGGCCGCTCCGGTGGCGACCGTGCTGGGCTGCCTCGCCTGCGCCGTGCTGCCGTGGGCACCCGGTCTGGGCGATCTCCTCGTACGCCTCGCGTGGATCCCGTCCGCCTGGATCGCACAGGTCGCCACCGCCGCGAGCGGCCTGCCGGGCGGTGCGCTGCCGTGGGTCCCCGGAGTCGTCGGCGTCGTGCTGTGCGCGGCCGTGCTGGTCGCCGTGGTCCTGGTGGTGATGCGCGGCGCGCCACGGCTGCTCGCAGTCGTGGCGGCGGTCGCTCTGTGCGCCGGGACGGTCGCCTATGTCGCTGTTCTCGGAGGTGGAGCGGTCGGCCGTGCCCTGGCAATCCCCGGTGACTGGCGCATCGCCGCCTGCGATGTCGGGCAGGGCGACGGCGTCCTGGTGCGCGAGGGCGACGCGGTGGCGATGATCGACGTCGGGAGGCATCCCGAACCCGCCGCCGCGTGCCTCGATCGGCTCGGGATCTCCTCGATCGAGGTGCTCGTGCTGACGCACTTCGACGCCGACCATGTGGGCGGAGTCGCCGGTGTGGCGTCGCGGGTCCGGCGGGCGATCACCCAGGTGCCCGCGCGAGACGCGGACGAGCGCACCCTCCGCGTGCTGACCGAGGCGCGGGTTCCCGTCGAACGAGGGTACGCGGGGATGGCCGGACGCCTGGGCTCGACGACCTGGCGCCTGCTCTGGCCGCCGGCTCCCAGCGCGTCCGTGTCTCCCGACGCCGGCATCGGCAACGCCGGCAGCATCACTCTCGAAGCCGAAGGCGGCGGCATCCGCTCGCTCTTCCTCGGCGACCTGGGGGAGCAGGCTCAGGATGCAGTCCTGGCCACCCGCGCCGTTCGCCAGGTCGACGTGGTGAAGGTCGCCCACCACGGCTCCGCCGACCAGAGCCCGCGGCTCTACCGTGCGCTCGGCGCCCGGGTCGGCCTGGTCTCCGTCGGCGCGCGGAACGGCTACGGTCACCCGACGGCATCGGCCCTCCGCATGCTCGCCGACGCCGGCACCATGCCGGTCCGGACGGACGAACGCGGGATGATCCTGGTCTCCGCAGGTTCGTCGGGTCTCCGAGTCTGGAGCGAACGCACCGCTGCCTCCGCTGACGGTGGTCGCCCGTATCCTGGGAAGGCGGCGCCGGGACTATCCCTGGCCGCAGACCAGCGAGGAGACACGTGGCGACCCGAGGCGGCAGCAGAGGCGGAGCGACCAAGGCGCGCGCGGCGGCCAGCGCCATTCCGCAGCTCCCATGGAACCAGGTGCGCTCGGCGCCGGTCGTGCTCGTCACCGGGTCGGAGGGCTTCCTCGCCGACCGTGCGGTCCGCACGCTCCGCGATGCCCTCAAGGCCGACGATCCGAGCCTCGAGATCAGCGATCTGCACGCCGGTGACTACGCGCCGGGCGAGCTCCTCACCGTCGCGAGCCCCTCCCTGTTCGGCGAGCCGCGGCTCATCCGGGTCGAGGCCGTCGAGAAGTGCAACGACGCGTTCCTCGCCGACATGCTCGACTACCTGAATGGGCCGGCCGACGGTACGGTCGTCACCCTCCGTCATGGCGGGGGAGTGCGCGGCAAGAAGCTGCTCGACGCGATCCGCGCCGGCACGGGCGGCGGCATCGAGATCGTGTGCGCCGAGCTCAAGAAGGACGCCGAGAAGTACGACTTCGTCCAGGCCGAGTTCGCCGCGGCCGGCCGCAAGGTCACTCCGGGTGCGCTCCGTGCGATCACCTCGGCCTTCTCCGACGACCTCGCCGAACTGGCGGCGGCCTGTCAGCAGCTGCTGTCCGACTCCGCCGAGCAGATCACCGAGGCGACCGTCGACAAGTACTACGGCGGCCGCGTCGAGACGAACGCCTTCCAGGTGGCCGACGCCGCGATCGCCGGACGGCACGGCGAGGCGCTGGTCACGATGCGCCACGCGCTCGCCTCCGGCGCAGATCCCGTCCCGATGGTGGCCGCTTTCGCCAGCAAGATCCGGACGATGGCGAAGATCTCCGGCTCGCGCGGCGGCTCCGGCCAGCTGGCACAGCAATTCGGCCTCGCGCCGTGGCAGGTCGACCGCGCCCGCCGCGACCTGCAGGGGTGGACGGAAGACGGCCTCGGCCGCTGCATCGAGCTGCTCGCCGAGACGGACGCCAACGTCAAGGGCGGCGGCCGTGACCCGGTGTTCGCGCTCGAGCGCATGATCCGCATCGTGAGCGCCCGCGGCCGCGACTGAGAACGCCCGCCGCCGTTCACCGCCTCCCGCACATGCAGCGAGCCCCCGCCCGGACCGTGGTCCTGAGCGGGGGCTCGCTAGCGGCGCGGGACAGGTCCCGCGGTCGGTCGTCGCTTAGAGCGCGGCGACCTGCTTGGCGATCGCAGACTTGCGGTTCGCCGCCTGGTTCTTGTGGATGACGCCCTTGCTGGCCGCCTTGTCGATCTTCTTGGCGGCGAGACGCAGCGCCGCGGTCGCCTTCTCCTTGTCGCCCGCCACGACGGCCTCACGGGTGGCGCGGATGGCGGTCTTGAGCTCGCTCTTGACGGCCTTGTTGCGCTCCTGCGCCTTCTTGTTCGTGCGGTTGCGCTTGATCTGCGACTTGATGTTTGCCACGAGTGGTCACTTTCGTTTCTGAGTGAGTTAGGGATGTGCCGCTCAGCGGAGAGGGCGCCTTGCGGCGTTTCGTGCGGACACATCCACACGCAAGCCAACAAACAACTCTACCAGCGCCCTGCGCATCACGCCAAAACCCGACGCCTATGCGCTAGACGCGGGCGGGCGCGTACGTGCCGACGAGCAGCTCCTCCAGCAGCGACGGGCCGTTCGGCTCCCAGCCGAGGTCGATCCGCGCCTTCGTCCCGCGCGCCTGCTGGTCGAGGAGCAGAGCGTCCGCGAGCTGTTCGCCGAGCCGCGACCGCGACTCCTCGACGGACTCCGCAACCACACCCCCCGCGACTCCCGCGGCCTGTGCGGCGGCCTCGCCGAGCTCGCGCACGGTCGGGTTCTGACCGCCCGCGCCGATGTACGTCGCACCCGCCGTGCCCTGCTCGAGCGCGAGCACGTAGAGCGCTGCGAGGTCGTCGACGTGCACGGTCGCCCAGTGCTGCGAGCCGTCGCCGATCAGCCGCAGGGCCTCAACGCCGGTCCCGCGCGGCGCGTCCACGATCACGTTGGCGAGGCCCTTGCCGTGGCCGTACACGATCGAGGGGACGACGACGATGCCCCGCACGCCGTCCGCCTCGAGGACGACCGCCTCCGCATCTCCGCGCCAGGCGGTGAGCGCCGGCGGTGCGACGGGGGAGTCCTCGACGATGTCGTCGTTGGAGCCGTAGGTCCAGACGCCGCCGGTGTGGACGAACGGCTTGCCCGATCCGGCCAATCCCGCCAGGACCGCCGGCACGAGCACCGCGTCCACGTCCTTCGACGATGCCAGGTGGATGACGCCGTCGCTCTCGCGCGCAGCCCGCTCGACGAGGGCCGCGTCCATTGCGTCTCCGATCAGCGCGGTGGCGCCGGCGGCTTTGACCGCTGCGGCCTTCTCGGCGTCGCGCACGAGTGTGATGACGGGATGGCCTTCGTCGAGAAGGCGGGGGAGGACGGAGGAGCCGATGAAGCCGGTCGCGCCGGTCAGAAGGATGGTCATAGCTGTCCACAACGTCTGTGGAGAGCCCGCATTCCCCAGATTCGCCTCCGTCGGTGGATGCGGCTCGCGCCGCGCGTAGGCTCGATCCATGACTTCTTCCACCATCGCCATCGTCAACGGTTATGTCGTCCCGGTCTCGCACGAGCCCATCGAGAACGGCGTCGTCCTGGTCAGGGACGGCGTCATCGAGGCGGTCGGCACGGCCGACGAGGTCACGGTGCCCGGCGGCGTGGAGGTCGCGGATGCAGCCGGCAAGTGGGTGCTCCCGGGATTCATCGAGTCGCACGGCCACGTCGGCATCCACGAGGAGGCGAACGGCCCCGCAGGCGACGACACGAACGAGATGACGACGCCGAACACCGCTGCGGTGCGGGCGATCGACGCCATCAACATCGACGACGAGGGCTTCCGCGACGCTCTCTCGGGAGGTGTCACCTCGGTGGTGGTCAAGCCCGGGTCCGGCAACCCGATCGGCGGCCAGACGGTCGCCATCAAGACGTGGGGCGGCCGCATCATCGACGAGCAGGTCATCCACGAGGCCGTGAGCGTGAAGTCCGCGCTCGGCGAGAACCCGAAGCGGGTCTACGGCGGCAAGAACCAGACGCCGAGCACGCGCCTGGGCGTCGCGATGATCATCCGGGAGGCGTTCGTCGCGGCGCAGAACTACCGAGCGGTGCGCGACAGCGCTGCGGCCGAGGGCAAGCCGTTCGACCGCGACCTCTCCAAGGAGACGCTGGTGCGCGTCCTCGACGGCGAGCTGGCCTGGGACCAGCACACGCACCGCCACGACGACATCGCGACCGCCCTGCGGCTGGCCGACGAGTTCGGGTACCGCCTCGTCGTGAACCACGGCACCGAGGCTCACAAGATCGCCGACGTGCTGGCCGAACGCGACATCCCGGTCATCTTCGGGCCGATGTTCACCTCGCGGTCGAAGGTCGAGCTGCGCGACCGGGCCATCGCCAATCTCGCTGTGCTCGCGAAGGCGGGCGTGCGGGTCGCGATCACGACCGACCACCCGGTGGTGCCGATCAACTTCCTCATCTACCAGGCCGCCCTCGCGGTGAAAGACGGGCTCCCGCGCGAGACCGCGCTGGAGGCGCTGACCGTCAACCCGGCGGCGTTCCTGCGCCTCGATGACCGGGTCGGCTCGCTGACCCCGGGTCTCGACGGCGACGTCGTGGTCTGGTCGGGCGACCCGCTCGACGTCAACTCGCGTGCGGAGCGCGTCTTCATCCAGGGCGCAGAGGTCTACCGCTTCGAGGACGGCCAGGGGCAGGTCGTGGAGCGCGCGGAGCGCTTCGCCTGAGCGCGCGCCCGGGCCGTGCGTTCGCGGGCCGGGGGTTCATGGGAGAATGGCCGGACGATGTCACCACGAGCTCTTCAGGCCCTCGAGCCCGCCGCGACCGACCCGGCCTCCCTGCGCAACTTCTGCATCATCGCGCACATCGACCACGGCAAGTCGACGCTGGCCGACCGCATGCTGCAGATCACCGGCGTGGTCTCCGACCGCGACATGCGTGCGCAGTACCTCGACCGCATGGACATCGAGCGCGAGCGCGGCATCACCATCAAGAGCCAGGCGGTCCGCATGCCCTGGTCGGTCGACGGCGACACGTTCGCCCTCAACATGATCGACACCCCCGGGCACGTCGACTTCACCTACGAGGTGTCCCGGTCGCTCGCCGCGTGCGAGGGCGCCATCCTCCTCGTGGACGCGGCCCAGGGCATCGAGGCGCAGACCCTCGCGAACCTGTACCTCGCGCTTGAGAACGACCTGACGATCATCCCGGTGCTCAACAAGATCGATCTCCCCGCGGCCGACCCCGACAAGTACGCGGAAGAGCTCGCCAGCCTCATCGGCGGCAAGCCGGACGACGTCCTGCGCGTCTCGGGCAAGACCGGCATGGGCGTCGAGGCGCTGCTCGACCGCGTGGTCGCCGAGATCCCCGCGCCGGTCGGCGTGGCCGATGCCCCCGCCCGCGCGATGATCTTCGACTCCGTCTACGACAGCTACCGCGGTGTCGTCACGTACGTCCGCATGGTCGACGGCAAGCTGCAGCCGCGTGAGCGCATCCAGATGATGTCGACGCGGGCGACGCACGAGATCCTCGAGATCGGCGTATCCTCGCCTGAGCCGACCCCGTCGAAGGGCCTCGGCGTCGGCGAGGTCGGCTACCTGATCACCGGCGTGAAGGACGTCCGCCAGTCGAAGGTCGGTGACACGATCACCTCCGCTGCGAAGCCCGCCACCGAGGCGCTGCCCGGCTACACCGAGCCGAAGCCGATGGTGTTCTCCGGCCTCTACCCGATCGACGGCAGTGACTACCCGGAGCTGCGCGAGGCGCTCGACAAGCTGAAGCTCTCCGACGCGGCGCTCGTCTACGAGCCCGAGACGTCGGTGGCGCTCGGTTTCGGCTTCCGCTGCGGCTTCCTCGGGCTGCTCCACCTGGAGATCATCACCGAGCGCCTGTCGCGCGAGTTCGGCCTCGACCTCATCACCACCGCCCCGAGCGTGATCTACGAGGTGACGACGGAGGATAAGAAGACCGTCACGGTCACCAACCCGAGCGAGTTCCCCGGCGGCAAGATCGACAAGGTGGAGGAGCCGATCGTGAAGGCGGCCATCCTCGCGCCGAAGGACTACGTCGGCGTCATCATGGAGCTCTGCCAGAGCCGTCGCGGCTCCCTCCTCGGCATGGAGTACCTCGGCGAGGACCGCGTCGAGATCCGTTACACGATGCCGCTCGGCGAGATCGTCTTCGACTTCTTCGACCAGCTCAAGTCCAAGACGGCCGGCTACGCCTCCCTCGACTACGAGCCGTATGGCGAGCAGGAGTCCGACCTCGTCAAGGTCGACATCCTCCTTCAGGGCGAGACGGTGGACGCGTTCAGCGCAATCGTCCACCGCGACAAGGCCTACGCGTACGGCACGATGATGGCCTCTCGCCTGCGCGAGCTCATCCCGCGCCAGCAGTTCGAGGTCCCCATCCAGGCCGCGATCGGCGCCCGGATCATCGCGCGCGAGAACATCCGCGCGATGCGCAAGGACGTCCTGGCCAAGTGCTACGGCGGCGACATCACCCGCAAGCGCAAGCTCCTCGAGAAGCAGAAGGAGGGCAAGAAGCGCATGAAGATGGTCGGCCGCGTCGAGGTCCCCCAGGAGGCCTTCATCGCCGCGCTCTCCGGCGACACGGAGAAGAAAGACAAGAAGTAGCGGTCTGCGCGGCACTGGCTAGTGTCGAACCATGGATTCGATCATCGTCGACACGACGTACGACCCGCAGGCCGACGCCGGCTACATCTCCTTCGATCGCATCGCTCCTGGCGAGGCCGCCCGTCAGATCCTCGTCGAGGATGAGGAGTTGGGCCCGTTCTCCGTCATCCTCGATGTCGACAGCCACGGAAAGCTTCTGGGAATCGAGCTGCTTGGAGTCACGCAGATCGTCGCGCGTCCGCGACTTTCGGCGAATCGCGAGGGTCACAAGGAGTAGCGGTCACCCTCGCCGGTACACGTTGACCAGCACGCCCGACGCCAGCGGTCTGGTCGACTCCAGCGTCAGCCGCTGGTACGGGAAGCCGTCCGGGAACAGCTTCTTCCCCGTCCCGAGCACCAGCGGGTAGACCATCAGCCGGTACTCGTCGATGAGGTCGGCCGCGGCGAGCGTCCGCACGAGCTCGGTGCTGCCCCAGATGCGGATCTCGCCGTCGATCTCGTCGCGCAGCCGGGCGACCTCATCGGCGACGTCCGGGCCGAGCAGGAAGGAGTTCTGCCAACCCAGCTCGGTCACGGTGCGGGACACCACGTACTTCGGTATGCGGTTGTAGCGCCGGGTCAGCTCGCCCTCCAGCCCCGGCGCGTCCTCCTCCCACACGCCCCACGAGCGCGCCCAGATGTCGTAGGTCGTGCGGCCGAGCAGCAGCGCCTCTGTCCGGCTCTCCCAGTCGAGCACGAGCGAGTCGTCGGAGTCGTGGTCGTGCTCAGCGTCCCAGGCCAGGGCCCAGCCGCCGTAGGGGAAGTCGCCCGAGGGGTCCTCCTCCGGTCCGCCGCCGCCCTGCACCACGCCGTCGAGCGTGATGAACGCCTGCAGCACGATCCTGCCCATGGGTGCTCCCTTCACTGCGAGTCCCGTCCACTACAGCACGGCGACCTCCCCACCTCCAGACCCCCGTTTCGCGAACCTGCGCCGGATGGCGGAAGATGGATGCCATGCGGCGCTCCAGCTTCACCGACCAACCCGTCACGTACGGGGCGGTCGGCGCCACCCAGGCGGCGGATCTGCTGTACTACCCGCCGAAGGGCTACAAGCCGCTGGAGCGCAGCATCCGGCTGGGCAGCGGCGACGAGCGTTTCGACGCCGCGGCGACCGCGCTCATGGCCTGGGGAGTGCAGAAGGGCAGCGGCATCCTCGTCACCGACGTGAACGAGGGCACCGGCGTGCAGTACGAGGGCGTCGAGTTCGGGCCCGACGGCACCCCGATGCGGATGCGCGCCAACCGGCCCGAGGAGGACGTCTTCGCCGACGACGGCACCCCGTTCGTCCGCAATGGGATGACCGCCGTGCTGAAGATCCCGTTCGGTCCGTTCAAGGTGTCCGCGCCCATCCGCGTCGTCTACGTGATCGATGAGCCGCACCGGCGCGGCTTCGCCTACGGGACGCTGCACGGGCATCCCGAGAGCGGCGAGGAGCTGTTCCTGGTCGAGCGGCACGACGACGGGACGGTGTGGTTTGTCCTCCGCGCGCTCTCGCGGCCGTCGAACGCGTTCTACCGCCTCGGCTTCCCCGTGCTGTCGTTCATGCAGCGCCACTACACCGCGAAGTACCTTCGCGCGCTCCACCCCGCGAGCTCCGCCTGATGCCGAGCACCCTGCCCCTGGGCGACCCGGCCCCGGCCGACGGCCTGCTCCCCGCATCCGCGGCACACGACGCGCGCGACCGCGACTTCGGCGTGTACCTGCACGTCCCGTTCTGCCGTGTGCGCTGCGGCTACTGCGACTTCAATACGTACACGGCGACCGAGCTACGCGGGGTGTCCCAGTCGGAGTACGCGGGTCACGCGGTGCGCGAGGTCGAGTTCGCGGCCGGCGTGCTGCGCGACAGCGGCCTCCCGCAGCGCTCCGTCTCCACGGTGTTCTTCGGCGGCGGCACCCCGACTCTGCTCCCGCCGGGCGACCTCGCGGCCATGCTGGGCGCTGTCCGCGACGCCTGGGGACTCGCCGACGGCGCCGAGGTGACGACCGAGGCGAACCCCGACTCGGTGGATGCGGACGACCTGCGCCGCCTCGCCGACGCCGGCTTCACGCGGGTGTCGTTCGGGATGCAGTCCGCCGTCCCGCACGTCCTGGAGACGCTGGAGCGCACGCACGACCCGGCGCGCATCCCGCTCGTGGTCGGCTGGGCGCGCGAGGCCGGCCTCCAGGTGAGCCTCGACCTGATCTACGGAACGCCTGGGGAGTCCCTCGACGACTGGTCGCAGAGCCTCGACACCGCGCTGGCCTGCCGGCCGGACCACCTGTCGGCGTACGCGCTCATCGTCGAGCCGGGCACCAAGCTGGCGCGTCAGATCCGCTCCGGGCAGGTCCCGGAGCCGGACGACGACCTTGAGGCCGACATGTACGAGCTGGCCGACCAGCGCCTGGCCGACGCCGGGTACGACTGGTACGAGGTCAGCAACTGGGCGACGGATCAGACCCATCGCTCCCGCCACAACCTCGCCTACTGGCTGGGTCACGACTGGTGGGGGATCGGTCCGGGCGCGCACAGCCACGTCGGCGGCGTCCGTTGGTGGAACGTGAAGCACCCCGCCGCCTACGCGCAGCGCGTGCTGGCGGGGGAGTCGCCGGCGGCCGGGCGGGAGACGCTCGACGCCGGGACGCGGCACGTCGAGCGCGTGCTGCTGCTCAGCCGCATCCGGGAGGGCGTGTCGACCGCGGAGCTGGGCGACGCGGGGCGCCACGAGGTGCCCGGCCTGATAGCCGACGGCCTGGTGGACGGAAGAGCCGCCCTCCGCGGATCGATCGTGCTGACCCTGCGGGGGCGGCTCCTGGCCGACGCGGTGGTGCGCCGGCTGCTCGCGGACGAGGCCGCCTGAGCGGCCGGGGTCGCTAGCTGACGAACTTGATCGCGATCGGGTACGTGTAGTACTCGCCCTGGTTCGCCTTGATCGCGGCGATGATGCTGAACACGATGTCCAGGATCCACGCGGCGATGATGATGAAGATGCCGATGACGACGATCGAGAGGATGCCGCCGACGACGTAGGCGATGAAGATCGTGATCTGGAAGTTCAGGGCCGTTGCGGCGTGCGCCCGGACGAACGGACCGCGGTCCTTCAGCACCAGGTACCCGATCAGCGCGGGGATCCAGCTGAACAGGATGCCGCCGATCTGGATGAGGGTGGCCCAGAGCTTCTCGTCGGCCGGGCTGAGCTGCTGCGAGGCGCCGCCATAAGGCTGCTGCGGCGGGGGCGGCGGAGGTGTCGCGGACATGGTGCTGTTCTCCCTTGTTTTACAGGGTGGACATGGTCGGCCTCAGCCTAGGGCGTGAAGCCCCAGGCTGAGAAGAGTCTGAACGCGTCGGTTACTTGATGAAGCGGAAGTTCACCGGGTAGCGGTAGGTGCCGCCGCTGTTCACACGCACGAAGCCGAGGATCGAGAACACCAGGTTGAGGATGTACAGCGCCCACGGGATGAGCAGGCCGAAGAGCAGGTAGCCGATCCCGTAGGTGAAGCTGCCGATGATGATCCCGATGATCTGCGAGGCGATCCACGCGAGGATCCAGGTGATCTGCCAGTTCAGGGCTTCCTTGGCCTCCTGGTTGGTGAGACGTCCCCGGTCCTTGAACACGAGGTAGATGATGAGGGAGGGGAGGATCCAGAGAATGCCTCCCAGGTGGGCGAAGGCGGCCCACTGCTTGTCCTGCGCGGCGTCCAGCGGGGCGGCAGGGGCGGAGGCGTACGGCTGCTGCGGGGGGACGCCGCCGGCGGGGTCGGCGGGCTGGTTCGGGTCTGACATCGGCGTAGCCCTTTCATGATCGGTTGCGACGCGCGTCGAACCGGTGCACATACGGTACTGCCGCCGTGTCACAGCCGACAATCATCCTGACCGCGTTTCCTCGCGGTAGGATTGGCACTCAAGAACCACGAGTGCTAATGGGTCGACGGGAGGCGGGCATGGTCTCGGAACGCAGTCTCGAAGTGCTGCGCGTCATCGTTCAGGATTACGTGGCGTCGCGCGAGCCCGTCGGCTCGAAAAGCATCGTGGAGCGGCACTCCTTCGGCGTGTCGGCGGCGACCATCCGCAACGACATGGCGCTGCTGGAGGAGGAGGAGCTGATCGCGGCTCCGCACACCTCGTCCGGTCGTGTCCCCACCGACAAGGGCTACCGCCTGTTCGTCGACCACCTGGCCGAAGTGCGGCCGCTGTCGACCGCGCAGCGCACCGCCATCGAGACGTTCCTCGGCGCGTCCGGCGACTTCGACGAAGTGCTCTCGCGCACCGTGCGCCTGCTCTCGCAGCTGACCAACCAGGTCGCGCTGGTGCAGTACCCCTCGGTGACGCGCTCGCGCATCCGGCACATCGAGCTGGTCGCTCTCGCGCCGCGGCGGCTGCTCAGCGTCCTGATCACCGATTCGGGCGCGGTGGAGCAGCGGGTCATCGAACTGCCCGCCGAGCTGAGCGACGAGGATGTGGCCGAGATCCGCGGCGCGATCAACGGCGCCGTGGCCGGCCTGACGCTGACCGAGGCGACCGCCCGGATGCGCGACCTCCCCTCCGCGCTCACCGACCGCACTCGCGCGCTGGTCGAACCCGTCGCGAGCGCCCTGCTCGACCAGATCGCCGCCAACCGGCAGGAGAAGCTGGTGATGGCGGGCGCGGCCAACCTGGTCCGCACCGAGCTCGACTTCCCGGGCAGCATCACCCCGGTGCTGGAGGCGATCGAGGAGCAGGTGGTGCTCCTGCGGCTCTTCGACGAGATGGCGACGGATCAGCACGGCGTGGCCGTCAGCATCGGCCGTGAGAACGCCGGTTTCGGGCTCACGGAAGCATCCATCCTCTCCAGCGGTTACAGTGCGGCGGGAGCGGATGTGGCCCGCGTGGGCCTGCTCGGTCCGCTCCGCATGGACTACTCGGGCAACATGGCGGCCGTCCGCGCCGTCGCCCGCTACCTCTCCCGGCTGCTCGGCGACCAGTAGGCCGCCGGAAGCCCGAATGACAGCACGACGAAAGAAGAAGGAACAGCCCACGTGGCCGACCACTACGAAGTCCTCGGCGTCGAGCGCGACGCCAGTCCCGACGAGATCAAGAAGGCGTACCGCCGCCTCGCGCGCGAACTGCACCCGGATGTGAACCCCAGCGCCGAGGCGCAGGAGCGGTTCAAGCTGGTGACGCACGCGTACGACGTGCTCAGCGACCCGCAGCAGCGCCAGCAGTACGACCTGGGCGGCTCCGGCGGGTTCGGCGGAGCGGGCGGGGCCGACTTCGCCGGCTTCAGCGACATCTTCGAGACGTTCTTCGGCGGGGGAGGCGGCGGTGGCCGTGGTCCGCGGTCGCGCCGCGAGCGGGGTCAGGATGCGCTGCTGCGCGTCGAGGTCGACCTCGACGAGGTCGTCTTCGGCACGCACCGCGACCTCGAGGTGGACACGGCCGTGGTCTGCGAGACCTGCAACGGCTCCTGCTGCCAGCCGGGTACGCAGCCGGTCACCTGCGACATCTGCCACGGCACGGGCAGCATCCAGCGGTCCGTGCGCTCGCTGCTCGGCAACGTGATGACCTCCAGCCCGTGCGGCACCTGCCGCGGCTACGGCACGGTCATCGCCACCCCGTGCGTCACCTGCCAGGGCCAGGGCCGCGTGCGAGCGCGCCGCACGGTGCCGGTGGACATCCCCGCCGGCGTCGACACGGGCCTCCGCCTGCAGATGCCCGGCAGCGGAGAGGCCGGCCCCGCCGGCGGTCCCAACGGCGACCTCTACCTCGAGATCAAGGTGAAGCACCACGAGGTGTTCAGCCGCGACGGCGACGACCTGCTCTGCACGCTGGAGCTGTCGATGACGGACGCGATCCTCGGCACGACCGCGACGGTGAAGGCGCTCGACGGCGACATCCGCCTCGAGCTCAAGCCGGGCACGCAGTCCGCCGACATCGTCACGGTGAAAGACCGCGGCATCACGCACCTGCGCGGCAGCGGCCGCGGCGACCTGCGGGTCGGCATCCAGGTGGTCACGCCCACCAAGCTCGACCACAAGGAGAAGGAGCTGATCAAGAAGTTCGCCTCCACCTACAAGGGGTCGCAGCCGTCGCTGGCGCACTTCCAGCAGGGGCTGTTCGCCAAGCTCCGCGACCGGTTCCTCAACCTGTAGCCGTGGCGTCGCTCTACCTGCGCGAAGACCTCGCCGATGTCGAGGTCGGCGGCCGGCTGTCGCTGACCGGCGCGGAGGCGAAGCACGCCGCGACCGTGAACCGCACGCGGCCCGGGGAGTCGGTGCTCATCGGCAACGGCCGCGGCCTGGTGGCCTCCGGCGAGGTGCTGGTGTCGACGAACACCGAGCTGACGATCGACGTGGAGTCGGTGTCGCGCGTCCCGCGTCCGACGCCGGCGATCACCCTCGTGCAGGCGCTCGCCAAGGGCGACCGGGACGAGCTGGCCATCCAGGCGGCGACCGAGCTGGGCGTGGACGCGGTGGTGCCGTGGTCAGCGTCCCGGTCCGTTTCGCGCTGGGAGGGCGCCAAGGTCGCGAAGGGTCGCGAGCGCTGGGCGACGATCGTGCGGGAGGCGGCGAAGCAGTCGATCCGCGCGTGGACGCCCGAGGTGGCCGAGCTCGCGACGACGAAGCAGATCGCGGCCGTGGCGTCCGGGGCTCGGGTGCTCGTGCTCGAACCGGACGCGGAGGCGCCGCTCACCGGTGTCGAGCCGGACGGCCGAGACCTCGTGCTCGTCGTCGGCCCGGAGGGCGGGATCGCGCCGCAGGAGCTCGACGCGTTCCGGGCTGCCGGGGCGCAGCTCGTGCGACTCGGCGACACCGTGCTGCGCACCTCCACTGCCGGCCCCGCGGCCCTCGCGGTGCTGAACGCCGCCCTCGGGCGCTGGTAGCCTCCCTGATCCGTCACGAATGGCAGCCATTCGTGACGAACGGCGACCATTCGTCACGAATCGCAGCGACTGGTCACGCCGACAGCGGACAGCCCGGCCGCATGTCACCCCGCGCGAATAGGATGGAGACATGGCAGACGAAGAGCGCTCGATCTTCTCGCGCATCATCGCGGGCGAGATCCCGGCCGACGTGGTGTACGACTCGGAGCGTGTGATCGCGTTCCGCGACATCGCACCGAAGGCTCCGGTGCACCTCCTCGTCGTGCCCAAGACCGAGCAGTACCGCGATGTCACGGAGCTCGCCGCCGGCGACCCGGCCCTGCTGGCCGAGGTCGTCGCCACCGCGCAGAAGCTGGCCGACGAGCACTCGGACGGCGACTTCCGCCTCATCTTCAACACCGGCGCGGGCGCGGGACAGACCGTGTTCCACGTCCACGCGCACGTCCTCAGCGGCGACCTCCAGGAAGGATCACTTGCCCAGCTCTGAATCCACCCAGCCGACCCCGGCCGAGTCCGGCGCCGAGGCGCGTCTCAGCGTCGACGGCGTTCAGATGGTCCGTCTCCTCGGCCCGCAGGACCGCCTCCTCACGACGCTGGAGCGCCAGTACCCCCTGGTGAACGTGCACGTGCGCGGCAACGAGATCACCCTCACAGGCGACGCGCCGCAGGTCGCCGCGGCGCAGCGGCTCGTGGAGGAGCTGCTGCAGATGGTCCGCAACGGCCAGGACCTCTCTCCCGCCGAGGTCACCAGCTCGGCCAAGATGCTCGGCACCGACCTCAACCTGAGCCCGTCCGACGTGCTCGGACAGGCCATCCTGACCGCTCGCGGTAAGAGCATCCGTCCGAAGACGCTCGGGCAGAGCCAGTACGTCGACGCCATCGACCACAACACGATCGTGTTCGGGATCGGCCCCGCCGGTACCGGCAAGACCTACCTCGCGATGGCGAAGGCCGTGCAGGCGCTGCAGCGCAAAGAGGTCAACCGCATCATCCTGACGCGGCCCGCGGTCGAGGCCGGCGAGCGGCTGGGCTACCTGCCGGGCACGCTGACCGACAAGATCGACCCGTACCTCCGCCCGCTGTACGACGCGCTCAACGAGATGCTCGACCCGGACCTCGTGCCCAAGCTGCTCGCGGCCGGCACCATCGAGGTCGCCCCGCTCGCGTACATGCGCGGGCGCACGTTGAACGACTCGTTCATCATCCTCGACGAGGCGCAGAACACGACGCCGGAGCAGATGAAGATGTTCCTGACGCGTCTCGGCTTCAACTCGAAGATGGTCGTCACCGGCGACATCACGCAGATCGACCTGCCCAACGCGGCGAGCGGCCTGCGTCTGGTGACTCGCGTCCTGAACGACATCGACGACATCCACTTCGCCCGCCTCACCAGCGAAGACGTCGTGCGTCACAGCCTCGTCGGCCGCATCGTCGACGCCTACACCGAATACGACGCGCGTCAGCAGGCTCGCCACTTCGAGCGCGAGCAGGCGGCCGAGTTCGCCAACCGTGCCGAGCGGCGCTCCGGCTCGCCGCGAGACCACCTGCCGAAGCGACGATAAGGCCCGCCGTGAGCATCGAGATCAACAACGAGTCGACCATCGAGGTGGACGAGTCCGCCCTGCAGCGGCTCGCCGCGTACGCGTTCGACATCCTGCACGTCCACCCCGACGCCGAGCTCGCGATCGTGCTCGTCGACGAGGCGGCCATGGAGCAGCTGCACGTGCAGTGGATGGACGAGCCCGGCCCGACCGACGTCCTCAGCTTCCCGATGGACGAGCTGCGCCCGGGCACCGAGGAGGAGCCGTCCCCGGCCGGCCTCCTCGGCGACGTGGTGCTCTGCCCGCAGGTCGCGCAGGTGCAGGCGGAGACTGCCGGTCACAGCCTGCAAGACGAGCTGCTGCTGCTGACGACGCACGGCATCCTCCACCTCCTCGGCTTCGATCACGCCGAGCCGGCGGAGGAGCGCGAGATGTTCGCGATCCAGCGCGACATCCTGGTCGGCTTCGGCCGCTACGACCGACAGCGGTAGGAGCCGGGATGCTGCAGGCGCTTTTCTTCATCGCCGCGTTCCTGCTGGTCGCGTTCGGCGGCCTCATGGCGGCGGTCGACGCCGCGCTGGCCGTCCGATCCCGCGGGGATATCGCCGATCTGGCGACGACTTCCCGAGCGAAGAGGTCCCTTCAGGCGATCTCGGAGGACCCCGGCGCGTACCTCAACGCGATCAACTTCACGCGACTCCTGGCCGAGACGACCGCCGCCGTGCTGGTGACGCTCGCGTTCGAGCAGATCTTCGAGCAGTGGTGGATCTCCCTGATCCTCGCCGCCATCATCATGACCGCGGTGTCGTTCGTGCTGGTGGGGGTCAGCCCGCGCAGCGTCGGCCGTGCCAACTCGACCCTCCTGCTGCGACTGGCCGCGCCGCTCGTGCACTTCATCCGCATCGTCCTCGGACCCATCCCGGGCGGCCTGGTCGCGCTTGGCAACAAGGTCACGCCGTCCCGCGCCCGATCGGCGCCGGTCACGAGCGAGGAGCAGCTGCTCTCGATCGTCGACGAGGCGACCGAGTTCGATGTGCTCGAGGAGGACGACCGCGAGCTCATCCACTCGATCTTCGAGTTCAACGAAACGGTCGTGCGCGAGGTCATGATCCCGCGCACCGACATGATCACGGTCGACTCCACCGCGACGCTCGGCACCGCGATGGGCCTGTTCTTCTCGACCGGCGTCTCGCGCATGCCGGTGATCGACGGCGGCGACCCGGACGAGGTGGTCGGCATCCTGTACCTGAGGGATGCGGCCAAGCTCAGCTTCGAGCGTCCCCTGGGCGCCGACGAGCTGACCGTGCGCGACCTCGCGCGCCCCGCGCTGTTCGTGCCGGAGTCCCAGAAGGCCGACGCCCTCCTCGCCCAGATGCAGCGCGAGTCCAACCACCTCGCGATGGTGGTGGACGAGTACGGCGGCATCGCGGGCCTCGTCACGCTGGAGGACCTCATCGAGGAGCTGGTCGGCGACATCTCGGACGAGTACGACCACGAGGTCGCGCTCATCCAGCCGCTGGGCGAGGGCCGCTACCGCATCGCCACGCGCCTGCCGATCGACGACCTGGGCGAGCTGTTCGACCTCGAGATCGAGGATGAGGACGTCGACAGCGTCGGCGGCCTCGTCACCAAGGCGCTGGGCCGGCTGCCGGAGGTCGGCTCGACCGTCACCGTGCACGGCCTCCGCTTCACGGTCGACCGCATCGAGGGCCGGCACAAGCACGTCGCCTCGGTGCTGGTCGAGCGGGATGTCGCCCTGTTGCCCGAGCCCCACGGCGACGATGTCCCCATGCCCGCGGACCAGGATCGCCCCGACAAGCACCGCTCCGACCGCCACACCACCCAGGAGAGCCGCTCGTGACCGAGTACCACGCCGGATTCGTCTCTTTCGTCGGCCGCCCCAACGTGGGCAAGTCGACGCTGACCAACGCCCTCGTCGGCGAGAAGGTCGCCATCACGAGCTCGAAGCCGCAGACGACGCGCCGCGCGATCCGCGGCATCATGCACCGCCCGGACGGCCAGCTCATCCTGGTCGACACCCCGGGCATCCACCGTCCGCGCACCTTGCTCGGGGAGCGGCTCAACACCCTCGTGCAGTCGACCCTCGGCGACGTGGATGTGATCGGCTTCTGCGTGCCCGCAGACGAGAAGATCGGCCCCGGCGACCGCTTCATCAACGAGCAGCTCGACGACTACCCGCGCGCCAAGAAGATCGCGATCGTCACCAAGGTGGATGCGGCGGGCAAGGCGCAGGTCGCCGAGCAGCTGCTCGCCGTGTCGGCCCTGCGGGAGTGGGAGGCCATCGTCCCGGTGTCGGCGGCGAGCGCCATCCAGCTCGACACGCTGACGACCGAGTTGATGAAGCTGCTGCCGGAGTCGCCCGCTCCGCTGTATCCGGAGGAGGCGACCACCGACGAGGGCCTCGAGGACCGGATCGCGGAGCTCATCCGCGAGGCGGTGCTGGAGGGCGTCGAGGACGAGTTGCCGCACTCGCTCGCGGTCACCATCGACGACATGGTGGAGCGCGACGACAAGGACCTCGTCGACATCTACGCGAACCTCTTCGTCGAGCGCGACAGCCAGAAGGCGATCGTGATCGGCAAGGGCGGCAGCCGCATCCGCGACGTCGGCGCGGCGGCACGGAAGCCGATCGAGGAGCTGCTCGGGCGGCACGTGTTCCTGTCGATCCGCGTGAAGGTCGCGAAGGACTGGCAGCGCGACCCGAAGCAGCTGGGGCGGCTCGGGTTCTAGCCCCGGCGTCCTCCACAGGCAGGGCCCGGCTACATCCCGAGGATGATTCCTGCGGATAGTCGCCGCGGCCGCGCTGGCGGGACCGTACGGTAGAAGCATGTCCTCCCGCCGCCGGCTCCTGAGCGCGCTCGCGCCGCACCGCTGGGTGCTCGAGCCCGCGCTGGCCGTCGTGCTGTTCGGGGCGTGGTTCGTCACGGGGCTGCCGTTCGACATGGCGGCCGCGCTGGCGCTGGTGTTCTACTGCGCTGCGGTGGCGCTGTCCCGGACGCTGCCCGGTGTCTCCCTCGGGCTGGTCTGGGTGGCGGTGCTGCTGGAGCTGACCGAGCAGTCCTCGCTCCCTGGCGCCTTCCGGGTCATCGCCGCCATCGCGGTGGTCGTCGCGCTCGTCGGGGTCGCGTCGCACGGCGGGAGGGTGCTGCGCTGGCTCGACTTCGCCTCGGCGATCCTGCTCGCGCCGGCGACGGCGTACCTGTTCACGGTGCGCGGCGACCTCAAGTTCCCGCAGTTCGGGCCGGTGATCGGCGGCTACTACACCAGCCAGGGCGTCGGGTTCCTGCTGATGAGCCTGCTGCTCGCGGTCATCTTCGTCGCGGCGTGGCTGCTCGGCTTCCTCGTGGCGCGTCAGCGAGCGGCGCAGGGCGGCTCGGGCGGCGGGGTCATCGGGGGGCAGGGGCCGTCGGTGCTCGTCTGGCTGGCGTCCAGCGGGGGAGCGGAGGCCGCGGAGGATGACGCCGACCGGGCCCAGCTGGTGCGGCGGCTGACGCGCACCCAGCTCACGGTCGACATCGTGGGGGCCGTCCTTTTCGAGGTGTTCTGCCTGGTCGTGGGGGAGCAGGACCGCGCCGCGTTCGTCGTGATCACGGTGTTCGCCGTGGCCGTCGCGCTGCGGCGGATGTCCCCGGCGGTCGCGCTCTCCCTGGCGTGGCTCGCCGCGGTCCTGCAGATGACGACGGGGCACAGCATCCTGGTCAGCGACCTGGGCGTCCTCATCGTGCTCTACGCGACCGCTGCCTACGGCGACCGCGTGGTGCGAGCCGCCGGACTCATCTCGGCCGGCATCGGCGCGTTCGTGGCGGCGCTGTACCTGACGGTCACGGCCGCGGTGGCGCAGGGGTACTACGACCTGCTCTCCAGCCAGATCGCCAGCGTCGCGCTGCAGTTCGCGTTCCTCTTCGTGGTGAGTGTCACCGTTTTGGGGCTGTCCTGGGTGCTCGGCCTGCTGGTGCGCACCTGGCGCAACGCACGCGCCGCACGCCGCGCCCGCGACGAGGCGGAGCTCGTGCGCGACCGGGCGGTCGAGGACGTCGTCGTCGAGCAGGAGCGCACGCGGATCGCCCGCGACATGCACGACGTCGTCGCGCACTCGCTGGCTGTCGTCATCGCGCAGGCGGACGGCGCACGGTACGCGCGGCAGTCCGATCCCGATGCGGTGGACGAGGCCCTGGCGACCATCGCCTCCACCGCCCGCTCGGCGCTCGGGGATGTGCGCGTGCTGCTCGCCGAGCTGCGCGCCTCCGGCCCCACCGGCGCCGGTCTGCCCGACGGTCCGGCGCACGTCGCCCACGACGGCCCGCAGCCGTCCCTGGCCGACCTCGATCAGACCGTCGAGCACATCCGCTCGGCCGGGCTCGACGTCCGGCTCGAACGCACCGGCGCCGTCGATCGACTCGGCTCCGCCCAGCAGCTCGCCGCCTACCGCATCGTCCAGGAGGCGCTGACCAACGCCCTCCGGCACGGCGACACCAGCCGTCCGGCGAGCGTCGTTCTCGTCGAGGAGCCCGCCACCGGCGGCCCCGGACCGGGCGGCCGTCCGCCCGGCCTCGTCATCACCGTGAGGAACACCATGAGAAGTCCCATCGAGTCCACGTCCACCGGGCCCGTCGGCACCGGTGCGGTGCCGCGCATCGGCCACGGCATGCCCGGAATGCGCGAGCGCGCGTCCCTCGCGGGCGGCTCGTTGAGCGCGGGCCCGGTCGATGGGGAGTTCGTCGTCTCCGCGTTCCTGCCGGGCGCTCCTGTGGGAGCGGCGGCGTGAGCGGGGCCGCCGTCCAGACGGGTGATCGCATCCGGGTGCTGCTCGTCGACGACCAGCCGCTTTTCCGAGCCGGCGTGCGGATGCTGCTCGGCTCGCAGGACGACCTCGAGTTCGCCGGCGAGGCGGGCAATGGGCAGGAGGGCGTCCGGGTCGCCGCCGAGACCAGACCCGACGTCGTGCTGATGGACATCCGGATGCCGGTCATGGACGGCATCGCCGCGACGAGCGCGATCATCGCCGACGCCGAGCGCGCCGGGCGCACGCCGCCCCGAATCGTGGTGCTGACGACGTTCGACCTCGACGAGGCCGCCGCCCGCGCCATCCGGGGCGGGGCCAGCGGGTTCGTGCTCAAGGACGCGGAACCGGAGTTCCTGCTCGCCGCGATCCGCACGGTCCACGCGGGCAGCGCGGTCATCGCGGCGGGCGCCACACGGGAGCTGTTCGAGTACTTCTCCGCGGCGCAGCCCGTGCGGCAGACCCCGCCCGAGTTCGAGTCGCTCACCTCGCGCGAGCGCGAGATCTTCGTGCTCGCCGCGCGCGGCCTGAGCAACGCCGAGATCGCGGGATCCGAGTTCCTCAGCGAGGCGACCGTCAAGACGCATATCTCGCGCATTCTGGCGAAGCTCGGCCTGCGCGACCGCGTGCAGATGGTCGTCTACGCCTTCGAGCACGGGCTCACCGCGGCCGAATAGCGCGCAACACTTTCATAGCCCGCCGGTCGGGATCACGAACCCGACCCTCCCTCCGTCTGTACCAGTGACGGGTCACCCGGCTCGTCGTCGGCGCGGCTCGCACGCGCGGGCTCGCGCGACGGACGGAGCGGCGGATGGCCGGACCCCGGTCAGCGGGGTAGACGCCCTGCGGGTCCTCGGCGTGACGGCCGTCGTCTACACGCACGTCTTCGGCGCGGATCCGCTGCGCGACGTCCTGTTCGCTTGGCACGTGCCCCTGTTCTTCGTTTTGACAGGGTATTTGTGGCGGGCGGGCCGCGGCCTCCTCGACGAGGTGCGGCGGCGTGCACGAAGTCTGCTGATGCCGTACGTCGCGTGGCTGGTGATCGTGATGTCCCCGCTGGTCGGCGACCTGCTCCTGCGCGGTCAGGTGTCGTTCCCGGTCGCGAGCGCCGTCTGGGGCGGAACCGCGCTGGGCGGGCAGTTCGCGGCGTTCTGGTTCGTCACCGCCCTGTTCGTGGCCGCCGTGCTCACCCGGGTGGTCGAGCGCCTTCCCCTGTGGCTGCAATGGTCCGTGCCGGTTGCAGCACTCGTCTCGCTGTGGGTGTTCAGGCTCCCGTTGCAGGAGGTGCCCCTGTCGGCCGGCACCGCCGTGGCGTGCCTCGTGTTCGTTCTGGGCGGCCGGCTGTTGGCGCACTGTCGGGATCGCATCCCGTACCCGACGGGCACGGGCGTGCTCCTCGCGGTCATCGGGCTCGCCGTGGTCGCGACGAGGCTGGTCTCTCCGGTCGACCTCAAGAAGGCGGACACGGGGATGCCCGTGGTGACCGTGGCCGTCTCCCTCGCGATCTGCGCCGGGCTGGTGCTGGTGGCCGAGCGGGTGTTCGCGCGGGTGGGCGGGCGTATCAGCCGGGCGGTGTCGAGGCTGGCGGTGCCGTCGCTGCTGGTCGTCCTCACCCACGCGGTCGTCATCCAGGCGTGGCGTGTCAGCGGCGCCGAACCGTCCGCGCTCGTATTCGCCACCGCCCTGTCGGTGCCGTGGGTTCTCGCGCTGCTCGTGCATCTGACCCCGGCCTCGCTGCTCCTCACCGGCGCCCCGCAGTGGCGACCCTGGCGATCCACGGGCACCGCACGTCATCCTCAGGAAGGACACAGAATCGGCCCGTCGCCCGATCCGGCCGCGTCCCCGCCTCCGTAGCGTCGAAGACATGGAGCTGACTCTCACCGAAACGGTGGCGCGCGTCGAAGCGGCCACGAAGACCTACGGCACGGGCGCGGGACGCGTCAACGCCCTCGACGGCGTCACTGTCGGCATCCCTGCCGGCCGGTTCACCGCGATCATGGGGCCGAGCGGCTCCGGCAAGTCGACGCTGATGCACGTCATGGCGGGGCTCGATTCCGTCACCAGCGGGCGCGTCTTCCTGGGCGACACCGAGATCACGCGCCTCGGGGACGCGGAGCTCACACTGCTGCGCCGCCGCCGGGTCGGCTTCGTCTTCCAATCGTTCAACCTCGTCCCGACCCTCGACGTGCGGGGCAACATCCTGCTCCCGTTCGAGCTCGACGGGCGTCGCCCGACCCGCGTCCAGAACGAGTGGATCGACCACCTGGTCGACACGCTCGGCCTGCGCGACCGGCTCACCCACCGTCCGCACGAACTGTCCGGAGGCCAGCAGCAGCGTGCGGCCATCGTCCGCGCGCTCGCCACCAGGCCCGACCTGGTGTTCGCCGACGAGCCGACCGGCAACCTCGACTCGCGAACCGGGCGCGAGGTCCTGGGCGTGCTCCAGGATGCGGCACGCACCTTCGGCCAGAGCATCGCCATGGTCACCCACGACCCGATCGCCGCGAGCTACGCGGACCACATCGTCTTCCTGGCGGACGGCCGGGTGGTCGCCGAGCGTCCGCAGTCGACGCCCGAGGAGATCTCGTCCTTCATGCTCGGGATGGAGGCGCGCGCGTGAGCCGCCCGTTCTCCGCGTTCCGCGCGAACGCCCGCGATCACCGGGCGGGCATCCTCGTCGCTGCGCTGAGCTCGGCGTTCGGCGTCGCCCTCGTGGGCGGCGTCAACGTGCTCGGCGCCTACATCGGGGCGTCGAGGATGGGCGAGCACGGCAGCGTCCAGATCGCCTTGGCGATCGTTGCCGGCCTCTTCTTCGTGGTTGCCGTCTACGTCGGCGCCATTGTGACCACCAACACCTTCGCCACCGTGATCGCCGGCCGGACGCGGACCATCGCGCTGCTGCGCCTCATCGGCTCCAGCGCCCGCACTCAGCGCCGGTCGGTCGCGTCGGAGGGACTCGCGGTCGGGGTGATCGGAGCGGTGATCGGGGGAGCGGCGGCAGCCGTCCTCTCCCTGGTCGCGGTGCGGGCGCTCGTCGCCGTCGGCATCCTGCCGGACGCGCTCTACCCGGTCCTCAGCGCCACCATGCTCGGCCCCGCCGTGGTGGTCGCCCTGACCACGTGGCTGGCGTCGTGGATCGGCAGCCGACGTGTCCTCGCGGTCACCCCGGTGCAGGCGCTGGGCGCCGCCGAGGAACGACCGTCGCGCGTCGTGCGCAGCCGCGGCCGGCTGGTGGTCTCCCTCCTGCTCGTCTTCGCCGGCGCCGCGCTCCTCGCGCTCGGGCTGCTGCTCGGCCTGGGCGTCCTCGTCCGCGTCGGCGGACCGCTCGCCGACCTGTCGTCGTACGGCGTGCTCGTGGCGCTGCCCGGGGGCATCCTCTCCTTCACGGGGATCGTGCTGGCCGCGCCCTTCTTCCTGCCGGCGGTGCTGCGCGGCGTGGGACTGCTGCTCGGCCGCGGCGCCGCCGGACGGCTCGCGGCGGCGAACGCCGTCCGCAACCCCGAGCGCAGCTCCCGCACCGCGATCGGCCTCGTCATCGGCGTGACCCTCATCACCATGTTCGTCGTGGCCGCCTCCACGTGGCTTCAGCTGATCCGGTCGGCCGCCGCGAAGGAGCCGGGGATGTACGAGGGCGCCGAGAGCGTGATCGGCGGCGTCCTCGCCGTCTTCACGGTGCTGGTCGGCTTCTCGGCGGTCATCGCGGCCTGCGGGGTCGTCAACAGCCTGTCGCTGAGCGTGCTGCAGCGGGCCCGTGAACTCGGGCTGCTCCGCGCGCTCGGTTTCAGCGCGGCACAGGTGCGCCGGATGATCCTCGCCGAGAGCGCCCAGCTGACCGTGGCCTCGGTGGCCACGGGCCTCGTTCTCGGCACCGTGTACGGCTGGATCGGCGCCCAGGCGCTGCTCGGGATGATCCCCGGCGGAGGGCTGCTCGTCCCTGTGCTGCCGTGGCCGTTCCTCGGCGCGATCATCCTCGCGGCCGCAGCACTGGCCGTCCTCGCCGCACTCGCACCGACCCGCCGGGCCACGCGCGTGTCGCCGGTGCAGGCGCTCGTCGTCGAGTGACACGCCCTGAAGGTTGGCTGAACTCTCACAGAGCCTCAGCTATCGATGAACTGGGCGCTGAATAATGGAGCGTCCCGCCCGCCGCGTGCACCGACCGTGACGCCGCATCGCCCGCACAGAAGAGGAACGTCCCCTGAACTGGCTCCTGACCCTGAGGATCGACAAACCGCCGTTCCTCATCGCGCTCGATGTCCTCGCCGCCGCTCTCGCGCTGTACCTGCTCATCCGCCCCACCTGGAAGCGCACACTCGCCGGGCTCACCGCCGCACTCCTGGGCGGCCTGGCGGGATGGTTCGTGGTGTGGCTGTTCACCGATGTGCTCGACGTGTTCGGTGTGGCGCTCACCCCGGTGACGACCCTGTGGACGGCGCTCGGGTTCGGCGGTGTGAGCCTCGCCATCGCGAACCTGTTCCGCTCCCGCTGGTGGCGCAAGGTCATCGCCGTGATCAGCATCCCCGTCTTCGTCGCGGCGGCGTTCTGCGGCATCAACGCCGACTTCGGCGCCTACCGCAACCTGAACGACGCGCTCGGAGTCATCCCGTACAAGGCGCTCGACCTGCACGCCGAGCGCGGCGAGGTCGTCGCCGGCACCGACTGGAAGGCGACCGTCGCCGACCCGGCCGGCGACCCGCCCGCGGTTCCCGCCAAGGGCGAGGTCGGGAAGGTCCGCATCCCGGCCACCGAGTCGCGCTTCCCGGCGCGCGAGGCGGTCGTCTACCTCCCGCCGATCGCGCTCACCGCGCATCCGCCCGCGCTGCCGGTGCTGTACGCGCTCTCCGGCCAGCCGGGCGCCCCCGCCGACGTGTTCACCGCCGGCGACGTCGCGACGACGATGGACGCCTTCGCGAAGACGCACGGCGGGTACGCGCCGATCGTCGTCGCCGCCGACCAGCTCGGCGGCCCCGGCCGCAATCCCATGTGCGTCGACTCGCGCGACTACGGCAACTCCGCGACGTATCTGCTCGCGGATGTGCGCAACTGGGTGCGTTCGAACCTCCGGGTGAGCGGCGATCCGGCAGGATGGGGAGTGTTCGGCTACTCGCAGGGCGCCACGTGCGCCGTGCAGTTCGCGGCGGAGCGCCCGGACCTGTTCGGGTCCGCGCTCGCGTCCTCGAGCGAGCTGGGGCCGACGCTGGGGAATGAGGAGCTCACCATCGCGACGGGATTCGGGGGGTCGAAGGCCGCGTACGAGAAGGCGCAGCCGGCGGCGCAGATGAAAGCCAACGCACCGTATCGGGACACCGTGATGGTGTTCGGCTCCGGGCAGAACGACGCCAAGTACTCGGCGTTCGCCCGCACGCTGTACCAGAATGCTCAGAAGGCCGGCATCCACGCCGAGCTGCTGACCTCGCCGGGGACCGCGCACGACTGGAAGACCGTGCGGTACGTGCTCGCGCACGGCTTCCCCGCCATCGCAGCGCAGATGGGCCTCGGGTCGTGAGACCGAAGGCACTGCTCGGGCGTCTCGGCCGGCTGGTCGCGTCCCATCCCTTCACCACCGGGGTCGCGCTGCTGATCCTCGTGCTCGCTTTGGCGACGGGGCCGCTGCGCGGACCGCACCGCCCGCTGCGCGGCTGGCTGGGCGCGGGCGCCGTCCAGCTCCTCGACGGTCACTGGTGGGCGCCGTTCACGGCCGTCCTGTTCACCGAAGACCTGCTCGAGCTGATCGTCGTCCTGGTGCTGACCGTGGTGCTGGTGGGCGCATCCGAGCGCCTGATGGGAACCTGGCGCACCGCGCTTGCGTTCTTCGGCACCGCGGCGGTCGGCATCGTCGTCGGAGTCACCGTGCAGGTGCTCGCCAACGACATCGGCGAGCTGTGGGCCCGGAACGTGCATGGCCTGCTCGTGCTCGACGCCTTCACCGCCATCGGCGGCACGATCATGACGGCGTCCGCGTTCGCCGGGACGCTGTGGCGCCGCCGCATCCGGGTCGTCACCCTGCTCGTGGCCATCATGTACCTGCTGTACTCCGGCCTCCCGTCCGACCTCTACCGCCTCCTCGCGGTGCTCGCCGGCCTCGCGCTCGGCCCGTTGCTGCGGCAGCGGAAGATCGCGGCCGGCTGGCTCCGCAGCTCCCACCACGAGGTCCGGGTGCTCCTCGCGTCCGCGGTGACGATCAGTGCGCTGGGGCCGGTGATCGGCCTGCTCAATTCGACTCGGTACGGCCTGCTGTCGCCAGTCGGTCTGCTGTTCAGCAACGAGGCGCCGAGCGCCACGTCGGTCGTCGAGCGCTGCCAGGCGTTCGCGGTGACCCGCGACTGCGTGCGCGACCTCACCCTCGAGCGGATCAACGGCCTCGGACCCGTGCTGCTGTCGGTCCTGCCGCTGCTCCTCCTGCTCGTCGCCGCTTACGGCCTGCTGCGCGGGCGACGGTTTGCGCTCTGGTTGGCGGTCGCGGTGAACGCCCTGCTGGCGCTACTTTCCGCGCTGTACTACGGCATCCTGCCGATCGCGTCGGCACGGCCGTCCGTCTCGCCGCGTTACTGGGAGGTCACGGCCATCCTGGCGTTGTCGACGCTCGTGCCGCTGGCGATGGCCATCCTTCTCGTGATCTTCCGCCGGCACTTCACCGTGATGCCCTCAGCTCGCTCGGTGCGGCGCTACATCGTGCTGGTCGTGTCCACGGGTCTCGGGCTGATCGTGCTCTACGTGCTCGTCGGCTGGCTGCAGAAGGACACGGGTTTCACCCGGCCGGTGGATGTGAGCGACCTGCTCGCCGACGTGCTGGAACGGTTCGTCCCGGTCAGCTTCCTGCGACGCGAACCGCTGCAGTACCTGCCGACCACCCCGCTCGCGACCATCGTCTACCACAACATCGGAACCGTGTTCTGGCTGGTCGCCATCATCGGCGCCCTCCCGCCGATGCTCGGAAGGGGCCTCCGACGCGGCACCGACGACTCCGCGCGCGTCCGCCGCCTGCTGCACCTGGGCGGCGGCGACGCCATCTCGTTCATGGCGACCTGGCCGGGCAACTCCTACTGGTTCGACCCGGTCGGCGGGGGAGCGATCGCATACCGCGTCGAGGGACGCGTCGCCCTCACCACGGGCGGCCCGTTCGGCGCGCCGACGCCGCACGACGGCGCCATCCAGGGCTTCGCGCGCTTCTGCGACGACAACGGGTGGATCCCGGTCTTCTACAGCGTCGAATCCCGCTATCACGGCCTGTTCGAGCGGCTCGGCTGGTCGACCATGACCGTGGCGGAGGAGACCGTCATCCGGCCGCAACTCTGGGCGACGACGGGTAAGAAGTGGCAGGACGTGCGGTCGTCCATCAACCGGGCGCAGCGGGCCGGGATCCGGGCCGAGTGGACGTCGTACAGCGCGCTGTCGCTGGCCGACGCGCTGCAGCTCTCCGACATCTCGGAGCAGTGGGTCGCCGAGAAGGACCTTCCCGAGATGGGCTTCACGCTCGGCGGGATCGACGAGCTGCGCGATCCGGAGGTGCGGCTCATGCTCGCCGTCGCCGAGGGGGAGGGCGACGAGCACGGCCGTCGCATCGAGGCCGTGACGAGCTGGCTCCCCACCTATCGCAACGGCATCGTCGTCGGGTGGACGCTCGACTTCATGCGCCGCCGCCCCGACAGCATCAACGGAGTGATGGAGTTCCTCATCGCCGAGGCCGCGACGCGGATGAAGGAGGACGGCATCGAGTTCATGTCGCTGTCGGCCGCGCCCCTCGCGCATACGGCGGCGACACCCGAGGACGAGAAGGACACCATGGACCGCGTTCTCGGCTACCTGAGCTCGTCGCTCGAGCCGGTGTACGGCTTCCGATCGCTGCTCAAGTTCAAGCAGAAGTTCCAGCCGGAGCTGCACCCGCTGATCATGGCCTACCCGGACCCGGTGGCGCTGCCCGCGATCGGCATCGCGCTGGCCCGCGCGTACCTCCCCGGCCTGTCCGTGCGGCAGACCGCGTCGTTCCTGCGGGGACGCGCCTGAGCTCCACCGCGCGTGGTAACGTAAGCGCTGTGTACGGTCTGCTCCTTCTTAGCTGCCGCGACGAGTACTAATCCCGGGCCTCACTCGTCGCGGAGTTCGTCGTCGGCTCTCCCCAGCACACGAGTGAAGGATTCGAGAAGACCATGAAGAACACACAGGCGCCGAGCGCCATGCCGATCCACAAATACCGGCCGTTCCACGAGCAGATCCGCGTCGACCTGCCGGACCGCACCTGGCCGTCCCAGCACATCACGCAGGCGCCTCGCTGGTGCGCGGTCGATCTGCGCGACGGCAACCAGGCCCTCATCGACCCGATGAGCCCCGAGCGCAAGCGCATCATGTTCGACCTGCTGGTCCGGATGGGCTACAAGGAGATCGAGGTCGGCTTCCCGTCGGCCAGCCAGACCGACTTCGACTTCGTCCGCAGCCTGATCGAAGAGGACGCCATCCCGGACGACGTCACCATCCAGGTCCTGACCCAGTCGCGCGAGCACCTGATCAAGCGCACCTACGAGTCGCTGGTCGGCGCCAAGCAGGCGATCGTGCACCTGTACAACTCGACGAGCATCCTGCAGCGGGATGTGGTGTTCCGCACCGACCAGCAGGGCATCATCGACATCGCGCTGAGCGGCGCGCGGCTGTGCCGCCAGTTCGAGTCGCTGGTCCCCGGCACGACGATCTACTACGAGTACTCGCCCGAGTCGTACACCGGCACCGAGCTGGAGTTCGCCGCCGACATCTGCAACCAGGTGCTGGAGATCTTCGAGCCCACCCCCGAGCGCAAGGTCATCATCAACCTGCCCGCGACGGTCGAGATGGCGACGCCCAACGTCTACGCCGACTCGATCGAGTGGATGTCGCGCCACCTGAACCACCGCGAGAACGTCATCCTGTCGCTGCACCCGCACAACGACCGCGGCACCGCCGTCGCCGCCGCGGAGCTGGGCTACATGGCCGGCGCCGACCGCATCGAGGGCTGCCTGTTCGGGAACGGCGAGCGCACCGGTAACGTCGACCTGGTCACGCTGGGCGTCAACCTGTTCACGCAGGGCATCGACCCGCAGATCGACTTCAGCGACATCGACCAGATCAAGCGCACGGTCGAGCACTGCAACCAGCTGCCCGTCGGCGAGCGCAGCCCGTGGGGCGGCGACCTGGTCTTCACCGCGTTCAGCGGCTCGCACCAGGACGCCATCAAGAAGGGCTTCGAGGCCATGGAGGCGCGGGCCGAACGCGAGGGCGTGACGGTCGACGACCTGGTCTGGGCGGTGCCCTACCTGCCGGTCGACCCGAAGGACCTGGGTCGCTCCTACGAGGCGGTCATCCGCGTCAACTCGCAGTCCGGCAAGGGCGGCGTCGCGTACCTGCTGAAGACGGACCACGCGCTCGACCTGCCCCGCAAGCTGCAGATCGAGTTCTCGGGCGTCGTGCAGGCGAAGACGGAAGCCGAGGGCGGCGAAGTCACCAGCGGCCAGATCTGGGACATCTTCCAGGACGAGTACCTGCCGGCTCCCGCGTCCGACCCGGACGCCAAGTGGGGACGCTTCGAGCTGGGCGCCACGACGACGTCGAACGAGACGGGCGAGCACGTCGTCCTCACGGTGACGCTGCGCGACGGGGACACCGTCTCGAAGGCCACCGGCGAGGGCAACGGGCCGATCGCGGCGTTCTTCGACATCCTGCACCAGCACGGCGTCGACGCCCACCTGTACGACTATTCGCAGCACACGCTGTCGGCGAGCGAGTCCGCGCTGGCGGCCGCGTACGTCGAGGTGGATGTGGACGGCCAGCGCCGCTGGGGCGTCGGCATCGACGCGGACACGACCACCGCGTCCTTCAAGGCGGTCGTCTCGGCGGTCAACCGCGCGGTGCGCACCTCCGCCGGGCACACGGCCGACGAGCTGGTCTCGGCGTAGCCGGTCCGCCGTCCCGCGCTACTCGCCCTTGTCGATGCGGTAGCGCGGGATGGCGCCGGTCTCGGTGCGCTCGGCGGTCTGCGCCGCGCTCTGCCGGCGGGCGAACCGCGGCCAGCGCATGCGCGGGATGCGTCCGAGCTCTCGCTGCTCGGGGAGGCTCCAGCCGAAGCGGACCGCGAGCAGGCGGATGACCGTCGTCACGACGACGCAGACGATCGCCGCGACGGTCAGCGGGACGCCGAGGTCGATCATGACGACCAGCACGATCGTGCCCGCGCCGGCCGCCACGGCATAGAGCGAGCCGACGTGCATGAGCGCGATCGGCAGGTTCAGCAGCATGTCGCGGAGGATCGAGCCGCCGACCGCCGAGACGACGCCGACGAACACCGCCGGCACCTCCGGCAGCCCGAGTGCCAGCGCCTTGCTCGCGCCGATCGCCCCGAACAGGCCGATCGTGAGCGCGTCCAGGAAGGTGATGAGCGGGTCCAGCCTCCGGAACAGGCGGATCAGCAGCATCCCGAGCAGGGCGGCGACGACCGTGCTCGGGAGGTACCAGTTCGACTGCAGCGCCACCGGCGTGACGTTGAGCAGGATGTCGCGGAGCAGGCCGCCGCCGACGCCGGTCGCGACGCCGATGATCGCGACGCCGAGGAGGTCGAGCCGCCGGTCGCGGAAGCCGGCCGCGAACATCGCGCCCTGGAGGCTGCCGATGCCGACGGCGAGGAGGTCGCCCCACAGCGGGATGGCCAGGACGGTCGTGCTGCTCACCACCTATGTGTATCACTTCGGCATCCGCCAGTTTGTCAGCCCAAAGCGGGATAATCGAGTGTGCCGACTTATCGTGATGAAGCCGTCGTGCTCCGCACCCACAAGCTGGGCGAAGCCGACCGCATCGTCACCATGCTCAGCCGGCAGCACGGCAAGATCCGTGCGGTGGCGAAGGGCGTGCGGCGCACGGCGTCCCGCTTCGGGTCGCGGCTCGAGCCGTTCATGGTCGCCGACGTGCAGCTCTACGAGGGCCGGTCGCTCGACGTCATCACGCAGGCCGAGACGCTCGGTGCGTACGGCGCACTCATCGCCGACGACTACGCCAGCTACACCGCGGCCAACGCGATGGTCGAGACGGCCGACCGGCTGACCGACGCCGAGGCGTCCCTGCAGCAGTACCTCCTCCTGGTCGGCGCGCTGCGGTCGCTCTCCCGGCGCGAGCACGGCCCGGGGCTGACGCTCGACTCCTACCTGCTGCGCGCGCTGTCCCTCGCCGGATGGGCGCCGAGCTTCCAGGACTGCTCACGCTGCGGCGCGCCCGGCCCGCACACCGCCGTCGTGGTGCAGCTCGGTGGCGTGGTCTGCGCCGACTGCGCGCCGCAGGGCGCCCCGAAGGTCGACGCCGACACCATCGCAGTGCTCGGCGCGCTGCTCACCGGCGACTGGGACACGGCCGAGGCGGCGTCCGAGACCACGCGCAACCGCGCCAACGGCGTCGTCGCCGCCTACACGCAGTGGCACCTGGAGCGCGGCCTGCGCTCCCTGCAGCACGTCCAGCACGACACGAAGGCGAGTGGATGAGTCCGAAGCCGTACACGCACAAGGATGCGGTGGAGTACCGCCCGCTCGACTGGACCGGGGTGTACCCGCCCGCGTACCCGGCAGGCAGCGTGCCCTCGCACGTGGCCATCGTCATGGACGGCAACGGCCGCTGGGCCAACCGGCAGGGCCTGACCCGCATCGAGGGCCACCGAGCGGGCGAAGCCGCGCTGCTCGACGTCGTGGCGGGCGCCATCCAGGCGGGAGTGAAGCACCTCAGCGTCTACGCGTTCTCGACCGAGAACTGGAAGCGGTCGCCGGACGAGGTGCGCTTCCTCATGGGGTTCAACCGCGAGGTCCTGCACCGCAGGCGCGACCAGCTCAACGAGTGGGGCGTGCGGGTGCGGTGGGCCGGGCGCAAGCCGCGGCTCTGGTCGTCGGTCATCAAGGAGCTGCAGTACGCCGAGCAGCTCACGGCCGGCAACGACGTGCTCACGCTGACCATGTGCGTCAACTACGGCGGGCGCACCGAGATCGCGGATGCGGTGCGGACCATCGCCGAGGATGTCGCGGCGGGTCGGCTGCGGCCGTCCGCGGTGAGCGAGAAGACCATCCAGCGGCACCTGTACCTCCCGGACATGCCCGATGTCGACCTGTTCGTGCGCAGCTCGGGGGAGCAGCGGACCAGCAACTTCCTGCTCTGGCAGAGCGCCTACGCCGAGATGGTGTTCCTCGACACCCTGTGGCCCGACTTCAGCCGGACCGACCTGTGGGATGCGATCTCCCTGTACCTGGGACGCAGCCGCCGGTTCGGGGGAGCGGTGGACGCTCCGACGGCTTCGTCGGTGCCGGAATAACTGCAGTCGTGCAGGATGTTGGCCTTCACGTGAGCGAACCCATCAAGATCGACATCTGGTCCGACATCGCGTGCCCGTGGTGCTACATCGGCAAGCGCAAGTTCGAGGCGGGCAGCGGACTGTTCTCCGGCGCCGGTGAGGGCCGCGACGTCGAGGTCGAGTACCACTCGTTCGAGCTGTCGCCGGACACCCCGGTCGACTTCGACGGCAGCGAGATCGACTTCCTCGCGGGCCACAAGGGCATCCCGGCCGCGCAGGTCGAGCAGATGCTGGAGCGCGTGACCGGCATCGCGTCGTCGGTCGGCCTCGAGTACGACTACGACAACCTCCAGCACACCAACACGGTGAAGGCCCACGAGCTCCTGCACTTCGCGAAGGCGCACGGCAAGCAGCTCGAGCTCTCGGAGCGTCTGTTCCGCGCCTACTTCGTCGAGGGCCGGCACGTCGGCCGCATCGAGGACCTCGCCGACCTCGCCGCCGAGGTCGGGCTCGACCGCGCGGAGGCGGTGGCGGCCCTCGAGTCGTCGCAGTACCTCTCGGATGTGCGCGCCGACCAGGAGACCGCGGCCGAGTACGGCATCAACGGCGTCCCCTTCTTCGTGATCGACGGCAAGTACGGCGTCTCCGGCGCCCAGGACGCGCAGACGTTCGCCCAGGTCCTCGAGCAGGTCTGGACCGAGCGCGCCGCGGTGACCGCGTGACCGCCGCCGAGGCTGCCGCCGCCGCCACGCCTGCGGCGCCGGACGCCGCCGCGCCCGCTCCGCGCCCGTCCCTCATCCCGCTCGGCGCCGCCGCCGCCGTCTGCGACGGCGACACCTGCGCCCTCCCGTAGCCGTCTAGTTGACGCAACACGCCGCACGGCGGAGTGCCGCGACGGCGTGTCGCGTCAACCACAGCGCAGGGCGAAACGTGTGCGGCTGACGGCCTCGGCAGCGCCGTCGGCGAGGTGCGTCCGGTTGATGCGCACCACGGTCCATCCGAGGGATTGGATCCGCCACAGCCGATCGATGTCGATGAAGTATTGGCGATCCTCCGTCCGGTGATGGTCGCCGTCGTACTCCACCACCACGCGCGCTTCCGGATAGACGAGATCACCGTGCGCGACGATACGGCCCCCACTGTCCGCTATGCCGTAGTTCACCAGCGGTTCTGGGAGCCCGGCGTCGACCAGGGCCAGACGGATCACCGTCTCCATCGGCGAGTCGGTATTCGGCCGAACCCGGCCCATCGCACCACGGAGGACCGGTACACCCGGCCTGTCGACGCACCGCTGAACCGCGCGTTCCATCTCTGCGATGGTCGTCAGTGGCGACTTCCGACGGACGAGGGCATCGCCGCACACGGTGAGGTCGGCCTCATCGAGCGCCCCGGCGAGCTGGCACCATGTTTCGATCGGCCCCACCACGGGTAGTCCGGCCACGACGTCGATCTCGTCCAGACGGAGGCGGATCTGGTGCCCACGAACTCCTGTGTGGCGTGAAGCGCGTGTCGGGGCCAGGGAGGACACGTGCAGTGTCGGGTCACGGGCGAGTCTCGGTGGTAACGGCAGGCCGTGAATCAGCGCGGCGGTCGCATGGCTGAACGCCATCCGTGAGGACATCGCGGGGAGGAATGCATGGCAACGGCCTACGAGGTCGTCAGCCGTGTGCGTGGCGCGCACGCCGAAGTGCGGCGCCACCAGGTCCGCTCGGCGGAGCCGCTGGCGCGATACGCCCAATCGCTGGGCCGTCGTCGTGTGGAAGTTGTCGCCGAGTCGCGCGTCGTGCATCCGGCCACCCTGCCACCTCCGCACCCACTGCGCCGGTGACTCTCCACAGTCCCTCCGTCTGGTTGACGCAACACGCCGCGTGAAGACAAGCGCGCGAGGCGTGTTGCGTCAACTAGACGCTTATTCGGGGTCGGTGATGTCGGCGACGGTGGCGCCGTAGGCGGCGATGAGGGCGTCGGCGTCGACGAAGAGCGAGTAGCCGTGCTCGCCAGCGCCCATCGAGACCGTCCGTCCCGGGATGGTCGCGTCGGCGACGACGGGCCATGCGGTCGTGCTGCCGAAGGGGGTGATGGTGCCGCGCTCGTAGCCGGTGGCGGAGAGGGCGACCGACGCGTCCGGCAGCTGCAGCTTGTTGACGCCGAGGACGCCGCGCAGTTTCGGCCAGGCGATCTTGCGGCCGCCGGGCACCAGCGCGAACACGAACGTGTCGTCGCTGCGCTTGACGACCAGCGTCTTGACGATGTCCGACGGCTGCAGACCGAGCAGAGACGCCGCCTCCTGCAGGCTGCGGGCGGCCGGGCGCTCGACGATGCGGATGTCGACACCGCGTGCCGCCGCATCCGCGCTCACACGTTCGCGGCCGGGCGGAAGTTCTCCACCGACGGGCGAAGTGGATGAGTTGTCCACCGATTCCGAGCTCTCGGCCATGGCTCAGCACGCTTTCTGGGAGAATCGAATGAGATGTCTACCACTGCCACCCTAAGCCACGCCCCTCAGCTGACCATCGGTCCGCTGGGGCTCGACGTGCCCGTCGTCCTGGCGCCGATGGCCGGGATCACGAACACCGCCTTCCGGAGGCTGTGCCGCGAGTTCGGCGCAGGCCTGTACGTGAGCGAGATGATCACCTCGCGCGCCCTTGTCGAACGCACGCCCGAATCCCTGCGCCTAATCACCCACCACGAGTCCGAGACGCCGCGCTCCATCCAGCTCTACGGCGTCGATCCGGTCACCGTGCGCGAGGCCGTCACGATGCTCGTCGCGGAGGACCGCGCCGACCACATCGACCTCAACTTCGGCTGCCCGGTGCCCAAGGTCACGCGCAAGGGCGGGGGAGCGGCGCTTCCCTGGAAGCTCGGCCTGTTCCGCGAGATCGTCGAGGGCGCCGTGAAGGCGGCGGGCGACATCCCGCTGACCATCAAGATGCGCAAGGGCATCGACAGCGACCACCTCACCTACCTCGAGGCGGGCCGCATCGCCGAGGGCGCGGGCGTCGCGTCCATGGCCCTGCACGCGCGCACCGCCGCCGAGTTCTACTCGGGGCACGCCGACTGGTCGGCCATCGCGAAGCTGAAAGAGACGATCACCTCGACGCCGGTGCTCGGCAACGGCGACATCTGGTCGGCGGCCGACGCGATCCGGATGGTGGAAGAGACAGGATGCGACGGTGTCGTCGTCGGCCGCGGCTGCCTCGGACGCCCGTGGCTCTTCGGCGACCTCGCCGCAGCCTTCCGTGCGAAGGCCGGCGAGATCAGCGCGGTCGAGGCCGAGGCGGCGCAGGCGCACCCGACGCTGGGCCAGGTGGCGCAGACGTTCCGCCGGCACGCCGAGCTGCTGGTCGAGTTCTTCGAGAGCGAGGAGCGCGGCTGCCGCGACATCCGCAAGCACGTCGCCTGGTACTTCAAGGGCTACCCCGTGGGCGGCGACCTCCGGGCGAGCCTCGCCACGGTCGACACCCTGCAGCACCTCGACGACCTGCTCGCGACGCTCGACTGGGACCAGGAGTACCCGGGCGAGGCGGCCGAGGGCCAGCGCGGGCGAGCGGGCTCGCCGAAACGGCCCGCGCTGCCGGACGGCTGGCTGCAGAGCCGAGACCTCGACGGCGCCCAGCGCGCCGAGGTCGCCGACGCGGAGGTGCACAACAGTGGTGGATGACGTGGCGGCGACCACCCGCAACGACGCCGAGCGCGGGGGCGGTGCAGAGCGGGACGCCCGTGCGGCGGCCGCCGACGGCTACACCGAGTACGACAGCGAGCGCTGGCTGCCCGAGCACCACTCCAACCGCCGCAGCGACTTCGCGCGCGACCGCGCACGCCTGCTGCACTCCAGCGCCCTGCGCCGGCTGGCGGCAAAGACGCAGGTGCTCAGCCCCACCGCGGGCCTCGACTTCGCCCGCAACCGGCTGACGCACTCCCTCGAGGTCGCGCAGGTCGGCCGCGAGCTCGCCAACAGCCTCGGGCTCGACCCCGACATCGTCGACACCGCCTGCCTCGCCCACGACATCGGCCACCCGCCGTTCGGGCACAACGGCGAGCGCGCGCTCAATTCGTGGGCAGAGGACATCGGCGGCTTCGAGGGCAACGCGCAGACGCTCCGGCTGCTCACCCGCTTGGAGCCGAAGGTGTTCGGACGCGACGGACGTCCGTACGGCCTCAACCTGACCCGCGCCAGCCTCGACGCGAGCTGCAAGTACCCGTGGCCCGCGTCGTCGTCGGTGCCCGACCCGAGCGGCCGCGCCAAGTTCGGCTTCTACGACGACGACCACGCCGTCTTCGAGTGGATGCGCGCCGGCGCGCCCGAGCGCCAGCGGTGCATCGAGGCCCAGGTCATGGACCTCTCCGACGATATCGCCTACTCGGTGCACGACTTCGAGGACGCCGTGGTCAACGGCTACATCGACGTCGCCGCGCTCGGCAGCCGCGTCGACCACGAAGACCTCGTGCAGTCGATGCACGAGTGGGTCGGCGGTGAGGTCAGCCACCAGGAGCTGATCGAGGCGTTCGACCGGCTCGACTCGATGGACATCTGGCTGGACGGCTGGGACGGTTCGCGCCGCTCGCAGGCGCGCCTGAAGAACCTGACTAGCCAGCTGATCGGCCGGTTCGCCCACGCCGCTGTCCACGCGACGAAGGAGTCGGCGGGTCGGTCCGACCTCATCCGCTTCGGCGCCGACGTCGTCGTGCCGCTCGGGATCCGCGCCGAGATCGCAGTGCTCAAGGGCATCGTCGCGACGTTCGTCATGTCACGGAACACGCGGCAGCCGATCTACGCGCAGCAGCGGCAGATTCTGACGACGCTGGCCGACCTGCTGTACCAGCGGGGCCCGGCGGAGCTCGACCCGGGGTTCGCCGAGGACTGGCGCGACGCCGAGACCGACGCGCAGCGCCGGCGAGTGGTCGTCGACCAGGTCGCCAGCCTCACGGACCAGTCCGCACTCAGCTGGTACGAACGACTGGTTCAGCACTGACGCTCGGACGACCGGGCTTGAATACGGCCGCTCCGTGCAGAATGCTGGGGGGCAGGCCCTCAGGAGGAGACGCATGAGCACCCCACTACCGCCGTCGGACGACGACCGCCCCGCCGGTGGCGAGTCGCCGGAGGCGACCCCGGCCCCGCCGGAGAAGCCCCGCCGCACATCGCGCGCGTCGACCGGAACGGGTGCCGGGCGCACGACCGCCTCCCGCTCGACGACGCGGAAGCCGGCGTCGACGGCAGCGGGTGAGGAGACGGTGGCTGCCGACGGTGCCGCGGCATCCGAGACGACCGCTCCCCAGGCGGCGACCGCCAAGCCGGCCACCGCACGCAAGACCACGGGCTCGAAGAGCGCCGGCACCACCGCCGGCGGGGCCGCCAAGAAGCCGGCTGCGCCGCGCACGCGTCGCACCACGGTGAAGCCGGCGCCTATCGCCCCCGAGGGTGAAGCGCCCGACATCATGGATGCGACCCTCGGCGCGCGCGAGCCGCTGGCCGGGCGCTCCCGGGCGGCTGCGATGCCCGCCGATACGTCGACGTCGCCGGCCGAGCCGCCGGCGGAGACGGAGATCGCGGCGACGAAGCGCCTCCCCACCGCGGAAGAGGTCTACGCGGGCGCGCCTGCGGCCGGCGACGCCGAGGGCGCCGCCACGGCGTCCGCGGTGGCGTCGGACGAGACCATCGCGCCGCCCGAGCCGGTCACGGCACGCACGGAGTCGACCGAACGGCTCGAGACGTCCGAACCGGTCGAGCCGATCGCGGCGACGGGTCCCGACGTGTCCGGATTCGACACGGCACCCGACGCATCGCCGGCGCCGGGGGCTGGCCGCGAATCGACAGTCCCGGCGGCCACAACGGCCACCGCGAGCACTGAGCGGCTGGAGCCGGTACCGGAGGCCGCGCCCCACTCCACCGGCGACACCGCCCAGCCCAGCACGGCCCATCCCGGCGCCCACGGCCGCACCGTGAACGACCTCGCCGATCGGCTCGACGACTCCCGGTTCTTCTCGTCGCTCTTCGACTTCACGTTCACCAACTACGTCACGCGCAAGCTGGCCGGACCGGTGTACGTGGTGGGCCTCGTCCTCATCGGGCTCGGGATCGTCGTCGGCTTCGCCAACTCGCTGACCTCCGCGATCGCGACGCACGCTCCGATCGGGGCGTTCGTGTTCCTGTTCGGCGTGCTGATCACCCTGGTGGGAGCGATGCTGGCGGTGCTCCTGCTGCGCGTCGGCATCGAGGTGTTCTGCGCCATCATCGAGATCGCCCAGAACACACGACGTCGCCGCCCACCGAACGAGTAATCCACAGGCCGCCGTGAGCGTCGGTCCGGCTTACTAGAATCGAGAGCATGGCCGGCCGGATTCGACAGAGCGACATCGAAGAGGTCAAGGCCCGCACCAACATCGCCGACATCGTCGGCGACTACGTCAGCCTCAAGACCGGCGGTGTCGGCGCGCTCAAGGGTCTCTGCCCGTTCCACGACGAGAAGAGCCCCAGCTTCTACGTACGCCCGGGCGTCGGCCGGTACCACTGCTTCGGCTGCGGCGAGGGCGGCGACGTCTACGAGTTCCTCCTCAAGATGGACCACGTGTCCTTCACCGACGCCGTCGAGCGCCTCGCCGGGCGGATCGGCTACCAGCTCCACTACGAGGAGGGCGGCGGCGGACCATCGGAGGGCTCGGGCAACCGCGCCCGCCTGCTGGCGGCCAATTCGGCCGCCGAGGAGTTCTTCCGCGACCGGCTGTCCGCCCCGGACGCGGATCCCGGCCGCCGATTCCTCGGGGAGCGCGGCTTCGACGCGAACGCCGCGGCCCACTTCGGCGTCGGCTTCGCCCCGAAGAGCTGGGACGAGCTCACCAAGCACCTGCGCGGCAAGGGCTTCACGCAGGACGAACTGCTCGCCGCCGGCCTGGTCTCCCAGGGCGACCGCGGCGTGTACGACCGCTTCCGCGGCCGGCTGATCTGGCCGATCCGGGATGTGACGGGCCAGACCATCGGTTTCGGCGCCCGCCGCCTGCTCGACGACGACAAGGGTCCGAAGTACCTCAACACCCCCGAGACCGCCGTCTACAAGAAGGCACAGGTGCTCTACGGCCTCGACCTCGCCAAGCGCGACATCTCCCGCCAGGATCAGGTGGTCGTCGTCGAGGGGTACACCGATGTCATGGCCTGCCACCTCGCGGGTATCACGACCGCCGTCGCGACCTGCGGCACCTCGTTCGGCGTCGACCACATCAAGGTGATCCGCCGGGTGATGGGCGACGACAGCAGCCAGGGCTCCGTCATCTTCACCTTCGACCCGGATGCGGCGGGCCAGAAGGCCGCGACCCGCGCCTTCGGCGAGGAGCAGCGCTTCTCCGCCCAGACCTATGTCGCCGTCGGCCCGGACGGCCTCGACCCGTGCGACCTCCGGCTCGCGAAGGGCGACGACGCCGTCCGGCGGATGATCGACTCCCGCAAGCCGATGTACGAGTTCATGATCCGCCAGGTGGTCGAGCGCTTCGACCTCGACTCGGTGGAGGGGCGCATGGCCGCCCTGCGCGCCGGCGCTCCGATCGTCGCGACCATCCGCGATCCCGCCTCGCAGAGCGGCTACACCCGCGAGCTGGCCCGCCTCTCCGGTGCGGAGCTGCAGGATGCGACGCGAGCCGTCCGCGCGGCCCAGCGCGGCGGCGGCCAGCGCGGCGGCGACTCCCGTGAGCGCACGCCGTCGACTGCAGACACGGCCCGCGAGCAGGCGCGCCCGCTGCCGCAGGCCGACCTCGCCGATCCCACCCAGCGCACCGAGCGCGAGAGCCTCATGGTGCTCCTGCAGCTCCCGGGCGAGGTGGGCCCCGAGCGCGCGGCCCGCGCCGTCCAGGTCCCGTTCGTGAACCCGACCCACGCCGTGGTCCGCGACGCCATCGCGAGCCAGCTCCCCACGCTGACGCAGCCGGGCTGGGTGGATCGCGTGCTCGCCGAAGTGCCCCAGGCCTACGCCCCGACGGTCAACGCCCTCGCCGTCGCGGCCCTCCCGCAGGACGGCGACACCGGACGCTACGCCCGCTCGATCGTCGACGGACTCATCGACCGCGATCTGCTCCGCGAGAAGGCCGAGCTGACCTCGCGCCTCGGCCGCACCGAGGACCCGGAGCTGCGACGGCAGATCTCGATCGCCATGGTCGCGATCGAGTCCGAACGGCGGCGTCTCCGCGGCGAGTAGGTTCCCGCGCTCTTTTGTTGCGCTTGTGTGAAGATCGCGCCCGGATCCGCATTCGAATGCATGTTCCACGAGGATTCCGTGCTAGGAAAGTTCTCACGCGAACGGCGATCACGCACGCCTGCAACGACGCCGCCGCGCATCCCACACCAGGAAGAGGTACTCGGATATGACATCCGCACACAACGGTGGACGGCGCCTGCTCGCCGTATCCGCCGCGTTCGCGGCCGCGGCACTGGTGCTCGCCGGCTGCTCGGGCAGCAACAACGGATCCGGCGGCGGTGGCGGTGCGATCACCGTCGGCACGACCGACAAGATCACGTCGATCGACCCGGCGGGCTCGTACGACAACGGCTCCTTCGCCGTGATGAACCAGGTCTACCCGTTCCTGCTCAACAGCCCCTACGGCAGCCCGGACGTCAAGCCGGACATCGCCGAGAGCGCCGACTTCACGTCGCCGACCGAGTTCACGGTCAAGCTCAAGCCGGGCCTGAAGTTCGCGAACGGCCACGACCTGACCTCGTCGGATGTGAAGTTCACCTTCGACCGCCAGATCAAGATCAACGACCCCAACGGCCCCGCGTCGCTGCTCGCCAACCTCGACAGCGTCTCGACGCCGGACAAGACGACGGTCGTCTTCAAGCTCAAGGTCCCGAACGACCAGACCTTCGCCCAGGTGCTCTCGAGCCCGGCCGGTCCGATCGTCGACGAGCAGGTCTTCTCGGCCGACAAGGTCACGCCGGACAACACGATCGTGAAGGGCCACCCCTTCGCCGGTCAGTACGACATCACGAGCTACGACTTCAACAACCTCATCGCGTACAAGGCGTTCGACGGCTACAAGGGCATCCTCGGCAAGCCGGCGACGCAGAAGGTCAACGTCAAGTACTACGCCGAGTCCTCGAACCTGAAGCTCGACATCCAGAAGAACGCGATCGACGTGGCCTTCCGCAGCCTCTCGGCCACCGACATCGCGAGCCTCGAGGGCAACAACAAGGTCAAGGTCGTCAAGGGCCCGGGTGGCGAGATCCGCTACATCGTGTTCAACTTCAACACCCAGCCGTTCGGCGCCACCACCTCTGAGGCGGACCCGAAGAAGGCCCTCGCGGTGCGCCAGGCGGCGGCCGACCTCGTCGACCGCGCGGCCATCGCCGACCAGGTCTACAAGGGCACCTACACCCCGCTGTACTCCTACGTCCCGGACGGCCTGACCGGCGCCACCAAGGTGCTCAAGGACCTCTACGGCGACGGCAACGGCGGCCCCAGCCTCGACAAGGCGAAGGCGGCCCTGCAGGCGGCCGGCGTGACCACGCCCGTGTCGCTGAACCTCCAGTACAACCCGGACCACTACGGCCCGTCCTCCGGTGACGAGTACGCGCTGGTCAAGGAGCAGCTGGAGAACGGCGGCCTGTTCAAGGTCAACCTGCAGTCGACCGAGTGGGTGCAGTACTCGAAGGACCGCACCAAGGACACGTACCCGGCCTACCAGCTCGGCTGGTTCCCGGACTACTCCGACGCGGACAACTACCTGTCGCCGTTCTTCATCAAGGACAACTTCCTGGCGAACCACTACGACAACGCCGAGGTCCAGGACCTCATCGCGAAGCAGGCGGGCACGACCGACAAGGCCGAGCGCACCAAGCTGATCGAGGAGATCCAGGCCAAGGTGGGCGCCGACCTCAGCACGCTGCCGCTGCTGCAGGGCTCGCAGGTCGCTGTCGTCGCCAAGGGCGTGTCGGGCGCGGACAAGACGCTCGACGCCTCCTTCAAGTTCCGTTACGGGGCGCTTTCGAAGTAACCTCGGCGACGAGCGACACGCTCTGAGCTGAACCGGGGGGTGGCTCGCTGACGCAGCGAGCCACCCCCTCTCCACGACCACCACGATTGGCTTCCATGACAGCGACTGTCAGCACCGCCGACGCCGGGACGACCCCCGGCCCCGAGCGGACCAGGGCGAAGCGGCGCTCCGGAGGCGGCCTCGGCCGCTACCTCCTGATCCGCGCTCTCCTGATCATCCCCACCATCTTCATCCTGGTCACCGTCGTCTTCTTTCTGATGCGGTCGACCGGCGACCCCATCACCGCGTCGCTCGGCGGCAAACTGCCGCCCGCGCAGCTCGCGGAGCGGGTGCACGAGGCCGGCTACGACCGGCCGATCATCGTCCAGTACTTCGAGTACCTCGGCCAACTGCTGCGCGGCGACTTCGGCACGACCTTCACCGACAACCAGCCGGTCACGCAGGTGCTCATCCACTACGGCGCCGCCACGCTGGAGCTCGCCTTCTACGCTCTCATCGTCGCCTTCATCGTCGGCATCCCGCTCGGGCTGATCGCCGCGTATTACCGCGACAAGGCCCAGGATGCGACCCTGCGCATCTTCGCCATCCTCTTCTACGCCACGCCCGTGTTCTTCGTCGGCCTGGTGCTGAAGCTGATCTTCTCGATCTGGCTGGGGTGGCTCCCGGTGTCCGGGCGAGCGTCCACCGGTTCGGAACTGGAGATGCAGACGCTCGACAACAAGACAGGCATCTACTTGATCGACGCGTTCCAGACCGGGGACCCGGACGTCATCGGCGACGTGCTGCTCCACGCGATCCTGCCGGGCATCGCACTCGGCCTGCTGACGGCGGGCATCTTCCTGCGTCTCGTCCGCACGAACGTCATCGGGACGCTGTCGACGGACTACGTGGATGCGGCGCGCTCGCGCGGCGTGCCCGAGTCGCGGCTGCTCCGCAAGCACGCCTACCGGCCGGCCCTCATCCCGATCATCACGGTCATCGGCCTGCAGATCGCGCTGCTGCTCGGCGGCGCGGTGCTGACCGAGTCGACGTTCGAGTGGAAGGGCCTCGGCTTCCAGCTGGTGCACTACCTGCAGGCGCGCGACTTCGTCGCGGTGCAGGGCATGGTGGTGCTGCTCGCGGTGATCGTCACCCTGACCAACTTCGTGGTCGACGTCATCGCGGCCCTCATCGACCCGAGAGTGAGGTACTGAGATGTCGAACGCAGCACTCACCTCCCGCAAGCGTTCCCTCTGGGACCGCCTGCCGATCGTCCATCAGCTCCGTCAGAGCGTCGGGCTGCAGCGCGGGATGCTCGTCGTGGGCCTCGTGCTCACGGTCGTGTTCATCCTGGTCGCCGTCTTCGCCCCGCTGATCGCACCCTACGGTTTCGCCCAGAGCAAGGCCGACGGAAAATCGTTCGGCGCGCAGCAGCCGCCGAGCGCCGCGCACATCTGGGGCACCACCTCCGGCGGCTACGACGTGTTCTCGCGGGTGATCTGGGGAGCGCAGACCGCGATCCTCGTGATCATCGTCGCCGTCATCCTGTCGATCTTCATCGGCGTACTGCTCGGTCTCGTCTCCGGCTACTTCGGCGGCTGGTTGGACCGCGTGCTCGTCGTGGTCTGCGACGCGATCTACGCGTTCCCGTCCCTGCTGCTGGCGATCGTCGTTGCCATCGCCATCAGCGGCGGCCAGTCGAGTCTGTGGGGCGGCATCTTCGCCGCCGCGATCTCGATCACGGTGGTCTACATCCCGCAGTACTTCCGGGTCATCCGCTCCGAGGTGGTCCGCATCAAGGCCGAGGCGTACGTCGAGGCGGCGAAGGTCGTCGGGGCGAGCAACGGGCGGATCATGTTCCGTCACGTCCTGCGCAACTCGACCCGCACCCTGCCGCTGATCTTCACGCTCAACTCGTCGGAGGCCATCCTGACCCTCGCGGGCCTCGGCTTCCTCGGCTTCGGCATCGAGCCGACGGCCGCCGCGGAGTGGGGCTACGACCTCAACAAGGCCGTGGACGACGTGACCTCCGGCATCTGGTGGACCGCCATCTACCCGGGTCTCGCGATCGTGCTGGCCGTCCTCGGCATCACGCTCGTCGGCGAGAGCCTCAACGACCTGGCCGACCCGCGCCTGCGCGGTCGCCGTCGCGCCGCGGTCGCGTCGGGTCAGGTCGCCGAGACGTCCGTCGTCCCGGGCGGTCCGCTGACCGCGGGTCCCGGGGGAGTCGACGGACTCGAGGGCGGGGAATCATTCGACCAGCACGGAATCGAGGTGCGTCCATGAGCGACGTGGTGAAGATCGACGACCTCTCGGTGAGCTTCGCCACCGACTCCGGCGTCGTCAAGGCGGTCGACGGCGTGAGCCTGAACGTCGCCCCGGGCGAGGTCCTCGCGATCGTCGGCGAGTCCGGCTCGGGCAAGACGGTCACCGCCAAGACCATCCTCGGACTCCTGCCGGAGACCGCGACGGCGTCCGGCGCGGTCATCCTGCGCAGCAAGGACGGCGCGTCCCAGGCGGACATCGTCTCCATCGACAAGCGCACGCTGCGCGAGGTGCGCGGCACCGACGTGGCCATGGTGTTCCAGGAGCCGTCAACCGCCCTCAACCCCGTCTATCCGGTCGGCTGGCAGATCGCCGAGGGCCTGCGCGCCCACGGCAAGCTGTCGAAGAAGGAGGCGCAGGCGAAGGCGATCGAGATCCTCGAGCGGGTCGGCATCCCGGAGCCGGAGAAGCGGGTCAAATACTACCCGCACCAGTTCTCGGGCGGGCAGAAGCAGCGCATCGTCATCGCGATGGCGCTCGTGCTGAACCCCGGGCTGATCGTCGCCGACGAGCCGACCACGGCGCTGGACGTGACCGTGCAGGCCGAGATCCTCGACCTGCTGCGCCGCTGCCGCGACGAGTTCGGCGCCGCCATCGTGCTGATCACGCACAACATGGGCGTGGTCGCCGACCTGGCCGACCGCGTCGCCGTGATGTACCAGGGCAAGCTCGTGGAGCAGGCCGACGTGCGCACGCTGTTCGCGTCGCCGAAAGCGGAGTACACGCAGAAGCTGCTCGCCGCCGTCCCGAAGATCGGACAGGGCGCCGTCGCGACGCAGGAGCGCGCCATCGCCCGCGCCGAGCGCCCGCAGCTGGCGCCGGTCGTGCGAGCGCGCGACCTGCGCATCCAGTACCCGGGCCGTCTCGGCCGCCCGGGGTTCGTCGCCGTGGACGGCGTCTCGTTCGAGATCCGCCCGGGCGAGGTGCTCGGCCTGGTGGGCGAGTCCGGCTCCGGCAAGACCACGATCGGGCGCGCGATCGCCGGCCTCAACAAGGTGACCGGCGGATCGCTCGAGGTGCTCGGGGTCGAGATGAACGGCGTCCGCGAGCGGCAGTTCCGCGGCGTGCGCAGCGACATCGGGTTCGTGTTCCAGGATCCGGCGTCCAGCTTCAACCCGCTGCTGACCATCGCCGAGTGCGTGGCCGAGCCGTTGGTGGTGCACGGACGCGCGTCGTCGCCGGCCGAGGCGCGCAAGCGCGTGTACGAGCTGCTGGAGGCGGTGCAGCTGCCGCGCGCGTACGGGGACCGCTTCCCGCACGAGCTGTCCGGCGGCCAGCGCCAGCGCGCCAGCCTCGCACGAGCGCTCGCTCTGGAGCCGACCCTCCTCATCGCGGACGAGCCGACCTCGGCGCTCGACGTCTCGGTTCAGGCCCGCGTGCTGGAACTGTTCTCCGACCTGCAGGGGGAGTTCGGCTTCGCGTCGCTGTTCATCAGCCACGACCTCGCGGTGGTCGACCTGCTCGCCGACCGGATCGCGGTGCTGCATCGCGGCCGCCTGGTCGAGGAGGGCACGGGCGCGGAGGTCCTCGGCAACCCGCGCGAGCCGTACACGCAGCGGCTGCTCGCATCCCTCCCGGTCCCGGATCCGGCCGAACAGGCCGACCGGCGGGAGGAACTGCGGAGGTTGAGCGCGCCGACCGCTTAGGGTCGATGGTGTGAGTTCCGAGCCCGCCATCGTCGTCAGCGACCTTTCGGTCGAATACCCCGCGCGGGGCCCCAGCACATCGTGCGTGGCCCTGCGCGGGGTGAGCTTCCGTCTCGAGCGGGGGCAGGTGCTGGGGGTGCTCGGCGAGACCGGCTCCGGCAAGAGCACTCTCGCGCAGGTGCTCGCCGGGCATGTGCTCCCGGCGCGTGCCTCCGACCCAGGGCCGCGCATCAGCGGCGGCGAGGCGTCGGTGCTGGGGCACAAGCTCCGCAAGGCCCGCAAGCGCGACCTGGCCGAGGTGACCTTCCACGTCGGCTACCTGCCGCAGGAGGCCGCGGCGACGCTGGAGCCGTCGCTCAGCGTCCAGGACAACGTCGCGCTGCCGATCTTCGAGCGCGACGCGCACTACCCGAAGCGGGCCGCGGGAGCGCGCGCCGCGACGATGCTCGACACCGTCCACCTGCCGCTCTCGGTGCTGAACAAGTACCCGTACGAGTTGAGCTCGGGCCAGCGGCAGCGCGTGGCGCTCGCCCGGGCGCTCGTGCTCGGCCCGAGCATCCTGATCGCGGACGAGCCGACGGCCGGGATCGACGCGACCGTCCGGGACGCGGTGATCGACCTGCTCTCCCAGCTGCGGACGCACGCGGACTTCTCGGCGGTCGTGGTCAGCCACGACCTCGCCGTGCTGCGGCGCGCCACGGACACCTCGCTGGTGCTGCAGGCCGGCCGCCCGGTCGGCTACGGGCCCATCGAGGAGGTGCTCGCCGATCCCGCGCATCCGTTCGTCGCCGGCCTCGCGAAGGCCCTCAACCCGCCGCAGCAGCGCACGGAGCGGCGGCCCCAGCGAGCGGCGGCCCGCCGGGCTGCGCAGAAGGACGGACGAGGAGAGACCGCATGAGCACCGACGAGACCGCTGGCGCCCCGCGGCACCGCGCCGTCCTGGCGGACGAGGTGACCGCCCTCCCGGCGGACCGCCGCCCCGAGTCCGGCCCGATCGCCGTGCTGCCGGAGCCGGAGCAGCAGTTCGTGGATGCCGTCGAGGCGGCCGGCGGCACGGTCGAGCCGCTGTCCGACCGCACGCGCGGTGTGGTCTGGCTGTCGAACAAGGATGCGGCGGCGTTCCCGCCGGTTCTGGAGGCGCATCCCGGCATCGGCTGGGTGCAGCTCCCGTTCGCCGGGGTGGATGCCTTCGCGGGCATCCTCGCCTCGGAGGACCGCCCCGGGCTCGTCTGGACCAGCGCGAAGGGCGCATACGCCCAGCCGGTCGCCGAGCACGCGCTCGTGCTGAGCCTGGCCCTGCTGCGTGTCATCCCGAAGCGGGTCCGCGCACGGTCGTGGGCCACCGAGCCGGAGGGGCGCTCGCTCTACGGCCTCGACGTGGTGATCGTCGGCGCCGGCGGCATCGCGCTGGAGCTGATGCGGCTGCTGGAGCCGTTCGGCGCCCGCGTGACCATCGTCCGCCGCTCGTCCGCTCCGGTACCGGGTGCTGTCCGCACGGTGACCGCATCCCAGCTGGGGGAGGTGCTGCCCTCGGCCGACCTCGTCGTCGTCGCCGCGGCGCTCACCGAGGGCACGCGGCACCTGTTCGGCGCCACGGAGCTCGCGGCGATGAAGGACACGGCGTATCTCGTGAACATCGCCCGCGGCGGCCTCGTGGACACGGACGCCCTGCTCGACGCGCTGCGGTCGGGCTCGATCGCCGGTGCGGGGCTGGATGTGACCGACCCCGAGCCGCTGCCGGACGGACATCCGCTCTGGGACGAGCCGACCGTCATCATCACTCCGCACCAGGCGGACACCCCCGAGATGACGGCGCCGTTGCTGGCGGAGCGCATCCGGCAGAACGTGCGGGCGTTCCTCGACGACGGGCGTTTCGTCGGCGTCGTGGACCCGTCGGCGGGCTACTGAGCGGCGACGCACCCGGGCCGCCCGGCCGATTTCACGAGCAGCCGGGAAGCTTGCTAGAGTAGCTTCGCTGATCAAGCATTCCTCGATAGCTCAATTGGCAGAGCAGCCGGCTGTTAACCGGCAGGTTCTTGGTTCGAGTCCAAGTCGGGGAGCGTCTGGCCCTCACCTTCGGGTGGGGGCCTTTTCGTTTGCGCGGGGCTACTGCCAGCCGGGCTGCACCAGACCGGTCTCGTAGGCGAGGACGACGAGGTGGACGCGGTCGCGCGCGTCGAGCTTGGTCATGATGCGCGAGACGTGCGTCTTCGCGGTGAGCGGGCTGAGGTAGAGCCGCTCGCCGATCTCGGTGTTCGTCAGTCCGTGCGCCACCAGCGCCAGGACCTCGCGCTCGCGCTCCGTCAGCTGCGCCAGCTGTGCGGAGTCGGGCGCGGGGCGCAGGCCGCCCGAGACGCGTTCGATGAGGCGGCGGGTCACGCCGGGGGAAAGCAGCGCATCCCCCGCCGCGACCACCCGCACCGCGCGGATGAGCTCGACCGGCTCCGTGTCCTTCACCAGGAAGCCGCTCGCGCCGGCGACGATCCCCTGGGCGACGTACTCGTCCAGCTCGAACGTCGTCACGATCACGATCCGCGTGCCGGCCAGCTCCGGGTCGGCCACGATCTCCTCGGTCGCCCACAGGCCGTCGCCGTCGGGCATCCGGATGTCCATGAGCACGACGTCGGGATGCGTCCGCCGCACCAGCTCGACCGCCTCGCGTCCCGTGCCGGCCTCGCCGACCACCTCCACGTCGTCCTCCGACTCCAGCAGCGCCCGGAAGCCCGCACGGACCAGCAGCTGGTCGTCGGCCACCAGCACGCGGATCACGAGGCGGCCGCCTCGGCCACCGGGGTGACGGGGATGCGCGCCTCCACGATCAGCCCGCCGCCCTCGGGCGTGCGCGTCTCGAACCGGCCGCCGAGCAGCTCCGCGCGTTCGCGCATCCCGAGCATGCCCCTGCCGCCGCCGTCCGAGCCGGGGCCCTGCGACTCGGCGAGCCCTCGTCCGTCGTCCTGGACGGTGAGCACGTACCAGCCGTCGGCCTCGTCCAGCTGGATGGCGACCCGCGTCGCCTGCGCGTGCCGACCGATGTTGGTGAGCGACTCCTGCACGATCCGGTACAGGGCGAGCTGCGCGGCGGCCGACGGGGTGGACGCGATCCTGTTCGCATAGTCGATGCGCAGTCCCGCGCGCTGGTACGTCTCCACCAACACCGGGATGCGCGCCAGGTCAGGCTCGGGGGAGCGTTCGGCGTAGCCGTCCGGCCCGCGGAGGAATCCGAGGACCCCGCGCACCTCCTCCAGCGCCTGGCTGCTCGTCGTCTTGATCGCCTCGAGGCTCTCGCGCGCCTTCTCCGGCCGCGAGTCGAACAGGTGCAGCCCGACGCCGGCCTGGACGCTGATCTGCGACAGCGAGTGCGCCAGCACGTCGTGCAGCTCCCGGGCGATGCGGAGCCGCTCGGCCTCGGCGGCGGCCTCGCGACGCGCGGCGACGGCGCGCGCGACCTCCCGATAGCGCTCACCGCGGTTGCGCAGCGCCTCGCCGACGCCGACGAGGAGGCACAGGATGAGCGCGACGATGAGTGGCCGGATCATGGCCGCAGGGTTCCCGCGCAGCAGGTAGGCCGCGGCGGGCCCCACGACGGCGAAGCCCGCGAGCGTCCACCACGCCCAGACGCGTGCTCCGCGCACGACGGCGCTCACCACGGCGAACGCCAGCGGCACCACGGAGAACGGCGGCCCGGTCGTGATCGCGATGGCGGGGGCGCAGAGCGCGGCGATCACCACGACGGTGAGCCCGGGATGACGGCGGGCGAGCAGCAGCACGAAGGAGGCCGCGAACGCGAGCAGCGCGAAACCGAGCGCCAGCGGATCGGCCGCGGCGTTGCTCCCGGCGATCGCGATCGCGGGCAGCTGGAGCAGCGCGGCGAGCACTGCCGCGAACCAGCGCACTCCCTGCGGCGGCGTCCGGTCGGACCACGGCCCGCGCGTCCAGCTCTCCGGACCCGGGTGCGCGTTCACCGGGCGCGCGCCCTCGCCTCGATCGGCGGGCGGAGTCCAGGGCATCTCCTCATGCTAATCACGCGGCAAGGGGCACACATCCGCCGTGGGTTGTCTCACGGCGCCTGCGGGGCTACTCCCCGGGGAGTACGCGGCGCGCGCCCGGCCAGCTCACGGGTTGTTCTGCGCGTTGAAGCCGTCGTCGTCCCGGTGGTGGCCGAAGAGGCCGCCGAACCCCGGGCCGCCGAGCGCCGTCAGCCCGGCCTCGCGTTCCTCCGACGCCCGGATCTCGGCATCGTCGTTCTCGTACTCGCTCAGCTCCTCGTCCGGCTCCTCGTCCGGAGAGTCGTGGCGTCCGTCCTCGTGCTCCATGGGCGCATCGTACGTCGCCCGGGCCGCCTCCCGGCAGAGGGCATTCCCGGTCGCCGCCTGCTCCCGGCGGAGTAGCGCGGGTCGCTCCCTGCGGCGGATTCGCGAACGCCCCGTCGCGACGAGGCTGACAGTGACGTCCGCGACAGGCGCGGACCACACCGATTGGACACATCATGCTCAGCACACTGGCCACCGCCGTCGCCGCAGCGCCCTGCGTCGTCGCGTACGGACCGCCGTTCGTCGGCTGGTGGTGGATCTTCATCCCGATCTTCTGGATCCTCGTCTTCGTGCTCCTGTTCGGCCTCCTCGGCCGGCGCTGGCGGCGCGCGGCCGCGGAACGCGGAGGGTACGGCGGCTACGGCCCCTGGGGACCGCGAGGCGCGACCCGCTCCGCCGAGCAGACCCTCGCCCAGCGCTACGCGAACGGCGACATCGACGAGCAGGAGTACCGCGCCCGCCTCGAGGTGCTGCGCGCGAACCGCGACAGCACCGCCTGATCCGCACGAAGAGACGACCCTCGCGCGGCCCCGGTACGATCGACGGGGCCGCGCGAGCGTGCGGCCGGAAGGAGCACGGGATGGACGCCGCCGCAGTGATCGCCGCGATCGCGGTGGTCGCCGCCCTGATCCTCCTCGTGCTGTGGCTCACCGAACGCGCCCGGCACCGCCGGCTGCGCGACGCCCGCCAGGAGTCCGAGTGGGACCGCATCGACCGTGAGCTCGACCTCGCCGAGCAGGCCGGTCGCTTCCGGATCATCGGCGACCTGGGCGACGTCGCCATCCAGTCCGTGTCGCGGCTGGTGTCGCAGGCCGAGGGCGTGCGGTACGCCGCCGACGCCGACCCCGCCGCGGCCGTCCGGTCCGCCGGCGCGCTCGAGACGTCCGCCCGCGATGCGCTTGGCGACCTGCGCCGGCTGCAGGCGGTCGCGCGCGAGGCCCAGGACGCGTCCCTCCCGCAGCCGAGCCTCCATTCCGCACGCGACCTGTTCCGGGTGCTGCGGGATGCCGGACTCGCGGTCTCCTTCACCGAGACGGGGGAGCGGTTCGAACTGCGGCAGGGCGCCGAGCTGGCCGTGTTCCGCATCCTGCAGACCAGCCTGGAGAACGCCCTCAAGCACGGCGGCCCGGGCACCAACGCGTCCGTGGCCTTCGCCTGGACGGCAGACGGCCTCCAGGTCAGCGTCGAGGACGACGGCATCCGCGCCGCCGCACGGCGCCTGGGGCTCGACCGCGACGGCGTCGACCAGGCGACCGCCTACTCCATCACCGACGACGTGCGCGCGCTGACCGAGCACTACGAGGGTGCGGGCATCATCGAGATGCGCGATCGCGCCGCGCTGTTCGGGGGCACGCTGCACGCCCAGACCGTGCCGGGCGTCGGCTTCACGTTGTCGGTCGTGTTCCCCGCGCTGCGCCACCACAACGGCGTGCACGGAGTCGACCTGCGCCGCTAGGGCGCGGCGGCTCAGTCCTCGAGGTGGTCGCGGCCGGGCAGCCAGCTCAGCCCGGGGACGCCCCAGCTGTTCTTGCGCTGGACCTTCTGCGCCGACTTGCCGAACGTATGCGTCAGCCGGTCCACGTAGAGCACGCCGTCGAGGTGGTCGTACTCGTGCTGGAAGATACGGGCGAGCCAGCCCTCGGCGCGGACCTCGTAGTCGTTCCCCTCGAGGTCGGTCGCCTGCAGGATGGCGCGGTCGGACCGGCGGAGCGGGAAGCGCTCGCCCGGGAACGAGAGGCAGCCCTCGGACTCGGTGTCCTCATCCAGCTCGCCCACCGCGGCCGGACTGAGCCAGAGCGTCGGGTTGATCGCGACGCCGCGGTGCTGGACGTCGTCGTCGTCGGTCCAGCCGTACACGAAGAGGCGGAGCGGCACGCCCACCTGCGGGCCGGCCAGCCCGACGCCGGGCGCCTCGTCCATCGTCTCGAACATGTCAGCGACCAGGGTGCGCAGCTCGTCGTCGATCTGCTCGATCGGGCGGGCGGGGGAGTGGAGGACGGGGTCACCGGTGATCCGGATCGGGAGGACGGCCATTCGGCAAGACTATCCGGATCATTCCCGGTAGGGTCGTTCAGGTGGGTACGGAACTGATGGACGCGTTCGACCTGTCGTATCAGCCCAGCCAGCTCCTGGGCATCCCGGTCGCGCTCGTCGGTGCCGTCTTCCTCTCCGTCGGAGCCCAGCTGCAGCACCACGGCGTCGCCAAGGTCGAGGCGACCGCCGGCCACGCCGAGAGCGGCCTGAACGTGCGCCAACTCGGTCTGCTGCTCGCTCGCCCGTCCTGGGTCATCGGGACGCTGCTGCTCGGCCTCGCCATCGTCTTCCAGCTCGTCAGCCTGAAGCTGTCGCCGATCATTCTCGTGCAGCCGCTCGGCGTCGTCGGGCTCGTCATCACGAGCATCCTGAACGCCCGGGTCAGCGGGGTGAAGCTCAATCACCAGTCGGTGATCGCCGTGACCCTCTGCGTCAGCGGCGTCGGCGCGTTCGTGCTGCTGGCCGCCGTCTTCGCGCGCGACCTGCCGGTGACGAGCCGTGCGCTGGTCGTCATCCTCATCATCCTGGCCGTCGTGCTGATCGCCTTCGGGCTCCTGTTCGCCTTCCTGCGGCACCGGTTCAAGGCGATCATGTACATCGTCGGCGCCGGGGTGCTCTACGGTTTCGTCGCCACGCTCGCGAAGGTCGCCATCGACCGCATCTCGAACCAGGAGTGGGACTGGCTGCTCGTCGCCTGCATCGTGGCCCTCCTGCTGGCCGCCGTGCTCGGCGCGTACTTCGTCCAGAACGCCTACTCGTCCGGTCCTCCGGACCTCGTGATCGCGGGTCTGACGGTCATCGACCCGCTGGTCGCGGTCACCATCGGCATCGTCGTCCTCAACGAGGCCGCGGGGGCTCCGTGGTGGGCGATGGTCGGTTTCGCGATCACCGGCGCGGTCGCCATCCTGGGCGTGTTCCAGCTCGCGAAGTACCACCCGCAGTCGGCGTCGGACGCGCCGGTCGCCGACCGCATTGCGGACGTGGCGGGCGAAAGCCGCCTAGACTAGGCCGTTGAATCGACCGGGCCCACCTGCAGCCCGGACCGCGAGCGCTGTGCCCGTTCGCCATCCGAATACTTCGACCGTAGGGAACGAACCACGTGCCTGATACGAGCGGACCGCATCACACCCCGCCCGCCCCGGCAGCCAAGAAGCCGCTGACCATCGTCATGGGTTGCGACACCTTCGCCCCCGACGTCAACGGAGCGGCGCGCTTCGCCGAGCGCCTCGCCGCCGGCCTGGTCGAGCGCGGCCACGACGTCCACATCGTCGCTCCGGCGGCCAGCCGCAAGCACGGCACCTGGATCGAGGAGCACGAGGGCCAGAAGATGACGGCCCACCGCCTGCGCAGCTGGCGCTGGTACCCGCACGACTGGCTCCGCTTCGCCCTGCCGTGGATGAGCAAGGCGAACGCCCGCCGCATCCTCGACGAGGTCAAGCCGGACGTCGTCCACTTCCAGTCGCACATCGTGGTCGGCCGCGGGCTCGCGTACGAGGCGCAGAAGCGCGGCATCCGCATCGTCGCCACCAACCACGTCATGCCCGAGAACATCATGGAGTTCACGGTCATCCCCAAGTTCCTGCAGAAGGCGCTCATCGCGATCGAGTGGCGCGACGCCCGCAAGAGCTTCGACCGCGCCGAGGCCGTCACGACGCCCACGCGCAAGGCCGCCGACTTCCTCGAGAACGCCACCGGCCTGCGCGGAGTGCACGCGATCTCCTGCGGCATCGAGGCGCAGAACTACACGCCCGACTTCACCCCGCGCACGGCGAACCGCATCCTGTTCGTGGGCCGCGTCACCGGCGAGAAGCACATCGACGTGCTCCTCAACGCCATCAAGCTGCTCCCCGCCGACCTGGATGCGCGCCTGCAGATCGTCGGCGGCGGCGACCAGCTGAAGAACCTGCAGTCGCTGGCCGAGACCCTCGGGATCGCTGACCGCGTCGAGTTCCTCGGCTACGTGAGCGACCAGGAGCTGCGGGAGGCGTACACGCGCGCGACGATCTTCGCGATGCCGTCGATCGCCGAGCTGCAGTCCATCGCGACCATGGAGGCGATGGCCTCGGGCCTGCCGGTCGTCGCCGCGAACGCCATGGCGCTGCCGCACCTGGTGCACGACGGCGAGAACGGGCACCTGTTCCGCCCGGGCGACGCGCAGGACCTCGCGGACAAGCTGGAGAGCGTCCTCCGCCTGCCGCAGGACGAGCTCGACGTGCTCAAGCGAGCCTCGCTCCGCATCGTGGCCGCGCACGACATCCAGACGACGATCAGCACCTTCGAGAGCCTGTATCGTGGTGAGCCGGTGGCCGACCCGGTGACGGACGCGGCCTCCAGCGTGCCCGCCCCGGAGTGACGGGCCCGGCACGCTCGGGGCGGTAGCTCAGCTGGTCAGAGCAGGGAACTCATAACTCTCTGGATCAAGAGTCACATCCCAGTGTTTTAGCGGAATTTCTGGCCGCAGGGTACACGCAAGGGTACACATGGTGCCCGGAAAGCGTCCCTTTGGCCGGGATCAGCGGTGTCCGTCCTGTAGGGTAAAAACCGCTTCGGGGTCTTAGCTCAGCAGGTTAGAGCAGCCAGCTCATAACTGGTCAGGTCCAGGGTTCGAGTCCCTGAGGCCCCACGGATTTAGTCTGCGTAATCCAGACGTAGAGCGCGAAGATTCTGCTGCTCGGCAGTGATCGAGGGACCCAGGTCGTAGGTAACGAAAGTGACACTCGCGGCGAACGGCACCAGGTCGAGGGCATAGGAGATGATCTCGTTGTCGGCGATCGCAAACGGGACGTGCCCGAGTGGGCGCGCTTGGAGGAACCCGTAGATGCCGTGCCACGAGCTGTCGATTTCTGATCGTTGCACACCACCATCGAAGAGCGAGCCCAGTAGCTTCTGAGCCCGACGCGCCTCCGTCTTGAGGAGTTTGTCCCCACCGTGCATCTTCTGAGCGACCGTCTTGTGGCGATCGATCTCATCAAGGGTTACTGAGGCGAACGCGAGAGCTATCCCTCCTGACGGACGCCTCGCCTGCTCCAGCCACTTGGGAGCCAGGTCTGCCAGTTCGGCGCGGTCGGGGTGCTCTTCGAGTACGCCAGTGTCAATCACCAGCGCATGTAGCCGGTGGTCAGCGAAGGCGCCTTCGGGCACCTGGTACGCCCATCGCGCAATCTCTTCTTGAAGGTCAGTGATTTCGTTTGTCAGGGTTTCCACCCGGCGCTCGAGCTCGTTGTCGAGCCGCTGGTGCGTCCAGCCGAAGGCTGCGAGGTTTGAGTCGCTGAACTGCTGGAAGGTCGGACCCAGCACCAGGCGATCTACTTCTGCGGGGCTGTAGTACTTCAACAACGAGGCTTCCGCTTCGACCGCGGTACGCAAGTAGGAGTCGTATCGCTCCTGAACGTTTGCGATGCGCTGCGCGTACTCGAATCGCCCCAGGGCCATACGAAGCGCGTCCACGGCTTTAGCTGGGTTGCTGTCAGCGCGCAGTGATGTCACGATTGCCCCCTTTGCCGGCCTGACGTGAACCTATCAGCAAGAATCGCCGCATTTACGTTGTTGAACGGTTGAGCTTGGGGGCTTTCAACCGGAGCGACAGCCGACGTTGACTGCCGCGCATAGGGGTAGAGACGGGCCCGAATCCGTCCGAGAACCGCCTAGGGTGTCGTTGGTCCGCCCCCGGGCGGTTCTTGCTTTATGGGCCACATGACCTCCACTCTTGGGGGTATTGTGGCGTCGTGGACATCTCCGTCGCTGACGCCGCCGACCTGCTCGGCATCTCACGCCGCCACGCGAACGACCTCGTCACCACCGGAGTCCTCGCCAGCCGGAAGTTGTCCGGCGTGTACCTGGTGTCCTCCGACTCCGTCCACGAGTACCAGCGTCGTCGGATGCCGGCGGGTCGTCCTCTCAGCATTCCCGTCGCGTGGGCGGCCCTGTACGAGCTTTCCGGCGTGACCCCTACCTGGCTCACCTCGCGGACCCGTTCGCGTCTTCACGCCCGTCTTCGTGATGTCTCCGCTGGCGTTCTCTACCGCGCTGTCGGTTCGCGTTCGAGGACGTGGCGGGTTCATGCCGATGGCGCGGCAGTGCAGTCTGAGCTGGTGGCGTCTGGGAGGGCTGCTGCTTCAGTGATCTCGTCAGACCTCATCGAGGACCTCCGCCGGGTGGACGGTTACCTCCGTCCGAGTGTGAGGTTCGAGCAGTTGGCTCAGCGGTTCCTGCTGGTCGAAGATCCCGACGGGCCGGACGTCATTCGGGAGAACACGTCGCCTGTGCCGCTTGTGGAACCGCTTCCAGCTGCAGTCGCTGCTGACCTAGCGCTGTCGCTAGACCCTCGGGAAGCGGACGCTGGCGTGACAGCGTTGGAGGAGATGCTTCACGCGTTTCGCTGACGCGCCGCGCACATCGAAGGGCGTGACTCGGCCAACACGCATTGAATCCCGACGCCGCCTGTAGCGGCGCCTCGGCAAGTCCTCGCCGACGTGATGCGAAGTCTCCTCAAGGAACGCCAGGAAAGCCCCTCGTGAACGTCGGAGACCTGTTAAGCCAGCTAGCGCTTTCAGACCTCAGCTACACCGTCCGGGAAGGTGAGCTCGGGTATCCCGCGGGTCCTTCCTGGGCGGAAAGGGATATGCGGCGGATCGGCCAGTTAGTCGCCAGCGGCTGGGGCTTCCGGCACCGCAGCAGCGGCGACCTTCTCGCTGAGCTGCTGCAAGAGTTCTTGGGTTCCCGGGTTCTGCACCAACGGGCTTGCCCCGTACGCCCATTTGCCGGCTGCTACCTTACCTGGAGGGAAGGTCGACGCTCCGGCGGCGGCCGAGGCTGCGTCGTCATCGCTGCCGAAGCCGAAGAACTCGATGTCTACGACCTCTCGCTCCTGGCCGAATGGCGAATTCCAAGGCCAGATGTCCGCCGAGCCTGGGTTGGGGTCGACGAGCGTCATCTTGCAGTCACGCCGGCCGCGGTCCACCACGCCGCCGAGGGTTGAACCGTTTGTGTTCGGCTCGCCGGTCGCGCTGATTACGAGCTTGTCGCCGGCAGAGACGCCCAAGTTGTCGCGTGAGGACGGGATACCGAGCGAGTCGCAGAAGGCCCAGGCATCTGCCATCGAGTCCTTCGGGATTTCGCCGATGTGGTGGCTGTCGCGCTGGTCGAGCAGCTGAGCCATAAGCGGTTCGGTGCCGGCCGCTGAGGTTGTCGACATGTCGACGTTGCTACCGGCGCGGAAGCCTTCGACGTTGAGAACGAGGCCGTCCTCGAGCTGCACGGCTACCAGCGCGGCCGGCGGGTAGTCCGCCTCGGCGGAGAGCCCTTCGTATGACCCGTGGGAGTACTTCTTCGCGACTCCTCGCGGATTGGCGTCCTTCACCGCCTCGCCGCCACGGATAAGGGTCACCTCGCCGAGCGTCTCGTCTTGGCCGATGCCGCCGGTTCCGAGGCTGCGGACCTCGCATGTCACGGCGGTCACGTCCCCTGAACGGCGGATGGTCTGCGCTGTTGCCGCAGCTGCAGGCCCGGCGACGCCAAAGGTCCCACCCATTGCCGCTGTCGATGCGTTCACCCAGCCGCACAGGTCAACCCGAGAGATGTCGGTGCCGCCGCCCGACGTGTCGAGCCGGGAGGCATCTCTCGAGCACCCCGAAACGATCATGCATGCTAGGACGGCTACAGAGATGAGGAGGAGCGGGGTGCGTCGATTCATGGAGCGGCCTTCCATCTCAACTGAGCCGGCGGCATAATCCTGACACATCCTCATCCTGCGATGTGCCCCCATTCCGGGGCGAGTGTAGGGGGCGTCAGCCGATCGTGTTCCAGTGGAGCTTCCCGTCCCGCCCGAGCCCCTTCCCGCCACAGACATAGATCTTTGGCGGCGCTGAGGTGCGTGCGCTCTTCTTCTCGCGTCGATGACCTTGAGGACGAAGGTGGAACCCTGATGGCTGGCGATGACTATGATTGCTTCTGCGCCAGCGGGGACAGCGACGACCGAGTCGCCGATTCCCCTCTAGTTCACCGGGGCGAACGGGCCCCGGCGACGCTCACCCAGATGGTCGCCGCACCGACCTGGGAAGCGGCGATGCAGGTCGCGTTCGCGCCCAACGACGCAGCCGCCGCAGCGTCACAGCGTCTCCAATCCCGGCTCGGGCTTCCCGCCGACCCCTTGGCTTGCTGAAACGACCAAGGCTGCTCTCCTCGGATTTGGGGAATCTCGGAAGTTCCAAGCGCGGCCTCTGGGTCTTGTCTGCGGAACCCGCCATCTTGACCACGGGGGAGTCAGCTGACACACCAGTTCACAGAGCGAGTCGGCGCACAGCTGCATGTTCCTCGAATCCGAGTCGCCGATAGATCCCGAGCCCATCGGGAGAGGCGGTCAACACCGCCGCGATCGCGCCGCGCGTGGTTCCTTCCTCGACCGCGGCGATGGTGAGCGCCGTTCCGACCCCTTTCCCGCGGTGTGCCTCGGAGGTGATCACATGCTCGACCCCGACGACGGAGTCGGTGACGACGGCCGCTGCGCAGCCGATCGGTTCCCCGTTCAACCGAGCGAGAAGGTGGTGGACGGCTGCGGGGCGTCCGAGACCCGTATCAGCGAGGGCGGCCACGAGATCGGGATCAGTGCGGCCCGTCCAGACGCGAACCCACTCCGCGAGGGACTCCCTGTCTGCGACCAGTTGGATTCGCAGCCCCGGCACAGACCGGACAGGCGGCAACGCGTGGCCGTCGTCCAGTGAAAGCACCATCACCGGTTCCTCTTCGACGAACCGGAAGCCACGCTGCCGGAGGCGAGCTTCGACGTCGAAGCGCGGGTCGCCTGGCCAGGAATGCCAGAGCGCCGGAGCATCGCCCATCGCCCGGACGGCATCGTCGATGCGGTCGCCGGTCACCGCAAGCACCGCGTTCAGCTCTTCGTGAGGAGCGTCCGTACGGAACCATGTCAGCCCGCTGTCTTGACCAACGGTCCCTCCGCGCACGAGATGCGTCGAGGTGAACAGTTCCCGGGCCCTCCTCAGTGGCGCGCTTCGCGCGGTGTTCTGTCTCATGTCAGCGCTCATCGGGTCGTCGCGCGCCACGGCCTGAGGGGCCATGTGCGCAGAGTGGTGGTCGCGACCCTCGCCACGACCATCGCCAAGGCCATCAGAATGAAGGTAGCCGCCCATGCTGGCGCACCTGTAATTCGCGCAGACATCGAGAAATCGGCGATCTGTGCGGGGAACCAATGGTCCGCACCGTAGGCGAAAAGCATTCGTCCGCCGATGACGACTATCCACAGCAGCGCATATGACCACCCCGCACGCAGCACGGTCACACCGTCACGCACGTCCGCTCGCATGAAGAACCCTGCGGCGACTCCTAAAGCCATCCCCGCGCCAATTCCGATGGCCTCGAGCAGAACATCGTTGCCAGCAGTGGGGACGTCGGTGAGGAACAAACCACCGCACACTGCGGCGATCAGCACGGGAAGGAGAAGCCGGAGCGACGACACTTTTCGCGCGCCAAGGTTGGAGATCAAAATGAAGGCGAGAAGCCCGATGTTCAGGAGATATTGGTCGACGGTCATAGTGTCTTTCCTTGACGGTGAATAAGGCGTGCGTGCGCACCTTCGAAGCGTTCCGGGGTCGTCATGAGTCGATCGTGTCTGTGCCGGGCCCGAGGGTCCTCGGCCCAGAGTTGGATTCCGCGTGCCAAAGTTCTCCTACCTCGGGCCGATCCGGCGTATTCCGACTCTTCTAGTGTTGGAGCATGAGGCGATACCTGACCTTCTCCTTCACGCAGCTGGGTGCGGCGGTGGCAGGCGTCGTCGCCGCCGTGTGCCTGCTCTCGGAACCGCCGCAGTCCGTGCCGCGCGAGCTGTTTGTGCTCGTCGTCCTCCTATCCGCGGGGATCTGGACCCCTGCCCTGCTCCTCCCCACCTCGCTGATGCGCTGGCGCGTTGCGGGGTTCGCGCTGTACGGCCTGGCCGGCGCCGTCCTCGACCTCTGGCAACCGTGGGGCCCTGGCTTCGTCGCCGGATTCGTCGCCGTGTCCGCCATCGCGCTGAGCATGCCGCCGCGACCGGCGTTGCTCGCGTCGATCCCGGTGCTCGTTCTAGTCGCCGCGGCTGAGGCGGTCACCAGCGACCACCCCTGGAACGCGCTGCTCAACATCGTGCTGGGCCTCCTGTTCTTCTTCGCGGCCTCCTCTTTCGCGGCCCTCAAGCGCGACGCCACGGTGCGCGCCGAGCAGCTGCTGCGGCAGGAGGCGGAGACCCGCAAGGCGCGCGACGACGCGGCAGCGCTCGGCGAGCGGGCCCGCCTCGCGCGAGAACTGCACGACGTCCTCGCGCACACGCTGTCGGGCCTGAGCCTGCAGCTGGAAGCCGCCCGCCTGCTGGGCGAGCGGACGCACACGGACCCGCGCGTCCTGGAGCAACTCGCGCTGGCGCAGAAGTCGGCCCGCGACGGGGTCGCCGAGGGCAAGCGGGCCATCGCAGCGCTGCGCGGCGAGGCGCTCGCGAATCTCGCTGACCTTCCGACTCTGGTGACCTCCTTCTCCCGGGACACGGGGATCCCCGCTCGATTGCACCAATCGGGCGAGCCGGTGGCCGTGGACGGCGATATCGGTCTCGCGGTGTTCCGCACCGTCCAGGAGTCACTGAGCAATGTCCGCAAGCACGCCGCCGACAGCCGATCCGTGGCCATCGAACTGCGGTGGTCACCCGACGAGGTCGTCGTCAGTGTCCGAAACGCCGGCAGTGCCCCGTCGGAAATGCTCGCCACCGGGTTCGGCCTCTCCGGCCTGGCCGAGCGCGCCCAGGCCCTCGGAGGCGAGTTCACTGGCGGACCCACCGAGGACGGCTTCGAGACCAGCTGTTCCCTGCCCCTGTCGCGAACGGAAGTGCCCGCGTGAATGAGCTCCGCGTGCTGGTCGCCGATGACCAGAAGATCGTGCGCGACGGCGTCGCCTTGCTGCTCGGGCTCATCGAGGGCATCACCGTCGTCGGCACCGCCATCGACGGCGACGACGCCGTGCGCCAAGCTCGAACCAGCCAACCGGATCTGGTCCTGATGGACCTCAACATGCCCCACCTCGATGGCGTCGAGGCGACCGCGCAGATCCTCGCCGAGCTGCCGCACATCCGCGTCGTCGTGATGACCACCTACGACGACGACGCCTGGGTATTCCGGGCACTCCGCGCGGGCGCCCGCGGCTACCTCACCAAAGACTCGTCCGCCGAGGACATCGAACGCGCGCTCCGCTCCGTCGCGGCCGGCGACGCCCAACTCGACCCGTCGGTGCAGCGGCGGCTGCTCGACGCCCTCGCAACGCAACAGCCTGCCAGCACCCCGGCCTCCGATGCGCCTACCGCGGTGGCGCTCACCGCTCGGGAACAGGAGGTGCTGCAGCTCATCGCCGAGGGCCTCTCCAACGACGAGATCACCGCGCGGCTCCACATCAGCATGGCGACCGCGAAGACGCACATCGGGAGCCTGCTCTCCAAGACGGGCAGTCGCGACCGCGCTCAGCTGGTGATCTACGCCTTCCGTACCGGCGCGGTTTGACGCCTCACCCTCCTACCGAGGGCGGAGGTACGATCAGCCGGTAATCCGACTCCGGCACGATCCGAGGGCCTTCCCTGCGCGGATACTGTCGGCGCATGCTCACCCCAGTCAACGCCGTCGTCCGACGACCTGCGGCCACCGCGATCTCCCTCTGGATCCTCACCGTCGCCGCCACCATCGCCAGCGCAGGCCTGCTCGCGCTCGTCGCGCCGCAGCTCGACATGATGACCCAGAGGTTCATCGCCGTCCTGCTGCTCGCCGTCTTCGCTGTCGTCGTCGTCCTCGTCCGCAAGCCGCGACTCCTGCGGAATGGATCCTGCCCTCCGGCACTCCTCGTCCTGCCCCTCCTGGTCGTGCTGGCCCCGTTCGCCGGCGGACTGAAGGACGCGAGCGCCCAGGCCGTGGTCGTGCTGGTCATCGGCTACCTCGCCACGGGGGTGTACGAGGAGCTGTGGTTCCGCGGACTCGTCCTGGACGCCCTCCGCACCTGGACTCCGCTCCGTGCGGCACTGCTCTCCTCGGCCCTGTTCGGCCTCGCTCATCTGTCCAACATCGCATTCGGAGCGAACGTCGCGGTCACGGCAGCTCAGGTCGTCGGCGCAGCGTGCTACGGAGTAGGACTCGCCGGGCTCCGACTGCGCGGGCTCGCCATGTGGCCCCTCATCCTCATCCACGCCGTCACCGACATGGCACTCGCCCTCGGCAACGTCAGCGCGAGTTGGCGCTGGGGGCTGATGATCGGCGGAGACACCGTCCTGCTCGTCTTCGGACTGTTCGTGCTCGGCGCGCTCCGCGTGCGCCCTGAGCGTGTCAGAGACCCGCGTCGGCGTGCATGACGGCCTCGATCCAATCCGGTCGCGTGGGTCGGTTCTGTCAACGCATCGGCGCAGGTCGCCGTCGATGGTGCTCGCACGCACGATCCGATTGCGGTGGTCATCTCGGTCACCGCCTGTCCGAGGGTCGCGTGGGCGTCTGCCAGGTCGGCGGTATCCGGTTCGATTTTCGCCAACGAGTCCGAGTACGCGCGATATGCAGGGAGCACCTCGTCGTGCAGGTAGCGGACGGTGTCATCTGGCCGTGTTGGGGACTATAGAGCTAGCTAGCTAGCTAGCTAGCCACGGAGCTTTAGAGCTAGATAGCCAGGGGCTCTATAGCTAGCTAACTAGCCAAAGATCTGTCGTTACCGGGTCGGGCACTTGGAACTGAGCCAGCGCAAGTCGGAGACGGTGTTTGCAGAATGTCGGCAGCGCGTGCAACGATCGAGACCTAGCGGAGGCGAGCGGTCTGGCAAGGGAGCGGTTGGAGCCTGGAGGCCGCGGCTTCTGTGACAAAACAACTATCGGGGAAGCAGCGCGAGAGGCCCCGTTTTCATGCGGATTGGCATGAAGACAGCCGTATGCGGGGCGGGTTCAAGTGCCAGTTGCCGGAGTTTCACGTTTGGCAGAAATCGGGCAAGCGGAGCCTTGGATGCCGAGGCGTGCTCAACAGTGGAAGACGTCGTCCCGGGCATGTGAGATTGACTCAGGTCGGGCTTAGACAGGCCAGTTTGTCTGGGCGATGTTGCGACGCTGCGTGGATCGAGCTGTTCTTCGCACGGACCACTTCACGTCGGTTGTGAGCTTAGAGATGATTTCTCCCGTCGCGTCGGCTCGTCGAGCGACAAGGAGCCGGATCCCGACGTCGACGTCGCTGGACAGCCGCGCAAGCGCATCGGCGGGCGAGCTAGGGTTGGCGGCGACCGCCCGCCGAACGTCGGGGTCGTGGTCGCTCGCCAAGAGGTCGAGCAGGTCCTTGGCCGTTCGAGGGTCCGCGGCAAGCCGACGGCGCTCTTCGATGGCAGGGGTCATATTCTCATCGGCTAACGAGCGGACGACGGGATCAGCGTCGAGCGTGAGTGCGCCCCAGAGGCGTCCTGGCGCGCGACGGTTGATGGCGATGAGTTGGCGTACTTGATCCACGGGGTCCGTCGAAAGGTGCTCGAGAGTGGGCACGGGCGTGTGCTTGTTCAGCGCCAGGATCGCCCGGACAAGTTGATCGTCGTCGGTGCTGAGACGGGCGAGCACAGAAGTGGGAGTTCTACGATTGGCGGCGACGAACTGCCGGACGATAGCCTGGCCGTCGTTAGCGAGCATCGTTAGCGTTTCAGGTCCGACGTTTGGGTGTTTGGCGATGATGCTGCGCACCTTTTCGCTGGAGTGCTCCAAACGGGCCAATCGGTCGAGCACCTCGGCGGTTGCGTTCGGGTGTTGTGCCAGAAGCTCAAGGTCGAGCTCTGAGCTCGAGTCCATGAACGTCCACAGGACGCTAGCGGGTGTGGCGGGGTTGGCCACGACGGCGTTCTTCGCGTACGGATCCCGCGACATCGTATTCAACAGGGCGGGGTTCGCGGTTGTCCACGCGACGGCAAAGCGGACGCTCTGATCGGGGTCAGAGGAAAGGACCGTCAGGACCTCTTCACCGGCCCTGTGTACAACCGAACCCCGCACGGAGGGCGAAGGGTCATTCACGAGGGCCGCGAGGATGAACTCCGACTGGGCAATGTCGGGCGGTGAACCATGCGTCACAAGGTCGCCGCGCTCATCTTCGGGCAGCGCGGCAATGAAAACCGCTGCTGCTTCTGCCGGGGATGACGGCTTTGGCAGTGGCGAGGACTCATATGCTTCCCTTGCGCGTCTCGTCGCTTCTGTCATGCGAACCAGATCAGGGGACCAGGTCTTGTTGACGAATCTGACGGCCTCGTCGTTAGAGAGCCCTTCGAGTACCGACTCCGGTGTTGACGGGTTGCTTGCGGCGGTCCAACGCACCTGAGGATCGTCGTCAGTTGCGAGCTGGACTAGTACGTCGGAGGGAGTGTGCGGTGCTTGCGCTATCCAGACCTTCGCGGTGGGATGTGAGAGCAGGGTGTCGAGCGCGATGCGGGGAAGCCGGACGTTGGACGCAAGCGCGCCAACAATCGAGGTGAAGAACTCCTCCTCGGAATTGCCGGCCAACTTGAGCAGAACATCTACGGGCGCGGCCGGATTTGTGGCGACGGCCGCGCGGACGGAGATGTCTTCATCCCGTGCGAGTGCCGCAAGAACGAAGTCGGGTGCGGCACTATTTTGGGCTATGCCGATCCGCGCGCCGACATTCGCGGGCTTACTGAGGATCAGACTTTCGGGCATGGAGGGGTTGGCCCATAGTGCTTCGAGCTTCCATCGCCCGGGCTGCCGGGCCGTGCTCGCGAGCTCGATCAGAGTCTGCGTGGGAAGGCTTGGGTTGCGGAGTGCGAGGAGCGCAGGCTCCTCGCCCCAGATTCCGTGCGCAAGTTCATCCAGCGTCTCACCGGGGGTGTTCGGATGGGCGGCGATGGCGGTCAGGACAACCTGACGCTGTTTGTCGCGACCAGAGACGAGTGAGGCGAGAATCCGGGATGGAACCCACGACTGCTCTATGATCCTCGCTGTGGGTAACGCCAGGGACTCGGCGATTAACAACTCGACGAGTTCTCCGACGCTTGCATCCGATGCTTTGAGTAACCGGTCGACGGCAAGGCTCCACGCAGCGAGCTCTCCCCGTTCCGTTTGGGACTTGCTGAGCGCATCTATGCCGCGTCTTCGGTCCTTGATGTGCTTCTTCGCGAGCTGCGCAACGGTGGGTTCTCCGTCGCGCTTCAGCTCCCGTAGGACAGAGTCCGGAACGTCCCTGCTCGATGCGACAGCTCGCCTAACGCCGTTGACGGCGTCCCGTGACAAAACATAGAGGATTCGGTGGTCTGGGTAGCGGGCCATTTCGGCGACCCGAATCCGAAACTCGGGCTCGTGCCAGAGCGCGGACGTTTCCAGCGCATGCTTGGGCAATAGATATGGGGCTCGACGAAACACCTCATGGGCGCTCAACCGAGGGTCTGCGTACAAGCGGCCGTATGCCTGCTCACGTTCCTGTGACGACCGTCTGAAATCCGCCGCCGCGAAGCAGACATCTGAGTCCTCGTCCCACTCGAGAAGTGTCAGAACAGGCTCGGGGATCTCGCGATGCGCGTGCCCTTGGTTGAGTGCCGCCGCCCTGACCTTGGGGTCAGGTGAACCCGCCTGAACGATGAGCGGAATGCTCTTGCTTGTCGCCGCGGAGTAGCTGGTTGCCATTGTGCTAGCCGTTAGAGGTTAGGCAGCGAGCGGGAATGTCTTTCGGGCTCGTCGCTTGCTGGTCCTTCGGGACAGTCAGCACGTTGATCAGTACACCGCGCAAGGTTTCGCCGAAGTTCATTGCAGTGCTGCTCAGTGCTGGGGAGCGGCCAGTGAAAGTGTTCGTCACGTGATCCTTGGGGTGTATGGGCAATGTGGCTATTCACCTTTGCAAGTGGGCTCCTCTGTCCGAACCCCCCAAAACGGGTTCACCCACAGTCATGTCAGTGAGTGATCGGGAATAGATCACCAGAGCATTCACAAATCATTCAAGAATTCATTCAAGTAAGCATTCAAGTAAGCATTCAAGATGCTCGCAGCTCTTGCTCGTTCACATCGAACTCGATCGCGTTCCGCCCAGCAGTGCCTCTGGCACGAGCCTTCGGTCGAGTTGCCGTTCCCAAGCTGATATCGCCGCTTGGGTCGGGGAGCCGGTCCTGGATCGGCGAGGTCTAGCCGGGCTCTATCGCGGGGATGGCTAAAGCCGCCGTGTCCATGATTCCTTCCCGTTCACCGGTTGGGTCCGCGGCCTGGACACCGATGAACGTGCCACCGATCAAGTACACGGTGTCCCGTCACCGACGAGTGCGCGCTTCCGTCGATCGCGTACAGGGTCCCGTCACCGATCGCGTGGATGAGCTCCCGGACATCGTCGATGAGCTCGTCGTGGAGAACGTCCTCCAGCTCGACGATCTCCTGCCCGAGATACCAGGCGGTGACACCCGTGGAAATGCCGAGCGTCGGGGTGGTGTAAACCGCCACCCGGAAGATGCCATTCGTGCAGGTTACGAGCACGCTCCCGGGCGTCACGGAATCCAGCTCGGTCACGCCGAGTTCGGTCACTGTTCCGCGCGGCGGAATCACTGCGGTCAATGCGTCTCCTTGAGCTTCCGGAACCGCCCTGAAACCCGGCGGTGTCCTCACCCGAGAAGATGCGGCGGAAAACACCCGGTTCCTCGGCAGAAAACCGGCTGTTCACGGGTCGTTGTTCGCCCAATCCGTTCAGCCCGCCGGCCGCCGCCCCTGTGTGTTGACGAGTGCCTTCGATATGTCAGTGGTTACTTGTGCCCTTGAATGTCCTTGACTCGCCGACGTGACGTGTCGGCTCGTCAGCTCGTCGCTGCGCTCCTCGCTGGCCTGTGGCTGGCTTGTCGGCCTCTGCTTCGCTGCGGCCTCCGCTCGCGGCGCTTCGTTCGCTGGCGCTCTCTTCGCTGGCTCGCGCGCTGCGCTTCAGAGAACCATTTCGCAGGCTCATGGTTCTCTTCCGACTCCGCGCTCCTGCACGTTACGTTTCGGGACGTCTTCGGTGCGTCTCCGTCGGCTCTGGCTGTGTGCTCCAGGTTGCCTCCGTTGACGGGTGGTGGCGCTGCGCGCGGTCCTGTGGCTGAGTCTCATAGGTTGTCCCCGCTGTGTCGCCTCCCGGTGGTTCGTATCGTCTCCGGCTCGTGGTCGTATCGTGTCGTCCCGTTCCGTCCCATCCCGAGGTGGTGACTGTCTCTGCGAATGTCTCCATCGAAGCGGCGCGCAGCGCTTCGTTGATCGTCCCGCGTCGTCCCGAGTCGGAACGCAGGAATCGAATCGAGTTCGTCCCGGTCACCGTCACGTCCAAGACACCGCGACGAGGTCACACCGAAGACGTCCCGGAACGAACCGACAACCGATGCGTGGACGAGATGAAGCGTGCCGGAAACGAGACGAGCCGGAGCTGTGAGCGTAGCGAACGGAGGAGGCGCAGCCGACGACTGAGGAGGAGGCGCCAGCCGACGACGAACGTGAGCGAACGACGACGACCGAAGGGAGGAGAAGGCAGCGAGAGGAGGACGCGCCAGCGGCCTCCGGAATAGGGGCAGGGGAGGAGCGCAGCGACGACCACTGGACCGTGAGCGAAGCCGAGGAACGAGGCGCAGCGAGAGGGACACGAAGTGGCCCGGCGTGAGGAGGAGCGCCAGCGACGACGAGAGGTTCCCGAGGAGCGAGGGAACCGGCACACGGGTCGAAGAGATCCCCGTGACGAGTCGCGTGAGGAGCGCAGCGACGAGAGGTCCCGACGAAGGAGGGACCGGTGAATGATGACGTGTCGGTTTTCGGGGTGGTGCGGGTCGTTTTCGAGGTGGCTGGGTTTCGTAGACCGGGTGTCGGTTTTCGGGGTGGCTGGGTTGGGTAGGGAGAGCGTCGGTTCTGATGGAGGTTGCCTTCTTGTTTACGGGTGTGGTCGTGTTCCCGTGGGGCCTTCGGATTCCGCCGTGGTTGAGGGAGTGTCTGTCGACTCTCCCTCTTAAGAATCGGGCCGGCTAGCGCACGGACCCGCGGCTATCGCCGGGGCGGGCCGCTGTCGCGTCCCGGGGTTGGGTTTTCGACGCAACGGCTATCGCCGGGCGGAGGTGGCGTCCGACCGGTCAAGCGTCGGTGGTGGGAGGCGTGGGTGTCGCAGTATCATTCCGCCGTTTCAGTGGGGGAGGGTCGTATGCGCGTGTGTGGCGGGCGGTGACCGGATGGGCATGCCCGACAGGCAGCAGTTGCTGAGCGAGCTGGACCGGATCGCCGGTGCGAGCAGCTTCGGTGCGCTCGTCGATTCGACGCTGAACCTGCTGGACACGACGCTGGAAGCCGATCTCGTGTCCTACAACGAGATGGACTTCGACCGAGGAACGGCGAGCGTCGTGCTCCGCCCCTATCTTGAACGTCAAGCGCTGGCCGTGGACGCGGTCGCGAGATACCTCGCCGAGCATCCCGTGTTCCAGTGGTACGACCAGCACCCGGGGTGGGCGCCGGCGCGGATGAGTGACACCATCGGGTTCGACGAGCTGAGGGCCTCCCGCCTATACCGAGAGGACCTGGACCCGATCGGGGCCCGGTTCAGCACCTTCATCCCCCTGTCGCCGTTCACCGGTTCCGGCACCTGGGTCTATCTCGCAGTCAACCGCGCATCGAGTGACTTCACTGATTCCGAACTCCGCTTCGCGGTCGACGTCCAGCCGGCCCTCGTGTCTGTGTTCCGAGCGTTCAACCGGATCGCCTCGTCCGCCGTCGCTGTCACCCGCGGGAATTGCAGGTGCTTCTGGCGTTGGCGCATGGAGATACCGCGAAGGAGATCGGCAGCAGACTCAGCATCAGCGTCGGGACCGTCCACAAGCACCTGGAGAACATCTATCTGAAGCTCGGAGTCCCTGACCGTCTTAGCGCGGTCCTTCGCGCGCGGGAGGTCGGGCTTCTCCGGGAGGGGGACCTCGCCGGGGAGTTCAACTGGGACGTTCGAGTGGATTTCACGCCGCCGCAGACGTGAACTGCCCCGGCCGGGTCGGTTACCGCTTGTCAGACGTGGCGGCGCCACTCTTCGACGTAGGTGCCGTTCTGCTGCTGCTCGATGGTTTTCGCGAAGGAGCGGCGTTCCCACCAGCGGGCGATCGCCCCGTGCGCGACCGCGATGACCAGGCACGGCGCGGCGATGATGAGTGCGGTGACCGCGACCCAGAACGCACCCTGAGCTGCGAGGATGACCCCGGTGGCGACGAGGCCGATGGGGACGATGACAAAGAACCGCATACGCGAACGATAAACCCTCATGTTCCCCGGTGGGGAGCCGCCGTCAGAGGTGGGTTGCGCCGATGATCGCCTTCGCCGGCTCCGGCCAGCCGTTCCACCCGCGCAGGTACAGCCGGTAGGTTTCGCCGACGTGGAGTGACCGGGCGACGTGCTGCGCGGCCGCGTCCGGGAACCGTTCCCCGTTCCGGGTCACTTGCAGGTCTCCGCATTGCGCGGTCCCGATGTTCCAGTCGGTGCCGAGGAACCCGGACTTCGAGTACACCGGGTGATGCTGTGCGGATGTGATCGTGCAGACCGCCTGGGACTGCACGTTCCACCACACCCCGTCCACAGCGAGGAATGCCAGAACGAAGGCGACCATTGCGAACACGACTCCTGAGGCGATGAAGTAGAACTTCGCCTGGCGTCGCCGAGCCGGGGTGACCGGCCGTGCCGGAGACATCGGATGGTGTTCGGTCAACGGCCGGGACTCGAACCCGTCCTGGATCCGCTCCGCCAGCGTCCTGCGCCCCATATCCCCTCCCGGACTGATCGTAGCGGGGTCACGGTTTCGACCATCACGGGCCGTCTAGTGTTACCGTGCGGTGGTGCGGGGGAGACTGGTCGTCGGGGTGTCAGTGGTGGTGGCCGCTATCGCGGTGGTTCTTCTGGTGGTGACCGCGCAGATGTCGGCGCAGCCGGGAACATGCGCTGCCGCGGTGTCGGTGGGACCGCTGGTTACGGTGGACCCGTCCGCGTTTGTCCGCGCTCACCCGGGCACGGGAGTGACTGTCTGCGCCGGCGGTGGGTGCCGGGATGTCACCGCGGGTGGGACTGTGGAATGGGTGGCGTTCCCGGACGCGCGGATCGTCCCGCAGCAGGTTGAGGTCACCGTGGAGCTGACGGACCGTGGTGTCGCGACCCAGCGGACCCGAACCTTCCAGGTGTCCCGGGCAACGTGCGCACAACCGGCAGTGGCGGTGGATGTCACCGCCGACGGGGACCTCCGGTGACGCCCCGATGTTCAGTAAAACGGTGCTTAGCCGTCTAAGACGCGGTTTATTGATAGTCGGCGTCACGGTTACGGTAGGCCCGGTGACCGCTGCTCGGACCATGTCCCGCCGATCAGTGTTTGACTGACAGGCCCAGCTTCGCGCAGACGCTGTCATCACCGGGGACGACTGCGGCTGTCCCGTCGTGCATGACGCAGACGGCGAGTTCTGGTGGGACAGGGTGGGAGAAGCTCCGGTCGTAGGCGTCATGCGGGGCGGTCCCGTTCGGGGTCTGAGCGTCGAGGATGTTCTGGGCCCACAGGTCGGAGCAGAGTGCGCGGGCGTCCTCGACGGATGCGGGTCCGTTTCCGCTCTCGTCTGCGACGGCAGCGTGCGTGCCGGGGAAGTTGCCGAATGGGTCCAGCTCTGCCCGCGCGAAGCAGGCCACGTTGCTCTTGTCGGTGACGTTGGCGTACTGGGCGAAGGCGAGCCCGCCGGCGGTAAGTGCCACGGCAGCTGCGGCGGTAGGGATGAGGATCCATGCTCGGCGGATGTTCCGCAGCCGCCGGTTCGCTGCAGTGTTCTTCTCCGCGACGGTGACGAGCGCTTCCCGGATGGCGGCGCGCCGTTCCTGCTGTGTTGCGGGCATCAGATTCCTCCTTCTTCGACAGTTCGAGCTGGGGTGTCCCCGGCTGGTTCGCTGAGCAGCTGCGCCAACCTGGCCTTTGCCCGACTGAGTCGGGACTTCACTGTCCCCAAAGGCACATGGAGCACGCTGCTTACCTCGGCGAGGGGGATTTCCTCGAGGACGCAGAGTGTCAGCACCTGCTGGTCGTGTGCGCTGAGCCGGGTGAACGCGTATTGGACACGTTCTGACTGTGCCTGACCGTCCAGGCGTGTGAGCACCTGGTCGCTGGGGTCTGGGATGTGCTCGGCTGGTGGGACGGCAGCAAGGTAGCGGCGGTACCGGCGTTCCGCGCGAGTGTGGTTCCGGACGACGTATCCTGCGGTGACGAGCAGCCACCCGATCACTGAGTCGCCGACGACGCGGACGGCGGAGCGTTTCCGCCATGCTTCGAGGAACACCAGTGCGGTCAGGTCGTCGGCGGCGTCGATAGAGTCTGTCGCGCGACGGCAGAAGCCGAACACTCGGTTGACGTGCCGGTCGTAGACGACACCGAACGCGGCTCCGTCGCCAGCGCGGACACGGGACCAGAGTTCCGCGTCGGTGAGACCGTCCATGCTCTCCATGCTGATGTAATGTCCGACCGCTTGAGAAGGTTCCATTCCGGGGTGGTGGCGCCCGTCCCCCGATTGCCGGGCGACCACCTGGGGTGGTGCTAGGAGCAGCTGTACTGGTCGGATTGTTTCCCGCCGCGCGGTGTAGGTTCCGTTGACATGACGGTTCCAGGCCCCAGCGGCCCCAGGTCGCAGACAGAACGGAACAAAGCGGCCACCCCGCGATCATCTACGGCATCGCGGCAGTCCTCCTCCTCGTACCCGTCGCTTCCGCCTACGGAGAATGGCAGCACCTGCTCCGATACGGGTGGCCCGGACCCTACGACTCCGGCATCGCCGAGGCCAACGCCGGTGAAACCGAGTTCAAGATCGGGCTCTGGGTCATCCCGTCCGTGCTGATCCTGTTCGGCGCGGCGGTCGGGGCTGGGTTCGCCGCCCGCTCAGCAGGTCAACGAGTGTGGCTGGTCGTCCTCGTCGGACTGGTCGTCACGACCCTCATCCTTCTAGGTGTCGCGGTGCTACTCACACCACCGCTGGCATCTTCGAGCAGCTGACGGCGAAACTCGGCACCGCCGGAGGGACGGTGGCGGTGCCGAGCTCTCCCCCATCCGGACCGGTCAGAGCAGCCCGCCCCGAGCGGGCACTTGTACCGATCGGGCTTGCACGGCGTCGGCGGTTGCCCAGGAGCGACGAGGGCCTCCGGCTGCCCGACGACGTCCTTGATCTTCGCGATCCGGATCGTGGGGTCGCCTTTGACCTTCGCTTCGGCGGTAGCCGGCGCGGTGACGGTGAGAGTGAGCGCTGCGAGGACGGCGAGGGTCGCCGCGGCAGCGCGGGGTTTCGTGCTCATCACTATCTCCGTTCCGGGAGTGGGCTGGTTGCAGCTGCAGCGTGGGCGCCCGCCATCACCGGCAGGGCGACGGTCGGGAAGGCAATCCTCGACCAGTCCGTGACGATGCAGTCGATGTCGTCCCGCGGGTGCTCGTCGTTCACGGTGACCACCTCCACCGCTGATGCTCGCGCTCTCCGACAGGCGGGCGGTATGGGTAGAACTGCGTAGGCAGAGCCGGGTGGGCAGATATGCCAATGGTGGCTGGATAAGGAAAACGCGAGCATCACGGGTGATGGGAGGTGATCACCATGCTGCTTGCAGTCACAGCGACAGTTGTCGCCGCGTGCTTCTGCCTCACCCCGGCCCCTCTGCCGGAACAGATTCCGGTGACGCCCGACGCGTTCGAGATTCCGGTCCACGCCGCGGTGCCCGCCGATGCGGTACCGGAACGGTGCCTGGCATCAGCTAGGGCCTGGTCGCGTCTGGCCGCCGTGTGTCCACGAATGCCGGTCCAGCCGGTTACGCACGCCGGCCCTCGACTGTTCATGCTCGGACGAGTTCGCTGACCGCTGCCGTCGGCCGTCTAATTACGGGATGATGCCGAGACGGCGGCCGGCGGCGACAGCGAGGACCCGGTCGGTGACGCCGAGCTTCCGATAGAGGTGTTCGACGTGCTTGTGGATGGTGCCTTCGGAGATCCAAGCCGGAACCCGATAGCGCGGGCGGTCATGCCGTGACCGATGAGGGCGAGTACTTGCGCCTCCGCGGGGTGAGCGGCGACTCCTCGGGCAGATGATCGGTGACGCCCCAGGTCTGCTCGATGAGCACGAGTATTCGTTGGAGGTGTGTGGCAAGTTCGAGCTCGTTGTCGGTGAAGTCATGACTGGTGCGGTTGAACGTCCAGGTGGCGGCAGCCGTCCTCGCCGGCCGGTGAGACAACACGGTGAGCTGGTACTCCGCGCCGACCGGGTGCAGCAGCTCGTGGTACGCGTCCGTGCGATGAAGGTCGGTTAGGCTCACCAGGTCGCTGAGCCGACGTGGCTCCATGCCTTCAAGGTTGATCATGTAGCTCACGACCATCGGATGGTCCTGCACTCGGGCGAGCGCGGCTGCCGTCGCAGCGTCTGGGCCGAACACTTCCGGCGGGGTGCCGACCATCTCGACCTCTCCGGTGACCGCGTCGAAGCGATTCCAGCCGACGGACTCGCCAGGAAAGGTGTGAGAAAGTGCGTCGAGGGCCGCAGAGAGGTAATCGGCGCGGGTGACGCCCGGTTGTGCGTACAGCGTGAGGGTGGCCGTCGGGTCTACGCTCATGCGGGAACCTCCCCAGGTGCGTGACGGCGACTAGGTTACCGCGGTGTCCGCCTTCTTCGGAACGCATGATCTGAGCGAGCTGATACCGCGCGGCCGCATACGATCGGTTGAGGAGGGTACATGCCACGCAAGACGCTCGCGGACCGGTTGCAGGCCGGGTTGGAGATGGTCCCGCTGGACAAGCGGACGCCGGAGCAGTTCGCGAACTCACTGGATGCCCGACAAGGGTTCGGACCGAATACGAAACCGTGGGTGCGACGGCTCAGCTTCATTACGAGCATCACCGCAATCACCGTGGTCGGTCTCACTTTCGTCGGCCTCGGTGTGGAGGCTGTCGCATCGAACATCTGGTGGCAGACCAAAACAGACATGGTCTGCGTCGTCGACGGGAACACCCACCACGACACCTACGGGAAGTCTGGGTACCTCGGCACCGTCTACGACATCGACACCACCACCTGCGGGCAGCTGCAAGTCACCGGAGGCGGCGGCGGGCTCGACGAACAGGAAGCAGAAACGCTCGGGCGGTCACTCCACGTCGGTACCCCTTACGAGATGGACGTCCGCGGGTGGCTCGGATGGCCGGACGAGCCACGGGCGATCGTCTCGGCTCACCCCGAAGGAGCGACCCAGTGAACGCCCTCGCCTCCCCGATCGCGACGCTCGCCTCGACCGGCTGGGTGCTGATCGTGGCAACCGCCGTGATCCTCTTCCGTCGACGGATCGTCACCGTGCTGGTGCGCTTTGCCGCACCGAAGGATGACACGGTCGCGCAGCGACGTGATCTGTCGATCGGCGTCGTCTTGCTCGCAGTGTTCGGCTACGTCCTGGCGGGCACTGTCGGTGCGATGACACTCCTGCCGGCTTGGGCGCGGGCGTTGCCGCTCGCTGTCGGGCTGCCCGCGTGCGCACTGCTCGCGATCCTCTACTGGGTCCGGTTCTCCAACGCAGGACTATCAGTCCTCGGGTGGCTGCGGCGATGACGCATGTGCAGGATCCGGCTCGACGGTATCCGCGCGCCGGGCGCAGTCACAGGTGTCGGAGCGATGACCCAGCTGCTGCTGCGAGCGTCGTGCGCGACAGCGCCGCCCCAAGGGCAAGAATGCCACGACACGGTGGCATACGGCCCGATTCCGGACGCGGTCTGGCTTTCAGTCCTCGCCACGATTGCTGTCGTGGTGGTCGTTATCGTGCTCGTGGCGAGGACGCAACGTCGCCGATAGGAAGGGACGGCGTCCGCTAGGGTTGCCCGCGTGAAGCTCGCAAGGTCAGCGGTCGTCGGTCTCATCGCGCTTTCCCTCGCTGGCTGCACCGCGGCGGCAACGAGCGCGCCGACCCAATCCGCGGTGGCCCACGGCCCGAGCTCTCCGACGGGGTCGGCAACGCCCGCCGTCGTGGACGGGCTACCCACGAGCTGCAAGGCGTTCTTCTCCGGACTCACCACGTTCGTGTCACCGGACGGGTCGCTCGTCCTCAACCCGCCCTGGAAGTCCGGGTCGCGGGCACCTCGGGCGGATGCGAGCGGCTACGGCAGCTACGACTCGACACTCGCCCCGATGCTGTCCCAGGACCCCGGCATCATCTGCGACTGGGCGCCGGCGAACGGCCCGACCGACACGTTCTTGACCACCCAGTTCCGCCACGTCGACGCGGCAACCGCGCAAGCGGCGATCACCCGCATGGAACAGCTCAACTGGGGATGCAGCGCGATCTACGACGGCGAGTGGTGCTTGACGAACGACTCCCACACGGGCCGGTCGATCGGCGAATCGCAGTACCTCGGTCACGGCGACTGGATCGCGTCCAACTGGAACAACGCCGGCCCGGAAACGTACACGCCGAGGCTACTGCAGTCGCTGTTCGGGTGAACCGGGGAGGGCCGCGGGTAAAGTGCGAGCCGTGACCGACCCGAAAACGCACGCCCTCCATGCGGCCGCGTGGGCCGGCGCCGGCATGCTGGGCGCGCAGACGGCTGCAAGAGACAGCGGAGGCCGGCTCACAAGCATTCTGCTCACCGTGCTTCTGGTCGCGCTGGCCGTCGGCGTTATCGCAGCGCTCGTCGGCCGGGCCCGCGGCAGCGCCTGGAAGAGCCGCCGCGTGCAAGGCTTCGTCATCGGGGTGTGCATCGCCGCCATCATCGCCGGGACGCTGCTCATCTTCCTGTAACGACCACCGTCCTGTCCCCCGGGAGTACAGTCGCGTCTCGTGACCGACCCGAAGACGCGCCGCGCCGACCTCAAGCTCTGGTTCGTGTTGGGGGTGCTGCTGTGGCTTGGTGGCGCGCTGCTGCTGGCCTTCGGTCCCGAGGTGGCTTGGCGGCTTGCCGGTGCGGTCCCGTTCGCCGCAGGCATCGGGCTCTGTCTATGGGCAGGCTTCCGAGACAAACGCCGTCCATGACAGGCGCGGGAACCGCCTCTTATCCGCCCGCGTCGTCTGTCTTTTCCCCGCTTGGCTGCTTTCGCCGTCGGCGGCGCTCGAGCAGAACCCCGGCCGTCGTCAGGCCGCAGACCACAATGGCGAGGACGAGCATGAAGACGTGGAGGCCGTCCGAGGGGTCCGCGACGACAAGGAACGCGTAACAGACAGCGAACAGGCCCCAGAAGCAGGCCACACCGATCTGCCAGCCGACATAGTGCTCACGAAGCCACCCGAGAAATCCACGCGGTGACTGGGGCTCTGCCATGAAGGCATGCTACGCCCGCCCCCAGGCGCGCAGCTCGGGAGTACAGTCCGACCCGTGACCGGTGCGCCGACGAAGAAGCCGTGGTGGGCGCGAGCCCGCGGCGGGCGCGGACGCTGGTACACGCTGCTCATGGCGCTGTTCCTGACCATCTCTGCGGGCAGCGGGCTGTTGACCTCGCTGAGACACGGCAATTGGTGGTTCGCTGCCATCAGCGTCGTCGGGGCGATTCTCGCCATCTGGTTGTGGGCTGTCGCGCTCTGGGAGCAGCGGCACCGTGAGGACGGGGACGCATCGTGACCCGACGCAACGCCCCGAGGCCCTCCTTCATCATCTGGGCAAGTGCCGGTGGTGTGGTCGCTCTCAACATCGCCGTCTACGCCAGCATCCAAGCGGCGGAACGGCACAGCACGGCGCTCTGGACTGCCTGTTTAATCCTCATCGCCTCAGCGCTCCTGACGTTCGCCGGCACAACGCTCGGATGGCGGCGACGAGATCGTGGCCGTGCCTTAGACGGCCGGCCGCCTCAAATCGGGGACCGCGACGATGGCTAACGGTAGACGGCCGTGGTGGCTGGCGTGGTCGAACCCACAGATAGCGTGGTTCTACGCAGCCCTGTCCACGCTGCTGCTGCTGTTCTTCACGATCGTGTGGCTCCCCGGGAAGAACTGGTTTGTGGCTAGCGTGTATGTCGTGCTCATCGTGCTCACCGCCTACTCGTGGTGGGCGGTCTGGTACCTGGCCCGCCGTTGGAACCGCTCATGATCAAGCCACGGGACCCACGGTGGAGCATTCGTATCCTTCTCGGGCTCATTTGGGCGTGCGGGGCTCTCATCGTGGTGACCGGCATCCTCGGCTGGATCAGAATCTCCGGGACTCACCAGTGGGCTCCCGCCATCATCACGACCGTCTTCGCCCTCATCGTCTTGGGAAGCGCCGTTCAGCTGACGGCTCTGTGGCGCCGGCGTCGACGCGAGTTGCAGAACGAATCGAATGCGAGTTCTGACGATGACGAATAGCAGCGAACCGCAACCGGCATGGATCCGCCCGACCATGTGGGTGTCCGTCGGCGTCATCGTGGTCGGGCTTATCGGGCTCGCCGTGATCGGGGCGTTGCACGCGGGTCTATGGCTCGCCCTCGTGTCGGTTGCGATCATGCTCGCGGGCTTCGTCCTACTCGGTATCAGCGGGCGAGCCAACATCCGCACCGGCGGCCGTCGTGCGGGCGAGCGCCGGACGGGAAACCATCCGCGATCAACAAGTGGATTCCGTACGTGGTCTCCGCCGGGTTCCTTCTCAGCGGAATCGTTCTCCTCGTCCTCGGCGTCATCGGCGCCTCCACGCGCGGCGTACTCACCGGGCTGTTCTTCATCGCCCTCGCAGTCGGTGGGTACTTCCTCCTCCGCAAGGCCACCGACGACAGGCAATCCCGATGAGCGGTCCAGCCCGTCGCGATGGCGGGCGTCGCGGCAACCAGGAGTTCCAGGTCTTCGCAGCCCGACTCACCGTGTTCTTCGCGGTAATCGCGGCCGGGCTGGGGGTGCTGCTCGCGTTCACGGACCCAAAGGGGCCGTTCGTGGGATTGGCGATCGCGGCCGTCTTCGTGGTGGTCGCCGCAGGAGCTGCTGTGCGCCTTCTGGTTCTCCGCCGCGATCCCTAAGACGACGGAACCCGCTTACCAAACACCCAACAGCTTCAGACCGACCACGATCGCGACGACCGCCAGGACGGTATAGATCGCTCGCTCGTATGGCCGCCACATGGACACGCCCCGGATAATACCCGCACGCTATCCGCCCCGTCTGCGTCGCCGCTCCGCCAGCGAGTCGACCACGAACCCGGCTACCGCAGCGGCGACGACCTGGCGCACCTCCAACCGATGCCGAGCGTGTCGTGGGCGGGCGGAATGCATGCACCGCGATTATGAAGCGTGGACCTCAGCGAACTTCACGCCCTCTCGACTGGCCTGGCACCCCTTCCCGATGGGCGTCGAGTTCGACTCTCCGTCGTAGACCTCGGTGAGTTAAATGTCGCGTCTGGCCGTCTCGGCGTGTGTGATCCGTTCGCGTATCTAGAGGACCAGGTCGTGGTTCCGGTCCGGCCGGGCCGGTATCCGGTGTTCGTGACCGTCGCCGATGTGTCGCAGGCCCAGGACGGATCGCACATGCGGGAGGCGTACCTCTCCGTGTTGCTTTCCGGTGCCGAGCCGGCCTTGGTCGAAGCGGCGCCGAAGGAAACCGGTAGGCCGGGTGACGGGCGGTTCTGGGGCGTCGGTGTTGACGCGGGTACCGTCGCGTTCGTCGACGCGGACGCGATCCCGCGGTGCATGCCTGCCGAGGACTCGGACTGGTACTCAGATGTGTTCGACACCGGCGGGGCCGACGGGTGGTTCGCGCAGATGGACGCCGACAGCCCATACCCGGCGGGCACCGCCAACATTGTCCTTCCGCGGGCCACCGACGGTGAGAACCTCGTGCTCTCCCACTCCGGCTGGGGCGACGGCTTCTACCCACTCCTGCAGTCAGTTGCCGCCGACGGAACGGTCACGGCAATCCACATCGACCTCCTCGTCGTCGGTGAACCGGAAGCTGAGGAACCGGAACCGGAACCGAAGCCGGTCTCTGCGGAAGCGCCCACCCCGGAGCCGTCGAAGGGATGGCTGCGCCGGCTCTTCGGCGGACGATGACCCTGGCGGCCGCTGCTTGCCGGCGCGATCGCGACTACTCGTCTCGCCCCTGCCTGGTCTGCCGTACCCACGGTGAGACCTGGACTTCGCCCGCACCAGGCTGGTCACTGAAACCGGAAAGCTGCACTACGAACTCCGCGCCGTCCGATGGAGACACTTTCAACCAGCCGCCACCGCTGCACGACGCGAACGACCCGTCCGCTGTCCCGTCTGTGTAGACGAGGCAGGCCTTCATCTCACCGGTGCCCCGCAGCAGGTACAGCGCGTGACCGTCCGCGTCACCCTGATACCTGGACGAGTTGATGTCGGCGTTCTCGATGTACTTCACCGCGACCGGCGGGACCGTGTCGTCAGCGGTGCGAGCCTGATCGAACGGTGTCGCCGCACCAACACACCCGCTCAACATGACGGCCGACGCTGCCAGCACCACCGTGAAGATCGTTCGTCGCATCGGTCTACCCCCCTGCTCGAAACGTAGCAGAGAGCACCTCAGCTCACCGTTGACGCCGCCGCCGCCGCTCCGCCAGCGACTCGACCACGAACCCCGCCGCCGCGGCGGCCACGAACAAGGCCCAGGAGACCCATGCGCCGGGCGACCCAGTTGTGAGCGCCCAACGATACAGCAGGCCCTGCAGCACGAAGAAGACGAGCACGGCGGCGACGACCCAGATGCCGCGCCGAGTCCGGGGACGCCCTTCTGGCGTAGACGGGTCAACGGTCATCAGGCGCTCGATCTCCGTCGCGCTGCCGTAGCGTTCGGACCCCGGTACCGACCAAGGCCGACGCACCCGCCGCGGAAGCGAACCCAGCGAAGTGGAGCGTGGCCGACAGCCACGTGCCGTCACCCGCGGCCCGGTACGTCGCCAGACACGTGAGACCAACAGCGGCGACAGCCAGGCCGCCCGCGATCAGCCACCAGCCGACGACGGTGTCACGACGAGAGCGGGTTGCCACGTGCCGGGAACTCACCGGGTGCCGCCACGGGTCCGGGCGAACGCGTAGACGGCGCCGCCTAGTCCGGCCAGGATCATGACTCCGCCGATGAGGATGACGAGCCACCCCAGTCCGTTGGGCGGGGGTGCGAGCACTCCGAGGAGGACGGCACCGATACCGAGCACCATCGCCGTTCCGATCTGGAGGTACAGCATCCCGCCGTTGCGGCGCGGCAAGGCAGTCACGGCCTATTCCTCCGCGCTCGTGCAGTTGCCGCTTTCCGGAGCGCGCGGGCCTCGTCGCGGCCGCCGGTGACGGCGAAGACAGCCATCAAGGCAACGATGCCCAGTACCAGGAGTAGCGGCATGCGGCAGATGGTACGCCCGTGCCAGTCTGCACGCTGCACGCTGGGCCGTGAGCGGCGCCGCACCGGCCGGGAGAAGGGTGGACGCGGCGCCGCCCCGGGCGAGATCCACCATGCCCCACCAGGGGCAGCCGCGAAAGGCAGCTGTCAGCCGGGGATGTTCCGCTGGTCGTGACCGTGCGAGTTCTTCTCCCCGATGGTCCCGTCGCTGTTCCGAATCGTATGCTCAGCGCCTCGAGACTGTGCTTCCTCCCGACCGTCAGCGACCGCGTCCTCCTCCGTGTCGAACGTGTCGCCGAGCTGCTCACCGCCTTCGAAGCGCGTTCTGCCAGCGGTCGGTAACCAACAGCGCCGCCGAAATCGACTCGTGAACGACGGAACGGCCATATCAAGAGTCACCGCTTCGCCCCGCGAGCACCAGTAGATTGCTACTCGCCGCGGTAGAGCTCCTGAACCGGTCCGCGGACCTCTGCATGGTGTTTTCTGAGCGCGGACAACACTGCCCCACGGATGATTGCCCACCAGATCAACACCCAGATGATGATGCCGAGCAGCGAGGCCGCGATCGTGGCAATGATCATGAGGACCGGGGTGTTTGGTGAGACCATTCCGCCAGCGTATCGGGGGTCGATGAGCGCGGCGCGGGTTCTCGGACCACAACACTCACCCCAGTTTTGGGACACCGGGAGCCGATGGTCGGAGCGGTAGGCGACGGCAGTTGATGTCTCTTCCGACGGGGACCTCCGGTGACGCTGTTACAGCTGAGCCGCCTGACCCGCGCATAACTGTGGGGACAGAAAGTGAGGTGCCGCCGTGGCCCGACTGAACCGTGAGACCGCCATGCAAGCTCTGAACCGCCCCTGGTCGTGGGACGAGTTCACCATCCACTTCACCTGGCAGAAGGATACCTTCGGTGGTGTCCCGTTTCGGGCGGTCGTCGCCGTGGTGTCCCAGTCGGGTGAGGCTGACGTCCACGTGATGGTGACCTGCGCGGACACCGCCCCTGACCTGATCCCCGACGTTTATGCGTACGGCCCTGACACTGCCGGCTGCGACCGCGCTGACGTGTTCATCGACGACCACGAAGGCGACGGGCTGATTGACTTCATTGAGGCGACCGGACGACTCATCAGCCGGGTCACCGTCCCGGAGGATGAGACGTTCCCGCGCCAGCTCGCGGGCGCTCCGGCCCGCCTGTGGTGATCGTCTAGCGAACACCGTCCCGCATTGTGGGGGTGGGGGACGGTCATGGGATCTTCATAGGTTGAGAGGATGCTCATGTTTACTCGCACCGCCCGTGTCGCCACCGCTGTCCTGCTCGTCGCCGGGCTTGCCGGCTGCTCCGCCCAGACCGTCACCACCGCATCCACTCCTACGGTGAAGGCCACCACGGTCACGTCTCCGACCCCGACCCCGACCCCGACCCCGACGGTGATGACGACCGCGGAAGCGGCGGCGCTGTACAAGGCGAGCGCGTGCGCGGTCAACACCACCGGGCAGGCGTTCAACACCATCTGGCAGGGGAACTCCGGCGACATCGACGGGTTGCGTGCCGCAGCGGCTGCGGCCCGGGACGCGTCGTCCGCGACCGCGACGAAGCTCGACCAGGCGACATGGCCGGGCGAGGTGAAAGACGACATCGCTGTCGTCCGTGACGCTGACTTCGCTGCCGCGTCCACCCTGTCTCAGATTGCGACAGCGACCAGTTGGGAGGCTGCGATCGCGAACCAGTTCCCCATCCAGGACGCCGCGTCCGCCGCCAGCCAGCGGATCCGGTCCCGGCTGGGCCTTCCCGCCGACCCGATGGCCTGCTCATGAACCGCCGGTTCCTCACCGCCCTGGTCGCGGCCGCGCTGACCGTCACCGGGTTGGCTGCGTGCTCGAGCTCAACGCCGGAGGATGGTTCGCCGAAGGCCATCACCTCATCCACAGCCGCGGAGAAGGTGACCGTCCCCGACGTTGTCGGGCAGACCCGGGATGCCGCGAGGCGGACGTTGCAGAACCGTGGGTTCGCCGCCGTGGACGGGAACGTCGCACCGACGGGGACGGACCCTAAGGTCACCGCCCAAGACCCCGCCGCCGGCTCGAAGGTGCAGGAGGGTGAGACGGTTTCGCTGACGTTCGAGGATGTCCCCGCGGCGGACGCGACGCCGCCGGCGGTCGCTGAGTCCCCGCTGGTGCAGAAGATCAAGGCGCAGTTCCCCGGCTACCCGCTGGTGGTGTCCGTCGGCAGTGTGGACTCCCGCGTGCAGAACTGGGCCGGGATGGGCGGGTCAGCGGTCACTCAACTGGTCGCGGTCGCACCCGGCGTGTACGAGGCGTACAACCCGGCTGTCCCGAACGTGAACTTCTACGTGGACAACGGCCCGGTCATGGGCGACTGCATCCTCATCCAAGCTACCTTCCCCGACCGCGGGTCTACCTGCTGGGACGGGGTGCTCGCCGGAAGCGAAGAGCCGAAGTAGCATCCGAACCGGTAGTGCCGGGCTGTACCCCGTGCTGGGACTACCGGCGGGTGAGCGACGCTCAACTAAGCTGCGGTCGTGGCTATTGACCCGATCACTCTCACGGTCCTCATCGTCATCGTCGCGGCGGTCGTCGCGCTCATCATCTGGGCAGTCCGGAGAAGGAACCGGCCGACGCCTGGCGGGACGGTGACACCGTCCGGGCGGACGAACGTGCTCGCGGTCGTCGGGTTCGTCATGTCGTTCTTCCTCGCCGTCCCCGCCGTCGTCCTCGCCCACGTCGGCCTCGCGCAGATCAACCGGACCGGAGACAGCGGCCGCGGGTTCGCCGTCGCCGCGCTATGGATCGGGTACGTCAGCATCGCCGTCACCATCATCCTCATCTTCGTCGTCCCGTACTACCTCAGTCAGGGGCGGTATTGATTACGCCCCGGGGTGGAAGACGAACAGCACCCCGTACTCGCACGCGGTGATGAGCTCCACCGACGAAGGCTGACCGGCGAGCGGCTGCTGCTTGCACTGCTCACGAGCGGACGACTCTGTCGCCCCGTCCGACTTCGCGTATGTTTCACCCTGATGGCACGCGGCGACGTCGTCGCCGGAGTACTGTGCGCAGCTGTGTGGTGCGTTCGGATCGGAATGCGAATTAGCGTCGAAGGTAATGTCCGGAGCGGCCGGGGCAGCGCTGCAGCCTGAGAGCGCGACGAGACACAGCAGTAGGGCTCCGGTCACTCCAGATACTTTTCGCAAGATCTCCCTCTTTCCCACGGTGGTGCTCAGGTGGGCTCACTCACCGTGCTCAGCTGCGCCACTGGGGCGGCCCGTCGACGCCGCACGAGGCCGACGACGGCCAGCACCGCGGCCGCGAGTAGGGCGAGCACCGCCGCTCCGAGCGCGATGGGAACCCACCACGGTGTCGGTGCGATCACCGCCGCGGGCGTCGTCTTCACCTGGAAGGCGCCAGCCTTAGAGATGCTGCTGACCACGAGCTGGTGCGCGCCGAGCTGCACGTCATCCGGGATGGTCAGCCAGCCGCGGGCGTCCCCGTCCTTGTCGGCGGTGATGGTTCCGAGGACGGTCGGCGTCGAATGAATCGTGAACGTGACCGGGGAGCCCGGCTGGTATCCGCCGGAGTTCACCTGCAATGTCCCGCCAGGGGCGAGCAGCATGCTGCTGTCCGGCGTGTACCGGGTCGGCCAGACGATCTGGGTGGACGGCCCGACATGGGCGAGGTTGTCGTTGATCCGTGAGTCTGACACGTCCGGCTTGATGGTGCCCGCGGTGGGAAGCCATCGAAGGAAGGCTGTCGTCTCAGCGTGGTAGCCGGTCGCCTTGGGATGCATGGTCTCCGAGAAGGCATTCAGCTCCATATCGACAGACACATTGTTGATGTACGACGCGTCCCCTTTTTCGCACGCGGTGTTGTTGGGCCGAAAGGACCCGGCGACGTCGGTGGCGTAGTAGACGGCGTATCCGTCTCGCCGCGCGTCCGCGACTGCGTGGGAGATTGCCTTGTCGAGCTCCTCGACGATGGTGTTCGCCACCTGGACCTCTTTGGCGTCGAACCCGACGGTCTGGGTGATCCCGTATTGGGTTTGCGCGATGATGTCGCAGCCGCCGTACCTGGTTTCTTTGACCACATACGGATACGGGAGAACAAACAAGGGCGCGTAGTTCCCGCCGCGCTTCGCCCGCATTTCCGGCGTGTTCATGGCTGACCACGCCGTCTGATAGGTGCCCTGCAACTTCGGGACCAACGCCGTGATGTTGTTCCGCGTCGTGTTGAGAAGGTCGTCGTCGGCGCACGAGCTCTTCGGGTCGAGGCACAGTTTGACCAGGCCCGCGAATCCGATGTCGTTCCCGCCGAATGTCATCGCGCCAGCGCTGGGGACGATACCGAGGCTGTTCATCTCCTGAATCTGCGACCGGTTCGACCTATCGCTGCTCGTCGTCAACGCGTTTGTGACTGCGCCGGAACAGGCAACTACGACCGACTGGGTCTTGGGGAGGACGTCAGCCAGGTATGTGTCGGAGCTGCGGTGACAGGCTGCGCTGACACCGTTTGGAGTCGGCAGGTAGTTCTTGGTGCCTTCCCCGGACGAGTAGGAGTCTCCGAAGATCACTAACGGGTGTTGGTTTGAGATCCCACTGAGAGGACCTCCGAGGCTGGCTTCTTTCGACGGCTGGAACGTGAAATAGCTGCCGCCGTATGCGACTTTGGCGGCGTTGTCGCCCCACGCGTTCACCAGGAAATCTGTCGCGCTCTCGGTCGCGCTTGTCCCGAGAGTCCATGTGAAGGCGCGGGAGGCACCGGTGGGCAGGTTGCCGAGACGTACGAGCGGTGGGGTCGCTGCCCGCCGCTGCGGGCTCTTCGGAATCACCACCTGTTGCGGCGCCTGCGGGTTCCGGTCGGTGAGGGTGAGTGTCAGCCGCACGTTCGCCGCGGGTTGTCCTGCGGCCTGCTTCACCTTGGCGGTGATCGTCGTTGACCCACCTGTCGTCACCCGCTGCGTGAAATCGACGCTGAGGGTGAGGCGTGATTCGACGAGTTTCGAGAGCCGGGTGTTCAGTTCGGCGCTGTCGCCGGCGGAGTACGTTTTCGCGCCGGTCGCCTCCGCGATGCAGGCGAGCTCCTTCGCACCGTCCGTGGACGTCCGGAACCCGATGGTGGGAACGGTGACGTCGAACCCGTTGGACACCAGGGTCTTCGCGACGTCGCACGGCGGGGCGCCGCAGTTGCTGAGCCCGTCGGAGACGAGGACGATGGTGGCGGCTTTGTACCCGCGTTTCTCGAGGTCGTCCGCGACGGCCTTCAGCGCGTCACCGGTAGGGGTTTGCCCGTCAGCAGTCTGGGCGTTCACCTTCGCGATCGCGGAGACCGGATCCGTGAGACGTTGCGGTTCGACGGCGAATCGTCCCGGCCCGCAGTCACCGCCGGAGGGGAACGTCCAGAACCCGAAGACAGAGGTGCCGCCGAGCGACTGGATGATTCCGTTGACGGCTTTCTTAGCCCCGTCGAGCTTGATGACACCGGCGCCGTCGTCGTCAGCCATCGACCCGGACGTGTCCAGGAGGACGACGATCGGTGCAATGTCCGCACCGGTGTTCGCGGGTTCGGCGGCAGTGGCCGCAGCAGGTGTCGTTGCGGTCGCTGCCGTGGCCGAGGCAAGCGGTGTGAGGGCGACGGCAATCGCCAACGTGAGGGCGGCGAGGGTTCGGGGAAGTCGCATCAGTGCTTGAGCCCGGAGATGGCGGCATCGTCACCGTAGAGGGTGGCGGCCGCGAATGCGACTTGGGTGTCCGCGGGTGCGGTGACGACGAACGCGAGTTGCAGCACACCCGCCGTAGGCAAGTCCACGGGGATGGTCTTCCCGTAGGTCAGCTGCTGGTCGAGGATTGGGGTTCCGTTGGCGAGGATCTGGACCCGCGCGGTCGAGCCGGCAGCCGTCGTGTCCGGCATTCCGATGGTCCCGGTGAGCCTGTCCGCTTTCCCTTCGATGAGCCAGACGTTCTGGACCGTCTCGGTGTTCGAGTCGCACACCACCGCGGTCTGGTAGCTGGTTCCGCTGACGGTCACGGAGGAACTGGTGGAGCAGTCGCCACGGAGGGTGTTCACGTTGCTGAGCGAGATGGTGGATGCGGTTCCGGCAACCGTGATGGTCGCGTCCTGCGCAAGTGGGGCACCGGTAGCGGGGTTCGACCCGATGACGGTGCCGGGTGTGTTGTCCCGGCTGTACGCGAACTCGACGGTGACGGTGACACCCAGACCGGAGAGTGCGGTGATGGCATCAGCGCGGGTCTTCCCGGCGAGGTTCGGCATGGTCGCCGGGGTGGCGACTCCAAGAGTGACCTTCTTCGGGTTCTTCTCCCCGAACGCTGGTGTCTGCGTGACGATGACACCTGCTGGCGCCGCCGACGGGGAGTCGGTCAAAGCGATGGCAGAAGCGGGGATGCCAGCGTCCGCGAGAACCTGAGCGGCGTCGTCGCGGGCAAGCCCTCTGATGTCCGGCATGGTGACGCCGTCGTCAAGGCTTACCGGGGCGGCGGTCTCCGCTATCGGGTGGGTGTCTGCTGACGCGATGAGGGTCTGGTTGGCTAGCCACCAGCCACCGGCGCCGGCCGCCAAGACAAGGGCGACGATCGCAAGGAGGGCCGCCCAGAGGAGCAGGCGCGGACCCCGGCTCCGCTTCGCGGCAACGGTCGGGTCGCCTGTCGGCGTGGCCGGTTCTGACGTCCGGTTTCTTTTAAATCCGCGCACTACCTTCTCGCTTCTGGTCCGTCGGCTCGTGAGGCTGGCTGTTGGTCAGCTTGGTCGCTGGACGAGTGCGCCGAGGTAGTGGAAGAGCAGCCCGAGCGGGATGCAGAGGACGAGCGCGATGACGCCGGTTGCGGCGGAGACGATGCCGAGGATCATCGCGGTCCGTGCGGGTTGACGGTCGGGTCCGGGCGGGATCATCCCGAATGCTCGCGCGGCGAGGATGATCACGACAATGCCGATGACCGTGGCGATGGGGGTGAAGAGACCGAGCCCGATGATCAGCATCCGCGCGAGCGCGGTGAACCCTGCGCCGAGGACGCTGAACATGGTAGCGGCGATGCAGAACCAGAGGCCGACGTACCCGATGGTGACCGCGGTTCTCGCGGTTTTGATCCCGTCCTCTGTCCGATCGACCACGAGGTACGGCTGGTCGGCGATGGTGACGACGCCTCGTGGCCGGCGCTGGTCAGTCCAGGAGTTGCCCTCCCACCAGCGTTCAGCGGTCGGGTCGTCGGTGTCGGGATACCAACCCGGTGGGACCGGCTGTGACATAGGAACTCCTCAGTGGCCGGAGGGTATCGCGGCGGCGGCACCCAGATGACGCTCAGGATAGTGAGAATTGCTCAGTGCGCTCAATCCCTACTCCGGGTGGCAGCCAGGCCGCATTACGGTAGCTCCAACCCGGTACGAGCCAGCTCCCTAGCCGCGGCACTCCTGCAGTCGCTACGATCGCCGACGAACTGAGGAGTTCCGGTGGCGTACATGTTCGAGCGGAAGCTCTACGAGCAGATGCTCGCCCGGTTACAGGCAACGTGGCCCCAGGGCCAATTCTGGGTCTACCCAAGCGAGTACGGCGAAGGGTGGATGCTCCGCGCCCAGATCCGGTTCGACCGGGCGGGGAACTTCGTCCTCCTCGACCTGGTATCTGACGGCAGGCTCTATTTCGCCGTGCCGGTCGCGTACGAGGAGGGTGCGTTCACCCACCCTGCAGCACGTCGCCCGTACTCACTGGGGCTGACCACGACGACCGCACCGGTGATCATCGCCGACCGGTTCTACGAAGAAATTCGAGCCGTTTACGACATGACGGCCGACCTGCTCGAGTAGCGCCGCGGCGCCGACCTACGAGGTGCCTGGTGTCCTACCGAACCCGGCACCGCCGGAGGGACCTGGGCGATGCCGGGTTCGTTCCCCCAACCGGACCGGTCAGAGTCCCATCCCGAGTGGGCACTTGTACCGGCCGGGCACACAATGCGTCGGAGGCTGACCCGAAGCGACCAGCGCCTGCGGTTGCCCGTCGATGCCTTTGACCTTCGCTACTTGGACCGTCGGCTCGCCCTTGATCTTCGCGTCAGCGGTCGCCGGCGCAGCAACCGTCAGCGTGAGCGCTGCGAAGACGGCGAGGGCCGCCGCGGCGGTCTGAGCGCGGGTTCTCTTGAGCATGAAACTCACCTCCCAGCTCCGATGCTGACGCTGCAGGAGCAGCGGGGCCATTCGTAGTTCTTCCGATGGCGGCCGACACTCGGCAGGGAGCATCCTCTCGACGAGGGAGGTGATCATCATGCTTCTCGGACTGACCGCGGTCGCGGTCGCAGCGTGTTTCTGCCTGACCCCGACCCCGTTACCGGAGCAGCTGCCGATGGCACCGGACGCGCTGACGACACACGCCGTCGCGCCCGCCGACGCGATCCCGCAACGGTGCCTGACTGGTTCTCGAGCGTGGGCTCACACGCTTCCGGCGTGCCCGCAGATGCCGTCGCAGGTTTTGCACACGCAACGGGCGCATCCGTTGTTGTTCGGCCGCGCCTTCTGACCACCCGCATCCGGTATCGCGCGGACGGCTCCCGGCTGGGACGATGGAAGTATCCCGGTGCTGGGCACGCGGGGGCCGATATGGCGGGATACGACACGCAGGTGGGGCGCCTCCTTGAGGTGCGGACCAAAGACGAGCTGACGCAGGCGGCGGTGGAGGACGCCGCCTCGCTGGTCAGCGCTGACAGTACGCGGGTCGCCGCTCTCGCCGTGGGAGCCGCAGTCGGGTACGAAATGGTGGCGCAGAAGACCGCCGGCGCTGACCTCTCGCCGGCCGTGCGCGCAGCACCCCTCGGGCACCCACTCATTCGGCACTACTTCCAGACCCGCACGACACAGTGGGTGAGCATCGAAGATCTGCTCCCCGGCCGGGTATGGACGGAGCACCCGCTTTACCGCGAGGTCTTCAGACCGGCGGGTTTGCGGGCACAGCTTGCCGCGGCGATGTGGGTTCAGGGTCCGGTCGTCATCTCCCTGTCGTTGAACCGCGGCGGCCGGGACTTCACGGAGAAGGAACGGCAGCGCCTCGACGGATACCGCTCACTGTGGCGGAAGGCGTGGGACCGAGTGGAGGAGCTCAGGACCGCAGCGCTTGTCCGTACCGCTTTGGAAACCGGCTACCTCGACGGCAACCAGATGCTGCTGCTTTTCGACCAGCACCATGACCAGGTGCTCTACCAAACCGAAGGCTTCGCGGAAATGCTCGCAGACCACCCCGACCTCTGGCGCTTCATCCGCGACCGAGTCGAGTCACCCGACGGGTCGAGGAGAGTGACCGTCAACCTGGACCGTACCCACAGGGTCACCCTGAGGTTGTCGTCACCAGACGGGCTGACACTCGTCCGCGCTCGCATCGCGGACCTCCTCGGGCTCACGGACCGTGAGGTCCAGATCCTCGATGCCGTCGCCACCGGCGACACCGCAGCAGCAATCGCCGACAGGCTCCGGATCAGCCTCTCCACCGTGAACAAGCACCTCGAGCACATCTACGCGAAACTCGGCGCCCACGACCGAGTGACCGCCGTGACCATCGCCCGCGAGCACGGCATCATCGGACGCTGATACAGAAACACGAAGGGGGTACGCAGATGCCCGAACGCAACTCGACGAAGAGCGCGCAGCGCAAGCCACTTCTGTGCCGGCTCAACCGGCACCGCTGGCACACGGAGACCACCCCGGACGGCGGCCGCTACCAACGCTGCATCCGGTGCGGCAAGGACAAAGACGAGGACCTGAACATCTCCGTCGACATCTTCTAGGTCGCGAACTCGCACAAGCACGACCGGTTGGGCGTATCGTCCGTCTCGTGACCGACCCGCGAACGCGCCGCCCCGAGTTCTGGCGGAACATTGGCTTCGTGTACGCGTCCGCTGCCGGGCTCTGCCTGCTCGGCGGCATTCTCGTTCTGTTCGCGGGCATCACCACCGGGTGGTTCGGTATCGGACTCGGGTTCTTGTCGAGCATTCTCGCCATCGTCTACTTCCGCCACTATCGGCGGGGCAAGCGGGGACGGGACTTCGGACCACGGACGTGACCGGGACGACACTCCGCACTGGCGGCGCGTACGTCATGCTTCCGGGAACGTGGCCCGCGCTGCCGCTTGCGATCACCCTCCTATTCGCAGTCGCCGTCGGTGCTGCGCTGCTGGTGCGTCGGCGCAGGCGCTGAGCCGCCAGCGACCGCTCCCACGGGCCTACCGGTTAACCGCGTCGACCGAACCTCCGAATAAAGAAGACGGCAGCGACGACGGTCACAATCACGATGATGAACACGAAGGGCAGCGCAGCAGCCGCTTCGGCCTGGGTGGATGAACCGGCAAGCAGCATTAGTCTCCCCACTCAGTGCGATGTTCACCAGACGCCGAGGAGCTTCAACCCGACCACGATGGCGACGACCGCCAGGACGGTGTAGATCGCTCGCTCGTATGGCCGCCACCTGGACACGCCCCGGATAGTACCCGCCTCTATCCGCCTCGTCTGCGCCGCCGCTCCGCCAGCGACTCGACCACGAACCCGGTCACCGCGGCGGCGACGAACAGTGCCCAGATGGTCCAGGCGACTGGTGAGCCGCTGACGATCGCCCACTTGAGCAGCAGTCCTTGGACCGCCATGAACGAGAAGACCGCGGCGACCAACCAGACCCCACGGCGGGTGCGGCGGCGCCCTTCCGGCGTGGACGGGTCAACGGTCATCGGGCCCTGTCACAGAACGAACAGGAGGACGATTGAGAGGCAGCCGACGATGGATGTTCCGAGTCCGATGCCGGCTTGCCTCCGCTGCTGGGGATCCACGGACCGTGAGAGACCGATGGATGACTGGATGAGGCCGATGATGCCGAGCACGGTTGCGGGGAGAGCGAGGACCACCAGTGCAACCCAGAGGAGCCAGTTCAACGCGTAAACGGTGCCGCCGAGCAGGCCGAAGAAAATCGTCAGCACGGCCAGGATGGCGGAGATCACACCGAGAACGAGCCCACGGCGCGGCGCGGACCCAGGGTCTTTGCTAACAGTCGGCGACGCCGCCGGCGAATAGAACTGCTGCGCCTGCTGAATCGTCGGCGCTGGAGTCGCCGGGTATCCGGCAGCCGGCTGCCGAGCGACCTGTGGTGCAGTAGCCGGAGTCGGAGCCGCGTACGGTGCCGTGTTCTCTGTCCACCCCGAGCCGTTGTACCAGCGCAGCTGCGGGGCACCGCTCGGGTCCGGGTACCAGCCGGGGTCGGCCATCATGAGCTCCTTCGGGAGATGCTGACCCGCACTGCGGCGGGCGTTGACCAGACGTTATCGGATGCCGGTGCGCGCCGATAGGTTTACCGCCGGGCCGCTGCGATTCAGTGCCGGACTGGGATGAAGATATGCGCTGCCCACCGATTGCGCTCCCACACTAGAGTGCGACCATGAAACCCCTGTTTGCCTCTGCCGCGGTCGCCTCTGCGCTTCTCTTAGCGGGGTGTACGACCCTGCCGGCAAGCGATGCCCCGGACACTCCGGACGCGACTCACTCGTCGTCGTTCACGGTCGATGGGACGTTCACGTTCGGGCTGGGTTATGCGACCAAGCAGCAGTTCCCGGAAGGCAGCCGCTGCGACTTCGAGGATCCGCTGCAGGGGCGCCAGGTGACTGTCACGAACCAGTCCGGCGACGTCGTCGCGACGGGGAAGATCGGCGCGGGGACTACCTCGTGGGCGGCGAACCAGGGCGAATGCAACTACGTGATGAAGATCGACGGCGTGCCAGGAGGAGAGAAGTATTACCGCCTGCATGTGGACGGATACCAGGACACCGACTACCTCACCGCTTCCGACCTCGAGCGGTACCACTGGCTCGCCGAACTGTCGTAGAGGCGGGCCACCCATAGTGGGCAAACGAAACGGGGCGTCTCCCAGATGGAGACGCCCCGTTGGCGTTGCGGTCGTGGGTTACCCGGCGGCGACGGTCCAGGCGCCGTCGGACTTCACGGTGATGACGGTCGGTCCTGCGAACATGGGGACCTTGCCGGAGTACGCGCCGATGGTGTTCACGGCGAGGTTCGGCATGGCACCGCCGTACTGGATGACGACGAAGTTCGACTGGCCCTGGTTGGTGAACGTCCAGTTCCCGGCGGCGCCGTTGTACTTGTACACCTGGTCGCCGGTGGCACCTCCTGGGAGTCCGAGCTCCGGCGCGGCACTGATCGGGGAGATGGTGATATTCCACGCGCCGTCCGCTTTGACCTGGAGGTTCACGCCAGTACCGCCGAGTCCGTTCAGCCCGTACGCGGTGACACCGGCGTAGTTGCCGATGGTGTTCACAAGGAGGTCACCGGTGGACTGGTTCGACGCGTCGAGGACGGTGAGGACGAAGTTCGACGAGCCCTGGTGGCTCGCGGTGACGACACCAGCTTTCACACCGGCGGGGAGGGCGATGACGGAGTCGCCGGTGCCGGTCTGGTTCACCGGAGCGAACGTCCCGAACGTCTTGTCGTACGCGGCGTTCGGGTCCGGCGGGGTCTGCGTCTTCGAAGGCTCCGGGGACGGCGCCGCCGGGGTGGTGGCGGCCGCGGTGTTCGCCGCTGCCGGTGCGTCCGCGGCAGACGGTGCGGTCTTACCGCCCGCGTAAACGGCGGCGAAGATGATGCCGATGATGAGCGCGACCGCTCCAAGCGCGGTGCCGCTGATCGGCACGCCGGATTTCGCGGGCTTCCGCACCAGGGCGATGATGCCGAAGATCAGGGCAAGGATGCCGAGGAAGATGCCGAAGCCGGCGGCGGGGGTGAACGCGAAAACGACGCCGATGATGCCGAGAACGAGAGCGGCGACAGCGAACCCGTTCCCGCTCTTCTTCGGCGGCTGCGGAACACCGTACGGCGCGGGAGGGACCGTCCCGGCGGGAGGTGGCGGGTACGCACCCGGCGCCTGACCAGCTGCAGGCGGAGGCGGGTACGCCCCGGGAGCCTGGCTCGGCGCCGGCGGCGGAGGGGTCGCACCCGCTGCGGGCGGGACGATTCCGTCGGTGCTCGGAGTGGGCGACGGCGGAGGGGTCGGCTGCGGCGATGCTGGGGTGTTGGGCTGCTGTGATTCGGGGGTGCTCGGGTCACTCATGTTTGCGATCCTGTCAGAACACATAGGATCCAATCAGCCCCCACTAAGGGTGAGAAGCGCTGTCTACCCTTCGCTGAGCGAACGTGTCACGCGCCGGAGCGGGCGACGACCACGGCGAGCTCAGTGCGGGTTCGCACACCCCACTTCGTGCGGATCCCGGCAAGGGCGGACTTCACGGTGGTCTCCGCGACGAAGAACTGTTGCGCGAGCTCCGCGTCCGACGCCCCATTGGTCACCCCGATGGCGTACTCCCGTTCCCGGTCGGTGAGCATGCCCATCTTCTCGGTCGCGTCGCGGCGCGCTTCGGACGCATGGGAGTCCCGCACCCAGCTGGTCAGTTGCCTCGCCGCGCGCGGGGAAAACGCGGCGTCCCCTGCGGCGACTTCGAGGACAGCGTCGATGATCCGACGTGGGTCCTCATCTTTGAGCATGAAACCGGCTGCCCCGGCGGCGACCGCGTCGAGGACACGTCCGTCTTCGTCGAACGCGGTCATCATGAGGAACACCGGACCGGTACCGGCGAGCTGCTTGACGACGGCGACCCCGTCCATCCGCGGCATCCGCACATCGCACAGGACGACGTCAGGGCGCAGGTTGACGACGGCGTCGGCGACTTCTGTCCCGTCTGAGCAGCGGCCGAGGACGCGGATGTCTCCGGACAGTTCGAGCAGCGCAGTGAGACCGTTCGCCGCCATCGCGTCGTCATCGACGACGAGGACACTGATTGGTCGGCTGCCGGTCACGCCGGCGAGTCTACCGGGAGGTTCAGACGCCGATTGTGCGGGGAGCCCACGGCATCCAGACGAGGACGGTGAACGTCCCGTCCGGGGTGGGCCCTGCTTGGAAAGACCCGCCGACGAGGGTGACCCGTTCGCCCATACCGGCGAGACCGTGCCCGCCCCCGACTGAGGTCGGCGCAGCCTGTCGCGTGAGCCAGTTGGTCGCCGTGATGGTCAGACCGGTGTCGGGCCCTCCGCGGACCTCGACTCGGATACCAGCGCCGGGCGCGTGTCGGCGGACGTTGGAGATCGACTCCTGCACGATCCGGTAGCAGGCGTGCGCGACCTGCGGGTCGCAGGATGTCGGGTCGTTGACGAGGACCTGCGCGCGAACGTCAACGCCGTCGGCAAGGGCTTCGTCGATGAGATGGGAGATGTCCGCGAGCCCAGTGCTGACACCGGGGGCGGTCGGATTGCGGAGAGTGTGGACAACGTTGCGCAGCTCGTCGAGGGAGCTTTGCGCGGTTTCGCGGACCGCGCGGGCCGCTGCTGCCGCCCGGTCATCGCTGCCGTCGACGGTCAGCTCGAGAGCCCCGGCGTGAAGGGACAGGGAGCTGAGCCGTGCGGCGAGAGTGTCGTGCAGTTCCCGGGCGAGCTCCTGCCGGTCACGTTCTAGCTCCACCTCGTGGTGGAGGACCGCTACGTTCCGGTTCGCTTCGACCGCGCCACGCCTCGCCGCGTCCCGTTCCCGGCGCAGCTGCCGGGCGAACCCGTACCCAGCGAACGGTGCGACAGCAACAGCCGCGAGGACCGGCAGCGACCAGAACATCGCCAGCCGGGCCGGGGTTCCCTCCGCGGGCGCGTTGACGAAGTCCGACAGGATCGACACGTGAGCGGCGATGTCCCAGCAGAACGAGACGAAGACCGCCACGTACGTTCCAGCGACGATCGCCCACCGCCGCCACCCGGTCATCGCAGCGGTCGCCGCAGCACACGCGACCAAGGCTGGCAGCGGTGTCGTCGGGAAGACGATGGCACCGCCGATCGCGAGCGCGGACACAAGAACCGGGAAACGGTGCCGCCAGACCAGCAGCACGGACGCACCGATCATCACGAACGCACCGACCATCGCCAGGAGTTGCACCGCCGCGGGGAATGTCGAACCGGTTGTCCCGTAGTTGCCACCGGCGGACATCGCGAACAGCGCACACAGCACCGCCAAGCTGATCGAGCCGACCAGCGCCCAGCGACGTCGAGCCGTTGACGGCATGGACGGGACGGGCGCGGTCGCCGGCCAACTGCTCGTCGGGGGTGGGGTGGAGGTCATGCACTGATCGTAGATGCGGGCTGCGATAGGTCCCCACCACCTTTCGGAGGGGCCGAACCGTACTTTCGTACACGGCATCCTGACCGTTCCGACGTGTCGGAGGAGGGTCGCCCCGCGGTGTCCTGGTTGAGGCCGAACGTCGGCCCCGAGAACTCTCACCAGGAGGACACCATGTTCCGTCGCACCGCCACCATCTCCGCCACCGTCGCACTGATCGCCGGTCTCGCTCTCACCGGATGCTCCGCCGGCAGCGGCACGGCCGGAGCCGGTTCCACCGGAGGTGGTGGTTCTACCGCCCCGGCCGCGCCGGCGACCGCCGGGCTGAACACTCCTGTGAAGGTTGGCTCGTTCGAGTACACCGCCACGGCAAGCAAGGACGCCGGCACCACCGCCGGAGCCTCCCCGCTCACGAAGACCGCGCAGGGCACGTTCATCGAGGTGGACCTGACCATCAAGAACGTCGGGACCAGCGCCGCGACGTTCATCTCCAACTACGTCAAGCTCGTCGACGGGACCGGGAAGACCTACGACGCCGACCCGACCGCGACTCTCTACGCCAGCCCGAACCAGTCCGCGTGGGTCGCCGCGATCAACCCCGGGAACGCCATCACTGGCCCCATCCTGTTCGACGTCCCCGCCGGCACCACCGCCGCCAGCATCCAGGTGTCCGACAACGCGTTCTCCAAGGGGGAGACCGTCAACCTCAAGTGACGAGCGCCGGTGTACCGGGCGGCGGCTGCGACCCGAACCAGCCGCCGCCCTTCTAACGGGCTCGTGATCGAGAACAAACGAGTTCGACCTGAGCAGCCAGCCTGCACCCCTGTTCTGGGGTGCCAACGGTTGATCATCGCCAACTAGCGTGGATTCGCCCCAAAGAAGCAAGGAGATCTATATGAGCACACCCGCCGGTTGGTACGACGACGGATCCGGACGCCAGCGGTGGTGGGACGGCGCCCAGTGGACGGAGCACTTCTCCGACCAGCAGACGCCGCAGGTCATCGACCAGGCCGGCGCGGTCGTCGTCACCGGCGAGCGGCAGGGGGTGTTCGCGAAGGTGAAGAACGCTGCCGCTAGTGTCGCCGCGGAGACCCGGGCCAACATCGGATACGGGGTCTCCACCGTGACCGCCGCCCGTAACGACCAGGAAGTGTCGGTGGTCGTCGCCGGAGATGACCTCCCGCTGTACGAGATCGTCTCCCACATTGACGGGAAGAACGCCAAGGTGAAGCTGTGGCCGGACCGCATCGAATGGGAACGTGGCCGCGGGGTCTCCGGTGGGAAGATCACCGCAGGCGTCCTCACCGGCGGACTCTCGCTGCTCGCCACCGGGGTGAAGGGCGGCAAGGATGCGTACGAAATGTTGCCGATCCACCAGATCACCTCAGTCTCCAACCGGAAAGACGGGATGCTGTACCACCTGGTCGAGGTGCAGACTGCCGGCGGCACAGTCGGATTTCGCGTCAACCGTGACGATGCAGCCGCATTCCGTCAGCAGATCCTGAATCTCATGCAGGCCCGCGCCGCCACACCAATCCAGGTGCAGGTCGCGAACGCCGCCCCGGAGCAGCCAGCCGTGACCGCCCCCGACCACGTCGCCCAGCTGCAGCAGCTGGCCCAGCTCCGCGACGCCGGTATCCTCACCGAGGACGAGTTCGCGGCGAAGAAGCAGGAGATTCTCTCCCGGATGTGAGGCCGCGCGAGGCGGTTGCCCGACACCATCCCTGGCCGACTGTAAGCAACTCGGAATAGGGCAGGGAATCTTCGGCCTACAGACAATCGCTGCTAGCGCGAATGTGTGCTAGCTACGGATCCTTGGTCAGGGCGGAGATCACGACCACGCGTCTCGTACCCCCTCTGAGCCCAGTCCGGGGCTGTACGAGCCAGCCTCGGACACGAAGATCCGCGTGATTCCGCGCCAGAATCGGGGATCGGCGGTAGTTGTCAGATGGTTTCGGTAAAAACAGGCCCCCTATAGTCACCGATGGGTGTATATATCTCCCCCAGAAGGGGCAGATATATACTCTCTTCTCTCTCCTCATGAGTCCTTAAAAGAAAGATAGATAAGACAAGGGGGCTAGAGAGGGCTCTTTCCCTTGTGTCTGCTGGGATCGCGGTGTCGCATCGTCGATGAGACAACTCTCGGACACCGGTACAACGGAGGTCATTTTATGAAGCGGCGCATCGTCGTTGCGGCGTAACCACTCCCTCGTGTGCAATGCCTGCTTGTACAGTTTCTGAACTCAGCGTAGAGCGAGCGCTCCGTCGATACCGCCGCATCTATCTGTGCAAGTGTCACTAGTACAGATCTCATAGGAGGAAATACGTGTCGCGGTCGGAAGAGATTTTCGACGGAATTGCAAGCTCCGTTATAGCGGGCCGGCTGAGCGCGGGTCGCCAACTTCCATCGGTGCGAGCGCTGGCGGCTGCCTTCGGGATCTCCCCACAAGCCATGCACCCAATCGTCAAACGGCTGTGCGACGCCGGGTACTTGGTACGACAAGGGGACCGGCTGCCCGCATGCGTGGCCCACGACAAGGCGGCCCAGAGTTCGGCGCTGGCGAGTGCGCGGGCATTTCTCGAACAGACAGAGAGCCTCAGCCACAACGAGCGAGTTCTTTTGCTCCGAGGTGAGGAGACTGCCTCACCTGAAACGTTACGTCTCGCCAACCTGATCGAGAGTTCGACCGGACACTCGGACGCGGAACCGGACAAGCAGTCCTCGCGGGAAGTCAACGAGAACACGCAATTAGACGATCCCGAGCGCGAGTGGGACGACGAATGGGATGGTTTTGAGGAGGGTGGCGCAAGGGCAGCGGCACGCGAGCTTTTCTTAGACCACGACTGGAATTAGCCCGGCCAGCGTTGAAAGCTCTCGCGCCGTACGAGCCTCAAGTCGCGCTTACTTCGCGTTCCCGGCGCAGAACAGCCCCTTCAGACCTGTGTTCTGGACTTGGCCCGGCCCTGAATGACTGATGAGGCTCCGTGTCATGAAGGCGCGCCGTCTCCGTATTCGGGGGCGGCGCTTCGTCGCTGTGGCGACCAGTCCATTTGAACAAATCATGAAGAACCTGAAGACCATGCAGGTTTCTACAAGGCGGTGTTGCGTGTTGCTTATTCGTAGTGATTCTCGGCGGGGGAGATGAGGAGGTAGCCCGCGGAGGTGGTGCTCGCCCTTATTGCCACGTCCAGGGAACGCTCAGCAAACACAAACCAAAGCACCCTAAAGGGTTTTGCCGCGCAGAGGCGAAGCATGACCAACAACACCAGGGTTCTCGGTGCCCTCGTGACTGTCGTCGCGATCGCCTCGTTCACACTGAGCTACCACGCCCATGTCGAGCTGGCGATGCAGAGCCGCATCCCAATCCCGCTGGCGTACCTGATGCCCGTCACCGCGGGCGGTACGGCGTTCGTCGGCGCCAAGACTCCGGCTCGCAGACGACCCGCCGCGCTGAAGACCCCTGCGGCCGTGGTGACGACGGCGCCGGTGAAGCGAAGTCAGCGGGCGTCCAGTGGGTGCTGGACCGCGTTGCCGATCGCGGCAGCTGGCCCACCGGCCCCGAGGTTGCGGCAGCCCTCGGCGTCAGCCGCAAGACCGGCGCCCGGTACGTCGCCGCAGCGAAAGCAGCTAGCTGATCGGTGCGTGGCGCTCATCCCACGCGGCGAGAAGCAGCGGAAGGCAGCCGTCGCAGGCGACTGTGATGATCTTCTCGGAGCGAGGCCGGCCCGGTCTCGAGCACCACTGACACGTCAGCGAGGCGACCGACTCCGAGTAACGCGCGGCAGACTCAGCGACGGCCTTGTCCTGCTCCGAGACGTCGCCGGTGTAATACGCGACGAAGGTCGGCAGGGCAAATTTCTCCTTTGCCCGCAGGACGAACTCTGGCGACCGGGCCGCGAGCCGTTCACGCAACTCCAAGAGGATCACCGACCACCCGGCGATCAACTCTTCCGTGTCGAACCCGACCGCCAGTAGCTTCTCGTACGCGCCTGCAGCGTCGGGTAGCAACGGAAGATGCTCGGCGCGTTCGCTCATGGTCGACAGCGTAGTAGCGACGTCCGACCGCCCGTAGAATTCCTCAGTGAACATCCCCGACGACACCGCATTCGTTCAACGCAGCGTCCTGGCCTCAGCCGCCGGGCTGCACCACGCGGACGCGATGCGCCAACTCGCCGACCTGTTCACGCCCGGTGAGTTCGTCGCCTGGCGGGAGATGCGGACCACACGCTCCGACGTCAAGGTCGTGTTCGGTCGTGACAGCACCAGCCGGACGACGACGTGGGCGATCATGACACCACCAGGGATCACCGTCACCGTGGAAGGCTCGTTCAACGACGTTATCGATGAGCTCACCCGTGAAGTAAGGGCGTGGGCGTCAGACGAAGCCCGCAGCGGCGCCGGCCTCGCCCGATCCATCCGCGCGCTCACCGACGAACAGCTGCACGACTACGTCCTCGTCCGCGCCACTACAACCCCTGTACCGGGGATGACGTTCCAAATCGTTCCGTTCCACGATGATCAGGGGGCCGTGACCGAGCGAGCTGTTCCCTTCACCGACGGGCGGCCGCCGCAGGAGATCTCCATCCCCGGTACTGACGGCTCACTCCGCAAGTACAAGGGCGAGTACGTCAGCGGCGCTCGTCTTCGGTACGTCCGCGCCTAGACCCGATGCGGCGGCGCAGCGTCGCCGTCCGGGGGAGTGGCGGGGCCGACGACCTTGCCGTCCTCGTAATGCAGGGTCCACGGGGGTTCCATGCCGGCGTCGCGGTACGCCCGCTCCGCCCAGTCGCCGTCGGACGAAGGGTAAGCACCGTTGAAGCCGTCCTCGGACTCGCGCGTGTTCTCGTCCACCGCATCCTCCATTTCCTCGAAGGTTTGTTCGAGGATACGTCGGAAGGGCGCGGGAACCCAGCCGACCTCTGACCTCGCGCACAGAGTGAAGGTGACCAACACCTATACTCCGCCCCAGACCGTCGAGCAGTACCTTGCCGAGAACCCGCCCGCGACCGTGTTCCTGCAGGCAGCGCGCCCCCTCGCGTACACCGTGCAGCAGGCAGCAGCAGCTGTCGGACTCAGCGACAGGTTCATCCGCGCGAGACTGGCCGACGGTTCGCTCCGCGGCCGCATGGCTAACTCCAAGCCACTGATTCCCTCCGACGAGCTGGAACGGTGGCTGAAGAGCCTCCCAAGCTACCTCTGACCAGCAGCCGTCCAAACACCGCCGTAAGCGCCTTCGAGCTTGCCCATGTGGGCTCGGAGGCGTTCTACGTTCGGTCGGTCGTACCTGCGTGTCATGTCCACAGAACCGTGGCCGACGATCTGCTGGACGACATGCGGCGGCACGTCAAGGTCGAGCAGCGTTGTCACCGCAGTGTTACGGGCCGAGTGGAGCTTCACGTCAGGGAGGCCCACCTCGTTAAGAAGCGCCTTCCACCGTTTCGAGTCACGGCTCGGGTCTAGCGGCGACCCGTCGATGGGGCTGCGTTCCTTCGCGTTCGGGCCGGAGTACTTCTCGCCGCTGGTGAAGACGAGACCGTGAGGGTTCGCCTCGTCCTTCGCCGCTTCGACGCGTTCGCGGAGAATGCTCGTGAACGGCTCCACCAGCGGAATCGTCCGGGTGCTGGACTTCGTCTTCGGGCTGGAGAGATACAGGCCACCGACAAGGTGACGGTGCGTCCATGACTTCTTAGCGTCGAGCACCCGATCGGGGCAGTACGCCCCGTATGCATGCCCGCAGACCGGCTCTTGCCGGTCCGGTACGCACCCGTGGCGCCACGCGATGCGTTGCAGCTGCCAGGACAGGTCGAGCACGCCGGCGTCGAAGTCCACCCGGTCAAGCGTCAGACCCAGGCATTCGCCTTGCCGGGCGCCGGTCAGCAGTGCCATCACCCACCGGGCGGCGAGGCGATCGTCAGCAACATGCTCGAGGAGTGTGAACGCCTGCTCTGAGGTAAGAGCGCCTCTGACCATCGCTCCCGTCGCGGACGCGTCGATCTCCGGCGGGCCAGCCAGGTCAGCTTCATTGGTGCGCACGAGCTTCTGCGCCCGAGCCTCCTGAAGAGCCTGGCTGAGGATGAAGTGGGCTGTCCGCGCTGACGACTGCGACAAGCCGAGGTCACCAGTCGCCTTCCCGTTGACTACTGACGGGCGGGTCTGCCACTTGTGCCATTCCCGAATGTCAGTCACCGTAACCTGGCGGACCAGCTTCGCCCCAAAGAACGGCACGATCTGGTTGGTGATCTTCGATCGGTACGACGCACGAGTTGACGGCTTGATGTCGTGGTTCTCGTACCAGTACCAGACGACGTCCTCGACAGTGGACCGATCGGTGATGACGTTGCCGTGCTCGATCAGTTCGAGACGAGCAGCATCGAGCTTGATCCGCGCCTGCTCCTCACTCTTCGACCGCACCGTCTTGTACCGCCGCTTCCCGGTGACCGGGTCCGGTGGCAGCTCAATGCGCCCCTCCCACAATTGACGCCCGCTGACGAAGAACAGGCCACCCTCGCCATTTCGCCGGCGGTCGCGCGGGTTGACACCGAGCGCTTCCGCTTCGGCGCGGTTACGGGGGCGGGGCTTACGTCTGGCTGGCATGGGTTGGTCTCCTGGTGCCGATCTGCGAGGTACTCGGTAGGGTACACAAGGGTACACGCTAGGGTACACATGGTCATGCAGTTCCGTTCCGGAACGTTCACCAAAAAACCGTGTAATTCCGCGGGAGCTCCAGATGGCCCAACGGGAGATCGGAACGTACCCAGGAACTCATAATTCCTCGGTCACGGGTTCAAGTCCCGTCCGCCCTACCACAGATCCCCGGGTGGGTTAGCCCTCCTCCGTGGCGTACGGACCCGATCCTTCAATCCCCTAGCTATTTCGGCGCTCCGGCGTACCGTGACCCGGCATGAACACAACCGGATGGATCATCCTGATCGTCGTCGTGGTGATCGTCGTCATCGTGATCGCCGTCATCGCCGCGACCGTCGGCCGCAACCGCAAGCGCGAGGCCGATCGGCGCCGCGCGGAGGAGATGCGGCAGTCCGCTGCGCAGACGCAGTTGGACGCCCGTGAACGGGAAGCGAAGGCCGCCCGTGCCGCCGCCGATGCCAAGCAGGCCGAGGTCGACGCCGAGCGCCTGAAGGCGGAGTCGGCCGAACGCCAGGCCGCGGCGGAGAAGGCCCGCGCGGAGTCGGACGAGGCCCTGCGCAAGGCGGACCGCGTCGACCCGGACGTGAAGACCGACCGCCACGGCAACCGCGTGGACGACGGAACGGCTCGCGACGTCGACGAGCGCGATGCTGCACCCGCCGCCGCGCCGGCGGGAACCGCGGCCGCGGGCGGGCCCGCTCCGGCCGGGACAATCCCGGCGAACGACGCCGCGCCGGTCGACGACGCCGCACGCCACGCGCCGCGCCACGAGGCACCGCGCTTCGACGACGGGAGCAGCGGCACCGCCCGCTGATCCCACCCCCGAACGCCCGCTTACCCTGACGGCGAGGCGCCGGCAGCCGACCCGACGGCTGTCCGGCGACTCGCGCATGTCCGCGGCGCCACCGGTCGATAGCCTGCTCGCGGACCGCAGGGTAGCATCGGTCCGTCGGCTGCGGCGAACGGAGGATGCGGTGCCCGCCTTCGTGGTCGTGCCCTACGGCGCAGCCGCCGACGACATCGCCGGGCGCCTGTCCGGTGGCGACCGCCGCCGACTCGACGGCCTCCGCGACGATGGGGTCCGGCGACGATTCCTGGCGGGTCGCGCCGCCCTGTTCGCCGCAGCCGCCGACGCGGGTGAGCCCCGCATCCAGATCGAGGCGAGCTGCCCCGACTGCGGCCTCTCGCATGGACGCCCGACTGTGGCCGGAAGCTCGCTGCACCTGGCCCTCGCCCACGCCGGCGGACGTGCCTTCGCCGTCGCCTCACGCGTCCCCGTGGGCATCGACGCCGAACCCGCCGATGTGCCCGAGGAGCGCCGCGCAGCGATCGACGACCTCGCGCCCGGCCGCGGCGACCCGCTCCGCCGCTGGACCGCCGTCGAGGCCGTGCTGAAGGCCGACGGACGCGGCCTGCGCGTCGTGCCCGACGCCGTCCGGCTCGGTTTTCGCGGCGCCGCGCTCGACGGCCGGCGCTACCGACTGCGCCCGGTCCGCGAACCGGGTTTCGTCGTCACGATCGCCGAGCAGCGCTAGCCCGGCTCATCCCGACAGCGACGGCAGCCGCGTCTCGCGGAGCCACGCGTCGAAGAACGCATCCAGCGGCTCATCCGAGAACGCCCGGGAGAGCGCCTCGAAGTCGGCGCTGGTGACCGTCCCGAACCGGTGGTTCCGGGTCCACGCGTGCAGCAGCTCGAAGAAGCGCTCGTCGCCGAGCCGGTTGCGCAGCGCGTGGAGGAGGCAGGCGCCGCGCTTGTAGACGCGGTCGTCGAACATGTCGTCGGGGCCGGGATCGCCCAGGAGGAGGTCCTTCGGCGCGAGCCGCAGTCGGTCGTGGTGGGCACGGGCGTGAGTCGCGGCCGACAGCCCTCCGGACGCCTCCGACCACAGCCACTCGGCGTAGCAGGCGAAGCCCTCGTTCAGCCAGATGTCGCGCCAGGAGGCGAGCCCCACGCTGTTGCCGAACCACTGGTGGGCGAGCTCGTGGGCGATCAGTCGCTCGGAGCCGCCGCGGCCGTCGGCGTGCGACGACCCGAAGGCCGCCATCGCCTGCGACTCGAGCGGGATCTCCAGCGGGTCCTCGGTCACGACGACGGTGTAGGACGGGAACGGATACGGTCCGAACCGCCGCTGGAAAACCTCCAGCATGCGACCGACAGGCTCGAAGTCGTGCAGGACGCGCCGGGCGAGAGCCGGGGGGTAGGCGACGGCCCAGTCCACGCCGTCGGTGCGCCGCCGTTCGAGCGTGTAGCGGCCGATCTGCACCGCAGCGAGATAGGTGGCGGTCGGCTCCTCGCGCTCGAACGTCCAGGTGCCGCGGCCGCCGCTCACGCTGTGGCTGATCGGCTCGCCCGTCGCGAGCACCGTGTAGGCCTGCTCGGTGGTGATCCGAATGCGGTACGCGGCCTTGTCGGACGGCCGGTCGTTGCAGGGGAACCAGGTGGGCGCGCCGGAGGGCTGCGCGGCGACGATCACGCCGTCGGTCAGCTCCTCCCAGCCGAGCGTCCCCCAGCGGGTGCGGCGCGGCGCCGGCGAGCCGTCGTACGCGATCTCGACGGTGAACTCCGTGCCCGCCGGCAGCACGGCGGGCGGCGTTATCCGCAGGTGCGTCGCGTTCTGGCTGAAGCGCGCGCGCTTGAGTCCGTCGATCCGGACGCGTTTCGCCTTCAGGTGCACCAGGTCGAGCACGACCGCGGCGAGGTCCACTGCGGCGCGGGCGCGGATGACGGCCGTCGCATCCAGCCGGTTGGTCGCCACCCGGTAGTTCAGGTCCAGGTCGTACTGCAGCACCGCGTAGTCGTCGGTGCCCGAGCGAGGGAGGTAGCTGTGCGGCGCGGCGTCCGTCATCCGCCGACCCGCGCCCGGTACTCGCGCACGACGACCTCGCGCCACGGACCGATCGGGTTGCCGCTCCACCGGCTGCCGGCGGGGACGGTCTCGCCGCGCATCACGAGCGACGCCGGTCCGACCGTCGCCTCCCGGCCGATGTCGGCGGCGGGCAGGATGACGCTGTGCGGGCCGAGCGTTCCGCCGCGTTCGATGGTGACGTGGTCCATGCTCATGATTCGATCATGGAACAGGTGCGTCTGCACCACGCACCCCCGATTGACCGTGGATGCGTCGCCGAGCGTGACCAGGTCGGCCTCCGGCAGCCAGTAGCTGTCGATCCACACGCCGGAGCCGATCCGCGCGCCGAGGCTGCGCAGCCACCACACCAGCGCCGGCGTCCCGGCGGCGGCCCACGCGAACCAGGGGGCGGCGACCATCTCGGTGAACGTGTCCGACACCTCGCTGCGCCAGATGAACGATGACCAGAGCGGATGCTCGCCCGCGCGCAGCCGCCCGAGCAGCGCCCACTTCGCCGCGGTGCTCACAGCGGCGGCGACCGCGCCGGCCAGCAGGAGCACGGGTCCGCCGAGGACGATGGCCCACCCGAGCCCCCAGGACGCGTGGATCGCGCCGAGCGCGATGACGACCCCCAGCCCGATGGCGCAGGTGACGAACACCGGGACGATGCGCAGCAGCTCCCAGGCGGTGCGGGCGACCCGCAGGCCGAGCGGCGGCTCGAAGGTGCGCGAGAGGTCCGCATCCTGCGCCTGCCGCCGCAGCCGCACCGGCGGAGAGCCGAGCCACGAGGAGCCCGCCTTCGCCTTGCGCGGCGCGAACGACAGGACGGCGACGAGGCCGTCGCGCGGCACCCGGTTGCCCGCGCCGGCCATCCCGGAGTTGCCGAGGAACGCACGTGCGCCGATGTCGACGTTCGCGATCCGGATGTAGCCGCCGCCCAGCTCGTACGACGCGACCAGCGTGTCGTCGGCGAGGAACGCGCCGTCCCGGATGCGCGTCATCCGGGGGAGGAGCAGCACCGTCGACGCCTCCACGTCGCGGCCGACCCGCGCGCCCAGCATCCGGAGCCAGACCGGCGTGAAGAGGCTCGAGTACAGCGGGAACAGGATGGTGCGTGCCAGGTCGAGCAGACGCTCGGTCGACCACGCCTGCCAGCCGACGCGACTGCGCACCGCGTAGACGCCCTCGCGCATCTCGATGCCCAGCAGACGGACGAACAGGACCACCAGGGCGGCGAGCACGACACCGGCCGCGAGCGTTCCCGGGACCAGCCCGACGGCGGCCCGCGCGACGACGTCGCCCCAGTTCGCTGCGCCGCGCACGAACACGGCCACCACCGCGGCGCCGACGGCGAGAGCCACCACCGGCACCAGCGACACGACGACCGAGGCGAGCGCGTACGCGGCGACCCAGCGGGTCCGCCGCTCGGGGCGCTCCCGCGGCCACCAGTCGTGGGCGCGGCCGATGCGGACCGCGGGGAGCCCGACCAGTTCTGGCCGGCCGGAACCCGCCCGAACACCGCGGAGCCCGGGGCGACGGTCGCGTTGCGGCCGATCTTCGTGCCCGGCATGAGCGAACTCCGAGCGCCGACCGAGCTGCCCGCGCCGATCCTGATCTCGCCGATGCGGACGACGTCGCCGTCGATCCAGTACCCGGCCAGGTCCACCTCGGGTTCGATCGAGGCGCCGGCGCCGATGCGCAGCATCCCGGTTACCGGCGGGAGAGTGTGCAGGTCGACGCCGCGGTCGATCGTCGCGCCGAGAGCACGTGCGTAGTACAGGATCCACGGGGCCCCGGCGAGGCTGGCCGCGCCGACCTGGTGGGCGACCTGCTCCGCCAGCCAGAGGCGCAGGTGCACGCCTCCGCCGCGCGGATGGTCGCCCGCCTTCACCCGAGCAGCAGCAGCCGGGCGGCGACGATCGAGATCGCCATCCGGCCCCATGGCGTCACGAAGACGACGAGGCCGATGACGAGCCAGACGGGGTCCACCGCGGGCAGCACGTCGAAGCCGCCGAGCGGCCGTAGGAGGAGCGACGCGGTCAGCAGGTAGAGCAGCCACCTGATCCCGCCCAGGATGAACAGCGGGACGCCCAGCACCGTCTGCAGCGCGCGCATCCGGAACGGCGTGGGCGGGACGACGTGGGTGGAGCCGGCCGAGGACGACGGCGAGCTCTCGGCCAGCACCTGGGCCATCGCGCCGAAGCGCGGGGTGGCGTAGATGTCGGCGACAGTGATGTCGGGATGCCGCTGCCGGATGAGCGAGACCAGCTGCGCCGCGGCGAGCGAGCCGCCGCCGAGGTCGAAGAAGTTGTCGTCGGGGCCCGACACCGGGAGGCCGAGGACGCTGCGCCAGTCCGCGGCGAGCGCCTGCGCCACGGGGTCGTCGGTCGCCGCGCCGCCGCCGTCGCCGTCCGCGTCCTCCAGCGGCCAGGGGAGGGCCGCCTTGTCGACCTTGCCCGAGGTGCGGACCGGCAGCTCATCCACGACCGCGAGCAGCGGCACGAGCGCGGCGGGCAGCGTCTCCCGCAGGTGCGCAAGCGACGCGGCGCGGTCGAAGGCGTCCGGATCGGGGACGGCGAGGTAGCCGACCAGCACGTCGTTCCCCGCCGCGGATCGGCGCACCGCCGCGGCCGCACCCGAGACGCCGGGCAGCTGCTGCAGCGCCGCCTCCACCTCGCCCAGCTCGATGCGGCGGCCGCCGAGCTTCACCTGGTCGTCGGCGCGCCCCAGGTAGAACAGACCCTCGAGGTCGAAGCGGACGAGGTCCCCGCTGCGGTAGGCGCGCTCCCAGCCGAGGGTCGGCATGGGCGCGTACTTCTCGGCATCCTTCGCCGGGTCGAGGTAGCGGGCGAGGCCGACGCCGCCGATCACGAGCTCGCCGCCCACACCGTCCGCGACGGGATGCCCGTCGGTGTCCACGACCGCGAGGTCCCAGCCGTCGAGGGGGAGGCCGATCCGCACCGGTTCGCCGGGCACGAGGGGCGCGGCGCAGGCCACGACCGTCGCCTCGGTCGGTCCGTATGTGTTCCAGACCTCGCGGCCCGGCAGGCCGAGGCGGGTCACCAGCTCGGGCGGGCACGCCTCGCCGCCGAAGATGAGCAGGCGGACGTTGTCGAGGGCATCCACCGGCCAGAGCGCGGCGAGCGTCGGCACGGTCGAGACGACGGTGATGCGGCGGGCGGACAGCCATGGGCCGAGGTCCATCCCGGTGCGGACGAGCGAGCGCGGCGCGGGGACCAGGCAGGCGCCGTGGCCCCACGCCAGCCACATCTCCTCGCACGACGCGTCGAAGGCGACCGACAGCCCGGCGAGCACGCGGTCCTGCGGGCCGATCGGCTCCTCCTGCAGGAAGAGGCGCGCCTCGGCGTCCACGAACGCGGCCGCCGACCGGTGGCGGACGGCGACGCCCTTCGGCGTGCCCGTCGAGCCGGAGGTGAAGATGATCCAGGCGTCGTCCTCCGGCGTCGGCGGCTCGATGACCGGGACGGCGGCGGTGCTGGGATGCGGCGCTTCCGCGGCGAAGACCGGACGCGCGTTCTCCTCGCCCGTCAGCTCCAGCCCGGCGTCCGTGAGCACGCCCCGCACGCCCGCTTCGCCGAAGACCAGGCCGGCGCGCTCCTCCGGATCGTCGGCGTCCACCGGCACGTAGGCCGCCCCCGCGGCCAGCACGCTCAGGATGGCCAGGTACAGGTCGCGGGTGCCGGAGCTCATCCGCACTCCGACCCGGTCGCCGCGCCGGATTCCGCTCTCGCGCAGCACCGCGGCGCCGGCGTTGACCCGGGCGAGCAGCTCGCGGTAGCTCAGAGCCCCCGCCGCATCCTCCAGCGCCGAAGCATCGGGGAAGCGGCGGGCGGTCTCGGTGAGGACGTCGATGAGGGTGCGCGCGGGCGGCGCCTCGTCGCCGCGCAGCAGCAGTCCGGGCGTCGGCGACGTGGCGGGCACGTCGGCCGGAGGGCCGGTGCGGGCGGATCGAGCGGTGCGGGCGGGGCTGTCGGGCACGGCGGCACGCTACGGGCGGCGGGTTAAGCGTCGGTGAACGGCGGCCGCCGGATGCGCTCGGGGCCCGGTCGTCATCCCTCGCCGAGCGCGTGCAGCAGCTGCGCCTTGTTCATGCGCGAGTAGCCCTGGATGCCGCGCGCCTTCGCGCGGTCGCGCAGCTCGCGGAATGTCGGGATGCCGGTATGCGAGGCGGGCACCGCGACGTGCTCGGCCACCGACTTCGCGGACGCGCGCGCCTCGTCGGCGGTCCTGCCCGCGCGGCGGACGGCCTTCTTGGCGTCCTTGGCCGCCGCCTCCAGCCGGTCCCTCAGGTCCTCGGCCTCGCGCTTGGTCTTCTTGTCGAGCTTGCGGACGGCCTTCTCGGCCTCCCCGACCGCGACCCGCGCGGTGTCCAGCGCCTTCTCGGCGGCCTTCTCGGCCTTGCTCTTCGCCACGGCCCCTCCCTCGGGTCTCGCCCTGTGGGGCCGAGCATACGGGCGCGGGAGGCTGTGGGGACTAGGGCATTTCCGCGTCGCGTCCGAGTCGCGCGAGCAGCGCGTCCAGAATGGGCCGCTGCGCTTTCGTGAGCTTGGTGCGGGCGACGACGAGCGGGAACCAGCGCGCGTCGTCCACCTCCGGGAACTCCTGCCGCCGCCCCGACCGCGGCGGCCACTCCAGCTCGAAGGTGTTGCTGCGCACCTCGCCCGGCTCGAACTCGCTCTCGGCGGCGAACACGACGATCGTCTTGCCCGATCCGCGGAACTCGCCGAGGGGCACGTAGTCGGCGTCCGGCGGCGGCGTCCCGATCTCCTCGGCGAACTCCCGCCGCGCGGCCGACAGCTCGTCGCCGAGGTCGCCCTCCTCGACGATCCCCTTCGGGAACGACCAGGCCCCCTCGTCCTTCCGCGCCCAGAACGGCCCGCCCATGTGCGCGATGTACACCTCCACCTCGCTGCGACGGCGGTGGAGGAGGACGGCGGCGCTGCGGACGGTCATGGAATCAGCCTCCCACCGCATCCGCCCGGTCGCGTGCATGCGGCGCTGCGTAACGTGTGCGTCGCGGCGATCGAGCGCAGATGTTACGGGACGCCGCAGACGCACGTGCCCGCGCGACTAACGTGGGGGTGTGGACTCGGGTGACGCGTGGGTGGAGGGGCCGGACGGCCAGCGGTTCTGGGGCCGGTTCGGCGCGGCCGGGCTGCTCGTGCACGACCTGCGACGCGGGGTGCTGCTGCAGCACCGGGCCGACTGGAGCCACTTCGGCGGCACGTGGGGGCTCCCGGGTGGCGCCCGTCACGCGGAGGAGACCGCTGTCGAAGGGGCGTTGCGGGAGGCCGCGGAAGAGGCTGCCGTGCCCGCGGACGCGGTCCGCGTCCTCTTCGAGAGCGTGCTCGACCTCGGTTTCTGGTCGTACACGACCGTGGTCGCGCAGGCGGTGCGCGCGTTCGAGCCGCACATGGCCGACGTCGAGAGCATCGAGCTGCGCTGGGTGCCGGTGGACGAGGTCCTCGCTCTGCCCCTGCACCCCGGCTTCGCGGCCTCGTGGCCCTCGCTCCGGGCGCGCCTGACCGCCCTCTCTGACTGAGTCGGGCGCGTCAGGACGCGAGGCGCGGCCAGAGGAACGAGCCGGCGACGTCGTCGCAGTCGTCCGGGAGACCCGTGTACGACGCGGCGCCGGGATACGGCGCGGCGCCGGGGTAGGCGGGCGCGCCAGGATAGCCGGGTCGGCCTCGGTAGGCGTGCGAACTCTGGGCGAACAGCCGGTCGCCGCGGATCGTGCCCAGGTAATCCCCGTCAGGCGTGACGGCGTCGTCGTCGCCCCAGGGGAACCAGCCGATCCAGTCGCCATCCGGATTGAACAGGTCCCGGGACCTCGGGTCGGTCCGGAACGCTATCCACACACCCTGACTGTCATGCAGGTATACGGTCATCGTCGATCATGCCTTTCGGGTCGGCATCGTCGTTCGATGAATTATCCTCACGGTCGAGCCGGATGGCAAGCGACGCGCCGGTGTCGGCGGCGGGCCGGAGAATGGATGCGTGCACATCCTCCTCGAACGCGTCGCGCCCGGGCGCGTGGGCGTCACGCGGCTCTCCCGCGCGACGGCCGACGACGGCCCCGGGGCGGAGGAGGAGAAGGAGCTCGTCGACGACGACGCGCTGCCCGCGCTGATCGCCGCGGAGGAGAGCGGCCCGGACCGGCCGCGCTGGGTCTGGGACGACACGCGTGGCTGGTATCCCGGCCTGCTCGCTGCCGGGGTGCGCCTCGAGCGCTGCGTCGACCTCCGGCTGTGCCACACCATCCTGCGGAACTCGACGCTGACCGCGGGCACCCCACTGGCCGCCGCCGAGCCCGGCCCGTGGGACGCGGTGGCCGAGCCGCTCGAGCCCGTCGCGCCGGCCCACACCGCGCTGTTCGACTTCGAGGACGCCGACCCGTCGCCGGGCGCTCCCGCGCGCGCCGTCCGAGCCGAGTTCGAGGCGCAGGAGGATGCCGTCGCCCGCAGCGCCGACCCGCGCCGGCTGCGCCTGCTGCTCGCCGCCGAGTCCGCCGGCGCCCTCATCGGCGTCGAACTGCAGCACGCGGGCCTCCCGTACAGCGTCGAGCGCCACGACGCGCTGCTCTCCGACCTGCTCGGCCCGCGCCCGTCCTACGGCCGCCCGCCGGTGCTCGAAGAGCTGGCCAACGAGATCCGCGACCAGCTGGATGCGCCCGACCTCAACCCGGACAGCCCGCCCGACCTCCTCAAGGCGCTGCAGCGCGCCGGGATCATGGCCACCTCCACCCGGTCCTGGGAGCTGAAGCGCCAGGAGCATCCGGTCATCGAGCCGCTGCTCCGGTACAAGAAGCTCTCGCGGCTGGTGACGGCCAACGGATGGACGTGGCTCGACGCGTGGGTGCGCGACGGCCGCTTCCGCCCCGACTACGTCCCGGGCGGCGTGGTGACCGGCCGCTGGGCCACGCGAGGCGGCGGCGCGCTGCAGCTGCCGAAGCAGGTGCGCGCGGCGGTGGTCGCCGATCCCGGGTGGAAGCTCGTGGTGGCGGATGCGGCCCAGCTCGAGCCGCGGGTCCTCACCGGTCTCGCGGCCGACCAGGCGATGGCGGCGGCCGGACGCGGCAAGGACCTCTACGAGGGCATCGTCGCCTCCGGCGCGGTGGAGGAGCGGGCGCACGCCAAAGTCGCCATGCTCGGCGCGATGTACGGCGCGACGTCGGGGGAGAGCGGTCGGCTGATGCCGCGGCTGCAGCGCGCGTTCCCGCAGGCCGTGCGGCTGGTCGAGGATGCGGCGCGTGCGGGGGAGCGCGGCGAGAAGGTCACCTCGCGGCTGGGGCGCTCGTCGCCGCTCCCGGGTCGGCAGTGGGCGGTCGCTCAATCCGCCGCTTTCGCCGCCGAGTCGACCGCTGCCGACGAACGCCGCGCCCGCACGCTCGCGCGCGACTGGGGCCGCTTCACTCGCAACTTCGTGGTGCAGGCAAGTGCGGCGGAGTGGGCGCTGTGCTGGATGGCGGAGTTGCGCAACCGCCTCACCGCCCTGTCGCCGGAGGCGCCGCTGACGGAGGCGCCCCATCTGGTCTACTTCCTGCATGACGAGGTCATCGTCCATACGCCGGCCGCCCTGGCAGACGCGGTCGCGGACGCCGTGCGCGCGTCGGCAGCGCAGGCCGGGCGGCTGCTGTTCGGCGGCTTCCCGGTCGAGTTCCCGGTCACCGCCGCGATCGTCGACGACTACGGACAGGCCAAATGAAGCCCCACGCGGAATGCCCGAGTGTCGGAGTTGGTTACGAGCTACGACCTGATCGAGGATGGACACCATGACCGACACCGTGCAGACCGACCCGAACGCCGTCCTGGCCCGCTACCGCGCGCGCCGCGAGCAGGCGGTCACCGCACCGCAGGGCAACCTCGCGCTCGTGAACACCCAGTGGATCACCGGCGACCCCGAGTCGCAGCAGCCGGTTTGGGGTGTCCCCGGGCTCTGGTCGCCGCTGCCCGCCGGCCAGTCGGGGCTCAAGGTCACCGCGCAGGCGACCGACAACATCTTCGTCGACGACGTCCTCGTCGACGGCTCCGCGATCGTGCGCGGCAAGGACGACCCGAACCCGTCGGCGATCCGGTTCAGCGACACGCAGACCGGGTTCGTCATCGCCAGCGAGGCCGGCGACTACGCGCTGCGGGTGTGGGATGCGAACTCCGAGGACATCCAGAACTTCGGTTCGATCGACGCCTTCCCATTCAACCCGGAGTGGATCATCCAGGCCACGTTCTCGCCGATCGAGGGCGGCAAGACGGTCGGCTTCGAGCACCTGAAGGACGACGGCGCCACCCGCGACATGGTCATCCCGGGCGAGATCACCTTCACCAAGGGCGGCGTCGACTACAACCTCGCCGCGTTCAAGGCGGGCCGCGCGCTGCAGTTGGTCTTCGCGGACACCACGAACGGCGACAGCACCTACTCGGTGGGGCGCTTCCTCTTCGTCGTCCCGAACGAGGACGGCACGGTCACCCTCGACTTCAACCTCGCCGTGCTGCCGCCGTGCGCGTTCAGCTATAACTTCAACTGCCCGCTGCCGCCGGCGCAGAACCGCTTCGCGGTCCCGATCGAGGCGGGCGAGAAGAACGTCCTGAACAAGCAGGGCGAGCTGCTCCACTGACCCCTAGTCGGTGGCGGCGGTCTCGACCGCCGGACGGCGGCCGCGCCGGGGGCGCTCAGGGGACCGCGGCTGCACCAGCGCCCCCGGATGCGCCGCGAGCATCGCGGTGACCTCGTCCAGCCACTCGATGGCCGCTTTCGCGCCTAATTCGGCGGCGCGGTTCGCGGCCAGCAGCGCCCGCGAGTCCGCCTCGTGGGAGAGGTAGCGGATGCGCTCGGCGTAGGCCGCCCGGTACCCGTCGACGATGCGCAGCGCGTCCACGCCGTCGAGCGACGCCGCGATGAGCACCTGGTCCTGCATCTCGTCCCAGTCGGGTCGGCCATCCGCCGGGCCGTCGGCCAGCCAGGCCGCCGCAGCCTCCCGCCCCGTGTCGGTCAGCGCGTAGAGGGGGAGGCCGTCCTCCGTCGCGCCCGCCGACTCCACCAGACCCTGGTCGGTCATCCTGTCGAGCGTCGAGTAGACCTGCCCGGGGTTCAGCTGGCGCCGGTGCGCGGCCCGGCAGAGGAACTCGCTCTGAAGCTGCGAGCCGTAGGCGGGGCCCTGCGTCAGCAGCGCCAGGAAACCGTTCTGCACCGACATACTCGGTATGCTATTCCGCCCGGGCGTTCGTCAGGCGACCGAATCGCCGAATCACAATCTTGTAACTACCCGCGGTTCTCAGGCATAATCGTGGCAACGCGCGTGAGCGCATCCAATTTCATACGCCGAAGCACTCCATCCCGTTCCTGGTCGTAGGGGAAGACGCACCAACGAACGGAGGAGAACCATGTCGGCACACGCAGCTCGAGGGGTGCTCTACGTGCACTCCTCTCCCAGCGCGCTCTGCCCCCACATCGAGTGGGCGGCGGGTCGTGCTCTGGGTCGCGCGGTCAATTTCACGTGGGAGACACAGCCCGTGCTGAAGGGCGCCCAGCGGACCGAGTTCTTCTGGGACGGTCCCGCCGGTACCGGCGCACGGCTGGCGTCGGCGCTGCGCGGGTGGGAGCACCTGCGCTACGAGGTCACGGAGGACGCCGGTCACGGCACCGACGGCGGCCGGTGGATGCACACCCCCGACCTCGGCATCTTCTTCGCCCAAGTCGACACGGCCGGCAATATGGTCGTGCCGGAGGACCGCATCCGCTACGCCATGGAGATCGCCGGCGCCAACGCCCTCGAGCTGCACCGCGAACTGCGGCTTGCCCTCGGCCAGGCCTGGGACGACGAGCTGGAGCCGTTCCGGCACGCGCACGACGACACGTCGGTCATCTGGCTGCACAACGTCGGCTGACGGCTGAACCTCCCGCGGCGGGCCCGGCTCCGGCCGCCCGCACGCGGTGACACGCAGAAGGCCCCGGTCACGAGACCGGGGCCTTCTGCTGTGCGGAGGAATCAGTAGCTGCGGAACGCGGCCACGGCGTTGTGGCCGCCGAAGCCGAAGGAGTTGCTGATCGCCAGCTGTGCGCCGTCGCCCAGCGGCTGCGGCTCGCCCTTCACCTGCAGCGGGATCGCCGGGTCCATCTCGGTGATGTTGATCGTCGGCGGGGCCTGGCGGTCGCGGATCGCGAAGATCGTGAAGACCGCCTCCAGCGCTCCGGTGCCGCCGAGGAGGTGCCCGGTGGACGCCTTCGTGGCCGACACCGGGATGCCGTGCACCCGGTCGCCGAACACCTCGCGCAGGGCGACGTACTCGGACGGGTCGCCGACCGGCGTGCTCGTCGCGTGGGCGTTGATGTGCGTGACGTCGTCCGGGGTGGCGCCCGCCTGGCGCAGCGCCAGGTGGACGGCCCGGCTGGCGCCGCGGCCCTCGGGGTCGTTCGCGGTGATGTGGTACGAGTCGGCGGTCACGCCGCCGCCGGCGAGCTCCGCGTAGATGCGGGCGCCGCGGGCGAGCGCGTGCTCCTCGGTCTCGAGCACGAGGCTGGCCGCGCCCTCGCCCATGACGAAGCCGTCACGGTCGACGCTGTACGGGCGGGAGGCGTGCGCCGGGTCGTCGTTGCGGCGCGACAGCGCCTGCATCGACGAGAACGACGCGACGGTGATGGGGTGGATGGCCGACTCGGTTCCGCCCGCGATGACCACGTCGGCGAGGCCCGCCTGCAGGTGCTCGTAGGCGTTGACGAGGGACTCGGTGCTCGACGCGCACGCGGAGGCGACGGTGCGGGCGAACGCGCGGGCCTCGAAGTGCATGGAGACGGCGGCCGAGGCCGCGTTCGGCATGAGCATCGGCACGGTCATCGGCAGCACGCGGCGCGGGCCGCGGTCGCGGAGGGTGTCCCAGGCGTCGAGCAGCGTCCACACGCCGCCGATGCCGGTGGCGTAGTCGACGCCGAGGCGCTCGGGCGCGACGTCCGGGCGGCCGGCGTCCTCCCAGGCCTCCATGGCGGAGATCAGCGCGAACTGGCTGGACGGGTCGAGGCGCTTGGCGACGGGACGCTCCAGCACCTCCTCGGGGCGCACCTTCGCCTCGGCGGCGAACGTGACGGGGAGCTCGTACTGGGCGACCCAGTCGTGCTCGAGCGTGCGGGCTCCGGACTCGCCGGCGAGCAGCGCGGTCCAGCTCTCAGGGGCGGTGCCACCGAGCGGCGAGGATGCGCCCACGCCGGTGACGACGATCTTCTTGGTCATAACGGCAACTCTCTGTGAGTGGAGTCGCGGGAGTCAGAGCGCTCCCGCACGCGCGGGCGGCGATCCGGGGGGAGCGCCGCCCGCGCGGAGAAATCAGGCCTGAGCCTTAGGCGTCCTGCGCCTTGACGATGAACTCGACCGCGTCTCCGACGGTCTTGAGGTTCTTGACCTCCTCGTCGGGGATCTTGACGTCGAACTTGTCCTCGGCGTTGACCACGATGGTCATCATCGAGATCGAGTCGATGTCGAGGTCGTCCGTGAACGACTTGTCCAGCTCAACCGTGTCGGTCGCGATGCCGGTCTCGTCGTTGATGAGCTCGGCCAGGCCGGCAAGAACTTCTTCGGTGGACAATGCCATGGTTTTCTCTCCTTGAGGGGGTGTCGTTGTGACCGGGAAACAGTCTAGGGCAGCACGACGACCTGGGCGCCGAAGACCAGACCGGCGCCGAAGCCGATCTGGAGCGCCAGACCGCCGCTCAGCTCCGGGTGCTCCTGGAGCAGTCGGTGGGTCGCGAGGGGGATGGACGCGGCGGACGTGTTGCCCGTCGTCTCGATGTCGCGCGCGATCGCGACGGTCTCGGGCAGCTTGAGCTGCTTGGCGAACTCGTCGACGATGCGCATGTTCGCCTGGTGGGGGATGAACGCCGCGAGCTGGTCGGGGGCGACCCCGGCCTCGTCCAGGGCGCGCTTGGCGACCTTCGCCATCTCCCACACGGCCCAGCGGAAGACCGTCTGGCCCTCCTGGCGGAGCGTGGGCCACTCCTTCTCGCCGTCGCGGAACTCGGTGAGCGTGCCGTTCATCCCGACCGCGTCGGCCTTGGAGCCGTCGGAGCCCCAGACCGTCTTCGAGATGCCCGGGTACTCGCTCGGGCCGATGACCACGGCGCCCGCGCCGTCGCCCAGCAGGAAGGAGATGGTGCGGTCGGTCGGGTCGACGACGTCGGACAGCTTCTCGGCGCCGACGACGAGCGCGTAGTGGGCGACGCCCGCGCGGATGAGCGCATCCGCCTGGGCGATGCCGTACGTGTATCCGGCGCAGGCGGCGTTCATGTCATAGGCCGCGGCCGGGTTCGAGCCGACGCGGTCGGCGAGCACGGCGGCGAGCGACGGCGTCTGCTGCACGTTCGAGATGGTGGCGACGATCACCGCGTCGATGAGCGACGGGTCGACGCCGGACTTCGCGATGGCCTCCTTCGAGGCCTCGGTGGCGAGGTCGACGGCGAGGACGTCGTGGCTGGCCCGCGTGCGCGTGATGATGCCGGTGCGCTGCCGGATCCACTCGTCGGAGGAGTTGATCGGGCCGACCAGGTCGTCGTTCGGCACGACGAGGTCGCCGCGCGCCGCGCCGATCGAGAGGATGCGGGTGTACTGCGGGCCGTGCGACTGCTGCAGCGTGGGGTGGGTCATCAGGCCTCCTGGTCGATGAGGTCGAAGGCGGCCGGCAGGTCGTCCGGGGTCTTGATGGCGACGGTCGGGACGCCCTTGAGGCCGCGCTTGGCGAGTCCGACCAAAGCGCCCGCGGGGGCGACCTCGATGAGACCGGTGACCCCGGCCTGCTCGAACGCCTTCATGTCGAGGTCCCAGCGCACCGGCGACGAGACCTGCCCGACGAGCAGGCGGAGGAACTCGGCGCCGTCGGTCACCTCGGAGCCGTCCTTGTTGGTCCAGAGGCGCAGGGTCGGGTCGTTCGTCGTCAGCGTGGACGCGAACTCCTCCAGCGCGGGGACGGCCGGAGCCATGTAGCGCGTGTGGAACGCGCCGGCGACCTGCAGCGGGATCACGCGTGCACGGGCCGGCGGGTTCTCGGCCAGCTGGGCCAGCGCGTCCAGGGCTCCCGCGACCACGATCTGACCGCCGCCGTTGTAGTTGGCGGGGGAGAGGCCCAGCTCGTCGAGGCGCGCGAGGAGCTCGCCCTCGTCAGCACCGAGGACCGCGCTCATGCCGGTCTGCACCTCGGCGGCCGCCGTGGCCATCGCGGCGCCGCGCTCGCGCACGAACGCGACGGCATCGGTCTCGCTCAGCACGCCCGCACCGGCCGCGGCCGTCAACTCGCCGACCGAGTGCCCGGCGATCCCGCCGACGCGCTCGCGGCGACCGTCGGCGAACAGGGCGGACAGCGTCAGCAGGCCGGCCGAGACGATCAGCGGCTGCGCCACCGCGGTGTCGCGGATGGTGTCGGCGTCGCTCACGGTGCCGTGCGCGACGAGGTCGATGCCGACCGCGTCGGAGATGCCGGTGAGCTGATCGCGGAACGAGGATTCGGCGAGCCAGGGCTCGAGGAAGCCCGGGGTCTGGGATCCCTGCCCCGGGCACACGATGACGATCACGGTTTCCAGTCTGCCAATCTTCCGCTGGGCGGATGTGTCGGATGGATACGAAGTATTCGAAGAATGCTTGTGGCTGTCTACAACTCAGCCGCCGCGCCGAGGCGAATCCGGCTCGTTGATCGAGCCGACGATGAGCGCCGCCTGCAGGATGAGCGCCTCGCGCGCGCCCGTCGCATCCCAGCCGATGACCTCCGACACGCGCTTCAGCCGGTATCGGACCGTGTTGGGATGCACGAACAGCTCGCGCGCCGTCGCCTCCAGCGAGCGGCCGTTGTCGAGGTAGCACCAGAGCGTCGTCAGCAGCTCGGACGAGTACGCCTGCAGTGGGCGGTAGATGCGGCTGATCAGCGTGGCGCGGGCGAGGCCGTCGCCCGCGAGCGCCCGCTCCGGCAGCAGGTCGTCGGCGTGCACCGGACGCGGGCAGTTGCGCCACGCCTTCGCCACCGCGAACCCGGCGAGGGCCGCCTTGGCGCTCTTGGACGCGTCCACCAGGCTCGGAACCTCGTGGCCGAGCACCAGGTGGCCCGGTCCGAACCCGGGCTCGAGCTGGGAGGCGATCTCGAGGAACGAGACCACCGGAGCCGGGCCGATCGCGTCGTCCGGGGTGCTGTCGCTCGGCCACGCCCGGCCGATCACCAGGACGAGCCGGCTGCCCTGCACGCCGATCAGCACGTCCGCCGACATGTGCCGCGCGGTGCGGCGCAGCTGGTCGACATCGAGCATCTTCGGCGCGGTGCCGACGAGCACGCTGACCTCACCGTGCCCGTGCCAGCCGAGGGCGGCGATCCGGCTGGGCAGTTCGTCGTCGTACTCGCCGGTCAGGATGCTGTCGACGACCAGAGCCTCGAGCCGCGCGTCCCAGAGGCCGCGGGCCTCGGCGGCGCGCGCGTAGACGTCTGCCGCGGCGAACGCGATCTCCCGCGAGTAGAGCAGGATGGCCTCCCGCAGGTCCTCGCCGCCCGCCGATTTGACCCGCTCCTCGACGACCTCCACGGTGATCTTGATCAGCTGGAGGGTCTGCTGCAGGCTCACGCTGCGCAGCAGCTCGCGCGGGGCGGCGCCGAACACGTCGGCTGCGATCCACGGCGTCGACCGCGGGTCGTCGTACCACGAGATGAACGACGAGATGCCCGCCTGGGCCACCAGGCCGACGGCGCTGCGCCGGCCCGGTGGCATGTCGCGGTACCAGGGAAGGGTGTCCTCGAGCTTCTTGAGCGTGGTCGTGGCCAGCTCACCCGAGATCTTGCGCAGCCACGCGAGCGTCTCGGGCTTCGTCCTCTCTACCTGGCTTCCTGCCACGGCGGTGTTACGCCTCGCCGCCCGCAGAACCGGTGGTGCCGGCGTTGACGTCGTGCAGCAGGTACTTCTCGATCGCCCACGCGGGAGCGTTCGGGTCGACCTGGCCGCGGGCCGCGAGCAACTCGAGCGTGCGGACCACCATCGACGGGCCGTCGATCTTGAAGAAGCGGCGCGCGGCCGGGCGGGTGTCCGAGAAGCCGAAGCCGTCGGCGCCGAGCGTGGCGTACTCGCCGGGCACGAACTGACGGATCTGGTCGGGCACCGCGTGCTCGTAGTCGGTCACGGCGACGAACGGACCCTCGGCGTCCTGCAGCTTGCGGGTGACGTACGGCACCTGCTTCTCCTGCTGCGGGTAGAGGAAGTTGTGCTCCTCCGCCTTGAGGCCGTCGCGGCGCAGCTCGCCCCACGAGGTGACGCTCCACACGTCGGCCGAGACGCCCCAGTCCTGCGCCAGCAGCTGCTGGGCCTCGAGCGCCCACGGGACCGCGACACCGGACGCGAGCAGCTGGGCCTTCGGGCCCTGGTTCTCGGCGACGCGGAGGCGGTGGATGCCGTGGACGATGCCGTCCACATCCACGCCCTCGGGCTCGGCCGGCTGCACCATCGGCTCGTTGTAGACCGTCAGGTAGTACATGACGTTCGGGTCAGGGTGATTGCCGCCGTACATGCGCTCCAGGCCGGCGCGCACGATGTGGCCGATCTCGTAGCCGTACGCCGGGTCGTACGAGACGACCGCCGGGTTCGTCGCGGCGAGCAGGGGGGAGTGGCCGTCGGCGTGCTGCAGGCCCTCGCCGGTCAGCGTGGTGCGGCCGGCGGTGGCGCCGATGAGGAAGCCGCGCGCCATCTGGTCGCCCGCCGCCCACAGCGCGTCGCCCGTGCGCTGGAACCCGAACATCGAGTAGAAGACGTAGACCGGGATGAGCGGCTCGCCCTGCGTCGAGTACGACGTGCCGACGTTGGTGAACGCGGCGACCGCGCCCGCCTCGTTGATGCCGACGTGGATGATCTGGCCCTGCGGGCTCTCCTTGTAGGCCAGGAGCAGCTCGCGGTCGACCGAGGTGTAGTTCTGGCCGTTCGGGTTGTAGATCTTCGCGTTCGGGAAGAACGCGTCCATGCCGAAGGTGCGCGCCTCGTCCGGGATGATCGGGACGATCCGCTTGCCCCACTCCTTCGAGCGCAGCAGGTCTTTCAGCAGGCGGACGAACGCCATGGTCGTGGCGACCTCCTGCGTGCCCGACCCCTTCTTGGAGATCGCGTACGAGGAGTCGTCCGGCAGGTCGAACTGCGTGTACTTCGCGCGGCGCTCGGGCACGTAGCCGCCCAGGTCGCGGCGGCGCTCGTGCAGGTACTTGATCGTCTCGTCCTCGGCGCCGGGGTTGTAGTACGGCGGGAGGTAAGGGTTCTCCTCGAGCTGCGCGTCCGACACCGGGATGCGCATCGCGTCGCGGAACGCCTTCAGGTTGTCGAGCGTCATCTTCTTCATCTGGTGGGTCGCGTTGCGGCCCTCGAACGACGGACCGAGCCCGTAGCCCTTGATGGTCTTGGCGATGATGACGGTCGGCTGGCCGGTGTGCTCCACGGCCGCCTTGAACGCCGCGTAGACCTTGCGGTAGTCGTGACCGCCGCGCTTGAGGCCCCACACCTGGTCGTCGGTGTAGTCCTTGACCAGGTCGAGGGTGCGCGGGTCGCGGCCGAAGAAGTTCTCACGGACGTACGCGCCGTTCTCGGTCTTGTACGTCTGGTAGTCGCCGTCCGGCGTCTGGTTCATGAGGTTGACCAAGGCGCCGTCGGTGTCGCGAGCGAGCAGGTCGTCCCACTCGCGGCCCCAGATCACCTTGATGACGTTCCAGCCGGCGCCGCGGAAGTAGCTCTCCAGCTCCTGGATGATCTTGCCGTTGCCGCGCACCGGGCCGTCGAGCCGCTGCAGGTTCGCGTTGATGACGAAGGTGAGGTTGTCGAGCTTCTCGTTCGCCGCCACCTGGAGCTGGCCGCGCGACTCGACCTCGTCCATCTCGCCGTCGCCGAGGAACGCCCAGACGTGCTGGTCGGAGGCGTCCTTGATGCCGCGGTTGGTGAGGTACTTGTTGAGCTGCGCCTGGTAGATCGCGTTGATCGGGCCGAGACCCATCGACACGGTCGGAAACTGCCAGAAGTCGGGCATGAGGCGCGGGTGCGGGTAGCTGGAGAGGCCGCCGCCGGCGTGGGACTTCTCCTGGCGGAAACCGTCGAGCTGGTCGGCGCTGAGCCGGCCCTCGAGGAACGCGCGGGCATAGACGCCGGGGGAGGCGTGGCCCTGGAAGAAGACCTGGTCGCCGCCGCCGGGGTGGTCCTGGCCGCGGAAGAAGTGGTTGAAGCCGACCTCGAAGAGGGTCGCGCTGGAAGCGTAGCTGGAGAGGTGGCCGCCGACCGCGATGCCGGGGCGCTGCGCGCGGTGCACCATGATGGCCGCGTTCCAGCGGATCCACGCGCGGTAGCGGCGCTCGATCTCCTCATCGCCGGGGAACGCGGGCTCGTCCTCCGCGGAGATGGTGTTGATGTAGTCCGTCGTCGGGACCATCGGGACGCCGAGGTGCAGCTCGGACGAGCGCTTCAGCAGGCTGAGCATGATCTCGCGAGCACGCTCGTGGCCATGGGCCGCAACCAGTTGGTCGAGGGATTCCCGCCACTCGGCGGTCTCCTCCGGGTCCGAATCGATGTTGTTCACCGAGTACGGGTCCTGGTCGTTTACAGTCACCCTCGACCTCTTTCTTGTGTCGGATGGATCGTGGACGTGCCGCTGGGCTGTCGGTTCTCGACAAGCGTGGACACCATCCTTCAGCCTAGCCGCACTCCGGGCTCGGTGTTGACCGCACGGTTGGCGCTCCCATCGGACAGGTTTATGCTGTCTCCTCGTGGCTCTTGAGAACGACACCCAGGCACCCGACTTCGAGTTGCTGAACCAGTACGGCGAGACCGTGCGGCTCAGCGACTTCCGCGGACGCAAAGCGGTCGCGCTGGTCTTCTTCCCGCTCGCGTTCTCGGGCACGTGCACCGGAGAGCTGTGCGCTCTGCGCGACAACCTCGCCCTCTTCGAGGACCACCGGGTCGAGCTGCTCGCGATCTCGGTCGACTCCAAGTACGCGCTGCGCGCGTGGGCGGAGCAGGAGGGCTACTCCTTCTCCCTGCTGGCCGACTTCTGGCCGCACGGCGAGATCGCGAAGGAGTACGGGGTGTTCCTCCCCGAGAAGGGCTTCGCGAACCGCGCGACCTTCCTCGTCGACGAGCGCGGCATCATCCGCGCGTCGTTCATCACCGCGCCGGGCGAGGCCCGCTCGATCGACTCCTACCGCGCCGCACTCGACCGCCTCCCCGCGCACGTCTGACCCGGTCCACTCTGCTTTGCCGCTCCTCCCGTTCAAAACGGAGGAGTCTGTGCGGTCCTAAGCCGATCGGCTCCTCCGCAACGCAACATCCTCCGGCGCGGCGGATCCGAACTCCTCCATTTCAGACCGGCTAGGCTGGTCGGCATCACGGGCCTTTAGCTCAGCTGGTAGAGCGCCACGTTTACACCGTGGATGTCGTCGGTTCGATCCCGGCAGGGCCCACGATCTCTGCATCGTCGTCGGTTCGCTGCTGAGCCGCGACGCGGTGCCGACACAACTCAAGGAAGCAGCCGGTCGCGGTCGAGATCTCCCCATACCGACGTGATTCGTCCTTCGTCGAAGCGGTAGACGGCGAACTCCGGGAGCCGTACGGTCCCACCGCTCGGCGTCGTGCCCGAGTCGCCGAGGTGCGCCGCCAGCCAGGGCTCGTCGATCACCAGGTGCCGAATCTCCCAATGGAAGTCGGGGAGGAGCGCGATCACTTCGGCGAGCCCGTCGCCGTACTCGCGAACGCTCATCACCCGGTCGTTGACCTCGACGCGATCGTGGACGAAGTCGCCCAGCGTGTCGAACCGGTGCTCATTACAGCGCACCAGATAGCTCCGGTACGTGACCTCGAGCGCCGCATCGCCATCCATACCGGAGCTTAGGCTTGCCCCGCCGGCGCCGCGCAAGCCCCACCACTCGTCTATGTGACTCAACACGCCGCTACGCCATCGGCGGTAACGGCGTGTTGCGGCAACTAGATGTCGCGGGCGGCGGGGGAGCGGGCGGCCAGGAGCGTGAACATCGCATCCACCGTCGCGGCCATGTCGACCGTCGGGTCCTGCAGCCACTGCAGCTGCATGCCGTCGGAGACCGCCTGGACGACGCGGGCCAGCGTCTCGGGGTCGACGCCGTCCGGCAGGTCGCCGGACTCCTGGCGCTGGGCCAGCGCCCGGGCGAACATCCGCCGCAGGGCCTCGCTGCGCTCGACGAAGTACGCGTGGGCGGGATGCGTCTCTTCGCCGGCCTCCACGGCCATCCGCGAGAACAGCTGCACCAGCCCCGGGACCTCCGCGTTGTGCCGGACGATCCCGACGAAACCCTCCCGCATCCGCTCGATGCCCGGGTTCTCGTCGATGCCGCCGAAACGCCGCGCATCCACCTCATCGCGCTTGCGGAGGATGGCGGTGAACAGCTCGTCCTTGCTGCCGAAGTAGTGCAGCAACCCGGCCTGCGACAGCCCGACGGCCTCGGCCAGCTCCTTCACCGACGCGCCATGCCAGCCCTCGCGCGCGATGACGTCGAGCGCGGCCTCCAGGATCTCCTCCCGCTTGGCCACACCCTTCGCGTACGCGCCCCGTCGTGCCATGACCCGAGCATAAACCCGAACGACGCTTGCTTTTCCAAAACCGAGTGACGTAAGGTTTTGCCACCATCCACGGTGGATGGTGAGAGGACCCCCACGACAATGACGTCAGACACCTCCGTCCCACCGGTCACGACCAACACCTTCGTCGGCACCGCAGCCGGGAACGACGACCCGCCCGCGCCGATCAAGGGCCTCGGCCGCCTGATGCTGTGGATCGTCCCCGCCAACCTCGGCATCTACCTGATCTGGGGCGCGCTGCCGGGCATCCTGCTCCCACAGCAGATCACCGTGCTGTTCGGCGAGCAGGACAAGGTCGCCAACCTGACGATCGCGGCGACGATCGGCGCCTTCGCCGCGATGATCGCGCAGCCGATCGCGGGGCAGATCTCCGACCGGACGCGGTCCCGCTTCGGGAGGCGCGCGCCCTGGATCGTCATCGGCTCACTCGCGGGCGGCCTGTCGCTGATCGGGCTCGCCTTCGCGAACACCCTGGTCGGCGTGGTCATCGCCTGGACGCTGGTGCAGATCAGCTACAACTTCGCGCAGGGCCCGCTGACCGCGATCATGCCCGACCGCGTCCCGCTCAAGCGCCGCGGCACCTTCGCCGCGCTGTCCGGCATCGGCCTCATGGTGGGCGCTCTCGGCGGCCAGATCGTCGGCTCCCTCTTCTTCAACAGCCTCACCGTCGGGTACGTGTTCTTCGCCGTGTTCTCGCTCGTCGTGCTGAGCCTGTTCGTCCTGTTCAACCCGGACTACTCGAGCACCCGCCTCGAGCGCGAGCCGTTCACCTTCGTCCAGTTCCTCAAGACCTTCTGGGTGAACCCGATCGCGCATCCCGACTTCTTCTGGGCGTTCACCGGCCGGCTGCTCCTCTACACCGGCTACTTCGCGGTGACCGGCTTCCAGCTGTTCCTGCTCACCGACTACTTCCACGTCGAGCACCCGGAACAGCTCATCCCGCTGCTCGGCCTGCTGAGCCTGGTCGGGATCATCATCTCGACGATCGTCTCCGGCCCGCTCTCCGACCGGTTCGGCCGCCGCAAGCCGTTCGTCTTCGCCTCCGCCGCTGTCGTCAGCCTCGGCTTCCTGCTGCCGTGGATCTGGCCGGACGTGAACGCCTGGATCATCATGACCGTGCTCTCGGGCTTCGGCTTCGGGATGTTCCAGGCCGTCGACACCGCGCTGATGAGCGAGGTGCTCCCGTCGGCGAAGTCGTTCGCGAAGGATCTCGGCGTCGTGAACATCGCCGCCACCCTCCCGCAGACCCTCGCCCCGGGAGTCGCCGGCGCCATCGTGCTCGCCTTCGGCTACGCCGCGCTCTTCCCGATCGCGATCGTCCTCGGCATCCTGGGGGCGCTGGCCGTGTGGCCCATCAAGGCGACCCGCTGACCATCACACCGAAAGGAACCCCATGACCGACACCACGACAGGCGCGCGCGCCGACCTCAGCGGACTGACCGTCGAGGAGAAGGCGGCGCTCACAAGCGGCGAGAGCTTCTGGCGCACCAAGGCGGTCGGCGACATCCCGTCCGTGATGCTCACCGACGGCCCGCACGGGCTGCGCAAGCAGCGCGAGGGCGGCGACCACCTCGGGATCGGCGACAGCGTCCCGGCCACCTGCTTCCCGCCGGCGGTCGCCCTCGGCTCCTCGTGGGATGTGGAGCTCGCCGAGCGCGTCGGCACCGCCCTGGGCGTCGAGTCGTCCATCGAGGACGTGGCCGTCATCCTCGGCCCGGGCATCAACATCAAGCGCTCCCCGCTGTGCGGCCGCAACTTCGAGTATCTCAGCGAGGACCCGATCGTCTCCGGCGTGCTCGGCGCGGGATCGTGCGCGGCATCCAATCGCAGGGCGTCGGCGCCTCGCTGAAGCACTTCGCGGCGAACAATCAGGAGGACGACCGGATGCGCTCCTCGTCCGACGTCGACCCGCGTCCACTGCGCGAGATCTACCTGCGCGGCTTCCAGCGGGTCGTCGAGGACGCCCAGCCGCACACGGTGATGTGCTCGTACAACCGCATCAACGGGGTGTTCGCCTCGGAGAACCGCTGGCTGCTCACCGACGTGCTGCGAGACGAGTGGGGCTTCGAGGGGCTGGTGGTCTCGGACTGGGGCGCGGTGAACGACCGAGTCTCGGCACTGCGGGCCGGTCTCGACCTGGAGATGCCGGGTACGGGGGGATCACCGACCAGCAGGTCGTCGCGGCCGTGAACGACGGGACGCTCGATGCGGCGGCGCTCGACGCGTCCGCGCAGCGCAACGCCGACCTCGCGGTCCGCTGGGCCGTCACCCCGCGTGTCGAGGGACCGCTCGACGTGGATGCGCACCACGCGCTCGCCCGCGAGGCCGCCTCCCGTTCCATCGTGCTGCTGAAGAACGACGAGGTCGACGGCGCTCCGCTGCTCCCACTGCGAGACGACCAGTCGATCGCGGTGATCGGCGCCTTCGCGGAGAAGCCGCGGTACCAGGGCGCGGGCTCGTCGATGATCCACCCGACCCGGCTGGATGACGCGCTCACCTCCATCCGCACGGTCGCGCCGCAGGCGTCGTACGCGCCGGGCTTCTCGCTCGCGTTGGATGTCACCGACGACGAGACCGCTCGCCTGCGCGACGAGGCCGTCGCCGCCGCGTCCAGCGCGTCGGTCGCGGTCGTGTTCGCGGGGCTTCCTGCGCGCCTGGAGTCCGAGGGCTACGACCGGGAGGACATCGACCTCCCGGCCGACCAGCTCGCGCTCATCGACGCGGTCGTCGCGGCGAATCCGCGCACGGTCGTCGTGCTGTCGAACGGCGGCGTGGTCGCGCTGCCGTTCGCCGGGTCCGTCCCGGCCATCGTCGAGGCGTGGCTGCTGGGGCAGGCTGGCGGTTCGGCCACGGCCGACGTGCTGTTCGGCGCCGTCGCGCCGTCCGGCAAGCTGACCGAGACCGTACCGCTCCGGCTCGAGGACACCCCCGCGTACCTCAACTTCCCGGGGGAGGAGGGGCACGTCCGCTATGGCGAGGGCATCTTCGTGGGCTACCGCTGGTACGACGCGCGGCGCATGGAGGTCGCTTTCCCGTTCGGCCACGGTCTCTCGTACACGGCGTTCGGATACGGGGATGCGACCGCGACGACGACCGCGGACGGCGATCTGGAGGTGCGCCTGACGGTCACGAACACCGGCCAGCGCGCCGGCCGCGAGGTCGTGCAGGCGTACATCTCGCTCCCCGGCTCGGGCGTGCAGCGCGCGCCGCGCGAGCTCAAGGGGTTCGCGTCCGTGGAACTGGCGCCGGGGGAGTCGCGCGAGGTCTCGATCCTCGTGCGTCGCCAGGACCTCGCGTACTGGGACGTCCGCGCCGACCGCTGGATCGTGGAGGGCGGCGACTACCTGGTCGAGGTCGGGGCCTCCAGCCGTGACCTGCGGACCTCGGCGACCGTCGGCGTCGCAGGGGACGAGGTGCGGCTGCCGCTGACGCGCGAGTCGTCGCTCGCCGAGGTGATGGCGCATCCCGTCGCCGGTCCGATGGTGCAGCAGGCGCTGGCCGGGATGTCGCAGATGCTCGAGGGGGCGTCGACGATCATGCCGGAGGGCGTGTCCATGGACAAGATGATGGGCTCGTTCCCGATCGGCCGCATCGGCATGATGGCCGGGGGGTCGGTCACGCCGGAGATGATCGACGGGCTGCTCGCGGCGGCCAACGCGCCCCAGCAGTAGCGCGGTGGAGCTGAGGGCAGCGCGGAGCGATGCCGCGACCCCAGCGCCGAGGGAGCCTGCGACCGAGGTAACGGACACCACGAGAACTCTGCCGCTACCCTGGCGGCATGCCCGAGGGACCGTACCGCTGGTTCGTGTACGCCGAGCTGCTGCTCGCCGCCGTCACCTTCGTCGCGCTGCTGTTCGTCGTCGCCCCGTACGGCGGGCGGCACGGGCGCGGCGGGTGGGGGCCGACCGTCCCGGCGCGTGTCGCCTGGGTGGTGATGGAGGCGCCGGCGTCCATCCTCTTCGCGGCGTTCTACCTGCTGGGCGAGCACCGCTTCGAGCTCGTGCCCCTGCTGTTCCTGCTGCTCTGGCAGGTGCACTACGTGTACCGGGCGTTCGTGTACCCGTTCCTGATGCGGTCGGGATCGCGGATGCCAGTGCTCGTCATGCTGCTGGCCATCCTGTTCAACCTGCTCAACGCGTGGGTCAACGCGCGGTGGATCTCCGAGTACGGCGTGTACCCGGCCGCCTGGCTCGCGGACCCGCGGTTCTGGATCGGCGTGGCGCTGTTCGCGGGCGGACTCGCGCTGAACATGCGGTCGGACCGGACTCTGCGGCGGCTCCGCGGCGACGGCAGCGGCGGGTACCGCATCCCGCACAGCGGCGGCTTCCGCTATGTGTCGAGCCCGAACTACCTCGGCGAGATCGTCGAGTGGACGGGGTGGGCCGTCGCGACCTGGTCGCTCGCGGGCCTCGCGTTCGCGCTCTACACCGTGGCGAACCTCGCGCCGCGGGCCGTGTCCAATCACCGCTGGTACCGCTCGACGTTCCCGGACTATCCGCCCGAGCGCCGGGCCCTCATCCCGTTCGTGCTCTGACGGTGTCGGCGGCCCCGCTTAGGCTCTGCCGGAGAGGAGGGATGCGGTGACCGAGAGCGTCGAGCAGTGGTGGGCGCGCCGCCAGTGGTCGAAAAGGGCGGCGGTGCCGTACCCGATCGGGCGCTACCGCACCGACTGGGAGCGGTATCCCGTGCTCGTGCGGCAGTACTATCCCGACCTCAACCACGGGATCACGCTGACCCAGATCCCGCCCGCGGCCGACGTGTACCTGGTGTGGGAGTGCGACTCGGGTCACATATTCGTCGCGACGCCGGAGGAGCAGCGGTCGCGCCCGGGCGGAACCCGGCGACGGTCGGTGTGGTGCCCGCAATGCGCCGAGCTGGCGGCGCCGCGCGGTGTGAAGATGCCGAAGCCGGATGCGGGGCTGCATATCTGCGGGCACGCGCGCGACCTGCGCCGCATCGAGAACGTCCCAAACGACGACCGGTGCTACCTGTGCCGGCGCCTCGACCGCGAGACGCTGACGCGCGAGCAGCTGGTGAGCATGGCGGCCCCCGGTTCACGCGTGGCGGTGTCGTCGGCGAACAGCACAGCGGGGAAGTTCTCGTGGCAGTGCCAGGAGGGCCATCCCGCTTACCAGGCGACGATCGAGCGCATCCTCGGCGGGCGTCGGTGCCCGATCTGCCGGCACGCGCGCGGCGGGGCCGACCGGGTCGCGGTGGGGGAGGCGTTCGTCAGTCGGTGGGCGCCGGTTCCCGCGTCCGCCGCCGAACCGGAGTTGAAGCGGCGGCTGGCGGCGCGACTGGATGTGTCGCTCGACGCCAACGCCGTGCGGGTGGCGAGGCCGTTCCACGCGCACCTCGAGGTCTGGCCGGACATCCTCATCCCCGAGCTGAAGGTCGCCATCGAGTACGACACCACCGGGCGGCACGGCCTGGAGCACGTGGGCCCGCGCGAGGAGTCGGATCGCCGCAAGGACCGCCTGCTGCGCGCCGTCGGCTGGGAGGTCGTCCGGGTGCGGTGCGGAAAGCTGCAGCCGATCGGGCCGTTCGACGTGTCGGCCGGCGGCGTGACCGACGCGCTCGTCGACCGGATTCTCGGGCGATTGGGTGAGATCCGCGGCGAACTGTTCGTGGCCGCGTACCGGCGCTGAGTGAGCCCGATCCTTCGCATGCTTTTCCGGATCTCTGCGCTCTGGTGACGCGCCCGCACCGCTCGCTACGCTGAGCGGCGAACGGGCATCCACGAGCTCTCACGAGGAGGACACCATGCCGTCGACCCTGAACCCCTACCTCAACTTCCGCGCGTCCGCGCGCGAGGCGATGGACTTCTACCAGTCCGTCTTCGGCGGTGAAGTGCAGCGCAGCACCTTCGCCGACTACCAGATGGCGCAAGACCCCGCGGACAACGACCTGATCATGCACTCGCAGCTCACGTCGCCGAGCGGCTTCACCCTGATGGCCGCCGACGTCCCCGCCCACATGGACCTCCAGGAGGGCTCGAACATCTCCATCTCGCTGAGCGGGGACGACGAGGCGGAGCTCACCGGCTACTGGGACAAGCTGATCGAAGGCGGCACCGTGCTCGAGCCGCTCAACAAGGCGCCCTGGGGCGACAGCTTCGGCATGGCGATCGACCGGTTCGGCGTGCAGTGGTTGGTGAACATCGCGGGCACACCGCAGGCGTCGAGCGACTGATGACCGCCGAGGGCGACCACGCTCGGGAGGAGGATGCCGCCGCGCGGGACCGTCCGGTGATCGTCGGAGTGCACCGGGGTCAATCGCGGGCCGTGCTGATAGAGGCGGCTCGGCTGGCGGTCGAGCTGAGCAGGCCATTGCTCTGCGCCTATGTGTCGGAGGACAGCTACCTCACCGAGTGGGACAAGCCCGGCGAGGTCGCGGAGGAGTCACTGCATCCGACCGAGGTGGGAGCGGGGGAGGGCGAAGCCGCGCTGGCACTCACATCCGCGATCGAGTCGGCGCTGGCCGACACCGGCATCGCGCCGATCGCCTGGTCGGTGCGGCTGCTCGCGGGAGACCCGGCCAAGGCGCTGGGTCGGCTGGCGGCCGAGACGGATGCGCGGCTCGTCGTCGTCGGGACGCATCGGCCCGGCTTCTCCAACACGCTGGAGAACTGGCTGGCCGGCTCCGTCGGCGCGCGGCTGACGCACGACCAGCGGAGACCGGTCGTCGTGGTGCCGGTTACGGCGAAAGACCTCGCGACGCCGACGATCGCATGACCGGGCCGGCGATCGACCGGCCGGGCCGAAGCGCGTGTCAGCCGCGCAGTTCCCGTAACGCCGCGTCGAACGACCGGAAGTACGTGCGGCGCCCTGGCCGCCCGATCTGCGTGACCTCGAACATGCCGTCCAGCTGAAGGACGAAGCCGACGACGGAGGGTGCTCCGAGCGCGGCGGCCTCGGCATCGCTGATCCGCCACTCGTGGTCCGAGATCTCCGCCACCTCCAGCCCTTGCCGAAGGAAGACCGTGCGCGTCGTCATGCGTCCAGTGAAGCGGACCGCGTGTTCTGCGGCCAGGCCTTGACAGCGCCCAGACGAAGGAGTGACGGCCGTTTTCTGTATTCCCGCCATGCGTCGCCGCGGGTTAGGGTGCGGCCGTCCGCACCCGGACGCATCCGGAACCTCGGGGAGGAAAGTCATGTGCCGTTGGCTCGCATACTCGGGGGAGCCGTTGAAGCCCGCCGAGCTCATCCTGGACACGCAGCACTCGCTGGTCGCCCAGTCGCTCAACTCGCCGCTCGGCAACGAGACCGTGAACGGCGACGGCTTCGGGTTCGGCTGGTACGGCGGCGACCCAGTGCAGGGGGCCACACCGTCCCTCTTCCACAGCATCGAGCCGGCGTGGCACGACGAGAACCTCCGCGAGCTCACCAACGCCATCAGCAGCCCGCTGTTCTTCGGGCACGTGCGCGCGGCGGCCGGACCGCCCATCCAGCAGAGCAACTGCCACCCGTTCCGCTACGAGAACTGGCTGTTCATGCACAACGGCTTCCTCGACGGGTTCACGAAGACCAAGCGCGAGCTGTCCTTCGCCGTCGACCCCTCGCTGTACCCGCTCATCCACGGCACGACGGACTCCGAGGTGCTGTTCTACCTCGCCCTCACGGAGGGTCTGCAGGACGACCCCATCGCCGGGCTCGGGCGCGCGATCCGCCGGGTCGAGGAGGAGGGGAGGAAGGTCGGAATCCAGTACCCGATGCAGGGCACGGTCGCGGTGTCGGACGGCCGCACCCTGTGGGCCTTCCGCTACTCCACGGCGCACAAGAGCCGGACCCTGTTCCACTCGACGGCCATCCCGGAGCTGCGCGAGCTGTACCCGGATGCGGCGAGGCTCGACGTGTTCGGCGAGAAGGCGAAGGTGGTGGTCTCAGAGCCGCTGACGGACATGCCCGGTGCATTCATCGAGGTGGAGGAGTCGACCGTCGCCATCCTCGACGACGACGGCTATCGGCACCAGGACTTCCTGCGGGAGGCGGCCTGAGCGGCGGCCTCCCGCAGTGGCGTCATCAGTCGCCGTCCATTACCCGGCGGACGAAGGCGTCCACGTGCTCCCGAAGCGCGTCGATCCGCTGCTGCCTGGCCGCCTCGACGTCGAAACCGACGTAGGCGGTCGGCGGCCGCTTGCGGACGTTCGCGGAGCACTGGAAGTCGGCGCAGACGAGCGTGCCGAGCGTGTTGCCGTTGCGGCCCGCCTTTCCCGCGCGCTTCGCGATGAAGAAGACGACGTCGTTAGGGAGGTGCACGTCCTCGCACCACGAGCACTGGGGACGCGAGCGGATGCGGCCGTCGGCCAGCCGGAGCAGCACGCCGACGGGCTCGCCGTCGACGACGGCGACGACGTACCCGAGCGCCGGCTGCTTGCGGTCACGCCAGCCCAGGTAGTCGAGGTCGTCGAAGCGCAGCTGCGCCAGGTCGGGGAGGGTGGCCTCCTTGCGCTCACGCTGGGACGCGTTGACGAAGGAGGAGCGGATCTGATTCTCGGTCAGGGGGATCATGGATGAACCTGTCTATCGGAGGTCGGTCGAACACGGCCGGATGCGGCCGTGGAAGACGCCGCGGCGCACGAGAGCGTGCGGAGACGCGCGGCGGACGGCGCGCCGAAGCGCGCGGAATCACCGGAGAGGGGACAGCGCTATCTCGCGCCGGCGCTGAGCGCGCCGACGACCTCCAGACGCCCGACGGGCTGCGAGATGAGCGGGTTCACGCCTCCACTGTAACGCGAGCGCCGATGTCGGTGGTCGGCGGCAGTATCGGCCGCATAGGGAGAAAGGACCCGTCATGGCCGGAGAACCGACGCCCGTCGACCCGCCGGAGCTGTTCCGCAGCCCCGCGTTCGCTCAGGGAATGATCGCGCCAGCGGGGCGGCTGCTCTTCGTCGGCGGTCAGAACGGGGTGGATGCGGAGGGCGAGCTGCTCGACGGACTCCAGGCGCAGACGGAGCAGGCGCTGCGCAACCTGCTCGCGGTGCTCGCAGCCGCACGCAGCGGGCCGGAGCACGTGGTGAAGCTGACCATCCACCTCGCGCCCGGCATCGATCCGACCGCCGCCTACGGCGCGACCCGCATCGTGTGGGGCGACCACCGCACGGCCGTCACGGTGCTCGCCGTGTCTCCGGCGCGTCCGGGTGCACTGGTCGAGATCGACGCCGTGGCGTCCGTGCCGGGCTGACCCAGGGGCACGCCGTGAGGGTCGCCTACTCGTCCCGCTCGTCGGGGCCGTCGAACTCGGTGAGCTCGTCGACGGCGGCCTCGCCCTCGGCGCCTGCGTCGTCCCTGCCGCCGTCGCCGGCCGCGTCGGGCGCGGTGGTGAAGCAGGAAAACGTGCATTAGGGTCAAGTGGTGGATGGACAGATCGGGCTCGACCCCGCTGAGCTCCGACGGCTCCAGGAATGCGTCAAAGAACCGATCAGGACGCCCGGTCGCATCCAGTCGTTCGGGATGCTCTTCGTCGTCGACATCGCGACGTACGAGATCGTCACCGTCAGTGAGAACGCCGGCCGCTGGCTCGGCCGCTCGGTGTCGGAGCTGAACAGCCCGACGCTGGAGTGGAGCGTCACCGCCGAGACCCACGGCGACCCCATTCGCGTCGAGATCGGCGACGAGGCCTTCGACGCCGTGACCCACCGGCAGGGCGGTCAGATGATCATCGAGCTGGAGCCAGCCGAGACGACGCCCGACCTTCCGACAGCCTCCGTCGTGGGCGCGATCCGTTCGCTCGGGCTGCTGGCCGGCGCCGACGAGCTCCGCCAGGCCGCGGCCGAGGAGGTCAAGCGCATCAGCGGCTTCGACCGGGTGATGGTGTACCGCTTCTTCGAGGACGGTCACGGAGAGGTCGCCGGCGAGGCGTCCGAGCCCGACATGGAGTCGTACCGCGGGCTGCACTTCCCGGCCTCCGACATCCCGCAGCAGGCCCGCTCGCTCTACTTGACCAAGCTCTCGCGCCAGATCGTCAGCACCGACGACCTCGGGACGCCGCTGGTCTCGGTGGTGGACTCCCCACCACTCGACCTCAGCAGCGCGGAGCTCCGCGCGGTGTCGCCGCACCACCTCCAATTCATGCGGAACATGGGTCAGGCGTCGACGGTGTCGTTCTCGCTCATCCAGGAGGACCGGCTGGTCGGCATGATCACCTGCGCCCATCGCACCGAGCGGCGGATGCCGATCCTGTTGCGCCGCGCGCTGGAGGTGCTGGCCACCCAGCTGACCTTGCAGCTCGGGGCGCTCGAGTCGATCGCGCAGCTGCGCCGCGACCTCAGCATCCGGGAGCAGCGCTCCGCCGTGCTCGCCGGTGTCCCGTCATCCGACGACCCGCTCATCACCCTCGTCGAGAGTGGCCCGGAGTTGTGCCGCCTGGTAGGCGCCGACGGCGTCATCCTCGCCCTCGACGGTGTCAGCCGCAGCGTCGGCGCCGTGCCTCTCACCGACCGCAGCCTGCTCCTGTCCGCGGCAGGCACCGAGCCGCTGGCGACGAACGAGCTCGCGCGCACCCATCCGGCGCTCAGCGTCCTGATGCCGGGCTTCGCCGGGCTGATGGTCGTCCCGGTCGGCGCGCACGGCGTGCTGCTGTTCTTCCGCCAGGAGGTCGCCCAGGTGATCCGCTGGCTCGGCGACCAGACCGCCGCCAACCGCGATGACGCGCTGTCGCCGCGCCGGTCGTTCTCCGAGTGGAAGCAGAGCGTGGAAGGCACGGCGCTGCCGTGGGGATCGGTCGCCGAGGAATCCCGCGAGCTCGGGCGCGACCTCGCCCGGGCACTCGACCGTCGTCGCGAGGCGCACCTGGCCCAACTCGCTCTGATCGACCACCTCACCGGGCTGCACAACCGGCGCTCCTTCGAGCACGAGCTCGAGAAGACCGTGACCGACGGCGAGGGCGGCGTCCTGCTGTTCCTCGACCTGGACGAGTTCAAGTCGATCAACGACCGGCACGGGCACGAGACGGGCGACGCCGTGCTGCGGGCGATCGCCGACCGGCTCACCCGCGACAGCCGCTCGACGGATGTGATCTCTCGGCTCGCGGGCGACGAGTTCGTCGTACTCAGCGCCGCCGCGACGCAGGAGGACGGTGAACGCTTCGCCGCCCGCCTGGTGCGCGACATCGCCGACCCCATCCGGACCGCGCGCGGACCGATGACCGTCACCGCGTCCTGCGGCGTCATCACCATCGAGCCTGGGCTGACGGCGAAGCAGTTGCTGGATGCGGCCGACGCCGCGATGTACCGCGCCAAGAACACCGGCCGCAACCGCGTCTCGCTCTGACCGGTCGAGGCGTAGCGTCGGCGTCATGCCCGACCCGATGCACTTCGACCGGTACGCCGAGCTGTACGACCGCGCCCGGCCGCCGTATCCGTCGGCGTTGACCGACCGCCTCACCGCGCTCGGTCTGCTGGGGGCGGGCGTGCGGGCGCTCGACCTCGGCGCCGGGACCGGGCAGGCGACGCGGATCCTGGTCGAGGCCGGCATGGAGGTGACGGCGGTCGAGCCGGGAGGTGCGCTGGCGGCGCGTCTCCATGACGCGCTTCCCGCCGTGCGCGTGGTCCGCTCCACCGCAGAGGACGTCGAGTTCCCCGCGGGATCGTTCGGCCTCGTGACCGTCGCCACGGCCGTGCACTGGTTCGACCTCGACGTCGTCCTGCCGAAGCTGCATCGCATCCTCACGACCGACGGGCGGCTGGCCGTGTGGCGCACCGCCTACGGCGACCCATCGGTGGCCCCCGGGCCGTTCCGCGAAGCCATCCAGCGGATCGTCGACGCCCGGGATGCTCCGCGCCGGGCGCAGCCGGACGAGACGGACACGGCCAGCTGGGCACGGGCACTCGAATCCGGCGGCCTGTTCCGAACCGTGCAGGCCGCAGAGTTCGCGTGGGCCGTCGATCTTGACGCGGACGCCGTCCGGGACCTGTTCACGACATTCAGCGACTGGACGGCAGCAGAAGCCGAGGAGGCCGCTCGGGCGGTGGATGAGTTGGGGGGCGTGGTCACCGAGCACTACCTGACGCCGCTCCTCGTCCTCGAACCCGTGCGCTGAAGCCCACCGTGTCGATCCGGGCGGTTCCCGTTCGACGCTCCATCACGAGATGATGCGAGACAGGAGGCGTGACCGATGACCGAGTACATCATCCTCATCCAGGGCGACGAAGAGCGCTGGAGCACCATGACCGAGGCCGAGCGGGCGGAGATCGACGCTGCCCACGGCGAGTTCTGGCGGAAGGCCCAGGGCGTGATCCGCGCGTCCGGAGAGCTCGAGAACTCCAGGACGGCGGTGACCGTCCGTCGTGGCGACGGCGGCGAACCGGTCGCGGTCGATGGGCCGTTCACCGAGGCGAAGGAGGTCGTCGGCGGGTTCTACCTGATCGATGTCCCGGACCGCGAGACCGCCGTCGAGCTGGCGTCCGGGCTGGCGGAGGCGCGGCACGACCACAGCGGAGTGCAGGTGCAGCCGCTGGTCGACCACAGCGATAAGAGCAGCTAGGGGAACGGAGGTGGTTCCCCCGGGATGCCGATCCGTTCGCGTCGGGTTGAGACGTCTTCGCCAGCGAATTCGTGTCCGCGTCGGGTCCGGCATCCCCGGGCCTCCATCACGCTAGCGGGGGAGCGGCGGTGTCCTCAATTCGGGGGACCGAAACCGTCAAGAATTGACGGGGCCGAACGATCGGGGGTCGCTGGGACCGCCGCGCGTCCCCTTGTGCGGCTCCTCGATGATGCGCACGTTGTGGATGGTCACCGTGTCGGTCATCAGGAGGTCGAGTGAGGTGACGAACAGCCGACCGATCTCATCCGCGGTGACGTCCGGTCCCGGCAGGTCGACGCGGAAGCCCTGCGCCTGCAGGCCGCCCTCGTTCGAGAAGGTGACCTCGGCGTCGAACACCGCGCGGTACTGCGTCATGAGTCGGCAGGCTTGGTCGCGACGCCGTCGAGCCAGAGGGTCTCCGACTCGTCCCGGTGCACGCCGTCGGTGCCGACGTGCTTCGTGCTGATCGTCGGCCCTTTCTGGATGACATGCACCAGCGCCATCCCGTGCCCGCGACCGAGGTCGTAGTCGTCCTTCAGCCAGGCGAGGATCTCGCCCGCCTTGACGCCGGGCGCGTCGAGTCCGCGCTCGTGAGCGATGTCGACGAGCTGCCGCGGGGTGAGGCCGGTCTTCTTCTCGATGGTGTCCAAGTACGCCTGGAATGACATAGTCCCGAGCGTACGCGACGCCGCCCGCCTCCAGGGGGAGACGGGCGGCGTCGGCGTGGTGCTCAGTTGAACTTGCGACGGTACTTCGCGATCGCGAAGGCGTAGGCCACCACGAGGATCCCGACCAGCCACGCCAGCGCGATCCAGATGTCGGTGCCCACCGGCTGCCCGGCGAAGAGCGCCCGCATCGTGTTCACGATCGACGTGACCGGCTGGTTCTCCGCGAACCAGGCGACCGGTGCCGGCATCGACTCCGTCGGCACGAAGGCCGAGCTGATGAACGGCAGGAAGATCAGCGGGTAGCTGAACGCACTCGCCCCGTCCACCGTCTTGGCCGACAGCCCCGCGATCACGGCGATCCAGGTGAGCGCCAGGGTGAACAGGATGAGGATGCCCGCGACCGCGAGCCACGCCCCGACCGAGGCACCGGTGCGGAAGCCCATGATCAGCGCGACGCCGATCACCAGCGCGACCGAGACCAGGTTCGCGACGAGCGAGGTGAGCACGTGCGCCCACAGCACCGACGACCGCGCGATCGGCATCGACTGGAAGCGCTCGAAGATCCCGCCCTGCAGGTCGAGGAACAGCCGGTAGGCCGTGTACGCGATCCCCGACGCGATGGTGATGAGGAGGATGCCCGGCAGCATGTAGTCGATGTACGACTGGCCCGTGCCGATCCGGATCGCCCCGCCGAGCACGTACACGAACAGGAGCATCAGGGCGATCGGGGTGATCGCGGTGGTGATGATCGTGTCCGGGCTGCGGAGGATGTGACGCAGCGACCGCCCGGTGAGGGTGCGCGTGTCGCTGAGGACGTAGGTGCTCATCGTTCGCTCCTTTCGTTCGCCGCGTCGTCGTCGCCGACGAGGGCGAGGAAGACCTCTTCGAGCGTCGGCTGCTTCTCCACGTACTCGACCGTGGCCGCGGGAAGGAGCTTCTTCAGCTCGGCGAGGGTGCCGTTCTGGATGATGGTGCCCTTGTGCAGGATCGCGATCCGGTCGGCGAGCTGCTCGGCCTCGTCGAGATACTGCGTGGTGAGCAGCACGGTCGTGCCGGTGCGGGCCAGCTCGCGGACGGTGTCCCACACCTCGATGCGCGCCTGCGGGTCGAGGCCGGTGGTCGGCTCGTCGAGGAAGATGACCGGCGGGTCGCCGATCAGGCTCATCGCGATGTCGAGCCGGCGCCGCATCCCGCCGGAGTAGGTGCCCGCCTTGCGGTCTCCCGCGTCGCTGAGCGAGAAGCGGGCGAGCATCCGGTCGGCCACCTGGCCCGGGTCCTTCAGGTGCCGGAGCTTCGCGACCAGCACGAGGTTCTCGCGCCCGGTGAGCACTTCGTCGACCGCCGCGAACTGCCCGGTCAGGCTGAGCGACCGGCGCACGTCGGCCGGAGCCGACGCCACATCGAACCCCTGGACGCTGGCGCTGCCGCCGTCCGCCTTCAGCAGGGTGGCGAGGATGCGCACGAGCGTGGTCTTGCCGGCCCCGTTGGAGCCGAGGAGGGCGAAGATGCTGCCGGCGGCCACGTCGAAGTCGACGCCGCGCAGCACCTCCAGCTCCTTGAAGGACTTGGTGATGCCCTGCACCCGGATGGCCGGGTCGAGCGTGGTGGCGGTCATGACGGTGTTCCCCCTTCTTGCTGTTCTGCGGCCGTTGCGACCGCCTGGTCGAGCCGGTCGCGCTCCTTGTCCATCCACCGCTTGCCCGTGTAGGCCTCGGCGAACGTCTCCGCGAACTCGGCCGGGTCGTCGCCGGTGATCTCACGGATCGGGGTGCCGTCGGCGGCTGCGCGCTCCCACAGGTCGGCGAAGTCGCCGAACATCGTGACGAGCACGTCACCGTCGACAAGGCCGCCCTGGTACAGGAAGTACCGGTGGAACGCCTTCGCCGCCGAGCGGTAGGGCTCGGGGAGGGCGTCCACACGGGCGACGGCCTGCCGGTACTGCTTCTTCTGCTCGAGCGACCCGGTGAGGGCCTCGATCCACTTCGCTGCCATGATCAATCGTTCCCTTCGGTGTGGAGCTGTTCGATCCGTTCCGCGAGGAAGCTCCATGTCCTCCAGAACTCTGCGAGCTGTTCGCGCCCCTGCGTGTTGAGCGAGAAGACCTTTCGTGGCGGTCCTTTCTCGGAGGGCACCTTCTCGACGTCCACGAACCCCCGCTGCTCGATGCGGACCAGGAGGGCGTACACCGTGCCCTCGACGAGGTCGGTGAAGCCCTGGTCGCGCAATCGCGTGGTGATCTCGTATCCGTATGCGGGACGGTCGGCGAGGATCGCGAGGACCATTCCCTCGAGGGTGCCCTTGAGCATCTCCGTCATCTGGCTGGCCATCGGGTCACCTCCTACTCAGTGATGTTGACTACCGGTACAAAGTAACACCGAGTACCGGTACTTAGCAACACCGATTAGCAAGATTTTTCTGAGCGGATCAGAAGGCCCCGCCTAGCGCCGTCCTTCGAGGTGATGCCGCGTCAACTCGGCCATCTGCTCGTCGCTCAGCTCGTCGAGGCGCCGGCTCTCGTGCCGGTCGAGGCGCATCCACCGCACGAAGAGGATGACCAGCACCGGTACGTCCGCGAGCTCGGCGATGAACCAGAGCAGGTCGCCGGACAGGTGCTGGTCGTGCAGGGGAGTGGGGAACCAGAGCGGCAGTCGGCCGGCGATTGCGGGTGCGTGGTCGAGGATGCCGTCGTTGAGCCGTAGCAGGAGGCCGGGAATCGCGTCCAGCACCAGTTCGACGAAGGCCAGCAGGAACTCCACGGTGACGAAGAAGCCGGTGCGCAGGACGGAGTGCGCCGCGATCGGCAGCACGAGCAGCAGGCCGGCGAGCGGGGTCACCACCGAGATCGTCCACTCGGACCAGAGCGAATCGCGCAGGATGGCGGCGACCGGCGTGAGGAAGACCAGGAACACGGCGCAGGCGAACACGGGCGCGAAGGCTGCGCTGCCCACGATGCGGACGGGCCGCGAACGCATGAAGCGATCGGTGCGGCGACGGCCCGCGGGCCCGAGTGCCGCCCGCGCGAGCGCGATCGGACGGCCGAGACTGACCAGCGCAGGCACGACGAACAGCAGAAGGGCGATCCGAGTCGTGAACGCCCATCGCAGATCCGTGCTCTCGGCGCCGAGGAAGCCGAACGACACCACCGCGTACGACCCGAGGCCGAGCAGCAGGAACGCGGCGGTCAGCCGGGCCGGCCAGCGGTGGCCGCGTCGCCGCAACCGGACCACGCCGCCGATGTAGAAGGCTCCCGCGGCGACGAGCACGGCCGCAGCCGCCGGGTCGAACGACCAGGTGGTGAGGAGGACGGCGAGGGGTGGCGTGGTCGGCTCCATTCGAATCTCGGGACGACCGCATCCTCCTCCTGCGCTTCTGTGCCGTCGCTGGATGCTCCTAGGCTGGAGGTATGCACGCCGCTCTCCAGTACACCTACGCCGACGACTACCTGACGGCCCGCGAGGCGCTACGGCCCGCCCACCTCGCGCTCGGCTGGGAGGCTGTCGAGAGAGGCGAACTGCTGCTCGGCGGCGTGCTCGGCGACGGCCCGTTCGACGGGTTGCTCATCTTCCAGGGCGATGACGCGGTGGGAGCCGCGGAGCGCTTCGCCGACGCCGACCCCTACGTCGCCCACGGACTCGTCACGGCATGGACGGCGCGCGAGTGGAAGACGGCGCTGGGGGAGTCGGCGACGACGCCGGTTCGCCCGTAGTCAGGCTGCGGACGGCACCGCGGAAGCGGGGATGCGCCCCAGCCGCACGAGGATCTCGAACCGGTCGGGTACGCCCCAGTGCTCGACGATGCGTCCGTCGCGCACACGCGCCACGTCGAACACCGTGAGCCGCATCGGCAGCCCGGTGGGCGGTCCGGCGAACGGGCCGGTGTTGGTGCCGACGCCCTCGGCCCGCACCCAGACGGTGTCGTCCCGTTCGACCCAGTCCTGCACGGTGAACCGCAGGTCGGGAAAGGCGGTGTGCACGTCGGACATGCACTTCTTGATGTACTCGATGGCCTCCGCGCCGCGGCCGGCCATGCCGAACTGGTGCTCGACGATGTCGGGGGAGCAGAGCTCGTCGACGACCTCGAGACGGCCGCCGGAGAACCCCTCGTCGAGCATGCGCTCGATGATGTGCAGAGCGGTGGATCCCGCTCGCTCGGTGATCATGATGACTCCTTCGTCTGCATTGTCGCTGTACTCGATGCAGTGACACTGCACTGAATACACCGCTAGTATCACTCCCGTGGACGCGGAGGTCAAGAGCACATATCGTCAGGAGCAGGCGCTCGAGACGCGCCAGCGGATCGCCTGGGCGGCTCAGCGCCTCTTCGCCCGTGACGGCTACGCCGTGACGAGCATCGAGGCCATCGCACGGGAGGCCGGGGTGGCCACCCGCACGGTGTACGCCGCTTTCGGGGCGAAGCGCGAGATCCTCAACCTGATCTGCGAGCGCTGGCTCGAACGCGCACGCGCACGGGACCTCGCGAAAGAGGTGCTCGAGGAGGCGGACCCGCTGGCCCGGCTCGCCGGCGCCGCGCACTGGCTGACCGTGCTGTACTCGACCGACTTCGACGTGGTGCGCATCCTCGACGCCGCCCAGGACGAGGACCGCGAGACGCAGGAGCTGCTCCGGTCGAAGCTGCGCGGACGGAACCGGGTGATGGACAGCCTCATCGCGTCCGTCGAACCGGTCCTGGCCGTCCCAGTGGTCGAGGCGCAGTCCGTCTATCGCGCGATGGCGGCGGCCGGGGTCTACCAGGAACTGGTCGTGGCGTCGGGATGGACACCGGAGCAGTTCGAGCGCTGGCTGCACGGCGTGCTCACGTCGCAGCTGCTCTGATCCCCTCCCGCATTTCCAGGATACCGGCCGGGTGGGGGCTTGCTGCAAGGCCCCGGTGAGGCACCAGAATGGTCGCTCCACAGAATGAGGGGAGCAATGTGCACGACGTGATCATCAGCGGGGGCGGCCCGACAGGAACGATGCTGGCGGCCGAGCTCCGGCTCCACAATGTCGACGTGCTGGTGCTGGAACGGGATGCCGAGCCGACACCGCTGGTGCGCTCGCTCGGCCTGCACCCGCGCAGCATCGAGATCCTCGACATGCGGGGCCTGCTGGACCGCTTCCTCGCCGTCGGCACACCGTATCCGCAGGCCATCGGGCACTTCGCCGGCATCCCGAGCCCGCACCCCGTGCGCCTGGACAGCTCGCACGCGTACGTGCTCGGCATCCCGCAGCCGGTCACCGACCGCATTCTGTTCGAGCAGGCCGTCGCGCTCGGGGCCCACGTGCGTCGCGGAGCCGAGGTGGTCGGCTTCACACAGGACGTTGACGGCGTCACCGTGTCGCTCGCCGACGGCTCGGCCGAGAGGGGCCGATGGCTGGTCGGCGCTGACGGCGGCCGCAGCCTCGTCCGCAAGCTCGCGGGCATCGACTTCCCCGGAGAGCCGGCGCAGATCGAGTGGATACTCGGCGAGGTGCAGGCGACCGCATCGCCCGAGGAGATGGCCGCCGTCACCGCGCGGGTCCGCGAGACGGAGCGCGGCTTCGGGATCGGCCCCACCCCGGACGGGCTCGTGCGCGCCGTCGTCCCGGCCGCCGCCGTAGCCGACGACCGGTCCGTCGCGCCGACCCTGGAGGAGTTCGCCGCGCGGCTGCGTCACGTCGCCGGGACCGACTTCGGCGTCCACTCGCCGCGCTCCCTCACGCGCTTCACCGACGCGACCCGGCTGGCCGAACGGTACCGGGACGGCCGCGTGCTGCTCGCCGGGGACGCCGCGCATGTGCATCCACCGCTCGGCGGGCAGGGCCTCAACCTCGGGATCCAGGACGCGGTGAACCTCGGCTGGAAGCTGGCCGCCGAGGTCTCCGGATGGGCCCCCGCCGGGCTGCTCGACAGCTACGGCAGCGAGCGGCACCCGGTCGCCGAGGCCGTGCTGACGTCGACCCGCGCCCAGGCGGTCCTCACCTCGCCGGAACCCGGCCCGCAGGCCGTGCGACGGGTGCTGGCCGAGCTGATGGAGTTCGACGACGTGACGACGTACCTGGCCGAGAAGGTGGGGGGGACCGCCATCCGCTACGACGTCGGGGACGGGCCGAAGCTGCTCGGGAGCCGTCTGCGCGACCTCCCGCTCGGCGACGGGCGCCTGTACGAGCGGATGCATGACGGCCGCGGCATCCTACTCGACGGCACCGGCGCGTTGTCGGCGGACGGCTGGGCCGGCCGCGTCGACGTCGTCACGGCGCCCCCGGACGAGCTGCCTGCGCCCGCGCTGCTGCTCCGGCCCGACGGTCACGTCGTATGGCTGGGCGACGACGCGGACGGGCTCGACGCCGCACTCCGCCGCTGGTTGGGCGTGCCGGACGCATGAGCGCCCAGTCCGTACTCACGCGCTCGTACGCGGCGGGTTGTACGCGAACTCGAAGCGGATGCCGTTGTCGTCCTCGACGAACGCCGCGTAGTACCGCTCGTTGAACCGCGGATACGGCTTCGGGTCGCGCACGGACGCCCATCCGGCGCCGAGGGCGATCGCGTGCAGCCGGTCGACCTCGTCCGGCGTGGCGATGTCGAAGGCGAGGTGCTGCCAGCCGACGCGTCCGTGGCGGTGCGGGCCGGAGCCCGGCTCCCGCTCGGGGAACAGGATCAGCTCGGTCTCGGTGCCGAAGTCCCAGGAGACCGATCCGTCGGCATCGCGCCGGGTGTACCCGAGTGCGGTGAGCACCGGGTCGAACTGGGCGATCGCGGAGGGCAAGTCGGCAACGGTCATTCCGAGGTGGTCGACGAGGGCCATGCCTGCGAGTCTAGGGGAGAGGGCTACTGGAGCGCCGAGGTGAGCCGTGCCACGCCGTCGAGGAAGGTCGCCGATCTCGGCTCCCGCAGCCACTCCTCGAGCGTCAGCTGCCGGCCCGCATCCCGGTATCCCTGCTCCGCAGCCCGCATTTGGTCGACGAACGAGCGGCCGTAGACGAGCAGCGTCACCTCCGAGTTGAGCGCGAAGGAGCGGATGTCCATGTTGCTCGACCCGACCACCGCGACGTCGTCGTCGATCGACAGGTGCTTCGAGTGCAGGATGAACGGCGCCGGGTACAGCCAGATCTGCACGCCCGCACGGAGCAGCGGCTCGTAGTACGACCGCTGCGCGTGCCACACCGCCCCCTGGTCGCCGATCTCCGAGACGAAGAGCTGCACCTCCAACCCGCGCTGGCACGCGGACGTGATCGCGTACATCATCGCCTCATCCGGCACGAAGTACGGGCTGGTGATGATCACCTTCCGCTGAGCGGAGGTGACGAGCGTGAGGAACTGGCGGAGGTTGTTCTCCCCGTCGTAGCCCGGGCCGCTCGGGACCACCTGGCAGACGAGCGCGTCCGGGGAGGGATCGGCCGGCACGTCCACGGCGGGCACCTGGGCGTCGGCGCCGAGCAGCTCGCCGGTCTCGAGGTACCAGTCGGAGAGGAAGACGGCGTTCGTCTCGGCGACGACCGGGCCCGTGATGCGCGCCATCAGCTCCTGCCACTGCAGCCCGCGTTTGAGGTTCTTGGGCGTGTTGTAGCTGCGGTCGATCAGGTTCTGCGAGCCCATGTGCGCGACGAGACCGTCCACCACGACGAGCTTGCGGTGGTTCCGGAGGTCCGGCCGTTGGTATTCGCCCGAGAACGGCCGGACGGGCAGCATCCAACTCCACTTCACGCCGATGCGGTCGAGCTCGGCGAACGTCTTCTCGCTGTCGACCGCACGCCGGGAGGCGACGTAGTCAGCGAGCAGCCGCACGGTCACGCCGCGCTGCACCGCCCGCTCCATCGCCGCGAAGAACGGCTTCGTCGTCGCATCCCAGGACACGATGAAGAACTCGACGTGCACGAACGCCCTGGCCGTCTCGATGTCGGCGGTCATCGCGTCGATCGACGAGCGATAGTCGCCGATCAGGGTGGCGGTGTTGCCCGCGACGGCCGGCAGGGCTCCGTTCGCGCGGTTCTGGTGCGCCAGCGAGGCGAACCAGTCGGGGAAGTCGCCGCGGTCGCCGATCGGCGGGATGCCCTCCGCGCGGTCGGTGATGATCCGGTTGAGCTCGTGCTGCTTTTCGCGCCGCTTCCGCGGCAACCGCACGTTGCCGATCACCAGGAAAAGGATGATGCCGATGAACGGGATGAGGAAGATCGCGAGCAGCCACGCCATGGCCGCGGTCGGCTTGCGGTCGCGCGGCACGATGATGAGAGCGGCGATCCGGATGGCGAGGTCGGCGACGATCAGGATGCCGCCGAGGATCGGGAACTGCTGCAGGTTCATGCGACCGCCTTCCCGTGCGGATGGTGGTGGCGAGTATGTCAGGCGAGCGGACGGCTCGGGAAGGCGGCGGTTGTACGACGAAGGGCGCAGGGTCGGTGACCCTGCGCCCTTCCTACCGCGTGCCGCTCAGCCTTGGCGGGCCTTCATCCGCGGGTTCTTCTTGTTGATGATGAACGTCCGACCCCGACGGCGCACGACCTGCGCACCCGGCATCGACTTGAGCGAACTCAACGAGTTGCGTACCTTCATGGCGGACCTCCCTTATTGAAACCTATTCTCAACAACACGGGAGGGCCGCGATTTATTCTCCGGCGATCACACGCCGAAGGTGGCGAGCCAGGCATCCACGACCGGGATGTCCAGGCGCTGGTACCCGCCCAGGTACCGGCAGTTCGCCGTGTAGCCGTAGCTCGTCACCGCGACGATCCGGCCATCGAGGAGGACGGGTCCGCCCGAGTCGCCGAAGCAGGTCCCGCCGGTTCCGCGGGTGTCGTTGGGGTTGCCGTTGGTCTGCAGGATCTGCGGCGTGAGCTTCTGTCCGGGCATCTCGACGTAGCGCCGGAGGAGCGGGTAGGTCATCGGCTGCGGCTTCTGCGGCCCGGACTCCGGCTTGCGGACCTCGGTGCCGTATCCCACCCCCGTGAACAGCGTCTTCGACAGGTTGCTGGTCTTGATCGCATCCAGCGTGCCGACGGGCGCGATCTGCGGGTAGCCCGAACCGAACGAGGGGAGGGGCTGGTCGAGCACGATCACGCCGACATCGTTCCAGTTGTCCTTGTCGGTGAAGTCGGAGTAGTCGGGATGCGTGTACGCAGTCCCGGAGTAGTAGCCGGCGGCCGTGATCTCCGCCGACGTGTAACCGGCGCTCGGGTCGGCCGCGACCGGGAACGGCGTCGGCGGCTGCTCCGCGATCACCGAGTCGAAGGTGACGAGCGTCTTGCCCAGCGTGCCGGACGTGCAGTGCGCGGCGGTCACAACGACCGTCGGCGACACCAGCGTCGCCGAGCATCGGAAGCGACCGTCGGCGTCGTAGAACAGGATCAGGCCGACGTCGGGGTGGGTGTTCCCGTCGGGCGTGCCTCCGGTACTGGCGACGGCGGGTGCGCCGGTCATCAGTCCCGCGAATGCGGCCAACGCGATGGCACCGGCCAAGATTCTCTTGCGCATAGATCCCCCTTTGGATCTCGTAGCGGTTTCGATGCGTTCGAGTATGTATGGATTCTCAGAATCGCACCAGAGTCATCGAGGCGGGGAGAGGGGCCGCGTTCGCCTGGGGCACATCGCGCTGCGACGCTGAAGAAGATCGAGGACGCCATCAGGGCGCACTTCGAGTCCACCTTCGCCCTCTACATGGAGGACCGGGACGAGTGGAACTATCCGATCCTTGCGATTCATCACAATGTGCTCACCGTTGGCCTCAATAGCTGGGACGCGACGCTCGTCGGACAGAAGCTCACTATTCGGTCTGGGCCAGGAGACATCAAGCTTGCGGTGACCTTCGACGTCCCCAACCGGGTAGTCATCGAGCGAGCTCAACTCCGACGCAACAGAGTGACAATTGACATTCATCCGGGGCGCATGACCGTCAACGGCTTCCTACTCGCTGACATGCGGATCTCCGCTCCCGAAGTCGGCATAAGGATGGGCCCCCAGATCAACGTGCCCCCGACAGCCTCGTTCTGCTTACGAGCCGATCGTTACGACCAGGCACAGACGGCCCAGTCGCTCATTGGCATCGGCAGGGACCCCTTGATGCGTCCCTGGAACGAACGAACGCAGATCCTCTGACCCGGGGGACCACCCCTCCCCACCCCTCCCCACCCATCACCTCCTAGACAAGGGCTGGCACGCCCTTCCGCCGAGGCATACTGTCCCGCTCGTCGTCCGGAGCAGGACCGCCCGGGCGTTCACGACCCTGCGGCCACGGGAACGACCTTCGGACGCTTCCTCCTCCGGGCGCGCCTGATGCACGCGGCCGAGCTGCTGGTCGACAGCGGCGACACGATCGCTCAGATCGCATCCCGGGTGGGCTACCGCTCCGAGTCGGCGTTCACGCGGGCCTTTCGCGACGGACCGGGGGAGACGCCAGCGCGTTTCCGTCGCCGTCAGCGGCGGCAACCGGCCTGATCCAGCGAACTCAGCCCAGCCACTCCGCGTAGAAGACCCCGAGACCCAACGCCACGAGGATGCCGGTCACGATCCACAGCCGCACGACGATCGTCACTTCGCGCCAGTTCATGAGCTCGAACGTGTGGTGGATGGGCGTCATCAGGAACAGGCGCCTGCCTCCGGTGGCCTTGAAGTACGCGCGCTGGACGATCACCGATCCCGCTTCGATGACGAAGAGACCGCCGATGAGCAGGAGCAGCAGCTCGGTGTGCGTCTCGATGGCGAGCGCGCACATAGCGCCGCCCAGCCCCAGGGATCCGGTGTCGCCCATGATGATCTTCGCCGGGTTGGTGTTCCACCAGAGGAAGCCGATGAGGGCCCCGCAGATGGCGGCCGCGACGATCGCGAGCGACAGAGGGTCGGCGGTGGGATAGCAGCGCGATATGTTGTCCGGCTGCACCCGGCCGCCGCCGCAGGCCTGGCTGAACTGCCAGAACCCGATGAAGGCGAACGCCCCGATGGAGAGGATGGACGCGCCGGTCGCGAGACCGTCGAGGCCGTCCGCGAGGTTCACGCCGTTGGTCGAAGCGGCGGCGAGGAGGTTGACCCAGAGCAGGTAGAGGATGACCCCGACGGCGGGGACGGCGGTGGCGATGCGCGCGAGATCCAGACAGGGGATGTCACGCACGGCCGAGATCGCCGTCTAGGCCGGTGTGAGGCCGTTCGCATTCGGCAGTTGAAGCGCCAGGATGGCGTATGCCGTGCCCACGGCGAGCTGGCCGGCGATCTTGGACCAGCCGCCGAGCCCGAGACTGCGCTGGTTGCGCACTTTGAGGTAGTCGTCGAGGAAGCCGACGACCGCCATCCCGACCAGCATGAAGAGCACGAGCAGGGATGACGGGGTGATCGCCTCACCGCCGTTCAGCCAGGCGGCCGTGAAGAAGCCGAACAGGGTCGCCAGGATGAAGACGATCCCGCCCATGGTGGGCGTCCCGCGCTTGACGTGGTGGCTCTCCGGCCCGTCGTCGCGGATGAACTGGCCCAGGTCGAGCCGCCGGAACAGGCGGATGAAGGCCGGAGTCAGAGCCAGTGAGAACACGAGGGCAAGGCTGCCGGCGGTCAGAAGGGTCCCCACCGGGGAATCCTCTCATCGGTCCTCAGGGAATCCGGGCACCCTCGCCGGTGGCGCCTGGGGCGCCCGGCACGCCCGCCGTGTCGGCAGGGTCGCGCTGGCGGCGGCTGGCGACGAGGAAGGGGATCCCGATGAGTTCGATCGCACCGCCGATGACGAGCGAGGTGCCGTAGCCCCAGAGGTCGGCCGCGCGTCCGAGCGCCGGCTGGATGACGACGCCGCCGAGGCTCCCGAACAGCGAATCGAACGAGAGGACGGTCGCGCGCTGCTTCGACGGGATCATGTCGTTGAGATACGCCTGCCGCACGGGACCGGCGACGGCGAAGACGAAGCCCCACAGCACCAGGAGCACCAACGCGAACCAGAAGAACGCCGTCAGTCCCAGCAGCACCAGAACGACGATGCTGGTCAGCGACGCCGCGATCACCATCGTCGTCCGCTTGGCGAACATCCTCCGGAGTCGCGGAGCGAGGATCCCGCCCGCCACCTGGGCGAGCGAGAGGATGGCCGCCGCCAGACCCGCGATCGAGTACGCGTTCGGGTCGCCGTAGAGCACGAGGAGGTACGGCTGCAAGGCGTAGAAGGCGTAAATGCCGACGCCCGACGCGAAGGGTGCGGAGAGGATGACGTACCGCACCGAGCGCTTGCGCATCCCGTGCTCGATCGACTGGTTCAAGACGTTCCTGGTCGCCCTCAGAGGCCCCATCGACTTGTCGGGTGTGAAGCCGAGGTCGTGCATCGCGACGAACGCGAAGACGAACATGAGGATCAGGACCGCCGCCCGCAGGAGGAACGGCACGCCGAGGTTCGTCACCTGGGCGATGACCCCGCCGAGGACCGAGCCGACGAAGGTCGCGATCCCCGTCACCACCAGGCCGCGCCCGAAGACCGCCTCGAGGCTCCCGGTGTAGCCGGTCGCGCCCAGCGCATCCACGAGCCAGGCGTCGACGGCGCCCGAGAAGAACGTGAATCCCAGACCGAGCAGCACGGAGGCGAGCGCCCACCAGACGAAGGGGGAGTGCCACACCCAGAGCAGCCAATACAGCGCGGTCGAGAGCGAGAGGGTGATCGTCCCCAGGAGGTAGGACGCGCGCCGCCCGATCGTGTCGGCGACGACCCCTGTCGGGATTTCGAAGACGACCATGCCGGCGGTGAAGAAAGCGTTCGCGGCGAACGCCTCGAAGTTGGTGAGTCCGGCGTCAAGGAGGAACAGCGTGTTGATGCCCCAGATGAACGCCGCGGCCAGGGTGTTGCCGAGCATGAGGGTCAGATAGACGCGCTGGACCCGTCGCGCGGAGGGGGTCATGGGGTCGACCAAGGTGGAGCCATCACGGACAACATAATCGTCCGCCGGCGATCCGTGCGACAGGGTGGTCGCGGACCGCCGACGCGCGTAGCGTTCGGCCATGACGAAGCTCATCGAGAGAATGGCCGACTCCGTGCCCGCCTGGGGCGCCCGGCTCGCATACGGCGACACGACGACGCTCGACGGACACGACGTCCTCCCCGTCGCGATCGTCGTCTTCGGCTTCGGAGGCGGCGAGGGGTCCGGCGAGGAGGCGGGCGGCGGCGATCGCGGCGAGGGGAGTGGCGGCGGTGGCGGCGGCTACGCCATGCCGATCGGCGCCTACATCGGCGGGCCCCGTGGCCCGGTGTTCCGCCCGAACCCGGTCGCCGTCATCATCGCTGCGGCCCCGCTGGTATCTGCGGCCGGGTTGGCGCTGGCGCGATTGCTCCGGGGGAGTTGACTGCGCGACCGCGTTGATTGACAGGCTCCTGTCAATGGGTCATGATGGCGGTATGTCATCGATCGCGGTTCTGAGTCGTGCGGTCATCTCGGTACGGTCACTCCAGGTGGCTCTGCCCGTCTACGCGCATGGCCTCGGGTTCGCGGTGGAAAGACGGGACGAGGGTTTCGCCCGGATGCGCACTGGCGACGGCGTGGAGCTGATGTTCCATGAACGGCCGTCATCCGCCTCTGACGCGGCCGTCGCCCTCACATTCACCGTCGACGGCCTGGACGTCGTGGCCGCTCGATGGACCGCCGCCGGGGGAGTGGTGGTCGATCCGCCGGCCACGCAGCCGTGGGGGGAGCGGATGGCCGTCGTGCGCGACGCGGACGGTCACGTCGTCTGCCTCGTGGAGTCGACGTGAACGGCGGCCGGGAGCTTACTGCCCTCGTCGACGAGGTGTTCCGACTGGCCGACGCGTTCGCGACGGCCGGGGATCGACTGGTCGCGGGGGAGCAGCTGACCGCCTCCCGCTGGCTGACGCTCGGTGCGATCGCTCACGGACCGATGAGCGTGGCAGGAATCGCTCGCCGCCGCGGTTTGCGCCGGCAGTCCGCCGCCGAGAGCGTCGCCGCCCTCGAGCGCGCTGGTCTGGTCACGCGGGAGCCGGATCCGGACGACGCGCGCGCGCCGCTCGTGCACCTCACCGCAGAAGGACGCGCGACACTGGAGCGCATCCGCCCGCTGAGGCGCGCGTGGGCGGACGAGACGGCCCGTGTCAGCTCGGCGGAGGAGCTGGCGCAGACGACGGACGTGCTGCGCCGGATTCGGGAGAGCCTCGTGAGGTGAGGCGCGGTGCGCTACGAAGGCCGGCCGCGCTCCTCGAGTGGTGAGAGTGCGTATTCGTGAGCGGCGTATTCGTCGTGGAAGCGAGGTCGATGAGACGCCCTCTGGCCCCAGGGGCAGCAGTTCACCTACGACGACGACGGCCGCATCACCAGCGTCAAAGACCTCTCCGGGAATCTGCTCGCCGTCCCCGCATACACCAACGGGGAGCTTGCCAGCGTGACCTACCCAGCAGGGCCGGGGGCGGCAGGAACAGGCGTCACCGGGAACTGGACTCGCACACCGGCCGGCGCCATCCAATCGCTCGCCTGGGCGTTCCCGAACAATCAGGGAGCCGTCTGCGATACCCAGATTCGCTCACAAGCCGGACGAGTTCTCGCGGACACGCTCGGCGACGGACCGGCCACCGTGCCCTCGACCTACACTGGCGGAACACAGAGCTGCCGGTCGTCTCACGGAGGAGAATCAGAAACGCGGTCAAGTCATTGCGGTCTACTAGACGCGATAGACCTTGCGCGTGCAGAACAGATGATGATCTTGCGTGCCGGAGGCGCGGGCCCCGGCGGCAAGACTGTCAATAAGATCAACGCAATGTCCGTCGTCCGATTCCTAGCTCACCCGGCTGCTGGTTACGTGACTCGGCGAATAGTCGGCTTCTGAATCGGAGGAATGCAAGTGGTTCGTGATCTAACCAAGCTTCCGCCGCGGGTGGAGCGCATTGGCTATGGCATGCGCATCACCGAAGCCGATCTTCCTGTAATCGAGGCGCTCGGTGGGCGCCTAACGTTCATACCGTTGGACGTTGCGGATTTCGCCTCAATCGAGATCGCTGCGCCCGTGGTGCGGGACCTCTACGTGGACGCCGGCCTGGCAACCGACTTACGCGTACTCGAATCCTTCACCAGGCTCGAGCGACTGCATGTTCAAGCCGCAAAGTCGAAGTTCTCGGTCGATCTGACTCGACTTCCTCACTTGCGGTCCTACGCGGGGAGGTTCCGAAACTTCGAGTCCGTTCTGAGCGTTGGCACTTTGCGCTCGTTTGAGACCACGCGCATGCCGTGGGAACTCGTTGAAGAATTCGAGGCGCCGCTGGAAGAGTTGGAACTCTGGCACGCCCGACCGATAACGGAAGTGCCGCAACTCAAGAGCTCAAGCGCGCTTCGCTGGCTACGAATGAACGGCTGTGCTGAACTTGACCTGAGCGGCCTCCGGACCTACCGGAGGACACTTCGCACACTCGGACTTTCCGACATTGGGAAAGTCACTTCCGCTGAGAGCCTGCTCGAACTGAACCTTGAATCCCTGGGAATCGGAGATTGTCGCAACATCGAGCCAATCGACCCATTAGTAACTTTGGATTTCCCAGAGATAGGAATCGCGGGTTCTAACGTCTTCGATACAGCCTTCCGATCGCAGGTTCGTCATCCGGAAAAGTGGTCATTCCCTCCCCGCAAGGGGCGCCGCCCAAGCTCGGGACCTTTCTAATGGGCGCCTGGGGATATGGTCCGTTCGACAACGACGACGCACTGGATTTCCTGGGCGCGCTGAAGGACGGCGACGAAACAATCGCAAGCTTGATCGGCCGGCTGACGGTCCTCGGCTATCTGGACGCCTCTGCTGGCAGCCAAGTCGTCGCTGCTCTCGCGTTGGTCGCCGGTTCACGTTGGGCAGGCTCGGTCTCATTGCCGGAGGGGCTCGAGGGCCTCGACCTGGGCGCGGTCCCGACTGCTGAGCTACAGGCGCTCGTTGACCGCGTCACTGGCTCGCCGGAAACCTCAGAGCTCCGTGAACTCCTTGCAGAGGATCCTCAGGAGCTCCGTGCCTGGCTTAACGAGGTCCACAGCCTCGCCTCGCGGCTCTGACAGCTTTGTAAGGTGCTCCGGTTGAGCGAGCTTCCGGGGCATCACTGCCTCATTAGGGGCGCTGGAAATGAAGCTCAATCAAACGTTGTGGCGAAGCTGTTTAGTGGTTTTGTTGATTGGATCTAGATGGCAAATCAGCGGCCATATTGCACCGCTACGCCAGGCGTCTTCCTGATACCGCGCCGGCATCGTTGCGGAAATCAGCCAGGAGTTAGAACACGCAAGCAGGGGAGTCCGTGAACGGCAGCGTATTCGCGTCTACGGCGGACATGCGTCTTCGTACTGACATAATGTGCATTATCAGTGCTTGCTGATCGTCGGAAAACCGCCAACTCACGTCACCTCCAGAGCACTCACCCCGACATGAGTTCCTGCAGGCGGTCGAGCTGCTGACTCCAGCCGGGCTCGAGGCCGGCGAGCATCGGCGCTGCGTCGACGTCGGCCCCCTCTGCGGTGATATGCACGCGCAGCGCCGTGCCGTCGCCGGAGGGCTCGAGCGCTGCATCGACGACAACGTCGAAGTATGGCCGCCCGTCGGGGTCGACCGGCGACAACTCGAAGACGATGGCGCGGCCGGCGTCCACCGAGCGCACCGTTCCGGCCGACGCGTACTCCGCGCCGTCGGCCTCCCGCAGTACGAGCTCGACCGCAGCGCCGGGCTGCGGCGACACCGCGCAGCGGACGACCTGGAAGTGCCGTGGAGCCCACCAGCGCGCGGCCTCCGCGGCATCCGTCCAGGCCCGCCACACGACGTCCGGCGGCGCAGCGAGCGTGCGCTCGAGCAGGATGTCCGCCGTCGTCTCGGCGGAGCGCACCGCGGACGAGTACTGCTGCAGGGCGTCGTCGTCAGGCGTGGCGGTCGCCATTCCGCCCAACCAGTCGGCGAGCTCGCGGACGGCATCCCGGTCGAGCCGCGCGAGACGGCGCCGACCCAGTCGCTCGATGGTGACGACCCCGACCGACTCGAGCAACTGCAGGTGCTTGGTGGTCTGCGGCTGCAACGCGCCGAGCGAGGTGGCCACCTCCGAGACCGTGCGCGGCCCCGTTGCCAGCAGGCTCAGGATGCGGAACCGGGTCGGCTCCCCCATCGCGGCCAGCGCCTGCTGAATATCCATGTCGACTCCCTCTTGACACATTCGTCAGAACGAATATATCGTCTGCCTCATCGCGACACAACTCGACGAGATGACACGACCATGGAAACCCTCGAGCGCACCATTCCCGCCTCGCCCGAAGCCGTATGGGAACTCTGGACCACCGCCGACGGCATCTCCCGCTGGTGGGCGCCGGACGGCTTCCGCACCGACGTCGACCTCATCGACGCGCGCCCGGACGGCGAGCTGATCTACACGATGACCGCGGAAGATCCTGCCCAAGTCTCGTTCCTCGAGCAGAACGGCCTGCCCCTGCGCACCCGAGCGCGGAAGATCTTCACCGAGCTCCGCCGCCCGACGCGCATCGCCTACCGGTCGGTCATCGACTTCGTGCCCGACCACGAGCCGTATGAGCAGCTCACCGTGGTCGATCTGGAACCGTCCAGCGAGGGGACCCGCGTGGTGATGCAGGTGGAGGAACTGCACGACGACGTCTGGACCGAGCGCCTCCTCGCTGGCCGCGCCAACGAACTCGACAACCTCGCGCGACTGGTCTCCTGACACCGACCGGGCGAACGCCGATCACAGCACCTCGAGCGGCACCTTTCGAGGCGGTCGCGGGAACAGTCGGTCGAGAGCGGCCAGCTCGTCGGGCGTGAACGTCACGTCCAGCGCGGCTCGGTTCTCGAGGACGTGCTCACGGGTCGATGCCTTGGCCGCGACGGCGAGGTCGGGATGGCGCAGCACCCAGGCGATGGCGATCTGCGCGGGCGTGAGACCTTTCGCTGCCGCCAGCGACGTGAGCAGCGGCGTCCGCAGGAGGCTGCCGTGGCCGATCGGCGAATACGACATCAACGGGATGCCGGCCTTCCGGCACCACGGAAGCAGGTCGATCTCAGGACCACGGGTTTCGAGGTTGTAGAGCACCTGGTCGGTGGCGACGCGGTCTCCGCCCAGCACGGCGACGAGCTCGTCCAGGTCGTCAGTGTCGAAGTTGCTGACGCCCACGAGCGGATGAGGCCCTCCCGGATCAGATCCTCGAACCCCTCGACGGTTTCGGCCAGCGGATGGCGCCCCCGCCAGTGCAACAGGTAGAGGTCGAGGCGGTCGGTGCCCAGCCGCCGGAGACTCGCTCGGCACGACTCCCCCATCCCGCGGCGGTCGGCGTTGCTCGGCAGCACCTTGCTGATCAGGAAGACATCGTCGCGGCGCCCGGCGATGGCCTCACCCACCAGGCGCTCGGAGGCGCCGTCGCCGTACATCTCGGCGGTGTCGATGGTGGTCAGGCCGACGTCGATGCCGGTTCGCAGCGCATCCACTTCGGTGTCGTGGCGGGACGGACTCTCGCCCAGGTACCACGTGCCCTGGCCGAGGCGGGACCGGGTCGGTTCTATGAGTTCCATGCTGCTTCTTCCGTCGACTCGGACGATACGCCGCGGCGGTCGGCAGCCGCACGGAATGGAGAGTCGTCGCTTTTCCGCGTACAGTGCATGACGCCCGCCCCACGGGTCGCCGTTGCTCGCCGTCCCGAAAGGCTCCAACCAGTGCCCGCAGCCGCTGACCTCCGAACGAGCCGCCTGTCCGACTGGAACAAGCGGTTCATCGTCGAAGAACGCTATCTTCCGGCCGAGACGCGCCGCCGCCTCTACCTGACGTCGGTCGTCCTCGTGGTGGTCGGCCTGACCGCCTTCGTGCTGCTCGCCACGAACGTGATCACCCACACCGGCTACGAGCGGCTCGATGTGCCGGTGGAGCGCTGGTTCAACGCCCAACGGTCCACGGAGGCGACCGGTTTCATGACCGTGCTCGCGATCATCTTCGGGCCCGTGGCCATGCCGTTCATCGTGCTCATCACCGTCATCGTCTGGGCCCTCCTGGCGCGGCACCTGTGGCGGCCGTTCCTCCTCGCCGCCGGCATGCTGACCGGCGTGGTGCTCGCGCAGATCCTCGCGCCGATCATCCAGCACCCGCGACCTCCGCTGTCGCTCATGCTGATGGCGCCGGACCACACCTTCTCGTTCCCCTCCGGGCACGTGCTCGGGGCATCCGACTTCTTCCTCATCCTCGCGTTCCTGCTGGCGAGCCGCATCCAGAAGCCGTGGTTCACCGTCGTGGCCTTCGCGGTCGCCGCAGCCCTGATCGTCCTCCAGGTGGCCAGCCGCCTCTACCTCGGCTACCACTGGATCAGCGACACCACCGGCTCCGTCGCCCTGTCGCTGGCGGTCCTCGGCGGAGTGATCGCGCTCGACACCCGACGTACTGTGCGGGTCGAGGGCGAGAAGGTCGAGGGCGAGCTGTCGCAGCCGCAGGTGGACGGCACATGACCTCCCACGGGACGGCCGACGCCGGTGACAAGGTTCGGGATGCGGCCCGGACGGCGCGGGACAGCACGGTGCTGCATGTTCTCGCCCGGATCGGCTTCGCGGCGAGCGGCCTGGTGCAGGTGCTCCTCGGGGCGCTGGCCATCCAGCTCGGGATCAACCACTTCGCCGACGCGGACCAGTCGGGTGCGATGGAGCAGCTGGGTCAGCTTCCCGGCGGCTTCGTGCTGCTCTGGGTGAGCATGATCGGTCTGCTGTCGTTGGCGGTGTGGCTGCTCATCGAGGCCGCCCTGATGCGCGCCGGCACGCCCATGAAGCGCTGGGGGCGGCGGCTCCAGAACGCCGGAAAGGCGATCGCCTATGCGGCCCTCGCCCTGACCGCACTCGCGGTCGTGCAGGGCCACCCGAGCGATGCCAGCTCCTCGACGCGCACGCTCAGCGGTCAGATCCTCGCCCTTCCGGGCGGCGTGGTACTCCTGGTGCTGGTCGGCCTGGTCGTGATCGGCATCGGCGTGTTCCTGCTGATCAAGGGCGTGCGCCGGCGGTTCCTCCGCGACATCGACATCCCCGATCTCCCGGCTGCCGGGACGACGCTCACGGTGCTCGGCGTCCTCGGCTACGCCGCGAAGGGCTTCGTGCTCGGCGTCGCCGGAACGCTCTTCGTGGTAGCAGCGGTCACAGTCCGCCCCGACGAGGCCTCCGGGCTCTACGGCGCGTTCGAGTCGCTGTCGACGGTCCCCTCGGCGTCGCGCTGTTGATCGCCACCGGGGCGGGACTCATCGCCTCCGGCGTGTACAACGTCCTGCGGGCTTGGGTCGCACACTTCTGACAGCTCGATGCTTTCGATCGGTGCCTCTCGACCCCGGGCGACCGCTCGCACACTGGAAGCACGCCCGGCCGTTCGGAGGCTCCCCCTTCCTCCGAACGGCCGCCTGGCACCCCTGCCTCAGGACCGGACGCATCCGGTGTACGTCACGAAGCATCCCGTCGTGTCGATGCCGGCCGGGTAGCCCCACGAGCTCCATGACTCGCTCGCCGTCCACACGTGGTCTTGCAGCGCCCAGACCGGGACGAAGTAGCCGTTGCCCGAGGTGCCGTCGTATCCGTGGATCCAACCGTAGAGTTTTACACCGCCCGCGCTGTACCACCACACCGGACCGCCGGAGTCGCCGCCGGACACCTTCGCCGTGAACGAGCACAGGGCGCTCGGCGGCGAACACGTCTGTAGCGCCTGTCCGCATCGGTATCCGGCCGAAGCCGCAGTCTGAGGCGACGTGCCGGAATGGCACAGCGACGCGCCGGCGACGATGTCCCCGGGATGCGCGACATCCATGACGATGGCGTCCTGCCATCCGTCGGACACCCGGATCTTGGGCGCGATGGGCTGCGTACCGGTGGAGATCATTCCGATGTCGGGATAGCCGGACGCGCCGTTCGCATACGTGGTGTAGGCGACCCTGCCGACGCTCCCCGATCCGGTCACCTGCTCGTCCCTCCAGTTGCCGAGGGGCGAATCGATATGGCCCGCGCCCGGCACGAAGTAGACCCCGCGCTGACGCCACACGCCGCCGCCGGTCGACCCCCAGCCCAGCGGGCCGATGGATCCCGAACCGGCGGGATGCGTCGCCGTGTTCCAGGTCCAGGGTGCGTCCGCGTGCGCGGGACCGGCGACGCCGAGAGCGATCGCCATGGCAACCACCACCGCGGAGGCCCCCCTGCCTGCGAGCCGGCGTCGGCGCCGTGCGGACACACCCGTTCGTCGTGTTGATCTCATACCTGCTTCACTCCTCTTCGTTCGAGCGTTCGCTCCACTCTTAGGGAGTGACGTCGACGCGGATCGTGCCGCGGAACGACGACCTATACATGCCTTCGACACAGCTCGGCGGTGCGCGCTGGCTTCACGTGCATTGCTGCCGAACCGCGTCAGGCATCTGCCTTTCGCCCGTCTGTATCAGTGAAAGCTTGTTCGGACAGAGACGGGGTGACCACGACACGAGTGCAGACGGGCTGGTCGGGCCCCCAGGGTGGCATCTACACAGCATCCCAGGAAGCATCCTGACAGCGGGCCTCCCCGGGCGCTAATGTCAGCAGCAGCCGCCACCTCGGCGGCCGCCATCGCGAAGGGATGAAGCCATGAGCGCCACCGACCCCACCGATCCGATGCTGCACGAGTTCTCCCTGGATGCCCGTCACATGACGCGCTCCGCTATCAACGCGATCCGCACGGCGCTGGGCATCAGCGGCGCCGTCGGACTGATTCTGGGGATCGTGCTTCTGTTCTGGCCCGAGAAGACCATCGCCGTGCTCGCGATCTTCCTCGGGATCTACTTCCTCGTCGCCGGCGTTCTGCGTCTCGGCGTCGGCATCTTCAGCCGAGGGATGAGCGGCGGCTCGCGGGCGCTCAACATCATCCTCGGCGTGCTGCTGATCTTCGTCGGCGTGCTCGCCCTCAAGAACGTCACGACCGCCGCGGTCACGCTGGTGATCTTCGCCGTCGCGTTCATCGGCGTCGGATGGATCATCGAGGGCGTCATGGCGCTGGCCGAGGCCGGCCGCTCCCCCAACTCGGGATGGTCGATCGCGTTCGGCATCCTGAGCATCCTCGCCGGCATCGTCGTGCTGTTCCTGCCGGTGTCGTCCGCGGCGGTGCTGCTGCTGTTCGCCGCGATCGCGCTCATCGTGCTCGGCATCATCGGCATCGTCCGCGCGTTCACGTTCGGACGTGACGCGCTGAAGGCGACGGACTCCGCCCCGGCGGCGCAGCGCGTCGCGTAACGCCCCGGCAACCGGAACGGCCCCGCTCGAATGACTCGAGCGGGGCCGTTCCGCGGTTCAGCGGTGGTTGCTGCGGCTGGGCAGGTGGTCGGCCCACCAGGCCAGGATGATGTCGAACCGCTGCTTGCGGTGCCGCGGCCGGCCGCTCCGGCTCAGCTCGTGGTCCTCGCCCGGGAAGATCACGAGCTCGGTCTCGACGCCCCGCCGCTTGAGCGCCGCGTAGTAGCGCTCGGCCTGGCCCAGCGGGCAGCGCAGATCGGCGGACGAGTGGAGCACCAGCGTCGGCGTGCGCACCTGGTCGACCACGGCCTGCGGGCTCTGCGAGCGCATGAGCTCCGGATCGGTGCCGGTGTACTCGTCGCCGAAGAAGCTGCCGATGTCGCTCGTGCCGACGAAGGCGTCGGGGTCGAGGAAGCCGCGCTCCACGATCGCGCCCGCGAACCGGTGGTCGTGCGCGATCGTCCACGCGGTGAGGTAGCCGCCGTACGAGCCGCCCATGATGCCGACCCGCTCGCCGTCGAGACCCGCGACCTGCTGGATGGAGCCGTCGAGGAAGTCGAGCACGTCGTTCAGGTCGACGGTTCCCATCTTCTGGCGGATGACCCGGCCGTGCTCCTGCCCGTAGCCGGCCGAGCCGCGCGGGTTGGACATGACCACGGCGTAGCCCGCGGCGGCGTAGACCTGCGCCTCGTCGAACAACGCACCGGTGTACGACGCGAACGGTCCGCCGTGGATGTTGAGGAGCACGGGATGCGGCCCCTCCCCCTCCGGCACCACGACCCAGCCGTGGATCGGGTAGCCGTCGCGGCCGGTGACCGTCAGCTCCTGAGGAGGGAGGACGCCCTTGCCGCGAAGCGGCGCCGACAGGTCGGTGAGCCGGTGCAGGCGGTCGCCGTCGACGAGGGCGACGTCGCCCGCGGTGCGGGCGTCGGCGAAGTTCACGACGATGGTGTCGTCCGCGACGCCCGCGCCGCCCACCACGGTCTGGTCGTCGGTCAGCGTGCGCAGCGCGCCCGACGCGTCCACCTCGGTGAGCACGAGAGCGCCGCGGCGGCGGTCGACCAGGAGCACGGCGTCGTCGCCGTAGGCGGCGATGCCGGACTCGGTGAAGTCCACCGTCTCGGGGTCGGTCAGGATGCGCGGCACGGCGCCCTCGCCGTCGATGACGTACAGCGCGGTGTTGCGGGCGACGAAGTCGCGGCCGCTCTCCCCCACGTCCTGCGCGGTGAAGAACAGGACGCCGTTCTTCGCATACTGCGCGTCGACGACGCTGTACGAGCCGTGCGGGCCGGTCAGGTCGCGCGGCTCCCCGCCCTCGACGGGAACGGTGAAGACGTTCGAGCGCAGGTCGGCGTCGCGGCTGGCGTGCCGCGCCGACACGAACGCGATCCTGCTGCCGTCCGGCGAGAACGAGATCGAGCCGTCGTCGTACGGTCCATCGGTCAGCTGCCGCGGCTCGGCGACCGTCGGTGCCGGGTCGCTGGACCCGTCGGGCAGCGGGACCGGAGCCGGTGTCGGCGCCGACCACACATCCGGGACGGCGACCACGAACACGTGCGCGTGCCGGTCGATCGTGTAGCCGAGACCGTTGGCCTGATATTTCAGGGTGTCGATCCGACGTGGAGGCTCCCCGTTCGGGTCGATCCCCTCGACCGTGCCGTAGCGGCCCTGCTCGGGCTCCCGGCTGACGAACGCGAGGCTGCGCCCGTCCGGCGCCCAGTCGAACTCGGTCACGCCCAGCGTGCGGTCGGTGACCGCGACCGGCTCTCCGCCGGCGGCGTCGACGACGTGGAGCTGCGGCGGCCGCTTCGGCTCGGCACGGAGGAACGCCAGCAGACGGCCGTCCGGCGAGAAGCGCGGTGCGGTGTCGCGGAAGCCGCGGGTCAGCAGCTTGGGCGCCGCGTGGCCGCCGAGCGGGATGGTCCACAACTGCCCGACCGCGGCGTCCGCGGACAGCGACGGATGCGTGATGGACACGACGGCGCGGCCGCCTCCGGGGTGGACGGTCGGCGTGGAGACGCCGACGAGCAGGTCGAGGTCGGCGGCCTTCACTCGCCGCGACCCTCCGTCAGCTCCGACTCCACGATCGGCGTGAAGCTGGACACGTCGCCGACGAGACGGGTGTGGTCGGCCGGCACCGGCTCCACCGCCGCCGCGGCCACCTCGGCGGCGAACTCGCTCACGTTATACAGACGGCCCGCGGCCTCCTTGCGCGCGTCGATCGCGCCCGGGTTCAGTCGGTTGAGGAGGGTCGCCGTGATGGTGCCCTCGATCATGTCGCCCGAGACGACGACGAACTCGACGCCCTTCTCGGCGAGCGTCGGCAGGAGGGCGCGCAGCGCGTCCTCGCCGGCCCGCTTGCTCACCGCGACGGCCTCGTACTCGGGCATCGTCGGGGTCGTCTTGATGAAGTGCGCCTGGTGGCTGGTGACGAACACCACACGCGAGCCCTCGCCGAGCAGCGGGAGGGCGGCGGTCAGCGTGTTCACCTGCGCGTCACGGTTGAGCTGCATGGCGTAGTCCTCGGCCATGCCCGACTCCATGCCGCCGGAAGCGTTGAGCACGAGGATGTCGAGCCCGCCCCAGGCCTGCTCGACCGTCCGGAACATGGCCGCAACCGACTCGGGGTCGGTCAAGTCGGCGCCGACGGCGAGGGCCGTCCCGCCCTGCTCCTCGATGGCGGCCACGAGCTTCTGCGCCCGCGCCTCTTTGTTGCGGTAGTTGATGACGACGCTCGCGCCGGCCTCTGCGAGGTACTGCGCGGTGTCGGCGCCGATACCGCGGGACGAACCGGTCACGAGGGCGCGCTTGCCCGTCAGCGAACCAGGGAAAGGGGGGTTGGCCACGAAAACTCCTCGGCGTCGATGTCTAGCATCCTGAGACTACCAAGTGCGTCCGACGCGGCGTCGGCGGACGCTGGTACGGTCATACCAAGGAGCGAAAGGGGGACGTCATGGACATCACGTCCTTCGCCTGGATCGTCTGGCTGGTCCTCATTCTGATCTTCGTGATCATCGAGATGCTGACGCTCGACTTCGTCTTCCTGATGATCGCCGTCGGCAGCCTCGGCGGGCTGCTCTCCGGCCTCTTCGGGGCGCCCTGGTGGCTGCAGCTGCTCATCGCGGCCATCCTCTCGGTCGTCCTCATCTTCTTCATCCGGCCGCCGTTGCTGCACGCGCTGAAGCGCGGCGGCGACCCGGCCAAGAGCAACGTCGACCGGCTGATCGGGATGGGCGGGGTGGTCGTCTCGACGGTCACCCGCACCTCGGGGCTGGTCAAGCTGCAGGTCGGCGAGACCTGGACCGCGCGCATCGCCTCCGCCGCTCCCCCGGAGCTGGTCCCCGGCGAGCACGTGGTCGTCGTCTCGATCGAGGGCGCGACCGCCGTCGTCGCGCCCGCGCCGGTCTCCGCAGGCGCCGACGGCCTGACCGAGAGGATCGCACCGTGAACGATACGAGCCAGCTCGTCCTGACCATCGTCGTCAGCGTGATCATCCTGATCATCGCGATCTTCGTGCTGGTCACACTGTTCCGTTCCATCCGGATCATCCCGCAGGCTCGCGCCGGGGTGGTGGAGCGGCTCGGCCGGTACCACAGGACGCTCATGCCGGGCCTCAACGTCGTGGTGCCGTTCATCGACAAGGTCCGCCCTCTCATCGACATGCGCGAGCAGGTGGTCTCCTTCCCGCCGCAGCCCGTGATCACCGAGGACAACCTCGTCGTCTCGATCGACACGGTCGTCTATTTCCAGGTGAACGACGCGCGCGCCGCGACCTACGAGATCGCCAACTACCTCGGCGCGGTCGAGCAGCTCACCACCACCACGCTCCGCAACGTGGTCGGCGGGCTCAACCTCGAAGAGGCCCTGACGAGCCGCGACAACATCAACGGGCAGTTGCGCGTCGTCCTCGACGAGGCCACCGGCAAGTGGGGCATCCGGGTGGCGCGCGTCGAGCTCAAGGCGATCGAACCGCCGCTCTCCATCCAGGACTCGATGGAGAAGCAGATGCGCGCCGAGCGTGATCGCCGCGCCGTGATCCTGACGGCCGAGGGCACCAAGCAGTCCGAGATCCTCAACGCGGAGGGTCGTCGGCAGGCCGCGATCCTGAGCGCGGAGGGCGACGCGAAGGCCCAGGTGCTGCGCGCCGAGGGCGAGGCGCAGGCGATCACGACGGTGTTCGGCGCCATCCACCAGGGCAATCCGGACAACCTTCTGCTCGCGTACCAGTACCTGCAGACGCTCCCGAAGCTCGCGGAAGGCCCGGCGAACAAGCTGTGGATCATCCCGAGCGAGCTGACGGAGGCGCTGAAGGGCATCGGGACGGCGTTCGGCCAGGCCGGGGCGCCTCGCACCGGCGGACCGGTCGATGCGGCGGCTGCGGCTCCGGCCGATGATGCCGAGACCGCCGCGCCGCCCGCTCCTCCCGCACCGCCGACACCACCCGCCTCCGCACCGACTCCGTGAGTTTCCTGGACGGACGGCCGCCGCGCATCATCGCGCACCGCGGTCTGGCACTCGAAGCGCCCGAGAACACGCTACTGGCGTTCGCGCGCGCCCTGACGGCCGGTGCGACGCACGTCGAGACCGACATCCAGGCCTCGGCCGACGGGGTGGCGGTGATCGCGCACGACCCTGACCTCGCGCGGGTGGCTGGGCGCAGCGTCCCGGTCGCGCAGCTGACGATGCCGGAGCTGCGACGCATCGAGCTCGGCCACGGGCAGGGCTTCTGCTCGCTCGCAGAGGCCCTCGACGCGTTTCCGCAGGCGCGCTTCAACATCGACGTGAAGGACGCGCGCGCCGCCGCCCCGGCCGTCGATGTCATCCGAGCCGTGAGGGCCACCGACCGGGTGCTCATCACCAGCTTCTCCTCTGAACGGAGGAAGGCCGTGACGGATCAGCTCCCCGGCGTCGCTTCCTCCCCCGCTGTCTCGGAGTTCGTGCCAGTGCTGCTGGGGGCCAAGACCGGTGTGAACCCGGCCGTCCGGCACGCGCTGCGCGGCTTCGTGGCCGTGCAGGTGCCCGAGCGGCGCGGGCCTCTGCGGATCGTCACCCGACTCACGGTGGACCGCATCCACGCCGCCGGGGCCGAGGTGCACGTGTGGACGGTGAACGAGCCGAACGACATGATCCGCCTGCTCGATCTCGGCGTCGACGGCATCGTGACCGACCGCTGCGACGTGCTGCGCCGGGTCGTGGACGCCCGCCGCTGACTCTGTGAGGCCACTGGGAGAACGGCTCCTCCGGAAAGAGAATCCCCAGCTTGACGGTTTATAACTGTGAGGATTCGCGCGCATAGAGGAGAACCACACAATGGCAGATCGCAGCTTGCGCGGAATGAGACTCGGCGCCCAGAGCCTACAGAGCGAAGAAGGCGTCGTCTACTCTCCGCGTTCCCGTTACACCTACCTGTGCACCGTCTGCGGGCAGGAGACCGAAATGGTCTTCTCCGCAGAGGCCGAGGCACCCGACACCTGGGAGTGCAAGCACTGCGGGCATGAGGCCCGCCTTCTGGTCAACGACACCCCCGTCGAGGTCGACCACACCGACGTCAAGACGCCGCGCAGCCACTGGGACATGCTGCTCGAGCGCCGTACCCGCGCCGAGCTCGAGGAGCTCCTGGAGGAGCGCCTCCAGTACCTGCGGGCCCGTCGCGGCACCAGCGAGCGCAAGCACAGCGCCTGAGCCGCTGCACCGGGAAGCCGTCCTCACCTCCGGGTGAGGGCGGCTTTCTCATTCCAGCGGCGGAACCGGAGACGCCGGCGTCCCGCGCCGCCCGGTGAACGCGACCAGGAGCCCGAACAGGCCGAGGCCGGCGACGAGGAATTCGATCCCCCGGCTGAGCAGGGTCGCCGGCGTGGTGGTCGTCCCCAGCGGCACATCCGCGACCATGTGCCCCGGCTTGAACGGCGCGATCGCGGTGATCGTCCGCCCGTCCGGTCCGACGATCTGGCTGCTGCCGACCGTCGAGATGTTCACCAGCGACCGCCCCGACTCGATGGCGCGCAGCCGCGCGATCGCGAGCTGCTGCTGGTTCTCGTCCGTCTGTCCGAAGTCGGCGTTGTTGGTCTGCGCCAGGATGACCTGCGCTCCCCCGTGCATCATGTCGGTGAGCAGCTGGTCGTCGACGATGTCGAAGCAGATCGAGATGCCGGCGCGCACGCCGCCCACGTCGAAGACGTTGTCCCGCGTCCCCGGCGTGTAGTCGCGGCCGATCAGGTCGATGAGGTCGGGAGCGAAGGGCCGCCAGAACGCGCGGTCCGGCACGTACTCGCCGAACGGCACGGGATGCTTCTTGTCGTAGTAGTCGACGGCCCCCTTCCCGGCCTCCCACTGCAGCGAGGTGTTGTAGAGCCTGTCGTCGCGCTGGGTGATCGTGCCGACGATGAAGGGAGCGCCGAGCTTGCGGCTGAGGGCATCCAGGATGGCGGCGGTGTCGGGGTCGCGCGTCGGGTCGGGCAGCGCCGATCCCTCGGGCCACACCACCATGTCGACCTTCTTGCCGCCGGTCGTCTGCGCCGCCGGGATCCGCAGCGTCTCGGTCACCTGGGTGTCGAAGACGGCGCCGGGCGGAGCGTTGTCGAAGTACCCGGCCGGCCCGTTGCCCTGCACGGCCGCGATGCGCGTCGTGCCGTTCGTCGTCGCAGGCCACGCCGGGATGGCGAACAGCAGGACGATGGCGATACCGGCGAGGAAAGCACGGGAGCTCCTGCGAACATCCACAGTTCCGTCGAGCTCGATCAGGAACGCCACCAGCCAGACCATGGTAAAGCTGAGGCCCGAGATGCCCAGCCACGCGACCAGGGGCGCGAGCGGACTCGTCGACTGGGACTCGGCCACGCGTCCCCACGAGAACCCGCCGTACGGCCAGGTGCCGGTCACGAACTCCCGCAGCACCCAGAGCCCGGCGATGACCACCGGCAGCAGTCCGAGCCTCCCGAGCCGGGTCGGGAACGCGCGCGGGACCCAGCGGTACGCGAGGGTGATCAGGATGCCGCCGACGCCCCAGAACAGCGCCTCCAGGGTGGAGAGCGCGATCCACGGCAGCGGGCCGAGGTACAGCGCCGTCCAGGCGACGTGGACCAGGTAGAACGCCTCGCCCGCGACGAACCCGACAAGGAACGCCGAACCCGCCCGCCGCCCGCGCTGGGCCAGCAGCACCATCGCGATCCCGATGAAGGTGAACGGCCACCAGTCGAGCGCCGGGAATCCCGCATCGAGCACCGGCCCGGCGGTCGCGGCCACGATCACCGCGAGCCAGAGCGGAAGCGGGGCTCGCGGGAGGATGTGCACGAAGGGAGAGCTTATGGCATCCGGCCGTGGGCGCCGCTCAGGCTACGCCACGGACGAGTAGGCGACGATGCCGCGCCGGATCGACTCCAGCGCCTGCCGCGCGACGCGACCCACGTTGCCCTGCGCTACGAGCGAGAGCTGGTCGAGAAGGTCGATCGTCTGCTTGGTCCAGCGGACGAAATCGCCGGCCGCCATGTCCGCCTCGCGGAGCACCGCGTCCAGCCCGGAGCCGCGCGACCACATCCACATGGCGAGGGAGATGGCGGTCGACGGCGGCTCGCTGCCCGGGAGGCGGTGGTCCTGCTCCAGGTCGTCCAGCTTGCTCCAGAGGGTGGTGGTCTTCTCCAGTGCCGGACGGAACGCGCCGCGCGGCAGCGTGCGCTCGCTGGCCAGCCCCTCATCGCGGCGCGGCTCGAATACCAGCGCGCACGCCATCGCCGCGAGGCCGGGCGCATCCAGGTCCTTCCAGACGCCCCGGCGCAGGCACTCGGCGACGAGGAGGTCCCGCTCGCCGTAGATGCGCTTGAGGGTGCGGCCGTGCACGGTGAGCGCCGTCTCGCCGTCCTCCTCGGTCAGATAGCCGAGTTCGAGGAGCACGTCGGAGACGCGGTCGAACACCTTCGCGACGGCCCCGGTACGGGACTGGATCTGCGCCCGCAACCGGTCGGTGTCGCGCTTCAGCTTCCACCAGCGCTCGGCCCAGCGGGCATGCTGTTCGCGCTCGGTGCAGCGGTGGCACGGGTGGTCCTTCATCCGCTTGCGCAGAGCGGCCAGCTGACGCTGCCGCTTCTCGCGCTCCTCGTTGGACGCCGACTCGATGCGGGAGCCCTTGCGCTCCAGGTCGGTCAGCTCGCGGCGGATCGCGAAGTACTCCTTGAAGTCGCCGAGGTGGCAGGTCATCGCCTCTTCGTACCCGGCGAGCGACTGCTCCTGCTGCATCGCCTTCCGGGCGAGGTCGACCACCGCGCGGTCGGCCTGGAACTGCGCGAACGACGACTCCAGGATCTCGCGGGTCCGAACCCGGCCGAACTGGTCGATCAGGTTGACCGCCATGTTGTACGTCGGTCGGAAGCTCGAGTTCAGGGGGTAGCTGCGACGGGAGGCCAGCGAGGCGACCGACTGCGGGTCGAGCCCGTCCTCCCACTGGATGACCGAGTGCCCCTCGACGTCGATGCCGCGCCGCCCCGCGCGTCCGGTGAGCTGCGTGTACTCCCCCGGCGTGATCGGGACCCGCGCCTCGCCGTTGAACTTCTCCAGCTTCTCGAGCACGACCGTGCGCGCGGGCATGTTGATGCCGAGCGCCAGGGTCTCGGTCGCGAACACGACCTTGACGAGCTTGCGCCGGAACAGCTCCTCCACGACCTCCTTGAAGGCCGGCAGCAGCCCCGCGTGATGGGCGGCGACCCCGCGCTCCAGGCCCTCCAGCCACTCCCAGTAGCCGAGTACGGCCAGGTCTTCGTCGAGGAGGGTGCGGCAGCGCTCCTCCACGATGGCGCGGATCTCCTCGCGCTCGTGCTGCTCGGTCAGCCGCACGCCGGCGCGCAGGACCTGGTTGACCGCGGCGTCGCAACCGTTGCGGCTGAAGATGAAGAAAATGGCGGGCAGCAGATTGCGGTCGTCGAGCAGCGCGACGAGGTCGGCGCGGTTCATCCGAAAGCTGTCGGGCCGACCGCCCTTCGAGTGGTAGCGGCCCACATCCCGCATCTGGCGGCTGCTCAGCACGCGGCCGCCGTAGCGCGCCATCTGCACCAGCTCCGGATTGACGCGGTTCGTGGCCGCGAGCCCCGACGAGTCGAACAGGTCGATCAGCTTGGAGCGCATCAGGATGTGCTGCTCGAGCGGCACGGGACGCTCCTCCGACACCACCACGTCGGTGTCACCGCGAACCGCCTGCAGCCAGTCGCCGAACTCCTCCGCGTTGGACACGGTGGCGCTGAGGGACACCATCCGCACCTCCGACGGCAGGTGGATGATGACCTCCTCCCACACCGCCCCGCGGAACCGGTCGGCCAGGTAGTGCACTTCGTCCATGACCACGTAGGCGAGGTCGCCGAGGAGGTCGGAGTCGGCGTAGAGCATGTTGCGCAGCACCTCGGTCGTCATGACGACGATACGGGCGTGCGAGTTGATATTGGTGTCGCCGGTGAGCAAGCCGACGGACTCGGGTCCGTACGCCTCGACGAACTCCTGGAACTTCTGGTTGCTGAGCGCCTTCATCGGCGTCGTGTAGAAGACCTTCGCATTCGCCTCGCGCATCGCCAGGAACACGGCGAACTCGGCGACGATCGTCTTGCCCGCGCCGGTGGGAGCGGCGACGAGGACGCTGCGTCCGCGTTCGAGGGAGGCGCACGCCTCACGCTGGAACGGGTCGAGATCGAACCGCAGGCCCTCGCGGAAGGTCTCGAGCAGGGGCTGGCGGGCCCGGTCGCGGGAGGCGGCGTACCGCTCCGCCGGCGAGAGCGTCTGGTCGGTCACCCCACCAGCCTATGCCTGTCGTCAGCGGGGCCCGCATCAGGCGGCGAGCTCGGCCTCCAGCCGGTTCGCGGCCTTGGCGGCGCGACGGTCGTGTACCCACGCGACGCCGTAGGCCGCGAAGTACAGCCCCACCATCGGTATCGCGAGCAGGAACATCGACAGTACGTCGGCGGCCGGGGTCGCGATCGCGGTGAACAGGGCGATCAGGATGAGCGCCCAGCGCCAGGACGCGATGATCGATTTCGCGCTCAGCACCCCGACGAAGTTCAGCAGCACGAGGAACACCGGGAGAACGAACGCGATCCCGACCGCGATCACCAGCTTCAGGATGAAGTCGAAATAGGTCTTTGCCCCGATGATCGCGGTGTCCGGGGCGGGAGCGAAGCTCGTCAGCAGGGTCACGATGTGCGGCACCAGGAGCCAGCCGGTCACGCCTCCCGCGATGAACAGCGGCACGGCGGTGAAGAAGAACCCGAAGCCGTACTTGAGCTCCCTCCGCGTCAGCGCGGGGACGAAGAACGCCCATATCTGGTACAGCCAGACCGGGCTCGAGATGATCGCGCCGATGGTGATCGCGACCTGCATCTTCAGGTCGAACGCGCCCGTGATGCTGTCATAGTTCAGCGTCGCGACGCGGTCCTGCTGCTTCGCGATCTCGGTGATGGGGCCGCGCAGGGCATCCATCACGTAGCCGCTCAGGAACCAGCCGACGACGGAGCCGACCAGCAGCGCCAGGGCGGAGCGGAAGAGGCGTTTGCGAAGCTCGACGAAATGCTCGGCGAGCGTCATCCGTCCTTCGCGGTTCTTGCCTCGCTTTGTGGAGGCCACGGCGTTAGGACTTCGGCTTGGGCTCGGTCGAGGGGTCGACCGGCGCGGGAGCGACCGTGGGGGCCGGCGTCGCGTTCTGGGTGCCGTCGGCGGGCGTGTCGGACGCGTTGTCCTTGCCGTCCTTCTTCAGCTCGTCGACCTCGCCCTTGAAGATGCGCATCGACTGGCCGATGCTCTTGGCGAGGGCCGGGAGCTTGGGCGCACCGAAGAGCAGCAGGATCACGGCGAGGATGATGAGCAGATGCCATCCGGTCAGTCCTGCGAACATGAGATCAGGTCCTTCTCAAAAGGTGGGCGAAGCGATCCGGAACCGTCGCCGGATCCACATCGACCAGTAGTCTACCGCGCCGGACCCGCGCATCCCTGCGAGCTTGCCGGGCATAGGCGCGCCGGGTGCGCTCGTCCTCGCGCTCGGCGCGGAGCTCGTCGGCATCGGCCAGGACGGCCGGCTCGAAGCGCTCGTGCAGCTCGTCGGCGCGGCGCGACAGCACTTCGGCCTTCTCCATGAGGGCGGCGGCCTCGCGACCCGCGGCGACCACCTTGCGGAACAGCCACCACGCGAAGAACGCGAGCATGCCCAGCAGACCGAGCACGAGCACGGTCCAGATCACCAGCCACGACCACCAGGGCATGCGCCCAGCCTAGCGGGCGCGTGCCGCGGGCCGCCGCAGGGGTCAGCGGTAGCGGTCGACGCCGGCCTGCGCCCAGCCGGCCACGACCTGCCGCGCCTCGGGCGGGTCGAGCACGGTGAGCACACCGGAGAGACCGGCGACCAGGCGCTTCAGCCCGTGGAAGTGGGCGACGCGCACGCTGGTGCGGATCACTCCCCCGCGCTCCTCGCGTGCCGCTCCCTCGGGGATGTAGTCCTCGATGAGCGGGATGGCCGACGCCGACACCTCGACCGTCACCAGCTGGTCCTCGTCGGTTCCGGTGAACAGCGTCTCGGGCAGCTTGACGTCGCCCGGCCGGTACGTGATCGGCTCGGCGGTGGCGACGAGGTCGTCGATGCGGTCCAGCCGGAAGGTGCGGATGGCGGTGCGCAGGTGGTCCCAGCCGCGCAGGTACCAGTCCTGGTCGACGGACTCGATGCGCAACGGGTCGACGCGGCGCCGCTCCCGCTCGCCGCGCGAGCTGAGGTAGTCGAACTCCACCTGGACGCCCGCTATGACGGCGTCGCGGATGGTCGCGAGCGCGTCGTCCGTCTCCGAGCGGGCGACCGCGAGCTGGCTCGGCGCGGCCGACGCCCCGCGGGCGAGCTTGGCCATGAGGGAGCCGATCGCGTCGCGGTCCGCGTTCTCGGGCAGCGCCGTGAGGTACTGGAGGCCGGCGATCAGCGCTGCCGCCTCACGGGCCGAGAAGCGCGGCGAATCGTCGATCGCGACCTGGTGCGTCAGCACGATCTGGTCGTTGTCCTCGAAATCGTCCCAGGCGATGTCGAACAGGTCGCCGGGCTGGTACGCGTTGGTCTCGCCCGGGATGCCGGACACGGCGATCAGCCGCACGGCGTCGCGCAGCTGCTCCTGCTCCACGCCGAAGTGCTCGGCGGCCTCGGCGACGCTCACGCGGTCGCGGTCCATCAGGTACGGGACGAGCGCGAGCAGGAACGCCAGCTTGTCCTGCGCCTGCATCGGCTTGCGGCGCTCAGCCATGGGACTCCTCGACATCGGTACCGCCGTGCGCGACGACCACGGCCTCCAGCCGCTGCAGCACCTGCTCGCGGAGCTCCGGCGGTGCGATGACCAGCACCTCGGGCCCGAACGACGCCAGTTGGTCGGCGAGGATGTTGCTGTCGGAGAAGTTCACGGTGAGCCGCACCGGCTCGCCCTCTGCGCCGACGGGCACCGCGTCGCCGTACCGCTTGCCGAGCCGCGTGGCCGCGTCCGTGCCCGCGGTGACCTCGATCGTGGCGACGTTCGACTCCCAGATGCGCTCGAGCTCCAGCAGCGCCCGCTCGGCGAACGCCTCACCCGCGACCCGGTACTGCTCCGGGTCGAACACGCGCGAGGTCAGCTTGACCGCGCCGACGATGCGCGACAGCAGGAAGGTGCGAGACGCGCCGGCCTCCTGGTCGATGCCCTGCAGGTGCCAACGGCCCTGGTGCTGGACGAGCGCGAGCGGCGCGACCGTGCGCTGCCGGGAGTCCCTCTCGCCGGGCTTGAGGTACGGGAACTGCACCATGACGTGCCGCTCCAGCGCCTGGCTGAGCGGCTCGAACGCGCTCTCGCGCACGCGCAGGCGGGGCGCATAGCCGACCACCGGGTCGTCGGCCTCGACGCCGAGCGAACGCAGCTTCATGAGCGCACGGCGCGACTCCCCCGACAGCGACCCCTCGCGCCAGACGGCGGCGGCGAGCCCCAGGAGCGTGAGCTCCTCGGGCGAGAAGCTGACGTCGGACGGGAGGTCGTATGCCCCCTTGGGAATGCGATAGCGCAGCAGCTGGTTGTTGCCCGCCGCCTCGGGCGCCTCCACCGTCTCGAGCGGGACGCCGAGTTCGCGGATGTCGTCCTTGTCGCGCTCGAACTGGCGCTCGAGACTGCTGTTGTCGCCGTGCGGCTCGTACCGCTGGCGGTAGCCCTGGACCGTCGAGAGGATCTCGCTCTTGGTCAGCCCGTTCTCGGTCGCGAGCAGCGCCAGCACCAGGCTGAACAGGCGCTCCTCGACCGGGACGCGCGCGGGCGAGGAGGAGGAACGGGACACCCGTCCATCCTAGTCCGAGCGGCTAGCGGATCCCCAGGATGTCGACCACCCAGGCGGCGGCGGGGACCTGCCCGTCGGCGGGCGCCTCGACGACGACCTGCGAGCCGACCTTCTTGCCCACCAGCTGCTTCAGCACGCTCTGCGGCAGCGCCTGGTTGAGCTGGCTCTGACCGGTGCCGATGGACACGAGGTCGGGCGAGCCGGACTGCCAGCTCGACAGCACGACGTTCTTGTTCTCCCAGCCGACGGCGGTGTAGTGCAGGATCGCGTCGGACTTGGCGGTGACCGTCGCGCCGTCGCCCGCCTTCAGCTCCTCGCTGCGGATCGACTTCGGCGCCGACCCGGACGACGGGATGGTGATGCCCGGCTGGCCGGTCGGCGCGAGGACGACGGTCGGGAAGCCCGAAGCGGAGGGACGCACGGCGCCGTTCGCCTGCGACAGGTAGGCCTTCAGGATGTCGACCACGAAGATGCCGGAGCTGCCGGTCGCATCGCCGCCCGCGTCCTTCGGGGAGATGACGACCGCGACACGCGAGCCGACAGGAGCGCACTGCAGACCCTTGCTCAGCGTCGCGACCGTGCTGTTGCTCGAACTGAGCGCCAGCGGGTAGGAGTCGCCGGTGCCGACCGAGCTCTGCTGGACCTCGCCGGTCTTGCCGTCCAGCAGCGTGTACTGGATCTCGACGACCTGCCCCTTGTGGACCGGCTCGCCCGTGCCCTCGCTGATGATGGTCCGCTCCGACTTCGTCGTGTCGACGGGGGCGGGCACTGTGATGTCCGGCTTCGAGCCGATCTTGCCGGTCGCCTCCACGAGCTGGGAGGCGCCGCCCGACGGGAGCGCCGTGCCGCAGTCCGCGTTCGGGTTGGACGAGCATCCCGTGAGCGCGGCGGCCACCAGGCCGACGGCGACCACGACGGCGGACGTTCTTCCGATGGTGACTCTGCGCACGGGTTCTCTTTCAGTCGGGGGCTTGGCGATCGGCCAGTTCATGCTAACGGACGCCGGATGTGTCCTCGCCCGCCTCCGGGGAGTCCGAGACCGAGTCGTGATCCGCGTCGCGCCCGCGGGCGAGATCGGCGCTCGCGGCGGCCTCGCGCATCCGCTTTCGCAGGCTCTTGGGGCTGGACTGCCGCTCCCCCAGCGCGCCCGGCGTCCAGGCCTCGACGTCCTCGTCCGAGTAGTCGGACTTGGACGGCCGGCGCTTGAGCTCGGGGAGCACCGTGTCCGGAGCCAGCCGGCGCGCGGTGAGCAGGAATCCGGTGTGCGCGATCATGCGGTGATCCGGGCGCACCGCGAGTCCCTCGACGTGCCAGCCGCGGACCATCGTCTCGTTCGACTGCGGGTGCGTGTAGTGGCCGGACGCGCGGATGGCCTCGGCGACGCGCGACAGCTGGGTCACGGTCGCGACGTAGCAGATGACCACGCCGCCCGGTTTGAGGGCGGTCGTCACCGCATCCAGCGTCTCCCACGGAGCGAGCATGTCGAGGACGACGCGGTCGACCGAGCCGGGCTCGACCGCCGCGGGGAGCGCGTCCTGCAGGTCGCCGACCGTCAGCGTCCAGTTCTCCGGATCGGCCCCGAGGAAGGTGGCCGCGTTGCCGCGGGCGACGTCGGCGAACTCCTCGCGCCGCTCGAACGACAGCAGCCGGCCCTCCGGACCGATCGCGCGCAGCAGCCAGAGGGAGAGCGCGCCGGAGCCGACGCCCGCCTCCACGACGGTCGCGCCCGGGAAGATGTCGGCCAGTGCGAGGATCTGGGCGGCGTCTTTCGGGTAGACGATCGCGGCGCCGCGCGGCATCGACATGACGAAGTCGGTGAGCAGCGGACGCAGCGCCAGGTGCTCGACGCCGGCGTTGTTCGTGACGACCGAGCCGTCGGGCAGCCCGATGATGGCGTCGTGCTCGAGCACACCGCGGTGGCTGTGGAACAGCTTGCCCGGCTCGAGCGTGATGGTGTTCATCCGGCCCTTCGGCCCGGTGAGCTGCACCCGGTCGCCCACGCGGAACGGCCCGGAGTTGCGTCGCGTCTCGTTCATCGGCCGGCCTCCTCGCGGCGCGCCCGCGCCACGGCGATCACGTCGTCGGCGGTGCGGCCCGCCAGCGACTCCCACAGGGTGTGCTCGTCCGACTCGGGCAGCGGGACGATGTGCGGCACGCCGATCGTGGTGGCGCCGGAGTCGACGGCGGACGCCAGGCCCACCAGCGAGTCCTCGATCGCGACCGCGTCGGCGGCATCGATCCCGAGCAGCCGGGCGGCGCGCAGGTACGGCTCCGGAGCCGGCTTCGGCTGCTCCACCTCGTCACCGCTCACGATCACGTCGAACGCGTCGAACGGGATGTGCGACACGATCTGCTCGGCCATCCGGCGCACCGACATGGTCACCAGCGCCGTGCGGATGCCGCGCTCGCGCAGCGACTCGAGGAGCTCCCGGGCACCGGGACGCCAGGGCACGCCCTCCTCGTCGAGCTTGCGCTGCACGCGGTCGGTCAGCCAGTGAACGATCTCGTCGGCCTCCATCGCGACGCCGCGCGAACGCAGGATCTCGGCGGAGTTCCACAGCCCGAGACCCACGAGCAGCAGACCGTCGTCGTGCGTCCAGGTGCCGCCGAAGGAGCCGACGAGCTCCTGCTCGGACGCCATCCAGTACGGTTCGGTGTCGACGAGGGTGCCGTCCATGTCCCAGAGGACGGCGGCGGGCAGGCCGTCGTCGGGATGGGACACCGTGGGGGCCTGTTCGCTGCGGGGGGAAGACGCGGTCACAACGGGCAAGTCTATCGGGACAGGGGCGGGCCTATCCTTGAGGGATGGCGGCCCGACCGGTCGCCGGGAAGGACGAGGGACGACTTCGTGACTGACGGACAGAACATCCTCGGTGGCCGCATCCTCGTGGTGGCGTTCGAGGGGTGGAACGACGCCGGTGAGGCGGCCAGCGGCGCGGTGAAGACGCTCAAGGAACAACTCGAGGTGGTGCCGATCGCCGAGGTCGATCCCGAGCTCTACTTCGACTTCCAGTTCAACCGGCCCGTGGTGACGGACGACGACGGGCGCAGGCGGCTCATCTGGCCGTCCGCCGTCGTGTACGGCCCCTCGCTTCCTGGGCGCACGGGAGAGGACCTCGCGGGCGACGCGGAGCTCACCGTGACCGGCGACAACGCGGGCAACATCTTCCTGCTCCTCGGCACCGAGCCGTCCCGCAGCTGGCGCAGCTTCACCGCCGAGATCATGGATGTGGCGCTCGCCGCCGACATCGGAGCGGTCGTCTTCCTCGGCGCGATGCTCGCCGACGTGCCGCACACGCGGCCGATCTCGGTCTTCGCCTCCAGCGACAACGCCGCCGTGCGCGCCGAGCTCGGCGTGGAGCGGTCGACCTACGAGGGGCCGGTCGGCATCCTGAGCGCGCTCGCGGAGGGCGCGGAGGACGTGGGGATCCCCACGATGATGATCTGGGCGTCCGTGCCCCACTACGTGCACAACGCGCCGAGCCCCAAGGCGGTGCTCGCGCTGATCGACAAGCTGGAGGAGCTGGTCGACGTGACCATCCCCCGCGGGACCCTCGTGGACGAGGCGGCCGCGTGGGAGGCGGGGATCGACGCGCTCGCCGCGGACGACGAGGAGATGGCGTCCTACATCCAGCAGCTGGAGCAGGCGCGCGACACCGTCGACTCGCCCGAGGCGAGCGGCGAGGCGATCGCGCAGGAGTTCGAGCGCTACCTGCGCCGGCGCGGCGACGGCCGCGACGGCGGGACGGCCGGGCGCGCGCCCGACGACCCGCGCCGCGGCTGACGCCCTCCCGGCTCAGGCCTGGAGCACGCCGGTGGCGAGCAGGATCATCAGCACCACACCGAGCACGATGCGGTAGATGACGAACGGCAGGAAGCTGCGCCGCGAGATGTAGCCCATGAAGAGGGCGATGACGAGCAGCCCGACCACGAACGCGACGACGGTGGCCGCGGCCGTCTCGACCGGTCCGAACACCTCGACGGTGCAGGTGCCGGCCTGGGCGAGCGCCTGGGTGCACGGCTCCTTGACCGCCTTGTACAGCTGGTAGAGGCCGCTGCCGAACACCGCCGGCAGCGCCAGAAGGAACGAGTACCGGGCGGCGGCGCGGCGCTGGTAGCCCATGAACAGTCCGGCGGTGATAGTGCCTCCGGACCGGGACACGCCCGGGATCAGCGCGAGCGACTGGGCGAGGCCGTAGATGATGCCGTCGCCCCAGGTCAGCTCCCGCAGCCGCTTCGTCTTCGCGCCCACCCAGTCGGCGATGCCGAGGAGGATGCCGAAGACGATCAGCGTCGTCGCGACGATCCACAGCGAGCGGAAGACGGTCTCGATCTGGTTCTGGAAGAGCAGGCCGAGCACCACGATCGGGATGCTGCCCACGATCACGAGCCAGCCCATCCGGGCGTCCGGGTCGTCGCGCGGGATGCGCCCGAACAGCGCGCGGAACCACTGCGCGACGATGCGCGTGATGTCGCGCCAGAAGTAGAGCAGCACGGCCGCCTCGGTGCCGAGCTGGATGATCGCGGTGAAGCGGGCGCCCGGGTCGGCGCCGGTGCCGAGCAGCTCCCCGACGATGCGGATGTGCGCAGAGGACGAGATCGGGAGGAACTCGGTGAGTCCCTGCACGAAGCCGAGGATCAGGGCGTTGATGAATTCCATGGTCGTGTAGTCGGTCCCGGGGGTCGGTGGCGGACGGGCGGGCCTAGTAGCTGCGCAGGAGGTCGCGCAGCACGGTCCTCCCGAACACTAGCGCGTCGAGCGGCACGCGCTCGTCGACACCGTGGAACATGCCCGGGAAGTCGAGCTCCGCGGGTAGCCGCAGCGGTGCGAAGCCGTAGCCGGTGATCCCGAGCTTGCTGAGCGCCTTGTTGTCCGTACCGCCGGAGAGCAGGTACGGCAGCACCGGCGCCTCCGGGTCGTGCTGGTTGAGGGTACTCGTGATCGCGTCGACGAGGCCGCCGCCGAACTCCGACTCCAGGCCGATGTCACGATGCATGACCTGGATCTCGACGTCGTCTCCGACGAGCTCCCGCACGCGCGCGAGGACTGCGTCCTCCTCGCCCGGCAGCGTGCGGATGTCGACGAGCGCCTCCGCGGTGTCCGGGATCACGTTGTGCTTGTAACCGGCCTCCAGCAGCGTGGGGTTCGTCGTCGTCCGCAAGGTGGCCAGTATGAAGCCCGCGGCGGTGCCCGTGCGGATCACGACCTCGTCCGGTCCGACGCGCTGCGGGTCGACGTCGAGGAGCCGGCCGAGCTCGCCGATGAGGCACGTCGTGGTCGCGGTCAGCTGGATCGGCCACTCCTCGCGACCGATGGTGACGACCGCCTCGGCGAGCTTCGTGATCGCGTTGTCGCGGATCAGGCGGGAGCCGTGCGCCGCGCGTCCGCGCGCGATCAGCTTGATCCAGACCAGCGACTTCTCGCCGGTCTGCAGCAGATAGGCGCGCCGCCCCGCCAGGTCGATCGAATAGCCGCCGACCTCGCTGATCGCCTCGGTCGCACCCGAGAAGAGCTCGGGATGGTTGTCCACCAGGTGGTGCGAGCCGCGGCGGCCGCCGTCCTCCTCGTCGGCGAAGAAGGCCACGACGAGGTCGCGCGCCGGCCGCTCCCCGCGCTCAGGATGTCGCCGACCGCGGTCAGGATCATCGCGTCCATGTTCTTCATGTCGACCGCGCCGCGACCCCAGAGCAGGCCGTCCTTGATCTCGCCGCCGAACGGGTCGACGGTCCAGTTGCGGGCGTCGGCGGGCACCACGTCGAGGTGTCCGTGCACCACGAGGGCCGGCTTGCCGGGGTCGGCGCCCTCGACCCGGGCGACCACGCTCGCGCGGCCGGGATCGGACTCGAACACCTGCGGCGCGAGCCCCAGCGCCGCCAGCTTCGCCTCGACGTACTCCGCCGCGTCCGCCTCGCCGTTCGACCGGCCTTCGCCGTAGTTGGTGGTGTCGAAGCGGATGAGGTCGCGCGCGATGATCGCGGTCTCGTCGAGCCCGGGCTCAGGAGTACGGAGTTCGTCGGTCATCCCTTTACGCTACCGGGCGCCGCACGCCCCCGCCCCGCCACGCCCGGGGTGTGTGGAGGAGTGAGGGAGAGGGCGAAAACCGTGCTATCGTCTTTCTTCGGCAGCTGGAGCGATCCGGAGGCCGGAAACACCTGTCCGGGTGGCGGAAATGGCAGACGCGCTAGCTTGAGGTGCTAGTGCCCGTATAGGGCGTGGGGGTTCAAGTCCCCCCTCGGACACAGACGAAGGCCCCGGTCGCAGTGATCAGTTCACAGTGACCGGGGCCTTCCGCGTTCTCGGCGCTGCGTTTGCGAGACGGGGCTATGGTGTCGCTGTGCCCGGTGAGAAGCGTTCGTCGTCCAGCCTGTTCACAGTGCTGCTCGCCTTCGGCGCCAACATCCTCGTCGCCGTCGCGAAGACGTTCGCCGCCGTGATCACCGGCTCGGCGTCGCTCGTGGCCGAGGCGGCGCACTCGTGGGCCGACGCGGGCAACGAGATCTTCCTCATCCAGGCCGAGCGCGCCGCCGCCAAGCCGCGGGACGACTCGCATCCGGGAGGCTACGGACGCGATGCCTACGTGTGGAGCCTGTTCGCGGCCGTCGGGCTCTTCACCGCCGGCGCGGTCGTGTCGATCATGCACGGCGTCTCGGCCCTGTCCTCCGACGAGGAGGACACGAACTACCTCATCGGCTACATCGTGCTGGCCGTCGCCTTCGTCTTCGAGGGCGTCTCGTTCATCCAGTCGTACCGGCAGGCGCACGCGAAGGCGTCAGACGCGGGCACGAACACGTTCGAGCACGTCCTCCGGACCTCGAACCCGACGCTGCGCGCCGTCTTCGCCGAGGACTCGGCGGCACTCGTCGGCCTGGTGATCGCGTTCCTCGGGCTGCTGCTGCACGAGCTGACCGGGAACGCGTTCTGGGATGCGCTGGGCTCCATCCTCGTCGGGGTGCTGCTCGCGGTCGTCGCCGTCGTGCTCATCGAGCGGAACCGGCGGTTCCTCGTCGGCCAGCCCGGGTCGGACCGCGCGTGGCACGCGGCTCTGACCGCGCTGCTCGAGCATCCCGAGGTCGAGAAGGTCACGTATCTGCACCTCGAGTACGTGGGGCCGGAGCGGTTCTACCTGGTGGCCGCGATCGACCTGCGCGGGAACGACCGCGAAGCCGACGTCGCGGTCGACCTCCGGGACGTTGAGGCCTCGCTGGAGGAGTCGCCGTGGATCATGGAAGCCGTGCTGACCCTCTCCCGTCCAGGTGCCGAAGCGCTGATACCAGCGTCCGCGCCGTAATGCCGGTATTGCGGTCATAGCGGCCAGGACCCGACCGCAAGCCCGGCACAATGGATCCATGGCAAGCACCGGATCCCGAGCACTCCAGCTCCTGTCGCTCCTGCAGAACCACCGCTACTGGCCCGGCCACGAACTCGCGGATCGGCTCGGCATCTCCCCGCGGACCCTGCGTCGCGACGTCGAGCGCCTGCGCGACCTGGGCTATCCCGTCGACGCCACGCGCGGCGTCTCCGGCGGCTACCAGCTGGCGGCCGGAGCCTCGCTGCCGCCCCTGGTCGTCGACGACGACGAGGCCGTCGCGCTCGCGGTCGGGCTGCGCACCGCGGCCCAGAGCGGGATCGCCGGCGTCGACGAGGCCTCCGTGCGCGCGCTCGCCAAGGTGGTGCAGGTGATGCCCCCACGGCTGCGGCGCAGGGTCGACGCGCTCCGGATGACCACGTTGTCCACCGCGCTCGGGCCCGGCCCCTCCGCCGACGCGGGGGTCCTCACCGCGCTCGCGCAGGCCTGCCGCGACGAGGAGCGGATCGAGTTCGCCTACGTCGCACGCGACGGCCAGGCCTCCACGCGCACCGTCGAGCCGCACCGACTGGTCTCGATCGAACGCCGCTGGTACCTCGTCGCCTACGATCTCACCCGGTTCGACTGGCGCAGCTTCCGCCTCGACCGCATCGCCGAGCCCAAGCCGACCGGGCACCGGTTCCGCCCGCGCGCGCTCCCCGCCGAGGATGCGGCCGAGTACGTTCGCGCGTCCCTCCACACCGCCATCGAGCCGCTCCTCGTCGAGGCGGTGATCGAGGCCCCGCACGACCGTGTGGTCGACGTGCTCGGCCGCTGGGCGACGGTCGACGACAACGGCGACGGCACGAGCGCCGTCCGGATCACCGCCGAAAGCGCCGAGTGGGCGCTCTTCGGCCTGGCAGCGGTCGATGCCCCCTTCCGGATCTCCGGCCCCGAGGAGGCCGTGCTCGCAGCAGCCGACTGGGGCGAGCGCTTCACGCGGTCGGCTGCCGCGCTGGGCATCGACGGCTCGGCCGACGTGCAGCTTCCCGACCCCCGGTAGACTGGAGTCGATGACGATCGCAGCCCGCACCCCGAGCCCCGCCGACATCAAGAGGTGGCGACGCTACCTCGCCGACGAACGCGCGGAGGCAGCGGTCTACCGCGACCTCGCAAGCCGCCGCGAGGGCGAGGAACGCGACATCCTCCTGGCCCTGGCCGAGGCCGAGCGTCGCCACGAACAGCACTGGATCGACCTCCTCGGGCCGCAGGCCGGCAAGCCGCTGCGCGGCGACGTCCGCACCCGGCTGCTGGGCTGGCTCGCGCGCCGCTTCGGCTCCGTCTTCGTGCTGGCGCTGGCCCAGCGGGCGGAGGCGCGCTCCCCCTACGCCGACGACCGCGACGCCACCCCGCAGATGGCCGCCGACGAGCAGGTGCACGAGGAGGTCGTCCGCGCTCTCGCCGCCCGCGGCCGCCAGCGGCTCTCCGGCAACTTCCGCGCTGCGGTCTTCGGCGCCAACGACGGCCTGGTCAGCAACCTCGCCCTGGTGCTCGGCATCAGCGCGAGCGGCGTCCCGACCCACGTGGTCCTGCTCACAGGCATCTCGGGCCTCCTCGCCGGGGCGCTGTCTATGGGTGCGGGCGAGTACGTCTCGGTGCGGTCGCAGCGCGAACTCCTCGAGGCGACGACGCCCAACCCCGCCACCGGCTCCGCACTCCCCCACCTCGACGTGGACGCGAACGAGCTCACCCTGGTCTACCGCGCCCGCGGCATGTCCACCGAGGAGGCGGAGTCGCACGCGCGGGAGGTGCTCCAGAGCCTCCAGGCGGTGACGTCGCCCATCCCGATCCAGCCGACGAACGGCGACGACGAGCACGAGGCGATCGGCACGGGCTGGAGCGCGGCCCTCTCGAGCTTCTGCTTCTTCGCGTCGGGGGCCCTCATCCCGATCCTGCCGTTCCTGTTCGGACTCACGGGCACCGCGGCGATCGTGGTCTCTGCGCTGCTCGTCGGCATCGTGCTGCTCGGCACCGGAGCCGTCGTCGGCCTCCTGTCCGGGGCGTCGCCGCTCAAGCGCGCGATCCGGCAGCTGCTGATCGGCTACGGCGCGGCCGGGGCCACGTACCTGCTCGGCCTGCTGTTCGGCGCCACCGTCGGCTGACGCCCGGCGCTAGCGTCGGCGCCCGGCGTCCGTTCCGTAGGTGATCGCGCCGACGAGCGGGATGAGCAGGAACCACAGCCAGCTGTACTGGTAGCCCCACACCATCCCGGTGAGGAAGAACAGGATCACCGACACGAACGGGATGATCGAGACCGCGAGCAGTCCCCAACGGCTGGCCGGCTCGCGGCGTCCGTTCCCGTCCCAGGCCCGCGCATCCGGTTGTGCGGGGTACTGCTGCGGGCCGGGGTAGGCCGCGGCCGGGTCGGGCTGGAGCTGAGGTCGTGGGTGCGGGTCGAGCTGGACGCCTCCGGGGAGGTCCGCGAAGAGCGGAGCGAGGTCGCCGCGAGTGACGGCCGCCCGCGCCGCCGTCGTGCGGGCCTGGGCCTCCTCGTCGGTGAGGCGCCCCTGCGCGGCCTGGGACTGGAGTGCTGCGACAGCCCGCTCGCGCTCATCGTTGCTGAGGCGCAGGGATGCGCTCGATGGATCCGTGAAGTCCGCCATAGAGGTCAGTATGGCAGCGCGGCGCGACCGAGGGGTGCGATGTCGGCGGCTCGCGGCTACACTCGTGTTCGAACATATGTTCGATGGATGAGGTGAGCTGCATGACCGAGATCGACGAGGCGGTCGCCGTGTGGACGACCGACGACGGGGTGCCGACGAGGCTGGTCTGGCGGGCGACGCGGTACCGGGTCTCGGACACGCCGACGGTCTGGGCGGAGGTCTGCGCCTGGTGGCGTCCGTTCGGCGCCCACCGGTACGCGATCGGGAGCCTGCCGCGGGAGATCGGCGGCTGGCGCTTCCAGGGCACCAGCGACGACGGCGCCGCGCTGGTGTTCGACGTCCGGCACGACGCGGTGGAGCGGTCGTGGCGGCTGGTGCGGGTGTTCGACTGACGGCTCCGCGAACGGTCCGCGTGGCATCCACGCGGCGCGCATCCGGTCGCATAGCCTCCTTCGGGTGATGGACGACCGCTACGGATCCGATGTGCTGGCCGGTGACTGGAGGAACGCGGGGCGCAAGCCCGTGCCGACCGTCGAAGCGGTGAGGGACCTCGTCATCGAGGAGGCCGCGACCGGGTTCTGCGGAGCCGTCACCCGGCTCGAAGCGCAGACCGTCGAGCTGGAGGACTACTTCGGCAAGAAGCGTGTGTTCCCCTGGGCGGGTCCTTCCTGATCGACGGCGAGCCGGTCCGGCTGGTCGCGCCGTCGACGGCTCCCGCCGGGCGCGCCCGGACCGCCTCCGGTTCGTTCAGCGTCGGCGAGCAGAAGGCCCGGGTGGCGCGGGCGAGCCGCATCTTCGTCGAGGGCCGGCACGATGCGGAGCTCGTCGAACGGGTGTGGGGCGACGACCTGCGCGTCGAGGGTGTCGTGGTCGAGTACCTCGAGGGCGTGGACGACCTGGACGCCATCGTGAAGGAGTTCCGGCCGGATCGGAACCGCCGCATCGGGGTACTGGTCGACCACCTGGTGCCGAACTCGAAGGAGAGCCGGATCGCCGAGCAGGTGGCCCGCGGACCGTACGGGCAGCACGTTCTGGTGGTCGGACACCCGTACGTCGACATCTGGCAGGCGGTGAAGCCGGCGCGCGTCGGGTTGAAGGCGTGGCCGACGATCCCCCACTCGGTCCCCTGGAAGCACGGGATCTGCGCAGCGCTCGGCCTTCCGCACGAAACGCAGGCGGACATCGCCCGGGCCTGGAAGCGCATCCTCGGCCAGGTGCGGTCGTACTCCGACCTCGAGCCGGAGCTGCTCGGCCGGGTGGAGCAGCTCATCGACTTCGTCACCGAGCACTGACGTCACAGGTAATGACGTCATTGGCCCCCCGCTGACGTCAGACACCACGTTCCCACCTCGTCTAGGAGGGTGGAGGCGATCGCCTCCCTTCCGACTCTGCACACGGGGAGGCACGGGCGATGCGCCACCGCGAAGACGATCCGTCACGACGTTCCGTCGTCGGGTGGATCGCCGGCGCCGCCGCGGCGGTGCTGCTCGCATTCGCGATCGTGCCCCAGTCGTCGGTGCACGCGGCGACCACCGCGTTCTCCACCGTCACCACCACCGGCTCCGACGTCCAGAACGGCTCACGAGCGGCTTCGTCTGATGCCCCGGGCGGCGCACTCACCGGGACAGCGGCACCCGGCGACACGGTGAGGTGGGTGGTGCCGTACCAGAACGAGACCGGGAGCGACGCGTCGGTCGACCTCACCGACGGGCTGACCTCCGCCGGCGCTTATGTAGCCGGCTCCCTCGTGCTTCCGCCCGATCGCAGCGGGGGCACGGGCAGCCTGGTGCCGCAATACCGGACGACCGGAGCATGGACCAGCGGTACGCCGCCCGCCGGAAGCGCCCCCACGGGCATCGGGTACCGGTCGAGCCTCATGCCGTCGGGGACCGAGCAGCGGTCGCCGACCTTTCCGACGCCGACGTCCGTCGGCGCGCTCGCCCTCACCGGCGGCGACGGCTACAGCGTCGTGGAGCACAAGCGCCTGATCTACACGATCTATCACCATCGCACCGGCCCCGTGGTCTTCTGCGCCCGCTTCGACGGCGGCATCTGCCCCGGATGGCCGCCAGGAGCCAACGTGCAGTACTGGTCGGCGACCGTGGGCGCAGCGATCGGCACCGGGACGTCGTTCCCCGGAAAGACGGCGATCCAAGGCGCAACCTGGCTCGTCGGGGACCGCCTGTACTGGCTGGCCGCTCCCTTGGACAACTCCAGCAACGGCATGGCCTGCCTCGACCTCGCTGTCACGCCGCCCGTCAGCTGCGGGTACACCGCGCTCACAGGGCAGTCGAACAACAACAGCAGCTGGTCGGCGCAGATCGGAGGCACAGGCATGCCCGCACGCAACGGCAACCGCTACTTCGCTGCGATCAGCGGCGGCAGGGCCGCCCTCGTCTGCCTCACGTCGACGAACGCCGCCTGTCCCGGAGCGACCTTCTACGACTCGGGAGTCACCAACGAGTTCGCGTTCACCTCAGCGGCCTTCGGCGACTTCGTGTTCGCCAGCGTCGGGCAGAACAACTTCAGCACCTGGCAGACCTTCTGCTTCGACACCAGGACATCCGCGCTGTGCCCGGGGAGCTGGCCGAGGGACTCGTCCGCCGGCGGGTCGATCGTGGGGGTCGGCACGCCGTTCGCGCCCCTGCTCTCGCCGGAGGGCCAGGTGACGGGTGTGTGCACCATCGTCAACGGTCCGAACTCGTCCTCGAACTGCTTCGACCTGGCCGGCTCCCCCACGGGGAACGCGTACTCGGGCACATCAGCGCAGTACATCGGCGGGGGCAACGGAACCGGGGACGTGCTCGTGCGCGGCACCAGGGTCTACCTGTCCAACGGGAACCAGGTCATATGCCGCGACTTCGCCGGCTGGTCGGGCACAGGCGCTGTGCCGCCCTGCGCGGGGTTCGCGAACGTCGCCAACTCGATCAACTACACGGTCCGCGAGACGCCCGGCATCGCGCAGGACTGCCTCGTGGCGACCGGGGACACCGGGCAGATCCGCTTCTTCGATGCGATGACCGGTGCCGCCTGCACCGCCACGTCGACCGTCGACGTCCGCGTCGATCCCGTGGCGAGCTACTGCGGAAGCGGGGCGGCGTCGTTCGCCCGGTGGGGGACGCTGACGGTCGCCGGGCTCACGGCCGGCACGTACCGGAATGTGACGGTGACCCTCGCAGACCAGAGCGGCGCGACGCTCAGCGGCTTCACCGAGGTGGTCGTGCCCGCCGGCGGGTTGGACCTCTCGACGATCGAAGCAGGCGTCTCCTCGCTCACCGCCACAGTGCGGGTCAACGGCGTGACGACGCCGTCGGGGGTGACCGGCGGCGCGGTGCGGATCGCCTGGCAGGGGGCGCCGCCGGAGATGTGCTTCGAGACCACGGTGCCGACCATGAGCTGCGATGCGGCGCCGTCGACGATTTCGAACTCGGCGACGGCGGTGACGAGCTACGGCAGCACATCCGACTCCCCCGGCAACTCGACCGGGCGCGCGTCCTTCACGGTCACGCCGACGGCATCCCAATGCGGACTGTCCGTCGCCAAGACATCATCGGTGCAGACGGCAGATCCCGGAGACCGGGTCGTGTACACGATCGCGGTGAAGAACACCGGGACGCTGGCGTACGACTCCGCACTGTTCTCCGACGACCTGACCGACGCCCTGAAAGACGCCTCGTTCCTCGGCGATCAGACCGCGTCGAGTGGGTCCGTCGGCTACAGCGCCCCGGTGCTGAGCTGGTCGGGTGCGCTGACAGGGGGCGCCGCGGCGACCGTCACGTACTCGCTGCGCATCGACGATCCAGCGGCCGGCGACCGCACGCTCGTCAACACCGTCGTGTCGGCGTCGCCGCAGAGCAACTGCGCCGCAGGCTCCAGCGATCGGGCGTGCACCGCGACGGTGGTCGTGGCGGTGACCGAGCTCGTCTGGCGCAAGATCGACGACACGGCCGCCCACAACATCCTCACCGGTGCGGAATGGACGCTGACCCGGGTGGACGGTTCGGGTGCGCCGACCGGCACCGCGCTGACGGTGACCGACTGCGTAGCGGCGTCGCCGGCCGCCTGCACCGACGCCGACGTCGACCCTCTGGGCGGCGCGTTCCGGGTGACGGACCTCGGCGTCGGCTCCTACCGGCTGACGGAGACGCGGGCACCGGTGGGCTACCGACTCGACCCGACGCCGATCCCGGTGACGATCACCGCGGCCTCGTCCACGGTGACCCTGCCCGACGTGGTGAACCGGCAGGCTCCGGTCCCGCTGATCCCGCTGACCGGCGGCCTGGGGGCGGAGCACCTGCAGCTGGCGGGAGGCGGTGTGCTGGTCCTGGCGGTCGGGTTCGCCCTCTGGTCCCTGATCCGACGCCGCCGACTGGCGTGATCGGCACCGCGTGATGAACGGTGTCGGAGGCTCGGCGTAGGGTTCGTGCACGGCCTCTGCCCCTCTCTCGGGGTGGCAAATTGCGTTTGCACTGTTCGAACATATGTTCGAAAATAGGAGGGTGTCACTCGCAGCCCAACACCTCAGCGAACCGGTCGCCGACCGGGCGCAGGTGCACGAGCTGCAGACCCGCATCCGGCAGATGCAGGCCACCAAGCTCGAGAGCCGCGCGCTGCAGACGCATCCCGCGCTCTCCCCGCTTCTCCCCGGTGGAGCGCTCAAGGCGGGGGCGGCGTACTCGGTCCGCGGGTCGACCACGCTGCTGATGGCCATGCTGGCCGGCCCGAGCGCCGCCGGTGCCTGGTGCGGCGTCGTCGGCATGCCCGACTTCGGCGCCGAGGCGGCCGGGCGGTTCGGTATCGACCTCGAGCGGCTGGTGCTGGTGCCGCATCCCGGCGACGACTGGCTGACCGTGACCGCTGCGGTGGTCGACGTGCTCAGCGTGGTGGTGGTCGCACCGCCGTCCCGCGCCCGGGACGGCGACGTCGCCCGGCTCACCGCCCGGCTGCGGCAGCGCGAGGCCACCCTCATCGTCGCGGGCGACTGGCCGCAGGTCGAGGCCACCCTCACCGTCGCACGCAGCGGCTGGGCGGGCCTCGGCGCGGGCGACGGCTATCTCTCGTCACGGCGGGTGACGGTGGAGTCCGCCCCACGCGGCGGCTCCGGCCCGCGCCGCACCGCCGACCTCTGGCTGCCGGCCGTCGACGAGAGCTTCCGCGTCTCCGCCCCCACCCGCCTCGAGGCGGTGAGCTGAATGGCCGGCGTGCACGACCCCGCCGTCACCCGCGCCATCGTGGTGTGGTGCCCGGACTGGCCGGTGATCGCCTCCCGGCAGGCGCTCGACCTCCCCGCCGACCTGCCGCTGGCGCTGGTCGACAAGGGGCTGGTGTTCGCCTGCTCCGACGCGGCCCGCGCCGACGGCGTCAAGCGCGGCCTCCGGATGCGCGAGGCGCAGGCCCGCTGCCCGCAGCTGGAGGTCGTCCCCTACGACCCGGTGCAGGATGCGCGCGCGTTCGAGCCGGTGCTCGCCGCGATCGAGGAGATCACTCCCGGTGTCCAACCGGTGCGTCCCGGCACGTGCGTGCTCCGAGCGCGCGGGCCGGCCCGCTACTACGGCGGAGAGGACGAGGCGGCCGCCGAGCTGCTCCGCTGCCTCGAGGGCCTCGGACTGCCGGATGCGCGCGTCGGCATCGCCGACGGCCCGTTCGCGGCGGAGCAGGCCGCCCGCTCGACCGGCCGCGGCCGGGTGCGCGTCATCCCGGCCGGGGGCTCCCCCGCGTTCCTGGCGCCGCAGCCGGTGTCCCAGCTGGGCCTCGCCGACCTGACGCCTCTGCTGCGCCGGCTGGGCCTGCACACCCTCGGCGACATCGCCGCGCTCTCGAGGGTCGACATGCGCGAGCGCTTCGGCGAGCGGGGCGAGCACGCGCACACCCTCGCCAGCGGGCTCGACGGCGCGGCCGTGGTGCCGCGGACGCCGCCGACGCAGCTCGAGCGGGCCATCGAGTTCGAGCCGCCGCTCGACCGGGTCGATCAGGTGACCTTCGCCGTCCGGGGCACCGCCGAGCAGTTCGTCGCCGCCCTCACCAAAGCCGGGCTGGTCTGCACGTCGCTGCGGGTCGAGGTGACCGACGAGACCGGCCGGGTGAGCGATCGCACCTGGCTGCACCCGCGGCTGTTCTCGGCGCCCGACGTGGTCGACCGCGTGCGCTGGCAGCTGCAGGGGGCGGGGGCGATCGACTCCGGCCTCTCGTCGCCGATCGCCCGCGTCGTGCTCGAGCCCGTGGCGGTCGACGACATCGGGCACCACGAAGACGGACTGTGGGGCGGCGGAGCCGACGAGCGCATCCACCACGGCCTCACCCGCGTGCAGAGCATGCTCGGGCACGAGGCGGTGGTCACGGCCACGATCGCGGGAGGCCGGGCGCCCGCCGAGCGGCAGGTGCTGGTGCCGTGGGGCGACCGGCCGGTGGGCGTCGCCCGCGCCGACCGGCCGTGGCCCGGGTCGCTGCCCGCGCCCGCGCCGTCCACCGTGTTCGAGGTGCCCCGACCCGTCGCCGTCCTGACGGACGAGGGCGCGACGGTCGAGGTGACCGACCGCGGCGATGTGACGGCTCCGATCGCGCGGTTCTCCCCCACCGGCCGGCCCGCAGATGCACGTCCGGTCGACTCGTGGGCAGGTCCATGGCCGGTGAAGGAGCGGTGGTGGGACGCCTCCCTCGCCCGCGCTCTGCACCGCTTCCAGCTGGTCGACGCCGACGGCACGGCGTGGCTGCTCGCCCTCACCGGCGAGGCCTGGTTCGCAGAGGCGAGGTACGACTGATGGGATTCGACAACCCGCCCATCCCCTGGGCCGAGTTCGAGCGGCGGCTCTCGGGCCGACGCACCGGCCAGCAGACCGACGAGCGGCCCTCGTCGCGCAAGCGGCAGAAGTACGTCCCGCAGGCCATCCCGGAGGAGCCCGCCGACGGCGCCGTCCCGTACGCGGAGCTGCACGCGCACAGCAACTTCAGCTTCCTCGACGGCGCCTCCTCCCCGGAAGAGCTGCTCGAAGAGGCGACGCGCCTGAATCTGCACGCGCTCGCGCTGACCGACCACGACGGCATGTACGGCGTCGTGCACCTGGCCGAGGCGGCGGAGGCCTACGACCGGGTCAAGACGGTCTTCGGCGCCGAGCTCTCCCTCTCGCTCACCAAGCCGCAGAACGGCGAGCCCGACCCGGAGGGCAGCCACCTCGTCCTGCTGGCCCGGCGGCAGGAGGGCTACCACCGTCTCGCCGCCGCGATCACCGACGGGCAGCTCGCCGGAGACGAGAAGGGGCGGCCGGTCTACCGGCTCGAGGAGCTGTCCGAGCGCGCGGCCGGCGAGTGGATGGTCCTGACGGGCTGCCGCAAGGGCGACGTGCGCCTCGCCCTCGCCGAGCACGGCGAGCGGGCCGCGGAGCGCGAGGTGGCCCGGCTGGCCGAGCTGTTCGGGCACGACAACGTGCTCGTCGAGCTGATCGACCAGGGCGGCCCGCGCGACTCCACGGACAACGACATCCTGACCAGGATCGCCGGGCGCCTCGGCCTGCCGACGGTCGCGACCAACAACGTCCACTACGCGAGCCCCCGGCAGTACCCGCTGGCGACCGCAGTCGCGGCCGTGCGCGCCCGGCGCAGCCTCGACGAGCTCGACGGCTGGCTGCCCGCGGCCGGCGCGGCGCACCTCCGCAGCGGCGCCGAGATGGCCCGGCGCTTCGCGCGCTACCCCGGCGCGGTCGAGCGCACGGTCGGGATCGCCGACGACCTCGCCTTCCGGCTGCGGAGCGCCCGGCCGCGGCTGCCGAAGCAGGACGTCCCGGAGGGGCACACGCCGATGAGCTGGCTGCGCGAGCTCACCTGGCGCGGCGCCGCCGAGCGCTACCCCGACCTCGACCGCGACCCCGCCAAGCGGGAGCGCATCGAGCGCGAACTCGACGTGATCGAGGCCAAGGACTTCCCCGGCTACTTCCTCATCGTCCACGACATCGTCCGGTTCGCCCGCAGCCGCGGCATCCTCTGCCAGGGCCGGGGCTCCGCGGCGAACTCGGCGGTGGTCTACCTGCTCGGCATCACCGCCGTCGACTCGATCAAGTACGACCTGCCGTTCGAGCGGTTCCTCTCCAGCATGCGAGAAGAGGAGCCCGACATCGACGTCGACTTCGACTCCGACCGGCGAGAAGAGGTCATCCAGTACGTCTACGCGAAGTACGGCCGGCACAACGCCGCCCAGGTCGCCAACGTCATCACCTACCGGCCCAAGAACGCCGTGCGCGACATGGCGAAGGCCCTCGGCTACTCCACCGGCCAGCAGGACGCCTGGAGCAAGCAGATCGACTCCTGGGGCAGCGTCCAGACCAGCGACGACCACGACATCCCGGACGACGTGGTCGGTCTCGCGCAGCAGGTGCTGAAGTTCCCGCGGCACCTCGGCATCCACTCCGGCGGGATGGTGCTGACCGACCGGCCCGTCGGCGAGGTGTGCCCGATCGAGCACGCCCGCATGGAGGGCCGCACGGTGCTGCAGTGGGACAAGGACGACTGCGCCTGGATGGGCCTGGTCAAGTTCGACCTGCTCGGTCTCGGCATGCTGTCGGCGCTCGACTACTCGATGCGCACGATCGAGGCGTCGCTCGGCGAGAAGTGGACGCTCGAGACCATCCCGAAAGAAGAGGCGGGCGTGTACGACATGCTCTGCCGGGCCGACTCCATCGGAGTGTTCCAGGTCGAGAGCCGCGCCCAGATCGGCACGCTGCCGAGGCTGCAGCCGCGCCGGTTCTACGACCTCGTGATCGAGATCGCGCTCATCCGCCCGGGCCCCATCCAGGGCGGCGCGGTGCACCCGTACATCCGCCGCAAGCTCGGCAAAGAAGAGGTCACCTACCTGCACCCGGCGCTGGTGCCGGTGCTGGAGCGGACGATGGGGGTCCCGCTGTTCCAGGAGCAGCTGATGCAGATGGCCGTCGCGGTCGGCGACTGCACCGCCGAGGACGCCGACCAGCTGCGCCGCGCGATGGGATCGAAGCGCGGTGTCGAGAAGATCGACGCCCTCAAAGCCAAGCTCTACGAGGGCATGGCGCACAACGGCATCACCGGCGACGATGCCGACGCGATCTACGGCAAGATCGAGGCGTTCGCGAGCTTCGGCTTCGCCGAGAGCCACGCCATCAGCTTCGCCCTGCTCGTCTACGTCAGCTCGTGGATGAAGCTGCACTACCCCGGCGCGTTCCTCGCCGGGCTGCTGCGGGCGCAGCCGATGGGCTTCTACTCGCCGCGCACCCTCACCGCCGACGCCCGCCGGCACGGCGTCGTGGTGCAGCGGCCGGACATCCAGCGCTCGGGCGTCTTTCCCCTGCTCGAGCCGCTCGACGCGGCGCGCCCGGGGCCGACCGGTTCCGACGCGTGCCTCGACCCCGAGCAGCCGCCGATCGACCCGTTCGACCCGCGTATCCCGCTCGACGTCGACGCCCACCGCCGCGACGGAGGCCACGCCGTGCGGCTGGGGCTCGCGGGCGTCACCTCCATCGGCGAGAAGCTCGCGGAGCGGATCGTCGCCGAGCGCGAGGCGTACGGCCCGTACCGCGACCTCTCCGACCTGGCCCGCCGCACCGGGCTCAACACCGCCCAGCTCGAGGCGCTCGCCGCGGCCGGCGCGTTCGAGGGCTTCGACCTGAGCCGGCGCCAGGCGATCTGGGAGGCGGGCAACGCCGCGCAGGAGCGTCCCGAGTACCTGGCGGGCACCGCGATCACCGTGCAGCCGCCGCTGCTGCCCCTGCTCTCCCCCGCCGAGCAGCTGGCCAGCGACCTCTGGTCGACCGGCATCTCGACGGACGACCATCCGATCCGGTTCCTGCGCCCGGCGCTCTCCGCGCGCGGCGTCTACCCGGCCGACACGCTCATCCACGGCGAGTCGGGCCGCCGCATCGAGGTCGGCGGTGTGGTCACCCACCGGCAGCGGCCGGCGACGGCGGCCGGGGTGACCTTCCTCAACATCGAGGATGAGACCGGGATGGTCAACGTCATCTGCCCGGTCGGTGTCTGGAACCGCTACCGCCGGGTGGCGCGGCAGGCGCCGGCGATGATCGTCCGCGGCATCCTGGAGCGCAGCGAGGAGGGCGTCGTCAACATCGTCGCCGACAAGCTCGAAGCGCTCGACACCGGCATCCGCACCGTCTCGCGGGACTTCCGGTGAACGGCGCCGCCCGGCGCGGGCCGCTACTCGTCGAAGCGCAGGTGCCGCACGCTGCGGCCGTTGCGGCGCACCAGCCGCAGCGCCTCCACCCCGATGCGGATGTGCCGCTCGACGTAGTCGCGCGTGACCCCGGCATCGCTCTCGGTCGTCTTCACACCCTCCGGCGTCATCGGCTGGTCCGACACGAGCAGCAGCGCGCCGCTCGGGATGCGGTTCGCGAACCCAGCGGCGAACACCGTCGCCGTCTCCATGTCCACCGCCATGCACCGCGTGCGGCGCAGGTAGTCCTTGAACGTGTCGTCGTGCTCCCAGACGCGCCGGTTCGTCGTGTAGACCGTTCCGGTCCAGTAGTCCTGCTTGAAGTCGCGGATCGTCGACGACACAGCACGCTGCAGCTGGAACGCCGGCAGCGCGGGCACCTCCGGCGGAAGGTAGTCGTTCGACGTGCCCTCACCGCGGATCGCCGCGATCGGCAGGACCAGGTCGCCGACGCGGCTCTTCGGCTTGATCCCGCCGCACTTGCCCAGGAAGAGCGCCGCCTTCGGGCAGACCGCCGACAGCAGATCCATCACGGTCGCCGCGTTCGGGCTGCCCATGCCGAAGTCGATCATCGTGATGCCGTCCGCGGTCGCGTTGGGCATCGACCGGTCGAGGCCGCGCACGTCCGTCTCATACCACTCGGCGAAACGCTGCACGTAGTCGGCGAAGTTCGTCAGCAGGATGTACTCGCCGAACTCCTCCACAGGCGTCCCGGTGTAACGCGGCAGCCAGTCCCGGACGATCCCCGCCTTGTCGCGCATCGCGTGCTCGGAGGGAGCGGGCGTCGTGTCGATCGTGTTCTCCGCATCCACCACGGCCGGAACTCTCCTCTCGGGCGCCGACGCGCCGTTGCTCGTACGCTACCCGGCGACGGACGTTCCGAGGAGCGACCCCACGAGGAACGTCGCCGCGAGGGCCAGCGCGCCGCCGATCACCACCCGGATCATGGCGCGGCCGCGGGAGCTGCCGCCGATCCATGCGGCGATGTACCCGGTGATCGCGAGGGCGACGAGCACCGCCACGAAGGTGACGGGGATGCGCACCGCATCCGGCAGCAGGATCGTGAGCATCGGGAGGATGGCGCCGCACGTGAAGGCGACCGCCGACGCGATCGCCGCGTGCCACGGGCTGACCACGTCGTCCTGGTCGATGCCGAGCTCGGCCGACAGGTGCGCCGCGAGCGCGTCGTGCTCGGTGAGCTCGAGCGCCACCTGCCGCGCGGTCACCGGCGACAGGCCTTTCGCCTCGTACAGGCCGGTGAGCTCCTCCAGCTCCTCCTCCGGCATCTCGGCCAGTTCGCGCCTCTCCTTCGCGATCAGCGACCGCTCGCTGTCGCGCTGGCTGCTCACCGACACGTACTCGCCGAGCGCCATCGAGATCGCGCCGCCGACGAGGGCGGCGAGACCGGCCGTCACGATCGCCGGAACCGACGTGGTCGCCCCCGCCACACCGACGACGACCGCCGCCACCGACACGATGCCGTCGTTCGCGCCGAGCACCCCGGCGCGCAACCAGTTGAGCCGTTGCGCCAGCCCGGCGCGGTGCGGCTCGTCCGCGTGCGCGCCGTTGCCGGCGCCCTCTGCCATCTCGCTCATGTCGCCCAGCCTAGGAAGCGGCCGCACGCGCCGCCAGCAAGGTTCGGCGACCCTAAGCGAAGCCCCCGGCTACGCCGTGAGCTCCGCGACCGCCTCGGCGACGGGCAGAGTGCGGCGGTCGCCGGTCCGGCGGTTCCACAGCTCGACCTCGCCCTGCGCCGCGCCCCGGCCCACGACGAGCACCCGCGGGACACCGATCAGCTCGGCGTCCCCGAACTTCACACCGGGCGAGACCTTCGGGCGGTCGTCGTAGAGCACGTCGAGGCGGGCGTCCTCGAGCTGGGCGATGACCTCCTCGGCCAGCTCGTACGCCGCCGCGTCCCTGCCCGTCGCGACCACGTGCACGTCGAACGGCGCGACCGACTCGGGCCATACCAGGCCGCGGTCGTCGTTGTTCTCCTCGGCGATGATCGCGAGGATGCGGGTGACGCCGATGCCGTACGACCCCATGGTGACCGTGACGAGCTTTCCGTTCTCGTCGAGGACCTTGAGCCCGAGCGCCTCGGCGTACTTGCGGCCCAGCTGGAAGACGTGTCCGATCTCCATGCCGCGCGCCAGCTCCACCGGGCCGGAGCCGTCGGGCGCCGGGTCGCCGGGCTTGACCTCGGCGGTCTCGACCACGCCGTCCCACGAGAAGTCGCGGCCGGCGACGAGGCCGAAGACGTGCTTGCCCTCGATGTTGGCGCCGGTGATCCAGCCCGAGCCGTCGACCACGCGCGGGTCGACGACGTAGCGGATGCCGGTGGCCGACTCCTCGCCGAGGACGGGGCCCTCGACCGACCAGGGGCCGATGTAGCCCTTGACGAGCCCGCGGTGGGCGCGGAAGTCCTCGTCCGTCGCCGCCTCCACCTCGGCGGGCGCGAACGCGACCTCGGCACGCTTCACATCGACCTCGCGGTCGCCCGGGAGACCGACGACCACCAGCTCGCGCGTGCCGTCGAGCTGCGTGAGCGCGAGCACGACGTTCTTCAGCGTGTCCGCGGCCGTCCACGCCCGGCCGTCCGGGCGCGGGTGCTTCTCGTTCGCCAGGTCGACGAGCGTCTGGATGGTCGGGGTGCCGGGCGTGTCCAGCACCTCCTGCGGGGTCAGCTTCTCGTACGAGCGGGCCGGGGGCGCGACCGTCGTGAACGCCTCGACGTTCGCCGCATACCCGCCGGGCGAGCGGACGAAGGTGTCCTCGCCGACCGGGGTCGGGTGGAGGAACTCCTCCGACCGCGACCCGCCCATGGCGCCCGCGTCGGCCTGCACGATCACGTACGACAGCCCGAGCCGGGTGAAGATGCGCTCGTACGCGTCGCGCTGCGCCATGTAGCTCGCGTCGAGGCCCTCGTCGGTCGCGTCGAACGAGTACGCGTCCTTCATCGTGAACTCGCGGCCGCGCAGGAGGCCCGCGCGCGGACGCGCCTCGTCGCGGTACTTGTCCTGGATCTGGAAGATCGTCAGCGGCAGGTCCTTGTAGGACGAGTAGAGATCCTTCACCAGCAGGGTGAAGACCTCCTCGTGCGTCGGCGCGAGCAGGTAGTCGGCGCCCTTGCGGTCCTGGAGACGGAAGAGGCCGTCGCCGTACTCCTCCCAGCGGCCGGTCGCCTCGTAGGGCTCGCGCGGCAGCAGCGCCGGAAAGTGGACCTCGTGCGCGCCCGCGGCCGCCATCTCCTCGCGGATGATGCGCTCGATCTTCTCCTTCACGCGCAGCCCCAGCGGCAGCCACGCGAAGATCCCCGGCGCCTGGCGCCGGATGTAGCCGGCGCGGACGAGCAGCCGGTGGCTGGTCACCTCGGCGTCGGAGGGGTCTTCACGGAGGGTGCGGAGGAAGTAATTGCTGAGGCGTGTAGGCACCCACCCAGTTTATGGGGAGGACGGGCCGGGCCGCCGCGGCCGGAACGCCCGGGGCTAGGGTGGCGGCATGCCCGACCGCCGGACCCGCGTCGCCCCGACCCCCGCCGCCGCTCCCCTGGCCGCGTCGCTCCAGGCCCTGCGCCGCGAGTTGAAGCTGCCGGACGCGTTCCCGGCCGAGGCGGACGCAGAGGCGCGGGCGGTCGCCGCACGGCATCCCCTCCCGGAGGCCGACCTCACCGACGTGCCGTTCCTCACCATCGACCCGGCGGGATCCACCGACCTCGACCAGGCGCTGCACCTGGAGCGCACCGTCGACGGCTTCCGGGTCCGCTACGCGATCGCCGACGTCCCCGCGCTGGTGGCGCCGGACGGAGCGGTGGATTCGGAGGCCCGGCGGCGCGGTCAGACCATCTACGCCCCCGACGGCCGTGTCCCGCTGCATCCCGACGCCATCGGCGAGGACGCCGGTTCCCTGCTTCCCGATGTGGTGCGCGGTGCGTTCGTCTGGGACATCGCACTCGACGCGACCGGTCACGAGACCCGGGTACACGTGACGCGGGCACGCATCCAGTCACGCCGGCAGTGGAGCTACGAGGAGGCCCAGCGGGCGCTCGAAGACGGCACCGCCCCGCCCGAGCTGGCGCTCCTCCGCGAGGTCGGCGAGGCGCGGATCGCGTGCGAGCGCGAGCGCGGCGGCGCGAGCCTGAACACGCCGGACGAGGAGATCGTCGTCCGCGACGGCGCGTACACGCTGCAGCGGCGGGCCACCCTGCCGGTCGAGGACTGGAACGCGCAGCTCTCGCTGCTCACCGGCATGGCGGCGGCGCAGCTGATGCTCGACGCGCGCATCGGCATCCTGCGCACGATGCCCGCTCCCGATGAGGAGGCGTTCCGCGGCTTCCGGGCGCAGACCGTCGCGCTCGGGCTGGCGTGGCCTGAGGGGATGCCGTACGGCGAGTACCTGCGCACACTCGACCCCGCCCATCCGCGCGCCGCGGCCGTGCTGCAGGCGGCGACGGCGCTGTTCCGCGGCGCGGGCTACGTCGTCATGGACGGAACAGCGCCGGCCGACCCGCAGCAGGCCGCGGTCGCCGCGCCCTACGCGCACGTCACCGCCCCGCTCCGCCGCCTCGCGGACCGCTGGGCTCTCGTCATCTGCGAGGCGCTCTGCGCCGGGCGGCCGGTGCCCGCGTGGGCGCGCGACTCGCTGGGCGAGCTCCCCTCCATCATGGGCGTGTCCTCCCGCCTCGCCGCACAGGTCGAAGCGGGTGCGGTGGATCGGGTGGAGGCGGCGCTGCTCAGCTCGCGGATCGGCGAGGTCCTGGATGCGACGGTGCTGGCGGTGCGCAACGGCACCGTCCTCGTGCAGCTCGACGACCCGCCTGTGAGCGCCTCCGCACCACGTGCCGACGGTGTCGCCCCCGGCGACCGCCTGCGGCTGCGCGTCACCGCCGCCGACATCGCGACCGGGAAGGTCGGGTTCGAGCCGGCCGGCTGACCGGGTTGAAGGTCAGTGCGCGCCGACGGTGACGCTCGGCTCGCCGGAGGGGCGGTCGCCCATCTCCTCGGCCAGGCGGTTGGCCTCGGCGATCAGGGTCTGGACGATCTCGGACTCCGGCACGGTCTTGATGACCTCGCCCTTGACGAAGATCTGACCCTTGCCGTTGCCGCTCGCGACGCCGAGGTCGGCCTCGCGGGCCTCGCCCGGGCCGTTGACGACGCAGCCCATGACCGCGACGCGCAGCGGCACGCTCATGCCCTGCAGACCCTCGGTGACGCTGTCGGCCAGCGAGTAGACGTCGACCTGCGCACGGCCGCAGCTCGGGCAGGAGACGATCTCGAGCTTGCGCTCGCGGAGGTTGAGCGACTGCAGGATCTGCAGGCCGACCTTGACCTCCTCGGCCGGCGGGGCCGAGAGCGAGACGCGGATGGTGTCGCCGATGCCTTCGCCGAGCAGGATGCCGAACGCGGTCGCCGACTTGATGGTGCCCTGGAATGCGGGGCCGGCCTCGGTGACGCCGAGGTGGAGCGGCCAGTCGCCGCGCTCGGCGAGCATCCGGTACGCCTTCACCATGACGATCGGGTCGTTGTGCTTGACCGAGATCTTGAAGTCGTGGAAGTCGTGCTCCTCGAACAGGCTCGCCTCCCAGACGGCCGACTCGACGAGGGCCTCCGGGGTCGCCTTGCCGTACTTCTCGAGCAGGCGGCGGTCGAGCGACCCGGCGTTCACGCCGATGCGGAGCGAGACGCCGGCCGCTTTCGCGCGCCGGGCGATCTCGCCGACCTGGTCGTCGAACTTGCGGATGTTGCCCGGGTTCACGCGCACCGCCGCACAGCCCGCGTCGATCGCCGCGTAGACGTAGTTCGGCTGGAAGTGGATGTCGGCGATCACCGGGATCTGGCTCTTCTTGGCGATGATCGGCAGCGCCTCGGCGTCGTCGCGGCTCGGCACGGCGACGCGGACGATGTCGCAGCCGGAGGCCGTCAGCTCGGCGATCTGCTGGAGCGTGGCGTTGATGTTCGTCGTCGGGGTGGTGGTCATCGACTGGACGCTGATCGGGGCGTCGCCGCCGACCAGGACTTTGCCCACCCGGATCTGGCGGGACTTGCGACGAGGGGCGAGGGTTTCGGGGACCTTGGGCATCCCCAGATTGATTGCTGCCACGTCTCCATCCTACGCAGCGGAGTGGGAGCGGGCTGGACGCCGGCCGAAAGCGGACGGAACGCGGTCAGCCGAACAGGTTGACCGGCTTGACGATATCCGCGTACATCAGGAGGACGCTCATCCCGCCGAGCACGATGACGACCGCGAAGGTGAGCGGCATGAGCTTGGCCATGTCCACGGGACCCGGGTCACGCCGGCGGAAGATCTTGGCGATCGTGCGCCGGAAGCCCTCCCACAGCGCACCCGCGATGTGGCCGCCGTCGAGCGGGAGCAGCGGCACGAGGTTGAAGACGAACAGCGCGATGTTCAGCGAGGCGAGCATCCCGATCATCGTGTAGACCTTGTCCACCACCGGGACGCCGTCGAGCGCCGTGAGCTCGCCGGCCGCGCGGCCGATGCCGACGACGCTGATCGGGCCGTTCGGGTCGCGCTCGGCGGAGCCGAAGGCCGCGTTCCACACGTCGACCATCCGCTGGGGCAGGTGCACGAAGACGTTGGCCACCGCCGCGGTCTGCGCCCCGACCGCCGGGAGCACCGCCGTCGGTGGCTGGGGAACGAGCTTGGTCACCGGACCGATGCCGACGAATCCGACGGTCAATGTCTCGATGCCGCCCGCGGCGTTCTTGACCACGGCGCCGTTCGCGTCGGTCTTGGCCACCTTGTTGACGACCGGCGTCAGCTGGACCGTGCGCTGCTCGCCGTCTCGGCTGAGCACGACCGTGAGGGACTGCCCGGCCGACTTCCGGATGATCGCCGTCGACTGGTCCCAGCTGCTGATCTTCTGTCCGTCGATGCTGACGATCGTGTCCCCCGGCTTGAGGCCGGCGGCGGCCGCCGGCCCCTGGGTCGCGTCCGACGGGCAGGTCTGCGAGGTGCTGCCCGCGGGGAGCACGCACTGGCTCACTGTCGCGACGGTCGTCGAGCTCTGCGGCGCGCCGAAGCCCATCAGCAACACCCCGAACAGCACGACGCCGATCACCAGGTTCATGAACGGGCCGCCGAACATGACGACGATGCGCTTCCAGACCGGCAGCCGGTAGAAGGTGCGCTCCTCGTCGCCGACGGCGACGGTCTCCGAGCTCGCCGTGCGCGCATCCTGCACCATCTGCTGCATGAACCCGGTAGTGGCGTTGCGGCCGCGGCCACCGTCTTTGCCGGGCGGGAACATCCCGATCATCGAGATGTAGCCGCCGAGCGGGATGGCCTTCACGCCGTACTCGGTCTCGCCCCTCGTGAACGAGAACAGCGTCTTGCCGAACCCGATCATGTACTGCGTGACCTTGACGCCGAACAGCTTGGCGGGCACGAGGTGCCCGATCTCGTGCAGCGCGATCGACAGGGCGACGCCGATCAGGATGATGACGACGCCCAGCACGAACAGGAGCACGGATTCCACGGCTTCAGGGTAGCGGCGGGCGCCTTGGAGAAGGCCGCGAACCGGCTCGGCGCGGACTATGCGGGAGCTGTCAGCGCCCGGCCATCAGGGCGTCGGCCTTCGCGCGCGCCCAGCGCTCGGACTCGGCCAACGACTCCCGGGTGAGTTCGCCCGCCGGGACGTGCGCATCCACGACCCGCTCGACCGTGCCCAGGATGTCGAGGTACCCGATCGCGCCGGCGTGGAACGCGGCCACGGCCTGCTCGTTCGCGGCGTTGAAGACGGCGGGATAGGTCCCCGCGGCCATCCCGACCCGCTTCGCCAGCGACACGGCCGGGAAGGCCTCGTCGTCGAGCGGCTCGAAGGTCCATGTGTGCGCGGTCGTCCAGTCGAGCGGCACGCCGACGTCCGGGACGCGGTCCGGCCAGCCGAGGCCGAGCGAGATCGGCAGGCGCATGTCCGGCGGCGACGCCTGCGCGATCGTCGAGCCGTCCACGAACTCCACCATCGAGTGGATGACGGACTGCGGATGCACGGTGACGTCGATCCGGTCGTAGGGCACGTCGAACAGCAGGTGCGCCTCGATGACCTCGAGGCCCTTGTTGACCAGGGTCGAGGAGTTGGTGGTGACGACGAGGCCCATGTCCCAGGTGGGATGCGCGAGCGCCTCCTGCGGCGTCACGTCGCGCAGCGACTCGCGCGACCGGCCGCGGAACGGGCCACCCGAGGCCGTCAGCACCAGCCGCCGCACCTCGTCGCGGTAGCCGGACCGCAGCGCCTGCGCGATGGCGGAGTGCTCGGAGTCGACCGGGACGATCTGCCCGGGCGCGGCGGCGCGCTTCACCAGCCCGCCGCCGACGATCAGCGACTCCTTGTTGGCGAGCGCCAGCATCGCGCCGACCTCCAACGCCGCGAGCGTCGGCCCGAGCCCGACCGAGCCGGTGATGCCGTTGAGCACCACATCCGCCTCCACCGAGCGCACCAGCAGCTCGGAGTCGTCGGCGCCCAGCGCGGTGTCGACCACGCCGAACCGCTCCGCCTGCGCGGCGAGGTCGGCGGCGTTGCGTCCGGCGCTCAGGCCGACGACGCGGAACCGGTCCGGGTTCGCCGCGACGACGTCGAGCGCCTGCGTGCCGATCGAACCGGTGGACCCGAGGATGATGACTCTGCGCACGCTGCCATCGTACGCAGTGCGTTCGGAACGGAGGACGCGGCAGCCGGCCGGGGCGCGCGCCTCCTCCCTGTCGCCACATTCGGCGGCATGTCTCGCTGGGAGTCCTCCGTTCCGGAACGGGCGAGTGCCACGGATGGGCGGTGCGCGAAATGGAGGAGAATCCCGTCGACACGCCGTGACGCGGCGCGAAACGGAGGAGTCCGGGACCGTTGGCGGTTCCGGACTCCTCCGTTTCGGACGTGACGGGCGAAGAGCGGATCAGCCGAGGCGGCCGAGGGCCTCCTCGAGCACGGTGGCCGCGTCGTCGATGAGCTCCTCGCTGATGACGACCGACGGGAGCAGGCGCAGGACGCTGTCCCAGCTGCCCGCATCCAGCGGGATGACGCCGTTGCGCGTGGCGTGCGCGAGCACGGCCTGCAGCGCCTCCGGGTTCGGGGTCTTCGTGCCCGGCTTCACCAGCTCGACGCCGAACATCGCGCCCTTGCCGCGCACCTCGCCGACGACCGGGAACCGCTCGGCCCAGTCGCCGATGCGCGCCAGGAGCGCCTGCTCGACGCGGCGCGCCTCGCCGAGGAGGTCCTCGTCCTCGATCGCCTGCAGGGTCGCCAGGGCGGCGGCCGTCGAGACCGGGTTGCCGCCGAAGGTGCCGCCGATGCCGCCGGGCTGGACCGCGTCCATGATCTCGGCGCGGCCGGTCACCGCCGCGAGCGGGAAGCCGCCGGCGATGCCCTTCGCGCTGGTGATGAGGTCGGGCACGACGCCGTGGTGCTCGATCGAGTACCACGTGCCGGTGCGGCCGATGCCGGCCTGGATCTCGTCGGCGACGAACACGATGCCGTTCTCGGCGCAGAACTCCGCCAGGCGCGCGAAGTAGCCCGGCGCCGGGATGATGATGCCGCCGTCGCCCTGGATCGGCTCCACGAACAGGGCGGCGAGCTCGGTCGCGCCGATGTGGGTGCGGATGTAGTCGATGGTGCGCTCCGCCGCCTCCGCGCCGGTCATCCCCTCCGGATCGCGGAACGGGTAGCTGATCGGAAGGCTGTAGATCTCGCCGGGGAACGGGCCCATGCCCGCGCGCTCCGGCCAGGGGCGATACGTCATCGCCATGGTGAGGTTGGTGCGGCCGTGGAAGGCGTGATCGAGCGTCGCGATGGCGCGGCGGCCCGTGTACTTGCGGGCGATCTTGACGGCGTTCTCGACCGCCTCGGCGCCTGAGTTGACCAGGATGCTGTGCTTCTCGAAGTCGCCGGGGGTGATCTGCTGCAGCTTCTCGGCGACGGCGACGTAATTCTCGTACGGGGTCACCGTGAACAGCGTGTGCGTAAGCTTGGACGCCTGCTCCGCGGCGGCGGCGACGACGGCGGGATGCGCGTGGCCGATGGTCGTCACGCCGATGCCGCAGCCGAGGTCGATCAGGCGGTTGCCGTCGACGTCCACGAGGATCGCGCCGGACCCGGACTCCATGTAGATGTTCGCGAGCGTCCCCGCGCCGCGGCTCACCGACGCCACCCGCCGCTGCTGCAGTTCGACGGAACGCGGGCCGGGCAGCTCGGTCAGGAGATGGCGGGACTGGGGCACGGAGAATTCGCGGGTCATGGATCCATCGTAGGCGGCGCTTCCAGCGCATCCTTGTCCGGCTGTCAGCTTCGGCGGAGGCGGATAGGGCAGGATGGACGACCGTGCGTACCTCTCTCAAGGCCCTGACCGCGTCCGCGACGGCGGCCCTCCTCGTCGCCGGTCTCGCGGCGTGCAGCAGCAGCTCCTCCGAGCCGTCCTCCAGCGCGACGCCGGGCGCCGCCGCCTGCCAGAACGTCAAGTCCGGGTCGACGTCGACGTCGGTGAAGGTGACCGGTGACTTCCAGAAGACCCCAAGGTCACGTTCGACACCCCGCTCAAGGCGACGGACGTGCAGCGCACCGTCATCACCAAGGGCGACGGCGACGAGGCCAAGGAGGGCTCGACGGTCGACATCGCGCTCGCCGCTTACAACGGCACCACGGGCAAGGAGCTGACCGCCGCCCAGGGCTTCGACGGCCAGGCCGCCGCGACCGTCCAGCTGGACGACAAGGCGTTCGTTCCGGGCCTGGTCCGCGCGGTGGAGTGCCTCACGGTCGGCTCGCGCGTCGTGCTGACCGCACCGGCCAAGGACGCTTTCGGCAACCAGGACCTCAGCAAGCTGAGCCTCACCGCCAAGGACAGCGTGGTGTTCGTCGCCGACGTGGTCGACATCCCGCCGACACGCGCGGACGGCAAGGACGTCGCCCCGACCGCCGGCTTCCCGACCGTCACGCTGAACGCCAAGACCGGCGAGCCGAGCATCACCATCCCCAAGGCCGACCCGCCGACCGAGACGAAGATCGCGCTGCTCAAGCAGGGCGACGGCGAGACCGTCCAGCCGGGCGACACCGTGACCGTCCAGTACAAGGGCGTCCTGTGGCGCAACGGCAAGATGTTCGACTCGTCGTGGAGCCGCGGCGCGCCCGTGTCCTTCCAGACCACCGGCGTCGTCGCCGGGTTCAAGAAGGCGCTCGAGGGCCAGAAGGTCGGCTCGCAGGTCATTGCGATCGTGCCGCCCGCCGACGGCTACGGTTCGGCCGGCTCTGGCGAGATCAAGGCCACGGACACCATGGTGTTCGTGATCGACATCCTGAAGACGTCCCGCTAGGCAGCCCGTGCGGCTCCCCCGCCTGCGCCTGATCGCCGCGGCGTCCGCCGTCGCGGCGGGCCTCGCGCTGGTGCCCGCGCCCGCGCTGGCCGAGTCGCCCGCGCCGTTCTACCCGGGCTACATCATCAGCGACGACAGCTTCTACAACCCGGACGCGATGACCGCAGCGCAGATCCAGGACTTCCTGGAGCACCGGTCGTGCCATCCGAAGGACGGCGTGCCGTGCCTCGCCGACTTCCGGATGAACTCCCCCGCCCAGCCGGCGTCGGCCGAGCGCTGCACAGCCCTGCCGGCGCGCAAGAAGGAGGCGGCGAGCAGCATCATCGCGCGCGTCGCCAAAGCCTGCACCGTGAGCCCGCGCGTGCTGCTCGTCCTGCTGCAGAAGGAGCAGTCGCTCCTGACCGCGCCGAGCGCGTCCGGCTACCAGAAGGCGACCGGCTACGCCTGCCCGGACACCGCCGCGTGCGACACCCGCTACTTCGGGTTCTTCAACCAGGTCTACCGGGCGGCGTGGCAGTTCCGGGAGTACACGGTGCACCCCGGGGACTGGCGCTACAAGGTGGGCCCGAACCGCATCCAGTACCACCCGGATCCGGCATGCGGGGCCGGCGAGGTGACGATCCTCAACCAGGCGACCGCGAACCTCTACAACTACACGCCGTACCAGCCGAACGACGAGACGCTGAAGGCGCCGAAGGGCCAGGGCGGAGCCTGCGCGGCGTACGGCAACCTCAACTTCTCGCGCCTCTACGCGTCGTGGTTCGGCTCGCCGCTGGCGGTGCGCTACACCGGGTTCGTCGACGGCTGCCTGACCTACACCGACGGCTTCGGCTGTCGGCTGGGGACCCCGTTGAAGCCGTGACCGGTTCGCATACCGCTTCCGGCATACGCTCGCGCTTAACCTCGTAAGGATGAGCATCGACCAGACCGACGAGGGAGTCGCCGAGGTGCAGAAGCCCGGCGCGCTCTACTACGCCGGTCGCATCCTGATGGCCCCGCTGCTCAAGCTCGTCTACCGGCCGCACGTGATCGGCAAGCGCAACGTCCCGAAGCACGGCAAGGTCATCCTCGCGAGCAACCACCTGTCGTTCATCGACTCGGTCGTCATCCCGATGACGGCGCCCCGCCGTGTGCAGTTCCTGGCGAAGTCGAGCTACTTCGAGGGCACGGGTGCGAAGGGACGCATCTCGCGCACCTTTTTCACGGCGATCGGCGCCGTCGGGGTCAAACGCGGGGCGGGTGCGGCGGCCCAGGAGGCGCTGGACCAGTCCCGCCGGATCATCGACACGGGAGCCGCGTTCGCGCTGTACCCGGAGGGCACCCGCTCGCTCGACGGCCGCCTCTACAAGGGCCGCACCGGGATCGGCTGGCTCGCCCTGACCACCGGCGCGGTGGTCGTGCCGGTCGGACTCATCGGCACCGACGAGATGCAGCCGGTCGGCGCGAAGTTCCCGAAGCCGCACCGGATCACCGTGCGGTTCGGCGAGCCGCTGGATCTGTCGCACTTCGGGCCGGCCGAATCCGGGCGTGCACGCCGTCAGGCGACGGACGCGATCATGGCGGCCATCCACTCCCTCACCGGGCAGGAGCTGGCCGGGGTCTACAACGAGGCGCCGCCCGCGAGCACCGTGGAGCGCGTGAAGCGGGCGCTGCGACCCGAGCGCTTCTAGGCATCCTTCTCCTTGGCGCGGTACGTGCGCGCCTTCTGCCGGTTGCCGCAGACCTCCATGCTGCACCACTGCCGGGAGCCGTTGCGGGACGCGTCGTAGAACGCCCAGCGGCAGTCCTCTCCCCGCACAGCTTCACCCGGCCGAGCTTGCCCTGGATGCCGAGGACCACGGCGCTGGCCACGGCGGCCTCGGCGGCGGTGCGGGCGGTCAGCGCGACGGAGCCGGGCTGCGGGGCGACTGGCAGCGCGAGGGACGGGAGAGGCGCGTCCTCGCCGTCGACGATCGCGCGGAGCGCATCGCGGACCCGCTGGGCCTCCGCCCGGTCGCCCGGCTCGAGGCCGTTCTCGGCGGCCCACCGTGCGGCGCCGGCGTCGTCGGCGAGCTGGTCGACGTCGTCCTCGACGTCGAGGGTGTTGAGAAACGACACGAGCAGGTCGGCGCCCAGCTCGGGAGTCGCATTCGTACGCATGTAACCATTGTAACCCAATAGCGGGTTACGGTACGCTGTAACTACTCAAAGCTGATAGGTGGTTATCATGCATCCGCTGTTCTTCTGGTCCATCTCCGTGAACGACCTCACCGAGCGCCAGCGCGAGGAGGCGGTGCTGCGGGCACAGCGCGACTCCGGCACCGAGCAGCCTGCGCCGCTCACGCGCGACGACCGCTGGCGCGCCGCCATCCAGCGCTGGGCCGCCGCCGAGCCCCCGCAGACCGCCGCGCCCGCGCCGACTGTCGCGCCCACCGCATCCAGCGCCCCGCGCCTCGGCTGCGCCTGAACCGCGCGGCTACGCGAGCGTGAGCAACTCGGGGGCGTGGCGGACCGGGAAGTTCACGCTCGCGGCGATGAAGCACTTCTCGGAGGCGGGGGCGTGCAGCGAGGCGGCCAGCTCGGACTGGGCGGGGTCGGCGATCGTCACGCGGGGGCGCAGCGTCGCCTCGGTGAAGTGGCCGCCGCCGTTGCCGGTCTGCTCCATGGTGCCGGTCGCCGCATCCGTGTAGCCGACGACGACGACGCCCGCCCGCGCCGCCTCGGCGAGGTAGCTGAGCATGTGGCACTGCGAGAGGGCCGCCAGCAGCAGCTCCTCGGGGTTCCAGCGGTCGCGGTCGCCGAAGAACACACGGTCGGCCGATCCCTCGATGGAGTGCTTGCCCGCGGCGGAGACCACGTGGTCGCGCCCGTAGTCCTTGTAGCCGCTGGTGCCGGTCCCCCGGTTCCCCGTCCACTGCAGGTCGATCGCATACGCGTGCTCCAGCTTCATGGTCCGATTCTCGCACCGCCGGTAGACTCGATTCACCATGACTGACACCGTGAGCACCCCGCGCCCGTCTTCTCCGTTCCACAAGAACGCCGCATCGTAACCGCCATCCCCGGCCCGAAGTCGCAGGAGCTGCACCAGCGCCGCCTCGCAGTCGTGCCGACCGGCGTGTCGTCCGCCCTGCCGGTGTACATCGCCAAGGCGAACGGCGCGATCCTCGTGGATGTGGACGGCAACCAGTTCGTCGACTTCGGCGCCGGCATCGGCGTGACCACGGTGGGCCACACCGAGACCGCGGTCGTGGAGGCCGCGGCCGGGCAGCTGCAGGATGTCATCCACACCCTCTTCACCATCACGCCGTACGAGGAGTACGTGCGCGTCGCCGAGCTGCTCGCCGAGCACACCCCCGGCGACCACGCCAAGAAGACCGTGCTGGTCAACTCCGGCGCCGAGGCCGTCGAGAACGGCGTGAAGATCGCCCGCAAGTTCACCGGCCGCCGCGCCGTCGCCGTGCTGGACCACGCCTACCACGGCCGCACCAACCTCACGATGGCCATGAACTACAAGGCCATGCCGTACGCGACCGGCTTCGGCCCGTTCGCCGGCGACGTCTACCACGCGCCCAACTCCTACCCGTACCGCGACGGCCTCACCGGCCCCGAGGCGGCCGCCCGCACCATCGCGTACCTCGAGAAGGTCGTCGGCGCGTCCGACCTCGCCTGCCTCGTCGCCGAGCCGATCCAGGGAGAGGGCGGCTTCATCGTCCCGGCCGACGGCTACCTCGCGGCGCTCCAGGAGTGGTGCACCGCCAACGGCGTCGTCTTCATCGCCGACGAGATCCAGTCCGGGATGGCGCGCACCGGCGCGTTCTACGCCAGCGAGCACTTCGGCGTGGTGCCCGACCTCGTGCTGAGCGCCAAGGGCATCGCGGGCGGCCTGCCGCTCGCCGCCGTCACCGGCCGCGCCGAGATCATGGACGCGGCCCAGCCCGGCGGCCTCGGCGGCACCTTCGGCGGCAACCCGGTCGCCGCCGCCGCCGCGATCGCGGTGTTCGAGACCATCGAGCGCAACGACCTCCTCGCGGAGGGACGGCGCATCGAGAACGCCCTCAAGCCGGCGCTCGAGAAGCTGCAGCATAAGTACGACATCATCGGCGACGTCCGCGGCGTCGGCGCGATGATCGCCGTGGAGCTCGTCAAGCCCGGCACCGGGCAGACCACGAAGGAGCCGAACCCGGAGGCGGTCAACGCGATCGTCGCCGCGGCGGCCCAGCAGGGCATCCTGTTCCTCAACGCGGGCACGTGGGGCAACGTCCTGCGCTTCCTGCCGAGCCTCGCTGTGACCGACGAGCTGATCGCCGACGCGGTGTCGGTCATCGACGACGCCATCGCCGGGCTGTGAGCGCGGTGGCGGCAGAGGTCTTCTCCGTCGACGAGGCCGTCGAGCTGGCGGTCGTCGAGCGCAGCGGCTTCGTGGAGTCGCGGCACGCGGGCTCCGCGGTCGTGCTGGGCCCGGACGGCGCGATCGTCCGCTCGCTCGGCGCTCCCGAGCGCCCGGTGTTCCCGCGGTCGAGCATGAAACCGTTCCAGGCCGTGGCGGTCATGGGTGCGGGCGTCCCGCTGGAGGGTGCGAGCGCCGTGCTGGCAACCGCCAGCCACGCGGGCACACCCGCTCACCTGTCCGTCGTGCGCAAGCTGCTCGCGCAGGGCCAGCTGGCGGAGGATGCGCTCCGCTGCCCGGCCGACTGGCCGCTCGACGGCGCATCCCGCGACGAGCTGGTGCGCGCCGGCGAGCACAAGCACCCGGTCTACATGAACTGCTCGGGCAAGCACGCCGCGATGCTGCTCGCCTGCCGCGTCAACGGCTGGCCGACCGAGAGCTACCTCGACCCGACGCATCCGGTGCAGCAGCACATCCGTGACACGATCGAGCGGCTGACCGGCGAGAAGGTCGTCGCGACCGGCGTCGACGGCTGCGGCGCCCCGGTCCACGCGATGTCGCTCGTCGCGCTCGCCCGCGGCATCCAGCGCATCGCGACGGCGTCCGAGGGCTCGCCGTTCGCGCTGTTCCGCAACGCGGCGCTGCTCAAGAACGCGGTGCTCGCGGACGGCTGGGCGATCGACGGTCCCGGCCGCGCCAACACCGTCGTCATCGACGAGCTCGGCGTCTTCGCCAAGGGCGGCGCCGAGGGCGTCATGGTCATGGCCGCACCCGACGGCACCACCGTCACGCTGAAGATCCTCGACGGCAGCCTCCGCGCCGCGTCCATCGTCGCCCTCCGCCTGCTGGCCGACGCCGGCGCCCTCACCCACGACGACGTCGACCGCGTCGCCCCCCGCCTCGACCTCGCCGTCCTCGGCCGCGGCGAGCCCGTAGGCTCCATCCGCGCCTCCTACTAGCCGCTCCAGCCGTCGAGCACAGGAAAAACGCTCCGGACCCACGTGGATCGGAGCGTTTTTCCTGTGCTCGGCGGCTTACTGGCGGGCGAGACGCTTGGCGCGGGCCGCGGCGGTCAGCTGCGAGATGAGCACCACGAGCAGGGTCAGGATGAAGACCGCGCTCGCGATCACGTTCGCCTGAGCCGGGATGCCGCGGGACGCCGCGATGTAGATGTACATCGGGAACGTGGTCACGGCGCCGGCGTTGAAGTTCGTGATGATGAAGTCGTCGAAGCTGAGCGAGAACGACAGCAGCGCCGCCGACAGGATGCCCGGAAGCAGCAGCGGGAACGTGATGCGCCAGAAGACCGCGTTCGGCGAGCCGTAGAGGTCGCGTCCCGCCTCCTCCAGCGCCGGGTCGAGCGACGCGACGCGCGCCTTCACCGTCACCACCACGAAGCTGATGCAGAACATGACGTGGGCGATGATGATCGTCAGGAAGCCCTTGTTCACACCGAGGCTGAGGAACTGGGCGGCCAGGCCCGCGCCGAGCACGACCTCCGGGCTCGCCATCGGCAGGAACAGCAGCAGGCTGGTCTGCGACCGGAATCGGAAGCGGTACCGCATGAGCGCGATCGCGATCATCGTGCCGAGCGCCGTCGCGATGATCGTCGAGATCACGCCGATGATGATGCTGGCCATGAAGGCGTCGCAGATCCCGGCGGCGTCGCAGACGTTCGTCCAGTTGTGCAGCGTGAAGCCGCGCCAGGCGATGTTGTTCTTGATCGCGTCGTTGAACGAGAACACGAACGTGTAGACGATCGGGATGAGCAGGAAGGCGAGCGCGAGGAACGCGTACACGCCGAGGCCGAACCCCTTGAAGCGCCGCCGCCCGCGCGCCGCGCTCGGCGGCGTGGTCGTGTCGGTGATCGTGGTCATCTCCGTCACAGCAGCTCCTCCGTCCCGCTCCGCCGCACGTAGAACCCGACGATGACGAGGATGACTGCCATCAGGATGACGGACATCGACGCGGCGGTCGGATAGTTCTGCAGCACCAGGAAGTTGCTCTCGATGACATTGCCCATCATCGAGGTGTCCGCCGCCCCCAGGAAGTCCTGCGAGGCGTTGATGTAGTCGCCGGCCGCCGGGATGAACGTGAGCAGCGTCCCGGAGACGATGCCGGGCATCGACAACGGGATGGTCACCTTGCGGAACGTGGTCCACGGGCTCGCGTACAGATCCTGTCCCGCCTCCAGGAGGCGCGTGTCCAGTCGCTCCAGTGTGGAGTACAGCGGAAGGCACATGAACGGGATGAAGTTGTACGTGAGACCGAAGATCACGGAGAACGGCGTGCCTGTGATGTGCGCGTCGGGCGGCAGCACGGAGATCGCCTTCAGCGAGCTGGCGACCCAGCCGTCGTCGCTGAGGATCGCCTTCCACGCCAGCGTCCGAAGCAGGAAGCTGATGAAGAACGGCGCGATCACCAGCGTCATCAGCAGGTTCTGCGCGACGGGCCGCCCGCGCATCTTCACGCCGATGAAGTACGCCAGCGGGTAGCTGATCACGAGCGCCGCCGCCGTCGCGATGAGCGCGTAGACGAACGACCGCAGGATCTGCGGCCAGTACTCCGAGAACGAGTCGACGTAGTTCTGCCACTGGAAGGCGGTCTGGTACTGCCCGATGTCGCCGTCGACCACCGGCGCCTGGAACGACGTAATGATCAGCGAGATGAGCGGCGTGAGGAAGAACAGGACGAGGTACAGCACGCCCGGCAGGAGGAGGACGAGCGCGATGCCGCTCTTGCGGCGGACCGCGGGCTCCTGATCCTGCGTCGGCGGCGCGCCGGTGAACGCGGCGAGGGCCATCAGGCCTCCTCCAGCTCCGTCAGCATCCGCTCCCGGGCCTGCGCGGCCAGCGCCTGCGTGTCCGCGTCGTCGACGAAGCGGCCGTCCGCGGGCGGCTCGTCGGCGAGGACGAACGTGTGCGCGGGGTCCCACGCCACCCAGACCTCAGCGCCGAGGCCGGCGACCGGTCCGCTGGTCGTGTTCTGCGCGAACACGACCACGGTGCCGAGTCCCGGCACGTCGACGAGGTACTGCGTGCTCACGCCGCTGAACGACACGTCGGTCACGCGGCCCGGCCCGAGCCGGTTCGCGCCCGACGCGATGCCGGCGGGGTCGGCGTGCAGGGTCAGCTTCTCCGGACGGACGCCGACGGTCACGTAGCCGCTCGTCCGCTGCGCCCGCGAGCGGGGCACCTGGATGCGCTCTCCCCCGACGTCGACGCCGAGGGTCTCCGCGCCCGAGTCCTTGACCGGACCGGCGAACAGGTTCGACTGGCCGAGGAAGTTGGCGACGAACACCGTCGACGGCAGCTCGTACAGGATCTCCGGCGAGCCCATCTGCTCGATCCGCCCCTTGTTCATCACAGCGACAGTGTCGGCCATGGTCATGGCCTCCTCCTGGTCGTGCGTGACGTGCACGAAGGTCAGGCCGACCTCGGTCTGGATGCTCTTCAGCTCCAGCTGCATCTGCCGGCGCAGCTTGAGGTCGAGCGCGCCGAGCGGCTCGTCGAGGAGCAGGAGCGCCGGACGGTTGACCACGGCGCGGGCGAGCGCGACGCGCTGCTGCTGTCCGCCGGACAGCTGCGCGGGCCGGCGCGCGGCCAGATGGTCGAGCTCCACGAGCCGCAGCGCCTCATGCGCCTTGGCGATCGGGTCGCCGATCCTCCGCCGCCGCAGCCCGAACGCGACGTTCTCGAGGATCGTCATGTGCGGGAACAGCGCGTAGCTCTGGAACACGGTGTTGACCGGGCGCTGGAACGGCTTGGTGCGCGTCACATCCTGGCCGCCGATGAGGATGCGGCCCTCGGTCGGCTCCTCGAGACCGGCGACGAGGCGCAGTGTCGTCGTCTTGCCGCAGCCGCTCGGGCCGAGCAGGGCGAAGAACGACCCGGCCGGGATGGTGAGGTCCAGGTGCTCGATGGCCGTGAACCCGGGGAAACGCTTCTTGATGCCGTCGAGGCGCAGGTCTGCGCCGGACTCGGCGAATACTCCCTTCGCCATCAGGCCCCCAGGATCACCTTCTGGAACGCCGCCTGGTACTTCTGCTCCTCCGCGGGGCTCAGCGTGCGGAAGACCTTGACCTTGGACAGCGTTTCCTCGTCGGGGAAGATGAGCTGGTTGTCGGCGAGCGACGGGTCGATCTTGGTCGCCGCCTCCTTCGCCCCCTGCACCGGCGTGATGTAGTTCACCCACGCGGCCACCTCGGCGGCGACCTCGGGCTGGTAGTAGTAGTCGATCAGCTTCTCGGCGTTCGCCTTGCGGGTCGAGCCGATCGGGATGACGAAGTTGTCGCTCCACAGGGTGCCGCCGGCCTCCGGGATGGCGAACTGCCAGTTGTCGCCGGCCTCGGCGTTGAGCTGGGTGATGTCACCCGACCAGCAGATCGCGGCGAGGGTGTCGCCGGACTTGAGGTCGTTGAGGTACGAGTTGCCCTTGATGTTGCGGATCTGACCGTCGTTCACCTCCTTCGTGAGCTTGTCGATCGCCTTGTTGAAGTCGTCGTCGCTGAAGTCCTTCGAGATGTCGACGCCCTGCTGCAGGAGCAGGAGGCCCATGGTGTCGCGCATCTCGCTGAGCACACCGACCTTGCCCTTGAGGTCCGACTTCCAGAGGTCGTCGATCGACTTGAGGCCGTTGGGCAGCTTCTCCTTGTTCCAGCAGATGCCGGCGAAACCGCTCTGCCACGGGAGCGACTTCTGTCGGCCCGGGTCGAAGTCCACGTCCTTCAGGTTCGAGACGAGGTTCTTCTTGTTCGGGATGGCGGAGTCGTCGAACGTCTGCACGTAGCCGAGGCGGATCCAGCGGGCGATCATCCAGTCGGTGAGGCAGACGGTGTCGGCGCCGATGTCCTTGCCGAGCTTGAGCTGGTCCTTCACCTTGGCGTAGTAGGTGTTGTTGTCGTCGACCGCGACGTCGTACTTGACCTGGATGCCGCTCTGCTTCTCGAACGCCTCGAGCGTCGGGTACTTGCCCGCGTCGTCCTGGTCGAGGTAGGCCTGCCAGTTCGCCCAGGTGAGCGTCTTGTCGGTCGCCGACTGATCCTTCGCGGCGGTGGGCTTGGAGGTGGCTCCCCCGGTGGAGCACGCGGCCAGTGCGAGGGCTGCGGCGCCGGCTCCCGCACCGGCGAGGAGACCGCGGCGGGTGAGCTGGGAGGCGCGCGCCGACTGGACGAGCTGGCGGATCATCGGGTCTTGCGGGAGGTTGCTCGGTTTCACTGTGGTGCTCCTTGGGGGATCGAACACGGACCACGGGCGACGGCGCTTCGGCGGCACTACCTCGTGCCGTCGCGGTGGACCGATCCTGACACAGAACCGTCGCGATCCGCATCAGAAAGTGCTCTGATCATCCATTTGGAAACACAATCTTTACGAAATCCGTGCTGGATCGGTCGAAACGCCCGGGAAACCGCAGACGGGGCGGTCCACCCGGATCGGGCGCCGACCCTCTAGACTCTGGACGATCCGCTCGCGGAGGGCCCAGCGCTGCGGAAAACGTCTGCGTGTGCCGTGACTTGGCGCGAAATCAGCACGCAGCGCACGAAAAATACGTCGAAATCCTCCGTGAACCTCGCTATGGTGATTGCGAACCCCATGTCGAGTGTCGAAGGAGCCCCATGAAGGTCGCGATCCCCCGCGAGATCAAGAACAACGAGTTCCGGGTGGCGATCACGCCGGCCGGCGTGCACGACCTGGTCGGTGCGGGACACGAGGTGTTCGTCGAGACCGGCGCGGGCGTCGGCTCCTCCATCCCCGACGACCTCTACGAGGGCGCCGGAGCGACCATCCTGCCCGACGCCGCGGCGACCTGGGCGGCCGGCGACCTCATCCTCAAGGTGAAGGAGCCGATCGAGAGCGAGTACGGCTACTTCCGTCCGGGCCTCGTTCTGTTCACCTACCTGCACCTGGCGGCGGACGAGGCGCTCACGCGCGCGCTGATCGCCAGCGAGGTCACGGCCATCGCGTACGAGACGGTGCAGTTGCCGACGCGCGCGCTCCCTCTGCTCGCCCCGATGAGCGAAGTCGCGGGTCGTCTCGCGCCGATCGTGGGCGCGAACACCATGCTGAAGCCGAACGGCGGCCCCGGCCTGCTCGTCCCCGGCGTTCCGGGCACGCATCCGGCCGTCGTCACGGTGCTCGGCGGCGGCGTCGCGGGCACGAACGCGATCTCGGTGGCCGTCGGTCTCGGCGCTGAAGTCACGGTGCTCGACACGAACATCCAGCGCCTCCGCGAGCTCGACGCCCTTTACGCCGGCCGCATCAAGACGATCGCGTCGAACAGCTTCGAGATCGACAAGGCGGTCGTGGCCTCCGACCTCGTCATCGGCTCTGTGCTCGTGCCCGGCGCGAAGGCTCCGAAGCTGGTGACCAACGAGATGGTGTCCCGGATGAAGGCAGGCAGCGTGCTCGTCGACATCGCGGTAGACCAGGGCGGCTGCTTCGAGGACTCGCACCCCACCACCCACGCGGACCCCACCTTCACGGTGCACCACTCCGTGTTCTACTGCGTCGCGAACATGCCCGGCGCGGTCCCCCACACCTCCACCTACGCGCTGACGAACGCGACGCTGCCGTACGCGCGCGCCATCGCGAACCGCGGCTGGCAGGAGGCGCTGCGCGCCGACGCGTCCCTGGCCCTCGGCCTCAACGTGCACGCGGGCCGCGTCACCAACGAGGGCGTCGCCTCCGCCCACGGCATCGAGCCGACCACGGTCGAGTCCGCCCTAGCCTGAGGTGCGGTCAGCGGGTCAGGAGACGTCGAACCACTGGTCGCCGATCTCGACGCGGGTGCCGCGCGTGACGCGGTAGCGGCGGCCGGCCTCGCACTGGCGGGCGACACCGCCGAGAGGATGCGCGACCGTGCCGTTGCCGGAGTAGCGATCGCAGATCCAGAGCTCGTCGCCCTCCAGTCCGAACTCGAGGTGCGTCTTCGAGACGCTGCGCGTCGGATCGGAGAGTACGATCAGCTGGTCGACGTGCTCCCCCGGCTGCGTGATCGGCCGGCGGCCGACGAGCCCGGAACCGGAGACCTCGACCACGTCCCCGGTGGAGAAGCTGAGCGTGTAGCTGCGGTGCACGGCCGGGCGCGCGGGGGGCGCCTCCTCGACCGAGACGATGGTCATCGCCTGCGTCGGAGGGAGGCCGTCCTCATCGAGGTCGACCTCGCCGGGGAAACGGCCGGCGACAGCCGGTGCGGGCGGACGCTCGGCGACGCGGTCGGAGATGATCGACGTGTCGGAGGGTCGCGAGTCGGCCACCTCCGGCGCCCGCAGCCGCGACGAGGTCACCGAGCTGCCGCACATGGGGCAGAACAGCGTCCCCTCGGCCAGTTCGGTCCCGCACACTCGACACTTCATCGGCTCTGTCCCTTTCCGCTTCCCCTCCCACGGTAGCCGAGCGAGCGCAGCGAGACCGCCGCGAGCAGCCGCTTCCAGCGCGTGTCGCGCTTGGCGAGCTGACCGCGGAGGTCGTCGACGGCCTTCCACACCGACTCCGCCTCGGCCGGAGTGGGTGCGACACCGCTGTAGGTGGCCCGGTCGGCGACCATCGCCAGCGCGTTGGCGCGGGAGCCGCCGATGGTGCCGGCGAACTCCACGCGGGTGGCGGAGGGCGGCGGGTCGTAGCCGTGATCGACGGCGGCGTCGGCGAACTCGCGCCAGCCGCCGACGATCCGCTCGCGCGCGGTCGGGGCGCGGCGCCGGAGCGCGCGCCGTCGCCACTTCGCCGCGAGCACGGCGAGGAACGGGGAGGCGATCAGCGCCAGGACCAGCAGCGTCCAGCCGACGACCACCAGGACCGCGAGGAGGGTCTCGAGCACCGGGTTGGGCTTCGGCTGGTTCGACGGGTCGACCTGCGCCTGCGGCGGCTCGTCGTTCTGCTGCGGGTTGTCGTCGACCGGGGGCTGGACGTTGGTCTGCGGACGCGAGATCTGCGTCGGCTGGTCGGGCTGCTTCGGCGGGACCGGACGGAGCGGCGGGGTCGGGTCGACGGTCACCCAGCCGGTCGTCGTCTGCACCTCGATCCACGCCGAGATGTCGGAGCCGGTGAACGTGACCGCGTCGCCCGTCGTGTCCTTAGGCGCGACGAACCCGACGACGACGCGGGCCGGGAATCCCAGCTGCCGGGCCATGAGCGCCGCGGTGACCGCGTACTGCTCCTGGTCGCCGAGCATCGGCACGTCGGTGAGCAGCTCGGTGATGCGGTCAGCGCCGTGACCGGACCGGCTCGCCGGCTCGTCCGCGCCCACACCGTGGCTGATGTAGCCGTCCTGCGCGAGGCCCTGCAGCGCCGCCGCGAGCTTCGCACCGGCGCCGCTGACGCCGGCGGTGTACTTCTGGAGCGCGGACTGCAGCTCGTCGGGATGACGGTCGGGCGCGGGACCGAGTCCGTGCCGGGCTGCACCTTCTTCAGCTGCGTCGCGGTCAGCATCGGCTTGACCACCGACTGCTCGGTGTAGGTGTCGCCGTTGCGCAGCGCGGTGGTGACCGCGCCCGTCCCGGTCACGTCGTTGTAGAAGAACGCGCCGGCGAGGTTCGAAGCCCGGGGCCCGGCGAACTGCACCTGTTCGAGCTGGCCGCTGCCGGGCAGCCACGGACCGCGGTAGTCCCCCACCACGACTGTGGTGGTGGTTCGCTTGCCCAGGGTCGCACCCTGGTCGAGGCGATACGGGACGCGGGTGAAGGATCCGGACGCGCTGGACGTCTCCGCGCTGCCGACCGAGTAGGTCACCCCGTCGTAGGTGTCGAGCGTGGCGATCCGCAGCCGCCCGTCGGACGGCAGGCCGTCGACCGTGAGCATCCGCTCGTCCGCCTTGGCCGGCTCCAGGTAGGAGCGGAACCCGCTCAGCGGGCTCGGATACTGGCGCGGGTCGAACGGCTGCTCGACAGCCGTGCGCACGACCTGCCGGTCGCCCGGCGGCGGAAGCAGCGCGGCGGCCGCGATGCCTCCCGCGGCCGCGGCGACGACCATGACCGTCGCCCCCGCCGTGGTGAGCACGGCGGTCGAGACCCTCTCGCTCCGGCTCTCGACGAGCTGACCGCTCTGCTCGCGCAGCGTGCGCACCGCGGCCGAGCGGCGCACCAGGCGGAACCGGATCAGCCAGGCCAGGATCACGACGAACATCGCGAGCAGCAGCAGCACCGGGACGGACGCGACCGACGATCCCAGCAGGATGCCCGCCACGACCAGCAGCACCGGCGGGATGGCGGCGAGCTCGGGCCGGGACGACCGCAGCGCGATGGTCACCGTGAGGACCGTCGCCAGCAGCGTCAGCAGGAACGCGGGGACGAGCAGCGCCTGATAGGAGCCGACCGGCACGCTGATGGTCACCAGCTGCTTCCAGCTCAGCCAGGTGCCCTGCACCAGGTCGACGAAACCCTCCGGGCTCGGCAGCAGTCCCCCGGCGGTCGCCTCGGACGGCACGGCGAGCTGCACGCCCGCGCCGAGGTACACGACCCCGACGAGGCCGACGACGGCGATGCTGGGCAGGCGCCACGCCCATCCCGCGACCGCGATCGCGGTGCCGAGCAGGAGGGTCGCCACGAGCATCACGACGAACGCGGTCGACTGGTACACCGGCCAGAAGGACCAGGCGCCCAGCGCGACCGTGGCCACGGCGAAGAGCACGTCCACGAGCGCCCGGGGGAACGACGCGCGGGCATCAGGTGGCCAGCCGTTTCGCGAGGCTGCGCTGAAGGTCCTCCAGGTAGCCGATGGTGAGGACGCTGAGGTCGGCTACGCGCCGGAGCGATGGCACCGCGCCCTCGTTGCAGACGATCGCGACCACATCCACTCCCAGCGGGAAGTGGGCGGCGGCCGCCCGCAGCTGCGCGGCGCTGGGCGTCGACCCGCAGATGAGGAACGCGATCGAGATCCCGGCCGCGTCGTCCGACGCGACCTGCGCGAGCTCGGGCAGCCGCAACGCCGAGTCCGACGTCTCGACGCCAGCGAGATCGTCGAGCAGCCGGCCTCGGTTGACCGTGCTCAGCCGGCGGACGGTGAACAGCATCCGCTTGGCGAAGTCGGGTGTCGCGGCGGAGGCGACCACCGACACCGTGCGCGAGTCGAGCATCGCCCGCACCCCGAGCGATCCGGTCGCGCTGACGGCGAGCTCGAACTCCTCGTCGGTCGCGTAGTCCGCCGCCGAGAGGCTCAGCGCCACCAGGAGGTGGCTGCGCCGGGTCTCCTCGAACTGGCGGACCATGTAGCTGCCCGTCTTGGCCGTGGACTTCCAGTGGATGTAGCGCCGCTCGTCCCCGGGAACGTACTCGCGCAGCGCGTGGAACGCGATGTCGCTCGCGGTGAGGTCGCGGGTCGGCGACCCCTCGAGGTCGCGGACGAAGCCGGTGCTCATGCTCGGGATGGCGATGGTCCGGGGATGCACGAACAGGTCGAGGGAGTCGGCCCAGACCACTTCGCGCCGCAGCAGCCCGATCGGGTCGGCGCGGACCGTGCGCACAGGCCCGATCGGCACGATCCCGCGCCGACTGGTCGGCACCACGAAGACGTCCGAGTGCTCCTCCGCCGGTGCGAGCGACGGCGCCGCGAACTCGGCGAGACCGTGGCCGACCGGCACCTCGACGCGCACGCCGGGGAGCCTCCGCCGCAGCGGGTTGCGGACCGACACCTCGCCGGGTGCGCGGTCGCCGACCACCACGCGATTCGCCGGCAAGGAGAGCCCGACCTCGTACGCCGTGCGCCCGATCAGGTAGCCGGAGGCGACGACGAGCAGCACCACGGCGGTCCACCCGGCGACGACGGCCTCCACCCAGCCCCAGACGTAGCCCGCGGTGAGGGCGAGCACGGCGAGCACGAGCATCGACCAGCCGAGCGCCGTCACCACGGAGCCGACGCGGCGCGCCAGCGTCGCGACCGCGCGGCCGGCGGTGGCGGAGCTGCGCACGACCCACACGATCGCGTCCGCGAGGAAGCCCTCGCGCTCGCCGACGATCCGGGCGCGCGCGTTGGTCAGCTCGGTCTGCGAACGGGTGACGGTGGTCACACGGCGGCCCGATCGCTCGGGGGCGGCGTCTCGATGAGGAGCTGGCCGACAATGCTCGACGCGCTGACGCCTTCGAACTCCGCCTCGGGGTCGAGCACGAGGCGGTGAGCGAGCACCGGCTCGGCGAGGGCCTTCACGTCGTCCGGCGTCACGTAGTAGCGGCCGGAGGCGGCAGCGAGCGTCTTGGACGCGCGCAGCAGCGCCAGCGCGCCGCGCACGCTCACGCCCAGGCGGATCTCGTCGGCGGTGCGGCTGGCCTCGACCAGCCGTGACACGTAGTCGTTGATGGTGGGGTCGACGTGGACGCCTCGCGCGATCGTGGCCATCTCGACGACGGTCGATGCGGAGATGATCTCCGGCACGACGACCTCGTGCGCCTTGCGCTCGCTCCCCTCGAGGATGCGGAGCGTCGCCTCGTGATCCGGGTAGCCGATCGACGCCTTCATCAGGAACCGGTCGAGCTGGGCCTCCGGGAGCCGGTAGGTGCCCGCCTGCTCGATGGGGTTCTGGGTGGCGATGACCATGAACGGCGCGCCGACCGAGTGCCGCACGCCGTCGACCGTGACCTGCTGCTCCTCCATCACCTCCAGGAGGGCGGACTGCGTCTTCGGGCTCGCGCGGTTGATCTCGTCAGCCAGCACGATGTTCGCGAAGACCGGGCCGCGGTGGAACTCGAAGGCGCCCGACCGCTGGTCGTAGATGTTGACGCCGGTGATGTCGCCGGGCAGCAGGTCGGGGGTGAACTGGACGCGGTTGGTCGTGCCGCGGACGCTCTCGGCGATCGCCCGCGCCAGGGACGTCTTGCCGGTGCCCGGGTAGTCCTCGAGCAGCAGGTGCCCCTCGCTGAACAGCGCGGTCAGGGCGAGCCGGATCACGTGGGACTTGCCGAGCAGGACCTTGTCGATGTTCCCGACGAGGCGCTCGAACACTCCGGAGAACCAGCCGGCCTGCTCGGGGGTCATCGTCATGCTCCGGCCTCTTTCGGTTCGGGGCGCGGCGCGAGGGGCCGCGGAGAAGGGGGTGTGCGCCGCGCGGTGCGGCTCAAGACAGTATGCCGTCCGCGGATCATTGCAGCTCCGATCCGGGATAGTTGTACGAGTACGTGTCGCCGCCGACCACGACCCGCACGGTCAACGTCGGGGACGGGTCGTTCGCGGGCGCGGTGCACGACGCGGTCTGGCCGGCCGCGGGCATCGGCAGCTGCGTGGTCCCGTCGCAGCTGTAGGTGACGGCGTCGTACGCGCCCGTTGGCCAGCTGGTCCAGGTGAAGACGTGGCTCGCGGGGTCGTAACGGTCTCCGCCGATGGCCAGGCTCACGGCGACCCCGAGGTCCTGCCGCGCGTCCTGCGGGGTGCAGAGGGAGGAGCCGTCCGGATAGCCCTCGCAGACCTGGGTGATCCGCACGGTCAGCGGCACGCCGTAGTGGTCGGCGCCGGAACCGGTCAGCACTCCGGTCGTGCCCGCGAGCGTGCCCGTGTCGACCACCGCGCCGCCGCTGAGCAGCTGGTAATCGAAGCGGGGGTTGGAGCCGCCGCCCGCGCGGTAGGAGACGCTCACGGTGAAGTCCGCGGTCTTGGCGTTCTGCTGGCGCTGTCCCACCGTGATGGCGGTGACGTCTCCCGGCGACTGGCGAGGCGTGGCGCTCACGATCGCGGCGGGCGTGCAGCCCTGGCCGTTGTAGGCGTAGACGATGAAGTTGTAGGTCTGGTTGGGGCTCAAGCCGGTGAAGACCGTGCTTCCGCCCTGCACCGGCCGCAGGCCGCTCGTCGACAGGGACGACTGCCCCGACTCGACACCGCTGACCTGGCAGGAGGTCGGGTTGCCGCCCTGGAAGGCCGCCGCGTAGTAGGAGCTGATCGCCTTGCCGTTGTCGCCGAAGACTCCGGACCAGCTGAGCGTCGCGCTCGTTCCGTCCTGCGTGTCCGGCGTGGCGACCGGGGCGACGCCGGTGGTGGTGGGCGCACCGGCGGGCACGCCGCTCCCCTGCGTCTGGTTCCACGTCGTCCGGCCCTGGTAGAACTCGTTGCGCGACGACACCGAGAAGGCGATCGCGGCCCCGTTGGCGATGCCCGGGTCGGTCAGGTTAAGCGCGTACCCGGTGCCGACCGGGTCGGAGCCCGAGACCTGGAGGGCGTTCGTCACGCCGCCGATCGACACCACGTACGACGTGATCGGGCTCGCGCCCGGTGCATCGGCCGGCTTGCTCCAGGAGATGCGGAGGCCGTGATCGAGCGGCGTCGACGACACGGCGGACGGCGCATTCGGGATCACGTCCGACCACACCGGCTCGGCGTACGAGGTCGGGTCGGAGAGGCCGAGGGCGTTCTGCGCGCGCACCGTCAGCGTCACGGCGTTCGCCGGGCCGTTGCCGGGCGTTGTGATCGCGCAGGTGGTGGTCGCACAAGCGGTGGTGGAGAGCACCTGCCCGCTGGCGGCGCTCGCCATGGTCACCTGGAAGCCGGTGATCGGCGAGTTGTTGAAGGCGCCGGGGATCCAGCTGAGGGTCAGACTGCGGTCGGCGATCGTGCCGATCTGCACGTTGGAGACGGGAGCCGGCCGGTCCTGCACCGAGACGGTCACCGTCCCCCACGTGTAGCGGTCCGCGTCGCCGGTGGCATCCGCGACCTCGTACTGCAGCGTGGTGTCGGCCGGCGCCGCCGTTGCGGAGACGGAGATCTGCAGCCGGGAGTTGTCGGCGCTCGGCGTGATGCTGAGCCCGTCGGGCAGCCCGCTGCCCAGGCCGCGCACCGCGATCACCTGCAGCGGCTTCCCCGGGAAGGGATTGGTCGCCCCGTCGTTCGCGAGCACGTCGACCGTCGTCGTCTGACCGCGCGGCGCGATCACGCGGTCCGGTTGCGGGCTCGCCAGCGGACGGGTCGACGGCACAACCTGGATGTCGATCCGCCCCGCCTGGCCGGCGTTCACCGCATCTTTCACCCCGATGGACAGGGAGGGCGTGGAGCCCTTCGGCGTGCCGGTGGCGACGGTCACCGTCAGCTTCTGACCGTCGATGGAGGCGCTGACGCTGTTCGGCCGCGGGTTCTGGATGGAGTACACCAGCTCGCCCTGGTCCTTGGCGTACGGGTAGCTCGTCACCTTGGTCAGGTCGATGGTCTTCGTCTGCCCCGGCTCGAAGTCGATGAGGGCGCCGGTGAACACCGGTGGCTGGTTCTCGCGCGGCGTGACCTCGATCGGAAGGACGATCGTGGCGACGTTGCCGCCGGGATCCGTAGCGCTCGACCCGTCCGTGACCTGGAACGAGATGGAGGCCGGACCGAAGTAGCGCGGCGACGACGTGAACTGGAGGGTGTCGTTGCCGACCACCAGGTCGTCGCCGTTGGCGTGGGTCGCCCGCACGGTAGCGGCATCGGTGAGCCGCACCTTCCGGTTGCCGACCGCGACGATGTAGTCGTTGAGGTGGATTGTCAGCGTCTTCTCGCTCACCACCGTCAGCTTCGGCGCTCCGCGCTTCACCTGGGGCAGCGCGTCGTCGTAGCCGGGGACGTGCACGAAGCCGTAGGCGACCACCGACTCGTCCTCGGGGTTGGCGACCTTGAACGGCACGATCTGGCTCTTGGCGCCGATCGCGATCCGCAGCCGCTTGGACGCCGTCACCTGCGCGTCGGCGCCGTACCCGGACACGAGCGAGAGCTTGAGGCTGGACACCGGGCCGTCGGCGAAGAACACGTTGGCCAGCACGTTCACGTCGACCCGGTCCTTGCCGAGGATGTCGGAGAGACCGAGGGTGGTATCGGAGACCACGGGTCGTGCGGGCGGCGCCTTCTCGTCGACGGTCAGCCGCAGGAAAGCCTGGCTCGTCCCCCCGCGCTCGTTCTGGATCGTGTACAGGAAGCCGTAGGCGCCCTGGGTCTTCGGCGCGGTCACGGTGACGACGTCGCCGCTGATCTTCGCCTTGGCCTTGCCATCGAGCGACGTGACCGCGGTGACGGTCAGCGGGCTGCCGTCGGGGTCGCTGTCGTTGGCCAGCACCTGGACGCTGAGCGTGCGCCCCGGCTTCGCCGTCACGTCGTCCTCGACCGCGATCGGGTTGCGGGCGCCTTCGACCCGGGCCGCGATGCCCACCCGCACGGTTCCGGTCGCCCGCGCGCCGAGCGCATCCACCACCGCGTAGGTGAAGGTGTCGGTGCCCGCGGAGTAGTCGCCGGCCTGGAAGTCCATCCAGTCGGGGCCGGAGGCGATCACGGCGCCCTTCTGCGGGTTGGTCTCCTGTCCGATGAACTGCACCGAGTCGCCGTCCGGGTCGATGCCCGAGAGCGGCACGGTGATGCGGACCGTGTCGCCGGCGAGCACGCGTGCGGTGACGGTCTTGGGCACCGGCGGGTTGTTGGTCGCCGCGTCGCGCTCGCGGACCGCGATGGTGACCTCCGCGGTCGCCCACTGTCCGTCCTCGCCCGAGACGCGGTAGGCGGCCGTGTAATTGCCGGGCTTGGAGGGCGCGAGGTAGCGCAGGTGGTCGCCGCTGACGAACAGCAGGCCGGCGCCGCTCGGCAGCGGCGTCGCCAGCGTCGGGTCGAGCGTGAGCTTGTCGCCGTCGGGCTGGATGTCGTTGGCCAGCACCGGGATGTCGACCACGTCGCGCACGCGCACCGACACCGAGTCCGGCGCGGCGATCGGCGGCTGGTGGACCGTGAGCGGCGGCAGCTGCACCACCGTGACCGTGCCGACGGTGTCGGCCAGGCCGTTGCTCAGCCGGTAGTGGAAGTCGACCGGGCCGGCGAGCGGACGGCTGAGCGTGACCCGCAGCGTGCGCTGCTGCAGCACCTGCACCCGCACCCCGGTGGAGGCCTCCGGGTCGGCGACCCCGGTGACCAGGAGCACGCCGCCGGACGGGTCGATGTCGGTCGAGAGGACGTCGACGTCCTGCGTCGACTGCTCGCGGATGAACGCGGTGTGCGGGACGGCGATCGGCGCGGTCTTCGCCCCGGGCGGCGCCTTGACCTCGACCCGGACGACGCCGGTGGCCGTGATCACCCCGTCGGTCACCGAGTACTCGATGTTGTGCGTGCCCGCCTGGTCCGACTCGAAACGGAACGTGCCGCCCTGGTAGTCCGGCGTGATGGTAGCGTCCGCTTTCGTCGGCACGGTGCTGAGGCGCACGGTGCCGTTGCCTCCGCGCACATGGTCGAGCGGAGAGACCGTCACCTCCTGGCCCTGGTACGCCAGCACGGCGAAGGGGTCGGCGATGATCGGCACCTGCCCGGGCGGGCGCACGGTGACCGCCAGCAGCCCGGCGGACTCGGCCCGCCCGTCGGAGAGCGTCAGCGCGACGTCTTTGACACCGGCGCCGTCGCCGTGGTCGGAGTAGGCGACCTGGCCCTGCGGGGTGAAGGTCACTGCGTCGGGGGCGGCGATGGAGGCGGCGGAGAGATAGAAGGAGTCGCCGTCCGGGTCGTAGCAGTCGCCGAGCACCGGCGCCGAGACACGGCCTCCCGCCTGCACGACGGCCTTGGCGTTCCGCACGCAGACCGGCGGCGTATTCTCCCCCGCCGATCGCACGGCGACGGTGACGTGCGCGGTCGCGGTCCCGCCCCGGCCGTCGGAGATGGTGTAGTCGAACGAGATCGAGCCCGTCGCCGTGTCCGGCAGCGAGATCTGCAGCTGCTGGTCGGCGTTGGTCAGCTCGAGCGTGCCCTGCGACGCCGGAACGCCGGTGAACGAGTCGATCGTCAGCACGTCGCCGTTGGGGTCGTAGTCGTTGAGGAGCACCGGCAGGGGTGTCACGCGCCCGGGCCGGGCGCCGAAGGAGTCGTCGACGGCGACGGGAGGCTGCTCCTGCTTCTCGTACTGCGGCGCGGTGTCCTGCTTGGTCTGGTTGACGAGCTCCTGGGTCGTCTTCTTGGAGACCAGCTCGTCCCAGTTGTCGATGCGCGTGTTGCCGCTCTGCACCGCCCAGGCGACGCCCGACCGGGAGTCGTTGAGGACGACCCGGGTGCCGTTGATCCGGAAGCCGAGGGTCGCGCCGGACGGGACGTCCTTCAGCGTCGAGCGTTCCCCCGCACCGGCGGCGCCACAGGAGCGCCACGTGCTCCCGTCGCTCCAGGCCCCGTACGTGCAGCCGGCCACGGTGACGGGCGCAGCCGCCGACGCGCCGCGCTGGGTGACCGGACGCGTGGGCCGACCGCCGTCGAGCGGCACGCGCACAAGTCCGGAGCCGGACCCGATCCACACGGCCCCTCCGCCGGACGACGGCTGCTGCAGCACCGGCTCGGAGCCCTCGGGCAGGACTGCGCGGAGGTCGACAGCGCGTCCGTCCACCCATAGGGTGCGCTCGTCGGGGTCGAGGAGTGCCCAGTGGCCGCCGACCGAGGTCAGCGAGACGTTCGCACCGTCGCCCTTGGTGGCGACGTCGACGGTCGTCGTGGACGGCTCGGCCGCGTTGAGGTCGGCGCGCACCAGCGTCCGGGTCGACGGCTGGTAGGCGAAGAGCACGCCGGACGGGTCCATGGCGGAGACCGCGCGACCGCCCAGGTCGACGGTGGCGGCCGAACCCGAGTTGAAGGTGTCCAGCTGCTTCACGGTGGTCAGCCACAGCTGTCCCGTGGTCTGCGACAGGAGCGCCACGTGGCCGCCCGCCAGCGAGACCTGCGGCGACCGCGGCGGCAGTGCGACCGACTTGCCCGCCTGGGCGGTGGCCGGGTCGACGACCGCGACGGTGTTGGCCTCCCGGTCGATCAGGAGAACGTCGGTGCCGTCCTGCACCACGTCGAGCGATTCGCCGGTGCCGGCCACGACCGAGTTGAGCTTGTCGATCTCGGTGTTCGCTCGCCCGAGCGACTTCTTGGCGTCGCTGGCGACCCAGACCGCCGCATCGTTCAGCTGGAGGTGCTGGGCGCTGTAGCCGCCCGAGACGACCGCGAGCGTGGTCACGAGGGCCGCCACGGCCGTCCCGCTGACAGCCGTCGCGGCGACCGACTTGTGGGCGGTCAGCCAGGACCAGAACGCGGCGAGCCGGCTCACGTCCCGGCCGTCCTCTCGACGCACTTCTGGCCGCTCGGCGTGCCGGTGCGGCCGTCGCGGTTGACCGTGACGGTGACGCAGACGGTCTGACCGGGCTTGGCGTCCACCCGGAACTCGGTCGCGTGCTGGCTGCTCGGCGGCTGGTCCTGGACGGTCACCTGGTAGGTGTCGCCGTCCTGCAGGCCGGGGTCGCTCCAGCTGAACACGATCGTGCTGCCCGTGACGCGGCCGCTGAGGTCGCGGACCGTCGGGATGTCGCTGCTCGCCCCCGCCCGCACCAGCACGAGCGAGGCCGTGATGCCGAGCACGACCACGAGCGTGGCGCATGCGATCAGGGCGATCACGAGAGCGCGCGGGGTCTTCGACGGCGGCGCCTGCTGAGGCGTCTGCGCGCTGCCCGCGCTCTCGCGCACGACCGTGCGGGTGGGAGCGCGGGTGACCGTCGCGGAGGCGGGAGCCGCGCGGCGGCGCCGGCGACGGGCGCCGGGGTCGACGGCCATGACGCCCTTCACGCGCGTGCGGTCCTCCGGGTCACCCGCGGTGGCGAGCGCCCAGTCGTCCATCGCCACCTCGATCGGCGTCTGCGGGAGACCGAGCTCGGCCTCGACCGCCTGCAGCTCGCGGATGAACTCGAGGGCGCTGCGCTGCCGCTGCGACGGCTTGCGCGACATGGCCTTCATCAATACCTGCTCGAGCCGCGGCGGCACGTCGGCACGGCCGATCGGCAGCGGCCGGCTCTTGGTGATGCGCTGGATGAGCTCGGCGGCGGTGTTCTCCTTGCCCGGCACCTCGAAGGGCGAGCGGCCGGCGAGAAGCGAGTACATGGTCGCGCCGAGCGACCAGACCTCGCTGGCGATCGTGCCGCTGGTCTCATCCAGCAGCACCTCGGGCGCCGACCAGGGGATGGACAGGCCGATCGCCTCGGTCACATCCGCTTCGCTCAGCGTGGCGGCGATACCGAAGTCGCTCAGCACGGGGTGGCCGTACGCGGTGCTCAGGATGTTGGACGGCTTGATGTCGCGGTGCAGCACGCCCGCGCGGTGCGCCGTCTCGACCGCGCTCGCGATGCGCACGCCGATGCTCAGCACCCCGGGGACCGGGAGCGGCTCTGCACGGTAGCGCTGACCGATCGCCGCCGAGCACAGCTCCATCACCAGGTAGGGCCGCCCGTCGGAGGAGACGCTGGCCTGGTACACCGTGAGGATCGAGGGATGCGTGCTCAGCTGCGCCATGAGGTTGGCCTCGGCCTGGAACATCTGCTTGACCTGGCTGGTGACCACCTCGGCGAGCATCACCTTGACCGCGACCTGGCGCCGCGGCATGTTCTGCTCGTACAGGAACACGTCGGCAAAGCCGCCCGAACCGAGCACCCGGACGTACGAGAAGCCGGGGAGGTTGGGCGGCTGGGACGGCAAACGCCGGGCCATCGGATCCCTCCCGTTCGTCGGCGAAAACGCAGCGCGCAGAGTGCGAAAAGCGTCTGACAATTGTAGGCAGCGGCCCCTGAGCCTGGCCTGGCCGGGACCCGTACTGGGGATAACTCGATGACCCCCAACTCGGGGGACAACTCAGTGCCGGCGGGCTGCCCGACGGGACTCGCCGTCGCGGTGGGAGCCGGACTCGGGCGTCGCCAGCACGTCGACCACCACGACCGTGACGTTGTCGCGTCCCCCGTTGCCGAGGGCCGCGTCCATCAGCTGCTGGGCGGCGTCGAGCGGCGACGACCCCTCGCCCAGGAAGTAGCGGATGCCGTGCTCGGTGAGCTCCTTGGTGAGCCCGTCCGAGCACACCAGCAGACGGGAGCCGGCGACGATCGGGAGCAGGAAGTAGTCCGGGACCGGGTCCTCGTTGAACCCGACCGCGCGGGTGATGACGTTGCTGTGCGGATGCACTTCGGCCTCCGCCGGGGTGATCGCGCCCGCGTCCAGCAGCTCCTGGACGATCGAGTGGTCGACCGTCAACTGCTCGAGCGTGCCGTCGCGGTAGCTGTAGACGCGGGAGTCGCCGATGTTGAACACCAGCCAGTACGGCGAGCCGTCGACCAGCGTCAGTGCGATACCGGTCACCGTCGTGCCCGTGCCGAGATCGGTCTGACCGACGCCGCGGCTCATGTCGTCGACCGCGGAGCGCAGGGCCTCGGTCAGCGCGACCTCGCCCACGAAGTCCGCTTTCACCTTCTCGGCGAGTCGCGTGACCACCGCGGTGCTGGCGAAGTCGCCGGCGGTGTGGCCGCCCATCCCGTCCGCGACGGCGAAGATCGGCGCGCGAGCGAGGAGGCTGTCCTCGTTCACGCTCCGCCGGTAGCCCGTGTCGCTGAGCGCCGCCCAGGAGAGGCTGATGCGCGCGTCGGGATCGCCGGGCACGGCCACGGTGTGGCGTCTGCTGCTGCGACCGATCTGGGTCACTCGCGTCCTTCTGCTCGGCGGGCGGTGATCTCGATGATATTACCGTCGCCGATCTCGACCATCGCGCCCGCGAGCACCACGACGGACTCCCCCGGCCGCAGGCGCCGGCTGCCGGCCGGGCCCGTGACCACCGTGCCGTTCGTCGAGCGCAGGTCGGTGACGACCACGGCGTCCCCCGCCTGCTCGATCCGCGCGTGGGTCGACGAGACCTCCTGCGTGGGCGATGCGACGGTCACGAGCCGCGGCGCGAGGCCCGACTCGACCCGTTGCGAGGTCGGACGGCGACCGACGAGGAGGGGCGCGTCCAGGGCGAGCGTGTCCCCCGACGGCAGGCGTGCGGCGAAGGCGGCGGGAGGCGGCGGGAGGACGACCGGTTCGGTCGCCGGGAACGCGTCGGCGGCGGGCTGGGTCAGCGGACCGGCGGCCAGGACCGGCGTGTCGCGCGACGGGACCGGCTCGTCGATGTCGACGGCGCCGGGCAGTTCGTTCGCTGCCGGGTGCGCCGCGGGCGGCATCTCCTCCGGGTCGGCGACGGGCTCCGCGCCGTGATCGAACAGGCTGGAGCTGCGTCCGCGATCGCGGATGATCGTCTCCTCGGCAGCCGGACCCGCCGGCGCCTCGCTCGATGCGGCGGCCGGCTCGGGAGCCACGGGGGCGCTCCGCTCGGCGCGCTCGATGGGCTGCAGCGACCAGGTCAGCAGCTCCCCGTCGACGACGCCGATCCCGAGCGGCAGCGACCCGATCGAGAGCCGGGCGACCGGGCCGGTCTGCGCGTCGTCGCCCTGCAGCACGAGGCCCGTGACCGTCCGGAACTCGGCGAGCACCCAGGGCTGGACGCCTCCCGCGGAGAACCGGCGCGATCCCCCGACCGAGAACACGTCGATCGCCGCGGAGCCGCGGACCACCGCGGTCACGGTCACTTCGCCCGCCGCGTTCGGCTCCGCGAGTTCGGCGACCGCGAACGACCGGACGCTGTCCGCACCGGCGAGAGGAAAAGCGCCGACCACGGACTCGATCGTCGCGAGCTCCGAGTCGGCGAGCCAGAACACCTGGTCGACGATCGCGTCCGAGACCGTGCTCTCGACCGCGGCGACGAAGCGCCGGCCGGCCACGAGGAGCCAGCGCGACGGACCGGCGTTCGGCGCGTACCGGATGAAGCCGCTCGTCATCGTCGGCTCCTTCTGATCGCGCCGGGGCAGGGGGTCGATGCGAGTGTACCCGGCCGCGTCAGCCGCGCGAGCGCGTCGGCCGCACCACGGCGAACGGCGTCCCGGCGCACCGGACCGCGTCGTCGGGCACATCGTCCACCGAGCCCGCCACGATGGCCGGATCGCCCGAGAGGAGCACCCGACCGGAGGCGTTCACGAGGGCGAGCGGTTCGCCCGTCGCCAGCAGCACCGGCAGCAGCTCCCGCTCCAGGCGCTTCACGTAGACGTCCACGCCGACCACGCCGAGCACGGCGCCGCTCCGCTCGACGGGCGACGTCACCGTCACGATGTAGTCGCACGCGCACAGGTGGTCGACGTAGGGGCCGGTGATGTGGGTCCGGTGCGTCGACGAGGGGACGCGGTACCACTCCAGCGACGGGAAGTCGCGGAGATACTCGGCGTAGGCCCGAGAGGCAAGGTCCAGTCGCGAGGGTCCGGCGGTGGCGCCGAACACCGGGTTGTCGTCCAGCGCCCCCAGCCACCAGGCGAAATGGAGGTCGCCGGTGCGGGTGGTCTCCGGCGCGGCGATGAAGCCGGCGCCGATCAGGAGCGGGTCGTCCGCCTCCAGCTCCGGGAGCACCAGCCCGGCGACGCGCTCGTCGAGTGCGCCGGGATCGGTCGCACCGTCCTCGGCGACGACCTCGAGGATGGACGTCCGCCACGCGGCGATGAGGTCCTGGATGCCTCGGAAGAGCTCCGACACCCGGTCGGCCAGCGCCTCGGCATCGGCCGATGAATTTAGGGTCGCCTGCTCAGCCATCGATCGACCCGCCCACCTCGACCCGGGCCTTGGCCTGGAGCAGCCAGCGGGAGACCGCGTCGATCAGCCGGCTCACCTCGGCGCGGGCCGTCGCGCCGTCCCGGGCGGCCACCGCGTCGGCGATCCGGGAGGCGCTCGCCGCCGCTCCCGCCCGCAGCGCCTCGTCGCGCATCCCGAGCCACAGCAGCGGCCCGAATTCGGCCTGCAGCCGGAGCTGCTCCCGCACCAGTCGGGTGGACTGGCTGAGCACGGCCAGCTCCAGCAGGAAGCCGCCGGCGTTGCGTCGCGCCTCCGCGGCCGCCGAGAAGTCGGCCGCGTCGAGCCAGCGGCGCAAGCGGTCGTCGTCCTCGGGGGTGGAGCGCTCGGCGGCCCGGTCGGCGCAGCCGGCGGCGATGGTGGTCACGTACACGGCGAGGTCGCTCAGCTCGACCTGCGAGAGGCCGCGCAGCCGGGTGGTGAGCAGCGCGTCGTCCGGATCTCCCGGATGTACGACGAAGCTTCCGCCGTCTCGGCCGCGGCGCGTCTCGACGAGGCCCGCCTGTCGCAGCATCCCGAGCCCCTCGCGCGTGGTCACGAGCGCGACGCCGAAGCGGCGGGCGAGCTCGGCCTCGCTCGGCAGCCGCTCCCCCGGCGCCAACACCCCGAGCACGATGGCGTCGGCGAGCCGCCGGGCCACCTGCTCGGCGCGGCCCGCGTCGGCGAGCTGGGCGAACACCGCGTCGCGCGCGCCGGGCGCGGCCCGGGTCGTGCGCGGGACGGAGGCTGGGGACGCGGTCACGCCTCCACGATATCCCGATCGAATCATTCGCTATAGGATGAATTCGCGTGAGCGAAGGAGCGACCATGGCGGACTTCCCCCCGGCGGGCACCCCGGGCGTGCTGAGCGGCATCCGCGTCGCCGACTTCTCGCGCGTGCTGGCCGGTCCGTACGCCACGATGATGCTCGCCGACTTCGGCGCCGACGTGGTCAAGATCGAGCCGCCCCATGGCGACGACACACGCACCTGGCGGCCGCCCGTGGATGAGGCGGGCGAGTCGACCTACTTCGGCGCCGTCAACCGCAACAAGCGATCGGTCGTCTGCGATCTCGGGTCCGCCGAGGGGCTGGCCGCCGCGAAGCGCCTGGCCGAGACGGCGGACGTCGTTGTCGAGAACTTCCGCCCCGGCGTGATGGAGCGCTTCGGCCTCGACGAGCAGAGCCTTCGAGCCGCGAACCCGCGCCTGGTGTACTGCTCGATCACCGGCTTCGGACGCGACGCCGGCGCGGCGCTCCCCGGCTACGACCTCCTCGTGCAGGCGGTCGGCGGCCTGATGAGCATCACCGGCGCCCCCGACGGCGAGCCGAGCAAGGTCGGCGTCGCCCTGGTCGACGTGCTCACCGGCCTCAACGCGTTCTCCGGCATCCTGCTCGCCCTGCGGCAGCGGGAGGCGACCGGCCGCGGCTCCCGTGTGGATGTCGACCTCCTCGGCTCGCTGCTCGCCGCCCTGACCAACCAGGCCTCCGGGACCCTCGCGACCGGCCGCTCCCCGCGCGGCTCGGCAACGCGCATCCCTCGATCGCCCCTTACGAGCTGTTCGCCGCCGCCGACCGCGAGCTGGTCGTCGCGGTCGGCAACGACCGGCAGTTCGCCGCGTTCGCCTCCGTGCTCGGCCGGCCCGAGTTGGCACAGGATGCGCGCTTCGCGACCAATGAGAGCCGGGTCGCGCACCGCGACGCCCTCCGTGACGCGCTCGCGCCGCTTCTCGCCGCCCGCGCGGCCGCCGACTGGGTCGCCGCCTTCACCACCGCGCGTGTGCCCGCCGGTCTCGTCAACGGCGTCGCGGAGGCGTTCGCCTTCGCCGAGTCGTTGGGCCTCCCCGCAGTGGTCGAGACGACCGACCCCGCCACCGGCCGCCGCTCCCGGCAGCCGGCCACGCCCATCCACCTGGACACGGCTCCCGCCGTGCACCGCACCCCGCCCCCGCTGCTCGGCGCGCACGACGCCCGCTGGGCCGACGAGGACTGACCGAGAGGACCCGACCGTGACGACGACGCTCGACGAGGCGTTCAGCATCGACCACCTGCTCACCGACGAGGAGCGCGGCTGGCGCGACAAGGCGCGCGCGTTCGCGACCGAGCGCATCCGTCCGGTGATCGAGCAGGACTTCGAGGACAAGCACTTCCGCCGCGAGCTGGTGCCGGAGCTCGGCGCGCTCGGCGTGCTCGGCATGCACCTGAAGGACGAGGGATGCGCGGGCGCCGGTGCGGTCGCCTACGGCCTGGTCTGCCACGAGCTGGAGGCGGCGGACAGCGGATGGCGCACCTTCGTCTCGGTGCAGGGGTCGCTGGCGATGAGCGCGATCTCGAAGTTCGGCTCCGACGAGCAGAAGTCCGAGTGGCTGCCGCCGATGGCGCGCGGCGAGCGGATCGGCTGCTTCGCCCTCACCGAGCCGGACGGCGGCAGCGACCCCGCCGCGATGCGCACCCGAGCGCGGCGCGACGGCGACGACTGGGTGATCAGCGGGACCAAGCGCTGGATCGGGCTGGCCGCCATAGCCGACGTCGCCGTCGTCTGGGCAGCCACCGACGATGGCGTGCGCGGTTTCCTCGTCCCGACGACCACCCGCGGCTTCACGGCGACGGCCATCGACGGCAAGCTCTCCATGCGCGCGTCCATCCAGTGCGACATCGTCCTCGACGAGGTCCGCGTCCCTGCCGATGCGCAGCTGCCGGGAGCCCGCGGGCTGTCCGGTCCCTTCTCCTGCCTGAACGAGGCGCGGTTCGGGATCGTCTGGGGCGCCATGGGCGCCGCGCGGGACTGCCTCGAGGTCTCGATCGAGCGCGCCACCACCCGCGAGGTCTTCGGCCGCCCGATCGGCGCGACCCAGCTCATCCAGGAGAAGCTCGCGAACATGCTGGTCGAGTACGAGAAGGGGATGCTGCTCGGGCTGCACCTCGGCCGCCTCAAGGAGGCCGGCCGTCTCACGCCGACGCAGATCAGCGTGGGCAAGCTGAACAGCGTGCGCGAGGCGCTGGCCATCGCCCGCGAGGCGCGCACCATCCTCGGCGGCGACGGCATCACCAGCGCCTTCCCGGTGATGCGGCACATGGCCAACCTGGAATCGGTCCGCACCTACGAGGGCACCGACGAGATCCACACGCTCGTCCTCGGCCGCGCGCTGACCGGCCTGGCGGCGTTCGCGTGAGCGCGCCGGAGGTGGAGGCCGCCGTCGCCGCCGCGGCGCGTGCGGCGCGGACTCCGACGACCCGCGAGGAGCGGGCCGGCTGGCTGGAGGCGCTGGCCGACGCGCTGAATGCCGACCGGGACGCGCTGGTCGCCCTCGCGCACGCGGAGACGCACCTCTCGACCACGCGGCTCGACGGCGAGGTCACCCGGACGGCCTCGCAGCTCCGCTTCTTCGCGGGCGTCGTCCGCGAAGGCGGGTACCTGGAGGCGGTGGTCGAGGCGCCCGACGCGACCCTCGTGCCGCCGCGCCCGGATCTGCGCCGGATGCTCCGACCGCTGGGGCCGGTCGCCGTGTACACGGCCTCCAATTTCCCGTTCGCGTTCTCGGTGCTCGGCAACGACACGGCATCGGCGCTCGCCGCCGGATGCCCGGTGGTCGTGAAGGCGCATCCCGGGCATCCCGAGCTCTCCCGGCGCACCGCTGCACTCGCGCAGGCGGTACTGCCCGACGGGTGGTTCGGGTTGGTCGAGGGGATGGAGGCGGGCGTCGAGCTGGTGCAGCATCCTGGAATCCGCGCCGCCGGCTTCACGGGGTCGGTCCGCGGCGGCCGGGCGCTGTTCGACCTCGCGGTCTCGCGTCCCGACCCCGTCCCGTTCTACGGCGAGCTCGGCAGCATCAACCCCGTCGTGATCACCCGCGCGGCCGCGGCCGAGCGTGCGGGGGCGATCGGCGCCGGCCTGGTCGCGTCCTTCACCCGGGACGCCGGACAGTACTGCACCAAGCCGGGCCTGGTCTTCGCGCCGCGCGACCTCGGGATCGAGGACGCCGTGCGCGACGCCCTCGCCGATGCTCCGGCGAGCAGACAGCTCACCCCCGCCATGGCGGACGGCTTCGCGAGCGGCGTTGCGGACCGTGCGGCGCTCGCCGCGGATGTCGTGACCGGCCCGGCCGGAGACGGCGAATCCACCCCGACGGTGCTCGTGGTCGATAGCGCCGCGTTCCAGGCGGACGCGGACGTCTTCCTCGCGGAGTGCTTCGGACCGGTCACGGTGCTGGTCCGCTACGACGACGGCGAGCTCGACGGGATGCTCGACACCCTCGAGCCGTCCCTCACGGCGACGATCCACCGCGGAGCCGACGAGGACGTCTCCGCGCTCGCCGAGCGACTGACCGCTGTCGCCGGCCGCCTCCTCTTCGACGGCTGGCCGACCGGCGTCGCGATCGGCTGGGCGCAGCACCACGGCGGCGCGTGGCCGTCGACCACCGCGAGCGTTCACACGTCGGTCGGCGCCACGGCGACCCGCCGCTGGCTCACCCCGATCGCCTACCAGGACGCCCCCGAAGCGGTCCTCCCCCTCGAGCTCCGCGACGGCAACCCCCTCGGCATCCCCCGCCGCGACTCCTGACACGCGAAGATTCGTGCCGAATGTGCGTTTTGGGCCGGCCATTGCGCACATTCGGCACGAATCAGCGGCTCACACCGGGTGGAGTCGGGAGCAGGCGCGGCGGGCGCAGCCGGCGTCGCGCGACGGGCGCGCAGCAGTTCGGCCACGCGGATCGCGTCGCCCTCGGGCGCGTTCGAGTTGCGGTCGGGGCGCGCGATGAAGAGGTACAGGAGTCCCGCACCCGCGACGATCCCGAGCCCGATCAGCACGATCCAGTCGTTGAACACGTTGCCCGTGTTCGTCGGCCACGCCAGCAGGATCATCGCGAACACCCCGTAGGCCAGCGCCAGGATGTTCACCACGAGCCCCGCGCCGCCCAGGCTGAACGGTCCGGCCGGACGCCAGCCCTTGAGCCGCTGCCGCAGCGACGCGAGCACCACCGACTGGAACGCCACGTAGATCCCCAACACCGCGAACGCGGTCACCTGGGTGATGAGGCCGTCCGGCCCGACGTAGACGATCAGGCTGATGATCACGGGGATGCTGCACGCAACGATGAGCGCGTTGACCGGCACCTTCGTCCGCGGCGACACCTTCGCGAGCCAGCGGTGCGCGGGCACCATCCCGTCGCGCGCGAACGAGAACAGCAGCCGGCTCGCCGCCGCCTGCAGGCTGAGCACGCACGACAGGAACGCGGTCACCGCGACGACCAGGAAGATCTTCGCCCCGACCGTGCCGAGCGCCGACTGCAGGATCTCCGGGATCGGGTCCACATCCTTGCCCGAGACGATCTTCTCGAGGTCGGGGGCTGCGAGCACGTAGCCGCCGAACGCGAACAGGGCCGAGACGCCGCCGACGAGGATCGTCATGATCATCGCCTTCGGGATGCGCCGAGCCGGATTCGCGACCTCCTCGGCCACATCTCCGCACGCCTCGAACCCGTAGAAGAGGAACAGGCCCGCGAGTGCGGCGCCGAGGAACGCGGCGACGTACGACCCGTCGCCCTGCACGCCCATCGAGTCGAAGAACACCGAGAAGGGGTGCTTGCGCTGGAAGATCAACAGGTACAGGCCGACGGCGATGACGCCGATGAGCTCCGCGCCCAGACCGATCCGGGCGACGGTCGCGAGGGTCTTCGTGCCGGTGAAGTTGAGCGCGAGCGCGACCACGAGCAGCAGCACGGTGAGCCCGAGCGTGACCTCCTTGGTCGCCTCCAGCCCGAACAGGCTCGCCAGGAACCCGCTGCCGTAGGAGGCGACGGCCGTGATCGTGACGATCATCGCCCAGACGTAGACCCACGCAGCCATCCAGGCGTACCGCCGGCCCCAGAGCCTCCGGGCCCACGGGTAGATGCCGCCGTGGATGGGGTACTGCGAGACGACCTCGCCGAACACCAGCGAGACCAGCAGCTGGCCGGCGCCGACGATGACGATCCACCAGATCGAGGGCGGGCCGCCGGTCGCCATCGCCACCGCGAACAGCGAGTAGACGCCCACCAGGGGCGACAGGTAGGTGAACCCGAGGGCGAAGTTCGCCCACAGGGTCATCGACCGGTTGAAGGAGTCCTCGTACCCGAGGACGGCGAGGTGTTCGCCGTCCTCGAGGTGCGCGGACGCGGGTTCTTGAGACATCGGATGCCTTCCACTTCTGTGCCACACGACGATGTGTGTGGAGGCAGCGTAGCGGAGACGGCGACCGAATACCTATAGGACAGGATGATTCATTCGCCGATGTACGACATGACGTGCTTGATGCGGGTGTAGTCGTCGAATCCGTACTGCGACAGATCCTTGCCGTAGCCGGAGTGCTTGAACCCGCCGTGCGGCATCTCGGCCACGATCGGGATGTGCGTGTTGATCCACACGCAGCCGAAGTCGAGGCCCTTCGCGAAGCGCATCGCGCGGCCGTGATCCTTCGTCCAGACGCTCGACGCCAGGCCGTACTTCACGCCGTTGGCGTTCGCCAGCGCCTCCGCCTCGGTCGAGAACCGCTGCACGGTCTGGACCGGCCCGAAGATCTCGTTCTGCACCGCCTCGTCGTCCTGCCGCAGCCCGGACACGATGGTCGCCTCCCAGAAGTAGCCGCGCTCCCCCTGCCGGCGTCCGCCGGTCTCGACGGTCGCGTGATCCGGCAGCCGGTCGACGAACCCGGACACCTGCGCCAACTGGTTCGCGTTGTTGAGCGCGCCGTACAGGATGCCGTCCTCGCGCGGCGCGCCGGTGCGGGCGTTGCCGCGCGCGTACTCGGCCAGCGCAGCGACGAACTCGTCATGGATACCGTCCTGCACCAGCAGGCGGGTCGCCGCCGTGCAGTCCTGGCCGGCGTTGAAGTAACCGGCCGCGACGATCCCCTCGACCGCCTTCTGGATGTCGGCGTCGTCGAACACGATCACCGGCGCCTTGCCGCCGAGCTCGAGGTGCACCCGCTTGAGGTCGAAGGAGGCGGCGCGCGCCACCTCCATCCCGGCCCGCACGGAGCCCGTGATCGAGATGAGCTGCGGGATCGGGTCGGCGGTCATGGCGGCGCCGGTGGTCCGGTCGCCCAGCACGACGTTCAGCACGCCGGCCGGCAGGAACTCGGCCGCGACCTCCGCCAGCAGCAGCGTCGACAGCGGCGTGGTGTCCGACGGCTTCAGCACCGTCGTGTTGCCCGCGGCGAGGGCCGGGGCGAACTTCCACACCGCCATGTTGAGCGGGTAGTTCCACGGCGTGACCTGGCCGACCACGCCGATCGGCTCGCGCCGGATGAACGACGTGTGGTCCTTCATGTACTCGCCGGCCGACCGGCCCTCGAGGTTGCGGGCGGCGCCGGCGAAGAAGCGGATCTGGTCCACGGACAGCAGGATCTCGTCCTCCACCAGGGTGGCGCGCGGCTTGCCCGTGTCCTGCGACTCCAGGTCGGCGAACTCGTCCGCGCGCTCCTCCATCGCGTCCGCGATGCGGAACAGCGCGAGCTGCCGCTCGGCCGGGGTCGTCTCCCCCCACACGGCGAAGGCCGCTTCGGCCGCGCGGTAGGCCTCGGCGACGTCCTCGGCCGTCGAGATCGGCGTCGCGCCATAGACCTCCTCGGTCGCGGGATCGACGAGCTGGATGCCGTCGGAGCCGCGCGCATCCACGTGCCGGCCGCCGACGAAGTTCCGGAGTTCGGGTGTGTTCATGCCCGCAGCCTACTGATTTCGTCAGCGAAAGCGGTAGATCGGTGCGGAATCGCTTGCCAGGTCCCCCATCCGCTGACAGAATCGGTCCATGAGTACCCCTCGGGCAACGAACGGCCAGAAGGCTGCGACCATCGACGACGTCTCCAAGGCGATCATCGAGCAGTTGCAGGTCGACGGCCGCAAGTCGTACGCCGAGATCGGCAAAGCCGTCGGTCTCAGCGAGGCGGCGGTGCGTCAGCGCGTGCAGAAGCTGACCGAGTCGGGTGTGATGCAGATCGTGGCCGTGACCGACCCGATGCAGCTCGGCTTCTACCGGCAGGCCATGATCGGCGTGCGCTGCACGGGCGACACGCGTGCCGTCGCCGACAAGCTCGCGGCCATGCCGGACGTGGACTACGTGGTGCTGACCGCCGGCACCTTCGACATCCTCGCCGAGGTGGTGTGCGAGAACGACCTCGACCTCATCACGATGCTCAACTCCGAGATCCGGACGCTTCCGGGAGTCCTCTCCACCGAGACGTTCGTCTATCTCAAACTCCACAAACAGTTCTACAACTGGGGAACGCGATAACCATGACGACAACCGTAGAAACCTTCGGCGAGCCCATCACACCCGATGAGGCGGACCTGCAGGCGAAGGCCCGGGACCACCTGTGGATGCACTTCGCCCGCCAGTCGGTGATGGAGGACGGCCACGGCGTCCCGATCATCACCAAGGGCGAAGGCCACCACATCTGGGACGACCACGGCAAGCGCTACATCGACGGCCTCTCCGGGCTGTTCGTGGTGAATGCGGGCCACGGCCGGAAGCGCCTCGCCGAGGCCGCTGCGAAGCAGGCGGAGGAGCTCGCGTTCTTCCCGATCTGGTCGTACGCCCACCCCAACGCCATCCGGCTGGCCGACCGGCTCGCGTCGTACGCGCCGGGCGACCTCAACCGCGTCTTCTTCTCCACCGGCGGCGGCGAGGCCGTCGAGACCGCGTTCAAGCTGGCGAAGTACTACTGGAAGCTGCAGGGCAAGCCGACCAAGCACAAGGTGCTGTCGCGCTCGGTGGCCTATCACGGCACCCCGCAGGGCGCGCTCGCGATCACCGGCATCCCGGCGATGAAGGAGATGTTCGAGCCGCTGACCCCTGGCGGGTTCCGCGTCCCGAACACGAACTTCTACCGCGCCGACGAGATGGGCGCCCCGAGCGACGACATCGAAGCGTTCGGCGTCTGGGCGGCGAACCGCATCGAGGAGATGATCCAGTTCGAGGGTCCGGACACCGTCGCCGCGATCTTCCTCGAGCCGGTGCAGAACTCCGGCGGCTGCTTCCCTCCGCCTCCCGGCTACTTCCAGCGCGTCCGCGAGATCTGCGACAAGTACGACGTGCTCATGGTCAGCGACGAGGTCATCTGCGCGTTCGGCCGCATCGGCCACATGTTCGCCTGCGACGAGTACGGTTACGTGCCCGACATGATCACCTGCGCGAAGGCGATGACCAGCGGCTACTCCCCCATCGGCGCGACCATCATCAGCGACCGCATCTACGAGCCCTTCAAGCACGGCAACACGTCGTTCTACCACGGGTACACGTTCGGCGGTCACCCGGTCTCGGCCGCGGTCGCAATGGAGAATCTCGACATCTTCGAGGAGGAGGGGCTGAACGAGCGCGTCCGCGAGAACTCCCCGCTGTTCCGTGCCGAGCTCGAGAAGCTGCTCGCGCTGCCGATCGTCGGCGACGTGCGCGGCGCCGGTTACTTCTTCGGCATCGAGCTGGTCAAGGACAAGAACACCAAGGAGACCTTCAACGACGACGAGTCGGAGCGCCTGCTCCGCGGCTTCCTCTCGAAGGCCCTGTACGACGCCGGCCTGTACTGCCGCGCCGACGACCGCGGCGACCCCGTGGTGCAGCTCGCGCCGCCGCTCACGATCGGCCCGAACGAGTTCGTCGAGATCCGCCAGATCCTGGAGTCGGTGCTGACCGAGGCGTCCAACCACCTCTGATCTGCATCCACTGGTCCCAACACGCCGTTACGCACCCGAACGTCACGGCGTGTTGGGACCATTCGTTTACCGAGGGAGACGCATGGACTACCGAGAGGTCGGGTTCTGGTTCGATTCGATCGCCGAGCAGGAGGACGGGTTCCGGCCGCGGCCGGGACTCGCCTCCGATACGGACGCGGATGTGGCGATCGTCGGCGCGGGGCTCACCGGGCTGTGGACGGCGTACTACCTGCAGGAGCGCGACCCCGCCCTGCGCATCCTGCTGCTGGAGAAGGAGGTCGCCGGGTTCGGCGCCTCCGGCCGCAACGGGGGCTGGTGCTCGGCGCTCTTCCCCTGGTCGGCGTCGAAGCTGGAGAAGCGGTACGGCTTCGACGCGGCCGTCGCCACCCGCCGCGCCATGGTCGACACGGTGGACGAGGTCGGCCGCGTCGCCGAGGCGGAAGGCATCGACATCGACTACGCCCGCGGGGGCACGGTGACCTTCGCCCGCAGCCGCCCTCAGGTCGAGGCCGCGCGCGGCGAGTTCGAGGAGTCGGAGCACTTCGGCGTCGACGAGGTCGCACTCTGGGGCACCGAGACCGTCCGCAGCCGCTTCAACGCGCCGGATGCGGTGGCCGCGACGTTCACGCCCGCCTGCGCGCGCATCCATCCCGCCAAGCTCGTACGCGGCCTCGCCCGGGTCGTGGAGCGCCGCGACGCGACGATCGCCGAGGGCACCGAGGTGCTGTCGTGGGACGACGGCACGGTCCGGGCGCGCTCCGGCGGCGCCGACCGCCTCGTGCGCGCCGGCACCGTGGTGAACGCGACCGAGGGCTACGGCTCGCAGCTGCCTCAGGTGGGGCGCCGCATCCTGCCCCTCTACTCCCTGATGATCGCGACCGAGCCGCTGCCCGACGCCACCTGGGAGCGGATCGGGATCGAGCACGGCCAGACGTTCACCGACTTCCGCAACCTCATCGTCTACGGGCAGAGGACCGCCGACAACCGGTTCGCGTTCGGCGGCCGCGGCGCACGCTACCACCTCGGGAGCGCCATCCACCCCGCGTACGACCGGTCGCCGCGGGTGCGCGAGCACCTGGTGCGCACGTTGTTCGACCTGTTCCCGGATGCGGCGGGCGCGCGCATCACGCACCACTGGGGCGGCCCGCTGGGCGTGCCGCGCGACTGGCACGCGAGCGTCGGCTACGACGCGGACGCGCGCGAGGCGTGGGCGGGCGGGTACGTCGGCGACGGCCTGAGCACGACGAACCTCGCCGGGCGCACGCTCGCCGACCTGCTGACCGGCGCGCGCACCTCGCTGACGGAACTCCCCTGGGTCGGCCACCGTTCGCCGCGCTGGGAGCCGGAGCCGCTGCGCTTCGCCGGCGCGAACGCGGGCCTGGTCGCGATGGAGTCCGCCGACCTCGAGGAGTCGGTCACCCGACGCCCGTCGGTCGTGTCCCGCGTCCTCGGCCCCCTCATCGGCCACTGACCGCGTTCTACTGTTGCCATTCCGTCGATGCGCAAAACGGAGGACATCTGCGACGCTGCGCCCGGAATCTCCTCCGTTTCGACGCGACTCGCCGTGTTCGCAGCCGAACATCCTCCGTTCTGAACATCCCACATCCGGGGTGAGAAGGCTCTGCCGCTTCACCCCACCGGCATGCCCAGACGCGCGAAAGGGAGGAGATTCGGGGTGACACGCAGCAGGATGCGCAAAAAGGAGGAGTCCCGGGCCGTGACGGCCGGGAGCTCCTCCCTTTTGGGCAAGATCCGAGCGGGTCAGGCCTGGTTCAGGACCGCCTGCAGCTCGAGGGTGATCGTGACCTCGTCGCCGAGCAGCATGCCGCCGGTCTCGAGGGCCGCGTTGTAGGTGAGGCCGAAGTCCTCGCGGTTGATCTTCGTCTTCGCGGTTGCGCCGGCCTTGTAGTTGCCGTACGGGTCCTGGCCGAAGCCGCCGAAGTCGAACTCGAAGGTGACCGGCTTGGTGACGCCCTTGATGGTCAGGTCGCCGTCGACGAGGAACTCGCCGCCCTCGTGACGCACACCGGTGGAGACGAAGTCGATGGTCGGGTGCTCCTCGGCGAGGAAGAAGTCGCCGGTGCGCAGGTGCGCGTCGCGGTTCTTGTCCTTGGTGTTGATGGACGCGACGTCGGCCTTGGCGGAGACCGTGGAGTCGAGCGGGTTCTCGGCGGTGACGAAGGTGGCGTCGAAGTTCTCGAACACGCCCTTCACCTTGCTGATCATCAGGTGGCGGATGCTGAACCCGACCTCGCTGTGGGTGGGGTCGATGGTCCAGGTGCCTGCCTTGTAACCGGGGATCTCGATGGTCACGGGTGTCTCCTTCAGGGAAGTCGCTCGCGGAATGGCCCATCCATCCGCGTCAGGTACATGCAAGCGCATCGAATCCGGGGATATTCCGAAAAAGTCAAAAAAAGTTGACGCGTCACTCTTTCAGCGCGAGCGAATGTCGCAGCGCGAGCAGTTTCCTCGCATCCGCGTCGATCTGCGCGGCCGGTATGCGTCCTTGCTGCACCGCCGCCGTCACCGCGTCGATCAGCGCATTCGGGTCGGTCTGCGGGCTCTGCACGATCAGCACCATCGTGTTGCCGGCGGCGACCGCCTGCACGGCGTTCTCGCCCGCATCCTGATACTGCGGCAGTCCGGTGTCCTGCAGCATCCGGAGGTCGTCGGTGATGGAGACGCCGTGGAAGCCGAGCCGGTCGGCGAGGAGGCGGTGCCAGGTCGCCGAGAGCGACGCGGGCTGCGCATCCACCCCGCTGTAGACGAGGTGCCCGAACATGACGAACTCCGCCCCCGCGTCGACGCCCGCGCGGAACGACGGCTCGTCCTGCGCGGCGTACCGGGCGAGGTCGATCGGGGCGGTCGGGACGGTGTGGTGCGAGTCCGCCTCCGTCTCGCCGTGCCCCGGGAAGTGCTTGAGCGTGCTGAACACCGCTCCGCGCTCCCCCGTCACCGATGCGGCGACCCGCGCGGCCGACGAGGCCGGGTCGGTGCCGAGCACGCGGTCGGCGATGAACGACGACGGATCCGCGGTGACGTCGGCGACCGTGCCGAAGTTCACCGTGACGCCCGCCTGCTTCAACAGCTGCGCACGCCCGGCGAACGCGGCCTGCGTCGCGGTGGGCGGCTGCGACTGCAGAGCCTCGCCGCCCGGCTGGCCGTCCCACGGCAGCCGGATGACGTCGCCGCCCTCCTCGTCGATGCCGATCAGCGGAGGCAGGCTCGGGTCGGGCGCCCGCGTCGCCGCGGTCTGCGCCGCGAGCGCCTCGGGCGTCGGCGGGATGTTGTCGCCCATGAAGATGAGACCGCCGAGGCCGTACGTGCCCACGAACGCCTGCAGCGCAGCGGGGTCGGTGCCCGGCGCGTGGAGCATGAACAGGCTCGCGACCTTCTGGCGCAGCGTCATGTTCGCGAGGCGCACATCCACCCAGACCTCGGCCGGGTCGCGGGTCGGCGTCGGCGTCGCGGACGGCGTGGGCCGGGCCGACGTGCGCCCGGCCTCCGCCGGCGACGCGGCGCCAGAACACCCGGCGAGCCCGAGGATCGCCGTCGCCGCGATGGCGGCGGCGAGCGTCCAGCGGGACCGGTTCGAGGGCATCCCACGATCGTAGACGTCAGCCCTTGACGGCGCCTCCGAGTCCCGCGCGCCGCAGGAACAGCCCCTACACGTCGAGGGATACGATGACCATCATGGCGAAGAAGGTGCTCTCCCTCCTCCTCGCCAGCCACCCCGGGCCGACCGTCGTCGTGACGGTGATCGCCGTCGGGCTCGGGATCGGTCTCGGCTATCCGCCGGGTCGGCTCGTGCTGCTCGCGCTCGCCATCCTTTTCGGCCAGTTGTCGATCGGGTGGAGCAACGACTGGCTGGATGCGGCCCGCGACCGCGCCGTGGAGCGCGCCGACAAGCCCGCCGCCCGCGGAGACGTCTCCGTGTCGACCGTCCGCACCGCCGCCTTCGTCGCCCTGGTGGTCGCGCTGCTCCTCACTCTCCCCTCGGGATCGGCACGCTGATCGTCCACGCGGTCGCCATCGCGAGCGGGTGGGCGTACAACCTCGGACTGAAGTCGACCGCGTACTCGTGGGTGCCGTTCGCCGTCGCGTTCGGCCTCCTCCCGGCCATCACGACGCTCGGGCAGGAACAGCCGGCCTGGCCGCAGTGGTGGGTCTACGCCGCCGGCGCGCTCCTCGGCGTCGCCGCGCACGTCACCAACGTGCTGCCCGACCTCGAGGACGACGCGCGCACCGGCATCCGCGGACTCCCCCATCGCCTCGGCGCGCGGCCGAGCGGACTGCTGGCGTTCTCGGCGCTCGCCCTCGCCACCCTGCTGATCACGTTCGGGCCGGGCCTTCCGGTGCGTCCGGTCCTCATCGTCGGGCTCGTGATCGGACTCGCGGCGGCGATCACCGGCGTCGTCCTCCTGCTGCGCCGGAGCCCCACCCGCCTGCTGATGCAGCTCATCATGACCTGCGCCATCGTCGACGTGGTGATGCTGGCGCTCGCCGGTCAGTCCGTGACGGTCTGAACCTTCTCGGCCGCCGGCACGCCGTTGCGGATGCCGATCGCCGACACCACCCCGCCGACGAGCAGCAGCAGGGCGCCCGCCAGCATCGCGCGGTGGAGGCCCGCCTCGTCGAGCGTGCCGCCGACGATCATGCCGATCGCCGCGATCGCCAGCAGGCCCGCGATGCGCGAGACGGCGTTGTTCACCGCGGACGCGATGCCCGCCTGCTCGGGATGGATCGCCCCGAGGATCGCGCTCGTGAGCGGGGCGACGGTGATGGCGAGCCCGACGCCGAAGAGCAGCACCGCCGGAAGCAGGGTCGTCCAGTAGTTCACATCCGTCCCCATCGTCATCAGCCACAGGAACCCGCCGGCGGCGATGACCGGCCCGACCGCCATGAAGAGGCGCGGACCGTACCGGCCGGCGAGGCCACCGAAGAAGCCGGAGAGCAGCAGCATGCACAGCGTCGACGGGATGAACACGAAGCCCGCCGCGATCGCGGAGAAGCCGGCGACCTGCTGCAGGAACAGCGTGACGACCAGAGGGCCGAACGAGAGCGCCCCGTAGACGAAGAACGTCGCGATGTTGCCCACCCAGAAGTTGTGGACGCGGAACAGCCCGAGCGGCAGCATCGGCTGCTTCACCCGCGTCTCCACGACGAAGAAGGCCGCCAGGCTGAGCAGGCCGACGACGAGCGGGATCCAGACCCGCGGACTCGCCCAGCCGAACGTCCCCTGCTCGATCAGGGCGAACACCGTGCCCGCGAGACCCAGCGAGCCGAGGATCGCGCCCGCGACGTCGACGCGGCCGCCCATCCCGTGATCCTGCACGTGCACCGTCCGCAGGAGCAGCAGGGTGATGGCGATCGGGATCACGTTGATGACGAACACCCACCGCCAGCCGAGCGTGTCGACGAACAGGCCGCCGACCACGGGACCGGCGATCATCGCAATGCCCGTCCACGCCGTCCACCGCCCGATGGCCTTCGCCTGCGCCGGCCCCTCGAAGCGGGAGATGATGATCGCCAGCGAGCTCGGCACGAGGAGCGCGCCCGCCACGCCCTGGAGCGCCCGCGCGAGAACCAGGAAGACGCCGCTCGGCGCGAACGCGCACAGCAGCGAGGTGACGCCGAAGCCGATCAGACCGGCGTAGAGCACCCGCTTGCGCCCGAAGACGTCCGACAGCGACCCCGCGATCAGGATGAGCGACCCGAGCGTGACGAGGTACGCGTCCACCACCCACTGCTGCAGTTGGAGGCCGCCGCCCAGCTCTTTCGAGATCGCAGGGAGCGCCACGTTGATGACGGCGCCGTCGAGGAAGGCGACGAAGCTCGACAGGATCGCGATGATCAGCACTCTGAACTGGAGCGACGTCATCGGTTCGATCCGCGTTGTGGCCATGGGCTCATTCAACGCGTCCGGACGGCTGCGCGGCAAGCGGATCGGGCCGGTGCGGCGTAGAGTTCGCGCATGGCTGAGCGGGAACGCGCCCTCCCGGCCGGGAGGTCGGCCCCCTCGGCCCGGGTCCTCGCGCTGACGCGCCTGGCGTGGGTCGCCGTGCTCGTCGTGACCGCCGTCTTCCACGTGGTGCGCGGAGCGCCGGTCGACGCCTGGATCTACGGCCTCGGCGCCGCGGTGCTGGTACTCGACCAGGTCGGCTGGCTGCGCATCCCGCTGCGTCTCCGGACGGACCGCGAGACCCTGTCACGGCGGATCCTGGCAGGGGTGCTCATCGCGGTGGCGGCGCTGACGGTCGCGGTCACACCGCTCTACGGGCCCACCGACACGGCGATCGTCGTGGGGTTGGGCGTCCTGGTTCTTCCGGTGGTGTGGGCGGACCGTGCCGCCGCGACGGGTGCCCCGCCGCTGTCCACGACGCACGCGCTCCGCCGGGCCGCGATCCTGTGGTCGGCCGTGATCGCGGCCGGATGCCTCTGGGAGATCGCCGCCTTCTTCCTGGGCCGCGACCTCCCGGGACGCGAGCAGGACTTCCCCGCCCTCTCGGACCTGCTCGACCCGGTGCTGGCCTGGCAGCCGGCGCGCGGCGTCCTCGTCGCGCTCTGGTTGCTGGGCGGCTACGCGCTCGTTCGGAGAGGGCGGACACGATGAGGGATGTCACGACCGCCGGCTTCGTGGTCTGCGGCCTCCTGCTGGCGGCGCTCGTGGTCCAGGCGCGGATCGCGCCCCGCACGGTGGCGCGGCTCAGCACCGTCCTCGACCTCGTCATGACCGACCGTGCGGCGCGATTCACCATCGTGCTGTTCTGGTGGTGGATCGGGTGGCACTTCCTCGTCGTGCCGCCTCAGCCCTAGTTGTTGCCTTTGGTGCAGGTCTGCTGCGCGGCGGTCTGGCCGGTGATCGTCGACGGCAGGTCGACCGTGCCCGTGCCGGTCGGCGACGGCGTCGCCCCGGTATCCGGTGCGGCGGGCGCGGCAGGGGTCGTCGGCGTCACCGGCGACGGCTCACCGCCGGCGCCCGCGTCCGGCGCCGGCGACGCGGTCGCGGTCGGATCCTCGGCCGCGCGACCGGTCGAGCCGGTGAGCTTCACCGGCTGATCGTTCACGAGCGCCTCGTCGAGCGCGCTGGCGGCCTCGTCGGCGGGGACGACCCGGTTCGGATTGTCCGGATCGGTGACCGCCGGGTACTGCACGAACACCATGTTGTCGAGCCCGGTATCCTTCAGCGCGAGAGCGATCTGCACCAGAGTCGTCGGATTGGTCAAGCTCTCCGACGGCGTGATGTTGTCCACCGCCGCCTTCGCGAGGGAGTAGAGCTGCACGGGGTTCGACAGCACGCCGCCGCTGACGATCTTGCGCGCGAGCGCCGACAGGAACACCTGCTGGTTGGAGATGCGGCCGAGGTCGCTGCCGTCGCCGACGCCGTGGCGGCTGCGCAGGAACGAGAGCGCCACATCCCCGACGATCGTGTTCTCGCCCGCGGGGAGGTCGAGCGGCGGGTTGGTGTAGTCGTCCGTCACCGGGCTCGCCAGGCAGACCGTCACGCCCCCGACGGCGTTCGACATCGCGCTCACGCCGTTGAAGTTGATCGTCGCCGCGAACGGGATGGTGAGGCCGGTCATCTTGGACACGGTCGCCACCACGCAGTTCAGGCCGCCGCGGGAGAGCGCCGTGTTGAACTGCGCGTACGAGGTGCCGTCGATGGTTCCGCTGCCGTTCGGGTCCGGGCAGTCCGGGATGGCGACCATGAGATCGCGCGGGAAGCTGACCACCACCATGCTCTTGTGGTCCTGGGCGATGTGAAGCAGCATCGTGACGTCGTTGTTGCCGGCGCCGCTGCTCGCATCCTGCTCGTCCGGGCTGTTGTAGATCCCGCCGAGGTCGCTGCGGCTGTCCGTCCCGGCGAGCAGCAGGTTGATGCCACCCGCCATGGCCGAGACGTTCGGGATGTCCTGCGGGATCGCGGACTGCCCGGGCGCCGCCTGTAAGTGCACGCCGGTCTTGATCGAGCGCGCCACATCCCACACGGCGTAGGCGGCGACCGACCCGGCGCTCACGAAGACGACGACCACGACGGCGGCGAGCAGCTTGACGGCGGCCACCGCACCACGGCGCCGGGGCAGGCGGCCGTGCCGCACGGCCTCCGGTCCGCGGGCGCGCTGGTGGCGTCGCGGCAGATCGGTCATCGGCATCCCTCGGTCGTCGGTCGTTGACGCGATCCTAGCCGCGAAGCCTTTCCCTCCGCTGCGAAGGGCGCGGCGTGGATGTGACCGTTCTCACCCGCGTGCGGGATTTCCCCCAATTCCCCGGACCGATCCGTACGTCGTTGAGGGGTCCTCCGGATGCCACCGCGCACCCGCGACCGGCACCCTCGTCGTGCGGGGCCCGCCGGCCGCCGCGACACCCGAGGAGGACATCGTGACCGTCACCGAACCACGCCAGGACGCCGGGAGCACCGCCCCCGACATCCGCCCCTTCCGCTACACCGCGTCGGATGAGGAGCTCGCAGACCTGAAGCGCCGCATCCTCGCCACCCGCTGGCCCGAGCGCGAGACCGTGGACGACACCTCGCAGGGCGTCCGGCTCGACGTCATGCGCGCCCTGGCCGACTACTGGGCGAACGACTACGACTGGCGGGCGATGGAGGCACGGCTCGCCGGACTGGACCAGTTCGTCACCGAGATCGACGGACTCGACATCCACTTCATCCACGTCCGATCGCCGCACGCGGACGCGCTGCCGATGATCGTCACCCACGGCTGGCCGGGATCCATCATCGAGCAGCTGAAGATCGTCGGGCCGCTGACCGACCCGACCGCGCACGGCGCCGACGCGTCCGACGCGTTCCACCTGGTCATCCCGTCGCTTCCCGGCCACGGGTTCTCCGGCAAACCGGAAGCGACCGGATGGGACCCCATCCGGATCGCGAAGGCCTGGGCGCAGCTCATGGAGCGGCTCGGCTACGACCGCTACGTCGCCCAGGGCGGGGACTGGGGCAACGCCGTCACCGAGCAGCTGGCGCTGCTGCAACCTCCCGGGCTCATCGGCATCCACACCAACATGCCCGCGACCGTGCCCGACGCGATCCAGTCGGCCCTCGACGCCCACCAGGACCCGCCCGCCGACCTGGACGACGAGGAGCGGGGCGCGTGGGACCAGCTCGCGTTCTTCTACGCCCACGGTCTCGCCTACGCGCAGGAGATGGGCAACAAGCCGCAGACGCTGTACGCGCTCGCCGACTCCCCCGTGGGCCTTGCCGCATGGATGCTCGACCACGACGCCCGCAGCTACGACCTGATCGCGCGCGTGTTCCAGGGCGGCTCCGAGGGGCTGAGCCGCGACGACGTGCTCGACAACGTCACCCTGTACTGGCTGACGAACACCGCCGTCTCCTCCGCGCGCCTGTATTGGGAGAGCAAGCTCGCCTTCTTCGCCCCCAAGGGCGTCCCGCTGCCCACCGGCGTGAGCGTCTTCCCGGATGAGATCTATGCGGCCCCGCGGACGTGGGCGACGGCGGCGTACCCGCATCTCATCCACTTCAACCGTCTGGACCGCGGCGGGCACTTCGCCGCATGGGAGCAGCCGGAGCTGTTCTCGCGGGAGGTCCGCGCGACGTTCCGGTCGCTGCGGTGACCGGCGCGGATCCGGTGGCCGTGCGGCAGCTCGAGGCCGGCGAGCTCGACGTCGGCTACGTGGATGCGGGAGCGGCGGACGCGCCGCCGGTGCTGCTCCTGCACGGCTGGCCCTACGACATCCACTGCTACGACGACGTCGTGCGGCTGCTCGTGGACGCGGGGTTCCGCGTGGTCGTGCCGTTCCTCCGCGGGTACGGGACGACGACCTTCCGCGACCCGGACGCTCTGCGGAACGGACAGCCTGCGGCGCTCGCGTCCGACGCCCTCGCGCTGCTCGACGCCCTCGGCATCGACGCGGCAATCGTCGGCGGCTGCGACTGGGGCGCACGGACGACCAACGTGCTCGCCGCGCTGTGGCCGGAACGCGTCCTCGGGCAGGTCACCGCCAGCGGCTACCTCGTCGCCGGGCAGGCCGCGAACGCGCACCCCCTGCCGCCGGAGAGCGAGCTGGCGTGGTGGTACCAGTACTACTTCGCCACGGAGAGGGGACGCGAGGGCTACGACCGGTACCGCGACGACTTCGCGCGCCTGATCTGGCGCACCGCGTCGCCGCAGTGGGCGTTCACCGAGGCCGACTTCGAGCGCACCCGCCCGGCGTTCGCCAATCCGGACCACGTCGACATCGTCATCCACAACTACCGCTGGCGGCTCGGCCTCGCGCCCGGGGACCCGCGGTTCGACGACGTGGAGGAGCGTCTCGCCGCCCGGCCCGCGGTCGGCGTCCCCGCCATCACCCTGGAGGGGGACGCGAACGGCGCCTTCCACCTCGATCCGGGCGCCTACCGCGACCGGTTCACCGGCCCGTACGAGCACCGGACCGTCGGCGGCGGAGTGGGCCACAACCTGGCGCAGGAGGCTCCGCAGGCGTTCGCCAACGCTGTGATCGACACCGCCCGCATGGCCGGGATCCCCGCCCGCCGATCGGAGGAGGCGTCCGGTGTCCGATGACCGCTCGCGCGGGCTGTTCCGGTCGATCGCCCACCGGCTCGCCGGCGACGAGGAGGTGCTGCCCGACGAGGGCCGGCTCCCCTTGTTCGCCCGGGCGACCGGGTGGCTCAACAGCGAGCCGCTGAGCCCGGAGGGACTGCGCGGCCGCGTGGTGCTCGTGGACTTCTGGACGTACACCTGCGTCAACTGGCTGCGCACCCTCCCGTACCTCCGCGCCTGGCACGAGAAGTACGCTGCCGCCGGACTCACGATCGTCGGCGTGCACACCCCCGAGTTCGGCTTCGAGCACGACCGTCGCAACGTGGTCGACCGGACGGCGGCGCTCGGAGTCCGGTATCCGGTCGCCGTGGACGACGACTACGGCGTGTGGGGCGACTTCGCGAACCACTACTGGCCGGCCGTCTACCTCGCCGACGCGGACGGACGCCTCCGGTACCACCACTTCGGCGAGGGCGAGTACGCCCGCACCGAGATGATGATCCAGCGGCTGCTGATGGATGCGGGAGCGCACGACCTCGACACCGACCTCGTCATGGTCGACACGGTGGGCCTCGAGGTCGCCGCGGACTGGCGCGACCTCCGCTCACCGGAGACGTACCTCGGCTATGCGCAGAGCAGCGGCTTCGTGGACGAGTCGGCCGACGGCTACGACCGGCCCGAGCGGTACCGCGGAGACCGCAGGCTGCCGCTCAACGCCTGGACGCTCGACGGCCTGTGGACGCAGGCGCGGCACGCCGCCGTGCTCGGCGAGGCGGGCGGCGGCGTCGCATTCGCGTTCCAGGCCCGGGACGCGAACCTCGTCATGGGCCCGACGCCGGCCGGCGCGAGCATCCCGTTCCGGGTGCTGCTCGACGGCGAGCCGCCGGGCGACGCCCACGGGACCGACGTGGATCCCGACGGCCGCGGTGTGCTCGACCGGCAGGACACGTTCCAGCTGATCCGGCAGACCGGGCCGATCCGGCAGCGCGTCGTGGAGCTGCGGTTCGACGCGCCCGGTGCGGAGGCCTACTGCTTCACGTTCGGGTGACGGCGGACCCCCCGCTCACGCGATCCCGTGCCGGAGGGCGTAGGCGGTCGCCTCGCTCCGCCGCGCCACGCCGATCTTGCGGTACAAGCTCGTGATGTGCCGTTCGATGGTCCGATCGCTCAGCCAGAGCAGCGCCGCCATCTCCTTGTTGGACAGGCCCTGCGCGAGCAGACCGAGCACCTCCAGCTCCCGCCGGGTGAGGGAGGCGGTGAGCGGTACGGTCGGCGAGGCCGCCGTCGGCCTCGGGGTGAGCGCGTCGTCGGGCGCGGGCCGGTCGGCGTCGCGCGACGCCTGCTGCACCCGCCGCGACACCCCCGCCAGCACGGGCGACACGTCGTCGATGAGCGACCGCAGCATCCGGTCGCGTCGTTCGAGCTCCTGCTCCGCGATCCGCCGCGCGGACTGCTCCCGGGCCAGCCGGCGTGCGGTGTGCAGCGCGATCGCGGCCTGACTGACGGCGACCCGCAGCAGGTGCGTCTCGCGTTCGGTCGGGAAGTCCGACCGGGGTGCGGAGACCGCGACGACTCCCGTCCCCCACGGCAGCGTCAGGTCGAGCGTCGCGACCTTCGCGATGCCGTCCGAGCCGTCGTCGTGCGAGCGCAGCGCTCCCGTGGTCACGCCCTGGCGGCGTGCGCGCCCGTCCGCGCCGTCGCCATCGCCGTCGATCGCCGCCAGCAGCCGCAGCCGCGCGCCGGGCCCGGACGGACGCCACGCCTCCAGCGTCTCCCCCGCGTCCGGGCCGACGAAGCGGGCGAACGCCGCATCCAGCCGCAGCATCCCGACGAGCACGCTGAGCAGCCCGTCGGCGATCTCGGCGGGAGTGTGATCCACCCAGAGGGACGGCAGGGCCAGCAGCGCGCCGAGGTCCCGCATCCAGGTGCGGTCGTCAGCGTCCATGCCGGCCCCGCTCCCCCAGGAACTCCTCCGGCGGCACGAAGAACGGGTTCTCCTGCAGGATGCCGCCGATCAGCACCATCGGATGCGTGCGGAGGATGTCGATGATGAACGCGCCGTCGAAACGCGAGGTGTCGTACGCGCAGATGACGACATGACGATGGCGGGCGTGCAGGAAGTTCGCCCGCGCCTCGAACTCGATCAACTCATCGCCGGTGTCCCGGTCCCCGGCCGCCCAGCCCATGTCGGCGACCAGCCGGATGCGCGGTTCGGGCGCCGACCCCAGCAGCTCGTCGAGCTGGCCGAGCATGTCGTCGGGGTCGAAGCCCCCGGTGCGCAGGTACGTCTCGGCCCACGTTCGCACCTCCGCCCGGCCGTCGGCGAGGAGCGCGGGCGCGTCGTAGCCGAGCCGTCGCAGGCGCGTCAGAGGGGCGGCGGGCGTGGCACTGTCGACCAGGTACACGAGCCGGTCGCCGCGATCGACGCCATCCCGGACGAACGGGTCCAGTGCCGCGTCGGCCTCAGCACGGTCCTGCACGAAGGCGCAGACGTGCCGGTACTCATCGAGCACCCCGCCCGCGAAGGTCACGGGGTCCGCCACGCGTCCACTCTCCGCCATGTCCGTCATCCGCCCCGCTTCGGGAGGGTAGTGCAGGGCGCCAGGCGCACACAACGCCGACCGACCGTTCCGCCGCCGAGGCCTCGCGGCTACGCTCGCACCATGACGAACAAGACCCCGCGCGAAGAAGAGATCCAGAAGGAGCAGGAGGCGAAGGACGCCGAGAAGGAGCGCCTGGAGCAGGAGGAGGAGCGCCGGCTCCGCTGACCGCTTCTTGCCCCTCGCGACCGAGACCCTGTACAGTCGGGAATCCTGCGCCACCGGGCGCAGGCAGCCCACGCTGACGAACGCCGAACGGAAGGACACGCGATGAGCCCCCTGCGTTATCTGCAGCACGCCAAGCGCGCCTTCCGCGCGCTCGAGCGCACCCGGGGTCTGTAGCACCACTGCCGCAGCCCTGCCGTTCGAGGACCGGGGCTGTCCTTCCTTCGCGTCTCGCGTCGGTCCGGCCGTCCCGGCCGCACACCGATGAAGAGACGAAAGGATCATGGAAAGAATCTCGAACCGCCTGCTGAGCTGGGCCTCCCTCCTGGAGGACTCCACGCGCGCTCAGGCGGTCACCACCTCGCGGATGCCGTTCATCCACCCGCACCTCGCCCTGATGCCGGACGCGCACCTGGGCCTGGGTGCGACGGTCGGGTCGGTCATCCCGACGCTCGGCGCCATCATGCCGGCCGCCGTCGGGGTCGACATCGGCTGCGGGATGATCGCGGTCCGCACCCAGTTCACGCGCGACTACGTGGCGGCCACTGCCACGCCGCTGTCGGTGCTGCGGACGGACATCGAGCGCGCCATCCCGCTGTCCGCCGGTGCACGCAACCGGAAGATCGTCGCGACCGCCGAGCCGCGCGTCGCCGAGCTCGCGCGTCTGGCCGAGGAGGCCGGGTTCGACCCGGCCGAGCACCGGCGCGACTGGGAGTACCAGCTGGGAACGCTCGGCTCGGGCAATCACTTCATCGAGGTGAGCCTGGACGAGGACGACGCGGTGTGGTTGTTCCTGCACTCCGGCTCGCGCGGCGTCGGCAACCGGATCGCCGGCCACCACATCGCCGTCGCGCAGGAGCTGATGCGCAGGTGGTGGATCGAGCTTCCGGACAAGGACCTCGCCTACCTGGTGGAGGGCACCGCCGAGTTCGACGCGTACATCGCGCAGTTGCGGTGGGCCCAGCACTTCGCGCTGCTCAACCGCGAGGAGATGATGGACCGCGTGGTGCGGCAGGCGTCCGAGTGGTTCGGGACGCCCGTGGTCGAGCAGGAGCGCATCAACTGCCACCACAACTTCACCGAGCGGGAGACCCACTTCGGCAAGGAGGTGTGGGTGTCGCGGAAGGGGGCCATCTCGGCTCAGCCGGGACAGCCGGGCCTCATCCCGGGGTCGATGGGCACCGCGTCCTACGTCGTGGCCGGGAAGGGCAACCCGTTGTCGCTGCACTCGTCGCCGCACGGCGCCGGACGGCAGTTCTCGCGGTCGGCTGCGCGCAAGCGCTTCACCGTGGAGCAGCTGCGCGAGGCGATGACCGGGATCGAGTTCCGCGACACCGACGCCTTCCTGGATGAGATCCCGCAGGCCTACAAGCCGATCGACCAGGTCATGGCGGACGCCGCGGACCTCGTCGAGGTGCGGCACACCCTGCGCCAGCTCGTCAACGTCAAGGGCGACTGACCGGCGCGGGCGGCACGTCACGCCACATGGTCGTGACGGCCGCCCCGTCGATCACCGACCGGAACCCGCCGAGCGGGCGGAACCCCGCTCGCTCGTAGCGGTGGTCGTTCGCGGGGTTCGTGGACTCCAGGTAGGCCGGGATGTCGTGCTCGTCGAAAGCGCGCAGGCTCTCGGCCAGCAGCTCCTGGCCGATCCCCCGGCCGCGGTGATCCGGATGCGTCGCCAGCAGGCTCAGGTACATGTGCGGCCGATTGTGGGGGTGCGACTCCTCGAAGCGCTCCCACAGTCGCCGGTAGGCCTCGAAGCGGTCCGGCGTCAGCGTCCTCCGCATGAGGTCGTCGGCCTCGGCCTCCTGCTTCTCTGTCAGCTCTGGCACGTCCGGCGGGAGCCAGATCGCGACGGTCGCCGCCTCGCCGTTCGGACCGTCGGCGAGGCGGACGGCGCCGTGCGGGATGGCGCCCTCCACGAAGAACCGCCAGAACGGCTCCAGGTGGCCGGTGCCTCCGTCGGCCGCCTCGAGCGCCGGACCCCAGACCGGGTCGTCGCGGAACGCGAGCGCGATCGTCGTGGTGATCGCGGCGGCATCGGCGGGAGTGGCGGTGCGGCTCTGCATACCGAGACTCTAGCCGGAACGAAAAGACCCCCGGCGGAGCGTTTCCGCTCACGACCGGGGGTTTCGGTGGATCTGAGGGGACTCGAACCCCTGACCCCCTGCATGCCATGCAGGTGCGCTACCAGCTGCGCCACAGACCCAGAGTGTGTTCCGTTCGGGCCTTTCGGACCTCCCGGGACAACTCCTCAACCCTACTACATCGCACGCGGCAGAAAAAACTGAGAGCGGCTCGCGTCAGTCGAAAAGCTCGCTGAGCCAGTTCTCGCGCTTCTTCTTGTAGGGGCGCTGACCGTACGACTGATCGCGGTACTGCGGTTCGCGGTACTGCGGTTCGGCGTAGCGCGGCTCGGCGTAGGGCTGCGGGGCGTGAGCGCTCGGCTGCGTGCCCGCACGGTCGATGATCTTGTCGAGCTCGCCGCGGTCGAGCCAGACGCCGCGGCACTCCGGACAGTAGTCGATCTCGATGCCGTGGCGCTCGCTCATGACGAGGGTCGCGTTGTCGGTGGGACACTTCATGCGCCCATCCAAGCGGGCGATCATGAGAGGGTTCTCAGGCGAAACCGCGAGGAGGCTGGGAGCCTACTCGGCCGTCTCGTGGACCGGCAGCTCGATCGGCAGGACCGGGCAGTCCTTCCACAGACGCTCGAGCGCGTAGTACATGCGGTCCTCCTCGTGGAAGACGTGCACGACCAGGTCGCCGAAGTCGAGCAGCACCCAGCGGCCTTCCGCCTTGCCCTCGCGGCGGAGCGTCTTGACGCCGGCCTCATTGAGCTTGTCCTCGACCTCCGAGGCGATCGCGAGCACGTTCCGCTCGACGCGGCCGCTCGCCAGCAGGAAGGCGTCGGTCAGCGGCAGCGGGCCGGACACGTCGAGGGCGACGAGATCCTGCGCGCCCTTCGAGTCGGCGGCGGCTGCTGCCACCTGCAGGATGTCCCGGGCGTGCTGGGATGCGGTCACAGAGAGTCCTCCGGTCGCGTTCGGTGCGTGGGTGATGCGGAGATGGATGCGGACGCGCGGATGATCAGAACACCTTCAGGACGTAGGCTGCGACGAGCAGCCCGATGACGCCGACGGCGAGGACGCCCGCGACGGTCATGAGGATGACCGGCAGGGCGTTGCCGCGCTTCTTGGGCGGCGCGATGACGCCGCGGGTCGAGGTGTGCGTGCTGATGGCGCGCGACGCGCGCACCGGCTGCACCTCGGACGTGTTGAACTCGTTCTCCTCGCCGTCGAGCAGGCGGTCGATGTCGGAGGAGTCGATGCGGTCGGGGTGGGCGCCGGTCGCGCCCATGCCGCGGGGAAGGTCGATCGACCCGGTGACCAGAATCTCGCCCGTCTGCGTGAGCGGCGAGCTGACATCCGGCTGCGGGATGACCGGGAGGATCAGCGCGTTCGTCGTCGTCGCCGCCGTGGACTGGGTGACGTTACGGGTCGTGATCGGCTGGTTCTGGTCATCCAGCTCGGCCGCCGTCGACCAGTGACCGGTCGGCGGGGTGAACGGCCGGCGCTCTTGGGCGGCGGTGTCCTCCTCGGCCTCGGCCGCGGCGGGAGCGGTGGATGCTGCCGGAGCGGGCGCGGGCGTCTCGGCCTTGGGCGCGGCGGGCGCGCCGAACGCGGCGAAGGGCGACGCCGTGCTCTGCGTCACCGTGGTCTCGGGCTCGGCGGTGCGCGAGGCGCCCGGAGCCGAGGACGGGGTGAGCGGGGCGAACGGCCAGGCGGACTTCTCGCTGGTCGAGTGAGCGTCGGAGTCGGCCGGGGCCGGGGCCGCCGACGCTGCAGGAGCAGGTGCCGGGGTCCCGGCGTTCTGGGCCGCCTCGGCCTCCGGGCCGGAGGTGAAGGTCACCGGGAACACGGGCTCGCCGACGGTCGCCGGGTGGTTGGCCTGCGCGTTGGCCTCCTGCGCCTGCAGCATGGCGCGCAGCTCGCGCCGCGTGAGGGTGCGCTCAGTCGTCGCGTCGCCGTTCGACGGCGCGGCCGTCGTCGGGGCCGTCACGCCGGAGGCCGGCGCCGCCGGTGCGGAGTTCGCGGGCTGCAGGATCGCCATCGGCTGGGTCACGGGCTCGGGCTGCGAGGGATCGGGGGCCTGGCGGAACAGCCCGAAGGAGTCGCCGGAGGGCGACGAGACACCGGGCTCGGCGAAGGCGCTCGCGGGGATCGCGGGACGCTCCTGCGCCGGCGCGGCCGCCGGATCAGCGCTCTCGGGCGCAGCCGTCACGGGCGCAGCGGTCTCGGGCGCGGCCGCCTCGGCGGCCGGCTCGTCCTCCCGCTGCCCGGACGTGGTCATCTCGGGGATCTGGCCCGCCGGGGTCGGCTCGGCCGTGCCCGCGCGACGCGAGCGCTCGAACTCCCGTGCCTGTCGCCGCGTCTGCGCCTGCGGCTGGCCCGTCGGCGGCTGTTCAGGCCACGATGTCATGCCACGCTCCGATACAGATGGTGCTTGGAGATGTACTGAACGACCCCGTCCGGCACCAGGTACCAGACCGGGAATCCCCTGCTGACCCGGCTCCTGCAATCGGTCGAGGAGATCGCCAGGGCCGGAACTTCCAACAAGCTTACGTCCTGCTCCGGCAATCCAGAAATACTCAAGTCGTGTCCCGGGCGACTCACAGCAACGAAGTGGGCCAGCTCCCAGAGCTCCTCCACGTCGCGCCAGCTGAGGATCTGAGCGATTGCGTCGGCTCCGGTGATGAAGAACAGTTCGGCGTCCGGGCGCTCCTCGTGGAGGTCGCGCAGGGTGTCGATCGTGTAGGTGGGGCCGTCGCGGTCGATGTCGACGCGGCTGACGGTGAAGCGGGGGTTGGACGCGGTGGCGATGACCGTCATCAGGTAGCGGTGCTCCGCCGGGGTGACGGGACCTTTCTGCCAGGGCTGTCCGGTCGGGACGAAGATGACCTCGTCGAGGTCGAACGACTGGGCGACCTCGCTGGCGGCGACGAGGTGGCCGTGGTGGATGGGGTCGAAGGTGCCGCCCATCACGCCGATCCGCGGCCGGCCCGTCTGCGTCAGTTCCATGCCGCGGTCAGCCGCGCCCGGGCCGGCTCAGTGGCCCTGGGTCGGGTGGCCGGTGCCGTGGTGCGTGGCTCCCGGGGCGCCGGCGTGCGCGGCCGCGTCGGGGGCGGACCGGTGGCTGTGCCGGTTGGCGACGTCCTTGAAGCTCCAGATCACGAATGCGAGGGCGATGAAGATGACGATCGCGATGGCTCCGAACGCCCAGGCCGGCATCGGGAGCTCGACATGGGTCTCGGCCTCGGCGAGGACGGTCGTCAGGAATGACATCGTTCGTGATCCTTTCTGCGGGCCTCACGGCCCGGTTACGAGTCTAGCGGTCGCCTACGCCCGGACCTGGCCGGACCCGCGGACGATCCACTTGGTGCTGGTGAGCTCGGGCAGCCCCATGGGCCCCCGCGCATGCAGCTTCTGGGTCGAGATGCCGACCTCGGCGCCGAACCCGAACTCGCCGCCGTCGGTGAAACGGGTCGACGCGTTGACCATGACCACGGCCGAGTCGACCTCGGCGAGAAAGCGCTCTGCGTTCTCGAGGTCGCTCGTGACGATCGACTCGGTGTGCTGCGTCGAGTAGCGGCGGATGTGGTCGATCGCCTCGTCGAGGTCGTCGACGACCTTGACCGAGATGTCGAGGCTCATGTGCTCGGTGGCGTAGTCCTCGTCGGTGACGGGGACGCCGCCGGGGGCGAACGGGAGCGCCCGCTCGTCGGCGTGGATGGTGACCCCGGCCTCGCGCAGCGCGCCGAGCACCGGCGGCAGCAGCCGGTCGGCGGCGGCGCGGTGCACGAGCAGCGTCTCGACCGCGTTGCACACGCTCGGCCGCTGCACCTTGGCGTTGCGCACGATGTCGACCGCCCAGTCTTCGCGGGCCGACTCGTCGAGCACCACGTGCACGACCCCGGCGCCGGTCTCGATGACCGGGACGGTGGACTGGGTGACGACTGTCTGGATGAGATCGGCGCTCCCCCGCGGGATGAGCACGTCGACGAATCCGCGCGCCGTCATCAGCTCGGCGGCGCCCTCTCGTCCGAAGTCGTCGACGGTCTGCACCGCGTCGGCGGGAAGGCCGGCCGACGCCAGCGCCTCCTGGATCACCCGCACCAGCACGCGGTTGGTCTCGATGGCGGCGCTGCCGCCGCGGAGCACCGCCGCGTTGCCGCTCTTGATCGCGAGCGCCGCGATGTCGATGGTCACGTTGGGCCGGGCCTCGTAGATCGCGCCGACGACGCCGAAGGGCACGCGGACCTGCGTGATCTTGACGCCGTTCGGCAGCGCGCTCCCGCGCACCGCCTGCCCGACCGGGTCGGTCAGGCCGACGACCTCGAGCACGGCGTCGGCGAGGCCCTGCAGGCGCGCCGGGCTCAGCGTCAGCCGATCGAGGAGCCCGGTCGACAGGCCGTTCTCGCGGCCGTTCGCCAGGTCGAGGTCGTTGGCGGCGAGCACCTCGTCGGACGCGGCGAGCACGCCGTCGGCGATCGCCCGCAGCGCGCGGTTCTTCTGCTCGGTGTTGGCCACCGCCAGCGCGCGCGACGCGGTCTTGGCGGCGGCGAGCCGCTCGTGCAGCGACAGCGTGGCGGCGGGTGCCTTGGTGATCGAGGACATGCGTCGATTCTAGGACGCGGCGGCGTCCGAGGTGGCGGCCGCAGACGAACCTGTGGACAACGCGCCATCGGTCGGCGCGGGCGCGAACCAGGTCCCGACCTGCTCACCGCGCAACGCCTGCGAGACCAGCGAGGTCGCGGTCAGGACGACCGCCGTCCCGCGCTCCGCGGCCTGCCGCGCCGCGGACACCTTGGTCACCGCTCCCCCGCTGCCGACGCCGGACAGCCCGGTGGAGCCGATCTCCACGCCGGCGAGCTCGTCGTCCCACCCGACGTGCTCGATCCGCTCGGCACCGGTCTCATGCGGCGGCTTCGTATAGAGCGCATCCACATCCGACAGCAGCACCAGCAGGTCCGCCTCGACGAGCAGCGCGACCAGCGCCGCCAGCCGGTCGTTGTCGCCGAATCGGATCTCGTGCGTCGCAACGGTGTCGTTCTCGTTGACGATCGGCAGGATGCGCAGCGAGAGCAGCCGTTCCATCGCACGCTTCGCGTTGCTGCGGTGGGTCGGGTTCTCCATGTCACCGGCCGTCAGGAGCACCTGACCGGCGACGATGTCGTAGCGGTCGAGGCTGTCCTGGTACCGGTAGATCAGGACGTTCTGGCCGACCGCGGCCGCCGCCTGCTGCGTGGCGAGGTCGGTGGGGCGCTCGGACAGCGAAAGGTACGGGATGCCGGTCGCGATGGCGCCGGAGGAGACGAGGATGACCTGGGACCCGCGGCCGTGGGCCTCCGCGAGGGCGTCGACCAGCGGCGCGATCTGTCCCGCGTTCTCGCCGCTGATGGACGACGAGCCCACCTTGACGACGATGCGCCGGGCGGTCGGGATCTGGCTGCGGTCGTCGATCGTCATCCCTCGCTGCTCTCCTCCTCCGCCGTGCGCACGGCGTTCTCGTCGTAGCTGTCGTCCTGCCAGAGGCCGGCCTCGCGTTCGCGCAGCAGCTCTTCGCGGGCCTCGGCCTTGGCGTCCATCCGGTCGAAGTAGTCCTCGCGGCGCTGTGCGCGCGTTGGGCGGGCATTGGTGTCGAGCCGCGCGTCGGTGCCGCGCGGGGCGGTGATGAGCTCGGCCGTCGAGGTGAGCGTGGGCTCCCAGTCGAAGACGACGCCGTTGTTCCGGCCGATGACCACGGTCGATCCGGCGACGGCGCCCGCGCGGACGAGCTGGTCCTCCACCCCGAGCTTCGCGAGCCGGTCGGCCAGGTAGCCGACGGCCTCGTCGTTCGCGAAGTCGGTCTGGGCGACCCAGCGCTCGGGCTTCGCGCCCAGGATGCGGTAGACCGGGCCGTCGGTGCCGCCCTCGACCTTGACCACGAACCCGGAGTCGTCGACCGCCTTCGGCCGCATGACGATGCGGGGACGCGCCTCCTCCAGGGCCAGCTGCTCCCGACGCGCCGTCTCGACGATCTCGGCCAGCGCGAACGACAGCGGGCGAAGGCCCTCGTGGCTGACGGTGGAGATCTCGAACACGCGGTAGCCGCGCTGCTCCAGCTCAGGCCGCACGAACTCGGCGAGCTCGCGAGCGTCAGGGACGTCGATCTTGTTGAGGGCGATCATCTGGGGACGCTCCAGCAGCGGCGTCTGGCCCTCCGGCACGGGATAGGCGGCGAGCTCGGCGAGGATGACGTCGAGGTCGCTCAACGGGTCGCGTCCGGGCTCCAGAGTCGCGCAGTCGAGCACGTGGAGCAGCGCCGAGCAGCGCTCGACGTGACGCAGGAACTCGAGGCCGAGGCCGCGACCCTCGCTCGCACCCTCGATGAGGCCGGGCACGTCGGCGACGGTGTAGCGCACGTCGCCCGCCTGCACCACGCCGAGGTTCGGGTGGAGGGTCGTGAACGGGTAGTCGGCGATCTTGGGCTTCGCGGCGGAGAGCGCGGCGATCAGGCTGGACTTGCCGGCCGACGGATAGCCGACGAGCGCGATGTCGGCGACGGTCTTGAGCTCGAGGCGGATGTCGCCCTCCCACCCGGGCGTGCCGAGCAGGGCGAAGCCGGGCGCCTTGCGCTTCGGGTTCGCGAGGGCGGCGTTGCCGAGGCCGCCCACGCCGCCCGCTGCTGCGACGAAGCGCATGCCGGGCTCGGTGAGGTCGGCGAGCTCCACGCCGTCCTCGTCCTTGACGACGGTGCCGACAGGGACGGGCAGCTCGAGGTCTTCGCCGGTGTGGCCGCTGCGGTGGTCGCCCATCCCGAACCCGCCGTTCTCGCTCGCGCGATGCGGGTGGCGGTGGTAGCCGAGCAGGGTGGTGACCTGGGGGTCGGCCACGAGGACGATGTCGCCGCCGTTGCCGCCGTTGCCGCCGTCAGGGCCGGCCAGGGGCTTGAACTTCTCGCGGCGGACCGAGACGCACCCGTTTCCGCCGTTGCCCGCGCGCAAGTGCAATGTCACGCGGTCGACGAACGTCGCCATGGTGCTCTCCTATGTGTGGTGAAACGGCGGATGGGCGGGCCGAAGCCCGCCCATCCGGAAGTGTGCTGGTGGCGACGGCTCAGGCCGAGGCCTCCACGATGTTGACGACCTTGCGGCCGCCCTTGGTGCCGAACTCGACCGCACCGGCGGCGAGGGCGAACAACGTGTCGTCGCCGCCACGGCCGACGTTCACGCCGGGGTGGAAGTGCGTGCCGCGCTGGCGGACGAGGATCTCACCCGCGTTGACGGTCTGGCCGCCGAAGCGCTTGACGCCGAGGCGCTGCGCGTTGGAGTCGCGGCCGTTGCGAGTGGAGCTCGCTCCCTTTTTGTGTGCCATGGTTTCTTCTCCTCGAGAACGGTCTGTCGGCTACTTGATGCCGGTGATCTTGACGCGCGTGAGCTCCTGACGGTGGCCCTGGCGCTTCTTGTAGCCGGTCTTGTTCTTGAACTTCTGGATGACGATCTTCGGGCCGCGGAGGTCGCCCAGGACCTCGGCGGTCACGACGACCTTCGCGAGCGACTTGGCGTCGGAGGTGATCGTGTCACCGTCGACCAGCAGCACGGGCGCGAGCTGGACCGTGCCGTTCTCGTCGGCCTTGATGCGGTCCATCGTCACGATGGTGCCGACCTCGACCTTCTCCTGCCGGCCACCGGCGCGCACAACTGCGTAAACCACTTGTCAGTACCTTTTCGTCGGGGAACAGCTCCCGGCGCAGCCGCGGACCTGGTCCTGCTCTTCTACTTTGTTGGATATCACTGGCGAGTCCGCCTGTTCGCGTGCTGCGACCGACGACTCTCAGAAAACCATGCTGGCGGCCGGGTAGCACCCGGCACACACCAACGGTCAACTTTACCCGACGCCCAGACCATCGTCAATTCGATGGGAAGCCTTCCGGCCGGCGTCGGAGCCCGTTCCTACAATCATTCTATGACGGTCCTGATCGATCCCCCGGCATGGCCGGCCCACGGCATGTTGTGGTCGCACCTGGTCAGCGACGCATCGCTCGACGAGCTCCACGCCTTCGCCGCGGCCAATGGCATCCAGTCCCGGGCGTTCGACCTCGACCACTACGACGTCCCCGACCGTCGCTACGACGAGCTCGTGGCCGCGGGAGCGCATCCCGTCTCCGGCCACGAGCTCGTGTCGCGACTGATCGCCAGCGGCCTGCGGGTGAAGGCCCGCGACCGCATGCGGCGCCACTGAGGCGCTACTCGCCCTTCGGTGCGAGCTCGCCGCCGGCGATGACCGCGGTGCTGGCGCGGCGGCTGCGGCTGCGGCCCTGACCCGGCTCCTTCGGAGCGGGCAACGCGTCGAGCACGGAGTCGAGCAGCAGCTCGGTCTCGTGCTGAGACGGGCGCTGCGGGGCGTGCACGGGCGCGGGCTCGGGAAGCTCGATCAGCGGGACGTTCGCGTCGGCGCCGTCCTGCCGGGGCTCGGGAGCCTCGCCGGACTCCTGCACGGCGGCCTGCTGCTCCGGAGCCTGCTGGCGGTCGGCGCCGCCCTTGCCCTTGCGGCGACGCTTCTTGGTGGCCGTGACCTCGGTCACCGTCACCTCCGCCACCGTGATCTCGGAGACGTCCACCTGCTCGCCCTCGGCGGCCTTGGCCTCGTCCTCGTGGTGGTGGATGGTCGACGCCGCGATCTTGGCGAGCGCGTTCTTCGCGTCGTCGGTGATCTCGTGCGTGCCCGCGTGGCCGTTCCCGTTGCCGTTCGAACCGGCGCCGGCTCCGCCATTGCCGTTCCCGTTGCCCGAGCCACCGTTGCCGCCGCGACCGCGGCGACGCTCGTTCGACGGCTGCTGCTGCGGCTGGCGGTGCTTGACCACCGGGTCGTGGTGGACGATCACGCCGCGGCCGGCGCAGACCTCGCAGGCCTCGCTGAAGGTCTCGAGCAGCCCGAGGCCGAGCTTCTTACGGGTCATCTGCACGAGGCCGAGCGAGGTGACCTCGGCGACCTGGTGCTTTGTCCGGTCGCGGCTCAGGCACTCCACCAGGCGGCGGAGGACGAGGTCGCGGTTCGACTCGAGCACCATGTCGATGAAGTCGACGACGATGATGCCGCCGATGTCGCGCAGGCGCAGCTGGCGGACGATCTCCTCCGCGGCCTCGAGGTTGTTCTTGGTGACGGTCTCTTCGAGGTTGCCGCCGGAGCCGACGAACTTGCCGGTGTTGACGTCCACGACCGTCATCGCCTCGGTGCGGTCGATGACCAGCGAACCGCCGGAGGGCAGCCACACCTTGCGCTCCAGCGCCTTCTCGATCTGCTCCGTGATGCGGTACTCGTCGAACGCATCGCGCTCGCCCTCGTACGCCTCCACGCGGTCGAGGAGGTCGGGGGCGACCTGACGCAGGTAGTTCTCGATGGTCTGGCGCGCGTCGTCGCCGGCGATGATCAGCTTCTGGAAGTCCTCGTTGAAGACGTCGCGGATGATCTTGATCAGGAGGTCGGGCTCGCTGTGGAGCAGCGCGGGCGCCTGCTGGGTCTCGACGCGCTGGCTGATGTCGGCCCACTGCGCGGTGAGACGGTTGACGTCGAGCGTGAGCTGCTCCTCGGTGGCGCCCTCGGCGGCGGTGCGGACGATCACACCGGCGCTCTCCGGCAGCACCTCCTTGAGGATCTTCTTGAGGCGCGCGCGCTCGGTGTCCGGGAGCTTGCGGCTGATGCCGTTCATGGAGCCGTTGGGCACGTACACGAGGTAGCGGCCGGGCAGCGAGATCTGGCTGGTGAGGCGGGCGCCCTTGTGCCCGACCGGGTCCTTGGTGACCTGGACGAGGACGCGGTCCCCGGCCTTCAGCGCCAGCTCGATGCGGCGCGGCTGGTTGCCGGTCTCTACCGCATCCCAGTCGACCTCGCCCGAGTACAGCACGGCGTTGCGTCCGCGGCCGATGTCGACGAACGCGGCCTCCATGCTCGGGAGGACGTTCTGGACGCGACCGAGGTAGACGTTGCCGATGAGCGACGCCTCCTGAGAACGGGCGACGTAGTGCTCGACGAGGACCTTGTCCTCCAGCACGCCGATCTGGATGCGGCCGCCCTTCGACCGGACCACCATCTGCCGGTCGACGGACTCGCGGCGGGCGAGGAACTCGGCCTCGGTGATGACCGGACGGCGGCGACCGGCGTCACGGCCGTCGCGGCGGCGCTGCTTCTTCGCCTCGAGACGCGTGGAGCCCTTGACCTTCTGGGGCTCGGTGATGAGCTCCGGCTCGCGCGGGGTGCGCACCTTGACCACGGTGTTGGCCGGATCGTTGGCCCCTTCGCGGCCGGATTCGCCGGCGCGGCGGCGCGAGCGGCGGCGGACGCCGGTGGCCGGCTCCTCCTCGCCCTCGGGCAGCGGCGGGAGCGGCAGGATGTCCGGCGCCTGGAAGAGCAGCGTGGTCGGCGGGAGGCCGGGCGCGGCGGCCGCGGCCGGGACCTCGGCGTCGCCGAGCTTCTCCGGCAGCGCCGGGGGCTCGGGCGTCACGGGCGCGGTCGGGTCGACCTGCGCGGCGGGAGCCGCCTGCTCGGGGGCAGGCTCGGCCACCGCATCCACTGCGGGCGCGGCGGCGGGCGGCGAGACGGTCTCGGAAATGCTCGGGGCGGTCTTCTTCACCACGCGGCGCGTGCCGAAGAGGCCCTTGCGCTTCCGTCCTCCCGTCTCCGTCTCGTTGTCGTTCGTGTTGTCGATATTCTCGTTATCCACCATCGCTGGTGCACTCCTCGACCGGCGGCGGTTCCCCGCTCGCCGGGTACTCTCCGTAGGGAGGCGGCGCGTGCGGCGCCTCCCTCAATCCTGTTCGGATGCCGCCGGGCTCGTGGCGCGGCGGGCCTCCTTCTCACTGTTCTCCGCCGGCCTCTACGGCCGGCCTTTCACTGGGCGCTCCAGGGCGCCCGCAAGCCTTTTGTCGTTCCTCCCGGCCGGGGCCGGGACGACTGCTGCATCGATTATCGCACGGGCCGCGCTCGCGGCGGTCTCCTCCCAGGGCGACACGCAGGCGGCATGCCATAATCCGAGGGTGTCCGACCTTCCCACCGAGGCCGCCTACCGCCGCCCGACCGCTCTCGCCGTGTTCCTCATCGTCGCCGGGGCCATCGGCCTCTGGGCGGCGTTCATGCTCACGGTGGACAAGTTCCACCTGCTCGAGGACCCGAACGCGCAGCTGTCCTGCAACTTCTCGGTGCTGGTCGGCTGCTCCAAGAACCTGAACTCGTGGCAGGGCTCACTGCTCGGCTTCCCGAACCCGCTGCTCGGGATCGGCGGCTGGACGGCCGCGATCGCGGTAGGTGTAGGCCTGCTCGCGACCCGGGCGCGGTTCGCCCGCTGGTACTGGATCGCGTTCAACGTCGGCGTGCTGCTGGCGCTGGTGCTCGTCATCTTCCTGATCACGCAGTCGCTGACGGTGCTCAACGTGCTGTGCCCCTGGTGCATGGTCACCTGGGTAGTCACCATCCCGACGTTCTGGGCGGTGACGCTCTACAACCTCAAGGAGGGCAACATCCCGCTGCCGGAGCGCGCGCGCCGCGTGTCCGCGACCCTGTACAGCTGGGTGCCGCTCATCACGATCGTCTGCTACGCGATCGTCGCCGTGCTCGCGCAGATCCAGCTCGACTGGATCCACCGCGCCTTCATCTGATCCGCGTCCCGGCACGCGAGCCCTCCACCTCCATCCGCACTCGCACCCCGCGCAAAACGGAGGAGTTCGACCTCTCCCTGATGCCGGATGCCCTCCGTTTCACTACTCGACCCGGCGTGTCAGAGGGAATGTCCTCCCTTCCGGACGCGGGGCCGCGGCGTGGGAAAGGGAGGACAATCGGCGCGAAACGCCGGCGAGTGTGGCGAAAGGGAGGAGTTCCAGGCCGTGACGGCCGGGAACTCCTCCCTTTCGAGGTCCTGCAGAGGTTGCGCAGAGACGTGCTGCGGGTCAGCCGAACCAGAGGGTGAGCTCGCGCTGGGCGGACTCGGGCGAGTCGGAGCCGTGCACGAGGTTCTGCTGCACCTTCAGGCCCCAGTCGCGGGCCAGGTCGCCGCGGATGGTGCCGGGGGCGGCGGTGGTCGGGTCGGTCGCGCCCGCGAGCGAGCGGAAGCCCTCGATGACGCGGTTGCCCGCGAGGCGGATGGCCACGATCGGGCCCGACTCCATGAACTCGACCAGCGGCTCGTAGAACGGCTTGCCCTCGTGCTCGGCGTAGTGCTGCGCGAGCAGGTCGCGGTCGGCCTGCAGCATCCGGAGGTCGACGAGCGAGTAGCCCTTCGCCTCGATGCGGCGCAGGATCTCGCCGGTCAGGCTGCGAGCGACGCCGTCCGGCTTGATGAGGACGAGGGTCTCTTCGACGGCACTGGTCATGGGTTCTCCGTTCCGTTTCCGGCAGCCCGTGCGGCTGCCTGATTGTTTCGGTCGATGCGCGCGGCGGCGATCATGCAGTACGCCCACATGGCGGTGAAGATCGCGCCGACGATGAAGAAGGCGGGGACGAGGAGGCCGGCGGCGACGAGGACCACCTGCACGATCCATCCGAGGACCACGCCCACGGTGTTCCGCAGGAGCCCGATCGCGATGATCATCAAGACGATCAGCGCCGCTCCCCCGCCGAGCGCGACCCACGCCGGGAGCGCCTGCAGGCCGAACAGCACCAGGGCGCCCAGGAAGACGACGAGGAGCTCGAAGCCGAGCACGATGGAGCCGAGCATCTCGCGCAGGGAGCGCTGACGGCGGGGGCGCCCGGCCGGAGCGGCGGGCTCGGGCGTCGAGTCCGGCGCGTCGGTCACGACGCCGCCTGCTTCCACTCCTGCTCCTCGGCGTACGCCATCGCCTGGCCGACCAGCACGATGCTGCCGGCGACGACGACCGCGCGCTTCGGGCCGTCCTGGGCCCACTCGCGGGCGCCTTCGAGCGCGTCGATCGCGTCCGAGTAGACGATGACCGCCTCGTCGCCGACCTCCTCGCGCACGAGATCGCCGAAGTCCTCCGCATCCCGCGCACGGTCGGAGCCGGGCTGCGTCACGAAGAACTGGGTGGCCACCGGGGCGAGTGCGCGGATGACGCCGCGTGCGTCCTTGTCCTCGAGGATGCCGACGACGAACGTGATCTCGTCGAAGTCGAAGTAGCTGCGCAGGGCGTTCGCGAGCGTCTCGGCGCCTGCCGGATTGTGTGCGGCGTCGACGAGGATGCTCGGCTCGATCCCGATGAGCTGCAGGCGTCCGGGCGAGGTCGCCGTTGCAAACCCCTCCTCGACCAGGTCGGCCTTGAGCGGCTGCGTGCCGCGACCGAGGAAGGTCTCGACCGCCGCGACAGCGACCGCGGCGTTCTGTGCCTGGTGGTCCCCGTAGAGCGGAAGGAAGACGTCCTCGTACGTGGCGGCGCGGCCCCGGATAGTGACGAGCTGGCCGCCCACGGCGACGCGGGTCGCCGCGACGTCGAAGTCGCGCGGCTGCTCGGCGAAGGTCGACTCGGTGAGCTCCGAAGCCTCCCGCAGCACGCGGTCCGCCTCCGGCGTCTGCGACGACGACACGACGTCGGCCGACGGCTTGATGATGCCGGACTTGGTGCGCGCGATCTCCTCGACCGTGTCGCCGAGCGCCTTGGTGTGGTCGAGCGCGATCGGCGTGAAGACCGCGACCTGGCCGTCGCCCACGTTGGTCGAGTCCCACTCGCCGCCCATGCCGACCTCGATCACGGCGACGTCGACCGGGGCGTCCGCGAACGCGGCGAAGGCGAGCGCGGTCAGCGCTTCGAAGAACGTCAGCGGCGCCTTTCCCTGCTCCTCCAGCTCCGCGTCGACGATGTCGAGATACGGGCTGATGTCGTCCCAGTTGCGCACCAGCGCCTCGTCCTCGATCGGCTCGCCGTCGATGACGATCCGCTCGTTGAAGCGCACGAGGTGCGGGCTGGTGAGCAGGCCCGTGCGCAGTCCGTAGGCGCGCAGCAGGCTCTCCGCGATGCGGCTCGTCGACGTCTTGCCGTTGGTGCCGGTGATGTGGATGATCGGGTACGCCCGCTGCGGATCGCCCAGCAGTTCCACGGCCCGGCGCGTGGCGTCGAGGCGCCGTTCGGGCGCACCCTCGCCGATGCGGGCGAGCAGCGCCTGGTAGACCTCATCCGCGCGGTCGCGGAAGTCCTCGTCGTCGGTCACAGCGCCGCCTCCTCCACCTTGGTCACGCCGACGGTGAACGCACCGGCGTTGGCGAACTGCCCGGCGCCGAAGCCCTGCGCGAAGGCCGCGTCCGCGTCCGATGCTCCCGCAGCCGACACCTGCACCGCCAGGGCCAGCGTCTCGGCCGCGATGTCGACGTCGCCGGCGAGACCGAGCGCACGCGCGTCGTCCTCGTGCTCGAACGTCAAGCTCAGCCGGATGCGGTCGCTCACGTCGAGCCCGGCCGCCTTGCGAGTGTCCTGCACGGCGCGGATGACGTCACGGGCCAGGCCCTCGGCCTCCAGCTCCGGCGTGGTCGCGGTGTCGAGCAGCACGAAGCCGCCGCCCGCGAGCAGCGCGAGCGCCGAGCTGTCGTCGCCACTGCCCGCGGTCTCGAGCACGAGGTCGTACTCGCCCTCGGCCAGCTGGATGCCGCCCACGGTCACGACGCCGTCCGCCTCGGACCAGTCGCCGGCGCGCGCAGCCTGGATGACCTGCTGCACCTGCTTGCCGAGGCGCGGACCCGCCGCACGGGCGTTGACGGTCAGCTTGCTCGTGATGCCGTAGCGCGCCGCGCTATCGTCCTGCAGCTCGACCAGCTCGACCGCCTTGACGTTGAGCTCGTCGCGCAGGATGCCCTCGAAGGGACGCAGCGCCTCCGCGTTCTCCGCCACGACCGTCAGCGACGCGAGCGGCAGGCGCACGCGGCGGCCCGCCTGCTTGCGCAGCGACAGCGCTGTCGAGCTGATCGCGCGGATCCGGTCCATCGCATCCACCAGGGCGTCGTCGGCCGGGAACTCGCCCGCCTCCGGCCAGTCCGTGAGGTGCACGGAGCGGCCGCCGGTGAGGTCCTTCCAGATGCGCTCCGTGACGAGCGGCAGCAGCGGGGCGGCGACGCGGGTCAGCGTCTCCAGCACGGTGTAGAGCGTGTCGAACGCCTCGGTGCCGTTGCCGTCCTCATCCACGCCCTCCCAGAACCGGTCGCGCGAACGGCGCACGTACCAGTTGGTGAGCACGTCGGCGAAGTCGCGCAGCTTGGCGGCGGCGAGCGTCGAGTCCAGACCCTCCAGGTCGGCCGTGACCTCCTCCACCAGATCGCGCGTCTTGGCGAGCAGGTAGCGGTCGAGCACGTCGGTGGACGCGGTGGAGCGCTTCGCCTCATAGCCGGTCGCGTTGGCGTAGAGCGAGAAGAAGTACCAGGTGTTCCACAGCGGCAGCAGCACCTGGCGGACGCCCTCGCGGATGCCCTCCTCGGTGACGACGAGGTTGCCGCCCCGCAGCACGGGGCTCGACATCAGGAACCAGCGCATCGCATCGGAGCCGTCGCGGTCGAAGACCTCGTTGACGTCGGGGTAGTTGCGCAACGACTTCGACATCTTCTGCCCGTCGCTGCCGAGCACGATGCCGTGGCTGATCACGTTCTTGAACGCGGGCCGGTCGAACAGCGCCGTCGCGAGCGTGTGCAGCAGGTAGAACCAGCCGCGCGTCTGCCCGATGTACTCGACGATGAAGTCGGCCGGGTTGTGGGTGTCGAACCAGTCGTGGTTCTCGAACGGATAGTGCACCTGCGCGAACGGCATCGAGCCGGAGTCGAACCACACGTCGAGCACGTCCGGGATGCGGCGCATCGTGGAGCGGCCGGTCGGGTCGTCCGGGTTCGGGCGGGTCAGCTCGTCGATGAAGGGACGGTGCAGGTCCGGCTCCCCCGCCGCGTTGAGCGGCAGGCGGCCGAAGTCGCGCTCCAGCTCCTCCAACGAGCCGTACACGTCGACGCGCGGGTACGCCGGGTCGTCGCTCTTCCACACCGGGATCGGCGAGCCGAAGTACCGGTTGCGCGAGACCGACCAGTCGCGGGCGCCGGCCAGCCACTTGCCGAACTGGCCGTCCTTGACGTTCTCGGGCACCCAGGTGATCTCCTGGTTGAGCTCGCCCATCCGGTCGCGGAAGTCGGTGACGCGAACGAACCAGCTCGAGACGGCCTTGTAGATGAGCGGGTTGCGGCAGCGCCAGCAGTGCGGGTACGAGTGCTCGTAGCTCGCCTGGCGCAGCAGCCGGCCCTGCTCCTTCAGCATCCGGGTCAGCGGCTTGTTGGCGTCGAAGACCTGCAGTCCCGCGACCTCCGGAACGTCGGGCAGGAAGCGGCCGCCGTCGTCCACCGAGATGATGACCGGGATGCCGGCCTTCTCGGTGACGCGCTGGTCGTCCTCACCGTAGGCCGGGGCCTGGTGCACGATGCCGGTGCCGTCCTCGACGGTGACGTAGTCGTCCACGAGGATGCGCCACGCGTTCTGCGTGCCCCACTTCTCGGTGTCGGCGTAGAAGTCCCAGAGGCGGTCGTACTCGACGCCGTCGAGCTCGGAACCGCGGACGGTGCCGGTCACCGCGGCGAGGGCGTCTGCCGGGGAGTCGTAGCCGAGGTCCTTGGCGTAGTTGCCGAGGAGGCTCTTCGCGATCAGGTAGCGGCCGCTCAGGACCTCCTGGTCAGGGTCGCCGTACGAGTCCGCGGCGCCATGCGGGCCGGAGGGCACCACGGCGTACTCGATCTCGGGGCCGACCGCGAGCGCGAGGTTGGTCGGGAGAGTCCACGGGGTCGTCGTCCAGGCGAGGGCGCGCACACCGGTCAGCCCGAGCACCTCCGCCTTCTCGCCGACCAGCGGGAAGGTGACGGTGACCGTCTGGTCCTGACGCATCTTGTAGACGTCGTCGTCCATCCGCAGCTCGTGGTTGGACAGCGGCGTCTGGTCGCGCCAGCAGTACGGCAGCACGCGGTAGCCCTCGTAGGCGAGGCCCTTCTCGTGCAGCTGCTTGAAGGCCCAGATCACCGACTCCATGTAGCCGGTGTCGAGCGTCTTGTAGTCGTTGTCGAAGTCGACCCAGCGCGCCTGACGGGTGACGTACTCCCGCCACTCGCGGGTGTAACGGAGGACGGAGTCCTTGGCGGCCTGGTTGAAGGCGGCGAGCCCCATCTCCTCGATCTGGCTCTTGTCGGTGATGCCGAGCTGCCGCTCCGCCTCGAGCTCGGCGGGAAGGCCGTGCGTGTCCCAGCCGAAGCGGCGCTCGACCTTCTTGCCGCGCATGGTCTGGAAGCGCGGGAAGACGTCCTTGGCGTAGCCGGTCAGCAGGTGGCCGTAGTGCGGGAGGCCGTTGGCGAACGGCGGCCCGTCGTAGAACACCCACTCCTCGGCGCCGTCGCGGTTGGCGATGGACGCGCGGAACGTGCCGTCCTCATCCCAGAACTTCAGGATGTCGGTCTCGATCTCGGGGAAGACGGGGCTGGGCGTCACATCGGCGCGCGTGGCGTCGGTGTTCTGGTCGCGCTCGGCGCCCTCGTTCGAGTCCGGCGCGGACTTGGGGTACGGCATCTCTCTCCTGGCAGGTTTCACGTGCTGCACGAGGACGCCGGACGCTCGCACGCCCGTCGCGGTACCACCCCGCTTGCCCGCTCCGCCTCCGTCGCCGGGGAGGGCCTCTCATCGTTCGGCTGTGACGGGCCGGTCCCGTTCGGTTCTACTGGGCGCCGCTCACGCGCCGCCGTTCTTCCGAAGGCTCCCCGGCGATACCCGGATCACAGCCTGTGCCCTCTATCTTATCCGCTCCGCGCCCCTCCGCGTCGGGCCCGTCGCGAAGTGCAGCTTGTTGCGGTCGACACGCCGCGCAAGTGCGCAACGACCTGCACTTCGGGAGGGAGGGAGGGAGGGAGGGAAAGGGAGGGGGACGCGCGCGGTCAGAGGACGGCGGCGTAGCCGGTGCAGACGGGGGTGACGGCGGAGCGGACGAGCGGGGTGAGCGGGCCGCGGCGCACGCCAGCGCGGGCCCAGGCGGTCGCGGCGGAGACCGCGGCGCCGACGACCGCGGTCGCGGCGGCGCGCGGCAGCAGCGCGTCGGCCGACGCGCCCGCACGCGCCGCGATGAACGCCTGCAGCCGGCGCACCAGCGCCAGGAACCGCGGCAGCGCCGACGCCTGCAGCTCGGCGTCCGTCCCCATCAGGTCCACCTGCGTCACGGCGAGAGGGAGGCGCCCGGGCCCGAAGGCGTCGGCGAGGCGCGTGATCGCCTCGAGCACGGCATCCATGGGCGCCAGGTCGGTGGAGACGGAGCCGAGGGTGCCGTCGAACGCCGCGAGCGCCTCATCCACCTCCAGCCACAGCAGGTCGCTCTTCGAGCCGACGTAGTTGAAGAAGGTCGCCCGGCTGACCCCGGCGCGGCGCGCGATGTCGTCGACCGTAGTGCCCGCGTACGTCTGCTCGAGGAACAGCTCGGCGGCCGCCTCGGCGATCATCGCGCGGGAGGAAGAGCGGGGCCGACCGCCGCCGGACGGACGCGGGGAATGGGCGACGGACATCCGCTGTTCTCCTTCCGTGCCATTATTGGACCCGGTCCAAATACTATTCCGTTTTCAAAGGACAGCCGTGACTACCACCGCAACCCCCGTCCGCAGCGAGACCGATCGCCCCGGAATCACCCCCGGCACCGCCCGCCGCGTCACCATCGCGTCGTTCGTCGGCACCGCGCTCGAGTCTTACGACTTCTACCTGTACGCGTACTTCGCCGCGTTCTTCGTGGGCCCGCTCTTCTTCGCGCCGCTGGGCGCGTTCGGCGGCGCGCTCGCCGGCTTCCTCGCCATCGCGGCCGGCTTCGTCATCCGTCCGGTCGGCGCGATCGTGTTCGGCCACCTCGGCGACCGGATCGGGCGCCGTCCGACCCTGCTGATCACCATCCTGATCATGGGCCTCAGCACGGGCCTCGTCGGCGTGCTCCCGACCTACGCCGCGGCCGGATGGTTCGGCGCGATCGCGATCGTGCTGCTGCGCCTGCTCCAGGGCTTCTCGGTCGGCGGCGAGTGGGGCGGCTCGATCCTGCTCGCTACTGAGTACGCGAATCCGAAGAAGCGCGGCTTCTACGCGGCGCTCCCCCAGCTCGGCTCGCCGGTCGGCTCCATCCTGAGCGCCGTCGTCTTCATCGTGCTGACGCTCACGCTCTCCACCGCCGACATCGCGGCGTGGGGATGGCGCATCCCGTTCCTGACGGCGTTCCCGCTCCTGCTCGTCTCGCTCTACCTGCGCTGGTCGATCGACGAGACCCCGGTGTTCCGCAAGCTGCTCGAGAGCGGCAAGCGCGACAAGTTCCCGGTCGTGGATGTCTTCCGCAAGGCGCCGACGGGCTTCATCATCGGCATCGGCGCGGCCATCCTCGGCATCGGCTCGTACTCGCTGATGAACACCTACATGGTCGACTACGGCACCGCCGTGCTGGGCTTCAAGTACCAGGACCTGCTGGTCGCGACGACGATCGGCGGTCTGCTGCAGCTCGTCACCATCCCGCTGTTCGGCGCCTGGGCGGCGCGGATCGGGTCGGCGAAGGTGGTCGCCTACGGCGCGATCGGCACGCTGATCGTGGCGTTTCCGATGTACTTCCTGCTGCAGTACGCGAACTTCGGCATCCTCGTCGCGAGCATGATCATCGGCGGCATCCTGCCCACGCTCTCGTGGGCGGCGCTCGGCGGCCTGATGTCGGACCTGTTCCCGAGCGACGTGCGCTACAGCGGCCTCTCGGTCGCCTACAGCATCGCGGCGCTGCTGACCTCGTTCGTCCCGGCGCTCACGCTGATCTTCGGACACGCGACCGGCAACGCGTGGTGGCACCCGGGCATCGTCCTCGCCGTGATGTCGATCATCACGCTGGTGGCGGCCCTGTTCGCCGCCCGCCGCACGCCGTACGTCGACGAGGTCTGAGCGAGGTTCGGGCGCGTTCGGTACGCTGGTAGGGATCCCACACTCAGGCACCTCGAGGACTCGGTGCCGCATATATCGAATCGGAGGACCCCTATGAGCACGCCGAACGTGCCCGAGAAGCCCGCCCTTGAGGGGCTCGAGGCCAAGTGGGGTGACCGCTGGCAGAGCGACGGCACCTTCCGATTCGATCGGGAGGGCGCGCTCGCGGCCGGCCGCGACGGGGTCTACTCCATCGACACGCCTCCGCCGACGGCCTCCGGTTCCCTGCACATCGGCCACGTCTTCAGCTACACGCACACGGATGTGGTGGCCCGCTTCCACCGCATGCGCGGTCAGAAGGTGTTCTACCCGATGGGCTGGGACGACAACGGCCTGCCGACCGAGCGCCGCGTCCAGAACTACTACGGCGTGCGCTGCGACCCGTCGCTGCCGTACGACCCGGACTTCACTCCTCCCTTCGAGGGCGGGGACAACAAGAGCACGAAGGCGGCCGACCAGAAGCCGATCTCGCGCCGCAACTTCATCGAGCTGTGCGAGCGGCTGACCGAGGAGGACGAGAAGCAGTTCGAGGCGCTGTGGCGCACGCTCGGCCTCTCGGTGGACTGGTCGCAGACCTATCGGACCATCGGCCGCGACTCCATCCACACCTCCCAACTGGCGTTCCTGCGCAACATCGAGCGCGGCGAGGCGTACCAGGCGCAGGCCCCGACGCTGTGGGACATCACGTTCCGTACCGCGGTCGCCCAGGCCGAGCTGGAGGATCGCGAGCAGCCGAGCGCGTACCACCGCGTCGCCTTCCACAGCGACAACGGGCCGGTGTACATCGAGACGACCCGCCCGGAGCTGCTACCCGCCTGCGTCGCGCTGGTCGCGCATCCCGACGACGAGCGTTACCAGCCGCTGTTCGGCACCACCGTGCGCACCCCGCTGTTCGACGTCGAGGTGCCCGTGGTGGCCCACCACCTCGCGCAGCCGGACAAGGGATCGGGCATCGCCATGATCTGCACGTTCGGCGACATCACCGACGTGACCTGGTGGCGGGAGCTCGACCTCCCGAACCGCGCGATCATCGGCTTCGACGGCCGCATCCTCCCCGAGCCGCCCGCGGCGATCACCTCGGAGGCCGGGGGCGAGGCCTACGCGCAGCTCGCGGGCAAGACCGTGTTCTCGGCCAAGCAGACCGTCGTCGAGCTGCTGAAGGAGGCGGGCGACCTCGACGGCGAGCCCAAGCCCATCCAGCACCCGGTGAAGTTCTTCGAGAAGGGCGACCGACCGCTCGAGATCGTGTCCACCCGCCAGTGGTACGTGAAGAACGGCGCCCGCGACGAGGAGCTGCGCGCGCGGCTCATCGAGCTGGGCCGCGAGATCGACTGGCACCCCGACTTCATGCGCGTGCGCTACGAGAACTGGGTGAACGGGCTCACCGGCGACTGGCTGATCTCGCGCCAGCGCTTCTTCGGTGTGCCCATCCCGGTCTGGTACCCGCTGGACGGTGTCGGCAACCCGTTGTTCGACCAGCCGATCCTGCCGACCGAAGACCTCCTGCCGGTCGACCCGTCGTCCGACACCGCGCCCGGCTTCGAGGAGTCGCAGCGCGGCCAGGCCGGCGGCTTCGTCGGCGAGCACGACGTCATGGACACGTGGATGACGTCCTCCCTCACCCCGCAGCTCGCGGGCGGGTGGATGCGAGACCCGGAGCTCTTCGACGCCGTCTTCCCCTACGACCTCCGTCCGCAGGGGCAGGACATCATCCGCACCTGGCTGTTCTCGACGCTCCTGCGCGCGAAGCTCGAAGCGGATGTGGCGCCCTGGACGAACGCGGCCCTCTCCGGCTTCATCGTCGACCCCGACCGCAAGAAGATGTCGAAGTCGAAGGGCAACGTCGTCACGCCCGCCGACATCCTCGAGAAGCACGGCTCCGATGCCGTGCGCTATTGGGCGGCATCCAGCCGGCTCGGGACGGACGCGGCGTTCGACCCGCAGAACCCGACCCAGATCAAGATCGGCCGCCGCCTGGCGATCAAGCTGCTCAACGCGGCCAAGTTCATCCTCGGCTTCGACGCCCCGGCGTCGCTCGACCTCGCCCAGGTGACCAGCCCGCTCGACCGCAGCATGCTGCAGAACCTGGCCGGCGTGGTCGCGGACGCGACCGCCGCGCTCGACAGCTACGACCACGCCCGGGCGCTCGAGATCGCCGAGACGTTCTTCTGGACGTTCTGCGACGACTACCTCGAGCTCGTGAAGGAGCGCGCCTACGGCGACGACTCCGCCGAGAAGACCTCGGCCGTGGTCGCCCTGCGCATCGCCCTGTCGACGTTCCTCCGCCTGTTCGCGCCCGTGCTGCCGTTCGCGGCCGAGGAGGCGTGGAGCTGGTCCGAGGAGGGCTCGGTCCACGTCGCCGCGTGGCCGGAGCCGTCCGAGGTCGCGCAGGACTGGAACGCCGACCGCGAGGTCCTCGCCATCGTCGGCCGTGCGCTGACCGCCATCCGGGGCGCCAAGACCGCCGCCAAGGCGTCGCAGCGCACCCCCGTCGACTCGGCCGTCATCGCCGGCCCGGACGCCGAGATCGCGGCCGTCGAGTCGGCCGCGGGCGACCTCCGCTCGGTGGGCAGGATCGCGGACCTCCGCTTCGCCTCCGCCGAAGAGCTGACGGTGACCGATATCCTGCTCGCCGCAGCCCCGAGCGAGGAGGAACGATGACAGCGAGCGTTCGCAAGGTCGAGGACAACGAGTTCTTCACCTGGCTCGACCTCTACGTCGGCTACGGCGAGTTCTATGAGACTCCCGTCACCGACGAGAAGGCGCTCCTGGTCTGGAGCTGGATCTCCGACCCGGAGAACGAGCTCGAAGCGTACTTCGCCGTCGACGAGAAGGGCGCCCCGATCGGGCTGGCGCACGTGCGCGAGTTCGTGCGTCCCCTCGACGGCACCAAGGGCCTGTACCTCGACGACCTCTTCGTCTCGCCGGACGCGCGCGGCGCGGGGGCGGGTTCGGCCCTGTTGCAGGCTGTGCGCGAGTCCGCCAAGGAGCGGGGCCTCTCGGTCGTCCGGTGGATCACCGCGAAGGACAACGAGACCGCGCGACGCCTGTACGACAAGGTCGCCGAGAAGACCAAGTGGGTCACCTACGACCTCGTCCCCTGAACCCGACCGCGATATTGTCGGAACGAGCGCCGTGCATGCATTCGGGCGCGCAATGGGAACGGAGGAATCCATGACGATCGAGGTTCGCCCGGTCAGGGACGGCGATTTCTTCGCCTGGCTCGACGTGTACGCCCAGTACGCCGAGTTCTACGAGACGGAGCTGACCGACCAGAAGGCGCTCGTCCTCTGGTCGTGGCTGACCGCTCCCGAGCACGAGGAGAGCGGCTACGTCGCCGTCGACGGCGACCGGATCGTCGGGCTCTCCCACGTGCGGGAATTCGCCCGCCCGCTGGAGGGCGACCGCGGTCTGTTCGTGGACGATCTGTTCGTCATCGAGGAGGCGCGCGGCAAGGGCGTCGGCGGCGCACTGCTGGCGCAGGCCCGGTCGCTCGCGGAGGAGCGCGGCCTCGGCGTCGTGCAGTGGATCACCGCCCACGACAACGACACCGCCCAGAAGCTCTACGACCAGGTGGCGAACCGCACCCAGTGGGTCACCTACGAGATCGACCTGGCGACCGCCCCGACGACGGCGGGACGCGCCTGATGCAGCTCGGGACGCGGTGGAGCGTCGGCGAGCAGCCTCCCGCGAACCTCCCCGAGGTCGTCGCCTACGCCGTGCAGACGGTCGAGGAGGAGCTGGTCGCGACCGACGTCGAGACGACCGGCTGGAAGTGGACGCTGACCTGGCTCGAGGGCAAGCCCGTCGTCTCGCTCGACGACGGCACCGAGATCCGCTACAACCCCTCCGAGGACTCCGCGACGATCACGCAGCCGGTCGAGACGGACACCTCCGACTACGACGTGGACGAGGCCTAGCCCGTCCCCTTCGGCGTGTCGCCTGTTCGCCTACCGAATAGCATCGATGGGACGCAACACGCCGCGTTCACACAGGTGAAACGGCGTGTCGCGTCCCATCGACGGGTCAGCGCGGGAGCTGCGGGAGGGTGCGGGCGGCGTGCTCGCGCGTGCGCTCGATGAGGGCGACGCGTTCCGCGTCACGCGGGGCGCGGGCGAGCGGGCGGTCGGCCCACGCGGTGAGCGCTTTGCCTGCGCGAGCGGCCAGGCGGTGCGTGAACGGACGGTACGTGGAGACGAGGACGGCGGTCATGACGGTTGTCCTTCCGGGAGGGGTTCGGCAGCCGGCTCCTGAACGGATGCCGACAGGATGAGGCGGGACGCGATGAGCGTCAGGACGACCACCAGCCCGCCGCCGATGACGAACGGCAGCCGGAGGTCGATGCGGGCGACGAAGCCGCCCAGGACGGTCGCGATGGGGGTCAGCCCCCACCCGATGGTGCGGACGATGCCGAGCGCGCGGCCCAGCATGTCGCCCGGGATGATGGCCTGGCGGATGGCGCCCCAGGGGACGTTCCACACCGCCACGCCGAAGGCGCCGATCGCGTAGGCCGCGATCGCGAGGACCACGTTCGACGTGACGCCGACGCCGAGGATGCCGACGCCGCTGACCAGGATCGCCCAGAACATCACGCGGCCGCGGCCGAAGCGGGCGACGAACCGCGGCGAGAGCAGCGCGCCCACCAGCGCGCCGACGCCGATCGCCGCCGTCACCACGCCGATGAGCGCGGCCGGCACGTCGAACGTCTGGAGCAGGAGCAGCACCACGCTGCCCTGCGCGAACGCCAGCGCCGAGGCCGTGACTGAGGTGAGCAGGATCATCCGGCGGAGGAAGCGGTGGTCCCAGAGGTAGCGGACGACGGCCTCGAGCGCAGGCCGGGCCGGGGCATCCACGCCGCTCTCGCCCGCTCGATGCGCGTGGGCCGCCGCGGCGGGGATGCTCAGTGCGAGCATCCCGGCGACCAGGAAACCGGCACCCGTCAGCCAGATCGGCAGGACGATGGCGGCCGCGAAGAGGAACCCGGCTATCGGCGTGGCGATGAAGTTCTGGATGGTGATCTCGGCCGACTGCATCCGCCCGTTCGCGCGGTCCAGCTGGTCGCGGGTGACGAGTGCCGGCACGACGGTCGTGGTCGCGTTGTCGAAGACCGTCTCCCCCAGCCCGAAGGCCAGGACGCACACGTACAGGAGCCAGATATTCAGCGTGTCCGTCGTGATCAGCACGGCCATCGCGGCCGCGACCGCGAAGCGCAGTGAGTTGGCGACGGCCATCGCGATGCGGCGGTCGACCCGGTCGAGCAGCATTCCTGCGGGGATACCGAAGAACAGCCAGGGCAGGAACGTCACGGCGCTGACTCCCGCGATCAGGGCGGGGTCGCGCGTGAGTGTCGTCGCGATCAGCGGACGGCGGTGCGGCCGATGCCGTCGGCGAGGTTGCTCGCGATCGCAGACGTCCACAGACGCGCGAACCCGCGGCCCAGCGGGGCGTTCACGACGACCGGAGCGGCGGCGGACATCAGCGGTCCTCCTGCTCCACCAGCGGGAACGCGTTGAACTGGACCTGCGCGCGCTTGCGCTCCCCCAGCTCCACGCCCGCGGCCTCGGCGTCCGCCGCCTCGGCCTTCCACTTCGCCTTCAGCCGCGTCTGCAGCTCGTAGTACTCGCGGCCGAGCTCGGCCAGCTGCTCGCGCGTCACCTCGAGGTGCGACGTGGACAGGGTGCTCGACTCCATCCACTCGAAGCCGAAGGTGTCGAGCCCGCGGCGGAGGAAGGTGGAGAGCCGGCGCTCGTTGTTCTGCTGCCAGCCGAGGGAGATGAGCTCGTTGGCCTCGCGGCCGGCCGGGGTGTCGAGGGTCTCGGGCGATCCGATGGTCACACCGCCGGGCGCCATCCGCCACCACCGTTCGCGACCGGAGCCGCGCTCGGTGTCTTCGACGATGATGTCGTGCTTGGCCAGTTGGCGCAGGTGGTAGCTGGTCGCCCCGCTGGACTCCCCCAGTCGCTCGGCGAGCATGGAGGCGGTGGCCGGACCGAAGTCGGAGAGCTCGTTCATGATCTCGACGCGCAGCGGATGCGCAAGGGCCCGCAGCGCGGCCATGCCCAGGGCGTCCTCGTGGGGGAACTTGCCGCCCGCGGCGCCGATCGGTGCCGGCTTCTGCTCGTCTGTCATACCCACAGAGTAGCGATGCAAAGACTTCTTTGCAACTGCTTCTTTGCATTGATTCGTTTGCAATGAATCCTTTGCGACCCCTCGCTCAGGGTGTCTAGGCTGGACCCATGACCGACGCCGCGAATCCCTTCCTCTCTCCCAGCACGCTCCCCTACGGCCTCCCGCCCTTCGCCGAGATCCGCGACGAGCATTACCGGCCTGCGTTCGAGCTGGGGATGGAGGAGCAGCTGTCCGAGGTCGCGGCCATCGTGGACGACGGCGAGGCGCCGACGTTCGAGAACACCCTGCTGCCGCTGGAGCGCAGCGGACAGACGCTGCAGCGCGTCGCGGAGGTCTTCTTCAACAAGAGCTCGTCCGACAGCACCGACTTCACCAACGAGCTGGAAGAGGAGATCGCGCCGCGGCTGGCCGCGCACAGCGACGCCATCCGGCTGAACCCCGCGCTGTACGCGCGCCTCGCCGACCTGCACGGCCGCCTCGACGAACTCGGCCTCGACGCCGAGTCGCGGTACCTGGTCGAGCGGTACTACACCGAGTTCACCCTGGCCGGCGCCGGCCTCGACGACACGGGCAAAGATGCGCTGCGCGAGTACAACCAGCGGCTCTCCACTCTGACGACGCGGTTCGAGAAGAACCTGCTCGCCGACACCAACGAGCTCGCCGTGGTGTTCGACACCGCCGAGGAGCTGGACGGCCTCGGCGAGGGCGAGCTGTCCGCCGCCGCGCAGGCCGCCGCCGAGCGCGGCCTCGACGGCAAGTTCGTCGTCACCCTCGTGCTGCCGACCGGCCACCCGTGGCTCGCCGACCTCACCCGGCGCGAGTCCCGCGAGCGGATCATGACGGCCTCCCGCTCGCGCGGCACCCGCGGCGGCGACCACGACACACGCGACCTCGTGCTCGAGATCACGCGACTGCGCGCCGAACGCGCCCGCCTGCTCGGCTTCGACACGCACGCCGCGTACGTCACCGCCGACGAGACCGCCCGCACACCGGAGGCCGTCGCCGACATGCTCGGGCGCCTCGCTCCCCCGGCGGCCCAAAACGCCCGTGCCGAGCAGGCCGACCTGCAGCGGCAGCTTCCCGACGGTCAGACTGTCGAGGCGTGGGACTGGGCTCACCTGACGGGGAAGGTCCGCGCCGAGAAGTTCGACGTGGACTTCGCCGCGATGCGCCCGTACTTCGAGGCGGAGCGGGTGCTGCACGACGGCGTCTTCTACGCGGCCAACCGGCTCTACGGCATCACGTTCGAGGAGCGTCCCGACCTCGTCGCCTACCACCCCGAAGCGCGCGTCTTCGAGGTGCGGAACGAGGACGGCTCGGGTCTGGGGCTCTACATCCTCGACCTCTACACCCGCGACTCCAAGCGCGGCGGCGCGTGGATGAATCCCCTCATCTCCCAGTCGGAGCTGCTCGACACCCCCACGGTCGTCGTCAACAACCTCAACGTCCCGAAGCCCGCCGCGGGCGAGCCGACGCTGCTGACGTACGACGAGACCAACACGCTCTTCCACGAGTTCGGGCACGCGCTGCACGGCCTGTTCGCGCGGGTGACCTATCCCAAGTTCGCCGGCACCAACGTGTTCCGGGACTTCGTCGAGTTCCCCAGCCAGGTCAACGAGATGTGGATGCTGTGGCCGGAAGTGCTCGAGAACTACGCCGTGCACCACCTCACCGGTGAGCGTATGCCGCAGGAGCTCGTCGACCGGCTGCACGCCGCCGAGGGCTTCAACGAGGGATTCGCCACCAGCGAGTACCTCGCCGCCGCTCTGCTCGACCAGGCGTGGCACCGGATCACCCCCGACGACACCGTGACCGACGTGGCCGCGTTCGAGGCCGAGGCGCTGGCCGCCGTCGGTCTGGACAACCCCGCCGTGCCGCCGCGCTACGCGAGCACCTACTTCGCGCACACCTTCTCGGGCGGGTACGACGCCGGCTACTACTCCTACATCTGGAGCGAAGTGCTCGACGCCGACACCGTGGAGTGGTTCCGCGAGAACGGCGGGCTGCTGCGCAAGAACGGCGACCGCTTCCGGCAGCGGCTGCTCGGCGTGGGCGGGTCGAAGGACCCGCTGGAGGCGTACCGCGACTTCCGCGGACGGGACGCCGAGATCGAGCCGCTGCTGAAGCGGCGCGGTCTCAACGGCTGACGCGGGCTAGCCGGTCCTCGGAGAAGCGCTCTACTCTGTGGCCAGCCGGCCAGGAGGGAGCGCAGCGGATGACGACGAGCGATGCGACGCAGGCGGAGCTTCCCACTCCGACCGTCCGGCAGCTGCTGCTGCTCTGCATCCCGTCCGTCGCCATCGGCGTCTTCACGGCGCTGACGCTATGGCTGGTCGATGAGGCGGCGGACCTCCTGCACGACGGGCTCTGGTCCGCGCTCCCTCATGCGCTCGGCGTCGACCCGAACTCGGGGTGGTGGATCTTCCTGATCCTCACCCTGACCGGTGTCGCAGTCGGGCTGACCATCTGGCTCATCCCGGGCCATGCCGGCCCGGATTCGGCGACCACGGAACTGATTGCGCCGCCCATGCCCGTGCTCGTCGTGCCGTCGCTGGCACTAGCGGCGATCCTCGGCCTGGCGGGCGGTGTGAGCCTGGGGCCCGAGAACCCCATCATCCTCATCAACGCCACCCTGCTCGTCACTCTGTGCTCGCGGGCCTTCAAGGCAGTGCCCGCCCGCATGGTGATGATGATGTCCATCTCGGGCACGATCGGAGCCCTCTTCGGGACGCCGGTGGCGGCAGCACTCATCTTCACCGGGATCCTCGCCGCGGTGAAGGGCGGCGGCTCGCTGTGGGACAAGCTCTTCCTGCCACTGGTGGCTGCAGCCGCCGGCTCGATCACGATGACGCTGCTGGCGCATCCCTCGTTCGCGATCCCGATGCCCGCGTACACGGCCATCACCGGGTGGGATGTGCTCTCCGCCCTGATCATCGCGGCGGTCGCAACGGCCGTCGGACTGGTCGCGGTCGTCCTGTTCCCGCTGCTGCACCGGCTCTTTCACAGCCTGCGGCATCCGCTGCTCATCACGATCGCCGGCGGTGTCGTTCTCGGGGTCCTCGGGGCGCTGGGTGGCCCTGTCACCATGTTCAAGGGGCTCAGCCAGATGAACGAACTGGTGACGAACCGCGCCGATTACAGCACATGGCAGGTGGCGGCGATCGTGCTGATCAAGCTCGCCGCGCTGCTCGTCTCGGCCAGCGCGCTCTTCCGCGGCGGCCGCATCTTCCCGTCGGTCTTTATCGGGGCGGCAGTGGGTGTGCTCGCGAACGCGCTCGTCCCCGCGGTACCGCTTCAGGTCGCCGTGGCAGCCGGAGTGCTCGGTATGACCGTCGCCGCCGCACGGGACGGCTGGGTTGCGATCTTCGTGGGCGTCGCGGTGACGCAGAACCTGATCATCCTGCCGATCCTGTGCCTCGCCATCCTGCCGGCCTGGCTGATGGTGACGCGGGCGCCGGAGCTGCTGATCACGCCCCGGCCGGCGATTACGCCGACTTCTCCTCGCGCCGCGGACGGTGCGGGACGATAGTCGGCGCCGCGTTCTCGAGCACCGCCTCCTTCGTCACGACCACGCGCGCCACTTCGGAGCTGGACGGCACCTCGAACATGATCGGGCCGAGCACCTCCTCCATGATCGCGCGGAGGCCGCGGGCACCGGTCTTGCGCAGTACCGCCAGGTCGGCGATCGCCTCCAGAGCCGCGTGGTCGAACTCCAGCTGCACGCCGTCGAGCTCGAACATGCGCTGGTACTGCCGTACCAGGGCGTTCTTCGGCTCCGTCAGGATCTGCATGAGCGCGTCCTGATCGAGCGGCGTGACCGTGGTGACGACCGGGAGACGGCCGATGAACTCGGGGATGAGACCGAACTTGTGGAGGTCTTCCGGCAGCACCTCGCTGAAGAGGTTGATGTCGTCGCCCTTCGAGTGCAGAGGGGCGCCGAAGCCGATGCCCTTCTTGCCCGCGCGGGACGAGATGATCTCCTCCAGCCCGGCGAAGGCGCCGGCCACGATGAACAGCACGTTCGTCGTGTCGATCTGGATGAACTCCTGGTGCGGGTGCTTCCGGCCGCCCTGCGGCGGGACCGAGGCGACCGTGCCCTCGAGGATCTTGAGCAGCGCCTGCTGCACGCCCTCACCCGAGACATCGCGGGTGATCGACGGGTTCTCGGCCTTACGGGCGATCTTGTCGACCTCGTCGATGTAGATGATGCCCGTCTCGGCCCGCTTGACGTCGTAGTCGGCGGCCTGGATGAGCTTCAGGAGGATGTTCTCGACGTCTTCGCCGACGTAGCCGGCCTCGGTCAGCGCGGTGGCGTCGGCGACGGCGAACGGCACGTTGAGGCGCCGGGCCAGCGTCTGGGCGAGGTAGGTCTTGCCGCAGCCGGTCGGGCCGATCAGCAGGATGTTCGACTTCGCGATCTCGACGTCGTCGATCGAGTCGGCCGACGTGATGGTCTGCTTGGCGCGGACGCGCTTGTAGTGGTTGTACACCGCGACGGCGAGCGAGCGCTTGGCCTGCTCCTGCCCGATGACGTACTCCTCCAGGAACCCGAAGATCTCCTTGGGCTTGGGGAGGTCGAACTCGCTCGACGTCTCCTCACCCGCTTCGGCGAGACGCTCTTCGATGATCTCGTTGCAGAGCTCGACGCACTCGTCGCAGATGTACACGCCAGGACCGGCGATGAGCTGCTGAACCTGCTTCTGGCTCTTGCCACAGAAGGAACACTTGAGCAGATCGGCGCTTTCCCCGATGCGTGCCATCCCTCTCCCCTCCTTCTTCGGGTCGTTCTTCCGTCGAGCCTAACCCGTGATACCGACATTGGCGCGCATGTCGGCCGTTTTGCTTCACGCGGCGGTTCTGCTCACAGCAGATGGCGGAAGTAGCGCTCCGGAGCATCCAGGAAGGACCGCCACTGGGCGACGATCTCGAGGTCCTCCCACGACGACTCGCGGATGCCCCACTCGCCGAGCTCGAGGATGTGTGCGCCGGGCAGAGCCGCGAGGATCGGCGAGTGGGTCGCGCAGAGCACCTGCGTGCCGCGCTCGGCCATGACGTTCAGGTTCGCCAGCCAGGTGAGCGTGGACTGGAACGACAGCGCCGCCTCCGGCTCGTCGAGGCAGACGAGACCCGCGACGAACTGAGGATGGTTGAGCTTGTTCGCCAGCAGGGTGTTGAACGACTCGCCGTGGCTCATCTCGTGGAGCCGGGGGTCGGAGGGCGCGGCGACCGTCTCGGCGTAGCTGTAGTAGCCGTGCATGGTCTCGGCGCGCAGGAAGAAGCCCCACTTCGCCGCCCACGGCGCGCGCTCGACATAGAGCCACTCGCCGAGCGGGGACTCGCTGGGCCGGGTGACGTGCCTGCCCTGGTTGCTCCCGCCCTCCGGCGGCAGACCGTACGCCGAGGCGACCGCCTCGACGATGGTCGACTTGCCTGCCCCGTTCTCGCCGACGAGCATCGTCACGCCGGATGGCAGGTCCAGACCCTCGCGGAGCAGCTGGCGCACGGCCGGGATCGTCGCGGGCCAGCTCTCCGGGTCCCACGGCGCGTCGTTGTACACCCGGACACGACGAACGGGGCGGTCATCGAACTGACCGCCCCGTTCCGCCATGCAGCGAAGGTTACTACTTGACCAGCGCCGGCAGCGTCTTGCGGCTGGTGAGCACCTGGTCGATGAGACCGTACTCGAGGGCCTCCTGGGCGCCGAGGATCTTGTCGCGGTCGATGTCCTTGTTGACCTGCTCCACCGAGCGGTTGGAGTGCTTCGACAGCGTCTCCTCCAGCCAGGTGCGCATGCGCATGATCTCATTCGCCTGGATCTCGATGTCGGACGCCTGCCCCTGACCGGCCTCGCCGACGGCGGGCTGGTGGATGAGGATGCGGGCGTTCGGCAGCGCGAGGCGCTTGCCCGGGGTGCCGGCGGCGGTGAGCACGGCGGCGGCCGAGGCGGCCTGGCCGAGCACGACCGTCTGGATCTGCGGGCGGATGTACTGCATCGTGTCGTAGATCGCCGTCATCGCGGTGAACGAGCCACCGGGCGAGTTGATATACATGACGATGTCGCGGTCCGGGTCCTGGCTCTCGAGCACGAGGAGCTGGGCCATGATGTCGTCGGCCGACGCGTCGTCGACCTGCACGCCGAGGAAGATGATGCGGTCCTCGAACAGCTTCGCGTACGGGTCCTGGCGCTTGTAGCCGTAGGCGGTGCGCTCCTCGAAGCTGGGGAGGATGTACCGGGAGCCCGGGGCCTGGATGCCGCCGAACGCCTGACCGCCGACTCCGGCGGATCCGCCGAGCATGGGGTGTTCATACTGTTTTCCTTATCCTTCAGGCGTCGTCAGTTCTTGTCCGGCTCGGTGCCGCCGCCGCCGGCGACGTCGAGAGCCGACTCGCGGATGTGGTCGACGAAGCCGTACTCGAGGGCCTCCTGCGCGGAGAACCAGCGGTCGCGGTCGCCGTCGGCGTTCACCTGCTCGACCGACTTGCCGGTCGCGTCCGCGGTGATCTGGGCCAGGCGGTTCTTCATGTCGATGATGAGCTGCGCCTGCGTCTGGATGTCGCTCGCGGTACCGCCGAAGCCGCCGTGCGGCTGGTGGAGCAGCACGCGGGCGTTCGGGGTGATGTAGCGCTTGCCCTTGGTGCCCGCGGTGAGCAGCAGCTGCCCCATCGAGGCGGCCATGCCGATGCCGACGGTGACGATGTCGTTCGGGACGAACTGCATCGTGTCGTAGATGGCCATACCGGCGGTGATCGAGCCGCCGGGAGAGTTGATGTAGAGGTAGATGTCCCGCTTCGGGTCCTCCGCGGCCAGGAGCAGCAGCTTCGCGGCGATCTCGTTCGCGTTCTCGTCCCGGACCTCGGAGCCGAGCCAGATGATGCGGTCCTTCAGCAGTCTGTCGAAAACACTGGGCTGGATACCCATGTCGGCCATGTTCGCTCCATTTCCTTTGTCGCTTGGCATCGAATCTATCGGAGCGCCGGGCGCATTTCGGCGCTGTTCGCCGTGGGCAGAGAAGGGCGGGTCAGTCGTCGTCGAGGGCGGCCGCGTAGGCGGTGACGGCACGGGCGTACTGCGGCAGGTGCGGGGCGAGGGCGCCCAGTGCTTCGCGGAGCGCGTCGGCGCGCATCCCGTCGTCGAAGAGGGCCAGGGCGGCGAACGCGCGGGCGGCGTCCGCGAGGGGATGCTCGGGCTCGGCGGCGAGGAAGTCCCGCAGCAGGCTCAGCGCCTCGGCCGGCCGGTCGAGGTTGCGGAGGGTGCTGGCGAGCTGGACGATCGCCTGGCCGCGGTAGGGCTCCGCCAGTCCGTGCGCGAGGGCGGCGCGGTAGAACGGCTCGGCGTCGGTCTCGCGGCCGGCGAAGTCGCGGGCGCTCGCGGCCTCGAACAGCGCCTCAGGATCGTTGGGCTCGCGCTCCGCGACGAGGGCGTCGATGGATGCGAGGGTCGCGTCCTCGTTCGTGTCGTCGGCGGACGCCCACACCGCATCCACCCGCTGCCGCCAGTCGTCGCTCATCCGTGCTCCTTCGTCCGGGGCGGCACCTCTACCTGACGCGACACGCCGCCTCGTAACAGTACGAGACGGCGTGTCGTGTCAACCAGAGGGGGACGGCTTACTTGTCGTCGGCCTTCTTCTTGGTGGAGCGCTTCTTGGGCTTCTCCTCGGCGGCGGGGGCCTCGTCGGCGGCGGGCTCGGCGGGGGCCTCAGCAGCTTCGCTGCTGTCGGCGGCCTCGTCGGCGGTGTCGTCCGCGTCCGCGTCCGCGTCGGCGATCGCCGTGAACTCGGCCAGGTCGACGGGCTTGCCGTTCGAGTCGACGACCTTCACCTTGCCGAGGATGATCGCGAGCGCCTTGTTGCGGGCGACCTCGCCGACCATCGACGGGATCTGGCCGTTCTCGCTGAGGATCTTCACGAACTCGTTCGGGTCCATGCCGTACTGGGCGGCGCCCTGCACGAGGTACTGGGTGAGCTCGTCCTGGCTGACCTTGATGTCCTCGTTCTGCGCGACCTCGTCGAGGAGGATCTGCGTCTTGAACGTCTTCTCGCTGGACTCCTTGACCTCGGCGCGGTGCACGTCGTCCTCGAGGCGGTTCTCCTGCTCCAGGTGGCGGTGGACCTCGTCCTCGACCAGCTGCTCCGGAACCGGGATCTCGACCAGCTCGAGCAGCGTGTCGACCAGCTGGTCGCGCGCGGCGGTGCCCTGGCCGAAGACCTTGGCGCGCTCGACCTGGGCGCGCAGGCTCTGGCGCAGCTCGCCAATGGTGTCGAACTCGCTGGCGATCTGCGCGAAGTCGTCGTCGGCCTCCGGGAGCTCGCGCTCCTTGACGGCGTTCAGCGTGACGGTGATCTGAGCGTTCTCGCCCTCGTGGTCGCCGCCCATGAGCGGTGCCTCGAAGGTGGTGGTCTCGCCGGCGGTGAGGGTGTCGAGCGCCTCGTCGATGCCGTCGATCAGCTCGCCGGAACCGATCTCGTACGAGATGTTGGCGGCGGTGTCGACCTCCTCGCCGCCGATCTCGGCGGTCAGGTCGATCTGCGCGAAGTCGCCGGTCTTGGCCGGGCGGTCCACGGTCACGAGGGTGCCGAAGCGGCTGCGGAGGCGGTCCAGCTCCTCCTCGACGTCGTCGACGCCGACCTCGGCCGCGTCGACCGTGATCGTAATGTCGTCGAAGGACGGGATGGTCACCTCGGGGCGTGTGTCGACCTCGATGGTGAGGAGCAGGTCGCCCGAGAAGTCCTTCTCGTTCGGCCACTCGGTGATGTCCGCCTCCGGACGGCCGAGCGGGCGCACGTCGTTCTCCTCGATGGCCTGGCGGTAGAACCCGTCCAGACCCTCGTTGACCGCGTGCTCCAGGACGGCGGCCTTGCCGACCCGCTGGTCGATGATGGGCGGCGGCACCTTGCCCTTGCGGAAACCGGGGATGCTCACCTGCTCCGCGATGTGCTCGTAGGCGTGCTTGATGGACGGCTGCAGCTCCTCCGGCGTCACCGAGATGACGAGCTTGGTGCGCGTGGGGCTGAGCTTCTCGACCGTGGTCTTCACGATGTCTGGGTTCTCCTGAATGTTCGAACGATGGTCTTCTCGCAAGGAACGAGGTCCTCGTCGGGGCGACAGGATTCGAACCTGCGACCTCCCGCTCCCAAAGCGGGCGCTCTAGCCAAGCTGAGCTACGCCCCGGCTTGAAGCGGTGCGAAAGACCGTCCCCGAGTCTACTGCACGCTCGGCCGCGGCGCGTGTACTACGATGGTCTCCGGCCACCGCGCAGAAGGTGGCCATGGCGCCGCCGGTGCGGCCCCGGGGATGTAGCTCAATGGTAGAGCCTCAGTCTTCCAAACTGATTACGCGGGTTCGATTCCCGTCATCCCCTCCGATTCGGTCCTTCTGGCGGTCTTGCGATCGTGAGCGCCGCGGTTTGTAACATTCGCCGCTGTTCGCGCAGGCGCACTCGTTACAAACGGCGGCGCTCGCTGGTGCGAGCGAGCGGTGGGCGAGCACAATGGCCGCATGACGGCCACTCCACCGTCGGACGACGGCCTCACACCGGCGCAGCGCAGCCTCCGCGCCCAGCTGCTGGCGACCGAGCACTGGAGCCTGCTCGCGTCCCGCAGCACCACGCAGAGCGAGGTGCTGACCCGGATCGCGATCTTCCTCACCCTCGTCTCGGCCGGCCTCGTGACCCTCGGGTTCATCGGGCAGGCGAGCGGGTTCCGGGGGTGGTTCGGGCTGGCGGCGCTCGGAGTGCTGCTGGTGCTCGCGCTGCTGGGGCTGATCACGATGGTGCGGGTGTTCAACACGTCCGACGAGGACATGATGTACGTCGTCGCGATGAACCGGCTGCGGGCGGCGTATCTGGACCTGGATCCGGGGCTCGGCCGTTACCTGTACGCGTCGGCGAACGACGACGAAGAGGGCATTCGGATGACGTACCACTTCTTCGGCGCGCGGGGCGCGACACCGGTTCTCGGGAGTTCGATGATGCTGATCGCGGTCGTGGAGTCGATCGTGATCGGGCTGCTGGTGGGCAGCGCGACGGCGGCGCTCGGCGCTGCGCCCGCCATCGCCATCATCGTCGGCGTCGTCATCGCCGTCGTCGCGGTGGTGCTGGCGATGCTGTGGGGGTACTCGATCTACCGGCGGGCCATCGCGTCGCTTCGGCCCGTCAACCCCAGCCGATAGTCGCTACTCGTTGCCGACGTGCTTGTCGGCCTGGTCGCGGGCGCCCTCGATCTTGTCGTCGTACTTGCCGCCGGTGACCTTCTTCGCAGCCCCCGCCACGCCGTCCAGCAGCTTGTCGCTGATGTCCTCGGCCTGCTCGGAGCTCAGGGCGTCCTTGACCTTCGGATCATTCAGGAATTCCTGCGCCTTCTTGGTGATGTCGTCGAAACCAGCCATGCAGCCATCCAACACTCAGCGCTGCAGGAAGGCGAGCACGGCAAGCACTCGGCGGTGGTCGTCGCCGGAGTCCTCCAGGCCGAGCTTCTGGAAGATGGAGGTGACGTTCTTCTCGACCGCGCCGACGCCGACGACCATGCGGGCGGCGATGGCGGCGTTGGTGCGGCCCTCGGCCATCAGCTCCAGCACCTCCCGCTCGCGCGGCGTCAGCGTGGCGAGCGGGTCGGTGCGGCGGGTCAGCAGCTCGCGGACGACCTGCGGGTCGAGCACGGTCCCGCCGGCGGCGACGCGGGTGACCGCATCCTGAAGCTCGTCGAGGGAGGCGATGCGGTCCTTCAGCAGGTATCCGGTGCCGCCGTCGCCGCCGGCCAGCAGCTCCTGGGCGTAGGTGCCCTCGACGTACTGCGAGAGCAGCAGCACGGCGATGTCGGGATGCTCGCGCCGGATGCGCAGCGCGGCCCGCACGCCCTCGTCGCGGAAGGTGGGCGGCATCCGCACGTCGAGCACGACGACGTCGGGCATCAGGTCGGGCAGCGCCTCGAGCAGCGTGTCCGCATCCCCGAACGCGCCTACCGTGTCGAACCCGGCCTCGTCGAACAGCCGGATGAGCCCCTCGCGCAACAGGACGGAGTCATCCGCCACGACGACGCGCAGCGGTCGGTCTTCACTCGGCACGCTCCCAGCCTAGAGGGCATGGAGGTGACGCAACACGCCGTCGCGGCGGGCGGCCGGACGGCGTGTTGCGTCAACCAGAGGCGGCTCAGGCCAGCGGGATGCGCGCGCCGATGCGGGTGGGGCCACCGGCGGGGCTCTCGAGGATGAGCTCGCCGCGGAGGCCGCGCACGCGCTCCTGCAGACCGCTCAGGCCGTGGCTGGTCACGAGCGACGCTCCCCCGCGGCCGTTGTCGGTCAGCCAGACGTTCAGCCAGGCCGCGCCCGATGTGTCCGTCGTCTTGTCGATGAACATCCGCGCGGCCGACGCCTCCGAGTGCTTCGCGAGGTTGGCCGCCAACTCGGCTAGCACGTAGTAGGCGTTGCGCTCCAGCTCCGGGCTGAACCGCTCGCCGGGCTCCAGCGTCGACTCCACGGTGATCGGGATGGGGCTGCGCGCGGCGAGCGACTCGGCGGCGGCGACCAACCCGCGGTCCTGGAGGATGGGCGGGGCGAAGCCGCGCGACAGGGCCCGCAGCTCCTCCAAAGTGTCGCCGGCCTGCTGCCGGGCCTCGGCGAGCAGTGTTGCGGCGGCGTCCGGGTCGTCCGCGAGCTTGCGCTCGGCGGCGGCGATGTCCATCTGCAGGCGGATCAGCCGCTGCTGCGGACCGTCGTGCAGGTCGCGCTCCAGGCGGCGCAGCGCCTGGTCCTCGGCGGCGACGGCCGCGCCGCGCGAGGCGGAGAGGTCGGCGACCTCGGCCTGCAGCGCCTCCGACGGCCACCGCCCGAGCAGGCCGCGCGCGATCCCGTGGTGCGCCAGGGTCAGCCCCCGCGTGACGAACGGGAGCGTCACGGCGAAGAGCACGCCCGCGATCACATACAGGATCCGGTCGCCCGTGTTCGGGTCGAAGGTCGAATGCGTGCCGAAGACCGCATCCACGATGGTCCGCGACAGGTAGAAGTCGCGATTCCCCTGCGGGATGAACGGCAGCCAGATCCACCCCGTCAGACCGCCCAGAGCGATCGACGCCCACGTGATCGTGAGCGACCACGACACGATGCTGACCACCGGGTTGATGATCACTCCGTGCAGCAGGTAGAGCCAATAGTGGCCGTTGGCGAAGGGGCCGAAGATGGCGCGCCAGAAGGTCCGCGGCGTCCCGGGCTTCTCCCACACCGGCCGCGGGATGGAGGGCCGGCCCGCCCAGTCCAGGCGCGTCAGCTCCACGACGCCGAAGCCGCGGGCAGTGTAGAACGCGGCGACCACGATGAAGAAGCCGACGTAGATGACGATGGTGCCGACGCCCGTCCAGAACAGGGTGAGCAGCACGGTCAGCCCGATGACGGCGATCGGCATGGTGAGCAGCAGGAAGCCGAGCTCACGCGGCACGCCCCGCCAGAGCGAGCCGTAGCGGGCGGGCGCCGATGGGCGCGCCGACGCGGGGGCGGGAGCGGGGCCGGATGCGGTCACGGCATCCAGCGTGGCAGAAGTGGCGACGGGTTCGGTGGACATGACCTCAGCCTGGCCGGATGGGTGCTGCTCACCCCATCCCGGGACCCTCCCGATCGGTCCGGGGGTTAACCCGACCCTACTTAGCGGAGCCTTCGCTTCGTTGTCGGAATGCGGGGCCGTCGCTAGCGTTGGGGCAGGTGGAAGAAAGGACGCACTCATGACCGACATCGCCGCAATCCCCAGTGTCTCCAACCCGGACGTCGCGGCCGGGGTCGCGCAGTTCCTCAGCCCGGTCGTGGTCGACCTCACGGCCATCGTCGTGAACGGCAAGCAAGCGCACTGGCACGTGCGGGGCGCCAACTTCATCGGCGTGCACGAGCTCCTCGACACCATCGTCGACCACGCGCAGGAGTGGGCCGACCTGGCCGCCGAGCGCATCGTCGCCCTCGGCCTCCCGGTGGATGCGCGGCTCGGCACGGTCGCCGCGAAGACCACTACGGGCGAGCTGACCGCCGGCTTCCGCCCCTCGAACGAGACGATCGCCGAGGTCATCGCCCAGCTCGACGCCGCGCTCGCCGCTGTGAACACCGCCGTGCGCGAGCTCGCCGAGCTCGACGCGACCAGCCAGGACGTCGCGATCGAGATCGCCCGCGGGCTCGACAAGGACCGCTGGTTCCTGTTCGCGCACATCAGCGAGTAACGCCGTTCGTCGGGAGGGCCGTCCGCAGTGCGGGCGGCCCTTCGTCGTGTGTCATCCGCAGCCGACGCACCCGGGCGGGCGGTGTCCCGTGGACAGCGTCTCGGCCGCGGCGTTAGGCTCCGGCCATGCGCCGCCGGGTGATCGTCGCGGTCGCGCTCGGCGCCGTCGCGGTGGTCGGGCTGCTGGTCGCGCCCGCCGCCGGGGCTGCGCCGATCACGACCTTCGACGTGCTCAAGGCGATGAACGACGAGCAGCAGGAGGCGTACCTCGCCGACCATCCCGAGCTGGTCGTCCAGCTGGCCAACACCGACCCCGACGCCGTGCACGCCGAGTGGGACGACCTGGATGCGGACACCCGCGCCGACGCGATCGAGACGCTGCCCGAGGTGGTCGGCAACCTCGACGGCGTCGACTACAGGGACCGGGAGAAGGCGAACCGGCGCGCGCTGAAGCAGGCGATCGCGTCCGAGAAGCGGGACCTCGAACGGCACCCGGACGACGCCACGGCGACGAGGGTGCTCGGGTCGCTCACGGCCATCCAGAAGACCGTCGGCGGCAAGCGCACGCCGGCGCGGCACCTCATCGCGCTGAGCCTCGACCGGCCGCCGCTCGCCGCGGTCGCGCTCGGGGACCTGGACACGGCGTCCGACATCACGTTCGCCGTGCCGGGCATGGGGACGTACACGGACGACATGCAGCTGTGGACGCAGTCCGCGCAGAACCTCTACGACGAACAGGGCACGGTCGGCGCGCCGACCCGGCGGGCGGTGGTGTCGTGGATCGGGTACGTCACTCCCCCGCCCGGAGTGGATGCGGCACTCGGCGACTACGCGTCGCGCGGCGCGCCACTGCTGACGGCCGACCTCCGGGGCGTCAACGCGGTGCGGCACGAGGACCCGCCGCGCGCGCTCAACGTGGTGGCCCACTCGTACGGGACGACCACCAGCGCCGACGCCCTCGCCGACGCGCGCGACCTCGGCGTCTACGCGTTCGTGATGCTGGGGTCGGCGGGGATCGAGGACCGCATCCCGAACGCCGGGGCGCTCGGCGTGCAGCACACGTACGCGGGCGAGGCGGAGGCGGACGGGGAGGCGCGGTTCGGGCGCATCACGCGGCGTGACCCGCGGTCACCGGGTTTCGGGGCGACGGTGATCAGCGTGGACGGGGACACCACGGCCGACCTGCTGCCGGTGACCGGCCACGCGCCGGTGCTGCACTCGCCGTGGAACGACGACCCGTACTCCAGCGCCTGGTCGCACATCACCAGCGCGGCGGTGTTCGAGGAGAAGTACGCGGAGCACCTGACACGCTACGGCTACCTAGACGCGTACACCGAGTCGCTGCGGAACACCGCGATCGCGACCACCCCCGGCGTCGACCGGATGCTGCAGCGCGGGCGGTGATCGTCGCGGCGTATCGCGCGCGGTGCAGCTGGCCGTGATTCATCACGAATGAGCGCTATTCGTGACGAATGGCGACGATTCGGCACGAATCGCCCGAGGAGGAGGCGGCGGCGCCGGGCGGGTCGCCGAGGGTCAGCGCAGGGTGTCGTACGTGAAGCGGCCCGCGAGCAGGGTCGCGGCGACGGGCATGGTGCGGAGGTCGTCGGGCGACGCGGCGAGGGGGTCGCGGTCGAGCACGGCGAGGTCGGCCGGCTGCCCGGGCGCGACGGTGGAGCGGGTGGATGCGCCCAGCGCGATCTCCGCGGACACCGCCTGCTCTGGATGCCACGGCTCGCGCCCGTCGCGGGTGCGGCCGACGGCCGACGCGATCGCCGCCCACGGGTCGAGCGGGGCGACGGGAGCGTCCGAGCCGAAGGCGAGCCGCGCGCCCGCGGCGTGCAGCTCGGCGAGCGGGAACGCGCGGTCGGTACGCCCCGACCACAGGCTCTCGGCCACATCCCGGTCGTCCATCGCGTGCTCCGGCTGCACGCTCGCGGTCACGCCGAGACGGGCGAAGCGCGGGATGTCGGACGCGTCGATCAGCTGGGCGTGCTCGATGCGCCCAACCGCGCCGACGGCCTCGAAGGCGTCGAGCGCCCGGCGGTTCGCCTCGTCGCCGATGGCGTGCACCGCGGCGGTCAGGCCGTTGGCGTGGGCGAGGTGCAGCGTATCCAGCAGCTCCCGCTCGGTCAGATTGGCGACGCCGTGACCGCCGCCCGGGTACGCGTGCGAGCACAGAGCGGTGCGCGTGTTGAGCGACCCGTCGGAGATCACCTTCAACGGGCCCACCCGGAGCAGCTCGGAGGTGCCCTCGACCACCGCGCCGGAGGTGAGCCCGAGCCCGATAGCGCGCTCGAGGTCATCACGGTAGATGCCGAAGTCGACCCTCAGGTCTCGCGCGCCTGCGGACATGCGGCGCGACCACACGTCGAGATTCCAGCCGTACTCGAGGTCGACGATGCCGACCACGCCGCGCGTCGCGGCGGCCCGCGCGGCATCCGCGGCCCAGCGGTCGAGCGTCGCATCGTCGGCCGTGGTGAGCAAGCTGGTGACCGCGAAGCTGGCGTCCTCCCGCAGCACCGCATCCGTCGACTCCGGCGCGAAACGGCGAGCGGCGGCCGCGTTCAGCCAGGAGCAGTGGAGGTCGCCCGCGATGAGGACGACCGGGCGGTCGCCCGCGGCCGCATCCAGCAGTTCGCGGGTCGGGAGGTCCGACCACAGCGCGTCGTGGAAGCCGAAGCCGACGAGGACGTCGTCGCCCGGGTCGGCGGACGCCCGCTCGCGCACGAGCGCGGCGGCTTCGGCTGCCGACGCGGCCTGGGACACGTCGAGGCGACGGGCGGTCTGCGCCCACTGCGTGAAATGCACGTGCTGATCCCACAATCCGGGTACGACCCACCGGCCGTCGAGCGGGATGCGGTCGCCCTGCGCGGTTCCGGCAGGCTCGAGGGCAGCGATCCGCGTCCCGTCGAGCACCACATCCACCAGCCCGTCGCGCCCCGGCAGCCGCGCGCCGGCCAGGACCAGCGTCATCGCGCGGCGCGGCGGCGGTCGTGCACGAGCCGCATCTCGCGCAGCAGACCGGCGCTGGCGTAGGGGCCGTCGCCGTCGAGCTCGGTCATGATCGCGTCGACGATGTGGTCGGGCCGGTTCTGGCTCATCTTCTGCTTGGCGACGACGCGCGTCGGCGTCAGGCGCAGTCCGACCGTGCCGGACACGATCCGCTCGGCGTACGCGGCGTCGTCGAGCGTCCCGCGCATCCGACGGGGCGACGGCAGCTCGTCCTCGAAGTGGTCGACCAGTCGGGCGAGCACGTCGAGGTTCTCCTCGTCGCTCAGCAGCTCGGGTACCCCGGAGAAGTGGGCAGCGATGAAGTTCCAGGTCGGCACGGCGGGCTTCTCGTCGTACCAGCCGGACGAGATGTAGCCGTGCGGACCTTGCACGATGACGAGGAGCTCGTGCTGCCCGAGCTCGTGCAACTGCTCGTCCGGGCGGCCGACGTGGCTCAGCAGCGTCAGCTCGTCGCGGGTCTCGTCGAGGATCACCGGATAGTGGGAGGCGACCAGCCCGTTCGAGGTGGCGCTCACGAACGTCGCCCACGGGTTCTCGCGTACGAGCCGCTTGAGCTCGGCCGGGTCGGTGAGCGTGAAGCTCGGATTCTGCCGCACGATGCCTCCTAGGCCTGGTCCACCGGGCACCAGTACAGCTTGCGGCCGCCCAGTTCCTCCATCACGATGTTGGTGCCGCAGACCCGGCACGGCAGCCCCTCGCGCTTGTAGACCCAGTGGCGGTCGTCGCGGTTCGCCATCGCCTTGCGGTACGAGTCTCCGTCGAGGTCGTCCATCGTCATCATCTGGCCGGTCTCGACGCCGATGCGGAGCAGGTGCACCCAGTCGCGCCAGAGCGCGCGAACCGTGTCCTCCGGCACCTTCTTGCCGGGGGTGTGCGGATTCTGCCGGGCGCGGAACAACAGCTCGGCGCGATACACGTTGCCGACGCCGCTGACGACGCTCTGGTCCATGAGCAGCAGGGCGATCGAGGTCGGCTTGCGCTTCACGATCGAGACGAAGCGCTCCTCGGCCTCCGGCCCGTCGTCGACCTGGGGATCGGGACCCAGCTTCGCGATCACCGCATCCACCTGCGCCGGGTCGAGCACCTCGCACGCCGTGGGCCCGCGCAGGTCGGCGACCGCGGTGTCCGTCAGCAGCCGCACACGCACCTGCCCGATCGGCTCGGGCGGGAACGACGTGATCTCGGCCTCGACCTTCTCGGACTCGGCCATGCGCAGCCGGGTCCGCCGCGGCGCACCGATCGAGTGGAGGGAGTTCTCGCCGGCAGAGTCGAGGATCGGGTCGAGGTCGGTGCCGCGCTGGTTGGTCTGCCCCATGCGGCCGTTCGCGCTGGCGATGGTCGGGTCGATGCTGATGTCGCCCGCGAAGTCCCAGGCGCCGTAGAGGCCGAGGTGGACGCGCAGCCACAGCTCGTTGTCGAACTCCAGGAACATCTGCTTGCCGACCGCCTTGGCGTCGGTCATCACGTGCCCGTCGATGCGGGTCGCATCCGCGGCGAAACGGCCCTGCGGCGACGACACGGCGACGCGGTGGCCGACGAAGTTGACGGCGAACTGGCGGGCGATGCGGTGGACGGAGTGACCCTCTGGCATCAGTGGTCCACGTTCTTGCCCGCGATGTCGCCGGTGGCCTCGTACTCCGCGAGCTGGACGATGCGCCGCACATGGCGCTCCTCGAACGAGAACGGCTCGGCGATGAAGGTGTCGATGAAGCTCTTGGCCTCGTCGACGGTGTGCTGGCGCGCGCCGATGGCGATGACGTTGGCGTCGTTGTGCTGCCGGGCGAGCTGCGCGGTGGACTCGTTCCAGACGAGCGCCGCGCGCACGCCCTTCACCTTGTTGGCCGCGATCTGCTCGCCGTTGCCGGAGCCGCCGAAGACGATCCCGAGCGCCTCGACGCCGGCCTGCTGGTCGCGCACGACCGCGGCCGCCGCGTTGATGCAGAACGCCGGGTAGTCGTCGATCGGGTCGTAGTCCTTCGGCCCGTGGTCGATCACCTCGTGGCCGGCCGCGCGCAGGTGCTCCTGCAGGTCTTCACTGAACTCGAGCCCGGCGTGGTCGGTGGCGATGTGGATGCGCATATCCACAGTTTAGAGACGACCGCCGACGCCGCCGGTCCCGGTGGCTAAGGTGGAGCGGGTGGACACGATCCACGCCGTCACAGAAGCCCTCACCGCTGAAGGAGCAAGCGTTGCCCGGAGAGAACCTCACCCGCATCGAAGCGCAGGAGCGCGCGTCCCTCGTCCGCACCCACTCGTACGACGTCACGCTCGACCTCACGACCGGACCGCAGACCTTCCGGAGCACCACGACCGTGCGGTTCTCGGCGAAGGAGGGCGCCTCGACGTTCATCGACGCGATCACGCGCACGGTGCACTCCGTCGTGCTCAACGGCGTCGAGCTCGACCCGGCACAGGTGAGCGACGGCGTCCGCATCCAGCTCGACGGGCTGAAGGACGAGAACGAGCTGACCGTCGACGCCGACGCGATCTACACCAACACCGGTGAGGGCCTCCACCGCTTCGTCGACCCGGTCGACGGCGAGGTGTACCTCTACAGCCAGTTCGAGGTGCCGGACTCACGGCGCATGTTCGCGGTGTTCGAGCAGCCCGACCTCAAGGCGCAGTTCACCTTCACGATCACCGCTCCGGAGCACTGGGCGGTCGTCAGCAACTCCCCCACCCCGAGCCGACGGACGCGGGCGAGGGAAAGAAGACCTGGTCGTTCGCGCCGACCCCGGTCATCTCCTCCTACATCACGGCCCTCATCGCCGGCCCGTATGAGTCGGTGCACAGCGAGCTGACCAGCCGCGACGGCCGCACCATCCCGCTCGGCGTCTACGCCCGCAAGAGCCTCGCCGAATTCCTCGACGCCGACTACATCTTCGACAAGACGCGCGAGGGCTTCGCCTTCTACGAGGAGCGGTTCGACTACGCGTACCCGTTCGAGAAGTACGACCAGCTGTTCGTGCCCGAGTTCAACGCCGGCGCGATGGAGAACGCGGGCGCGGTGACCTTCACCGAGACCTACGTGTTCCGCTCCAAGGTGACCGACGCGATCAAGGAGCGTCGCGTCGTCACGATCCTGCACGAGCTCGCCCACATGTGGTTCGGCGACCTGGTGACGATGAAGTGGTGGAACGACCTCTGGCTGAACGAGTCGTTCGCCGAGTACGCCTCCACCCTCGCCACCGCCGAGGCCACCGAGTGGACCGAGGCGTGGACGACCTTCGCCGCGATGGAGAAGAGCTGGGCGTACCGCCAGGACCAGCTGCCGTCGACGCACCCGATCGTCGCCACGATCAACGACCTGGAGGACGTGCAGGTCAACTTCGACGGCATCACCTACGCCAAGGGCGCCTCTGTGCTCAAGCAGCTCGTGGCCTGGGTCGGCCAGGACGACTTCCTCGCCGGCGTCGCGCAGTACTTCAAGAAGCACGCGCACGGCAACACCGAGCTGAAGGACCTCCTGGTCGAGCTCGAGGCCACCAGCGGCCGCGACCTGACCGACTGGTCGAAGAAGTGGCTGGAGACCGCCGGAGTCAACACCCTGCGTCCCGAGCTCGAAGTGGATGCGGACGGCGTCATCACCTCGTTCGCCGTGCTGCAGACCGCCGCCGCCGACTACCCCACCATCCGCCCGCACCGCCTCGCGATCGGCCTCTACAACCTCCGCGACGGCAAGCTCGTGCGCGAGGAGCGCCTCGAACTGGATGTGGACGGCGAGCGCACCGAGGTCGCCGAGCTCGTCGGCGGCACGCGCCCCGACCTCATCCTGATCAACGACGACGACCTCGCCTACGCGAAGATCCGCCTCGACGACGCGTCGCTGAAGGTCGCGATCGAGCACCTCTCCGACATCGAGAGCCCGCTCGCCCGCTCCCTGGTGTGGGGCGCTGTGTGGGATGCGACGCGCGACGCCGAGTCCAGCGCGAGCGACTACGTGCGCCTGGTGCTCGGCAACATCGCCTCCGAGACCGAGTCGACCACCCTCCGCACCACGCTCAACCAGCTGGTGCTTGCGGCGAACGCGTACGTCGTCCCCGAGCGCCAGAAGGAGACCGCGCAGGGTGCGGCCGACGCGCTCTGGGAGCTGGCGAAGGGCGCCGAGGCGGGCAGCGACGCGCAGTTCCAGTTCGTCAAGTTCTTCGCGGCCCTCGCCTCCACCGACGAGCAGCTCAGCACTATCGCGGGCCTCCGCGACGGCTCGATCACGCTCGACGGCCTGACGGTCGACACCGACCTCTCGTGGGAGCTGCTCATCGCGCTCGTCGCGGGCGGCGCGGCCGGCAACGACGAGATCGACGCGGCGCTCGCCGCCGACAACACGGCGAACGGCGGCCAGTTCGCCGCGCAGGCCCGCGCGAGCATCCCGACGCTCGAGGGCAAGCAGGCGGCGTGGGACTCGGTGTTCGGCTCGGACAGCCTGCCGAACACGATCGTCCGCTACACCGGCATCGGGTTCCAGCGCGCAAAGGACAAGTCCGTGCTGGCGAACTTCGTCGAGCCGTACTTCGCGGCGCTGCAGGGCGTCTGGACCTCCCGCACCTACAAGATCGCCGAGTACCTGGTCGAGGGCATGTACCCGGCCCCGCTCGCGAACGAGGAGCTGCGGGACGCGACCCGCGCGTGGCTCGACGCGAACGCCGAGCCCGCGGCGCTGCGCCGCATGGTGGTCGAGAACCTGGCGGGCGTCGAGCGCGCCCTCGCAGCGCAGAAGCGCGACGCCCAGGGCTGATCAGCCGGCCGATCCATCCGCGAAGGGGCTCCGCTGCGGCGGGGCCCCTTCGTGGTACCGCGGGAGGATGCCGCCGGGCGCGGCGCGCCCCTAGTCTCGAAGGCATGATCCAGCTCGATCACCTCACCAAACGCTTCGGCGCGAAGACCGCCGTCGACGACATCTCCGTGACCATCCAGCCGGGCAAGGTCACCGGCTTCCTCGGCCCGAACGGCGCGGGGAAGTCCACGACCATGCGGATGATCATGGGCCTCGACCGGCCGACCTCGGGCACCGCGCTCATCAACGGCAAGCGCTACGCCCAGTTCCGCTCCCCGCTCACCGAGGTGGGAGCGCTGCTCGACGCGAAGGCCATCCACACCGGCCGTAGCGCGTACAACCACCTGCTCGCCCTCGCTGCGACGCACGGCATCCCGAAGGCCCGCGTGCACGAGGTCATCGGCATGACCGGCCTCGAGTCGGTCGCGAGCAAGCGCGTCGGCGGGTTCTCTCTCGGGATGGGGCAGCGCCTCGGTATCGCCGCCGCCATGCTCGGCGACCCGGCGACGCTCATCCTCGACGAGCCGGTCAACGGTCTCGACCCCGAGGGCGTGCTCTGGGTGCGGCAGTTCGCGAAGCACCTGGCGAGCCAGGGCCGCACGGTGTTCCTCTCGTCGCACCTGATGAGCGAGATGGCCGTCACCGCGGACCACATCGTCGTGCTGGGCCGCGGCCGCGTGCTCGCCGACGCACCGGTCGACCGCATCCTCGCCGGCGCCACCCGCCACGCCGTCCGCGTGCGCACCCCGCAGCCAGAGCAGCTCGCGCGGGCCGTCGCCGGCGCCGACGTGGCGGTCACCGGCGTGGAGGCGCAGCTGCTGGAGGTCACCGGCCTCAGCACCGCGCAGATCGGCGAGGCGGCCGCGCGAGACGGCATCGTGCTGCACGAGCTGACGCCGATCAGCGCTTCCCTCGAGGAGGCCTACCTCGAACTCACCCAGGACGACGTCGAATACCGCACGGAGGTCAGCCGATGAGCACCGCCACCGCATCCATCCAGCCGGGCGCCGCGCACCCGCACACGCCCCTCGGCCGCCTGCGCTTCGACCGGGTCGTCCGCTCGGAGTGGATCAAGCTCCGCACCCTGCGCTCGACCTTCTGGACGCTCGTCGGGGTCGTGGTGCTGATCATCGGGCTGCCGGCGCTGATCTCGGCCGTGGTCCCCAGCCTGTCGGTGATCGAGTCACGGGCGCCCGCCAGCCAGCTCACGGCGTTCACCACCAACACGGCGACCGCCGGTCTGACCTTCGCGCAGCTCGTCGTCGCGGTGCTCGGCGTCCTCGTGATCAGCGGGGAGTTCTCGACCGGGATGATCCGCTCGTCGTTCGCGGCCGTCCCGCGGCGCTTCCCGGTGTTCGCGGCGAAGGCGATCGTGCTGTTCCTGACGTCGTTCGTCATCGGCCTCGTCAGCTTCGCGGCCTCCTGGTCGATCGCCGTGCCGCTGCTGACCGCCAAGGGCTACGCGGGAGACCTGTTCTCGTCGAACACCCTGTGGAACATCGTCGGCGCGGCGGCCTACCTCGGGCTCGTGTCGATCTTCGCCCTCGGCATCGGGGCGATCGTGAAGTCCACGGCGGGCGGCATCTCCACCGCCCTCGGCGTCCTCTTCGTGCTGCCGATCGTCGCGGCGCTGCTGACCAGCCTGCTGCCGAAGCAGACCTGGATCGCCGACGCGTCCGCATACCTGCTCAGCGCGGCGGGCTCCGGCATGGCCGGCCTCGCGAACCACAGCCTGGAGCCGTGGGCGAACGTGGTCACGGTGCTCGTCTGGGCCGCCGTCTCCTTCGTCATCGGAGCCCTGCTCCTGCAGCGCAGGGACGCCTGACCCGTCACGTGACCACCGAAGCGACACCGCCGGACGCCCCGGGCGGACTCGGACTGCCGAGACCGCCCGGGGTGCTCCGGCGTTTCATGCTGGCGCATCCGTTCGCAGTGGATGTCGCCCTCGCGGTGATCTACCTGCTGCCGTCGGTCATCGGCGCGATCATCGTGTCGGCGACCGAGCCCAGCCCGCGGGAGATCGCCCACCTGGCGCTCTCGGTGGTGGCCGGGCTCGCGCTGTTAGCGCGACGCTACCGGCCAGGCCTGGTCTTCGCCACCGCCACGGTGGTGCTCGGCGCGAGCGTGTTCCTCGGTCGGGACGTGGATGTGCTGCCCACCCTCTTCGCGCTCTACGCGCTGGCGGTGTACCGCTCCATCCGCTCGGCGTGGATCGCGTTCGGCGTCACCGCGTTCGTCACCGTCGCCGCCTTGACGGCACAGGTGCTGCTGGCCCAGGCCGCCGTCTTCACCCCGCTCGAGACCGCCGCGCTGCCGTCCGGCATCCTGGTGCTGTCGTTCTCGGCGGTCGCGGTGCTGGTCGGCAGCAACGCGGGCAACCGGCGCCGGTATCTGGATGCGCTCATCGACCGGGCGCGCCAGCTCGCCCGCGAGCGCGACCAGCAGGCCGTGATCGCGGCCGCGGCCGAGCGGAGCCGGATCGCGGGCGAGCTGCACGACATCGTCTCGCACAGCCTGACGGTGATGATCACGCTCGCCGACGGCTCCGCCCGGCAGGCGCCGACCGATGCGGAGCGCTCTGCAGAGACCATGCGGCTCGTCGCCGAGACCGGACGCGGGGCGCTGGCGGACATGCGCCGGCTGCTCGGCGTGCTGAGCGAGGGCGACGGGGAGGCTGCGCGCGAGCCGCAGCCCGGCGTGGCCGACCTGGGCGCGCTCGTCGAGACCTTCCGCGCGGCCGGCTTGCCCGTCCGGATCACCGTGTCGGGCGACGCGCCGGACGACGCCGGGCAGCAGCTGACGATCTTCCGGGTCGTGCAGGAGGGCCTGACGAACGTGCTGCGCTACGCGTCCAGCTCCACGGCCGTCCGCCTGGTCCTCGTCTTCGGTGCGGACCGCGTGATCATCACGGTGGACGACGACGCGACCGTGCACGGCGCTCCCGACCAGGGCTCCGGCCGCGGGCTGATCGGACTGCGGGAGCGGGTGTCGCTGTACGGCGGCACCCTGGAGGCCGGCCCGCGGTCCGGCGGCGGCTGGCGCGTGCGCGCGGTGTTCGACGCGGTGCGCTCCCCCGCCGTGCAGGCTCACACCACTCCACCGTCCCCGCGCAGAAAGAAGTCCCGTGACCGACTCCCCCCTCCGCATCCTGCTCGTCGACGACCAGCAGCTGGTCCGACTCGGTTTCCGCATGGTGCTCGAGGCCGAGTCCGATCTCACCGTGGTGGGTGAGGCGGCCGACGGCGCCGAGGGCGTGCGGCTGGCCGCCGCGCTGCGACCGGATGTGGTGCTGATGGACGTGCGGATGCCCATCCTCGACGGCATCGAGGCCACCCGGCGGATCGTCGAGGCGGACCCGCAGGCCCGCGTGATCGTGCTGACCACGTTCGACCTCGACGAGTACGCGTTCGGCGGCCTACGCGCCGGCGCGAGCGGGTTCCTGCTCAAGGATGCGCGGCCCGAGGAGCTCACCGCCGCCGTGCGCGCGGTCGCCGCCGGAGACGCGGCCGTGTCCGGCCGGGTGACACGAGCGATGCTGGAGCTGTTCGCCGACCGCCTGCCGACGGGAGCCGGCGCCACCCCGCCGGGACCGATCCCGCCGCCGCCCTCACCCCGCGCGAGCGCGAGATCCTGGTCGCCATCGGCGAGGGCCTGAGCAACGGCGAGATCGGCGCCAAGTTCTACCTGACCGAGTCGACGGTGAAGACCCATGTCGGCCGTGTATTGGCGAAGCTGCAGCTGCGCGACCGCGTCCACGCCGTGATCTTCGCCTACGAGCACGGGCTCGTCGAGCGGTGAGCGTGGGCGCGACGGCGCGGTCCAGCGAGCACCAAGGCCGCGCTCGGTAGGCTCGAACGGGTATGGGAATCCTCAAAGCAACCTTCTGGGAAGAGATCGGCTCGTGGGCCGTCGCCGCCGGATGGAAGATCGTCACCGCCGCCTGCATCATCGCCGGGGCGTTCCTGCTCGCCTGGATCCTGCGGGTCGTCATCCGCAAGGTCGTCGGGCGGATCGTCTCGGGCGTGAAGAAGGGCCAGAACGTCAGCGACACGCAGGCACTGGTGAACTCGCCTCTCGCCGCCGTCCGTCTCGTGCAGCGCACGCGGACGCTCGGCTCGGTCCTGACCAATATCGTGCACGTCACCATCGGGATCATCGCGATCATCCTCATCCTGAACGTGTTCGTGCCCGACGTGCTCGGATCGTTCGCCCTGCTCACCGCCGCGCTCGGCGCCGGTCTTGGTTTCGGTGCGCAGAACATCGTCAAGGACGTGCTCAACGGGCTGTTCATGGTCATGGAGGACCAGCTGGGCGTCGGCGACATCGTCGACCTCGGACCGGCGACCGGCGTCGTCGAGGCGGTCGGCATCCGCGTGACTTTGGTGCGCGATGTGAACGGCACGCTGTGGTTCGTCCGCAACGGCGAGATCCTCCGCGTCGGCAACATGTCGATGGGCTGGGCGCGGGTCATCATCGACCTGGCCGTCCCGTACGACACGGATGTCGAGGCGGTCGAGGCCAAGATGATGGAGACGGCCACGGCGCTCGCCACGAGCACCAAATGGCGCTCGCGCATCCTCGAGAAGCCCGAGCTGTGGGGCATCGAGTCGATCTCCGCCGATGCGGTCATCATCCGGATCGTGCTGAAGACGCGCACGACGGCGAAGGACGACGTGTCGCGCGAGCTGCGCGCACGCCTCAAGCAGGCGCTCGACGAGATGCAGGTGAAGCTGCCGTCGCTGTCCGCGGTCGTGCTCAGCGGCTTCGACAGCGCCGCGAGCGTCTCGGGCGCGAAGCCGCCGAAGACGCGGCCGAGCACGGTGGTGACTCCCGAGCCGCCGCTGAAGGGACGGAAGGCCCGCGCGGCCGCGAAGCGGCAGGCGCCCGATCCGGGCGCCGTGCAGATCGTGCCGGTCGACCCGCCGGCGCCGAAGGCGGCCAGCCCCAAGGCGGCCAACCCCAAGGCGGAGACGCCGAAGCCGCGCACCCCCAAGCCCGAGGGAGACAAGCCGTGAGCATCCCGATCATCCCCACCGGCCCGCAGCCCGCGTTCTTCGACGAGGTCGGCGGCCACGAGACCTTCGTGAAGCTGGTCGACGCCTTCTACCGCGGAGTCGCCGACGACCCGGTGCTGCGTCCCATGTACCCGGAGCAGGACCTGGGCCCGGCCAAGGAGCGTCTCGTGATGTTCCTGGAGCAGTACTGGGGCGGACCCACCACCTACAGCCAGCAGCGCGGTCACCCCCGGCTCCGGATGCGGCACAACCCGTTCAAGGTCAACCCGGACGCCCGCGACCGCTGGCTCGCGCACATGCGGGTCGCGGTCGACGAGCTCGGGCTCTCGCCGCTCCACGAGGAGACCCTGTGGAGCTACCTGGAGCGGGCCGCGTTCGCTATGGTCAACACATTCGAGGAGTAGCACTCCCCGCCATCCCGGTGCCGAAGGAGACACGGATGACACACGAACCCGACGCGATCGTCGTCGGCGCCGGGCTCTCGGGCCTCGTCGCCGCCTCCGAGCTGCTGGATGCGGGACGGCACGTCACGATCGTCGAGCAGGAGCCGTCCGCCTCCTTCGGCGGCCAGGCGTGGTGGTCGTTCGGCGGCATCTTCCTCATCGACTCGCCGGAGCAGCGCCGGATGGGGGTGCACGACTCCCTCGCACTCGCCCGCGACGACTGGTTCGGAACGGCCGGGTTCGACCGCGTCGAGGACCACTGGCCGAAGCGCTGGGCCGAGGCGTACCTCCAGTTCGCCGCGGGTGAGAAACGCGCCTGGCTGCGCGAGAAGGGCGTGTCGTTCTTCCCCGTCGTCGGATGGGCGGAGCGCGGCGACGGTCGCGCGGGCGGCCACGGCAACTCGGTGCCGCGCTTCCACATCACCTGGGGCACCGGCCCGGGCGTCGTGGAGCCGTTCGCGCGGCGCGTCCAGGCGGCCGCCGCGCAGGGCCGCGCGGCCATCCGGAACCGGCACCGCGTCGACGAGCTGATCGTGGAGGACGGCCGCGTGGTCGGCGTGCGCGGGGCGGTCCTCGCGCCGGACACCGCCGAGCGCGGCGCGCCGAGCAATCGGGATGTGACCGGCGACTTCGAGCTGCGCGCGCCGGTCGTCATCGTCGCCTCCGGCGGCATCGGGGGCAACCACGACCTCGTGCGGGCCATGTGGCCGGAACGTCTCGGCGAGCCGCCCGCGCACATGCTCTCCGGCGTCCCGGCGCACGTCGACGGCCGGATGCTCGGCATCGCCGAGACGGCGGGCGCCCACCTGATCAACGGCGACCGGATGTGGCACTACACCGAGGGCATCCAGAACTGGGACCCGGTGTGGGCGCAGCACGGCATCCGCATCCTCCCCGGCCCGTCGTCGCTGTGGCTCGACGCGCGCGGGGACCGGCTGCCGTCGCCGCTGTTTCCCGGCTTCGACACCCTCGGGACGCTGGAGCACCTGCGGCGCACCGGCTCGGACTACAGCTGGTTCGTGCTCACGCAGAAGATCATCGAGAAGGAGTTCGCGCTCTCCGGCAGCGAGCAGAATCCGGACCTGACCGGCAAGGACGTGCGCCTGCTCGCCAAGCGCGTCGGCCCGGGCGCGCCGGGACCGGTGGAGGCGTTCAAGCAGCACGGAGCGGACTTCGTCGTCGCCGACACTCTCGACGACCTCCTCGCCGGGATGCAGAAGATCGCCGACGTGCCGCTCGACGCCGAGCTCGTCGCCCGGCATGTGCGCGAGCGCGACCGGCAGCTGGACAACGACTTCGGGAAGGATCTGCAGCTCGCGGCCATCCGCTCAGCCCGCCGGTATCGAGGCGACAAGCTCATCCGCGTCGCCAGCCCGCACAAGCTGCTCGACCCGGCGGCGGGACCGCTCATCGCGGTCAAGCTGCACATCCTGACCCGGAAGAGCCTCGGCGGGATCGAGACCGACCTCGACGGGCGCGTGCTCGCCGCGGACGGCTCGGTCGTGCCGGGCCTGTATGCCGTCGGCGAGGCGGCCGGCTTCGGCGGCGGCGGGATGCACGGCTACCGGGCCCTGGAGGGCACCTTCCTGGGCGGCTGCCTGTTCTCCGGTCGCCAGGCCGGCCGCGCCGCCGCCCGCGCCTGACCCCGCCGCCTCAGCGGCGGAGGGACCAGGACGGGCGGCGGATGAGGGTGTGGCCGCGGCGGGTGGTCAGGCGCGTCCAGGTGCCGGTCTCGTGGATGGTGACCGGCTCGTCGTCGCCGAGGAAGCCCAGGGACTCGGCCGCGAAGGCGGCGCCGGCCGGGATGTACTCCAAGCCGTCGATGGGGCGGCCCCACACCTCGGCGCGCACCCGCTGCACCAGCTGCTCCCCCGTGCCGGTCGGCACGGCGTCCGCGACCTCGGCGATGCCGGCCTGCGCGATCGTCCGCAGCTGCGGCGCGTCGGTCTCGCCGACCGAGCGCCAGCCACCGCGCGGCGGGGAGATGCCCGCCCAGGTGACCGTCGACACCTCGAGCGGGAGGCGGATCTCCAGCGGGCCCTGCGGCGCGTCCTCCTTCTCCGCGGTCTCGCGCACGCGGGCGATGCGGTCGAGCAGCGAGCGGATCGGGACCACGGCGTCGAACTCGACGTCCGCGCCGGTCGCGAAGGTGCGCAGCCCCAGGACGGTCGGGGTCTCATCCATCAGCCCGCGGGGGTAGAGGATCGCGGTGTACACGGCGAGGATGCCGGAGCCGGCGATCAGGCGCACGGATCCTTCCTCCACCCGGGAGGCGCGCGAGAGATAGGTGTGCAGATCGGCGACGGCGAGAGCGTCCGTCAGAGAGAACGAGGGGTTCATCGGACCTCTAAACTACCAAGAGACCACCGACTTGGAGGCACAGTGACCGAGCCCCTGGATTCCCTGCTGACCGCGCTCGATCTCACCGACACGGGCGCCCGCACCAGCGAGGACATCTTCACCGGTCCCTCCCAGTGGATGCCGCTGGGCCGCGTGTTCGGCGGCCAGGTGCTGGCGCAGTCCATCGTGGCTGCGACCCGTACCGTGGAGCCGGACCGGGCCATCCACTCGATGCACGGCTACTTCCTGCGGCCGGGGGATGTGAACTTCCCCATCACGTTCTCGGTGGACCGCATCCACGACGGCCGCTCGTTCTCGACACGGCGCACGCAGGCGTACCAGAACGGTCTGCCGATCCTGTCGATGATCGCGTCGTTCCAGACCGAGGACGACGGCTTCGAGCACCAGGATGCGATGCCCGAGGGCCTGCCGGATCCGGAGTCGCTGCCGTCGACGGCCACCTCCCTGGAGGATGTGCGGCATCCCGTCGCACAGTATTGGGCCAGCCAGCGGCCGTTCGACATGCGGCACGTCACCTCGCCGGTGTACCTGTCGGTGGAGGGCGAGCGGGTCGCGCACCAGTCGGTGTGGTTCCGGACCATCGGCGACATGCCCGACGACCCGGCGCTGCACCGCGCGGCGCTGGCCTACGCGAGCGACTACACGATCATGGAGTCGGTCATGCGCCGGCACGGGATCGCGTGGGCGACGCCGGGCCTCAAGGCCGCCAGCCTTGACCACGCGATGTGGTGGCACCGGCCGGCGCGGGTCGACGAGTGGCTGCTGTACGTGCAGGAGTCGCCGACCGCCGGCGGTGGCCGCGGCCTCTCGAACGGCCGCATCTTCTCGCGCGACGGCCGCCTGGTCGCGAGCGTCGCCCAGGAGGCCACCATCCGCCTCCCCCGCGACTGACGCGCTCGGGCGGCGTCAGCCGAACGTCGAGCGGAGGAGGACGGTGCCGTCGCCGGCGGAGCGGATGTCGACGGTGGCGATGTCCTTCAGCGGCACGCTCGTGGTCGCGACCGGGAGGGCGGTCGTGCCCTCGTCGGCGGTCCACGTCGAGATGGTGTGCTGCTGACCGGCGCGGTCGGTGACGACCATGGCGTAGGTCCAGGCGTGCGCGCCGTCCTCGGCGCCGACGTGGGCGTAGCGGCAGGTCGAGTCGATCCGGGTGCCCCAGGGCTCGGGAGTCAGGCGCAGGTCCGCGGTCAGCGCGCTCGGCTCCACCTGCTGCATCACGACGGCGGCCTGCGGGGTGGCGGCCGGGTTCACGACGCCGGGCAGCACCAGGGCGGCGACGCCGATGAGCAGGGCGGCCGCGACGGCCGACAGCCCTCCGACCAGCCAGCGCGCGCGGACGCGGCGGCGGCGCACGGTGTGCAGCAGCGCGGGCAGCACGTCCGGGTTCGGGCCTTGCGGCTCGAGCGCATCCGCGGTCGCGGCCGGAGCGTCCTCCTCCAGCAGCGCGAACGCCTGCTCCCGCAGCACGCGGCTCAGGATTCCGGGCATCCCGGCGAGCTCCGACACAGCCTCCGAGCACCGCTCGCACTCGCGCAGGTGCGCCTCGAACTCGCGCCGTTCGGTCGGCGCAAGCGCGCCGAGCACGTAGGCGGCATCCCAGGTGGCGAACTCGTCGTGCGTGGTCATCGTTCCGTCACCCCTCTCTCCTGGAGCGCGAGCCGCAGCGCGCGGAGTCCGTAGTGCAGGCGCGACTTGACGGTCCCCTCGGGGATGTCGAGCTCGCGCGCGATCTCGGCGACCGATCGGCCGCCGTAGTAGGCGTGGACGATGACCGCCCGGTGCTCCACCGACAGCTCGGCCAGCGCGTCCGAGACCAGCCAAGAGTCGAGCACAGCGTCGGCCTCGCTGTCCGGCGAGGGATGTTCCGGCAGGTTCTCCGCGCCGAACTCGTGCCGGTGGGCCGCGCTCCGGCGGTCGTCGATCACGAGGTTGCGCGCCACGGTGAACAGCCAGGTGCGGGCGGACTGCTGGGACTGGTCCAGGACGGACGGCTTGCGCCAGGCGCGCAGCAGCGTCTCCTGCACGATGTCGTCGGCCATCGCACGGTCGCCGGTGAGGTGCACGACGTACCGCCATAGCGCCTGCGCGTGCTGATCGTGCAGCTCGCGCAGCAGGCGGGCGTCCTCCTCCGGCATGTTCACCTCCACTCAGTACACGATGCAGCGTGCGGAAAGGTTCACACGCGAGAGTTGAACCCGACGGGACATCGTCTCGTGAATACCGTAGGAGACGTCACCGACGAACGGGAGAATCGCATGAACGACCACGCTCCGCTGACCCGCCGCACGCTCGTCACGATCGGAGGCGCCGCCAGCGGCGCGGTCCTGCTCGCCGCCTGCACCCCGGGAGGCGCGCAGGACTCCGGAGGGTCGGGCGACGGCGGCTCGGGATCCGCGCAGGTGTCGCTCGCGTCCATCCCGGTCGGCGGCGCGGTGTCTGCGACCCTCGCGGGCAAGCCGATCGTGGTGTCGCAGCCGACCGCCGGGAAGGTCGTCGCGTTCAGCGCGGTGTGCACGCATCAGGGATGCACGGTCGCGCCGCAGGGCAAGGAGTTCGACTGCCCGTGCCACGGATCCACGTTCGACGCGACCACGGGCGACGTGCTGAACGGACCGGCGCGCGACCCGCTGCCCAAGCTCAAGGCCGAGGTCTCCGGTGACTCGGTGACCGTCACCGCGTAGGGGGCCGCTGCGTCTACGATTCGTGCCGAATGAGCGTTATGGCGTCGTCATAACGCACATTCGGCACGAATGCTGCGAGGGTCAGCCGCGCTTGGCGAAGGCGACGGGCTCGTCGAGGTACGGCGTCCAGGCGGCCCGCTCGCGCTCGTTGATGCGGCGCGGTCGCTGGCTGGCCGCATCCACGAGCACGATGGTGGTCGCGGCGCGCGAGTACAGCGTGCGCGGCTCGGTGCCCTCCGGCGTCCAGACCTCGTAGCAGACCTCGAGGCTGGCCCCGCCGAGCCGCCCGAGCCACAGCTGGACGTCGAGCGGCTGGCGGAGGTACGGGATCGGCGCGAGGTACTCGATCTCCTGGCGCGCGATCAGCGTCAGAGTGTCCGCGCCTGGACGCCCGTCGAGCACGGCGGTCGAACCGCCGACCGCTTCCCCGGACCCTTGTCCGGAGTCATCGGTCGCCCAGAACGCCTCGATGCGCGCCTCCTCGAGGAGGCGCAGCATCTCGGCGTTGTTGACGTGCCCGTAGGCGTCGAGGTCGCTCCAGCGGAGCTTGATCGGGACGTGCAGGCGCATGCGCTGTTCGGCCTCAGTCGCGCGTGAGCTTGCGGTACGCCGAGCGGTTGGGCTTGGCGGCGTCCGGGCCGAGGCGCTCGACCTTGTTCTCCTCGTAGGCCTCGAAGTTGCCCTCGAACCAGTACCAGTTGGCCGGGTCCTCGTCGGTGCCCTCGTAGGCGAGGATGTGGGTCGCGATCCGGTCGAGGAACCACCGGTCGTGGGTGATGACCACCGCGCAGCCGGGGAACTCGAGCAGCGCGTTCTCGAGGCTCGAGAGCGTCTCGACGTCGAGGTCGTTGGTCGGCTCGTCGAGGAGCAGGAGGTTGCCGCCCTGCTTGAGCGTCAGCGCCAGGTTGAGGCGGTTGCGCTCACCACCGGAGAGCACGCCCGACTTCTTCTGCTGGTCCGGGCCCTTGAACCCGAAGGTCGACACGTAGGCGCGCGACGGCACCTCGGTCTTGCCCACCTGGATGTAGTCGAGCCCGTCGGACACGACCTCCCAGACGTTCTTGTTCGGGTCGATGCCGCCGCGGGTCTGGTCGACGTAGGAGATCTGGACGGTCTCGCCGACCTTCAGGTCGCCGTCGTCGAGCGGCTCCAGGCCGACGATCGTCTTGAACAGCGTGGTCTTGCCGACGCCGTTCGGGCCGATGACGCCGACGATGCCGTTGCGGGGCAGGGTGAAGCTGAGGCCGTCGATGAGCTTGCGGTCGGCGAAGCCCTTCTCGAGGTCCTTGGCCTCGATCACGACGTTACCGAGTCGCGGCCCCGGCGGGATCTGGATCTCCTCGAAGTCGAGCTTCCTGGTGCGCTCCGCCTCGGCGGCCATCTCCTCGTACCGGGCGAGACGCGCCTTGGACTTGGCCTGACGGCCCTTCGCGTTGCTGCGCACCCAGTCGAGCTCCTCGGAGAGGCGCTTGGCCAGCTTCGCGTCCTTCTTGCCCTGGATCGCGAGGCGCTCGCGCTTCTTCTCGAGGTAGGTCGAGTAGTTGCCCTCGTACGGGTACAGGTGACCGCGGTCGACCTCGGCGATCCACTCGGCCACGTGGTCGAGGAAGTACCGGTCGTGGGTCACGGCGAGCACGGCGCCGTGGTACTTGCCGAGGTGCTGCTCGAGCCAGAGCACGCTCTCGGCGTCGAGGTGGTTGGTGGGCTCGTCGAGGAGCAGGAGGTCCGGCTTCTGCAGCAGGAGCTTGCAGAGCGCGACTCGGCGCTTCTCACCACCGGACAAGGTGTTGACCGGCCAGTCGCCCGGCGGGCAGCGGAGCGCGTCCATCGCCTGCTCGAGCTGGGAGTCGAGGTCCCAGGCGTCGGCGGCGTCGATCTGCTCCTGCAGCGTGCCCATCTCGGCGAGCAGGGTGTCGAAGTCGGCGTCGGGGTCGGCGAGCAGTCCGGAGATCTCGTTGAACCGGTCGACCTTCTGCTTGATCTCGCCCACGCCCTCCTGGACGTTCTCGAGCACGGTCTTGCTCTCGTCGAGCTGGGGCTCCTGCATGAGGATGCCGACCGTGTAGCCCGGAGTGAGCTTCGCCTCGCCGTTGGAGGGCGTGTCCAGGCCGGCCATGATCTTCAGGATGGTGGACTTACCGGCGCCGTTGGGGCCCACGACGCCGATCTTGGCGCCCGGGAGGAACGCCATCGTGACATCGTCGAGGATCACCTTGTCGCCGACCGCCTTGCGGGCGCGCACCATCGAGTAAATGTATTCGGCCACTCTTCTTCTCAAACTCCCTGTCGTCGGCTTGCTGCCGTATACGAGGATACCGGGAACGGGGGTGCTCCCGGGCGGTCGGGGCTGCCGTCAGGTCGTGCTCACCAGTCGATCGGGCGCGTCTGCCCGATGAGGCAGGTGCCCGTCGGCAGGACCGGCACGGCCTGGCTCCAGTAGCCGCCCGCGTCCGCGCCGTTCTGGCCGATCAGGCAGGTGTCGCCCATGCGCACGGCGAACTGGATGGAGTTCGCCTTCAGCCCGATCGTCGTGGTGTCGACCGTCACCTGCATGTCGGACTTCTGGAATCCGGCCGCGACGAGCGCTTCGATGAAGTCGCGCCCCTTGGCGTCCGGGTTCGCCGCGAGCGTAGCCCGGTTGACCTTGTCGAAGTACGGCAGGTTCTGCTCCGCCGTGCCGCCGGGCACGAGCCCGATGGCCGCCGGAGTCGCAGGGGTCGTCGGGGTCGGCGACGCGACGGCCGTGGTCGCCGGCGCCGATGGGCTCGGGGTGGAGGTCGTCGCGCCCGAGCACCCGGTGAGCGTGAGCAGCACCGCGACCCCGGCCGCGAGGATCGACGCGGACGCGGCGGAGGAACCGGTCCTGCGGTCCACGGAGCGCGTCATATGCCTCATCTTAGGGTGCCGCCCCTGTGAGAGCGTCGGGAGGCGCAGCCCCCTCCTCACCCGCTGGGCCGCCCGCCGACTTCGTGAAGCGCGACCGCCCCCACGTCAGGTCGTGCCCGATGGAGTCGGCCTCGATCTCGACCGTCACGCCCTGCTTGTCGCCGGTCCACTCCCGCAGATGGATGCGCCCCGCCACCAGCACCGGGTCGCCCTTGGCGATCGAGCCGGCCGCGCCCAGCGCCAGCTTGCGGAAGGCGCTCACCGTGTACCAGTTCTGTCCGCCGTCCTCCCACGCGGACGCCTGACGGTTGTATCGGCGCCGCGTCGTGACGAGCCGGAAGCTCGTGATGGGCAGGCCCGCCTCGGTGACGAGGTGGCGCGGTTCGGTGGCGACGAAGCCGCGGACGGCGACGGTGTCGGACATGGTCTCCCCTTTCGGAACGCCCGCCGGGGTGGCGGACTGAGACCACTCTCGCGCCCGGCGCAAGCGAGCGCAGGACATGAGCGAGATCGGTGGATAACTCGCGAAGGAGCCGACCTGTGGACGACTTCGCCCGGCGGCTACGCCGCGACGTAGTCCGCGTACGACGCGCGGATCTTGTTGACCTTCGGCAGCGCCACCGCGAGGCAGTATCCCTGTCCCGGGTTCTTGGCGAAGAAGTCCTGGTGGTACTCCTCGGCGCGGTAGAACGGGCCGAGCGGCTCGATCGTGGTGACGATCCCGCCGTCCCAGTACTCGGCAGCGCGGTCGCGGGCCGCCTCGAAGAGCTCGCGCTGCGCCTCGCCGTCGTAGAACATCGCCGAGCGGTACTGCGTGCCGATGTCGTTCCCCTGCCGGTTGAGCTGGCGCGGGTCGTGGAGGGTGAAGAAGACGTCGAGGATGACGCTCGCCGGGATGACCTCGGGGTCGAAGGTGACCGCGACGGCCTCGGCGTGGCCGGTCCGGCCGGTGCAGACCTCTTCGTAGGTCGGGTCGACGGCGGTGCCGCCGGTGTAGCCGGACACCACATCCTGCACCCCGCGGAGCACGCGGTACACCGCGTCCAAGCACCAGAAGCATCCTCCGGCCACCACGAATGTCTGCATTACCCGTCCCCTTCCGATCCGACTGCCTCCATTCTGCTACGGCGCAGTTGGCGACACGACGCGAACGGTCCGCGGGACGCCGTCGAAGCGCGGTTACCATCGCGGCATGCAGTGGTGGAATGACTTCGTCGATTGGCTCACATCGCCGGCAGCGCGTCCGGTGATCTTCTACGCGGCGGTCCTCGCGGTCGCCGTGATCCTCTCCGGCCTCATCGCCGCCTGGATCGCCCGGGGAGCCCTCAAGGGCCTCCTCTCCCGCACCGACCGCCAGCAGAAGGCGTCCGCCATCGCAGCCCTCGTGGATGCGGCGACCGAGGCCTCCGTCTGGAACTCGCTCACCCCGGCCGAGCAGGTGCTCTCCGACCGCGCGGTCGGCCAGGCCGACATCATGGTGCGCCTCCTCCCGATCAAGAGCTCCGGACTCGCGGCCAACTGGGCCGGACACCAGCTCGCCGAGCTGAAGCGGGCCTCCGCAACCTTCGGCTACCAGGCCGACCCGGCGATCGCCGAGTTCCGCGACCGCCTCATCGAGTGGCAGAACAACCCGCGCCGCGCCCGCAAGATCTTCCAGAACGACCTCGAGCGCTGGCGGTTCGAGAACACGGACAACGAGCGCTCGCTGATCGCCCAGCAGGATGCGTGGGTCGCCCAGCAGCACCACGAGCAGTACGCGGCTCCGGCGACCACCACGACGGCCGCCGAGAGCACCGCACCCGCTGCCGAGCGCACCCCGGAACCGGCTCCCGCCAACCCGTTCGCCGCGGCCGCGGCCGAGTCGAACGCGTCCGCCGACACCTCCCCGACGTCGCGCCTCAGCCAGCCGGTCTGACCAACGGCAGAGCACTCCACCCGAACACGAAGGGCGCCGGCATCACGCCGGCGCCCTTCGTCGTCCTGAGCGGCGTCCGCTCAGCGGCTGTACGACCCCTCGTTCCACCAGGAGTCGAACATGCTCGCCGGAGGCTGCCGCTTGTGCTCGGTCGCCCGGTAGCGCGCCTCCAGCGCCTCGGCCACCTCATTCGCGACGTCCTTGCCCTCGAGGAAGTCGTCGATGTCCTCGTACGTCAGCCCGAGATTGTCCTCGTCGGTCTGTCCGGGGTTCAGGTCGAGCAGGTCGGCCGTGGGCGCCTTCTCGTACAGCCGCGCGGGCGCATCCAGGTACCGCAGCAGCTGCTTGCCCTGGCGCTTCGTGAGCCCGGTGAGCGGCAGGATGTCGGTGCCGCCGTCGCCGTACTTCGTGAAGAAGCCGGTCACCGCCTCGGCCGCGTGGTCGGTGCCGACCACCAGGTAGGCGCCCTGACCGGCGATCGCGTACTGGGCGACCATGCGAATGCGCGCCTTGACGTTGCCCTTCACGAAGTCGGTCATCGGCTCGCCGAGGGCGTCGGCGTACTCGTCCTCGACGCCGTCGGTGCCGCGCTGGATGTTGAAGACCACCTGGCGCTTCGGCCGGATGAAGGACAGCGCTAGCTGCGCATCCTCCTCGTCGCGCTGCACGGCGTAGGGCAGCCGCACGGCGATGAAGTCCGCCTCCGTGCCCTCGTCCGCGAGCCGCTCGACGGCCAGCTGCGTGAGCCGGCCCGCGAGCGTGGAGTCCTGACCGCCGCTGATACCGAGCACGAAGCCCTTCGCGCCGGTGGTGCGCACGTAGTCGACGAGGAAGCCGACGCGACGCTCGATCTCCGTCGCCGGGTCGACCTCCGGGCTGACGTGCAGATCCTCGATGATTCTCGCCTGTTGTTCACGCATGACGACACACTATCCCCGGCGGATTTCGGCCGTGTGAACGGTCTGCCGCACAGCCCGTCCCGTCGCTAGCATGCGCCCATGGACCCCGCTGTCACGACCGTCGTGCTCGTCCCGCTGATCGCCGTCGCGGCGGCGCTGCTGACCACGGCGATCGGACGCTGGGTGAAGATCCCGCTGGTGGTCTTCGAGATCGTGCTCGGGCTGATCATCGGACCGAGCGTGCTGGGCTGGGTGAAGGAGACCGCCGAGCTCACCGCGCTCGCGAACTTCGGCCTCGCGTTCCTGTTCTTCATGGCGGGGAACGAGATCGACTTCGCCGCCATCGGCGCGCGGCGGCTGCGCAAGGCCTCGCTGCTGTGGGTGGTGTCGCTCGTGGCGGGGGTCCTGCTGGCGGCGCTGATCGCCGGGGATGCGATCCGCGGCGTCTACCTCGGCATCGCGCTGACCTCGACGGCGCTGGGCACGCTCATGCCGGTGCTGCGGGATGCGGGCGAGCTGCGGACGCCGTTCGGCCGCGCGGTCACGGCGGTGGGAGCCGTCGGCGAGTTCGGTCCGCTCCTCGCCATCTCGCTGTTCCTCAGCGGGCGACGGCCGCTCGCCGCCGCGCTGGTGCTGATCGGCTTCGCGATCATCGCGGGCGGAGCCATCTGGTTCGCCTCCCGCGGCGGCCACCGCCGCTTCCACGCCCTGGTGCGCGCGACCCTCCACACCAGCGGGCAGTTCGCGGTGCGGTTCGTGGTCCTGATCATCGCGGCCCTGGTCGGGCTGAGCATCGCCCTCGGCCTCGACATGCTGCTCGGTGCCTTCGCCGCGGGCGTGCTGATCCGCATCCTGCTGGCGGGCGCGGAGCCGGCGGACGCGCACCAGATCGAGAGCAAGCTGGAGGCGGTCGCCTTCGGGGTGCTGGTGCCGATCTTCTTCATCAACACCGGGATCGGTTTCGACCTGCAGGCGCTGCTCGGCGATCCGCGCGCTCTGCTCCTGCTGCCGATCTTCCTGCTGCTGCTGATCGTCGTGCGCGGCATCCCGGCGTCGTTCTCCGCCCCGCCCGGCTCGACGCCGCGCGACCGCGCCTCGCTGACGCTGTTCGCGGCGACCGGCCTTCCGATCATCGTGGCGGTGACGCAGATCGGCGTGCGCGACCACGAGCTCCCCGTCGGCACCGCGACCGCGCTCGTCGGAGCGGGGATGCTCTCGGTGCTGGTCTTCCCGCTCGTCGCCCTCACGCTCCGACGGCGAAGCCCCGACGGCGGCGCGCGCCCGGCGGACCCGGACGCGATCCCGGTCGAGGGCTGAGCTACGCGACCCGGCTGACGGCGCGGGCGAGGATGGCGGTCGTCAGCGCCTCCACCGGCTCGCGGGCGGCGGACGGGTTCGAGAGCAGCGTGAAGTCCACGTGTCCGAGCTCCGGCAGCCCGAACCGGTTCGTCACCTTGATGAGGTCCGTGGGGATCAGCGACCGCGGGAACACCGCAACGCCGATGCCTGCGCGCACCGCGGCGAGCACCCCGTTCACCTCGCGGGTGTTGCAGGTGATCCGCCAGGTGCGTCCCGCCGCCTCCAGCGCGTCGATCGCCGCCTGCCGGCTGATGCTCGGGCCCTGGTAGGCGATGAGCGGCACCGGCCCGTCGGGGTCGAGGATGGTCTTCTCCTGCCCCATCCACACCAGTTCGTCGGTCGCGACCACCGCGCCCTCGGTGGTGCCGGGCGTCTGCTTGATGAAGATGAGGTCGAGGTGGCCGGCTTTCAGCTTGCGGTGCAGCGGAGCCGACTGGTCGACGGTCAGCTCCAGGTTGATCTGCGGGTTCTGCTGCCGGAAATGGCGCAGGATGCGCGGCAGCGTCGTGATCGCGAGGTCGTCGGCCGCGCCGAACCGCAACCGGCCGCGCATCGCCGAGCCGCTGAAGTAGCTGTCGGCCTCCGCCAGCGCGGCGAGGATGGTGCGCGCGAAGCCGGCCATCGCATCCCCGTTGTCGGTGAGCCGCACCTCACGGGTGTCGCGCGCGATCAGCTGCCGCTTGGCGGACTGCTCCAGCTTGCGGATGTGCTGGCTGACGGTCGGCTGGCTGATCCCCAGCCGCGCCGCCGCCTTCGTGAAACTGCGCGTGTCGGCGACCGCGAGGAACGTCTGGAGGAGCACCGGGTCGAACATTCCGCGTCCATTCGAAAAGCCAATGGGAGTTATAGCCGTTATCGGGAACAAGAATAGCCCCGGATGCGTAATGTCGAAGCGAGACATCATACGAAACCAGCGACGACATCGAGGTAACACCACAGTGGCGCACTCCACCGCAGCGGCCCCGCTCACCGGACCCATGCCGGTCCTCTCCGCCAGGCCGCCGTGGCGCGAGACCTTCGCCTCCCTCCGGGTGCCGAACTACCGCCGCTTCGCCGCCAGCAACCTCGTCGCCAACACGGCGGTGTGGATGCAGCGGATCGCCATGGACTGGCTGGTCCTGCAGCTGTCGGGCAGCGTCGCCGCGGTCGGGATCACGGTGTTCATGCAGTTCACCCCGATGCTGATCCTCGGGCTGTGGGGCGGCGTGATCGCAGACCGCTACTCCAAGCAGACCCTCCTCGTCATCACCCAGTCGTGCGCGGCCGGCCTCGCGGCCCTCCTCGCGGTGCTGACGCTCTCGGGCGGCATCGAGGTGTGGCACGTCTACGCGATCTCCTTCGCGCTGGGCCTCGTGACCGTGGTCGACAACCCGGCGCGTCAGGTCTTCGTGAACGAGCTCGTCGGCCCGACGTATCTGCGCAACGCGATCAGCCTCAACTCGTCGATCTTCCAGCTCGGCGGCCTCATCGGTCCGGCGCTCGGCGGCGTGCTCATCACGGCGGTCGGCGGCGGCTGGTCGTTCGCGATCAACGCGGTCGCGTGTCTCGCGGTGGTGTTCGCGGTCGCGACCCTCAAGCGCTCGGAACTGCACTCCTCCCCCGCCGCCCCGCGCCGCAAGGGTCAGCTGGCCGAGGGGATGCGCTACGTGCGCCGCAAGCCCGTGATCTTCTGGACCGTCGTCATGGTCGCGGTGATCGCGGTGTTCGCCTTCAACATGCCGGTGTTCCTGGCGGCGTACGCCAACGACGTCTTCCATGTCGGCGCCCAGGGTTACGGACTGTTCAACGCGCTCGTCGCGGCGGGCGCGCTCACCGGAGCGCTCGCCTCGACCCGCCGGACGAGCGTGCGCCTGTCCATGGTCGTCGGCACCGCCGCGGCGCTCGGGATCGTGCAGGCGCTGGCCGGCTTCGCGCCCGGCGAGCTGGCGTTCGGGATGCTGCTGATCTGCATCGGCGTCGGGAACCTGCTGTTCATCACCGCCGCGAACTCGCTCGTGCAGATGTCGTCGAACGTGCAGATCCGCGGACGCGTGATCTCGCTGTACATCCTCGTGCTGCTCGGCGGGCAGGCTCTCGGCGGACCGCTGATGGGCTGGATCGTGGAGCAGGTCGGCCCGCACATCGCGATGGCCATCTCGGGACTCGTGCCGGCCGCGGCCGCGACGGTCATCGCCGTGCTGATCGCGCGCCAGTCGAGCCTCCGGCTGCGGTTCGGTCTGCGCGGTCGGCGGCCGGTGATCGCGATCGTCAACCGCGCCGGGAAGAGCGGCGCGACGCTCTGACGGTATCGTGGAGGCGACGCCCCCGTAGCTCAGCGGATAGAGCAGGAGCCTTCTAATCTCTTGGTCGCAGGTTCGATTCCTGCCGGGGGCACCATCCACCACTCTCCAGCCCACCCCGCCGATTCGTGCCGAATGAGCGCTATTCGTGACGAATGGCGCTCATTCGGCACGAATCGGAGCGGGCTTGAACGACGAGAAAGGCCCGGCTCCATCTGGAGCCGGGCCTTTCGCTTGGGGTGAGTAACGGGGCTTGAACCCGCGACCTCCTGGACCACAACCAGGCGCTCTACCAACTGAGCTATACCCACCAAGTGCACCCGCGGCAGGCGGGGCAACTCATCGATTCTAGTACATCCGGGGAGCCCATTTTTCCACGACGCCGGAGGCCACAGCCTGCACGTCCTCGGTCGTCGGGCCGGGAGGCGCGACGAACGCGGCGGAGCGGTAGTAGTCGAGCTCGCGGATGGACTCGAGGATGTCGGCGAGGGCGCGGTGGCCGCCGTTCTTCTCGGGGGCGTTGAAGTAGATGCGCGGGAACCAGCGGCGGGCCAGCTCCTTGATCGAGGACACGTCGACGTTGCGGTAGTGCAGGTGGTTGTCGAGCCGCGGCATGTACTTCGCGAGGAACATGCGGTCGGTGCCGATGGTGTTGCCGGCGAGCGGGGCGGTGCGCGCGGTCGGCGCGAACTTCAGCACGTACTCCAGCACCTCGTACTCGGCCTCGGCGAGGCTCTTGCCGTTCGGGATCTCTTCGATCAGCCCGGAGGTGGTGTGCATCTGGCGCACGAAGTCGCCCATGTGCTCGAGCGCCGAGTCGTCGGGCTTGATGACGATGCTGAGGCCCGGGTCGAGCACGTTCAGCTCGAAGTCGGTGATCACCACCGCGATCTCGACGAGCTCGTCGACCTCGAGGTCGAGGCCGGTCATCTCGCAGTCGATCCAGACCAGTCGATCCGAGGAGGTAGCCATACCAGCGAGTCTAGTGCGGGCCTCCGACGGTCCTCGGCACCGGCAGCTTGGGGCCGCGTCCATCGCCCGTGGACACGTGCCGCACGCGGCGGGCGACCCACGGGATCGCGTACACCCGCAGCCAGGTGCGCAGCGGCACCGCGTCGGGCGGCGCGGGCGGGTCGTCGGGCGGCGCGGACGCCTCCGGGCCACCGATCTGCGCGAACGGCACGCCGAGCGCGTGCGCGGCCTGCGCGGCGAGGAGGCGGTGGCCGCGCGTGCTGAGGTGGACCCGGTCCGACGCCCACATCGCCGGGTCGCGGAACTCGCGCACGCCCCAGACGTCGAGCACGATCGCGCGCTGGTCGCGGGCGATGCTCCAGATGTTCGCGTTGAAGACGGCCGCGCGCCCCCGGAACGGCTTGAGGAAGAACGCGAACTGCGGGTCGAAGATGTTCGCCAGGAGCACCGTGGCGCCGGACGCGCGCAGCGACCGGATGCCGGACTCCAGTCGGGCGGCCAGCGCATCCGGGTCGGCGGCGGGGCTCATCAGGTCGTTGCCGCCGACCATCACCGAGACGAGGTCGGGCCCGAGCTGGAGCGCGTGCGGCACCTGCGCGTCCACCACGTCCGCGATGCGGCGGCCGCGGACGGCGAGATTGGCGAACTCGACGGAAGCGCCGGCGAGCCGGGCGTCGCCGTCCAGGATGCCGGCCAAGCGGTCCGCCCAGCCGAGGAACGCGTCCGGCTGCCCGGGCGCGCTGTCGCACAGGCCCTCGGTGAGCGAGTCTCCGAGGGCGACGTAGCGCGTGAAGGTCGATCGGCTCACGCTTCGATGATGGATCGGCGCGGGTCCGCCACGGGTGCGCCGACAGCGGGTTCCGCTCGATCGTCGCCCCGATTTCGCCGGACGTACACTGACGGTGTGGATTCGACACCGGCCGTTGACCCGGCGGACACCCGGGACGCGCAGCTCACGCTCTACACGTCCGCCTTCTGCGAGCCGTGCATGCAGACGCGCGCCGTTCTGGCGGAGGCCTCCCGGCTCGCGCCGCGCATCCGCGTGACCGAGCGGGATGTGGCGCGCAACCTGGAGCAGGCCGAGCGCGACGGCATCCGCTCGACGCCGACGGTGATCGTCACAGGCTCGGACGGGTCCGAGGTGTTCCGCGCGGAGGGAGTGCCGACCCTGGCGCAGGTGCTGGCCGCCGCGGCGAAGGCGCTCTGAGCGCTCAGTCGGCGGCGCCCGGCGCGCGGTGCAGCAGGAAGATGCCGCCGTGCGCGGGCAGGTGCGACCGTTCGGCGTCGGTCTCGACGTAGTCGTCGAGCACCGCGACGATGCGCCGGTCGAGCTCGGCGAGGTCCTCCGGTGACAGGTGCAGCGAGAACCGCGCGTAGGTGGCGATGGAGGCGGGACCCGCTTCGGCGAGCTCCTGCTGGAAGGCCTCCACCGGGGCGAGGCCGTGCGAGAGGTCGATGTCCTCGAGCGGCGCCGACAGCCACCAGCTCTTGCCGGTCGAGCGGTACGGCTTCTCCAGGGCGCCGGACTCCCCCGTTCTCACCGCCGCCGGCTCGAGGAAGCCGGCGTCGACCAGCTGGCGCACGTGGTAGTACACCGTGCCCGCATCCACCCCCAGCCGGTCGGCGAGCTGCTTGTTCGTCAGCTCGCCGTCGCCGCAGAGGCGCAGGATGCGCACCCGAAGCGGGTGCGACATCGCCTTCAGCTCCTGCGGCGTGGCGGGTCGGCGCTTAGCGTCCGGGTCCGGCCTGCTCTCCTCGCTCATGGCATCATCGTACCCACTGATTGGGATTCTTCGATGCGATTGAGTTTTCCCAATCGACGTGCCAGGCTGAGTCCATGAGCACCAACGGCCTCGGGGCGCGCTACTGGAAGCTGTGGACCTCGGCCGGCCTCTCGAACCTGGCCGACGGCGCGATGAAGGTCGCCCTGCCGCTCGTCGCCATCCGCTACACCGACTCCCCCGCCCTGATCGCCGGGCTCGGCTTCGCCTTCACCCTCCCCTGGCTGCTGTTCGCCCTCACCGCAGGCGCCCTCGCGGACCGGATCGACCGCCGTCGCCTGATGCTCGTCGCCAACACCGCCCGAGCCGGCTTCCTCGCCTGCCTGACGGTCGTGACCGTCCTCGGCGGCGGGTCCATCTGGCTGCTGTACGTCGCAGCGCTGTGCGTGGGGATCGCCGAGACCGTGTATGACACGTCGTCCCAGTCGATCCTCCCGCAGCTGGTGCCGCGGGACCGCCTGTCGCGGGCCAACGGCCGGCTCTACGCCGCGGAGCTCACCGCCAACGAGTTCGTGGGGCCTCCGCTCGGCGGCTTCCTCGTCGCGATCGGCGTGGCTTTCGCCTTCGGCGCGCCGGCCCTGCTGTGGATCGTCGCGATCGGCGTCCTGCTGCTCGTTCGGGGCCGGTTCACGGCCGAGCGGAGCGGCTCGACGACCATCCGCGCCGACATCGCCGAGGGGCTCCGCTTCCTCGGGAGCAGCACGCTGCTGCGCACCCTCGCCATCATGGTGGGCGTCTTCAACTTCGCGAGCTCGGCGGTGTTCACCGTCTTCGTGCTCTACGCCGCCGGCCCGGACTCGGTAATGAAGCTCTCCGATCCCGCGTACGGGCTGCTGCTCACGTTCTCGGCGATCGGAAGCGTCCTGGGCACGTTCCTCGCCGAGCCCGCCGAGCGCTTGCTCGGACGCTCGCGCGCGCTGGCGCTCACGATCGTCGGATCGCTGCTGACCGTCGCGACGCCGGGCTTCACTGCGAATCCGTTCATCATCGGCGCCGGGATGCTTCTCGGAGGCATCACCGTGTCCATCTGGAATGTCATCACGGTGTCCCTTCGCCAGCGCATCACCCCCACCCGGCTGCTGGGCCGGCTCAACAGCGCCTACCGCCTGCTCGCGTGGGGCACGATGCCGCTCGGCGCCGCCGCGGGCGGGCTCCTCGGGCAGCTGCTCGGCGTGCAGTGGGTGTTCGTCATCATGGGCGCGCTGGTGCTGCTCCAGCTGATCCCGATGCTCTGGATCACGGACCGCCGGATGGACGCGGCGGAGGCTCAGGTCGAGGCGCAGGAGGCGACCGAAGCGGCCGCTGAGACCGCCGTCGATCGGTGACGCGTACACGACTTTGCCAGGTTCCATGCCCGAACCGTCCAGAAACCGCGCCTAGGGTCTTCTAACGACGGCGATGGATATGCCGTCCGTGCCGCGCAGGCGGCATCCAGCCCCCCCACCCCCAACCCTGAGGCGCCCCCGCGCCCGCTCCTGGATGCTCTGGCCTTCCCACGCCCGGCACAACCGCGCCGCATGCCGCGCCTTCCGGACCACGGGTCCACGAGGCCCTTCCTCGCATGCTCGCGGCAGCCAGCCCGCAGGACCGCCCCCGAATGAACGGCGGTCCCGCACGCGCCGAGACGGCGTCGTGCGCAGACGGGGAAGCCCGATCCAGGAACACAATGCTCAGCACTCTTCGCAAGACCATCAAAGACAGCCCCGTCCCCTTCACCCGCATCGTCACCGGCGCCGCCACCCTCATCATGAGCGTCAGCCTGATCGCCCCCGCGGTCGCCCAGCAGCAGGCCAGCGAGCGCGAGACCCGCGAACTCAGCGCATCCACTGGGATGCGTCACGAGCAGCTCGGCGTGTACGGCTCTATCGTGCGCGACCGCCTCGAGCGCGAAGCCAGGACGACCCTCACCGGCGCGGAGAGCACCGTCGCCGCCAACGAGACGAAGGTCGACACCTCCGCCGCCAAGACGGCGATCGCGGGCCTCACCAGCTTCACCAAGCTGAATGACGACAAGCTCCGCGACTCAATCGACAAGACGAAGGCCGCGTCCGACGCTCTGGCCGCCGCCGGCGCCGAGCACGACCGCCAGGTCGCCGCTGCCGCCGCTGCTGCAGCCGCCGCCGCGGCCGCCGCGCAGGCCAACGCGAACACCGTCGACGGCGCCAAGGCGACCGCCGCGAGCCTGGCCTCCAGCCAGTACGGCTGGGGCGCGGACCAGTTCAGCTGCCTCGACAAGCTCTGGCAGCGCGAGTCCGGCTGGAACTACCAGGCCTCCAACTCGGGCAGCGGCGCCACCGGCATCCCGCAGGCGCTCCCCGGCAGCAAGATGGCCTCGTTCGGCAGCGACTGGGCGAGCAACGCCACCACGCAGATCAAGTGGGGCCTCGACTACATCGCCCGCGGCTACGGCACCCCGTGCGGCGCCTGGGGCCACTCGGAGTCCTTCAACTGGTATTGATCCGCCTGCGAGGTACCGGCGGGGCCTTGCCGCCCCGCCGGTAGACTCGCGCAGGTGACCACCCCCACCGCCTCTCCCGTCATCCGCGGCGCGCACCTCGTCGGCAGCGTCAACCTGCCCGACGCCGAGACCGTGCTCCGCACCGTCAGCTCCCACCTCGGGCCGCAGCTGCGCCGCATCCCCGACGGCGAGGTCGGTGAGCGCTTCTACTGGGTGCAGTTCCAGACCAAGCGGCTGGATGAGGTGCGCGGCCTCTCGCGCATGCCCGGCGAGCCGCACCTGCTGCGCGGGGTGTTCGACGGACGACCCTTCCGGCTCGAGGAGGGCGTCTCCGCCGACGAGCTGGTCTTCCCCGACCTCGGCTACGCCGAGGCTGCGCTGGACTCGTACGAGACGTTCCGGCGGCTGCGCGACGAGGGCGCGATCGCGCCGGGCACGCGCTTCCAGGTCTCTCTCCCGACCCCGGCCGGCGTCATCGGCCCGTTCGTCGTGCCGGAGGACCGCGCGGCCCTCGAGCCCGCCTACGAGCGGGCGCTGTTCGGCGAGCTGCAGCGGGTCCTGGACGGCATCCCGCATGAAGACCTCGCGATCCAGTGGGATACGGCCGTCGAGTTCGCCCTGCTCGAGGGCCGGATGCCCTCGTGGTTCGGCGACGACGTGCTCGCCGGTGTGCTGGAGCGCGCCGCCCGACAGGCCGCGGCCGTCCCCGCCGACGTGCAGGTCGGCTACCACCTCTGCTACGGCGACGTCGAGGAGCAGCACTTCGTGCAGCCGACCGACGCCGGCCACCTCGCGGAGGTGCTCGACGGCATCCTGTCGCAGGCGCCGCGTCCCGTGACCTGGGTGCACCTGCCGGTGCCCATCGAACGCGACGACGCCGCGTACTTCGCGCCTCTGGCGTCGGTTGCGGTGTCCGAGGGCACCGAGCTGTACCTCGGCCTCATCCACCACGAGGACGGTGTGGAGGGCGCGCAGCGCCGGGCGGCGGCAGCCGCGACCGCGCTCACGGCGTTCGGCGTCGGCACGGAGTGCGGCTTCGGCCGCGGACCGAGCGAGCGGACCGCTCCCCTGCTCGACCTGCACGCCGCCGTCGCCGAGGCCTGGTGAGCCGACGGTGAGCCTGTCGCTCGGTCCGGAGGCGTTCGAGGCCCTGGTCACGGACGAGCTCGATCAACTGCCGGACGAGATGGTCGACGGGCTCGACAACGTCGTGTTCGTCGTCGAGGACCGCCCGGAGGACGGCTCGCTCGACCTCCTCGGCCTGTACGACGGCGTCGCGCTCACCGAGCGCGACGCGTACGGGTTCGGCGAGATGCCGGACCGCATCATCCTGTACCGGGAACCTCTGCTCGCGATCAGCGCGGATGAGGACGAGCTGCGCGACGAGATCCACATCACGCTGGTGCACGAGATCGCGCACTACTACGGCATCGACGACGACCGGCTGCACGAGCTCGGCTGGGCGTGAGCCGGCCGGCGGTGACGCCTCAGGCGCCGTAGCCGAAGATCGACTCGTCCTCCTGGTCGGCCTCCACCGGGTCGGAGTCGGGCTGGTCGAAGTGGTACTCCACGAGGAGGTCGTCGCCGGACTGACGACGGTCGCCGGCCACGTACCAGAACGTGGACTCGAGGCCCTCGACGGCGGCGATCACGCCGATGCGCTCGTCCACCTCGCCGTCGACCAGGAAGCGGCGGTCGGTCTGCCCGACGAGCGGGCCGTCGACGTACTCGACGATGTATTCGGGGTCCTGTCGTGCGTCGGTCATGCCTCCACCGTAGTCCCTGGTCGGGATTCCGCGAGGCCCGCACCCGTCACGTCGAGGACCAGCGCGGCGTGGTGGAGCGGATGCTCGCGCTCGACGAAGCGATCGAACTGCGCCTGCCAGCGGTCCCACTCCACGGCGAAGGTCTCGCCGTCCCGGGCCAGGGCGCGCCGCTTGCGCAGCGCGTCGTCGGCGTGCAGCCAGACAGTGAGGTCGGCGAGGGAGGCGTTCTCGCGGGACAGCGTGCCGCATCCCTCGATCACGAGCGGCTCGCCGCCCGCGACCGTGTGCCGCTCGGCGGGACGATGGTGCTCCCAGTCCCAGCGCTCCCAGGTTCCCCGGCCGGTGGTCCGGAGCGGTCCGAGGAGGTCGCGCCCGACGGCCGCGCTTCCGGCGCCCAGGCCGTCCCATCCCGGGTAGAGGTCGTCCATCCGCACCAGTCGCGGGACGCCGTCCGCCGGCCACCGCGCGAGCAGCAGGTCGGCGAGCGAGCTCTTCCCTGCCCCGCTGGGCCCGTCGATCAGGATGACCGGGGTGCGTCCAGCGTCTTCGGCGGCTGCGACCGCGGTGACCACGGCCGCGTCGAGCGCGTCCAGGGCCACGCCGCCCTCGAGGGGTTCAGCTGAAGGGGGCATTCCACGTCCCGAGGGTGATGGCTGCGCCGACGGCAACTCCCGCCAGGAGCAGCGCGACGGCAAGGGTCGCCCAGTCCCGGGCTCGGAAGACGGAGGGTCGTGCCCAGGTCCGCGTCGCATCGGCGCCGAAGCCACGCGCCTCCATCGCCGTCGCCAGCTTCGTCCCGCGCCGGAGCGACAGCACGAACAGGGCGAACGCCTGGCCGGCGAAGCGGCGGACCGCCCCGGACTCGGCCACGCCGCGGGCGCGACGGGCCAGCGTGAGCGCGCGCCAGTCCTCGGCGAAGAGCCCGATCAGTCGCAGCCCGGCCAGCGCGCCGATCACGAAGCGCGCCGGCAGCCGCAGCAGCTGCCCCAGCCCGTCGGCGAGGTCGGTGGGGTCGATCGTGACGAACAGCAGCACGGCCGGGATGCCGATCGCCAGCACCCGCAGGGCGGTCGCCCACGCCAGCGCGATCGACCCGTCGCTGATCTCGACGGCCCACCACTGCACGTAGACGGTGCCGGAGGTCTGCCCGTAGAGGAGGGTGGTGAGCCCGGCCAGCGGCGCGGCGATCCAGACCGGGGCCGTCCGCGTGACGATGGTGCGCACCGGGAGACCCGCGAACAGCAGGAGCACCAGCTCCAGCCCCAAGGCGACCCCGGCGGAGACCGGGTCGATGGAGAGCAGCAGCGCGAGCGTGACGATGAGCGCGGCGCCGAGCTTCGCCACCGGGTTCAGGGTGGCGAGCGGACCGGTCCGCACCGGCTGCACGAGGGTCATGCGATGACCTCCGCGGTGTCCAGCCGGAGGGAGGACGCGCCGATCGCGGCTACGAACTCGGCGTCATGGGTCGCGGCGACCACCGCGTGGCCGTCGGCCCTGAGCTGCGCGAGAAGGGCGACGAGGCCCTCCCAGGTGCGCGCATCCTGCCCGAACGTCGGTTCGTCGAGCACCAGCAGGCGCGGGCGCGTGGCGAGGGCCGTGCCGACCGAGAGCCGACGCTTCTGGCCGCCGGAGAGGGTGAACGGGTTCGCCTCCGCGACGGCGTTCAGCGAGAGGCGGCCGAGCAGCTCGTCCACACGCCCCGCCACCTCGGCCTCGGGCAGCCGGAGGCCGCGCGGGCCGGCGGCCAGCTCCTCCCGGACGGTGGAGGCGATGAACTGGTGCTCGGGATTCTGGAAGACGCTCCCGATGCGCGTCAGCAGCTCGCGCGACCGCCACCCGGCGGGATCGGGTGGGGCATCGGCGGCGAGGGTCGGCTCCGCGGTCACCGAGCCGGCCACCGGCGGCAGCAGTCCGCCGAGCGTGAGCGCGAGCGTCGACTTGCCCGCGCCGTTGCGCCCGGTGAGGGCGAGCGCAGACCCCTCGCGCAGGTCCACGTCGACGGGATGCCCGACCGCGGCCGCCGCGTCGCGCGCTCGCGCACGGTCGCGCCGTCGGCCACGCGTCACGGCCGGCCCGCGTCCGAACGCCAGCGACCGCGCGGTCAGCAGAGGAGAGCCCTCCGCCACGATGGGCGCCTCGGGGACGGGCGTGCCGGGCAGCCACACGCCCGCCCGGCGCAGCTCGCCGGCCGCGTCCCGCAGCACGGTGTCGGGGTCGCCGTCGGCCAGGACTCCCCCGTCCGCGCCGAGCACGACGACCCGCGTCACCAGGTCGCGCCAGACAGCCACCCGGTGCTCGACGACCACCAGCGTGGCGCCGGTGGCGTCGAGGGCCGCGCGCACCGCATCCCGCACCTCCAGCACCCCGTCGGGGTCGAGGTTCGCCGTAGGCTCGTCGAGCAGCAGGAGGCCACTGCGCATCGCGAGCAGGCCGGCCAGCGCCAGCCGCTGCTTCTGCCCGCCCGAGAGCTGCGCGGTCGGACGGTCGAGCGGCACATCGAGGCCGACCGCGTCGAGTGCGTGATGCACGCGCGTCCACAGCTCGTCACGGGGCACGCCGAGGTTCTCGCCGGCGAAGGCGACGTCGTCGCCCACCCGGGCGAGGATGACCTGGGCGTCCGGATCCTGCAGCAGCAGCCCGGCCATCCCGCGCGCTTCGGCCGGCGCCTGCCCGCCGATCGCGAGCGCGCCCTCCGACTCTCCGTCGTCGTCGCCGTCGAGCACGCCGGCCAGTCCGGCGAGCAGGGTGCTCTTTCCCGCACCGGACGCGCCGAGCAGCAGCACGCGCTCGCCCGGCTCGATGGCCAGATCGATCCCGCGCGCCGCCCACGCGGTGCGCCCCGAATAGCGCCAGCCCCAGCCGTCGACCCGAACGGCGACCGGGGCCGGCTGTCCTGCGATCATCTCCGTCAGACCCGGACGGCCTTCCGCGCCTCCCGGCCCGCCGCGAAGCGGCTCAGCGCACCCGTCTTGGCGAGCGCGCGGACCAGCAGCCACGAGCCGAGACCGGCGACGACCAGGCCGGAGACGGTCGTCGTGATCGTGTACGTGATGGCGAACCCGGCCTTCGAGCCCGGGTACCAGTAGAGGAGGTCGAGAATCGACTCCGCGAGCCCCGCACCGGCGCCGGCGAGCAGCGCCGGCACCAGCCGCCAGTTCGCGTACAGGAAGAGCGCGAAGACGATCTCGGCGCCCAGGCCCTGCACGACACCGGAGAGCAGCGTCGCGAAGCCCCACTGCGTCCCGATCAATGCCGAGACGATCGCGGCGACCAGCTCACCGTAGAGCGCGGCGCCGGGCTTGCGGACGATGAGGGCGACCAGCACCCCGGCGAAGAGCCACGGCCCGTTCAGGATGCCCTGGAAACCGGGCAGGACGGCGCCGACCGGTCCCGAGATCGGGTTCTGGAGGATGCCCCAGACCCAGAAGACGACGCCCGAGGCGACGGCCACGACACTGGCGACGACGATGTCGACGACCCGCCAGCGGAGGGTACGCGGGCGTGCGCCCGCGGAGAGAAGAGTTGCGTGCACTGTTCGTGCCCTTTCAGTCGAATGGAACAGGGCACGGGATGTGAGAATGGCCTCCCTGCGCTGGCATGACCCAGATCAGGTTCGACGGTCGAGACTTGGAGAAGTCTCCTCTCAGCCCGGCTCACCGGACTCCCGTGTTCGGGACCCAGTGTAGCCCGGCCGAGGCGGTTCTACTTCTTGAGCGCGCGGATCACCCGCGACCAGGCGAAGCCGGTCACGAACACGAACGGGATCGCGACGACGATCAGGGTGATCAGGTTCGGGCGGAAGCGCAGGCCCAGCTCGTCCGAGACGTAGGCGCCGAAGGGGATAGCGATGCCGCCGCCGCCCGCGCCGCCGGGCGCGTTCTCGTCGCCTGCTCCGCCGGCGCCGAAGCCGAACTGCACGGCCGCGACCGGCACGAGGGTCGTCCCGTCGACGACGACCGGCTCGCCGTAGACCGACTTGATGCCGGAACCGGTCACGGTCTCGGCGAGTTTCAGCGAGAAGTTCGTCATGGGGCCACGCTAGCGCTCCCGGCGTGCGGACGACAGGCCCCGATCAGTCGCTGACGTACTTGGGGTTGCGCCCGTCGCGCTCCTCCTCGTCCGCGTCCTTCGACCGGCGCACGAGCGACGCCGGACCGATCATGCCGCGGCCGAAGCGGGCGCTCACGGCGTCCAGCGTGCGCTCGGTCTCGCGCCACTCCTCGTCGGGATCCCACAGCGCGAGGGCGTCTCCCCCGGCGTCGAGGAGCTGCTCGGCGCGCACCCCGATCAGGCGCAGCGGCGTCTGCCTCACGTCGAGGCCGAGTGCGTCGAACACATCCCACGCCTCCTCGAAGAGGCGTCGTCCCACGTTCGTGGGCTCGGCCAGGGTGCGCGACCGCGTGATGGTGCGGAAGTCGGAGAAGCGGACCTTGATGGCCACCGTGCGGGCCACCATCCCGTGCTTGCGCAGTCGCTCCCCGACCCGTCCGGAGAGCCGCAGGAACTCGCGGCGCAGCGTATCGAGGTCGCCGACGTCGGTGCCGAACGTGTTCTCGTGGCCGATGCTCTTCTCACGCGACTCGGTGATGACCCGGCGTGGATCCCGGCCGTTGGCGAGGTCGCGCAGCCGGCGGCCGCTCGCGTCGCCGACGGCCTTCTGCAGCACGTGCAGCGGCGCGTCGGCGAGGTCTGCGACGGTGAGCAGCCCCATCCGCTCCAGAGAGGACTGGGTGCTGGCGCCGACTCCCACAGCGCTCCGACGGGAAGCGGACGCAGGAAGCTGAGGGTCTCGGCCTTCGGGATGACGAGCAGACCGTCGGGCTTCGCCCGGCCCGACGCGAGCTTGGCCATGAACTTCGTCGCCGCGACGCCGACCGAGCAGGTCAGTCCGGTCTCTTCGAGCACGCGCGAGCGGATGAGCTCCGCGATGCGGCGCGGGGAGCCGAGCAGCCGCCTGCTCCCCGACACATCGAGGAACGCTTCGTCGATGCTCAGCGGCTCGACCAGCGGCGTCACCTCGTGGAAAATGTCCATCACCTTGCGCGAGTACTCGGTGTAGCGCTCGTAGTGCGGCGGCAGGATGATCGCGTTCGGGCACAGGCGCAGCGCCTGCGACATCGGCATCGCGCTGCGGACACCGTAACGGCGGGCCTCGTAGGTCGCACTCGTGACGACACCGCGGCCGCCCGCGTGCCCGACGATCGCGGGCTTGCCGCGGGCATCCGGACGCTCCAGCAGCTCGACCGACGCGAAGAACGCGTCCATGTCGACGTGCAGGATGCCGGCCTCCGAGTCGTCGACGTCGGCCGCGCTCACCTGCCGCTCGCTGCCGTCCGCTCGTCCCACCCCTCCAGCTTCTCACCTGCCGCCGACAGCGGCCTCGTCCCGTCGCCGGATCGGGATACGGTGAAGCCATGGAATTCAGGTACCTCGGCAACAGCGGAATCAAGATCTCGGAGATCATCTACGGCAACTGGCTGACGCACGGCTCCCAGGTCGAGAACGACACCGCGACCCAGTCGGTGCGAGCGGCGCTCGACGCCGGCATCACCACCTTCGACACGGCGGACGCGTACGCCAACACGGTCGCGGAGCAGGTGCTCGGCGACGCCCTCGCGGGAGAGCGCCGCCAGTCGCTCGAGATCTTCACCAAGGTCTACTGGCCCACCGGGCCGAAGGGCCACAACGACGTCGGGCTGTCGCGCAAGCACATCCTCGAGTCGATCGACGGCTCGCTGCAGCGCCTCGGCACCGACTACGTCGACCTCTACCAGGCGCACCGGTACGACTCCGAGACGCCGCTGGAGGAGACCATGCAGGCGTTCGCCGACGTGGTCCGCCAAGGCAAGGCGCTGTACATCGGCGTCAGCGAGTGGACGGCCGACCAGCTCCGCGCCGGGCACGCGCTCGCGAAGGACCTCGGCATCCAGCTCATCTCGAACCAGCCGCAGTACTCGATGCTGTGGCGGGTCATCGAGAAGAAGGTCGTGCCGACCTCCGCCGAGCTCGGCATCTCGCAGATCGTCTGGTCGCCGGTGGCGCAGGGCGTGCTGACCGGCAAGTACAAGCCGGGCGCTCCCCTGCCCGAGGGCAGCCGTGCCACCGACGAGAAGGGCGGCGCGGGCGCCATCCAGAGCTTCATGAAGGACGAGGTGCTCACCGCGGTGCAGCGCCTGCAGCCCATCGCCGACGAGCTCGGCATCACGATGGCGCAGCTCGCGGTGGCGTGGGTGCTGCAGAACCCGAACGTCGCCGGCGCGATCGTGGGCGCATCCCGCCCCGAGCAGGTGAAGTCGAACGCCGAGGCCGCGGGCATCCGCCTCTCGGGCGACGTGCTCGCGCGCATCGACGAGGCCGTCGGCGACGTAGCGGAAACCGACCCCGCCCTCACCGTCTCCCCCGCCAAGCGCCCCGCGTAACCTCCGCCCGCGAAGTGCAGGTAGTTGCGCGCGACACGCCGTGCGACTGCGCAACGACCTGCACTTCGCGGGGTCAGACGAGGGCGGCGACCAGGGGACGCAGCCAGTCGCGGAAGGCGACGGAGTCGTCGCGCAGCGACGCGCTGAGGGCGACGGTGTGCGGCCCGACGATCCAGGCGCCCTTCTCGGCGAGCGGAAGCACGTCGATGTCCAGGCGGAAGTAGCCCGCCTGCCGCCGCAGCTCGTGCTCGCGCTCCCGGACGACCTCGACGATGTCGGCCGCGCGGCGCGCGTGCTGCGCCAGGCTGGCGGCGACGTACTCGGCGTGACGCGCATCCGCCCACTGCTCCGCCGCGTCGTAGTGCGCGATGATGGCGTCCTGCAGGTCGATGGCGCGGTCGAACGCCTCGAAGTGCGGTGGATGCAGCAGCGGCCCGACAAGGCGCCGGTGCCGGTCCGAGGCCACCTCGAACCAGGCCTGCCACTGCTCGGCCAACGCGTCAGGAGCGTCCGAGCCGGCAGCTCCGGCACTCGGCAGCGGCCGGGCGCGCATCCGCCCGTCCCCCGGGGAGGACGGACGCGACAGCACGGAGGCGACCGCCGGATGCAATGCGGGCAGCTCGGGACGCACACGCGCGGCGAGCCCCGCGAGGTCGCGGATCGCGAGGGCCATCAGCAGGTCCCACGGGCAGTCCTCCGTGACCTGCCATCGAAGGGTGCCCTCGACGAACATGCCGACATTGTAAGTTCGCCGCCCGACAGGAGGTAGAGGGTGCCGAACCGGTTCAGCCGGGGTAGGGCTCCTCGGCCACCAGCAGCGCCGCAGGGATGACGGCCCGCTCGTACGGACCGCGCCCGTCGCGGCGGTGCTGCGGCTCGAAGAAGGCGACGGTCCAGGTGGTCAGCCCGTCGAGCGGGCCGTACACGTTGCGCAGGCTGCGGTCGCCCGGTGCCACGATCACCCCGGTCGGCTCACCCACCCAGTCGTCCGACGACGGCTGGTCGTGCTCGCGCACGTACACCTGCACGCCCACGCCGAGCCCGGGCCCGCTCGAGGTCCCCGCTGGCGCCGGGGTGCGGTCGTCCTTCGCGCGCTTCCACATGCGTCCATGCTCCCATCCGCGCATCCGCACGGGCTGGATGCGGCCCATGCGTCGCCGGCGCTCAGTGCGACGTGGTGGGCGTCGCTGTGCCGCCCGCCCGGCGCGACGGGTCGAGGAGGCGGCGCAGCGTCCACCGCTCGGCGACGGTCCACGCCGTCGAGGTGAGGATGTACACCGCCGCCGCCAGCGGGACGAACGCCGCGAACACCACGGTCACGTACGGCAGGAACGACAGCGCGCGCAGCATGCCCACCGGTGTCTGCGACCCCTCGGGCTGCGGCAGCATCAGCACGCGCCGGGACACGGTGGTCACGATCGCGATCAGCGCCAGGACGCCGAGATAGACGAGCATCGCCGGCCACACGCCCGCGCCCGCGCCGGTCAGCCCGACGAAGCTGGTGCCGAGCGGCGCACCGAAGGCGTGCTCTGTGAGCAGGGCGTTCGCGTGCCCGGCGATGGTCGCGTGGGTGAAGACGGCGTAGACGAGCGTGATGACCGGGATCTGCGCGAGCAGCGGCAGCATCCCGGCGAAGGGTGAGACCTGCTCCGCCTGGTACAGCTCCATCGTCTTGCGGGCGAGCGTCTCGCGGTCGCCCTTGTGCTTGCGTTGCAGCTCTGCGAGGTGCGGCGCGAGGCGGCGACGGCTGTACTCGGCGCGCACCTGGCTGATGCCGACCGGGACGAGGAGGACGCGGACGAGCACCGTCAGCATGGCGACGGCGACGAGACCGGCGAGCGTGCCGACGACGGGCTCGACAGTGGCGGAGAGGGCGGTGACGAGGCCGTAGGCCCCGTCGAGGACGGCCGCGATCGGCGGCCAGGAGAAGAAGTCCATGAGTGTGAGTGATCCCTGCGTTTCGGCGGAAGAGTGGACGCGTCTGGCCGCATCCACCACCGCCCGCGAACGCGGGATCGGCGGCTACACGACCGGCAGGGGCGCGCCCGGCGCTCGGGGGCGCGGTCGTCCGTCGGCGTCGGGGTCGGACTGCCCCTCGGCGAGCCAGCCCGCGGCCGGCTCGATGGGACGCGACCACACCGCGCGGAGGCGCAGCGACGCGGCCAGCGCGGCCACCGAGCGCACGGCTGCCGCGGCGAAGACCGCCACCAGACCCAGGGCTCCGGCCACACCGGCCAGCGCGACGAGACCTGCGGTGCCGCCTGCGCCGAAGGAGCCCGCGCCCAGCGAGCCGACGACGGACGCGGAAGCGCGTCCGAGGAGCTCGAGCAGGGCGGTCATGGAGACGACGCTAACAGAGGGTGCGCCCGCAGCCCAGAGCGTTCGCGCCCGGCGGACGCGTATCGCCGCATCTCTCCGCACTTCCCGCGCGGCATGCGAGCGGTGGAAGGATGGAGGCATGACTCGAGTCGCGATCATCGGTGCCCATGGAAAAGTCGCCCAGCAGCTGATGCGGGTGCTCTACGACCTCGGCGACGACTTCGTCGGCGTGGTGCGGAACGACGAGCACGCCGAAGACGTCTACCGCCTCGGCGGCGAGGGCGTCCTGCTCGACCTCGAGAAGTCCGAGGCGGACGCGCTGGCCGCGGCCATCGACGGCTGCGACGCCGTCGTCTTCACCGCGGGCGCGGGAGCCGGCTCCGGCATCGAGCGCAAGCGCACCGTCGACTACGGCGGGTCGGTGAAGGCGCAGGAGGCGGCGAAGCAGGCGGGCATCCGCCGCTTCGTCCAGGTCTCGGCGTGGGGCGTCGACGCGCCGGTCGACGACGCCGACCCGGTCTGGAAGGCCTACGTCGAGGCGAAGCGAGACGCCGACGCGGTTCTGCGCGACTCGGGACTCGAGTGGACCATCCTGCGCCCGGGCGGCCTCACCACCGACGAGGGCACCGGCCGCATCCAGCTCGGCGACAGCGTCCCCGCGGCAGCATCGCCCGCGAGGACGTCGCCCGCCTCATCGCGCTCATTCTGCACGAGCCCGCGACCGTCGGGCACCAGTGGGAGGTCGTCTCCGGCGACACCGCGATCGAGGATGCGGTGCGGGCGGCGACCGCGTCCGCGTAGGCTTTGCGCGTGACCAGCGATGTGACGAGCGACCAGTCCCCGTACAGCGCCAAGCCGTGGGTGCACGGCTACGCTCCGGGGGTGCCCGCCGAGGTCGAAGTGCCGGCGGGCTCCCTCCCCCACCTCATCGACGAGTCGGTGAAGACGTACGGCACGCACGTCGCGCTGGAGTTCTTCGGCGCCACCACAACCTACGCCGAGCTGGGCGACCAGATCGCCCGGGCGGCGGAGGGCCTGCGCAAGCTCGGCGTCTCCAAGGGCGACCGGGTCGCTCTCGTGCTGCCGAACTGCCCGCAGCACGTCGCCGCCTTCTACGCCGCGCTGCGTCTCGGCGCGGTCGTGGTCGAGCACAACCCGCTCTACACGCCGCGCGAGCTGCGGCACCAGTTCGAGGACCACGGCGCGACGGTCGCGATCGTCTGGGACAAGGTCGCGAAGACCGTTCAGGAGCTTCCGGCCGACCTCGGTGTGAAGACCGTCATCTCGGTCGACCTGACGCGCGCGATGCCCGCCTTCAAGCGATTCGCGCTGCGCCTCCCGGTGAAGGCCGCGCGAACGGCGCGCGAGCAGCTGACCGCAAAGGTGACCGGAACCATCCCGTGGGACACGCTCGTCGCGTCCCGCAGGCTGAAGGCGTCGTACCCGCGACCCGAGCGCGACGACCTCGCGCTCATCCAGTACACCTCGGGCACCACAGGCCTGCCTAAGGGCGTGATGCTCAGCCACGCCAACCTCACCGTGAACGCGGCGCAGTCGCGCGCGTGGGTGCCCACCATCGAGCGCGGCACCTCGGTCGTCTACGCGGTGCTGCCGCTCTTCCATGCCTACGGGCTCACTCTCTGCCTCACCTTCGCGATGAGCATGGGCGCCCGCCTGGTGCTCTTCCCGAAGTTCGACCCGGACCTGGTGCTCGATGTGGTCAAGAAGCATCCCGCGACTTTCCTCCCCGCGGTGCCGCCGATCTACGAGCGGCTGGTGCAGGCGGCGGAGAAGCGGAAGGTGTCCCTCTCCGGCATCGAGATCGCCATCTCCGGCGCGATGAGCCTGCCGCAGGGCATCGTCGACCTCTGGGAGGAGAAGACCGGCGGGTACCTCGTCGAGGGCTACGGGCTGTCGGAGTGCTCGCCCGTGCTCATGGCGAACCCGGTCGGCGCGACCCGCAAGCCCGGGACGGTCGGCCTGCCGCTGCCGAGCACCGAGCTTCGTGTCGCCGATCCGGACGACCCGACGGTCGACCGTGCGTTCGGCGAGGAGGGCGAACTGCTCGCCCGCGGCCCGCAGGTGTTCTCGGGGTACTGGCGCAAGCCGGACGAGACGGCGAAGGTGCTCACCGCCGACGGCTGGTTCCGCACCGGCGACATCGTCACGATGGATGAGGACGGCTTCGTCCGCATCGTCGACCGGATCAAGGAGCTCATCGTGACCGGCGGCTTCAACGTCTCTCCGACCGAGGTGGAGGATGCGCTGCGCTCCTTCCCGGGCGTCGCCGACGTCGCCGTGGTCGGCCTCCCCCACCGCCGCGGCGGCGAGGACGTGGTGGCCGCCGTCGTCATGGAGAAGGGCGCGTCGTTCGACGAGGAGGCGATCCGCGCCTACGGACGCGACTGCCTGACGCCCTACAAGGTGCCGAAGCACGTCTACCAGCTGGAGGAGCTGCCGCGCTCGATCGTCGGCAAGGTCATCCGACGCAAGGTGCGCGACCTGCTGCTGGCCGACCAGGCGAAGTAGCTCAGCCGCCGATCGGGAAGACGAGCAGCGAGCCGGTCGCGGTCGCCACCGTCTTGCCGGACGCGTCGGTGACCACGCCGTCCGCGAAGGCCACCCGGTTGCCCGGCTTCGTCACAGTCGCGACGCAGGTCAGCTGCCCGGTGTGCGCGTAGACCGGCCGCAGGTAGTTCACCTTGATCTCGATGGACGTGTAGCCCTGGCCCTGCGGGAGCGTCGTCTGCACCGCGCATCCGAGCGCCGAGTCGAGGAGCGTGCAGACCAGCCCGCCGTGCACGGTCCCGATCGGGTTGTAGTGCGACTCGTCGGGCTCGCAGACGAAGGTGACGGTGCCGGGGTCGGCCGACACCAGCGTCATCCGCATCAGCTCGGTGATCGGAGGCGGCGGCAGCTCCCCGCGGAGCATCGAGCGCAGGTAGTCGAGCCCGCTGACCGTGGGCATCACGGCTACCCCGGGCGCCGGGTCCTGCCAGGTGACGGTACGGGTGCGTTCGGTGACGTCGTCGTGCATGACCTCATCCTGCCGCATCTCAGGACGCGGCGAGCCGCGCCAGCCGACGTCGCGCCGCGAGCTCCGCCTGCGTCTGCGGACCGAGCAGGACGCGCGAGCCGCGCAGCACCAGACCGGTCGCCGCGTGCAGCGGCAGCAGCCGTTCGGCCGCCGTTGTCGGCAGCCCGAGGAGCTCGCGGTGCCGCGGCTCCAGCGTGGACACGGCGGCGCGGAACACGATCCGGTACGACGGCCGCAGCATCCGGCGCAGCGGCGCCCGGCGGATGAACCGCACGATCTCCTCCACCTCCGGGCCTCCGCGCAACTCCCCCGCGTCGGTGATCGCGTCGATCTCCGCCCGCAGCTGCGCGGCGGTCCGCGGCGGGTTCTCGACGCCCATCAGCTCGGCTGCGATCGCCCACTCGTCGATGTAGCCGTCCGCGCCGCCCGGGATGGGGTCGCCCCACTGCTCGTGGGCGGTGAGGAAGGCGTCGGTGAAGGCCAGGTGCACCCAGCGGGCGAGGTCCGGGTCGTTGGCCGCATACGGCCGCTCGACCCCGTGGCCGTCGACGTATGTCCCGACGACCCGGCGATGCAGCGATCGGACCATCTCCGACCCGGCGACCGCCTGACCGCGGCTGCCGAACGTGACGGTGTGGATCCACTGGATGGTGCCGGCCAGCCGCCCGAGCGGGTCCTCCCGGAAGCGCGAATGGTCGCGCACCCCGGCGAGGGCCCCGGGGTGCAGCGCCTGCAGCAGCAGTGCGCGGACCCCCGCGACGAGCGTCGGCATCCCGCCGTGCACGGCCCAGGAGGCGCTCTCCGGAGTGAAGAAGCCCTCGTCCTCGCCGTCCTCCAGCCGCAGCACCCAGGCGGGCACCTCGTCGGAACGGCCGGCGAGGGTCTCGATCAGCCGCGAGCGGAGGGGTGTCAGGACGCGGTCGACCGCGGTCGGACCGGTCATCCGGCCGCTTCCAGGCCCAGCCCCTCGATGAGCTGAGCGTCCGGCAGCGACGCGATCAGGCGTCCGGGCAGGAGGATCTTGGAGCGGCGCACCCCCGAGCCGATGATCACGACCTCCTGCTCGGCGACGCGCGCGTCCACCAGCACCGGCCAGCCCGCGGGGAGTCCGATCGGCGTGATGCCGCCGTACTCCATCCCGGTCAGCTCGACCGCGCGATCCATGGGCAGGAACGACGCCTTGCGCACATCCAGCAGCCGCTTGACCGTGTTGTTGACGTCGGCGCGGGTGGTCGAGAGGACGACGCACGCGGCGATCCGCTCGACCCCCTCGCGCTTGCCGCCGACGACGACGCAGTTGGCGAGGTTCGACGCGTCCAGCCCGAACTCGTCGCGGGTCGCGGCCGTGTCGGAGATGTCGGGGTCGATCTCGACCACGCCCACCTCATCCAGCCAGCCGAGCGCCTCCAGGGTCTGCAGGGTCGACGGCGCGAGCAGGTCGGTGCGGGAGGAAGCAGGTGCGGTGGTCAGACCGCCGAGTGTGAAGACGCCCATACCGCTACTCTGCACGCCGAGCCTGGGAGCCGGCAAAGGCTACTCCGCGCTCCCCGCCCGCTCGAGCACCAGCTCGCGCACCCGGGCCGCGTCGGCCTGGCCGCGCATCGCCTTCATGACCGCGCCGATGACCGCGCCGGCGGCCTGCACCTTGCCGTCGCGGATCTTGGCGAGCACGTCCGGCTGAGCGGCCAGCGCCTCGTCGATCGCGGCGATCAGCGCGCCGTCGTCGGACACGACCGCGAGACCGCGGGCGTCCACGACCTCCTGCGGACGGCCCTCGCCGGCGATGACGCCCTCGAGCACCTGGCGCGCCAGGCGGTCGGTGAGGGTGCCCGCGTCGACCAGAGCCGCGAGCTCGGCGACGTGCTGCGGGCTGACCAGCGTGCCGGCGGGCACGTTCTGCGCGTTGGCGAGGCGGGCGATCTCGCCGGTCCACCACTTGCGCGCGGCCGCAGGCGACGCGCCCGCGGCGACCGTGGCCTCGACCTCGTCGAGCAGGTCGGCGTTGGCGATGTCCTGGAACTCCAGAGCGGTGAAGCCCCAATCGGCGGCGAGGCGCTTGCGGCGGGCGGCCGGCTGCTCCGGCAGCGTGCCGCGCAGCTCCTCGACCCAGTCGCGGCTCGGTGCGACCGGCACCAGGTCGGGCTCCGGGAAGTAGCGGTAGTCGTCCGCGTCCGACTTCGGACGGCCGGCGCTCGTCGTGCCCGTGTCTTCGTGCCAGTGACGGGTCTCCTGCACGATGGTGCCGCCCGCCTCCAGGATGGCCGCCTGGCGCTGGATCTCGTAGCGCACGGCGCGCTCGATCGAACGCAGCGAGTTGACGTTCTTGGTCTCGGTGCGCGTGCCGAGCTCCGAGGAGCCGCGACGGCGGAGCGAGACGTTCGCGTCGCAGCGGACGTTGCCCTCCTCCATGCGCGCGTTGGAGACGCCGAGGGCCTTCACGATGTCGCGGATGGCGCGCACGTAGGTGCGGCCGACCTCCGGCGCGTCCGCCTCGGCGCCCTCGATGATCTTCGTGACGATCTCGACCAGCGGCACGCCGCCGCGGTTGAAGTCGACGAGCGAGTAGTCCGCGCCCTGGATGCGGCCGGTGGCGCCGCCGACGTGCGTCAGCTTGCCCGCGTCCTCCTCCATGTGCGCGCGCTCGATCTCGATGGTGAGCTCGCGGCCGTTCTCCAGCTCGATGGTGATCGAGCCGTCGTGGGCTATCGGCTCGTCGTACTGCGAGGTCTGGAAGTCCTTCGCGAGGTCCGGGTAGAAGTAGTTCTTGCGCGCGAACCGGCTCGACTCGGCGATATCGCAGCCGAGGGCGAGTCCGAGGCGGATGCTCGACTCGATCGCCTTCTCGTTGACCTGCGGCAGACCGCCCGGGAGACCCAGGCAGGTCGGGCAGGTGTTCGTGTTGGCGCCCGAGCCGAACTCGTTGGCGCAGCCGCAGAACATCTTCGTCTTGGTGTTCAGCTCGACGTGCACCTCGAAGCCCAGCACCGGCTCGAACAGCTCGAGAGCCTTGTCGTAATCCATCAATTCGGCCTTGGTGGCGGTGGCCATCAGACGGCTCCCTCTTCGCTCGCGAACATCTCGGTGGCGCTCAGATCCGGCGCCTGGCTCAGCAGCGGTCCGCCCCACTGCTCCTCCAGCAGGCGCTCGAGCGCCGCGCCGAAGGTGTAGAGGCGGGCGTCCGAGCGGGCGGGCGCCATCAGCTGCATCCCGACGGGCAGGCCGTCCTCGGGCGCGAGCCCGATCGGCAGCCCCATGCCGGGGACCCCGGCGAGGTTCGCCGGAATGGTGGTGATGTCGTTGAGGTACATCGCCATCGGGTCGTCGATCTTCTCGCCCAGCTTGAAGGCGGTGGTCGGCGCGCTCGGGCTGACCAGCACATCCACCTTCTCGAACGCGGCCTGGAAGTCGCGCTGGATGAGCGTGCGGACCTTCTGCGCGCTGCCGTAGTAGGCGTCGTAGTAGCCGGCGCTCAGCGCGTACGTGCCGAGGATGATGCGGCGCTTGACCTCGGGCCCGAACCCGGCGTCGCGGGTGGCGGCCATGACGCGCTCGACGGTGACCGGACCTTCCGCGGGGTCGACGCGCAGACCGAACCGCACGGAGTCGAAGCGCGCCAGGTTGCTGGACGCCTCGGCCGGGAGGATCAGGTAGTACGCGGCGACCGCGTACTCGAAGCTCGGCGCGCTGACCTCCACGATCTCGGCGCCCGCGGACTCGAGCAGCGCGAGCGACTCGTCGAAGCGCTGCTTCACGCCCTTCTGGAAGCCGTCGCCGGCGATCTCGCGGATCACGCCGACGCGCACGCCCTTCAGCGCGCCCTCGCGCTGGCCGGCCCGTGCGGCGTCGGCCATCGACGGCCAGCTGTCGGTCAGCGAGGTCGAGTCGAAGGGGTCGTGCCCGGCGATCACGTCGTGCAGGAGGCCCGCGTCGAGGACGCTGCGGGACACAGGGCCCACCTGGTCGAGCGAGCTCGCGAGGGCGATCGCGCCGTAGCGGCTGACGCCGCCGTACGTCGGCTTGACTCCGACCGAGCCGGTCACCGCGGCGGGCTGACGGATCGAGCCGCCGGTGTCGGAGCCGAGCGCGAGCGGGGCCTCGAAGGCGGACACGGCGGCGGCGGAGCCTCCGCCCGAGCCGCCCGGGATGCGCTCCAGGTCCCACGGGTTGCGTGTCGGGCCGTACGCCGAGTGCTCCGTGGAGGAGCCCATCGCGAACTCGTCCATGTTGGTCTTGCCGAGCGGCACGAGGTCGGCCTCGCGCAGCTTGCGAACGACGGTGGCGTCGTAGGGAGGCAGCCATCCCTCGAGGATCTTCGAGCCGGAGGTGGACGGCATGTCCTGGGTGGCCAGCACGTCCTTGATGGCGATCGGGACGCCGGCGAGCGGGCCGAGCGGGTCGCCTGCGGCGCGGCGGCCGTCGATCTCGGCGGCGGTGCGGAGCGCCTTGTCGCCGGCGACGTGGAGGAAGGCGTGCACATCGGAGTCGACGGCCTCGATGCGGTCGAGGTGCGCCCGCACGGCCTCCTCGGAGGACACCTCGCGCGCGGCGAGCTTGTCGGCGAGGGCGGACGCGGTGAGCCGGGTCAGGTCGGTCATGGCTTACTCCTCGTCCAGGATGGTGGCGACCTTGAAGCGGTCGCCCTCGCGGTCCGGGGCGCCGGAGAGCGCCTGCTCGACGGTCAGCGACGGCCGCACCTCGTCGGCGCGGAACACGTTCGTGAGCGGCATCGGGTGGCTGGTGGCGGGCACGTCGGGACCGGCGACCTCCTGGACCTTGGCGACGGACTCGACGATCTGGCCGAGCTCCTTCGTGAGGCTCTCGAGCTCTTCTGGGCTGAGGTCGATCCGGGCGAGGTTCGCCAAGTGCGCGACCTGTTCGGCGGTGATGTCGCCTGCGCTGGTTTCAGACAAGGTGCGTCTCCGTGGGATAGGCATGATGAACGGGCGTGGTCGCGAGTGCGAAAGGCCCACTGACGATTCTAGGACGAGCCGAACAGCCCGCGCCCCAGTCCGTTGACCGCTTGGTACGCCTCCTTGTAGGTGACGGGCACCTTCGCGCCGGGCGCGCCGTACCGCGCCATCAGCAGCCCGGCCAGGCCGACGCCGGGCGGGCTCAGCGGGCGGTCCTCATCTTGCGGGGCCGGCGCGTCCGCCTCGGGATTGGCCGGCAGGTACTGCGGGTGCGTGTCCGGCCAGGTGCCGGGCTGTCTGGGCGTGCTGCGGTTGATCGCGTTGTCGATCGTCCGCGCGCCGCGGTCGCGTTCGGTGAGGTGCTTCAGCCGGTACTTCTTCGCGAGCGTCGCCACCACCGCCGAGTGGTGCATCTCCTCGTGGATGATCGTGTTGCGCTCCGTGTAGGCCGAGATGGCGATCGCCGGGACGCGCACGCCGAGCCGGTCGAAGCCGAACCCGTTCTCCCCCGGCCCGCTGTCGTCCGGCGGGGTCGCCGCGCCCGGCGCGACATGGTCGTACGTGCCGCCGTGCTCGTCGAAGGTCACCAGCAGCATCGTGTTGAGCGCGTTCGAGCCCTTCGCGCTGCGGGACTCGCGGATCGCCGAGTAGACGCGATGGAGCAGCAGGTCTCCCGCGCGGACGTCCGAGATCGCGCCGCCGACGACCTCCTCGCCCGACACCTCCTCTGCGGTCATCGGGCCGCCCGGCGGATGCATGTCGTTGTGGTCGTACAGCAACCGCGGCTCCACGAACGCGTAGTCCGGAAGGGTGCCCTCCGCGACGTCGACGTAGAACTGCGTCATCGTCCGGAAGTGCGACTTCCAGAACGGCTCGAGCACCGGCGCGTGGATGAAGCCCGTGAGCGAGATGAGCTGCCGGTCGTCGTAGTAGACGCGCCAGCTGCGTCCCGCCTCCTCGAGCCGGTTGAAGATCGTCGGCGCGTCGTTCTTCGGGTCGAACCACTTGCGCAGACCCTCCGCGCCGCCGTTGTCGACGTACCCGTGCGAGGTGGAGGCATGGAAGAACGAGCGGTTGCAGAAGGTCTGCGATGGGACCGCGCAGTGCCAGTCGTCGTACACCGCGAACTGCCGCGCGAGGGTGGAGAACACCGGCAGCATGTCCGGTGTGAAGCCGCCCATGATGCGGCGGTAGTCGTCGACCACCGGCTCACGCCCGGTGTCCTTGCGCAGCACGCCGATGTAGTCGCGGACGAACCCGCGCATCGTCGGCTTCGCGCCGGGCTTCGGCGCGTTGTAGGGCGGGAGCATCTGCGGCAGGCGCGCGTCGGCGTTGGAGGGCGGGTCGACGACCTCGTACAGCTGCGTGTTGACGTGCGGGTAGACCTCGCCCGGGTCGGGCGACGGCTGGCGCATGACGAAGTCGGTGGTGCCCTCGTAGGCGTGGGCCGGGATGTCCGGGCCGCCTGCGGGATCGGGGTTGCTGTAGTCGCCGAAGGCCAGCCCCTCGAACCGCTTGCCCTTCGGCAGCGTCTCGTCGTCGTAGAGGTGCCCGAGGAGGTTGTCGAACGAGCGGTTCTCGTACATGAGCACGACGAGGTGGTCGAACCCGGCGCCTCCGCTACGCGCCGGGAGCGGAGGGTACTGCTCGCCCGACTCGTCGGCCGTGGGCGACGTGGCTCCCGCGGCACTGCCGATCGCCGCGCCCGCCGCTCCGCCTGCCACGCCCCCGGCGACCGCCCCGGCCGCGACGAGTCCCGCGCCCGTGAGGAACGCCCGGCGGCTGGCGCCGCGCTTCTCCTCGGCCCGGTCGGGCTCGGCGGGATCGTCCTCGTGCGGTCGCATTCCACCCATTATGGGCGCCGCCGCCGACATCCGGTCGGGATCGGCCGGATCAGCGGGACGACGCCTGGGTGGCGCCGTCGGACCCCGCGCCGGAGCCGCTGCCGCCCGCGATGACCAGGTCGCCGCGGTCGATGCCGATCACGGCGAGATTGCGCATGCATTCGGTACCGGCGGTGAAGTACTCGTTGTGGCCCGACGATCCGGCCAGCTCGGCGTGCGTGATGGGGTCGGTCGCACCGTCCACGCCCATCGGCTTCGCGCCGTAGCCCGGCGATCCCGGGTCGCTGCCGAAGAACGCGCTGTTGACGATCGGGTCCATCGGCGCCTCGCCGACGAAGACGTTCCCGCCCGTCACCGAGAGGCCCGCGACGGACTGCGCCGGGCTGCCCGGCGAGCCCATCAGCGCCAGGGAGTCCACGGTGACCGTGTGCCGTTCGAGCGCCATCAGCGCGGCCGTCGATCCGTAGGAGTGGGCGAACAGGCTGAGGTGCGGCTGGTTTCCGCTGCGGAGGGCGCGGATGCCGGCGAGCGTGCGCTCCAGGCTGTCGGCGCCCTGCGTGGCGAGGGTCGTGCCGCCGATGTTCGTGAGGACCGGCGTCTGGTAGCCGATCCAGGCGACCACGGCCACGCCCGGCGCGCCGCCCTTTCCGCGTGGACCGAGCATCCGCTGGAGGAAGCCGGTCTGGAGCTCGTACTGCTCCTGCGCGACCTGCGCCCAGGACTCGATCTGCTCACCCACCGACATGTACATCCCGGGCACCAGGACGCTCACGTACGCCGCCGTGCTCAGGTCGCCGACCACGATGGACGCCTTGGCGTCGGCGGAGGGGTCGAGGCTGACCAGCGTGCGCTTGACGCCGTCCTTCTTCGTCAGCGCCTTCTTCACGTTGTCGAGCGTGTCGAGCTGACGCTGCAGGGCGACACGCTGGGTGCGGCCGTGCTCGGTCTTCAGCGTGCGGGTGACGCTGCCGATGGTCTGCTTCAGGTCGAGTGCGTTCGCGGTGCCCCGGACCCCGTAGGGCACGCCCTCGAGGTTGCCGACCACGTGAGGAGCGGCCTCCACCAGGAGTTTCTGCTTGGCCGGGTCGATGAGCCGCCAGACGCGCTCGACGTCGGCGGGAGCGGGCGACTGCCGCAGCAGCGACTCGAGCTTGGCCCGGTTGGCGTCCAGGAAGCCCGGGAGCGCCGACGCGTCGATCCCGGCCACCGCGCCGAGCACCGACATGGCGGCACTGCCGCCGTTCGGGGCCGCCGGGACGTCGGAGACGGGTCCGCTGATCGACGCGGGAAGGGCGGTGTACGAGGCCGTGATCGAGGTTGTGGGAGCGTTCTCTGCGGGCACGACGAAGGCCCCGGTCAGTCCGGAGACGACCGAGGTCACGGTGAGTACAGCTGCAAAGCCGACCAGCACTCCGTCCGGGTCCCTCCGAGAGCGAGCGAGCTAAGCCCTTGCAGTGCGCGGGGGAGCGCACACCTCGACTCTACCCATGAATGGGTGGCGGACGGCAGGCCGTTCTACCCCGATTCGGGGGGAGAACTCGAATACTGTCCACAGGATGACGGACCGGATTCGTCACTCTTCGAGCGCCTGCGGACCCTCCTCGACCAGCCGCTTGAACTGCGCCGCGTCGATCACCCGCACGCCCAGCTCCTCCGCCTTCGCGAGTTTCGATCCAGCGCCCGGCCCCGCGGCAACGAAGTCGGTCTTCTTGGACACGCTCGACGCGGCCTTGCCGCCTGCCGCGATGATCGCCTCCTGCGCACCCTCGCGGGTGAAGCCCTCCAGCGAGCCGGTCGCGACCACGGTCAGCCCGGCGAGCACTCCCCCGCCTCGTCCGCGGCCCCTGGGCCGGGATGGCCGGGAGTGGTGAACTGGACGCCGTCTGCCGCCCAGCGCTCGACGATCTCGCGGTGCCAGTCGACGTCGAACCAGGCGAGCACCGCATCCGCGATGATGCCGCCGACGCCGTCCACCGCCGCGAGTTCGTCGCGGGACGCGGTGCGGATCGCGTCGAGCGACCCGAAGTGGTTGGCGAGCGCGCGCGCCGCCACCGGCCCGACATGACGGATGTTGAGGGCGACCAGGATGCGCCACAGCGGCTTCACCCGCGCGACCTGGAGGTTGTTCAGCAGCTCCAGCGCGCTCTTCGATGGGACGTACAGTTCGTCGCCGCCGAACTCCGGCGCCTCCGGGTCGAACACGCCGTCCTTCTTCTGCCGCCGACGGCGGAACGGAGTGTCTACCTTCTCGTCCCCCGACTCGGTCAGCTTGGGCAGTCCGGTTTCGGAATCGCGCACGACGACCTCGATCGGGAAGAGGTCTGCGACCGTCAGCCCGAACAGGCCGGCCTCGGTCGGGAGCGGCGGGTGCTCCGGGAACCGTGGCTGGGTGAGGGCCGAGGCCGCCACCTCGCCCAGCGCCTCGATGTCGAGCGCTCCGCGCGAGCCGATGTGCTCCACGCGCCCGCGCACCTGCGCGGGGCAGAACTCCGCGTTCGGGCAGCGGAGGTCGATGTCGCCCTCCTTCGCCGGCGCCAGGCGCGTTCCGCACTCGGGGCAGAACTCGGGCATGACGAACTCGCGCTCGGTGCCGTCGCGCAGCTCGACCACCGGCCCGAGCACCTCGGGGATGACGTCGCCCGCCTTGCGCAGCACCACGGTGTCACCGATGAGAACGCCCTTCGCCTTGACGACCTCCTGGTTGTGGAGCGTGGCCTGACGCACCTCCGAGCCGGCGACCCGCACCTTCTCCATCACCGCGAACGGGGTCGCCCGGCCGGTGCGGCCGACGCTCACGACGATGTCGAGGAGTTTGGTGTTGACCTGCTCCGGCGGGTACTTGTAGGCGATCGCCCAACGAGGGGCGCGGCTGGTCGCGCCGAGCTCGTCGTGCAGCGCGAGCTCGTCGACCTTGATGACGATGCCGTCGATCTCGTGCTCGACCGCTCCCCGGTGAGCGCCGTAGTACTCGATGAACTCGTCGACCTTCTTCACGCTGTCGACGACGCGGTAGTGCGTCGAGGTCGGCAGACCCCATCCCTTCAGGAGCTCGTAGACCTTCGACTGGGCGTCGACCGGCGGGTTCTGCCACGCCCCGATGCCGTGGACGAGCATGTGGAGGCGGCGCAGCCGGTTGCGCATGATCTCGAGCTGGGCGGCGTTCTTGCCCTCCGCCTTCTGGCGCAGCGAGCCGCTCGCCGCGTTGCGTGCGTTGGCGAAGACGCGCTCGCCTGCTTCCTGCTGGTGCGCGTTCAGCTCCTCGAACTCGGCGACCGGGAAGAAGACCTCGCCGCGCACCTCGACGAGTGCGGGCGGCTCGTCGGTGGCGAGGCGGGTCGGGATGGCCGGGATCCAGCGGATGTTCTCGGTGACGTCCTCCCCGACGACCCCGTCGCCGCGGGTGGCGGCCGAGACCAGCACGCCCCGCTCATAGCGGAGGTTGATCGCGAGCCCATCGATCTTCAGCTCGCACAGGTAGTCGATCTTCCGGCCGGCGTCGCGCTCCACCTTGGCGGCCCACGCCTCGAACTCCTCGATCGAGAAGACGTTGTCCAGGCTCAGCATCCGCTCGGCGTGCTCCACCGGCGCGAAGAGCGTCGTCTGGGCGCGTCCACCGACCGTCTGCGTCGGGCTGTCCTGCGACTGGAGCTCGGGATACAGCCGCTCGAGCTCTTCGAGCCGCCGCATCATGCGGTCGTACTCCTCGTCGCTGACGAGCACGGTGTCGCGCTCGTAATACGCGTCACGCAGCTCCAGGATGCGCGTCGTCAGCTGCTGCGCCTCGGCCCGCGCTTGCGCGAGCTGGTCGTCGGTCGTCGTCTCGATCGCCACGGGTCCAGCTTAATCGGCACCCCCGACGCCGGACGGGGTGGCCGGGGCCGGTCGCCGCCGCGGCCGCATCGGGATGGAGCGGCGGCTCAGAACCGCGGCGGCGAGGAAGCACGCGGCGCCCAGCAGCGTCCCGAGGTTGGCCCAGAGCAGACTCACCGGGTCGCCGGTCTCCGGGATCGTGTAGGCGCCGATCGCCGAGAGGCCGAAGAGGACAGAGCCCAGCAGCCCCAGCCAGGCGCCGTGCCAGGTGCGCGCCTGCGGGTCCCAGAGCCGGTCGCGATCGACCGTCGCCACCACCGCGAAGCCGCTGGACACCAGGAAGCAGACGGACCCGAGCGCATCCGGACGCCAGCCGTCACCGACCCGGGTCTGCGCGTTCAGCGCGACGATCAGCGCCTCCGTCGTGCTCACGTTGAAGAACAGCGTGCCGACGAACTGCACGGCGGCCGCCCACCAGTCGAACCAGTCCGCCCGAGTGGAGCCGGTACGCGGGGGCTTGCGCCCGCTCAGCGCGAGTTGGATGAGGGCGGCCGCGGTGAAGAACAACGCGCCGAGGAAGAACGTTGCGTTGGCGACCGCGTCGCCCACCGCGTGCTGGTACGACGGAACCGCCCCGACCATGAAGAACAGCGAGCCGATCGCGAAGCCCCACGCCTCGCGCCGCAGCCGGACCACCCGCTCCGCCACCATGTCCGGAGCCTAGAGCGCCGGAGGGCCGCTTGGCACCGGCTGTGTCGGACGAACGCTCAGACGGGGACGGCCGACACGGTGCGGTCGATGGTCGTCTGACCGAGCACGCGCGTGCCGACGTACACCACGGCGGTCTGCCCCGGCGCGACGCCGTTGAGCGGGACGTCCGGACGGATGACGAGCTCGCCGTCCACCACCGACGCCACAGCGGGCACCGGGTCGGCGTGGGCGCGGATCTGTACCTCGCACGCGAACGGCGTCGCGGGATCCGCCGGGGCCAGCCCGGCCCAGGTGTAGCGGGAGCCGGCGATCTCGGCGATGTCGAGCGCCTCGCGCGGGCCGACGACGACCTCGTTCTCCTTCGGCCGCACCTCCAGCACGAAGCGCGGGCGGCCGTCCGGGGACGGGTAGCCGACGTTGAGGCCCTTGCGCTGGCCCACGGTGTACGCGTGCGCGCCCTCGTGGCTGCCGAGGCGGTTGCCCTCGCGGTCGACGATGTCGCCGGTGGCGGTGCCGACGCGCTCGGCGAGCCAGCCGCGGGTGTCGCCGTCCGGGATGAAGCAGATGTCGTGCGAGTCGGGCTTGTTCGCGACGCTCAGGCCGCGCGCCGCCGCCTCCGCCCGCACCTCGGTCTTGGAGGGCGTGGCGCCGAGCGGGAACATCGCGTGCGCGAGCTGCTCGGCGGTCAGCACGCCGAGCACGTACGACTGGTCCTTGGCCCACGCGCTCGCGCGGTGGAGCTCGCGGTTGCCGTCCTCGTCCGTCACGATGGCCGCGTAGTGGCCGGTGCAAACGGCGTCGAAGCCGAGGTCGAGCGCCTTCTCGAGGAGGGCGGCGAACTTGATGCGCTCGTTGCAGCGCATGCACGGGTTGGGCGTGCGCCCGGCGGAGTACTCGGCGATGAAGTCGTCGACCACGTCGAGCTTGAAGCGCTCGGAGAAGTCCCACACGTAGTACGGGATGCCGATGATGTTCGCCGCGCGCTGCGCATCCATCGAGTCCTCGATCGTGCAGCAGCCGCGGCTGCCGGTGCGCAGCGTGCCGGGCATGCGCGACAGCGCGAGATGCACACCGACCACGTCGTGACCGGCCTCGACCGCACGCGCCGCCGCCACCGCGGAGTCGACCCCCCGCTCATCGCCGCCAGAACCTTCACCCGCCGATTCTACCCGGGGTTCTCGTCGGCGCTCTCAGCGGGCGAGGCGGGAGGGGCGCTCGGCGAGACCGGCGCGCGCGGCCTGCGCGTAGGCGGCGGGGAGCGCCGCGAGGAGCGCGTCCACATCCGCCTCGGTGGACGTGCGGCCCAGGGTGAACCGCAAGGCGCTGCGCGCGTCCTCCTCGCTCCGCCCCATCGCCAGGAGCACGTGCGACGGCTCCGGGATGCCGGCGGTGCACGCCGACCCGGTGGACACCGACACGCCGGCCATGTCGAGCAGGAACAGCAGCGAGTCGCCCTGGGCGCCCGGAAAGGTGAAGTGCACGTTGGACGCGACGCGCTTCGGACCCGGCTCCGGCCCGCTCAGCACGGCGTCCGGCACGGCCGAACGGACGCCGGCGATCAGCCGGTCCCGCAGCGCCGCCAGGCGGACGGTCTCCGCCTCGCGTTCCGCCTCCGCCGCACGCGCGGCGACGGCGAACGAGACCGCGGCCGCCACATCCTGCGTCCCGCTCCGCACCTGCCGCTGCTGACCGCCGCCGTGGATGAGCGGCACAACCGTGGATGCGCGGCTCAGCACCAGCGCGCCGATCCCGACCGGGCCGCCGATCTTGTGCGCCGAGACGCTGAGCGCATCCACCCCGAGCGCCCGGAAGTCGAGCGGCACGTGTCCGTAGGCGGCCACCGCGTCCACGTGGACCGGCACCCCGGCAGCCCGGGCGACCGCGGCGAGCGCGGTCACCGGCTGAACGGTCCCCACCTCGTTGTTGACCGCGAGGAAGGTGAGCAGCGCGACGTCGTCGCCCTCGATCGCGGAGGGCACGACGATGCGGCCGGACGCGTCGAGCGGCAGCCATTCCGGCCGCGCCCCTTCGGCCCGTTCCAGCCACTCCACCGTGTCCATGGTCGCGTGGTGCTCGCCGCCGGGCGCCAGGATGCGGGGCCGCGACACCCTGTCGTTGCGCGCCCAGTACATCCCCTTCACGGCCAGGTTGATGGCCTCCGTGCCGCCGGAGGTGAAGACGACCTCGATCGGGTCGGCGCCGAGTGTGGCGGCGACGGTCTCGCGCGCCTCCTCCAGCATCCGCCGGGCGTGCTGGCCCTGGCTGTGGATGCTGGAGGGGTTGCCGACGACGCCCATGGCCTCGGCGTAGGCGGCGATCGCCTCCGGGCGCATGGGCGTGGTGGCGGCGTGGTCGAGATAGACCGGCACGGTGCCCTCCCCAGCGGTCCAGGCGTGTGTCACTACTCTAGATCGCATGACCTCGACCGATCCCCTGCGCAATCTGGGAGTCCGCGTCGGGCCGCACGGGGGCGAGCTGCGGGTGTTCTCCGCGGCGGCGGATGCGATGGAGTTGTGCATCTTCGACGAGCACGACCCGAACTGGCTGACCAAGGCGGTGCCGATGACCCGGGACGCGAACGGCGTCTGGCTGGGCCGTTCGCGTTCGCTGACGGTCGGCACCCGCTACGCCCTCCGCGTGTCCGGCCCGACGGCGCCCGCGAACTCGTTCGACCCGGAGGCGCTGCTCCTCGACCCGTACGCCCGCGGCCTGGTGCGGGTGGCGGCGGACGGCTTCCGGTCGGTGGTCGTCGCGGACGGCTTCGACTGGGGCGAGGCGCGCAAGCCCGCCACCCCGCTGGACCACACGGTGATCTACGAGGCGCACGTGCACGGAATCAGCCGGCTCAACCCGGAGGTCCCGGAGGAGCTGCGCGGCAGCTACGCGGGCCTCGCGCACGAGTCGACCATCCGGTACCTGAAAGACCTCGGCGTCACGGCGGTCGAACTGCTGCCGGTGCACGCGTTCGTGTCGGAGCAGCGGCTCATCCAGGAGGGGCTGACCAACTACTGGGGCTACAACACCCTCAACTTCTTCAGCCCGCACGCGCCCTACGCCTCACGCGGCGCGCAGGCGGCCGGCCCGGAGGCGGTGCTCGCCGAGTTCAAGGGCATGGTGAAGCTGCTGCACCTGGCGGGCATCGAGGTGATCCTCGACGTTGTCTACAACCACACCGCCGAGGAGGGCCACGACGGCCCGCGCACCAGTTTCCGCGGGATCGACAACGCCACGTACTACCGGCACGACGACGCCGGTGCCTACATCGACGTCACGGGATGCGGCAACACCGTCGACTTCGGCAATCCCGTCCCCCAGCGGCTCGTGCTCGACTCGCTGCGCTACTGGGCGAACGAGATGCAGATCGACGGGTTCCGCTTCGACCTGGCGGCCACGCTCGGCCGCGGGACCGACGCGTCCTTCCACCGCGACCACCCGCTCCTCCTGGCCGCGCAGTCCGACCCGGCGCTCGCGGGCGTGAAGCTGATCGCGGAGCCGTGGGATGTGGGACTCGGCGGCTGGCAGACCGGCAACTTCCCCGGGCCCTCGGGAGGGCACGACGGCTGGTCGGAGTGGAACGACCGCTACCGCGACCGGGTTCGCAACTTCTGGCTCGCCGACATCGCCGAGGCCCGGCGGAACGGGCAGGCGCCGGTCGGCATCGGCGGTTTCGCCACGCGGCTGGCGGGGTCGTCGAACACGTTCTCGCCCGAGCGCGGGCCGCTCGCATCCATCAACTTCGTCACGGCGCACGACGGCTTCACGATGGCCGACCTCACCGCCTACGACGTCAAGCACAACCTCGGCAACGGCGAGAACAACCGCGACGGCACCGACAACAACCGCTCGTTCAACCACGGCGTCGAGGGGCCGACGACGGACGAGTCCATTCTCCTGGTGCGTGCGAAGGCCATCCGGAACCTGATGGGGACGCTGCTGCTGTCGGCGGGCGTCCCGATGATCACCGCGGGCGACGAGTACGGCCGCAGCCAGCGCGGCAACAACAACGCGTACTGCCAGGACAGCGAGCTGACCTGGCTCACCTGGCTGCGCACGCGCGAGCAGCGGGAGCTGTACGAGACGACCAAGCGCCTGCTGCAGCTGCGACGGGACAACCCCGCGCTCCGGCCGGTCCGCTACGCGGTGTCGGGCCAGGAGACGCCGAACGCCAGCCACATGGACTGGTATGACGCGACCGGTCAGCGGATGGACGACGACGACTGGAACTCCCCCGCCAACCGGACGCTGCAGTACGTGGCCGCGTCGACGCCGGTCACCGAGGAGTTCAACCGCATCCTGCTGATCGTCCACGGCGTCGAGGACGACGTGGAGGTGTCGCTGCCCGCAGCGCCCGGCGTCACGTCGTACCAGCTGCTGTGGGACTCGTCGACGGAGGTGCCGATTCCCGAGGACCCGACCGAGTACCCGCCGGGGACGGTCCGGCTCGTCGGCGGCACGTCGATGCAGCTGTACAGGGCGAACGGCCCGCGGGTCGACGAGGAGGGCTGATGGCGCGCGCGAAGGCTGCGGCGGGGACGCCGGCCACGGTCGCGCTGACGGCCGCGGGCATCACGTTCGCGACGCATCCGTATGAGCATGACCCGTCAGCGCCGTCGTTCGGGCTGGAGGCGGCGGAGGCGCTGAGCGTGGAACCGGACCGCGTGTTCAAGACGCTGTTGGCAGACACCGACCTCGGGCTCGTGGTCGGCGTGGTTCCCGTCACCGGGATGCTCGACCTCAAGGCCCTGGCCGCCGCGGTCGGTGCGAAGCGGGCGACGATGGCGGAGCCGGCGGTCGCCGAGCGTCGCACCGGGTACGTCGTGGGCGGCATCAGCCCGATCGGGCAGAAGACCGCGCATCCGACCGTCGTGGACGAGACCGCGCAGCTCTTCGACACCGTCTTCGTGTCGGGAGGCAAGCGCGGCTTCGACATCGAGCTGTCGCCCGGCGACCTGCTGACGGCGACCGGCGGCTCCTACGCGGGGATCGCGAAATGACCGGCGCGATCTCGGTCCGCCCGGCGACGGTGGACGACGCAGGCGCGATCGCGCGCGTCCACGTGCTGTCCTGGCGCGAGGCGTATGCCGGGCGGATGCCCGCGGACTTCCTCGCCTCGCTCGACATCGAGCGGCGGGCCCGCGGGTGGGTCACCATCCTCTCCGACGGTATGACGGACGCCTTCGTCGCCTCCCGCGACGGCGAGGTGGTCGGCTGGGCGACCGCCGGACCGGGGCGCGACGACGACGCCCCCCGCCCGCTCGAACTGGAGGGCATCTACGTTCTCGCCGACGCCCACGGCTCGGGCGCGGGTCAGCTCCTGCTCGATGCGGCGATCGGCGACGCCCCCGCCTACCTGTGGGTCATGGACGGCAACGCCCGCGCCGAGGCCTTCTACCGCCGCAACGGCTTCGCGCGCGACGGCGCGACCGCCACGCACCCCGTCGGCCCCACCTCCGTCCCCGCGGTCCGCATGACCCGCTGACCCCCACCATCGAGTCCGCAAAGACTGCACGCTCCTGCGGCCTCTCGCGTGCACTCTTTGCGGACTCGGCGGCGGGGCTGCTCAGGAGGCGGTGGTGACGAGGCCGAGTTCGGCGGGGGTGAGGAGCAGGTCGTTCACGGGGACGACGCGGACGGTGTAGCCGAAGGAGCCGGCCCACGCGAGCCGGACCGTGCCGACGAACTCGTGCGCGACGGTCGCGTCGTGCGTCCCGGGCACCGAGGTGTCGACCGTGAGCGCCTGGTGGCGCGTGTCGGTCAGCTCGTCGTCATGGCTGCGGCCGTAGACGAGCTGCACCTCGACGTCCGACGGGTCGAGCCCGTTCAGGTGCACCAGTGCGCGGACGTGGAGCTCGTCGCCGACCTGCGGCACCGCATCCACGCCCCCGGCGTCCACGTGGGCGACGTTGACGCCCGGCCAGGCCGCCTCCACCTTCGCCTTCCAGTCGGCGAGCGAGCGCGCCTCGGCGAAGTCGTCCTCGGTCAGGCGGTCCTCATAGGAGGCCGCGGGCACATACAGGCGCTCCACGTACTCCCGCACCATCCGCTCGGCCGACAGCGGCGCGGACAGCGTGGCCAGCGTGTGCCGGATGCGGGAGATCCACGCGGTCGGGACGCCGTCGCCGTCGCGGTCGTAGAACCGCGGCGCGATCTGGTGCTCGATGAGGTCGTACATCGCCTCCGCCTCGAGCGCGTCGCGCTCGGCGCCGTCACCGGCGGCGTCCGCCGACGGGATCGCCCACCCGTTCTCGCCGTCGTAGAACTCGTTCCACCAGCCGTCGAGGATCGACAGGTTCAGCGCGCCGTTCAGCGCGGCCTTCATGCCGGAGGTGCCGCACGCCTCGAGGGGCGGAGCGGGTTGTTCAGCCACACGTCCGTGCCCGGGTAGAGCAGCTGCGCCATCCCGATGTCGTAGTCGGGCAGGAACACCATCCGCTGCCGGATGTCGGCCTCCGACGCGAACTGCACCAGCTTCTGGATGAGGCGCTTGCCCTCGTCGTCAGCCGGATGCGACTTGCCCGCGATCACGAACTGCACCGGACGCTTCGGGTCGGTCAGGATGCGGCGCAGCCGGTCAGGGTCGTGCAGCATCAGCGTGAGCCGCTTGTACGTCGGCACACGTCGGGCGAAGCCGATGGTGAGGACGTTCGGGTCGAGCAGGTCGTCCATCCACGCGGGGGCGATGCCGCCCGGGTTCTGCTCCTCCCACGCCCGCTCGAGTCGGCGCCGGGCGTCCTGGACCAGCTGCTCGCGCATCCGGTTGCGCACGCCCCACAGGTCGAGGTCGCTGACCGCGCCGCTGTTGGCCCAGTCGGCGTGCGTGGTGTCCTCTGTGCCCAGGCGCTCCAGGGCGAGGGCGCGGAGCATCGGGTCGGTCCACGTCGGCGCGTGGACGCCGTTCGTGACCGAGTCGATCGGCACCTCCTGCGGGTCGAAGCCCGGGTAGAGGCCGTTGAACATGTGCCGGGACACGTCGCCGTGGAGCTGCGACACGCCGTTCGCATGCTGGCCGAGGCGCAGGCCCATGACCGCCATGTTGAAGACGTCCGGCGAGCCGCCGGGGTAGTCCTCCGCACCGAGCGGGAGCACCTGGTCCACGGACACGCCCGGAAGGAGCGACGTCGAGAAATACCGCTGGACCAGCGGCTTGTCGAACCGGTCGATGCCGGCCGGGACCGGCGTGTGCGTCGTGAACACGGTGCCCGCGCGCACGACCTGCAGCGCCTGGTCGAAGGTGAGCCCCTCGCCGATCAGGTCGGAGATGCGCTCGAGCCCCAGGAAGCCGGCGTGGCCCTCGTTGGTGTGGAACACCTCCGCCTCGGGCGCGCCGGTCAGCTCGGTCCACGCCTTCACGGCGCGCACGCCGCCGATGCCGAGCAGCAGCTCCTGCAGCAGCCGGTGCTCTCCCCCGCCGCCGTACAGGCGGTCGGTGACCGAGCGCAGGCGCTCCTCGTTGTCGGGGATGTCGGTGTCGAGCAGGAGCAGCTTCACGCGACCGACCGCGGCCTGCCAGACGCGCGCGTGCAGCACGCCATCCGGCAGGGCCAGCGAGATCTGCACCGGCGTGCCGTCCGGGTTGCGGAGCACGCTGAGCGGCAGGCCGTCGGGGTCGAGCACCGGGTAGCTCTCCAGCTGCCACCCGTCGGGCGTGATCGCCTGCGAGAAGTAGCCGGAGCGGTAGAAGAGCCCGGCGGCGACGATCGGCACGCCGAGGTCGCTGGCCGCCTTCAGGTGGTCGCCCGCGAGGATGCCGAGGCCGCCTGAGTACTGCGGCAGCGTGGCGGCGATGCCGAACTCCGGCGAGAAGTAGGCGATGGTCTTGGGCGCGCCCTCGCCGAGCGACTGGTACCAGCGCGGCTCGCTGAGGTAGGCGCGGAGGTCGTCGCGGATGTGGTTCGCCCAGTCGACGTAACCCTGATCGCCCGCGAGCTCGGCGAGCCGCGAGGGCTCGACGGCGCCGAGGAGGGCGATCGGATCGTGTCTGACCTGCTGCCACAGCTCGGGCGAGATGCGGGCGAACAGCTCCTTGGTGGGCTCGTGCCAGGACCAGCGGAGGTTGCCGGCGATCTCCTCCAGAGCGGAGAGGTTGTCGGGGAGGACGGCGCGGACGGTAAATCGACGGATGGCCTTCACCCGCTCCACCTTAGATGAGCCTCATGACGCGCGGGTTAATGAGTGTACGTTCGGACCGTGGTGAAGAACGCAGCGACCAAGTCAGCAGCCGCCGCGCCCGAGGCGGCCACGAAGCAACCCCCCGTGGAGTCGGCGCCCGCGGCGACCCCGGCGCCCCCGGCGCACTACGAGCCCCTGCTCCCCCGCATCCCGATCCTGGAGCTCTCGCCCCAGGTCGATGAGGGGCTGTGGGCGGCGACGGCGTTCAGCGGCGAGGTGATCCCGTTCCGTGCGACCGCGTTCCGCGAGGGGCACGACAAGATCGGCGTGGACCTCATCCTGCTCGACCCCGCCGGGCAGCAGAGCGAGCACCACATGCACCCGCTCACTCCCGGCACCGACCGCTGGGAGGTGGAGGTGCAGCTCGACCAGACCGGCCTGTGGCGCTACCGCGTGCAGGCGTACGCCGACGAGTACGCGACCTGGCACCACAACGCCGAGGTGAAGGTCCCGGCCGGGATCGACGTCGAGCTCATGCTGACGATCGGCCACGACCTCCTGGTGCGAGCGTCGAAGGACAAGCGGCGCAGCACCGCCGAGCGCCGCCACCTCTCCGAAGCCGCCAAGGTGGTCGCGGACACCAAGCGGCCCGTCGAGGAGCGCTTCCAGGCGGCCGTGGACGACCGCATCCAGCAGGTGCTCGCCGAACGGCCCGTGGTGAGCCTGCCGTCCCTGTCGGCCACGCGCGCTATCCAGGTCGAGCGCACGCGCGCCGGAGTCGGCAGCTGGTACGAGTTCTTCCCGCGGTCCGAGGGCGCGAAGAAGCGCGCGAACGGCACCTGGCAGTCCGGCACCTTCCGCACGGCGGCGAAGCGCCTGCCCGAGATCGCTGCCATGGGCTTCGACGTCGTCTACCTCCCGCCCATCCACCCGATCGGCCGCACGTTCCGCAAGGGACCCAACAACACGCTCGACGCCGGCCCCAACGACCCGGGGTCGCCGTGGGCGATCGGCAGCGCCGAGGGCGGCCACGACGCCATCCACCCCGACCTCGGCACCGAGAAGGACTTCACCTTCTTCATCGGGAAGGCCAAGCAGGCGGGCCTCGAGGTCGCCCTCGACCTGGCTCTCCAGGCGTCGCCCGACCACCCGTGGGTGCAGACCCACCCCGAGTGGTTCACCACCCTCCCCGACGGCACGATCGCGTATGCGGAGAACCCGCCGAAGAAGTACCAGGACATCTACCCCATCAACTTCGACAACGACTACGAGGGGCTCCGTCAGGAGGTGCTCCGCATCGTCCGGCACTGGATGGCGCTCGGCGTCCGCATCTTCCGCGTCGACAACCCTCACACCAAGCCGCTGCACTTCTGGGAGTGGCTCATCCACACGGTCAACGAGACCGACCCGGACGTGGTGTTCCTGGCCGAGGCGTTCACGCGGCCCGCCATCCTCCGCACCCTGGCGAAGGCCGGGTTCCAGCAGTCCTACTCGTACTTCACCTGGCGCAACACCAAGGAGGAGCTGGAGGAGTTCCTCGACTCGATCGCGCACGAGACGGCGGACTACCTGCGGCCGAACCTGTTCGTGAACACCCCGGACATCCTCACCGAGTACCTGCAGTTCGGCGGCCAGCCGGCGTTCAAGGTGCGTGCCGCGATCGCCGCCACCGCCGCACCGACGTGGGGCGTGTACTCCGGCTACGAGCTGTTCGAGAACGTGGCCCGGCCGGGAGCCGAGGAGTACATCGACAACGAGAAGTACGAGTACCGGCCGCGCGACTACACCCGCGCGCAGCAGGAGGGACGCTCGCTCGCGGGCTACCTGACCATGCTCAACCGGGCGCGGAGCGAGCACCCGGCGCTCCGGCAGCTGCGCAACCTGTCGATCCACTGGAGCGACGACGACAGCATCCTCGTCTACTCCAAGTACCTCGACGGCCGCTTCACCCGCAGCGGCAAGGCCGACGCGGTCATCGTGGTCGCGAACGTCGACCCGCACTCGGTGCGCGAGACGATCATCCACCTCGACCCCACCCGGTTCGGGATCCCGTTCGGGCGGCAGTTCGAGGTGAAGGACCGGGTGACCGGCCAGCGCTGGACCTGGGGCACCGACAACTACGTGCGTCTGGACGCCTTCACCGAGCCCGTGCACATCCTGTCCGTCCGCCCGCTGTGACCGCCGACCGAGAGCTGAGGAGCCGCACCATGTCCCCGATCCCCGAAGGCGCCGCCGCCGTCGAACTGCCCGCCATCGACGAGACCGTGCTCGCCACGATCGCCGCCGGCAGCTACCACGACCCGCACTCGGTGCTCGGGCAGCACCAGGTGAACGCGCCCGGCGTCGCCGACCCGGTCACCGTCATCCGCACCCTCCGGCCGCTGGCCCGCGAGGTCTTCGCGGTGCTGTCGACCGGCGCGCACATCGAACTGGCCCACCTCGGCTACGGCGTGTGGCAGGGCGTCGACATCGTCGGACCCGGCGCGTACCAGATCGAGGCGCGCTACGACGACGGCAGCACGTGGACCGCGGACGACCCCTACCGCTTCCTTCCCACCATCGGACAGCTCGACCTGCACCTGATCGGCGAGGGCCGCCACGAGACGCTCTGGACCGCGCTCGGCGCACATGTGCGCGATCTCGGCGGCGTCGTCGGCACCTCCTTCACCGTGTGGGCGCCGCACGCGCGCGCGGTCCGCGTCGTCGGGAACTTCAACGGCTGGGACGGCACGCTGTACTCGATGCGCAACATGGGCTCGTCGGGCGTCTGGGAGCTGTTCGTCCCCGGCCTCGGCGAGGGCGAGATCTACAAGTTCGACATCCTCGCGCAGGACGGCCGCTGGGTGCGCAAGATCGACCCGCTGGCCCAGCTCGCCGAGACGCCGCCCGCGACCGCGTCCCGCGTCACCGTCAGCCGCCACGCGTGGGAGGACGACGAGTGGATGGCCTCCCGCGCCGCGCACGACCCGCACGCGGGCCCGATGAGCGTCTACGAGCTGCACTTCGGCTCGTGGCGGCCGGGGCTCGGCTACCGCGAGGCGGCGGACGAGCTGATCGACTACGTCGGCGCGCTCGGCTACACGCACGTGGAGTTCCTGCCGCTCGCCGAGCATCCCTTCGGCGGATCGTGGGGCTACCAGGTGACCGGCTACTACGCGCCGACGAGCCGCTTCGGTCACCCGGACGACCTCAAGTACCTCATCGACCGGCTGCACCAGGCCGGCATCGGCGTCATCCTCGACTGGGTGCCGGGCCACTTCCCCAAGGACGACTGGGCGCTCGCCCGGTTCGACGGCCAGCCGCTGTACGAGCACGCGGACCCGCGCCGCGGCGAGCACAAGGACTGGGGCACGTACATCTTCGACTACGGCAACTCGCAGGTGCGCAACTTCCTCGTCGCCAACGCGCTGTACTGGCTGGAGGAGTTCCACGTCGACGGCCTCCGCGTCGACGCCGTCGCCTCGATGCTGTACCTCGACTACTCCCGCAACGACGGCGAGTGGGAGCCGAACATCCACGGCGGCCGGGAGAACCTGGAGGCGATCGGGTTCCTGCAGGAGGTCACCGCGACCGCGTACAAGCGCAACCCCGGCACGGTGATGATCGCCGAGGAGTCGACCAGCTACCCGGGTGTCACAGCGCCCACCTCATCCGGCGGCCTCGGCTTCGGCCTCAAGTGGAACATGGGCTGGATGCACGACGCGCTCCAGTACATCCACGAGGACCCGATGTACCGCAGCTACCACCACGGCGAGATCACGTTCTCGTTCGTCTACGCGTGGAGCGAGAACTTCCTCCTGCCGATCAGCCACGACGAGGTCGTGCACGGCAAGGGGTCGCTGCTGGGCAAGATGCCCGGTGACCACTGGCAGCAGCTGGCGAACGCCCGGGTGTTCCTCGCCTTCATGTGGGCGCACCCCGGCAAGCAGCTGCTGTTCATGGGCCAGGAGTTCGGGCAGCTGTCGGAGTGGAGCGAGGAGCGCGGACTCGACTGGTGGATGCTCGACCAGCCGGCGCACCGCGGCCTCTGGAACCTCGTGGCCCAGCTCAACGCCGTGTACAAGGACAACCCGCAGCTGTGGGCGCGCGACAACGAGCCACAGGGGTTCGAATGGCTCGACGGGTCCGACGCGCAAGGCAACGTCATCGCGTTCCTCCGCAAGGACGCCGACGGGTCGCCGATCGCCGTGGTGTTCAACTTCTCGGGGGCGCCGCATAGCGACTACCGCATCGGCCTGCCCTTCGCCGGCGAGTGGGAGGAGCTGCTCAACACGGACGCCGAGACCTTCGGCGGATCGGGCGTGGGCAACCTCGGCGCGGTGACCGCCACGGACGACCCGTGGATGGGACGCCCGGCCTCCGCCGTGCTGACCCTGCCGCCGCTCGGGGCGCTGTACCTGAAGCCCCGCGGCTGACGCTCCGCCTGCAGTCGGCTCCTGCGGCGCTCAGGCGCGGGAGTCGACCCAGGCGCCGTAGTGCACGCCGTCGACGGCGTGCTCGGGGACGAGATTGCGGCCCGCACGCCAGGTGGCGCCCAGTCCCCCGCCGAGGCGGATCGGGAGGATGTAGCGGCGGCTGCCGCTCGCGCGCTTCCACTGCTCGGCGAGCGAGCGCGCCGACTCCACGCGCGGTCCGCCGATGTGGCGGACGCTGTCCGGCTCGCCGGCACCCTCGGCCACGTCGACCAGCACGCGCGCGACATCGGTCACCGCGATGGGCTGGAACCGGGTGCCGCTCGGGGTGAGCAGCACTCCCAGGGGACGCCCGCGGTCGAAGATCGCCGTGACGAAGTCGTGGAACTGGGTCGCCCGCACGATCCGGGTGTCGAGCGGAGACTCCCGGTACGCCCGCTCCTGCGCGGCCTTCGCGCGGTAATAGCCGTAGGAGGACCCGTCCACGCCCACGATCGAGAGGACCACCGCACGGTGCACGCCGAAACGCGCCGCCGTGTGGACCAGGTTCTGCGCGCCGACGGCGAAGACGTGCGCCGCCTGCTTGCCGACCGCGTTGCTGGCGTCGACGATGACGTCGACGCCGTCCACCGCCTCCTCGAGGCCCGCGCCGGTCACCAGGTCCGCCGTGACGTAGGCGGCGCCGTTCACGTAGGCGTCGGCGTCGTCGTCGGGCACCCGCCGCGCGGCGACGACCACGTCGTGGCCGCGTTCGATCGCCTCGGCGGTGACGGCGCGGCCGGCCAGGCCGGTGCCTCCGACGACGAGCACACGAGACATGGGCCATCACTCCTGAGCGGTGAGCGGGACGAGAGACGCCGCCGACCGCGGCCCGTGGGGGTCGGGCTCAGTACAGCAGCGACGCCAGCCTAGCCCTGGCCTTGCCGACTCGCGGGTCGTCCACACCCACGATCTCGAAATACTCGAGGATGCGGGCCCGCACCTGCTCCTTGCCGGCGGCGTCGAGCGACGGGAAGAGCGTGAGGAGCCGGTCGAAGGCGTCCTCGACGTGACCGCCGGAGATGTCGAGGTCGGCGACCCCGAGCTGCGCCTCCGCGTCACGCGGCGCCTCGGCGGCCGCGGTCCGCAGTTCGTCGGCCGAGTGGCCGCTGAGCCGGGCGAGGAGGCTGACCTGCGCCAGGCCCGCGGCGGCCATGGTGTCTCGCGGGTCCTGGGCGATCGCCGTGCGGTAGGCGCGGATGGCGCCCTCATAATCCCCGCGATCGATCGCCTCGTACGCCTCCTGGTGCAGGGGCGGGAGCGGAGGCTCGGGAGCCGGCTCCGCGGCCGCGACGTCGGAGTCCGCGCCGTCAGCGCCACTCTCGACGGTCACCGACTCGGTCACGCCGTTCTGCGCGGCGAGCTGCAGCAGCTGCTCGAACACGTCGCGGAGCTGGTCCTCGGCGACGACACCGGCGAACAGCTGCACCGGGCGGCCGGCGACCAGCGCGGCCACCGTGGGAACCGCCTGCGCCTGGAACGCCTGCGTGAGCTGCGGGTTCGCATCCACGTCGATCTTCACGCTGACCAGGCGGCCCTGGAACCTCCCCACGGCGCGGTCGAGCACCGGGGCGAACTGCTGCCACTGCTCCGACCGCTCGGTGCCCAGCCCGACGACGATCGGCACCCGCATCGACAGGTCGATGAAGTCGTTGAAGTTGGCGTCGGTGCCCTCGAAATACAGGCTCGGCAGGGTCAGATCACCCGTCGGCTGCCCGGCGGGCGCACCGGCCGCGCCACTCGCTGCCCCGGCGGCGGGAGCCGGACGGTTGACGAGCGAGCTGAGGTCGACGGCCCCGCGCAGGTTGGTGGGCGGGGGCGGGACGTTGCTCATTGATCCTCCACGTGACGGTGCTCGATCATGCCCGAGCACGACTCTTCAGGATACTCGCGTCGCCGCCCTGCGTTACGGGATCTGCTCGGCCGAGGTCATGCCCTGCGCGAACCCGAGCAGGGTGATCTTGGCGTCGGAACCCGCCGGCGGCACGTAGAAGGCGAGCTGGTAGCCGAAGTCGGACTGGATGCCGGTCTTCGAAGACGCGACCCCGCTGAGCGCGGCAGCGGTCGCACCGGCGCTCACCTCGGCGCCCGCCTCAACGACCTTCAGCACCTGCGACTCTTTAAGGTCTGTCCAGACGATCGCACCGGAGTCGTTGGTCGCCATGGCGACGTCCTTGCCGTCACCGGGCGCGCTCGTGAACGTCAGCGACGCCGTAGCGGGGACGGCCGCCTTCTGCTTGGCCTTCCAGTCGGCGCCGACCTGGGTGCGCAGGGTGTCGCCCTCCGCGCTGAACAGGCTCGCGTACTGGCTCTTGTCGCCGTTCATCAGGATGTCGCCGTACGCCGCGGCCACCTTCTCCGGCGGGAGGGCGAGCAGCTTCGAGTCCGGCGGGACGACCGCGGAGCCGATGCTCGCCGGTGCGAGGTTCGGCACCTTGGCCTTGGGCTCGAGCGAGACGGCGTACTCCACCTGGTAGTTGTCGCGCGGCGTCGCCTGCACGAGCGTCAGCGCGATGGGCGCCTGGGCGTTGCCCTTCGCGTCCTTGGGGCTGTCGATGACGGCGGCGACAGTGCGCGGCCACGCGTCGGTCGCCTGCGGGAGCGAGAGCACGATCGGGCTCGCCGGGATGGCGGGCAGCGCCGGCTCGTCGGCCTTCTTCGCGCGGATGGCGTAGTTCGCGGTGCGGAGCTGCAGCGCCGGGCCCGTGAAGCGCGCCTTGGCGAGGTCGGGGCTGGCCTTGGCGTCGGCCTGTGCCGCCGCATCCGAGATGCGCTTCACGATCCGCTCCAGCTGCGGAACCGTCACGGCGGGCGGCAGCTGCCCCTGCGCGTCGGGCGCTTCCGTCGCGAGCGGGGTCGCGGTCTTCGACGGCGTCGTGGCAGCATCCGTGCCGGTCGTGCAGCCGGTGAGGGCCAGGGCGCCGGCCACGGCGACGGGCAGGATGACGCGGGCGCGGCGGCTGGAACGGCGGCCTCGCGGGGTGGTCTCGATCATGGCGGTGGGCTTGTACTTGGGGGCCTTGGGAAGCTTCGGCATCTTCGGGCCGCTCTTGCGGCGCGGGCCGCGCGAGCGGCGGTGGGTGTACAGGCCCCAGAGGTACAGGGCGATGCCGATGACGAGGAGGATGAGCCCGCCGATGATGAGCGGGAAGGCCCACGGCGTGCTGGAGTCGACGGGCCACGTCACGGTGAGGCGCGACGGCGCCGCCTTCGTGCCGTCGGTGGCGACGATGACGCTCACGTCGTCCGGGATGTTCATGCGGGTGACCTGGGCGGCCTCGCCGTCGAACTCCTCGAGCCAGAGGTCCGAGCCCGCCGGGTTGGGCCCCGCGGTCGCGGCGGTCGACGACCCGGTGGTCGCACCCGCCGTCGCGGCGGGCGTCGGAGTGGGAGCCGGCGTCGCGGTGGAGCTCGACTCCTCACTGCTCGACGCGGTCGGCTTCGGCGTCACGGCCTTCGTCGTCAGGTCACCGGTGGACTTCTGATAGCGCACGGCGACGTACTTCTGGTCGCCGAGCCACGCCTTGACGTCCGCTGTACGGCCGTAAGCCACGACCGGCGTGGCGCCCGCGGGGGCGTCAGAGATCGTCAGGGTCTGCTGCCCGGGGTGGGCGTTGAGCGCGGAGCCGTCGATCACCAGGTAACGCGGGTCTCCGGAGACGGTCGCGCCGGCCTCGATGCGGGTCGGCGGCGCGAAGACGGTGCGCTGCGCGATGCCGGCCACGATCATGACCGCGGCGACGACGAACGCGACGATGGCGAGTACGAAACGCAAGCAGGACTCCTCATGTGCCGAAGTTCGGGGGCGGGCACAGTCACACGACGATACCGGACATGCCTGAAAGGCAGCTAACCCTTGCCTGGACGCTTTCGGCACCCCCCGTGCGGGCGTACACCCGCGAATTGTAGGATCGTCGCGGCGCGCGTGAGGCGGGTCGACCCGAACATCCCCAGGAGTAACAACAGTGGCCACCGACGAATCCACCTTCACGCAGGCCTTCCGCGGCTATGACAAGGACGAGGTCGACAAGGCGCTGCAGGAGCTGCGTCGCGAGCTGATCGCGTCCAACACCAAGGCGGCCGACTCCGCCAAGGAGATCAAGCGGCTGCAGGCCCGCATCGACGACCTCAACGCCGAGATCGAGGAGGTCGGCAGCCCGACGTACTCCGGGCTCGGCACGAAGCTCGAGAACACCCTCCGGGTCGCCGAGGAGCAGTCCACCCGCCTGATCGCCCAGGCCGACATCGACGCTGAGAAGCTGCGCGCGGGCGTGGCCGCCGAGATCGAGAAGGTCAAGAAGGCCGCGGCCGCGCAGGCCGAGCGCATCCTGGCCGACGCCCAGGCGCGCGCCACGACGCTGCTCGAGGATGCGCAGATCGAGTCGGGAGAGCTGCTCACCAAGACCCGGGCCGACAAGGAGACCCTGCTCAACGACGCCATGCGCGAGGCGGCCGCCATCCGCGGCGCCGTCGCCACCGAGGCGGCGGAGCTGCGCGCGACGAGCAAGCGGGAGGCCGCGGCGGTGCGAGCCGAGGCCGACCGCGAGGCCGCCGAGCTGAAGGCCGTGGCCTCCCGCGAGGCGGAGGCCGCCCGCGCCGAGGCCGCCGAACTCGACCGGACCATCGCCTCCCGTCGGGCCGAGCTCGAGAACGCGCTGGCAGAGGACCGCGCGGCATTCGAGCGCGAGGCCGCCCAGACCCGCCTGGAGCTCGACCGTCGCGTCGCCGAGACCGCCGACCGCCTCGCCGCAGAGGAGGCCGAGACGCGCAACGCCCTCGCCGCCGAGGCCGCGCAGGCCCGCGCCGACCTGGCCGCCGAGGTCGAGGAGCAGCGGTCGGAGCTCGCCGCCGCCGCGGCGCAGACCCGCGCCGATCTCGAGAACGAGGAGAAGACGCGCCGGCTGGCGCTCGCGACCGAGGTGGAGCAGACCACCAAGTCCCTCGCCGCCGAGGTCGAGCAGACGAAGTCCGCCCTCGCCGCCGAGGTGGAGCAGGCGCGATCCGCGCTCGAGGCCGACGTCACCACGACCCGCAGCGCGCTCGCGGACGAGGTGGAGCGCACCAAGGCGGAGCTCGCCGACGAGGTCACCCGCACCCGTTCGGCGCTGGCCGAAGAGGTGTCGCGCATGAAGTCGGAGCTCGAGACGCAGGTCGCCACCACCCGGTCCGCCCTGGAGAACGAGGTCACCTCCACCCGTGCCGCGCTCGAGAGCGAGGTCACCACGACCAAGACCGCCCTCGCGGAAGAGGTCGAGCGCACCACCACGCAGCTCGCCGACGACGTGCTGCAGACGCGGACCACGCTCCAGAAGGAGACGACCGAAACCCGGACGGCCCTGGAGGCCGATCGAGCCGCAACCGCCGCTCAGCTGGCCGCCGACCGCGAGCAGACCGCGAGCGAACTGGCTGCCGAGGTCGAGCAGACCCGTGCCCGCCTGGCCGCGGACGCCGAGCGCCAGCGCCGCGAGCTGGAGGCGGAGGCCGCCGACCTCCGAGCGGAGCTCGCGACCGAAGTCGACACCGCCCGCTCGGCGCTGGCCGACGAGATCGCCCGCGAACGCAGCGCCGTCGAGGCCGAGCTGACCGCGGGCCGCGCGCGCCTCGCCGCCGAGGTCGAGTCGACCACCACCTCCCTCGCCGCCGAGGTCGAGCAGACCCGGTCGAGCCTGGAGACGGAGGTCACCACGACCAAGGCGGCCCTCGCGGCGGAGGTCGAGCAGACGAAGAAGGCGCTCGAAGCCGAGGTCACCACGACGAAGGCCGCCCTGGCCGACGAGGTCGCGCGCACGCAGACCGAGCTGGCCGCCGAGGTCGAGCAGACCAAGGCGGAGCTCGCCGCGGAGGTCGAGCAGACGAAGTCCGCGCTCGAGACCGAGGTGACGACGACGAAGTCGGCGCTGGTCGCTGAGGTCGAGCAGACCAAGAAGGCCCTCGCGGCCGAGGTCGCGCAGACCAAGAGCGCACTCGCCGCCGAGTCGGACCAGACGCGCAGCCGCCTCGCCGAGGACATCCGGAACACCACCACCGACCTGGCCGACAAGCGCGAGGCGACCGCGAACGAGCTCGCCGACCAGCGGGAGCAGCAGCGCCTCGAGCTCGAGCGCGAGGCGGAGCGCTCGCGCCTGACGATCGCCGACGAGGCGCAGCAGACCCGGGTCGCCCTCGAGAAGGAGACAGCCGAGGCGCGCGCGGAGCTCGCCCGCGAGGTCGCCGAGGCGCGCACCGCCCTGGAGGCCGAGCTCGCCGAGCGCACGGCCGCCTTCGAGCAGGAGGCCGCCGGCGCCCGCGCGGCGCTCGACACCGAGCTGACGACTCTCCGCACGACCACCCTCGAGGAGGTCGATGCGCGCACGCGCGAGATGGAGCAGGCCCGCATCGACCTCGACGTCGAGCTCCGCGCCCGCCGCGACGAGGCCGAGAAGGAGTACCTCGCCCGCCACCAGGAGGCCGTGGCCCAGACGCAGAAGTACCTCGACGAGGCGAACGTCCAGCTGGCGGACGCGGTCAAGCGCACCGCGCAGGCCCGCTCCGAGGCGGAGGCCTTCGAGACCGAAGCCCGGCGCACCGTCACCGAGGCCCGCAAGAAGGCCGAGGACACGGCGGCCGCGATCATCCGGGACGCCGAGGAGCGCTCCGACGCGCTTCTGGCCGAGACCGAAGAGCGCACGCAACGCCTGGTCGCCGACGCCGAGGAGCGCCTGGCCCAGATTAGGATCGAGCGTGAGGCCGTGGCCGGGTACTTCGAGAACCTCCGGGGCGTCCTGCAGCAGGCCGAGAAGGTGACCGCAGACCGCGACTGATCCCAGGGGGAACACGTGAAGATCCAGAACCCGTTCCGCCTCGGTCTCATCGGCGTCCTCGGCGTCGGCCTGGGTCTGCTCATCCTGAGCGCCATCGTCAGCCTCGCCACGATCATCACCTACATCGGTGCCGCGCTGTTCCTGGCGCTCGGCATCGAGCCGCTGATCTCCTTCCTCGAGCGTCGGCGCTTCCCGCGCTGGCTGGCGCTCGTGGTAGCCCTCGTCGTCATCATCGGGGCCTTCGTCGGCCTGATCTGGGCGATCGTGCCGATCGCCGTCGACCAGGCCTCCCAGCTGGTGCAGAACACCATCAACTGGGTGAACAACGGCGACGCGGAGAAGTGGTTCCTCAGCCTCCAGCACCAGTTCCCCGGCATCGTCAATCAGCAGAACATCGACGCCGTCACCCAGTGGCTGCAGCAGAACCTGCCGGACATCACCTCCAAGGTGCTGCAGACCGGCGTCGGGATCGTCCAGGGCCTCTTCGGCGTCATCATCGTGATCATCCTGACCATCTACTTCACCGCGTCGCTGCCGAGCATCAAGCGGTCGGCGTACCAGCTCGTCCCCGCCTCCCGGCGCGCGCGCTTCGCCGACATCGGAGACCAGATCACCGACTCGGTCGGCAAGTACGTCATGGGCCAGGTGTCGCTCGCTCTCGTCAACGGCGTGCTCAGCGCGATCTTCCTGACGGTGATCGGCGCGAAGTTCCCCATCCTGCTCGCGTCGATCGCGTTCTTCTTCTCGTTGATCCCGCTCGTCGGAACCATCACCGGCTCGGTCATCATCGTGGCGGCCTGCTTCCTCTCCGGGACGCCGACCGCGATCGCCGCCGCGATCTACTACCTGATCTACATGCAGGTGGAGGCGTACGTGCTGAGCCCGCGCATCATGAACCGCGCGGTGTCCGTGCCCGGCGCCCTGGTCGTGGTCGCGGCCCTCGCGGGCGGCACGCTGCTCGGCATCCTCGGCGCGCTCGTCGCCATCCCGTTCGCCGCGGCCATCCTGCTGATCGTGAAGCAGGTCGTGATCCCGCGGCAGAACGAGCTGTAGCTCAGGCTCCCGCCGCCGACGGCCACTCGGTCGGCAGCGGCAGCGCCGACGGGTTCACCCGCTGCACGATCTCGGTGAGCACGCGGCGCGTCTGGTTCTCGCCCACCCACAGGTGCTTGCCACCCTCGACGTCGACCAGCTCGATCTGCGGGAACGACGCGAACTTCTGCTCGGCCTCGGCGGGCCGCAGGAAGTCGTCGTGCTCCGGAATGAGCGCGACGACCGGGCGCGTCTCCCCCGCCCACGCGGCCACGTGGTTCGGCTTGGCGCGGTGGAGCGGCGGCGACAGCAGGATGACGCCGTCGACCGGGAGCTCGCGGCCGTACATGAGCGCGAGCTCGGTGCCGAAGGACCACCCGACCAGCCACGGGTGCGGCAGCCCGCGCTCGGCGACGAACGCCATGGCGGCCTCCACGTCGTAGCGCTCCCCCACGCCGTCGTCGAAGGCGCCCTCGCTGCGTCCGCGCGGCGACGCCGTGCCGCGCGTGTTGAAGCGCAGCACGGCGATGTCTGCCAGGGCGGGCAACCGGGCGGCGGCCTTGCGGAGGATGTGCGAGTCCATGAACCCGCCTGCGGTCGGCAGCGGGTGCAGGGTGACGAGCGTCGCCACGGGCTCGCGGTCCAGCGGACTCGCCAACTCCCCGACGAGCGTCAACCCGTCCCGGGTGCGCAGTTCGATGTCCTCGCGCCGGGCGGGCAGCTCGACGCCGCCGCGGATCTCGGTGGTGGTTCCTTCGGTGCTCATGCGATCCTCCAGCAGGACTCGTGCCAGTGTCTCCGCGCCGCGAGGTCGGCGGCGTCGCCGAGGACGCCGTCGGCACGCCACGCCACGAGGTGGGCGGTCCCGGGCGGGATATCACGCCCGCAGCCCGGGCAGGAGTACGTCTTCTGCGCCTGGACGGCGGAGACCGGCTGAACGTTCCACTCGACGCCGCGCCGGGTCTCCGTGCGCCGCCAGCCGGCGAGCAGGCGGTCGAGTCCGTCCGGCTCCTCCTCCCGGCGGCCGGCAGAGCGGCCTCGGGGACGGTTGGAGCGCGGCATGCGTCCAGTCTAGGCGCGTCGCCGTACTGGACGGATCAGTACCAGCCGGAGGACTCGGAGTGCGCCCAGGCGCCGCACGGGGTGCCGTAGCGGCCGGCGATATAGCCGAGACCCCAGTTGATCTGCACCGAGGCGTCGGTCTCCCATCCGGGGCCCATCTTGCTGCCCGGAAGGGCCTGCGGGATGCCGTACGCGCCGCTGGGGTTGGAGGCGTTCACGCGCCAGCCGGATTCGCGGCTCCACAGCGAGTCGAGGCAGCCCCACTGGTCGTCGCCCCAGCCGCGCGCCTGCATCATCTGGTAACCCAGGTCGCGCGCGGTACCGGCGGTGGGGATCGGCGCGGTCGGATTGCTGTTGCCCGAGGACGAGGACGAGGACGACTTCTTCGATGCCGTCGGGGTGGGGGTCGGCGTCGGAGTCGGGGTGGGCTTGGCCTTCACCGAGACGGCCTCGCGCGTGATCGTCTGCGCCGGGGCATCCGGAGCCGTCAGCTCCTGGGCGGGCGCACCTTCGTAGCGCTGGGTCGTCGGGATCTGCTGCAGCGACTCCGCATACGCCGGCGTGGTCGTCGTGCCCGAGAACGGGTCGATGACGTTGACCAGGGCGAACCCGGCCACGGCGATGAAGGCGAAGCCCGCGATGGCGGCACGCGAACGGACATGCGGACGCCTGGATCGCTTGAACGCGACCCCGACCGGGTTGGCCGGAGTCAGCGGTACGATCTCCGCTTCAGCTGCTCGTCTACCCACGATCACAGAACGATAACGGAGATCGCCGGAAAACCCAAGATTCCGCCCCCGCACTCAGCGAACCGCCAGCATGACGTCGGTGACGGCGTCGAGCAGCAGATCGACCTGGACCTCGCGATATCCGCCGCGCTGCTCACGGAATGTGACCGTCCGAACCTCCTCGACGCTCATCGGCCGGCCGTCCTGGAAGTAGCGCACCAGACGGTTCGCGAAACGGTCGACGTCGTTGCGGTTGTACCCGAGGGTCAGGATGCTGACACGGTCGAACCGGTGCCCCAGCGGGCGGTCGAGCCGATTGAGGACCACCTGCGCCGTGGTGCGCGCGTCCTCGAACCAGGCGGCGTCTCCGGCCTGTGCCCGTGCCGCGTCCCGCTCCCGGGCGGCGAAGGCGTCCTCCAGGCGTTCGAGGGCCGCGTCGACGTGCGTGGTCGAGTAGCCGCCCTTCTGCATCGCGAAGGCCGTGTGCCGGATGTCCGCCGCCGTCAGGTCGGGCGCCGACTCGTCGCCGTCGTACGCGCGGCGTGCGGTGAGGAGGAACTCATCCACCTGCTCGACGTCGTACCCCTGCTGGGACTTGGGGTTGCGGGGAAGGTGCTCACGCCCCCATTCTGTCATCGGAAGATGAGGAACAGCACGTACGTGACCGCTGCCGACGGCAGGATGGAGTCGAGCCGGTCGAGGAACCCTCCGTGGCCGGGCAGCCACGAGCTCATGTCCTTGATGCCCAGGTCGCGCTTGATGAGCGACTCCGCCAGGTCGCCTGCCGTCGCCGTCAGCAGCACCACGACGCCGAAGAGGATGCCGAACCACCACGGCTCGCCGATCATGAACACCGCGAGCAGGATGCCCGCGATGATCGCCGCCGCGCTCGCGCCCGCGAACCCCTCCCACGTCTTCTTGGGGCTGATGGTCGGCGCCATCGGGTGCTTGCCCCACGACAGCCCGCTCACGTAGGCGCCGGTGTCCACCGACACCACGAGGATGAGGAACGCCAGCACCCACCACTCGCCCCCGTCCTCAGCGAGGAGCAGGATGACGAAGCTGCCGAGCAGAGTGACGTACAGCTGGACGAACACCGACCAGAGGAGGTCGAGACCCAGCGCCTTGGGACCCGTTCGCCCGGCCGGGACGACGAGCTCCACCAGTCGCCACAGCACCACCAGGACGATGCCGGCCGAAAGCGCCACCAGCTGTCCGCCGGCGTGCAGATAGAAGGCGGCCGGCACGATCCCTACCGCGGCCGCCACCGTCGGGATGCGCGGCACCCGCCGCCCGGCGCCGCGGAACGCTTGCGCCAGCTCGAAGGCGGCGAAGCCGATCATGGCGATGCCGAACACCAGGAACAGCTGCTTGATGAAGATCAGGCTGACCACGACGACCGCCCCGACCGCCACGCCGATCACGATGGCCAGGATCAGATTGCGGCCGGTGCGCGCCGCGATGCGCTCGTTGGTCGCATCCAGCTGCGCCTTGCGGGCCTGCACCTGGCGCTCGAAGTCGGCGCGCGTGGCCTGCACCTGCGCCCGCAGCTCGTCGCGCGACCGCGGCTTGGCCCGGCGGGACGGAGCCCCCGACGGCTGCGCCCCGACCGGAGGCGTCGCCGCCGCGGGTGGGGTGGGCGGCCGGGATGAACTGTCCTCGGTCATGGGCTAGACCTCGAGGAGCTCGGCTTCCTTGCGCTTCAGCGCCTCGTCGACGGCGTCGACGTGCGTGCGGGTGATGGTCTCGAGCTCCTTCTCGCCGCGCGCCACCTCGTCGTCGCCGACCTCGCCCTTGAGGGCGTCGAGGTCGTCCTTGGCCTTGCGGCGGATGTTGCGGATGGCCACCTTGGCGTCCTCGCCCTTGCCGCGCACGATCTTGACGAACTCCTTGCGGCGGTCCTCGGTGAGCTCGGGGAGCGTCACGCGGACGATCTCGCCGTCGTTGCCGACGTTCGCCGACAGGTTCGGCATGTTGACGATCGCCTTCTCGATCTCCTTCAGCGCCGACTTGTCGTACGGCGTGACGAGAAGGACGCGCGCCTCCGGGTTCTGCAGACCGGCCAGCTGGGCCAGCGGGGTCGGCGAGCCGTAGTAGTCCACGAGCACCTTCTGGAAGAGAGCCGGGTTGGCGCGGCCCGCGCTCACGGTGCCGAAGTCCTCCCTCGCCGCGTCCACGGTCTTGCTCATGCGCTGGCGTGCGTCGGAAATCACATCCGCGATCACGGTCTCTCCTTCAGATCGGTGGGTCGGTGTCTAGTCTATTGCGAGGCCGCCCGGCTCAGCCGAGCAGTGTCCCGATCTCGGCGCCGAGCAGAGCCGCGGTGACGTTGCCCGCCGGCTCGATGCCGAAGATGCGCATCGGCATCCCGTTGTCCATGCAGAGGCTGAGCGCGGTCGAGTCGACCGCCTTCAGGTTCTGCTGCAGCGCCTCCTGGTGCGTGATCTGGTCGATCTTGCGGGCGTCGGGGTTGGTGCGCGGGTCGTCGTCGTACATGCCGTCGACGCCGTTCTTGGCGACGAGCACGACGTCGGCGCTGATCTCCAGCGCGCGCTGCGCGGCGACCGTGTCGGTGGAGAAGTAGGGCAGGCCGGCGCCGGCGCCGAAGATGACGACACGGCCCTTCTCGAGGTGTCGCTCTGCTCGGCGCGGGATGTAGGGCTCGGCGACCTGGGTCATCGAGATGGCGGACTGGACGCGCGTCTCGGCTCCGGCCTGCTCCAGGAAGTCCTGCAGCGCGAGCGAGTTCATGACCGTGCCGAGCATGCCCATGTAGTCGGCGCGGCCGCGGTCCATGCCGCGCTGCGACAGCTCGGCGCCGCGGAAGAAGTTGCCGCCGCCGACGACGATGGCGATCTCCACATCCTGAGCCGCCTGGGCGATCTCACGGGCGATGCTGCTGACGATGTCCGGGTTGACGCCGAGCTGGCCGCCGCCGAACGCCTCGCCGGAGAGTTTCAGAAGGACCCTGCGTCTCTTGTTGACTGCCGACATACGTGAATAGCGTCCTTCCGTGTGTGGTTCTGGTCGATGCTAGTCGGTGGCGCACAGAAAAGGAGTCCGGACCGTTTTCACGATCCGGACTCCTTCATCGTCTGCTTATGCGCCGACCTTGAACCGGGCGAAGCCGGAGACGGTGAGACCCGACTCCTTCAGCACCTGGCTGATGGTGAGCTTGTTGTCGCGGGCGTACTCCTGCTCGAGCAGGGCGACCTGCTTGAAGTAGGCGCCGAGGCGACCCTCGATGATCTTCGGGAGCGCGGCCTCGGGCTTGCCCTCGTTGCGCGAGATCTCCTCGACGATACGACGCTCGTTCTCGACCTCGTCGGCCGGGACGTCCTCGCGGCTGAGGTAGGTCGGGTTCGCGAACGAGATGTGCTGCGCGATGCTGCGGGCGGTCTCCGCGTCGTCGCCGGCGTAGCCGAGCACGACACCGACCTGCGGGGGCAGGTCCTTGGAGGTCTTGTGCAGGTAGATCGCGAAGTGCTCGCCGTTCACGACGGCGATGCGGCGGAGCTCCACCTTCTCGCCGAGGATGGCGGCCTCGTCACCGATGAGCTCGGCGACGGTCTGGCTGCCGGCGGGGGCCGCGAGGGCCTCCTCGACGGTGGTGGCGCCGGCGGCCGCGGCCGCGTCGAGCACCTTGTCGGCCAGCGCGACGAACTTCTCGCCCTTGGCGACGAAGTCGGTCTCGCAGGCGAGCTCGATCATCGTGGCGGTGCCGTTGCCGTTCTCCTTGGCGGCGACGAGGCCCTCGCTGGTGGAGCGGTCGGCGCGCTTGGCGTTGCCCTTCGCACCCTTCAGGCGCAGGATCTCGGTGGCCTTCTCGACGTTGCCGTCGGCCTCCTCGAGCGCCTTCTTGGTGTCGACCATGCCGGTGCCGAGCTGCTCACGGAGAGCCTTGATGTCGGCGATGCTGATGTTTGCCATGTTCTGACTGGAACCTTCTGTCTCGAAGACTTACTTGGACTCGGCGTCGGTCGCCTCGGCCTCGACGGCCTCGGCGTCGGCCTCGCCCTCGGCGATGACGTCGGCGGAGTCGGCCTTGGCCTCGGCCAGGTCGGCGTCAGCGGCCTTGGCGGTCTCGGCGCTCGACTGGACCTCGTCGGACGACTGCGCGAGCAGCTCCTGCTCCCACTCGGCGAGCGGCTCGGCCTGCTCGGCGCCCTCTTCGGGCTTCTGGTGGCGCTGGATGAGACCCTCGGCCGCGGCGTCGGCCACGATGCGGGTGAGCAGCGTGACGGAGCGGATCGCGTCGTCGTTACCCGGGATCGGGTACTGCACCTCGTCGGGGTCGCAGTTGGTGTCGAGGATGCCGATGACCGGGATGCCCAGCTTCTTGGCCTCGTCGATCGCGAGGTGCTCCTTCTTGGTGTCGACGACCCAGAGCGCGCTCGGGGTCTTCGACAGGTTGCGGATGCCGCCCAGCGACTTGTGGAGCTTGTCCAGCTCGCGCTTCTTGATCAGCAGCTCCTTCTTGGTGAAGCCGCTGGTGGTGCCCTCGAAGTCGAGCTCCTCGAGCTCCTTCATGCGGGCGAGGCGCTTGGACACGGTCTGGAAGTTGGTCAGCAGACCGCCCAGCCAGCGCTGGTTGACGTAGGGCTGGCCGACGCGGGTCGCCTGCTCGGCGATCGCCTGCTGGGCCTGCTTCTTGGTGCCGACGAACAGGATGGTGCCGCCGTGGGCGACGGTCTCGCGCACGAAGTCGTACGTCTTGTCGATGTACGCGAGCGACTGCTGCAGGTCGATGATGTAGCTGCCGGAGCGCTCGGTGAGGATGAAGCGCTTCATCTTCGGGTTCCAGCGGCGGGTCTGGTGCCCGAAGTGGACGCCGCTGTCGAGCAGCTGGCGCATGGTGACGACGGCCATTGCCGTTCTCCTTTTGGTTGCGGTTGTCTGCGACGGCCGGCGGCCGCCACTCCTGGTGCCCCGCGCGCATCCGCACCCCGCCGCCCTGCACGGCGAACCGCGGGCGATGAGGAGACCGGTGGATGCGCGTCCCGATCCTGCGGATCACACCGCAGGACGTTCGGGCACGCGTAGTCACCCCGACGAGCGGAGTGCTTCAGACATCCTATCAGGAATGGGCGTCAGGCAGAGTCGCCGGTGGAGCGCACCTGCGGGCCGCGCGTGCGCCCTCCGGAGTTCTTGAACAGGGTCTCGGCCTGCTCCAGCGCCATGCCGTTCGTCTCGGGGATCTTGAAGAACACGAAGAAGAACGACAGGGCCGCGAACACGGCGTACATCCCGTACGTGAACGGCAGCGAGAAGTCCGCCAGCGCCGGGAACGACACGGTGATGAGGAAGTTGGCGATCCACTGCGCCGCCGCCGCGACGCCGAGCGCCTTGCCGCGGATGCGGCTCGGGAAGATCTCGCCGAGGAGCACCCACACCAGCGGGCCCCAGGAGGCGCCGAAGCAGATCACGAAGATGTTCGCGGCGACGAGCGCGATCGGCCCCCACGGGGCCGGGAGGCTCACCGCGCCGTCGTGCTTCACGGCGAAGGCGAACGAGAGCGCCATCACGCCGAGCGACAGCGCCATGCCCACCGATCCGGTGAGCAGGATCGGGCGTCGTCCCACGCGGTCGACGAGCAGGATCGCGACGATCGTCACCACCACGTTCGTGACCGACGTGATGACGGTGATCAGCAGAGAGCTCTTCTCCGTGAAGCCCACCGCCTGCCATAGCGTCGTCGAGTAGTAGAAGATCACGTTGATGCCGACGAACTGCTGGAACACCGACAGGATGATGCCGATCCAGACGATCGGCTTCAAGCCGAGCCTGTTGCCGGCGAGGGTCGCCTTCGCGCCCTCCTTGTCCTCCTTGATGGCGTTCTCGATGTCGCCGACCTGACGGTCGACATCGCCCTCCGGCACGAGGGTGAGGAAGATCTTGCGCGCCTCCTCGTGACGTCCGGTGGCGAGCAGGAACCGGGGCGACTCCGGGAGCGTCAGGGCGAGGATGCCGTAGACGACCGAGGGGATCACGCCGACGAGGAACATCCAGCGCCAGGCCTCCAGCCCGAACCACAGCTGCTGGGACGCGGACCCGGCGATGCCGGCGAGAAGCGCGTCCGAGAGGAGCGCCACGAAGATACCGATGGTGATGGCGAGCTGCTGCAGCGACGCGAGCCGCCCACGCGACTGGCGCGGTGAGATCTCCGCGATGTACGCGGGCGCCACGACGGAGGCGATGCCGATGCCCAGACCGCCGATGACGCGCCAGAAGCCGAGGTCCCATGCCGAGAAGGCCAGGCCTGCGCCGATCGAGCTGGCAAGGAAGAGGACCGCCCCGAGCAGCATGACCTTGAGACGCCCCAGCGGTCGGCCAGGCGGCCGGCGAGGAAGGCGCCGACGGCGCAGCCGAGCAGGGCGACGGCGACGATGAAGCCGGTGATCACCGCGTTCAGCGCGAAGTTGTGCTGGATCGAGTCGACAGCGCCGTTGATGACCGACGAGTCGAAGCCGAACAGGAAGCCGCCGACCGCCGCGGCGACGGCCAGACCGGTGACCCTTCGTCGCATCTTCGCAGTGGGCTGAGGTGCGTTGTCCTCGGTCGTGTCGGTGGATCCCTTGCGTTGTTCAGACATGTCATCCCTTTTTCGGTTGTGCGCGCCCCCACTGTCCGTGCCGCGCCCGCTGGAGAGGCGGCGCGACGAGGGCAGACATCACGGTACGCCGGGAAGCGGCTCCGGAGAACCGCCCGGGAACCGCTGCGGTCACAGGCCTGTGGAGAGACGGATTCTCCACGGATCCAGAGGGCGGGCGGGTCCACGGCAGCCGATGACGGGAGGCTGGGCGTGAGGGTCGGCACGCTGCCGACAGGGAGGGCGGGTGCGACATGGGGACCGGGATGCGCTGGGCGCGGGTCGTGGGCGGTGCCGTGATCGTCGCGGTGGCGCTCGCCGCTGCGGGGCCGTGGGGCGCCGCCGCGCGCCCGCCGGCTGCTGACCCTGCGGCCACGGGGTCGCAAGCGAAGTGGTCCTGGCCGCTGGCGGCCCCGCCATCGCCGGACATCGTGGCTCCGTACGTCGCGCCGGCTACCGCGTACTCCGCAGGCCACCGAGGCATCGACCTCGGAGCAGTCGGCGGCGCCGCTGTCGCCGCCCCGAGCGACGCTGTGGTGCGATTCTCCGGGCTCGTCGTCGACCGTCCCGTTGTGACGCTCGATCACGGAGGCAGTGTGCTGTCGAGCTACGAACCGGTCGACGGGATGGTGCCGGTCGGCACCCCGGTCGCGCGCGGGACGGTCATCGGCTCTGTGGCGTCCGGAGGACACTGCGACGGCCGCTGCCTGCACGTCGGCGTCCGCGTCGACGGTCAGTACGTCTCCCCGATGCTGTTCTTCGGCCGGGTGCCGCCGGCGATTCTGCTGCCGTTGGGGTCGGGGTAGCGCGGCCGGGCCGCACGCCCACGGCGCGCCCGCTCGGTCGGCTGTCGCTAGGCGCGCGGGTGGGCGAGGCGGTAGGCCTCTTTCAGGCGTTCGCTGGACACGTGGGTGTAGATCTGGGTCGTCCCGAGACTCGCGTGGCCGAGCAGCTCCTGGACCGCGCGCAGGTCCGCACCGCCGTCGAGCAGGTGGGTGGCTGCCGTGTGCCGCAGCGCGTGCGGACCGGATGGACCGCCCCCGGGGACGCCCGCGAGCAGCCCGGCCACCAGCTCGTACACGGCGCGGCTTCCCATCCGTCCGCCGCGCGAACCGAGGAACAGCGCCGGCCCCGACCCCGCTACCGCGAACCGGGGGCGCCCTTCGTTCAGCCACCGCTGCACCGCGCGCAGCGCCGGAACCCCGAAGGGGACCACTCGCTCTTTGGACCCCTTGCCGACGACCCGGAGCGTCAACCGGTCGAGATCCACGTCGTCGACGTCGAGCCCGGTCAACTCCGACACGCGGACCCCTGCCGCATAGAGCAGCTCGACGACCGCCACATCCCGTATCGACCCCGGATCGCCCTCGTCCGCCCGGGCTGCGAGCCCGGTCAGGATTCCGTCCATCTGCCCGCGAGTGATCACTCGCGGGAGCGTCTTGTCCGCCTTCGGTGCCCGGAGCCGCGCCGCCGCGTCGACCACACCGGCCCCGGAGTCTTCGCGCTCGCTCGGCGCGTCCGACTCGTCCTCGTCCTCTGCGCTGTTCGAGTTCGCCGGCAGGGCGCTCGAGGGCGCCGGATACGCACTCGTCCGAGCGAGCCAGGCGCTGAAGCCACGGGCGGAGGCGGATCGGCGCGCGAGGGTCGACTTGGCGAGTCCGCGTTGGGAGCCTTCCCAGAGCCAGTCGCGATAGAGGTCGAGGGTCAACTCGGCAGCGGAATCGACACCGCGCTCCGCGGCGAAGGCGGCGAGCGCCGTCAGGTCTGCCCGATAGGCGCGAACCGTCTGCGGCGAGTACCCGCGCTCCACCCGGAGGTGGCGCTCGTAGTCGTCGATCGCGGGGCCCAGCTGCACTCCTCCAGCTTCGCTCCCCCGGAGCTCGCCTGTCCGCAGCGACGCGCGACGCTCCACGCATCGGGCGCCCACCCGGTGCAGTCCGGCTCGATCCGCCCGGAGGTGCTCGCACCGTCGACCCTTCCCCTCGCATCAGCCGCGGCTTCCGTCGATCAGGGTCCAGCCGCCGGCGCTCTCGCGTGCCCGGCCTGCGAGATCGAGGCGGCCGAGGACGGCGGCGACGGTGGTGAAGGGCAACGCCGACCGGGCGGCGATCTCGTCTGCGCTGGAGGAGCGGCGCGTTCCCAAGGCTGTGAGGACGGCGCGCTCGTCCCCGGTCTCCGCCGCATCCTCGGACGTGGCTGCCGGCGGTGTCGGGTCGGGCGGCGGCGCCGCGGCGAACGGTTCCGCGAGCTCGGCCATCTCGTCGGGGGTCGTCACGCAGGTGGCGGCGTACTCGCGGATGAGACGATGGCATCCCGCGGACGCGGGTGACAGGACGCTGCCGGGAACCGCACCGAGAGGACGGCCCATCTGGGCCGCGTGGCCGGCGGTGTTCAGCGAGCCGGAGCGGTGACCGGCCTCGACGACGACCGTGGCCGTGGCGGTGGCCGCGATGAGCCTGTTGCGCATCAGGAACCGCCACCGGGTCGGGGCCGATCCCGGTGGGAGTTCGGCTGCGACAACACCATCCGCGGCGACGCGTTTGAGGAGGTCGCTGTTGCCGGCCGGGTAGAGGCGGTCCGCGCCTCCGGCGAGGAAGGCGACGGTCACACCGCGGCTGGCGAGTGCGGCCCGGTGCGCTGCCGCGTCGATGCCGTACGCTCCGCCCGAGATGATGGCGAAGCCGCGATCGGTGAGACCGGCGGAGCCTTCCATGGCGACGTGCTCCCCGTACTCGGTGCACGCCCGCGCACCGACGAGAGCGACCGACCGGCCGAGGTGCTGCAGCCGGGCGCCGTCTCCCCTGACCCACAGCGACAAGGGCGGACCGTCGTCGAGGGAGGCGAAGCCTTCGGGCCACCATGGCGAGTCGGGTGTGAGCAGGCGGGCGCCGATCCGAGCGGCCCGTTCCAGCGCTCTCACGGATTCGGCGAGGGACAGACGGGGACGCCAACGCGCGAGGGCATCGCTCATTCGTCTGTCTCCGGTTTCCTCGGGCTCGGCCGTGGAGCCTCGATCGAGGGTCATTGCATGGACACTGGTGCCGCCTCGGTCTTCAACCGCTGCGATAGGCGCGGCAGCGCCATTCGGCGCGTTGACGATCGCTCGGAGGAGACCGACCGGTCCGAGCGCTTCGACGAGCCGTCCGGCGTCGAGGTCGCCCGGCTCGATCGCCGTGCTCAGCGCGACGCGCGCGAAGCGTTCCTCGAGTATCGCCAGGCCGTCGACCAGACCGTCGCCACTCGGGCGAACGGGCGCCAACACTCTATCCAGCTCCCGTCGAGCGAGGCCGGGAATGGCGGTGTGCCCGGAGGTGGAGGTGCGGTCGGACTTCGGGGACTCCCCGGACGTCGAGCGCCCCACCGACTCTGCGGACCCGGGCGGCTCGGACGAGCCGGGACTCTCGACGCCCCCTGTGACCGCCCGCGCCACCACGCAGCGCCCGCACGCGGCGTTCATGCGGGGATCCCGCGGCGGAGGAAGAGCGCCCGACCGACGTGGTCGACATCCGGAGAGGAGCTGTCGTCGAGGTCGGCGAGGGTCCACGCGAGACGGAGGGCGCGGTCGTACCCGCGCATGGTGATCATGCCGCGTTCGAGCGCCCGGTCGATCGGGGCGGTGACGCCCGGGCTGAGGCGCCGTTCGGGGGCGCGGAGCCAGCTTCCTGCGACCTCGGCGCTCCGGGTCCACTCGGTGCCACGCAGCCGTTCGGCGGTGCGCTCCCGGGCAGCGGCCACCCTCTCGCGGAGGTCGCTGCTCGTCCGGCCGGAACCGCGCGCGAGTGCGCCGCGGACGGCGGCGAGGCCGAGCCTGCGGACCGTCAGCCGGATGTCGACCCGGTCGATCAGCGGTCCGGACATGCGGGCCTGGTACCGGCGTCGCGCCATCGGGGTGCAGGTGCACTCCGCGTCGGCCGAGCCCCAGTGGCCGCACGGGCACGGGTTGGAGGCGAGCACGAGCTGGAAACGCGCCGGGAAGGTCGCCGCGCCTCTGGCCCGATGGATGGTGATGGTCCCGTTCTCGAGCGGCTGCCGCAGGGCGTCGAGCACCGAGGGCGGGAACTCGGCGGCCTCGTCGAGGAAGAGGACGCCGTGGGTCGCCCGGACGATGGCGCCCGGAGTGATGCGCCCGCTGCCGCCGCCGACGAGCGCCGCGGCGGATGCGGTGTGGTGCGGCGCTTCGAACGGCGGCCGACGCACGAGGTCGGACCCGACGCGGAGGCCGGTCAGGGAGCGGATGCACGTGGCCTCCAGCGCGGCGGTGTCGGAGAGGTCCGGCAGGAGTGACGGCAGACGCGCGGCGAGCATCGTCTTCCCCGCACCAGGCGGCCCGACCATCGACACGTGATGGCCACCGGCGGCCGCGGCGACCAGAGCCTCAACCGCCTCATCGTTGCCGGCCACGTCGGCGAGGTCGGGTTCGACGACCGCCTCCTGCTCTGTCGCGGCGGCGGACACGGCCTCCTCGTCGATCGGGTCGAGGTCGGCGCCGTGGGCGATCGCCGTGGCGCGCAGCCCGGTCACCGCGACGATCTCGATGCCGTCGACCAGTCCGGCCTCGTCGGCGCACGCCGCCGGGACGAACACCCGCGAGAAGCCCGCATCGCGAGCGGCGAGCACGGCCGGCAGCACGCCCGGCACGGGACGCAGGCGGCCGTCGAGGCCCAGCTCGCCGATGTGCACCGCGCGCGCCGCCGAGTCGGCGGGCACGGTGCCCGCGGCCGACAGCGCGGCGATCGCGATCGCGAGGTCGAACCCCGAGCCTTGCTTCGGCAGCGCAGCGGGCGACAGGTTGACCGTCAGCTTCTTCTGCGTGAGCGGACACCCGGCGTTGACGGCCGCGGCCCCCACGCGCTTGCGCGACTCCCCGAGCGCGGTGTCCGGGAGACCGATCAGCACGAAGGCCGGGAGCCCCGCCGAAATGTCGGCCTCGACCTCCACGACGTGACCGCGCAGTCCGTCGAGCGCTATGGCGAAGGTGCGTGCGAGTGTCATCAGGCGATCCCGGTGAGGTGCTCGACGAGCGGACGCTCGGTCCACGCATCCGTCACGGCGACCGCGTCGATGCGCACCTCCGCCGAACCGGGACCGCGTTCTCGGCACCAGGCCGCCGCAAGCCGTCGCAGTCGCGCCGCCTTCCGGGATGTGATCGCCTCGAACGGATGACCGAACTCGAGCGACGACCGCGTCTTCACCTCGGCGAACACCAGCGTCGCCCCGTCACGCAGGATCAGGTCGAGCTCGCCCGACGGGCACCGCCAGTTGCGGTCGAGGAGCCGGTACCCGCGCTCCTGCAGCCATTCGGCCGCGACCTGCTCGCCGCGGCGTCCCAATTCGTCTTTCTGTGCCATGAGAACCTCCGCCTCCAGCCTCGCGAGAGTCGGCGATGGGCGGACCGGAGAGCGCGGATCTGTGGAGAAGTCGTCGCCGTGACCACCTGTGGACGCAAACCGGCGGCCCAGCGACTAACGTGGACCCGCCCCGACGAAAGGACGCCCATGGCCCGGCTCGGTCACCTGCTCCGCAACCGGCGCGCCGGCGAGGACTCGCTCACCTGGCACGCCCCCGGTCTCCACGCCCCCGAGACACTGTCCATCGCGAGCCCCGACTTCCCCGACGGCGAGCCGATGCCCCGGAGGACCGCCGGCCGTCCCGTCGGCGACAACGTCTCCCCCGCCCTCACCTGGTCCGGCGTTCCGGCGGAGGCCCGCCAGCTCGTCCTCGTCGTCGAAGACCGCGACGTGCCGTTCTCACGCCCGATCGTCCACGCCGTCGCGCGGCTCGACCCTGGAGTTACGGGTGTCGACGCGGGCGAGCTGGTCGCGGGCGGCCGCCACGGCGACGGCATCATCTCGTTCCGCCAGAAGGGGTACCACGGCCCACGGCCGATCCCCGGCCACGGCCCGCACGTCTACGTCTTCCAGCTCTACGCGCTCGACCGCCCGGTCCCGGGTGACGCCACGCTCCGCCCGGCCACCGTGGTGGACGCCATGCGGGGACACGTGCTTGCCCGCGGCCGCCTGACCGGCACCTACGAGCGCTGACGGTCACTCGTCGAGCGCGAGCTCCTTGGGCAGCTCGAACTCCTTCGAGGAGAGTTCCTCGATGTTGACGTCCTTGAACGTCAGGACGCGCACCGACTTCACGAACCGGTCTGCGCGGTAGACGTCCCATACCCAGACGTCGTTCATCGTCAGCTCGAAGTAGAAGTCGTGCTCCGTGTCGCGGCGCACGAACTCCACCTCGTTCGCGAGATAGAAGCGGCGCTCCGTCTCGATCACGTACTTGAACTGCGAGACGACGTCCCGGTACTCGCGATACAAAGCCAACTCGACCTCGCGGTCGTAGTCGTCGAACTCGTCTTCATCCATCGTCCGTCAAGTCTATGCCGGATGGAGGGCGCGCGCGTCCGAGCGGTCAGACCTGTGGACTGAGCTCCTCGATGTCGTCCATCAGCGTCGGCTGCTTGAGCCACGTCAGCCGGTGCAGCGCGCTCGGCCCGAGCTGGGCGATCGCGGCGAAATGCTCGGGCGACGAGTACCCCTTGTTGCTCGCCCAGCCGTACCCCGGGTACTCCGCGTCGTGGGCGATCATCATCCGGTCGCGGTGCACCTTCGCGATGACCGAGGCCGCGGCGACAGACGCGCAGTCCCGGTCCGCCTTGATGCGGGTGACGACTTTCGCCGGACGCATCAGCGCCGGATTGAGGTAGTCGTAGTTGCCGTCGAGGATGAGCGTGCTCTCGTGCACCAGCGCGCCCTGTTCCTCCAGCTGGGCGAGGGCCCGGGCGCCGGCGAGGCCGAGGCAGCGCATGATGCCGAGCGCGTCGACCTCGGCCGCCGTGGCGAGCCCGACGGCGTGGTGCATCGCCCACTTGCGGCACAGCGGATCGAGGGACTCGCGCACCGCCTCCGGCAGCAGCTTGGAGTCGCGCAGCCCCGGCGGGATGCGCTTCACGGCGGTGTCGATGACGACCATTCCGACCGCGACGGGACCCGCGAGCGCCCCGCGCCCCACCTCGTCCACCGCGACGATCGACGTGACGCCCTGGCGGTAGAGGGACTTCTCGAACCGCAGCGACGGAGAGACCGGGGTCATCACCTCCCCAGGATAAACGACCGAGCCCCCGGTCCATGTCAGGACCGGGGGCTCGGGATGCTCTGGATGAGGAGCGGGCGAGATCAGTTCTCGCGCTTCTCCTTGATCTTCGCCTTCTTGCCGCGGAGCTCGCGCAGGTAGTAGAGCTTCGCGCGGCGGACGTCACCGCGGGTGACGACCTCGATGTGGTCGATGACCGGCGAGTGGACCGGGAACGTGCGCTCGACGCCGACCTGGAAGGAGACCTTGCGGACCGTGAAGGTCTCGCGGACGCCCTCGCCGGAGCGGCCGATGACGACGCCCTGGAAGACCTGGATACGAGAGCGGTTGCCCTCGATGATGTTCACGTGCACCTTGACGGTGTCGCCGGCGCGGAACGCGGGGATGTCCTGCTTGAGGGACGCGGCGTCCACCTGGTCGAGGATGTGCATGGCTGTTCGCTCTCTGTACCCGCCACCGGTCGGGAACGGACTCGGGCCGCCTCAGTGCGAGGATCGGCCGTCTGGGTTCGATTGTGGTGTGTCCGCGTGAAGTGCTGGCTCCCCCGTGGCAGAGCCTGGCCGCGGCACAAGGATCAATTCTGCCATGCGAGCACCCGTTTCGCCAAAGCGGTCAGTCGCGGTCGAGCCGCTCCTCGATCACGATGTACTCGCCGTGGTCGACCGGTGCCGCCTGCTCCGACGGGACCTGCGGCCTCGCGGCCCGCTCGTACGCGGCGAACGTCGCCTGCACGCGGGTCCGCGTCTCTCTCAGGAGCTCCCACAGCGCGACCCAGAAGAGCGCGATGAACAACAGGATGCCGACGACCGCGAACCACCCGGTCGCACCCGGGAGGAAGAAGCCGAACCCGATGATCGTGAGGTCCCACAGCCCGAAGAGCAGCACATCCCACCACGACACGGCGCGGCGCTCGCGGACGCTCCGGCGGGCCATGACGATGCCGCTCACCACGAGCGTCGCGATGAACAGGATGGGGCACAGCACCAGGAGCCCGAGGAACGACCACCCGCTCCCCTGGCTGAACGCCGCCCAGCCGATCAGCAGCCAGGCGGGCAGCACCACGGCGGACGGGAAGAGCCACCAGTAGAACGCCTTGCGGATGAACACGCTTCCAGCGTAGCGAGCCGCGGCTGTGCTGCGGCTGCGGGTTTGCCGCACGCACCTGCGAGACTGGAGCCGTACGTCGAGAGGAGACCGTGTGATCGAGCTGAGGACCCCCGCCGAGATCGAGCAGATGCGCCCGGCCGGCCGGTTCGTGGCCGAGGTGCTCGCCGAGACCGCGGCCGCCGCCCGGGTGGGCGTGAACCTGCTGGAGCTGGATGCGCTCGCACACGACCTCATCCGCCGCCGCGGCGCGGAGTCGTGCTACATCGACTACCACCCGTCGTTCGGCGCGAGCCCGTTCGGCAAGGTGATCTGCACCTCCGTCAACGACGCCGTGCTGCACGGCCTCCCGCACGACTACCGGCTGCAGGACGGCGACCTCCTCACCCTCGACTTCGCCGCCTCCGTCGACGGCTGGGTCGCCGACTCGGCGGTGAGCCTGGTGGTCGGGACTCCGCGCGACGAGGACCTGCGCCTGATCGACACGACCCGGCGGGCGCTGGCCGCGGGCATCCAGGCGGCGCAGCCGGGCGGGCGGATCGGCGACATCTCGGCCGCGATCGCCGCGGTCGCGCACGCCGAGGGCTACTCGATCAACACGCAGTTCGGCGGCCACGGCGTCGGGCGCACGATGCACGGCGATCCGCATATCTCGAACGACGGGCGCGCCGGCCGCGGCTACCCGCTGCGCCCGGGCCTCGTGATCGCGATCGAGCCGTGGTTCCTCGAGACGACCGACGAGATCTACACCGACCGCGACGGCTGGACGCTGCGCAGCGCGGACGGCTCCCGCGGCGCCCACTCCGAGCACACGGTCGCGATCACCGACGACGGCCCGCTCGTCCTGACCGCCCCGTAACGAGCGGCCGGGTCAGGGCAGCAGGTCGGGACGGACGGCGCGGGTGCGAGCGAGCTGCTGCTCGTGGCGCCAGGCGTCGACGGCGCCGTGGTTGCCCGAGAGCAGCACCGGCGGGACCTCGCGACCGCGCCAGACCGCGGGCTTGGTGTAGCTCGGGTACTCGAGCAGCCCGTCCTCGTGGGACTCCTGCACCAGGCTCTCGGGGTTGCCGACGACGCCCGGGATGAGGCGGCCGACGGCCTCGATCATCGCCATCGTGGCCACTTCTCCGCCATTGAGGACGTAGTCGCCGATGCTCATCAGCCGCACGCGCGCCCGGGACGCCGTCTCGTCGAACACACGCTGGTCGATCCCCTCGTAGCGGCCGCAGCCGAAGACGAGGTGCTGCTCCTGCGCCAGTTCGCGCGCGGTCGCCTGGGTGAACACCTCGCCCGCGGGCGACGGGAAGATCACCACCGGGTCGGACGCGCCGTCCAGGATGCCGTCGAGCGCATCGCCCCACGGCTCAGGCTTCATGACCATCCCGGCTCCACCGCCGTAGGGCGTGTCGTCGACGGTGCGGTGCCGGTCGTGCGTGAAGTCGCGCAGGTCGTGCACGCCCAGCTCGATCAGCCCGGACTGCCGGGCCTTGCCGAGCAGGGAGATGTCGAGCACATCGAAGAAGGTCGGGAAGATCGTGACGATGTCGATGCGCATGGAATGAGAGTCTAGGCGGGCACGACCGCGAGCTCCCGATCCCGCGGGACGAGCAGGGTCGCGACGGCCGGGCAGACGGCCACCAGAGCGAAGGCGAGCGGGTACCCGACCCAGCCGATGAGGGCGCCGACGGCGGGGCCGACGACGGACGCCGCCAGGAACTGACCGGTGTTCTGCGCCCCGAGCGCCCGTCCCGACCAGAACGGCCCGGCGATCTCGGCGACGGATGTGTAGGCCAGCCCGTTGTCGGCCACCGTCACGATGGCTGCGACGATGAGGATGACCGCCGCGGCGACCGAGCCGAGGGCCGACGCCGCCGCCATCAGCAGCATCACCGCGACGGCGCAGAGCGACACCCACCGCAGCGGTCGCAGATGGCTGCCCACGCGGTCGCTGAGCACGCCGATCCCGATGCGCCCGATCGCCCCGGCGAACTGGCTGACGCCGATGACGATGCCGGCCGCGAGCGACGAGAAGTGGAGCTGCGACACCAGCCACACCAGCCCGAAGGTCGAGACCGTGAACTGGGGCACGACCAGCAGCATCGACACACCGTGGATGCGCCACAGCAGCGACGTCTCGCGGTACGGCCGCCACACGGCCTGCGGGTGCGCCTCCTCGCCGTCCGCGGCTCGACGCGGCGGCCGTGGCGGGTCGACGATCCCGATCGCGCACAGGACCGCGGACACGCCGCACAGCACCGCGGGCACGACGAGCGCGGCCGCGATCCCGCCCGACGACGCCAGCAGCGGGACGCTCACCGCCGCGATGGCGACGCCGAGCGGCTGGCACATCTGCCGGATGCCCATGGCGAGCCCGCGCCGCTCCTTCGGGAACCAGCCGATCACCACGCGACCACTGGCCGCGTTGGGGCTGGCGGACGCCATCCCGCCCACCAGGAAGAGCGCGCCGAGCGCGAGGTAGGAGTCGACGAACATCGCGGCGATCGCGGCCAGGGCGGTGACCGCCAGCCCCGAGGCGATGACCCAGCGCTCACCGATCCGGTCGCTCAGCGCGCCCCACGCGATCAGGGTCAGCACGAGGCCGAGCGTGGGCGCGGAGGCCAACAGGCCGGCCTGCGCCAGGCTCAGCCCGCGCTCGGTGAGCAGCAGCGGGATGAGGAACGCCGGCGTCGACACGAACACGGTCGAGCTCGCCTGGGCGAGCACGCCGAACGCGAGCATCAGCCACGGGCGGGGACGGCGTTCGATCCGGCGGTTCATGGGTATACCATAGCGGTATACCGCGTCGGTATACCAAAGGAGGACCATGGCCGAGCCCACCGTGTACGACCGCCTGCGCTCGCAGATCCTCGACCTCGATCGCGTGCCCGGATCGCGCCTCACCGAGCGCGGTCTCGAAGCCGAACTCGGCGCGTCCCGTACACCGCTGCGCGCCGCTCTCATGCGACTGGAGGCGGAGGGGCTGGTGGCACGCGACGGCCGCGCCTGGCAGGTCTCCCCCATCGACCTCGGCGAGATCGCGCGTCTCAGCGAGCTGCGGGACGCGGTGGAGACCGCGGCCGCACGGCTCAGCTGCGCCCGGGCCTCCGACGCGGACATCGCGTCGCTCGCCGCCCACCTCGACGAATTCGACACGACCGCTCCGGCGGACGAGGCCGTCCGGGCCGGGACGCACTTCCACGTCCGGCTCGCCGCACTGTCGGGCAACCACTTCTTCGCCGACGCCGTGGACTCGGCCATGACGCGGCTCGCCCGCTCGCGGTGGCTCGCGGCGCGGAGCGAGGAGGCGTGGCAGGAGCATCGCGAGATCGTCCGGCTCATCGCCGAGCGGCAGTCGGACGCGGCGGCGGAGCGCATCCACGCCCACATCGTCGGGACCCACGAACGGCTGCTGTCGGCTCTGGATGCGGACGCCCGCGCCCTCCGCGGACGCGGACTCGCGATCGTCGGCTGAGCGAGAAAGAGGGCGACCCGTGGGTCGCCCTCTTCTCAGTCCTCGTCCTCGCTCGGAGCGTCGTCCGGCGCGGTCTCCGGCGCCGATTCCGGTTCCGGTTCGTCGTCGGGGATCTCTTCGAAGAGCCCGGCCGGCGGCGTGAGCGTCACGGTGCCGGCGGTCAGATCGACCTCCGGCACGATCGCCTTGACGAACGGCACCAGCACCTCGCCGTCCGCCGTGGTGACGGCCAGCAGGTCCTGCGCCGGCAGGTGGTCGACGCGCGCCACGCGGCCGACCTTCACTCCGTCGCGGAGCGCGTCAAGGCCGACCAGCTGATGGTCGTACCAGGCGTCCTCCTCGTCGGGCAGCTGCTTCTCGTCCTGGCTGACCCACAGGATCGCCTTGACGAGCGTCTCGGCCTCCGTGCGGTCGTCGACGCCCACGAAGAACCCGACCGGGTGGCCGTTGTACCAGCGCAGCTCGGACAGCTCGAGCGTCTTGCCGTGCCACTTGGATGCGGTGGGCACCTGCAGGGTGAACACCGCTCCGGGCACGAACCGCTTCTCGGGCTCGTCCGTGTACAGCTCGAGCTTCAGCGCGCCCTTGAGGCCGTGCGCCTTCGTGAGACGCCCCACGCGCAGCTCGGTCTGACCGGGCCGGGGAGCGACCTCCTTGCGAGGCAGTTTGTGGTCCGCCACCTCAGTCGTCGACGACGTCGACACGGACGCGCCGGCCGTCGGCCAACGCGTTCACGAGGGTGCGGAGAGCCTTCGCCGTGCGGCCGGAGCGGCCGATCACCCGGCCGAGGTCCTCGGGATTCACGCGAATCTCGAGGACCTCGCCACGCGGGGAGCTCTTGGCCACGACGTGGACGTCGTCAGGGTGATCGACGATCCCCTTGACCAGGTGCGTGAGCGCGGGTGCGAGCAAGACGTCAGGCCTTCTCGTCGGACGCGTCGTCCGCGATGGCCTCGGCCTCGGCGACGACGTTGGCCTCGTCGGCCTCCTCGCGCTCGACCTCGGCCTCGACGACGGCCTCGGCCTCGGCGGCGGACGGCTTCTCGGCCTTCGGCTTCAGGACCGGCTTCTTCTTCTCGTCGGCGACGAACGCGACCTTCTCGTCAGCGGTCTTCACGGTCGAGACGGCGTTCTTGTCGCCCTTGAACTTGCCCCAGTCGCCGGTGAGCTTCAGCAGCGCGGTGACCTGCTCGGTCGGCTGGGCGCCGACGCTCAGCCAGTACTGCGCGCGGTCGGAGTCGACCTCGATGCGCGAGGGCTCCTCGGTCGGGTGGTACAGACCGATCTCCTCGATGACGCGACCGTCGCGCTTGGTGCGCGAGTCGGCGACGACGATGCGGTAGTACGGAGCGCGGATCTTGCCCAGGCGCTTCAGACGGATTTTGACAGCCACGATTCTCCTGTATGAGTGGATGAGTTGTGTCGAACTGACTGCCGTGGGCGTGGGGGCACACTCGGCAGGAGGTCTAATGTTCGTCCCACGGGCCGGATAGAGGGTCGGGCACGTCGAACTCAACTAGCTATTCTGTCAGACATTGCGCCCCTTTGAACAATCGGATGGACGGGACGACCGCATGCAGATCGAATTCTCGGAGTCCGAGCGCTCCACCGTCGGCATCGAGTGGGAGCTGGCGCTGGTGGACGGGTCCACCGGCGACCTCGTCCACATCGCCGACGAGGTGCTCCGGGAGCTGGGGACGCCGGACGGCCGCGAGCATCCGCAGATCACGCACGAGCTGCTGCTCAACACCGTCGAGCTGGTCAGCCGGGTGCACAGGACGGTCCCCGCCGCGATCACCGATCTGCAGGAGCTGATCGGGCTCGTCCGGGAGGTGACCGACCCGCTGGGCGTGGAGCTGATGTGCGCGGGGACGCATCCCTTCGCCCAGTGGTTCGACCAGAAGGTGACGCCGAACGAGCGCTACGACCGCCTGCTCGACCGTACGCAGTGGTGGGGTCGCCAGATGATGATCTGGGGCGTGCACGTGCACGTCGGGATCGACTCGGTCGACAAGGCGCTCCCCATCGTCAACGGGTTGCTCACGTACTACCCGCACCTTCAGGCGCTCAGCGCGTCGAGCCCGTTCTGGGCGGGCGCACGCACGGGGTACGCCTCCAACCGCGCGCTGATGTTCCAGCAGCTGCCGACCGCCGGTCTGCCGTGGCAGTTCGGCACCTGGGCGAACTACGAGGAGTACGTGCAGGACCTGGTGACCACCGGAGTCGTCGAGGACCACTCCGAGGTGCGCTGGGACATCCGCCCGTCGCCGAAGTGGGGAACGGTCGAGATGCGCGCCTGCGACGGCCTCTCGACCCCGGACGAGGTCGGCGCCGTCGCGGCCCTCATCCACTGCCTCACCGACCGGATGTCGGGGCAGCTGGACGAGGGCGTGGAGCCGGTCACCCTGCAGCCGTGGTTCGTGCGGGAGAACAAGTGGCGGGCCGCCCGGTACGGGCTGGATGCGGAGATCATCCTCGCGCCGGACGGCAGCGAGCGGCTGGTCTCGGACTTGCTCCGGGAGCTGGTCGAGGACCTGCAGCCGGAGGCCGAGCGCCTCGGCTGCGTGGAAGAGCTCGGAACCGTGCTCACCGTCCTGGACACGGGCGCGAGCTACCAGCGCCAGCTCGCGGTGGCCGAGCAGAACGGCGGCAGCCTGCAGGCCGTGGTGAGCTCGCTCACGCACGAGCTGCGGAGCGGGCTGGCGCGCTGAGCGCATCCATAGGATCCGCGCGTACGGTGTGTGCATGCTCGCTCGACGCCCCCTCGCCGCGGCAGCCACGGCCATCAGCGCCGCGCTGCTGGCCCTGGCGGCGCTGTCGGGGTGCGCGGTGACGAACGGGGGCGCCGCCGACGCGGTCGGCGCGGCCTCGACGCCGACCGCCGCGGCAGAGCGCGTCGCGATCGTCGGCGACTCGATCGAGTCGGGACTGGGCTTGGAGCCGTCGGAGGCGTGGCCCGCTCTCGTCGCGCAGTCGCGCGGGTGGCGGCTCGACAATCTGAGCGTTCCGGGGGCGGGCTTCGTCGCTCAGGGTTCGGACGGACACGACTTCTCGGCCCAGGTGGACACGGCCATCGCGGCCAAGGCGCAACTGGTGCTCATCGGCGCCTCGGACAACGACCTCGGTCAGGATCTCGCCGAGGTCTCCACCGCCATGCAGAACGCGGTCGACCGCGTGCACAGCGACCTTCCGGGCGCGCGCATCGTCGGCTTCAACGCGCTCTCGGGCGCCGCCTCCGACGACGACCTCGCTCCGCTGGACTCGGCGCTGCAGCAGGCCGTCGAGGGCGTCGGGGGCGACTGGCTCGACCTCGGCCAGCCGTACCGGGGTCTCGCGGGTCTGGTGCAGGACGACGGCGAGCATCCCACGCTGCCAGGCCAGCAGGCGATCGCCGCCGTCGTCGAGTCGAAGCTCGGCGCGTGAAGCGGCTCCCAGACGCCTCGGGTAGCGTAGCGGCGTGACGAACCGACGTTCCCTCGGGGCCCGCCTCGCCACCCTCGTCGCCGCGACCATCGTCGCCACAGCCCTCGCCGGCTGCACCGCGGCGGGGCAGGCCGCCCCCGCTCCCACCCTTCTCTCCTCCCCGAGCCCCACGAGCACGCCGACGGCCGCGCCTGTGACGGCGGCGGCGATCGGCGACTCGATCGCGATCGGCAACGGTGTGCCGGCGGAGGACGCCTGGCCGCTGCTCGTCGCCGACCGCTTCGGTTGGACGCTCAGCGACTTCGCCGAGAGCGCCGCCGGCTTCACCGTCAAGGGGCTCAACACCCACACCTTCGACGACCAGGTCAGCGCCGTCATCCGGTTGCGGCCGGACGTCGTGCTCATCGGCGGGACGCGCAACGACGTCTTCGCATCGACGGAGGGGCTGAAGGCGGCGGCCACCGCGGCCCTCCAGCGTCTCCGGACGGCGCTCCCCCATGCCCGGATCATCGGCGTCGGACCGCTCTGGGGGTCCGATCAGCCGCCGGCCCAGATCGCGGTCATCGACAAGACCGTGAAGGAGGCGGTGCTCGACGTCGGCGGCTCCTGGGTCGAGCTGGGCCAGCCGTTCACCGGGCATCCGGAGCTGGTGCTGTCCGACCACGTGCATCCCACCGTGGCGGGTCAGAGGATGCTGGCCGACACCATCGCGGATCACATCGCCTCGCAGTTCGTCTTCCGCTGAACGTAGCGACTAGCACCGCGTCGACACGCCCGGAAGTCACACACGGCTTTTTCGCAGGTTGCTGCGTTTAGCCTCGCACCCGTGCGCACCCGAATCGCCCTCCTGGCACCAGCGGCCCTCACCGCCGTTCTGCTCGCTCTGGCGGGTTGCGCCGCCGCCCCCACCGCACGCCCTCTCGCCGCGGATCCACGGTCGTCGGCCGTCGCCGCGCCCGTCGCCGGAGCGGGCCACGCGGACGCTGCCGCGCCCGTCGACGCCGTCGCGATCGGCGACTCCATCGCCTTCGGCAAGGGCGTCGCCCCGAGCCAGGCGTGGCCCGCGCTCATCGCCGCCGAACACGGCTGGCGGCTCACCGACCTGGCCGTCTCCGGCTCCGGCTTCGTGAAGGCCGGCTGGAACGGCACGACGTACCGCCAGCAGGTCGACCAGGCTCTGCACCTCCACCCGGAGGTCATCATGCTCGCCGCGACCCGCAACGACCGCGAGCAGGACCCGGCCCAGGTGACGGCCAACGCCGACTCCATGCTCCGCGAACTGCGGGAGAAGTTCCCCGAGGCGACCATCATCGGCGTCACCGGCATCTGGGGCTCGGATCAGCCGCCCGCGACGATGACCACGGTCGACGGGATCGTCGGCGACGCCGTCCGGGATGTGAACGGCACATGGCTCGACATCGGCTTCCCGCTCGTCGGCCACCAGAACCTGCTCCAGCCGGACGGCATCCACCCGAACGCGGCCGGACAGAAGGTCGTCGCGCAGACGATCGAGTCGAAGCTGCGCCCTCTCAACCTCGCTCTCTAGCCCGCGAGGCTAGCGGCCGAGGAACTTCTGGAGAGCGGCCATCTCGTCGTCGGACGGGCCGCCCTGCGGGGCCGGGGCACTGCCGAGGCCGAAGCCGCTGCCGCCCGCGCCCGCCGAACCGCCCGGCTTGACGCCGGCTGCCAGCGCGGCGTTCTCCGCCGCGCGCTTCGCTGGGTTGCCGGAGCGCGATCCGCTCTTCTTCTTGTTCTTGGGCTGCTTGCGACCCGCGTAGGAGGCGCCGGGGATGGGTCCCATGCCGGGGACGTTCGGCACGCCGCCCTTGGCGACGGTCTTCATCATCTTCGCGGCCTGCTCGAACCGCGTCACGAGCTGGTTCACCTCGGTGACGGTGGTGCCCGATCCCTTCGCGATGCGCAAGCGGCGGGAGCCGTTCAACAGCTTCGGGTTGGTGCGCTCGGCCTTCGTCATCGACTGGATGATCGCCTCGGTGCGGACGATCTCCTTCTCGTCGAAGTTGTCGAGCTGCTGCTTCATCTGGCCGGCGCCCGGCAGCATGCCCATCATCTTCTTGATGGAGCCCATGTTGCGCAGCTGTTGCATCTGCTTGAGGAAGTCGTCGAGCGTGAAGCTGTCGGTCGCGAACTTCTCGGCGACCTTGCGCGCCTCCTCCTCGTCGAAGGCCTCCTGGGCCTGCTCGATGAGGGTGAGGATGTCACCGAGGTCGAGGATGCGCGACGCCATCCGGTCCGGGTGGAACGGCTCGAAGTCGTCGAGGTTCTCGCCGGTGGAGGCGAAGATGATCGGACGGCCGGTGACGGAGGCGACCGAGAGCGCGGCGCCACCGCGCGCGTCGCCGTCGAGCTTGGAGAGCACGACGCCGGTGAAGTCGACGCCGTCCTGGAACGCCTTCGCCGTCGCGACCGCGTCCTGACCGATCATCGCGTCGATGACGAAGAGGACCTCGTCCGGGTCGGTCGCCTTGCGGATGTCGGCGGCCTGCTTCATCAGCTCGGCGTCGACGCCCAGACGGCCGGCGGTGTCGATGACGACCGTGTCGTACTGCTTGGTCTCGGCGAACTTCAGAGCGTCCTTGGCGACCTTGACCGGGTTGCCGACGCCGTTGCCCGGCTCGGGGGCGAAGACGGGGACGCCCGCCTGCTCGCCGACGATCTGCAGCTGGGTGACGGCGTTGGGACGCTGGAGGTCGGCTGCGACCAGGAGCGGCGTGTGGCCGTCTTTCACGAGCCACTTGCCGAGCTTGCCGGCGAGCGTCGTCTTACCGGCGCCCTGGAGGCCGGCGAGCATGATGACCGTCGGCGGACGCTTCGCGAACTGCAGGCGACGCTGCTGACCGCCGAGGATGCCGATCAGCTCCTCGTTGACGATCTGGACGACCTGCTGAGCTGGGTTCAGCGCCTTGTTCACCTCGTCGCTGAGCGCGCGCTCGCGCACCTTGCCGGTGAAGTCCTTGACCACCGGGAGCGCCACGTCGGCGTCGAGCAGAGCGCGCCGGATCTCGCGCACGGTGCCGTCGACATCCGCCGGAGACAGCTTGCCCTTGGTGCGAAGGTTCTTGAAGGTGTCCGCAAGACGGTCGGACAGCGAGCCGAAAGTAGCCATGATCCCGTTATTCTACCGGGCTACGACTGGGTCTCCACCGAGACCACGTCGCCGCGCACGTCGAACGACACCGTCAGCACCGCATCCGTCTCGTCCGGCGCGATGGAGTAGTCGAAGGTCGCGAACACCTCGTCCTCGTCGGCGCGGTCAGCCTGGATGACGACGGTGAGCAGTTGCAGCGACCGCAGCACGTCGATGGCGATGTCGCCGGAGTTGTAGACGAGCAGGTCGAGGAGGTCGTCGCCCAGCTTGTCGACGTGCTCGTCGATGTAGCTGGTCGTGGCCGACTGACGGGAGCTGAGCTCGGCGATCAGCGCATCGCGTGCCCGGGCGTCGAAGCCCTCCAGCGCCTGGATGAGCGCTGCGGCCGAGTCCAGCGCGAACTCCGGCACACCGCTCTCGTCGTCGGCCAGAAGTTCGACCTCGACGGCCTGGTCGCCCAGCTCCACCGTGTCGTCCCAGGCGAGGCCGCCGCTCGCCGTCTCGTCGATGAGGCCGAAGAAGTCGTGCTCGATCGCCATGGCGCGACCCTATCCCACCAGCTGCTGGGCGAAGACGTGCGGGGTGAAACCGGTCAGGTCGTTGATCCCCTCGCCCTGTCCGACCAGCTTGATCGGGATGCCCGTGCGCTCCTGCACGGCCAGCACGAAACCGCCCTTCGCCGAGCCGTCGAGCTTGGTGAGCACGAGTCCGGTCACCCCGGCGTGCTCGAGGAACGCCTCCGCCTGCGCCAGGCCGTTCTGGCCGGTCGTCGCGTCGAGGACGAGCAGCACCTCGGCGATCGGCGACTGCTTCTCGACGACGCGCTTGATCTTGGACAGTTCGTCCATCAGACCGCCCTTGGTCTGCAGCCGGCCGGCGGTGTCGATGATGACGATCTCGGTGCCGTCGCGCTTCGCCTTCTCGACGGTCTGGAACGCGACGGACGCAGGATCTTGCCCCTGCTGCTGCGGGCGGACGATCTCGGCGCCCGCGCGCTCGGCCCAGGTCGCCAGCTGCTCGACGGCCGCGGCGCGGAACGTGTCCGCCGCGCCGACGACCACCGAGCGGTCGTAGGTGCGCAGGAACTTCGCGAACTTGCCGATCGTCGTGGTCTTGCCGACGCCGTTCACGCCGACGACCAGCACGACCGCCGGGCGATCGCTCAGCTTGAGCGTGGTGTCGAGCTTGGACAGGCGCTCCTCGAGCGTCTCGCGCAGCATCCGCTGCAGGTCGGCCGGGTCGGTCGTGTGGTACCGCTCCACCTTCGCGCGCAGGTCGTCGACGACCGCCTCGGTGACATCCGGTCCGAAGTCGGCGGTGATCAGCGCCGTCTCGAGGTCGTCCCAGGTGTCGTCGTCGATGGTCTTCTTGGCGAACAGCCCGCGAAGGGCGCCCGACAGAGACCAGGGGGTGCGGTCAGCCATGATGATCAGATTAGCCGGGCCGGATGTACCGTGTGGTCATGTACGCGCTCGTGGGGGTCTCGGCGGAGCTGGCGGAGCAGCTGGTGGCGATCGAGACGGGCGGCGAGGACGCGGTCCATCAGGCGCGCACGCGGGTGCGGCGGCTGCGCAGCATCCTGAGCGTGTACCGCCGCGCGTTCGATCGTGAGGAGGACCGGCGACTGCGTGCCCGGATGAAGACCCTCGGGCACCGACTCGGCAACGTGCGCGACCTGGAGGTGCGCGCAGGGGACCTGGCCGGGTTGGCGAACGAGCAGATGAGCGCCGCGGTGGTGGAGACGATCTCGGCCCTGGCGGCGAGGACGCGGGAGCAGCACGAACGTGCGCTGGACGACCTCCTTCGGCTGCTGCGCAGCCGCGGCCACCGGGAGCTGCTGGCGGACCTGCAGCAGTTCGCGGCGGCTCCCCCGTTGAGCGATGCCGGCGAAGCGGATCCCGGGAAGGTCGCGCAGAAGGGGCTCAAGAAGGCCGTCCGCCGCGTACAGCGGGGCGAGGGCGACGCGCTGGAACAGCGGCACGCGACCCGTAAGGCTGCGCGTCGGCTGCGCTACGCCGCCGAGGCGGTGGCCGACGACCTCGGCGACCGTGCCGTGCGCCTGGCCGAGGCCGCAGAGACGGTCCAGGACGCGCTCGGCGACCACCGCGATCTCATCCTGCTGGCCAGGCAACTGCGCGAAGGAGCGCCCGACGGCACGCTCGACCCGATCGCCGCCGACTGCGAGCGACAGGCCGCCGAGGCGCTGGCGCCGCTCGACGACGCCCTCGCCGCCATCGAGTGGTGAGGACGGGCTAGCTGGCCTGCTCCTGCGCGACGCGCTGGCCGACGACCGCGGACACGCCGTCCTGCCGCATCGAGACGCCGTAGAGCGCGTCCGCGATCTCCATCGTCCGCTTCTGGTGCGTGATCACGATGAGCTGGCTGCTCTCGCGGAGGTCTTCGAAGATCGTCAGCAGGCGGCCGAGGTTGGCGTCGTCGAGGGCCGCCTCCACCTCGTCCATGATGTAGAAGGGGCTGGGGCGCGCCTTGAAGATCGCGATCAGCAGGGCGACCGCCGCGAGCGACCGCTCGCCGCCCGAGAGCAGCGACAGGCGCTCGATCTTCTTGCCGGCCGGCTTCACCGAGACCTCGATGCCCGTGGTGAGCAGGTCGTCCGGGTTGGTCAGCGTGATGCTCCCCTGGCCGCCGGGGAAAAGGATGGGGAACACGCGCGTGAACGCCGCCTCGGTGTCGGCGAACGCGGACTCGAAGATCGTCTGCATCCGCTCGTCGATGTCCTCGATGATCGTCAGCAGGTCCTTGCGGGTGTTAGTGAGGTCGGTCAGCTGCTCAGTGAGGAACTTGTGCCGCTGCTCCAGGGCGGCGAACTCCTCGAGCGCGAGCGGGTTGACGCGGCCGAGCTGCGCGAGCTTGCGCTCGGCGGCGGCGAGGCGCTTCTGCTGCTGCTCACGAGCGAAGGGGACCGTCTGCGGCTCGGCGTCGGGCTCGGCGCCCTGCTCCTCGCCGCGGGCGACGTCCACCGGAACGGGGACCTCCGGCCCGTACTCGGCGACCAGCACGTCCTCGACCAGGCCGAGCTCGCTGCCGGCGCGCTCCAGCAGGCTCGACAGGTGCAGCTTCTTCTCATAGATCTGCAGCTCCAGGCCGTGCACCGACTCGGTGATGGCCTGCAGCCGCTCGCGGACGGCGTTCTCGTCACGGCGCAGCGTCGCGAGCTCCTCGTTCTGGCTGGCGCGTTCGGCCTCCGCCGTGGCCAGCTCGACGCGGGCCTGCGCGACGCTGCGGTCGACCGAGGACAGCACCGCGGGCAGGGCGGCGATCACGGACTCGGCGGCGTCCAGCTGGCGCCTGCGGATGACCGCGCGGCGGGCGGCCTCCTCGGCGGCGGCCCGCTCGGCGTCGAGGCGGCGGGCGAGGGCCTCGCCGCGGGCCTGCTCGGCGCGGACGCGCTCCTTCGCCGTCTCGACGGCCAGGCGCGCCTCCACCTCCGCCTCGCGGGCGGCATCCAGCTCGGCCGACAGGCCGTCGCGGGCACTGACGTCGAGGATGGGGCGGGGACGCGAGCGGGCCGCATCCAGCTCCGCCTTCGCCTTCTCGGCCGCCTGCTCGGCCTCTGCCACACGCTCGGCGGCCTGCTCGAGCGCCTTGCTGAGCCGGTCGAACTCGGCCTGGGACGCCTCCAGCTGGACCTTGAGACGGTTGAGCTGCTCGGTTCGCGCCGCGAGCTTGGCGTCGAACTCGCGCAGGGTCGTCAGGGCCGCCTGCGACTGCTCCTTCGCCACCTGCAGCACGCCGCGCTGCTCGGCGAGCGCGAACTTCGCGCGGTCGATGAGCGATGTCACCTCGGTCAGGCGCTCCTGCGCGGCCTCCCGGTCGGCGATGAGCTCGATGCGGCTCTGCTTGGCGCCGGAGCCGCCGCGGAGGACGTGCTCGGTCAGCACGTCGCCGGACCTCGTGATGATGGTCACCGGACCGCCGAGAGCGCGGCCGCGGAACGCCTCGAAGGCGCGCTGGGCCGCCTCCAGGTCGTCGGCGATCGCGGTGAACGCGAGGATGCCGCGGACGCCCGCGGGCGCCTCCACCACGGTGGCCGCCGGAACGACGCCGGCGACGCCGGTCAGATCGACGTCGGCGGCGGCGGCATCGGCGATCACGACCTCGACCCGGCCGAGGTCGCCGGACGCGGCGTGTGCGACGGCGGCGCGCGCGGATCCGCGGTCGTCGGCGAGGACGGCGTCGGCGAGCGTGCCGAGGGCGGCGGCGATGGCCGCCTCGTGCCCGGGATGGACGCGGACGTGCTCGGCGACGAGACCGCGGACGCCGTCGAGGCGCGCGGCGACGAGGGCGGCCGAGCCGTCCTTCTGGTCGAGCGCGAGCGACAGGGCGCTGGTGCGGGCGGCCAGCGCGTCGCGTTCGCGTTCGAGCGTGTGCAGCTCCTCGCGCAGGCGCTCGATCTCGCCCTCGGCCTCGAAGACGGCCGCCTGCGCGAGCTCGTAGGCCTCGTCGAGGTCGCCCTCTCCGATGTCCGCGGTCGCCGCCTCGGCCTCGCGGGCCGCGAACTCGGCGCGGGCGCGCTCCCGCCGCTCAGTCGCGGCGTCGAGGGCGTTCTGCTGGCGGAGGACCTCGCCGCGGACGGCCGCCAACCGCTGGGCGGCCGCCTCGGCCTGACCGTTCAGCTTGGAGATCTCCAGGTCGTGACGGGAGACCAGCGCGCTCTGCGCCGCGATCTCCTCATCCACCGCGTCCAGCCGGGCGCGGGCGTTGCGGGTGGCGGCCTGCGCCGCGGTCCACGCCGCCTCCGCCTCGGTCACCACGCCGCGCAGGCGCTCGGCCTCGTCGCGGGCGTCCTGGACGTTCTGCGGGGTGACGCTCGGGGCGGCGTCGGAGGAGTCGGCCTGGCTGCCGAGCAGCGCGACGCGCTGATTGGCGAGGGTGAAGAGCCCCCGGAGCCGCTCCTGCACCGATTCCAGGGCGAAGGCGGTGCTGCGGGCCCTGTCGACGGCATCCCCCACCTGCGCCTGCTCGAGGCGGGTGCGGCGGAGCTGCTTCTGCTCCAGCTGCTCCTGCAGCACGATCTGCTCGCTGTGCCGCTCCGCCTCGGTGCGGCCGTGGTCGTCGAGGGTGCGGCGGAGGGTGACCACCTCATCCGCGAGCAGGCGCGCCCGCGCATCCCGGACCACGGCGGCGATGGACTGCGCCTCGCGCGCGATCTCGGCCTGGTGCCCGAGCGGCTTCAGCTGGCGGCGGACCTCGCCCGCCAGGTCGCTGAGGCGCGTCAGGTTGGTCTGCATCGCCTCCAGCTTGCGCAGCGTCTTCTCCTTGCGGCGGCGGTGCTTCAGGATGCCGGCTGCCTCTTCGATGAAGCCGCGGCGGTCCTCGGGGCTGGCGTGCAGGACGGCGTCGAGCTGACCCTGACCGACGATGACGTGCATCTCGCGACCGAGGCCGGAGTCGCTGAGCAGCTCTTGCACATCCAGGAGGCGGCAGGACTGCCCGTTGATGGCGTATTCGCTGCCGCCGTTGCGGAACAGCGTGCGCGAGATCGTGACTTCGGAGTACTCGATCGGCAGGGCGCCGTCGGAGTTGTCGATGGTGAGCTGCACCTCGGCGCGGCCGAGCGGACCGCGGGTGGCGGTGCCGGCGAAGATGACGTCCTCCATTTTGCCGCCGCGCAGCGTCTTGGCGCCCTGCTCCCCCATCACCCAGGCGAGCGCGTCGACGACGTTCGACTTGCCGGACCCGTTCGGGCCGACGACGCAGGTGACGCCCGGCTCGAAGGCGAACGTCGTCGGCTGCGCGAACGACTTGAAGCCCTTGAGCGTCAGACTCTTCAAGTACACGCAGGCGAATTTACCGGACGTTCACGGGCTTGCCGCGCCGGAACGCCGGGTGGGGGTGGTCAGGATCTTCGGTCGGAGAGCGGGACGGACCGCGGTATGTGCCGGTAGAGCTGCTCGTCGCCGTCCGGATAGCCCAGCCTGCGCAGCAGTACCACCGCCTTGTCCGGAAGCGACTCGCCGCGGAAGTACTCCGAGAAGTGGTCGTCGGCCTCGGCGATCGACGCCACAGAGCAGGCGGTCATAAGAGCCCGGATGTCGTCGTCATCTCGCCCGCGCCGCGACGCATCCAGTTTCATTGCGAGCAGCGACTCCTGCGTCGCCAACTCGACGGTGAGGCGTCATCCGACAGATCCGGACGCGCCTGCCACAACGGTCGGCCGGCGTACGCCGGGTGGAGTCCCGCCGCCTCGAGGTTGATCCAGTTCTCCGGCCAACCGCGCTGTCGCGCTACGCGGGCCGCGATTGAGGCGATGGCATGACGCGGCACGAGAACCACAGCGTCGATGTCCACAGTGGCTTCCCGGTCCGCGTGGCCGCCGAGGATCATGGCCGACCCGCCGATGATCTTCAGCGTCCCCCTCGCTCCGAACTCGCCGAGCCCCGCGCGGATCTGGTCGATGCCCCACACAATGTCGGCTCGCGTGAGGATCTTGTCGCCGGCCATCACACACTGGCCAGGGTGGCTCGCGGTAGGACGACGCCGTGCGACTGCAGAACGGGGTCGGTGTCGTCCCAGTCCTCAGCAGACCAGTGATAGCCGAGCGACTCCTCGGCGACGTCGGCATAGCGATCCTCCGCTGTCACCCACTCCGGACTCTCGAGTCCGAGTTGCCGCAATCGCACCTCAGCCAGACCCGCGATCGCCGCGTCGAAATGGGCGTTGCCTGTTGAGTCCGGCTCCACAGCCAAGCTGAGCGCGGTCGTGAACGCATTGCCCGCCCTGAGGTCGTCGGAGAACTGAATGAGCGCTCTCCGTGCCGTCGACGCCTTCCCTTCGGCCAGCTTCGCCCGGATGAACTGCGCGACGTCGGCAGCAGCGTTGATACGACCCGGCACGGCGAGGAGGGTGATGCCCAGGCTGTCGGCCAGCGTCTCCAGCGTTGCGGTGGTCACGGCAGCTTTCCCGCTCTCGTACCGGGAAATGGTGCTGTGCGCGACGCCGGAGCGCGCCGAGATGTCCTTCTGCGTCCAACCCGCTTGCTGGCGGGCCTTCTTGAGTTGAGCGTTGAGCTGCATCGTGGGCGTCCTTCGATTAGCGAATTCGCTAATTCTAGACGAGGGTTGAGTGATCGTCATACCCTTCAGACGCAGAAGCGCGCCGACCCGTGACGGGTCGGCGCGCTTCATAAAGGCATTGCCTGCGTCACGCGACGCCCAGGTACGCCTCCTTGATCGCCGGGTCGGACAGCAGCTCGCGGCCGGTGCCCGCGCGGGTGATGACGCCGGTCTCCAGCACGAAGGCGCGATGTGCGCGGGCCAGCGCCTGGTTGGCGTTCTGCTCGACCAGCAGCACCGTCGTCCCCTGTTTGTTGATCTCGGTCACGATCGAGAAGATCTGGCGGATGAACTGCGGGGCCAGGCCCATCGACGGCTCGTCGAGCAGCAGCAGTCGCGGGTTCGACATCAGCGCGCGGCCGATGGCGAGCATCTGCTGCTCGCCGCCGGACATCGTGCCGCCGACCTGCGTCTTGCGCTCGGCGAGACGCGGGAAGAGCCCGAACACGCGGTCGAAGTCCTCGCCCATCTTCGAGCGGTCCTTGCGGCCGAACGCGCCCATGTCGAGGTTCTCCATCACCGTCATGCCCGGGAAGATCCCTCGGCCCTCCGGCGCCTGCGAGATCCCGCGGATCACGCGGATGTGCGCCTTCATCTTGGTGATGTCCTCTCCGTCGAAGAGGATGCTGCCCTTCGACGGGTTGAGGATGCCCGAGATCGTCTTCATGGTCGTCGACTTGCCGGCGCCGTTCGCCCCGATGAGGCTCACGATCTCGCCCTCCTCCACGGAGAACGACATGTCGTGGATGGCCTCGATCCGGCCGTAGGAAACGCTGATGTTCTTCAGCTCAAGCAACGTCATCTTCGGGCTCCCCGAGGTAGGCGGCGATCACTTTCGGGTCGTTCCGGATCTCCTCCGGGCTGGCGTCGGCGATCTTGCGCCCGAACTCCAGCACCACGATCCGGTCGGTGACGCCCATGACCAGCTTCATGTCGTGTTCGATCAGCAGCACGGTGTACCCGTCGGCGCGGATGGTGCGGATGAGCTCCATCAGCTCCTCCTTCTCCGCCGGGTTGAAGCCGGCGGCCGGCTCGTCCAGGCAGAGCACCTTCGGGTCGGTCGCCAGTGCGCGCGCGATCTCCAGGCGGCGCTGGTAGCCGTACGGCAGCGAACGTGACAGGGATCCGGCGTGGTCGGCGATGCCGACGAACTCCAGCAGCGCCATGCCGCGGTCGATCGACGACTTCTCCTCGCGCTGGTGCCGCGGGAGGCGGAGCAGCGCACCGGGCACCGAGGTGCGGTGGCGCGCGTCCAGACCGACGACCACGTTCTCCAGAGCGGTCATCTCGCCGAAGAGGCGGATGTTCTGGAACGTGCGCGACAGGCCCATGCGGGTGATCTGGTGCTGCTTGCGTCCCTTGATCGTCTGACCCTCCAGCAGCACGTCGCCGCTGGTCGGCTTGTAGACGCCCGTCATCGCGTTGAAGCAGGTCGTCTTGCCGGCGCCGTTCGGGCCGATCAGACCCAGGATCTCGCCACGGCGGATGTCGAACGTCACGTCGTCGAGCGCCGTCAAACCGCCGAACTTCACGGTCAGGTTGCGCACCTCCACGATGTTCTCGCCGACCTCGACCGCGATCTCGCGGTCCGGGGCCGCCGCCTCGGCGACCTCCAGGTCGACGCCCGCGGCCTCCAGCTCGTCCTCGTTGGCGCCGAGCGCCGGCTCCTCCTCGGGAGCGGTGTTGCGTGCGTCCGTCATCGTGCGCCTCCCTTCGCGCCGTCACCATCGAGCGATCCCGCGTCCAGCGTCGCCGTGCCGACGGCCGGGGTGGCCCCGGTCACCGGCCTCGGGCTGCGCTTGGCCGCGTCCACCATCAACCGGTACGCGTGCCTGCCGTAGGCGAGCAGCTTCTGCCGGGCCGGGAACAGGCCCTGCGACCGGAAGATCATGATCAGCACGAGGGCGATGCCGAAGATCAGGTACTTGTAGTCCGCGATGACGGTGAACCGCAGCGGGATGTACGCCACGATCGCGCCGCCGAGCATCGCACCGACCTTGTTGCCCGCGCCGCCGAGGACGACGGCCGCGAGGAACAGGATCGACGTCTGCACGTCGAACTTCTGGTTGTTGACGAAGCCGACCTGGCCGGCGAACAGCGCACCGGAGAGGCCGCCGACACCGGCGCCGATCGCGAACGCCCACACCTTGTACTTGAAGGTGGGGACGCCCATGATCTCGGCGGCGTCCTCGTCCTCGCGGATGGCGACCCACGCGCGGCCGACCCGGCTGCGCTCGAGGTTGCCGACCAGCAGCAGGATCACGATGATCACCGTGATCGTCAGCCAGTACCAGGGAACGCCGTTGGAGTTGGAGAAGATCGGCACGCCGTCGGCGTTGGTCCCCGGCGGGTGGCCGACGTTCTGGAAGCCGACCTGGCCCTTCATCGCGGGGATGATCGTCGCCAGGATGCGCACGATCTCACCGAAGCCGAGGGTCACGATCGCCAGGTAGTCGCCGCGGAGGCGGAGCGTCGGGACGCCGAGGATGATGCCGAACGTCATCGTCACCGCGATGGCGACCGGGATCGTCCACAGGTACGGGATCTTGACGAACGGCGAGTCGGGGCTGGTCAGCATCGCCGCGGTGTACGACCCGACGGCGAAGAACGCCACGTAGCCGAGGTCGAGCAGGCCGGCGTAGCCCACGACGACGTTCAGGCCGATCGCGATGAGCGCGTACACGGCCATCGAGAAGCAGGCCAGAGGCCAGTCGTTGCCGGGCGCCGTGCTCAACGGGAAGAAGTTGAGGTACGGCAGCGCGTACGCCAGCGCGACGACGATCAGCAGCCACGCCCACTGCACGGGGCGGGGCAGGTTGTTCCAGCGATCACGGAACTGCTGGAACGGGCCGTTGGCGCGCTTGCCGCGGGCGGCCTCGAACGAGTCGACCGCCTGCTCCTCGCGCCCGTCGGGGAGGACCCGGGGACCTTCCGTCATGCTCATGCGCGGCTCCTTCCGAGCGATGTGCCCAGGATGCCGCTGGGCTTGACCAGCAGCACCAGGACCAGGACGACGAACGCGACCACGTCGGTCCACTGCGAGTCGCCGAGCAGGATCTGGCCGTAGTTTCCGATGACGCCCAGCAGCAGACCGCCGAGCAGTGCGCCGCGGACGTTGCCGATGCCGCCGAGGACGGCTGCGGCGAACGCCTTGACGCCCAGGATGAAGCCGCCGTTGTAGATGACGCCCGAGGGGACGAGCATCACGTAGAACAGGGCGGCGGCGCCGGCGAGGATACCGCCGGTGATGAACGTGATCTGAATGATCCGCTCCTTGTTCACGCCCATGAGCGTCGCCGTGTCCGGGTCCTGCGCCACCGCGCGGATGCCGCGGCCGGTGCGGGTGCGGCGGATGAACCAGTCGGTGCCGACCATCAGGAGCACCGAGGCAATCACGATGATGAGCTGCTGGCTGTTCACGATCGTCCCGAAGACGTCGAAGATCGGCTGCGGGATGAACATGGTCACCGCCGGCTCCGCGTTCGCGCCCCGGATCAAGAAGATCAGGTACTGGATCGTGAAGGACGCGCCGATCGCGGTGATGAGGAACACCAGGCGGGGCGCGTTGCGTTTCCGCAGCGGCCGGTAGGCGACGCGCTCCAGGATCCACGCGGTGGCACCTGCCGCGACCATGCCGACGAGCAACGCCAATATGAGGTCGCCGATGATCGCCGCGGGACTGAGGTTGGGGGCGCTCGGACCGAAGCCCAGGCTGGTGAGGGTGACGACGACGCCGTAGGCGCCGACGATGAACACTTCGGAGTGGGCGAAGTTGATGAGGTTCAGGACGCCGTAGACCAGCGTGTAGCCGACGGCGATGAGGCCGTAGACCGCTCCGAAGGTGAGGCCGTCGAAGGTGGCGCTCCAGAAGTTCTGGACGAGCGCGTTGACGTCGAAGTTGATCCAGGAACTATCGAGGGCGGGATGGAGGACGAGGGTTTCTAGCATTCGAGCATCCAGGGGTTCTGGGCCGGATCACCGTCGATCCGATCGATGTGAAGAGCGTAGTCCGAAAAGAAGGGTGCCGCGGGCCGCCGGGGCCCGCGGCACCCTCCCGGCTGTCGTTACTGGCCGATGGTGCCGATCGGAACGATCTTGCCGTTCTCGACCTTGTAGCCGTAGACGGCCGGGGCCTGCAGCTCACCCGTGGAGTCCCACTTGTAGTGCTTGCTGAGACCGTCGGCGTCGTAGTCCTTCACGAAGGAGAGGAGGTCGGCGCGGGTCGTCTTGCCCTTGTCGATGCCCGAGAGCAGGACGGTGGCGGCGTCGTAGCCCTCGATCGAGTAGGTGCCCGGCTCGGCGCTGGCGAGCTTCTTGTAGGCCGACTCGAAGTCGGTGATGAGCTCACCCGGGATGCAGGGGCAGGTGAAGTACGCGTTGCTGGACGCGTCGCCGGCCAGCTTGATGAACTGGTCGTCCTTCACGCCGTCGGGGCCGACGAACGTGCCCTTGTAGCCCTTGTTGACCAGCTGCTGGTCGAACGGAGCGCCCTCGGCGTAGTAGCCCGCGTAGTAGACCGCGTCCGGCTTCGCGTTGATGATCTTCGAGATCACGGCGGAGAAGTCCTTCTGGCCGGTGGTCACCTTGTCGGTGCCGACGAGCGCGTCGCCGAGCGCCTTCGAGGTCTGGGTGCCGAGGCCGATGCCGTAGTCGGAGTCGTCCTGGACCAGGTAGACCTTCTTGGCCTCCAGCTTGCCCGTGAGGAACTTGGCCGCCGCCGGGCCCTGCACCGCGTCGTTGCCCAGGCCGCGGAAGAAGGTCTTCCAGCCGTTCTGGGTCAGGCCGGGGTTGGTGGCCGACGGGGTGATGTGGACGAGACCCTGCTGCTCGAAGATGTTGCCGGTGGCCTTCGACTCACCCGAGAACGGGAGGCCGACGACGCCGACGATGTCGGACTCGTTCACGGCCTGGGTGACCGGACCGGTCGCCTTGTTCGGGTCGCCCTCGGTGTCGAACTTCTTGAAGCCGACCTGGCAGCCCTTGTTGGCCTCGTTGTGCTGGTTGATGGCCAGCTGGATGCCGTTGTAGATGTTGATACCCAGCTGAGCGTTCGGGCCGGTCTCGGCGCCCACGTAGCCGATGGTCAGGCCAGCAGGACACGTGGCCTTTCCGTCGCCGGCGGGCAGGACCGCGTCCTTGGGCACATCGACCGACGTGATCGCCGGGATGTCGACCTTGGACGAGTTCCCGTTGGTGGATCCTCCGGTGGACGGCTGATTCGCGCATCCAGCCAGGAGCAGTGCGACTGACGCTGCAACAGCCGCACCGATGGTGACTTTCTTCCGTAGCATCTCTTGCCTCTCGACGTTCAATTCGTCGCGAACGCGGCGTTGTTGCCTCGTCGCACCACGAATAGGTGTGCTGAGACTACCGTGCGCGCAACGAAATGCCACACCATTCGGGAGCGGGATTTACACGATCGAAACCAAACCGTTCGGGATGCTTCACACCGCGTGACGCCGTGGATAGGCTGAAGCCTCTCGTGGACCGGCTCGAGGAGGTGTCGCACGTTGCGCGTGATGCGGCTGCCCATCCCGGATGCGCTCGGGACCCCGGAAGCCGCCGCGTTCGAGGAGCTCAACGGCGTGCTGAACGGCATCGTGGTCGACCTGTGGGGCGACGAGGACTTCGTCGAGACGGCCGAGCAGGCGCTGGCCGCCTACCGGGAGCAGGAGTACACCGAGCGGATCGTCTTCGTGGCCATCGAGGAGGGCGCGATCGTCGGCCGGGTGGAGGCGATCTTCCCCCTCGACGAGGACTCGGAGACCGTGTCGCTGCTGGTGGACGTGGTGCCCGCGCTGCGCGGGCGGGGCATCGGGACGGCACTGCTCGAGAAGGGCGAGGAGCTGGCGGCGGACGGCGGACGCCGCGTGATCTCGACGTATACCGAGCACCCCATCCGGACGCTCGAAGGCGCCGACCGGCTGGTGCGGGCTCCGGCCGGCACCGCCGGACTCCCCGCGAGTCGCGCGACGTGCGCTTCGCCCTGCACCACGGCTACACGCTCGGCCAGATCGAGCGGTCGAGTGAGCTGCACCTGCCGCTGCCCCCTGCGCTGGAGGCCGGTCTGACGATGCCGCTGCACGGCTTCCGCCTGGTGTCGTGGTGGGGCGCCGCGCCGGACGACCTGCTGGAGCGGTTCGCGGCGATGAAGGCGCGGATGGCGACGGACATCCCGCAGACCGGCATCGCCGTCGACCCCGAGGACTGGGACGGCGAGCGGGTGCGATCGCAGGAGCGCACCCTGGTGGCGCGCGGCGAGCCGCTGCTCGTGACCGCCGCCGTGCACGAGGCGACGGGCGAGATCGCCGCCTACACGGAACTCGCGGTGCCGGCGGACGGCACGAAGGCGGAGCAGTACGACACCCTCGTCGCCCGTGTGCACCGCGGCCACCGCCTTGGCACGGCGGTCAAGCTGCGCAACATCCAGGAGCTCGGACGGCGGGCGCCGCACATCCGCCGCATCCTCACCTGGAACGCCGACGAGAACGACCCGATGCTCGCGATCAACCGCGCGTTCGGGTTCCGGCCCCACGCGCTGACGGGTCACTGGCAGAAGACGCTGGAGTAGTCGGCGGCGTGCCCGCCTCCGGTCGAGCAAAACGGAGGAGTGTGCGACTCCGCGCGATGGCGCTCTCCTCCATTTCGTAACAACCAACGGAGTGTCGTGGCTGATCTCCTCCGTTCTGTACGCAGCTGGAAGGGAGGAGGTCGTCGACCGCTCAGGCGACGGCGCGGGGGACGCGCAAGCGCTGGCAGTGCGGGCAGAAGTGGGAGCCGCGGTTCATGAACTGCTCGCGGACGATCGGGGTGCCGCAGCGCGGGCAGGGCTCGCCCTGGCGGCCGTAGGCGTTGAGGCTGTGGGAGAAGTAGCCCGAGTTGCCGTTGACGTTGACGTACTGCGCGTCGAAGCTGGTCCCGCCCTCGGCCAGCGCCTTCTCGAGCACGTGACGGATTTCGGCGAGGAGGGTGCGGACCTTCGCGCGGCCGAGCGAGTTCGCGGGCTGGGCGTAGTGGATGCGCGCGGCCCACAGCGCCTCATCGGCGTAGATGTTGCCGATGCCGCTGACGAGCGTCTGGTCGAGCAGGGCGCGTTTGATGCCGGTGTTCTTTCGGGCGAGCGCCGCAGCGAAGCGGGCGTCGTCGAACGCGGGGTCCAGCGGGTCCCGGGCGATGTGCGTGACCTGGGTCGGGATGAGCGGCTCGTCGGTCCCGAGGCCGCCGTGTGCGCCGTCGTCCGTCGGCACGAGGGAGTCGACGGCCATGGATCCGAAGATGCGCTGGTCGACGAAGTGAACCCAGAGCTCGCCGTGGTCCGGGCTCTCGATGTGCAGGCGGATGCGGAGCAGGCCGGCCTCGACGGTCCCGGGCTCGCGCAGCAGGATCTGGCCGCTCATCCCGAGGTGCGCGACGATGGCGCGTCGCGGCGTGCCCTCGAGCGGGATCCACAGGAACTTGCCGCGGCGGACCGGCCCCTGCATGGTGCGGCCGGTGAGCAGCGACTCGAAGACGCCGGCGAGGGGGTCGTGCCGTTTCAGCGACCGCGGCTCGAAGACCTCCACGCCGAGGATGGTCGCGCCGGTCACCGCGGGGGCGAGTCCGGCGCGGACGACCTCAACCTCGGGAAGCTCGGGCACGTCGTCTCGTCAGTTCCGTCCAGGCGCTGAGCGCCGCGGCCATCTCGGCCTGCTTCTTGCTCGTGCCCTCGCCCGTCGCCGTGACCAGTCCGCCGACCTCGACGGTGGCGTGGAAGGTCTTGGAGTGGTCCGGCCCGGTATTCGTGACCGTGTAGACGGGCAGACCCGCGCCGCGGTGGGCGGCCGCCTCCTGCAGGCTCGTCTTGGGGTCCATCGCTGCGCCGAACCGGTCCGGGTCGTCGAGCAGGGGTTCGATCAGGCGCAGGACCAGTGCGGTCGCGGCGTCGCCGCCCGCGTCCAGGTACGTCGCGCCGATCAGCGCCTCGACCGTGTCGGCCAGGATCGACGCCTTCTCGCGTCCGCCGCTCTGGTTCTCGCCACGGCCCAGTCGGAGGTACTCCCCCAGGCCGATACCGCGGGCGACCTCCGCCAGCGCGACGGAGCTGACGAGGCTGGCGCGCCGCTTGGCGAGCTCGCCCTCGTCGAGGTGCGGGTTCTCGCGGAACAGCTTCACCGTGACCGCCTGCCCCAGGATCGAATCGCCGAGGAATTCGAGGCGCTCGTTGTTGGGGATGCCGCCGTGCTCGTACGCGTACGAGCGGTGTGTCAGCGCAAGCTCGAGAAGCTCGGGGTCGATATCGACCCCGAGCTTCTGGAGGAGTGCAGTGCGGTCTATCTTCTCAGAGACCACGCGACGATCAGACGTCGGCGACCTTGCGGCCCTTGTACTCGAGGAAGAGGGCGGTGCCCGCCGAGTCCTCGACCACCTTGGCGCGGTGCGGGAGGCTGTAGGTGACCTTGCCGTTCTCGATGGTCTTGACCAGCGTGGGGGCCGAGGCCTTCCACTGCGAACGGCGGGCGTGGGTGTTGGCGCGCGACTGCTTCCGCTTGGGGACGGCCATGGCTATCTCTTCTCTGTGTTCGTTCCGGAAACATCCGGGTGGTCATCGGTGTCGGAAGCCTGGAAACCGGCCAACCCACGCAGCGCAGACCATCGAGGATCGATGTTCTGGGTGGGCTCGCGGTCCGGTACATCCGCCAGCCTCTCCCCGGTCTCGGGGTCGAGACCCGGGCAGTCCGGCCGGCACACCGGCTGAAACGGCAGTGACAGCACCACCGCATCCCTGATCAGAGGTTCAAGATCCACGTGGTCGTCGTGAACCTCATAATCGAAAGCTTCGTCAGAAGGATACGCGAAAAGTTCCTGGAAATCGACTTGGACGGGCTGCTCGATGTCGATGAGGCAGCGACCGCAGACGCCGACCGCGGTGCTCTGGGCGTCCGCGGTGACGAGGATGCCCTCGTGCATCGACTCGAGCCGGAGGTCGAGATCGATGGTCTCGCCCTCGGGCACGCTGATGAGGCCCTCGCCGAGCTTCTCCGTGACCGGGATGCTGATGCGCTGCTCGCGCATGGCGCCGGGATGGCGCATGAGGTCGTACACATTGACGGTGTACGGGGAGTTCTTCGTAGTCACGAGGGACTATTTTACGCGGCGCTCCGGGTCCTGACGGCGGAAGGCCAGCCCGCTGGCAGCAAGGACACAGGAAGCAGCAGCGCCTTGACCCGGAGTGCGGCGCCCGCCTGCGCCTCCAGGGCGGAAACGACGGCCGTCAGGTCGTCGGCGAGGCCGCCCGCCCACCGGCGTGTCGGCGGGCCGTAAGCGGAGCGTTCCAGGGCTGCGAGCAGACGCGCGACCGCGTCCTCCCCCGGGGTGCCGGCGACCGCGGCCGCGATCCGCCCGGCGAAGACGCGCGGTGTCTCGGTCGGCGGGGCGCTCCATCCCAGGTCGCGGACGGTGTCGCGCAGCTCGTCCCAGACGAGCGTGGCCCCGCCCCACTCGTCGTTCAGCTCGTGCAGGCGTCTGCGCCTCCGGAGCCGGCGCCAGACGGCGGGGATGAGCAGCACCGCGACGACCAGCAGGCCCACGCCGATACCCGTCGCGAGCGGCTGGGCGGCCGACGGAGCGGCGAAGCTGGCGGAGCCGGTCTGGTTCGCCGGGTCGGTGGGCACCAGGGCCTTCGGCGCCGCTCCGGACGTCGACGTCGAGGTCGGCGCCGGGGCGGCGGCGTCCGTCTGCGGGCGAGTGTAGTCCGGCACGGAGCCACGGCCGACGGTCGGCTCGAACGACACCCAGCCGACGCCCGCGAAGTAGAGCTCGGGCCAGGCGTGCAGGTCGTCGCTGGTGACCGTGTACTGCCCCGGGTTCGACGCCGAGCCGCCGCTGGTGGCGCCGGGCAGGTAGCCCTCGGCGACGCGTGACGGGATGCCCAACGTGCGTGCCATCAGCGCCATCGCCGAGGCGTAGTGGACGCAGTATCCGCTCTTCACGTCGAGGAAGCGGGCGATGACCCGGGCGCCGTCGCCGTCGAAGCCCTGCTTCAGCGGCGTCTGCGTGGAGTACACGAAGCCGTTGTCGCGGAAGTAGTCCTGCAGCGCGACGGCCTTGTCGTACTCGGTGACCGCGTCCTTCGTGGCGTCGAGCGCCGTCTGCTCGATGATCGGGGGCATGCGCGGCGGGAGGAACAGGTCGCGCTGCACGTCCTGCGGCACGATCCCGCCCGCCGCCTTGAGCTGGTCGGCCGTCGGCTGCAGCACGAGGCTCGTCGCGGTGTACTTCTGGCCCTGCGTGGTGGAGTTGATGCCGCCGATGGTGAGGTCGTCCGGATTCCACGACCAGGTGCCGCTCAGGCCCTTCACCGACCGGACCGGCGCGGGAGCGGGCAGCCAGCGGCTGGTCATCTGGTCGATCTCGATGGTCGTGCTGATCTTCGTGGTCTTGACCGCGCTTGAGAGCCCGGCGACCGGTCCTATCGTCGCGCCGTCGGTGAGGCGGTTCGTGTCGCGCTCGCGGTGCTTCCAGACCGACCCGGTGAACTGGTCGAGGGAGGCGAGCTTGAGGTACTGTCCGTTCGCCGCGTTGGTCGTGTACGTCAGCGCCCGGACGGCGGCCGGACGGCGAAGGTCCTTGCCGAGGTCGACCAGCGGGGTGACCGTCCCGCCGATCGAGATGCCGCCGGCTGTGAACGAGGTGGCCCCGCCCTGCTCGAAGCCCGGCGCCGTGCCGGCGAGCACCACCGCGACCGCGACCGCGGAGGCGCCGACCGAGAGCGCCGCACCGGGGCGCGGCGTCGCCGACCGGCGGGTGCGGACGTCGCTGCGCAGCAGCCACAGGTAGGCCGCGGCGGAGGCGGCCAGGGCGAACGGGTCGAGTCCGTCGCCGAGCAGCGCGCCGGGCACCACGAGCACGGCGGCGACCGCCAGCGCCGTGAACGCCGGCGTGCGGACGGCGACGGCGAGGGTGTCCAGCATCAACGCGAGCAAGCAGCCGCCGCCGACGACGAGGAAGAGGAATTCGGGCAGCGCCTCCGCCGGCGTCCCCTGCTGGTAGATGGAGAGCATCGCCTGCTGCAGGTACTCTCCCCAGCCGGCTACCGTCGCGGGGGTCGGGATGAGGCCGAGCAGCCCGGTCCCGCGCCCGAACGCCGCCGTCATGATCGCCGCCGACTCGATCAGCAGGAGCACGGGGACGACGCCGCGCGGCACGCCCGCACTCCGCAGCCCGGCGCCGGTGACGAGCACCAGGGCGGCAGCCCCGACGAGCGCGAACCACCACCCGAAGCCCTGGATGAGACCGACCAGCGCGTAGCTCAGCGCCAGCACCTGGAGGATCATCGCACCGGTGAGCCGCCAGTAGCCGACCCGGCGGCGAGCTGCGACACGGGGAACGGCGAACGCGAGGGACTCAGTCGCCACGGGACACCACCCTCGCCCGCTGGCGGTGCAGCGCGCGCTGCCAGCTGTCCGCCGGGTCGTCCCCGGCGCTGAACGTCACACAGAGCCAGCCGGCGTCCGCGAGCACCTCCACCACCTCGACCGGAACGGACGCGGCGACGAACGCGACCGCGGGGTCGCCCATCGACCGGAGCGACGCCAGCGCCCCGAGTTCGCCCGGGACCCCGCCGAGCACAGCGAAGACGGGCACTGCGCGACCCGCCTTGCGCAGACCCGCCCCGAGCTCCGAGACGGCGTCATCGCGCTCGACCGCGGACGACTCCACGGCGGCGAGGTCGGCGAGCAGCATCCGATCCGCGCTGCCGGTGTCGTAGGTGGCGGTAATCGATCCGAGCGTGCCCGTGCGGCCGGCGCCGCTGCGGCCGGAGAGTTGCCGCTCCCCCGTCTCGACCACGCTGACGACGAAACCCTCGTCGAGCAGGTGGACACCGATCGACGCGACGAGGTCGACGAGCGTCTCGAACTCGGCGGCGTCGCCGGAGGCGCCGGACACCGAGCACGTGTCCATCAGCATCCAGGACTCCGGGTTGCTGCGCTGCTCCTCCTGCCGGACCATCAGCTGATCGTGCCGGGCGGTCGCACGCCAGTGCACCCGCCGCAGCGGGTCGCCCGGCCGGTACTCGCGCGCGATCAGCTCGTCGGCGCTCGGGATGCTGTGGCGCAGCAGCTCGTGCTCCGTCCCCTCGCTGTGGGCGACATCCAGCTCGCCGCGCGACAGCGGGACCACGCGAGGCGTGACGAGCAGCTGCCTGGGCTGGCCGATCGCGTACTCGGCGTAGGCGACGCCGAAGGGATCGGTGCGGCTCACGATCAGCGGGCCGACGGCGTGCGCTCCCCGGCGCTCGGGCACGACATCCTGGCGCAGCACGACCGTGTCGCGGCCGCGCACCGCCTCGGGTTGGTGCGCGCCGAGGCGCGGGAACGGCGCCGACGGCTGCACCCCCACCACGGCCGGGGCCGACTCGCGCCAGCGTGCCGCGGGGCTCGGCCGCGGGGACTGGTTGCGGGCCGTGGTCACGATGGTCGCCTGCTCCCCCACCGCGACCACGTCGGGGTGGAAGCTGCGCGTCACCGTCAACCGCGGCCGGTCGACGGTCACCGAGATCATCGCGGCCAGCGGCAGCACGGTCAGGAACACGCCGACGAACAGCACGTCGGTTCGTCCGAACACCGCCGACGCGATGAGGGCCACCCCGCCCACGGCGCCGAGCGTCCAGCCGCGAGCGGTCGGGCGCGGCCGCTTCAGCGGCGACGAGGCGCGACCACGGCCGGGCACGCTAGCGCCCGGTTCCCCGCACCGGCGCGGGCGCGCCCGAACCGACCGGCACGGGCGTGGAGGAGACGATGCGGCGCACGATGTCCGCGATAACGGGGGCGCTCTCGTGATGGTGGCCGAGGGCGCGGCTGGTGGGGAGGAGGCGGTGGCCGAGCACTGGCACGGCCAGCGCGTCCACGTCGTCCGGGAGCACGAAGTCGCGTCCCGCCAGCGCCGCCGTCGCCTTGGCGGCGCGGATGAGCTGCAGGGTGGCGCGGGGACTCGCGCCGAGGCGCAGGTCGCGGTCCTCGCGGGTGGCGCGCACGAGGTCCACGGCGTACTGCTTGACCGGCGTCGAGGCGAACACGCTGCGCGCGGTCACCATCATGGCCCGCAGCTCGTCCGAGGTCACGACGGGACGGATGCGGGACAGGGGGCTCGACGTGTCGCGCGTGGTCAGCATGGCGAGCTCCGAGCCCTCATCGGGGTACCCCATGGCGATGCGGGCCATGAAGCGGTCCCGCTGGGCCTCCGGCAGGGCGTAGGTGCCCTCCATCTCGACCGGGTTCTGCGTTGCGACAACGATGAAGGGCGCGGCGAGCGGATACGTCGACCCGTCGACCGTGACCTGGCGCTCCTCCATGCACTCGAGCAGCGCCGACTGCGTCTTGGGGCTGGCGCGGTTGATCTCGTCGCCGATGACGATGTTCGCGAAGATCGCGCCCGGCTTGAACTCGAACCGCCGCTCGGCCTGGTTGTAGACCGAGACGCCCGTGACGTCGCTGGGCAGCAGGTCGGGCGTGAACTGGATACGGCTGACGCTGCAGTCCACCGACTTCGCCAGCGACTTCGCGAGCATGGTCTTGCCGACGCCGGGCACGTCCTCGATCAGCAGATGCCCCTCGGCCAGCAGCACGACCAGCGCGGTCTGCACCGCCTCGTGCTTGCCGTCGATGACCGACTCCACGTTGGCGGTGATCTGCTCGGCGGCGCGGCGCAGCTCGTCCAGGCCCATGCCGGGGGCGGCGTCCGTCTCCTCCTCGGGCGCGACGGACGATTCGGTGGGCTGGCGCGTCGCGTAACTGTTCATGGCTCGGCTCACGTCTCCTGGAGGTACTCGTGCACGGCCGGTGGCACGTACGGGCTGACGTCGCCGCCCAGGGCGGACACCTGGCGCACCAGCGAGCTCGACACGTGCGCGTTCGCCGGGTTCGGCAGCAGGAACACGGTCTCCACATCGGCCAGATGCCGGTTGACGATCGCCATCGGCGTCTCGTAGGTCACATCCACCTGCGAGCGGATGCCCTTCACCAGAACATGGGCGCCCACGTCGGTGCAGTAGTCGACGAGCAGGCCGACCGACCAGGACGCGATGACGATGTTGCCGACGATGCCGGCGTCTTCGATCGACTTCTCGATGAGGGCGACCCGCTGCGCGATGGGCAGCAGCGCCGTCTTGTCGGGATTGTGGACCACCACGACGTGGACCTCGTCCCAGATCCGGGCGGCACGTTCGATGACATCGAGGTGCCCGAGGGTGACCGGGTCGAACGATCCAGGGACAACGGCGATCCTGTTCATAGGCCTTCAGACTATCCCGCGGAAACCGGCATTTCGTTGTGAATCCGTTACCAACGGGTTCCACCCGGATAACGGCCCGGCGACCTGCTGGACGCCAACCGTTATCGAACCGTTACCGCGCGACCGTCAGACGGCCCCTCTCCCCGAGGTCTCCATCTGTAGGGGCAGTTTGCCTCATCAACGTCAAACCCTCGACCCGAGAGAACGGCCATGTCACAAACCCGATCCACAAACGTCGCCCATCGTCACGCCAGGAAGACTCTCCTCAGCGTCGGCGGCATCGCCCTCACGGCGGGCGCTCTCGCTATCGGCATTGCCGCGCCGGCTAACGCGACCGCACACCAGAGCCAGGTGCAAACCGGTTGGTATTGCCCGGTCGGAACCCTTCAATATGACGCCGTGTTCAACAGAAACTATTGTGGCTATTGGGGTCTTGTGAATTTCGGACAGGACTTTCAGTGGTTCGACCTGGGCGAGGCCTCGCCTACATACTCGACGGTTACGACGTATACTGCCTCGTTCGACTCGCCCGGCCCCGGGTCGACCGTCACCTCGGCGACTCCGAGGCTGTCTGGTACGGCCAAGCCGGGTGACACGGTCACGATCAAAGACGGTTCCGGAAAGACCCTGGGAACGACCGTCGCGGACGGGAACGGCAACTGGTCGTTCATGCCCACCTCCCCGCTGCCGAACGGGTCGAACACCCTCACCGCGACACAGAGCAGCGACGGCAACACAGCGTCCAGCACGTTCACCGTCGCCGTACCCGTGACCCTCACTTCCCCCGCAACGGGGTCGACGATCACGACGGCGACGCCGACGGTGACCGGCACCGCCCACCCCGGGGACACAGTCACCGTGAAGAACGGCGCCGGCCAGACCCTGGGCACCGCACCCGTCAACAGCAGCGGGGACTGGTCGCTGACACTGACCACGCCGCTGCCGAACGGGTCCAACACCCTCACCGCCACACAGAGCAGCAACGGCAGCACCGCATCCAGCACGTTCACCGTCGACGCACCGACCCCACCTCCCGCGCGGGCCGCGGTGGCCATCACCAGCCCCACGAACGGCAGCGAGTACCTGAACGATGGCAAGAGCCCGTTCACCGGCACCGGGCAGCCGGGTGCGACCGTCACGGTCAAGGACGCGTCCGGGAACACGGTCTGCACGACCACCGTCGGCGCGACGGGGACCTGGTCCTGCCAGCCCGCCTCGGGAGCGCTGACCCCCGCCGACGGATCGAAGATCACAGTCCAGCAGGACGACAAGGGCACGATCACGACCGCGACCGTGGTGCTCAACGTGGCCCAACCGCTTGGTGGGCCGATCGTCGAGCCCGGCGGCCTCGCACTCGCCGGAGGGGTGCTGCTGGCCGCCGCCGGAGCCGAGGGCGTCCGGCGCCGCCGCCGCCACATCGCCGAGGCGTGACCTACCAACGAACTGAACAACACGAAACACCAGAGGGACCGTCGCCGGACTCACCGGCGGCGGTCCTCGGTCTTCACACCACCCGCTCCGCCGGTCGAGGTGAAGAGAGCTGCCCGTCACAGCGCCAGGGCCTTCAGCGACGCACCCTAGGACTTGCCCAGGAAGGCCCGTTCGCTCTCGTCGAGGCGGCGGGCCAGCGCCGCGGCGAGCGCGGGATGCTGCGCGAGCGCGGGGTCGCCCTCGAGGGTCTCCTCCGCCGCGACCCGGGCCTCGGCGATGAGCTCGCCGTCGGAGGCCACGCGCAGTAGCCGCAGCGACGACCGGCCACCGGACTGGCGGCTGCCGAGCACGTCGCCCTCGCGGCGCAGTTCGAGGTCGACGTTCGCCAGCTCGAAGCCGTCCAGGGTCGCGGCCACCGCATCCACCCGTTCTCGCGCGAGGCTGCCCTGCTCGGCGGCGGTGACCAGCAGGCACAGGCCCGGGATGTCGCCCCGGCCGACGCGGCCGCGCAGCTGGTGGAGCTGCGAGACGCCGAAGCGGTCCGCATCCAGCACCACCATCGCCGACGCGTTCGGGACGTTGACGCCGACCTCGATCACGGTCGTCGCGATCAGCAGGTCGATGGCGCCCGCGGCGAATGACCGCATCACCTCGTCCTTCTCCTCGGACGGCAGGCGCCCGTGGAGGACGCCGATGCGGGCGTCGCGGAACAGCGGGTCGGCGCGCACATGCGCGGCGACGGACTCCACGTTCGCGATCGGGCGCGGAGGGGCGCCGTCGCCCGTCTCGTCCGCTGGTTCCGGCTCCTCGCCGTCGTCTTCGACATCCTTGCCCGAAATGGCCGGGCAGACGACGAAGACCTGGCGGCCCTTCGCGATCTCCTCCGACGCGCGCTCCCAGATGCGCCGCTCCCAGCCGGGGCGGTCGGCGAGCGGCACGACGAAGCTCTCGATCCCTTGCCGGCCGGCGGGAAGCTGGGCGATGGTCGACACGTCCAGGTCGCCGAACACCGTCATCGCGACCGTGCGCGGGATGGGCGTGGCGGTCAGCACCAGCACGTGCGGCGGCGTGCCGCCCTTCGCCCGCAGCGCCTCCCGCTGCTCGACGCCGAAGCGGTGCTGTTCGTCGACGACGACGAGCCCGAGGTCGAAGAACGTGACCGCGTCCCCCAGCAGGGCGTGCGTGCCCACGACGATCCGCGCCTGGCCGGACACCGTCCGGAGCAGCGCGCGCTTGCGCTCCGCAGCGGAGAGCTGGCCGGTCAGGAGGGTCGGCATGAGCTGCGCGGAGAGGTCGGGGCCGAGCATCGCGGCGATCGACCGCAGGTGCTGAGCGGCGAGGACCTCGGTGGGAGCGAGCAGGGCGGACTGGCCGCCGGAGTCGGCGACCGCGAGCATCGCCCGCAGGGCCACGAGCGTCTTGCCGGAGCCGACCTCGCCCTGCACCAGCCGGTGCATCGCCGCCGTGCCGGCCAGGTCGCGTTCGATCTCGCCGCCCACCACATCCTGGTCGCCGGTCAGCGCGAAGGGCAGCGCGGCGTCGAACCGCTCCAGGAGTCCGCCGGGGGCTGCGACGCGCGGCGTGGCCGCGACCTGCCGTGTCGCCGCCCGCTGCTGCAGCAGAGCCGCCTGCAGCACGAATGCCTCCTGGAACCGCAGCGAATCGCGCGCCCGCTGCCACTGGGCGTCCTTCTGCGGGCGGTGGATGCCCTCCAGCGCCTCCCGGAACGGCACCAGCCCGCATTCGACGACCACGGCGTCCGGGACCGGGTCGGGAACGGAGCCGAGCGCGTCCAGGGCCAGGCCGACCGCCTTCTGCACCTGCCAGCTCGCCACGGTACCGGTCGCCGGATAGATCGGGATGGGCGTCATCGCCCAGTCCTTCGCCGCCGCGCTGCCGGGGCTCACGGCGTTCTCGGCGTCCGGTTCGAACAGCTCGTAGTCCGGGTGCGCCAGCTGCAGGGCGCCGCGATACGCGGACACCTTGCCGGCGAAGATCCCGCGCACCCCCGGCACGAGCTCGCGGGAGCGCCACGCCTGATTGAAGAACGTCAGGGTGAGGATGCCCTCGCCGTCGGAGATCTTCACCTCGAGGATGCTGCCGCGCCGCGCCCGCATCGGCCGCTCCTGCACGCGCAGCACCTCGGCGATGATCGTGACGTTCTCATCCAGCGGGAGGTTCGCGAGAGCCGTCAGCTCGCCGCGCTTCGCGTAGCGCCGCGGATAGTGGCTGAGCAGGTCGGCGAGGGTCCGCATCCCGAACGCCTTCTCGAAGGCCGAGGCCGTACGACCGCCGAGCACGCCGGTGAGCCGGGCGTCGAGGGACAGCGCGCCCGCGTCAGCGGACCCGGTGCCGGCCGGGGCGGAAGCGGAGGTCATGACTCGATCGTATGCGCCTCGTCCGACGTCTCGCCCGCGCTCCCCGCGTCCCGGTGCGCGACGATCGCGCGCAGCAGGGCGAGCTCCTCCTCGACCGCCTTCTCGCCGGGCCGGTCGGCGTACAGCCGCTCCTGCAGCCTCAACGCCTCCTCGACCCGGCCGAGGTCCCGCAGCGCACGGCCCGTCGCCCACTGTGCGGCGAACCGCTGGTCGGCGGTGCCGTAGCGTTCGGCGTAGTCCGCCGCGTCCTCGAACGAGACCAGAGCCGCCTCCGCGTCCCCGTCATCGAGACGGGCCCAACCGCGGACGTCGTGCAGGACGACGCCCCATCGAAGGACGCGCGGGTCGCCGGTGCCCGCCAGATCGGCGAGTCCCTCCTCGATCCACTGGTCGGTGTGCGGACGGTCGGCCTCGGCCAGCGCGAGGGCCGTCTCGACCGCTAGGGCGATGTCCGCATCCCGCCGCGCCGCCCGCAGCGCCGCCTCGAGCAGCGGCACGGCCTCGTCGGGTCGATCGGCGGCGAGCCGCACGTGGCCCCGCTCGAGCAGCACCCGCACCTCCAGCACGCCGCTCGCGGGCTCCAGGGAGTCGAGCAGCGCCTCCGCCTCCTCGATGCGGCCCTGGAGGCCGAGCGCGCGGGCGCGCTGCGTCTGCAGCTCGGCCCGGACGACCTCCGATCGTGCCGGTTCGGCGGCGGCAGCGGCCAGCCGTTCGGCGGAGGCGATCGGGTCACCGGGGAGCCACAGGGCGTCGAGCTCTGCCTGCTCCAGGCGTTCCTCCATGCCCACATTCTGGCCGCTGGTCCCGCGCGACGCTAGGTTAGTGGGGCTATGACCCGAATCGTCGCCGGCTTCGCCGGATCGCTCACCCTGCAGGTCCCGAAGAACGGCACGCGCCCCACCAGCGACCGGGTGCGCGAGGCGATCTTCTCGGCCCTGGACGCGCGGGACGCCGTCCACGGTGCCCGGGTGCTCGACCTGTACGCCGGGTCGGGGGCGCTCGCGCTGGAGGCGGTGAGCCGCGGGGCGGCGTCCGCGGTGCTGGTGGAGAAGAACGCGGCCGCGGCGCAGGTGTGCCGCCGCAACGCCGCTGCGCTCGCTGTGTCCGCCCGCGCGGCGTCGCGGCACGCACCGCATCCGCTGCCCACCATCGACGTGCGGGCCGGAACGGTGTCGTCATACCTGACCGGCGCCTCCGGCCCGTTCGACGTCGTCTTCATCGACCCGCCGTACGACCTGCCCGACCACGAGCTGCTCGACGTGTTGAGCGTATTGGTTTCGCTCCTCGCGGAGGACGCCATCGTGTGCGTCGAGCGCAGCGCGCGCGACCCCGAGCCGACGCTCCCCGCCGGCCTGAGACTCGAACGCCGCAAGGACTACGGCGAGACCGCGATCTTCTGGATGTCCCCCGTCCCCTCGGCGGCCTAGCCGCGGTAGCCGTCCCATTCGAGGTAGGGATCCCACCCGCCGCGCTCGGAGAAAGGGCGGCCGTCGACGAAGAGGCCCTCGCCCGCGCGGACGACGCCGACGCGGCGGAAGCCGCCGGGGAGCGGGACGTCCGGCGGGAAGGCGGCGAACAGGCCGTGGTCCTCACCGCCGGTGAGCGCGGTCCGGGGGTCGGGTCCCAGCGCGGTCGCGTCGAGGTCGATCGCGACGCCGCTCGCCTCGGCCACGCGCCGCGCGTCGAGCGCCAGTCCGTCGCTGAGATCGAGCATCGCGGTCGCGCCCGCCTCCGCCGCGAGCGGTCCGTCGGTGATCGGGGGTCGCGGCCGCAGCTGCGCGCCGACGGTCTCGGGATGCGCGGCAGCGACGGCGGCGAAGCGCTCCGCATCCGGCTCGCCCGCGGCATCCACGGCCTCTGCGAAGAGGAGGCGCAGTCCGGTGGCGGCCTCCCCCAGCGTGCCGGACACCGCCACGACATCCCCGGGGCGCGCGCCGCTCCGCAGGACGGGCGCGCGTCCCTCGAGGTCGCCGAACGCGGTGACGGCGAACGTCAGGGTCGCCGAGACGGAGAGGTCGCCCCCGACGACCCCGCAGCCCGGGGCCAGCTCGGCGCACGCCATCCGAAAGCCGTCCGCGACGCCCTCCAACCAGGCGACCTCCGTCTCCGGCGGCGCGGCGATCGCCACGACCAGCGCGGTGGGCACGGCGCCCATGGCGGCGACATCCGAAAGGTTCGTGGCGGCGGCCTTCCAGCCCAGGTCGACCGGGCCCGACCAGGCAAGGCGGAAGTCGGGGCCGTGCACCATCATGTCCGTCGTCACGACGAACCGGCCGTCGGGGGCGGCGAGCACGGCCGCGTCGTCGCCCGGCCCGACCAGCGTCGCCCGGGACTCCGGCAGCCGCGGGAAGATGCGGCGAAGCGCCTCGCGCTCCGACGCCTCCCGAGGGTGAGGCCGGCCGCGTCGCTCCCAGAGTTTCCCATGATCTGAAACGGTAGCCTGAAACGGATGTCCTCTCGTCGCCATGCCCTGCCGGCCCTCCTGCTCGCCGGCGCCGCTCTGCTCCTCGCGGGATGCGCGCCCACCGTCTCGCTCGACCCCGCGGCCGACAGCAACGCGCCCGGCTGCGCCGAGATCAGCGTCCGCCTGCCCGACACCGTGGCAGACAAGGCGAAGCGCGAGACCGACGCGCAGGCCACCGGCGCCTGGGGCGACCCGGCCGCCGTCATCCTGCGCTGCGGGGTGCCGCCGATCGGGGCGACGACGAAACCGTGCGTGAACGTGAATGGCGTGGACTGGGTGCTCATGACCGACCCGGCGGCCAAGACCATCGTCTACCAGACGTTCGGGCGGACCCCGGCAACCGAGGTCATCATCGACCACGTCGCAGGGGTCTCGGACTCCTCAGTGCTGCCCGAGTTCGCGAGCGCGGTGCAGACCGTGCCGCAGACGCAGAAGTGCCTGTCGACGCTGGACACCGACCCGACGGAGACGCCGGCGCCGTAGGCCGGCACCCGTGCTCAGGCGGCGGCGCGGGCCAGGGCGACCTGGATGAGCTCGTCGATGAGAGCCGGGTAGCTGAGGCCGCTCTCCTGCCAGCAGCGCGGGAACATCGAGATCGGGGTGAAGCCCGGCATGGTGTTGATCTCGTTCACGACGAACCCGTCGGCGGTGAGGAAGAAGTCCACGCGGGACAGCCCCTCCGCGCCGATCGCGTCGAACGCGCGGATGCCCAGCTCGCGCATCTCGGCCAGCTGCGCATCCGTCAGGTCGGCCGGGCAGACCAGGTCGATGCCGGGCGCGTCCAGGTACTTGGCGGCGAAGTCGTAGAAGTCGCGCCCGCTCAGGACGATCTCGCCCGCGACCGACGCCCGCGCCGGCTCCCCCGGTCGGCCGCCGAGCACGGCGATCTCGACCTCGCGGCCGGTGACCATGGACTCGATCAGCACGTGGTCGTCCTCGGCCAGGGCCGTCGCCATGGCCTGATCCAGGCCCGACCAGTCGGTCACCTTGGTGACGCCGACGCTGGACCCGGCGCGCGCCGGCTTGACGAACGCGGGGAGCCCCAGTTCGCGGACGTCGTCGCGGACGGCGTCGGCGTCCGACCTCCACTCGTACGCCCTCACGGTGCGCCAGGGCGCGACGGGGATGCCCGCCTGCTGCAGCACGGTCTTCGTGAAGTGCTTGTCCATCCCGAGCGCGCTCGCCAGCACGCCGCTGCCGACGTACGGCAGGCCGACCAGCTCCAGCAGCCCCTGCAGCGTGCCGTCCTCGCCCCACGGGCCGTGGAGGATCGGGAACACGATGTCGACGGCGCCCAGCGATCGGCGTGTGCCGTCCGCCTCCACGACCGTGAGCTCCTTCGTGGCGACGCTGTCGGGCCACAGGATGCGGGTGCCGTTGTCCTCGACCTCCGGCAGTTTCTCGGCGTTCAGCGCGAAGCGCGCGGCGTCGTCCGGCTGCAGGGTGAAAGCACCCTCGTGCGTGATCCCGACCGGGATGACGTCGTACCGCTCGCGGTCGATCGCCTCAAGGACGCCCGCCGCCGTCGCGCAGCTGATCGAATGCTCGCTTGAGCGTCCCCCAAAGAGAAGCGCGACCGCGACCTTGTCCGTCATCCAATGTCCTTTCGCCTTGCGGCTCGTCCGAATCCGTCGTGAGATGCGGCGCGATGTCCTTCGGATCGAGCGTACCGGCGAGCACCTGGCTCACCTGACGGACGATCGGCATGTCCACGCCGCGCGCCTCGGCCAGGCTCAGGATGGGCGCCACCGACGCGAGGCCCTCCGCGGTCTGGTTCATCTGCTTCACGACGTCGTGGAAGCCGTAGCCCTGGCCGAGCAGGCGCCCGGCTGTGTTGTTGCGGCTGAGCGGCGACTCGCAGGTCGCGATGAGGTCGCCGAGCCCGGCGAGGCCGGAGAGCGTCTCGGGCTGCGCGCCGTACGCCACCGCGAAGTCGGTCATCTCGACCAGGCCGCGCGTGATGATCGAGGCCTTGGTGTTCTCGCCGTAGCCGACGCCGTCGACGATGCCGATGGCTACGGCGATGAGGTTCTTGAGCACGCCGCCGAACTCCGTGCCGATCACGTCGGTGTTGACGAAGCTGCGGAAGTAGCGGTTGGTCGCCGAGATGGCGACGGCCTGCGCGGTCTCGAGGCTCGCCGAGGAGACGACCGCGGCGGTCGGCTGCTCGCGGGCGATCTCGAGCGCGAGGTTGGGGCCGGAGGCGACCGCGATCCGCTCCGGCTCGATCGGCAGGCCCTGGGCGATCACCTCACTCATCCGCAGGCCGGTGCCCTTCTCGACGCCCTTCATCAGGCTGACGACCACGGTCTCGGGCCCCAGGAACGGGACCATCGCCTCCAGGTTCGACCGGAGGGTCTGGCTGGGGATCGAGACGAACACCTGCTCCGCATCCCGCATCGCCTCGCCGAGACGCGCGGTCGCCCGGAGGTTGCGCGGGAGGTTGATGCCCTCCAGGTAGTCGCTGTTGCGCTTCACCTCGTTGATCTCACGGGCGATCTCCGGACGCCGCGCCCACAGCACGACATCGGAGCCGCCGTCGGCGAGGATCTTCGCGAACGTGGTGCCCCAGCTGCCGGCGCCGAGGACGGCGATGCGGCGGGGACGGGCGACAGGAGGCTTCACTGCTCTAGCCATCGAAGCGGCCCGTCTCCTTCTGGTCGTGCTTGGTCGGATCCCAGCGCTCGGCCGGGGCCTTCTCGCCGCGCAGGTCCTCGAGGAGAGCGGTGATCGCGTCCATGATCACCGCGGTCGCCTCGGTCAGTGTGGAGTTGTCGAGCGGCCGGCCGCGGAACGCGGAGAGATCGACCGGGTCGCCCACCTTCACGTCGATCGTCTTGCGCGGGAACCAGCTGATCTTCTTGGCATAGCGCGCCATGACCTGCTGGGTGCCCCAGTGGGCGATCGGGATGACCGGGATGTCCTGCTCCAGGGCCATCCGGGCCGCGCCGCTCTTGCCGCGCATCGGCCACATGTCGGGGTCGCGCGTGAGGGAGCCCTCGGGGTAGATGATCACGATCCGCCCCTCCTCGGCGATCTTCTGCGCGGCTTCGAGGGGCGCCGCGCCGCGGGCGCTCCCCCGCGGGAGACGGGGACCTGACCGGACTTGCGCAGGAACCATCCGAGCACAGGGACCTTGAACAGGCTGTCCTTCGCGAGGAAGCGCGGCAGGCGCCCCAGCTTCCACGACACGATGCCGATCATGACCGGATCGATCTCGGTGTAGTGGTTCGGCGTGAGGATGAAAGCGCCGGTGCGGGGAAGCTTGTCGCCATCCACGATCCGGAACCGCGCGAGCAGGCTCCCGATCGGGATGATGAGTCCCGCCAGGACCCAGAAGATGGACGGGCGGCTCTTCTCGGAGCGCTGCTTCTTCGGAGGCGTCACGGTTTCAGGCACCATCCCATTATCCGCGACCCGGCATGGCGCTCGGCGCATGCCCGGCCGCGGACGGGAGGATCAACCCTCCATCGTGAAGTCGGCGCCGAGGAGCTCCAGCTTGGTGATGAAGTTCTCGTAGCCGCGGCTGATGATGCCGACGTTGCTCACGGTGGAGCGGCCCTCGGCGGTCAGCGCCGCGATGAGGTGGCTGAAGCCGCCGCGGAGGTCCGGGACCTCGATGTCGGCGCCGGTCAGCTGCACCGGGCCCATGATGACCGCGGAGTGGTTGAAGTTGCGCTGGCCGAAGCGGCACGGGTGGCCGCCGAGGCACTCCTTGTGCACCTGGATCTTGGCGCCCATGTCGTTGAGCGCGTCCACGAAGCCGAAGCGCTGCTCGTACACGGTCTCGTGGACGATCGACACGCCCTCCGCCTTGGCGAGCGCCACGACGAGCGGCTGCTGCCAGTCGGTCATGAAGCCGGGGTGCACGTCGGTCTCGATCACGACGGGCTTCAGCGGGCCTCCCGGGTGGAAGAAGCGGATGCCGTCGTCGTGGATCTCGAACGCGCCGCCGACCTTGCGGAAGACGTTGAGGAAGGTGAGCATCTCGGGCTGGCGGGCGCCGCCGACGTAGATGTCGCCGCCGGTCGCGAGCGCCGCGGCGGCCCAGCTGGCGGCCTCGTTGCGGTCGAACAGCGCGGTGTGGCTGTAGCCCTCGAGCCGGTCGACGCCCTCGATGCGGATCACACGGTCGGTGTCGACCGAGATGATCGCGCCCATCTTCTGCAGGACGTTGATGAGGTCCATGATCTCGGGCTCGATCGCCGCGCCCTTGAGCTCGGTGATGCCCTCGGCGCGGACGGCGGTCAGCAGCACCTGCTCGGTCGCGCCGACGCTCGGGTACGGGAGCTCGAGCTTGGCGCCCTTGAGGCCGTTCGGGGCCGTCATCCGGATGCCGCTCGGCAGCTTGTCGACGATCGCGCCGAACTTGCGCAGCATCTCGAGGTGGTAGTCGATCGGGCGGTCGCCGATGCGGCAGCCGCCGAGGTCGGGGATGAACGCCTCGCCCAGCTTGTGCAGCAGCGGGCCGCAGAACAGGATCGGGATGCGGCTGGAGCCGGCGTGCGCGTCGATGTCGGCCATGTGCGCCGACTCGACCGCGCTCGGGTCGAGCAGGAGCTCGCCCTCCTCGGCGCCGTCGGTCACCTTGACGCCGTGCACCTCGAGCAGCCCGCGGACCACGCGGACGTCGGAGATGTCGGGAACGTTCCGCAGAACGCTCGGGCCTTCACCGAGGATCGCGGCGACCATCGCCTTCGTGACGAAGTTCTTGGCGCCGCGGACCTCGATGCGGCCCCGCAGGGGATGCCGCCGTTGATCGTGATGCGGTCGCCCTTGAGGCCGACGCGTGCCCCAGCTGCCTGGGCGTCCTGAAGAAGTGAGTTCAAAGTTTCACCGGGAGGGTCGTGGGCCGCCAGCTCGCGCGGCCCGATTCGTATTCGGAGATGAGCGCCTCGTCGCGCAGGGTCAGGGCGATGTCGTCCAACCCTTCGAGCAAACGCCAGCGAGTGTAGTCGTCGATGTCGAAAGACACCTGGACTTCTCCGACGGTCGCAGTCTTGGCAACCAGATCCACGGTCGCGGCTATTCCCGGCTGGGCCTCGATGGCCTCCCAGAGCCGCTCGGCGTCCTCCTCGGAGATCACGCCGGTGAGCAGGCCCTGCTTGCCCGAGTTGCCGCGGAAGATGTCGGCGAAGCGGGGGCTGAGGACCACCCGGAAGCCGTAGTCGCGGAGCGCCCACACGGCGTGTTCGCGTGACGAACCCGTGCCGAAGTCGGGGCCGGCGACGAGCACCGTGGCGCCGGCGTACTCGGGCCGGTTGAGGATGAAGTCGGGGTCCTGCCGCCAGGCGTGGAAGAGGGCGTCGTCGAACCCGGTCTTGGTGACGCGCTTGAGGAACACCGCCGGGATGATCTGGTCGGTGTCGACGTTGCTGCGCCGGAACGGGACGGCCGTACCGGTGACGGTCTCGAACTTCTCCATCAGGCGCCCACCTTCTCTCCGACGCGCGTATCCGTGCCGCCATCCTGCGGCGTGTCGCCGCCTTCGTGCTCCAGGTCCCAGGGGCTGGAAAGCGTTCCGCGGATCGCGGTCGCCGCGGCCACCAGGGGCGAGACGAGGTGCGTGCGGCCGCCCTTGCCCTGACGGCCCTCGAAGTTGCGGTTCGAGGTCGAGGCGCAGCGCTCCCCTGGAGCCAGCTGGTCCGGGTTCATGCCCAGGCACATGGAGCAGCCGGCGAACCGCCACTCGGCGCCGAACTCCTCGACGATCTTGTCGATCCCCTCGGCCTCGGCCTCGATGCGGACGCGGGCGGAGCCCGGGACGACCATCACGCGGACGTTGTCGGCCTTCGTGCGCCCCTTGATGATGGACGCGAACGCGCGGAGATCTTCGATGCGGCTGTTGGTGCACGAGCCCATGAACACCGCGTCGACCGGGATGCTCTTCATCGGCGTACCGGGCTCGAGGTCCATGTACTCCAGCGCCCGCTCGGCAGCGGCCCGCTGGTTCGGGTCGGCGATGACGGACGGGTCCGGAACGGCCTGGCTGAGCGAGACGCCCTGGCCCGGGTTGGTGCCCCAGGTGACGAACGGCTCGATCTCGTCCGCGTCGAGGTACACCTCGGCGTCGAACACCGCGGCGTCGTCGGTCTGGAGCGTCTTCCAGTAGGCGACCGCCTCATCCCAGTCGGCGCCCTCGGGCGCGTGCGGGCGGCCCTTCAGGTAGGCGAACGTGGTCTCGTCGGGTGCGACCATGCCCGCGCGGGCGCCGGCCTCGATCGACATGTTGCAGATCGTCATGCGGCCCTCCATGGAGAGCGCGCGGATGGCGCTGCCGCGGTACTCGAGCACGTAGCCCTGGCCGCCGCCGGTGCCGATCTTGGCGATGACGGCGAGGATGATGTCCTTCGCGGTCACGCCGGGCCGCAGCTCGCCCTCGACCGTGATGGCCATGGTCTTGAACGGCTTCAGCGGGAGCGTCTGCGTGGCGAGCACGTGCTCCACCTCGCTGGTGCCGATCCCGAAGGCCATCGCGCCGAACGCGCCGTGCGTGGAGGTGTGGGAGTCGCCGCAGACGACCGTGATGCCCGGCATGGTCAGGCCGAGCTGCGGGCCGACCACGTGGACGATGCCCTGCTCGACGTCCCCCAGCGAGTGGAGGCGGATGCCGAACTCCTCGGCGTTGCGGCGCAGCGTCTCGATCTGGGTACGGCTCGTGAGGTCCGCGATCGGCTTGTCGATGCCGATGGTGGGCGTGTTGTGGTCCTCGGTGGCGATCGTCAGATCGGGACGGCGCACCGGGCGCCCGGCCATGCGCAGGCCGTCGAAGGCCTGCGGGCTGGTGACCTCGTGGACGAGGTGCAGGTCGATGTAGATGAGGTCGGGCGAGCCGTCCTCGCCCTTCTTGACCAGGTGGTCGTTCCAGACCTTCTCGGCCAGCGTCAGCGGCCCGGAGGTGGGTTCGATGGTGCTCATGTTCTGCGAACTCCTTAGCGTGTGAACGGATCAGCCGTCGACGGACTCCGCGGCGAGAGTGGCCTGATGTCTAGGACTCGCCGCGGCGGCTAAGGAGGAGAAGACCCGCGTACACGAGTCACAGGCTATCACCCGAGCAGCGTCGGTCCGGGTCAGGAGCGTTCGGCGCGCACCCGGAGCTCACCCAGCAGGAGCTCGCTGCCGGGGGCGACCGGGACGGGCTCCCCCGCCGGGATGCGAACGCCGGCGAGCGTGACGCCGTTGGTCGAGTGGAGGTCGATCACGGTGAGCGCGTCACCGTCCGGCAGCAGCGCGGCGTGGGTCTTCGAGACGGTGGACGCGGGGTCGTCGAGCGCGATGAGCTCGGCGTCCGCGACCCCGGGCGGCGCCGCGGAAGCAGCCGGGTTGCGGCCGAGGAGGACCGGGCGCGTCAGCGGCAGGCTGCGGTCGCCGGGCAGGTGCAGCCGCCAGACGGGGCGCGCAGGGGCGACGGGCGCGCCGGGGCCGGGCGGCGGGGTGAAGACGGGCAGCGGACGGCCGGGGACGGAGTCGGCATCGCCCGTCGGATCTCCGGCTTCCGTTCGCGACGGGATGAGACCGGGCGGAGGCACGATGAACCCGCTGTCGTCCATGCGCCCCACTATACGAGGGGCGTCAGGCGCGGCGCGGGCGGCGGTAGCGGAACGCCGCGAGGCGGGCGCGCAGCGGCCCGGCGGCGGTGGTCGCCTGCGCGAGGGCGTCGTCGGTCGTGCGCCACGCCCGATCGACCCGTTCCTCCGTCACGACGGACCCGTCGAAGACGGCGGCGTCGACGTGCTGAGCGAGGTCGCGCAGTCCGCCGTCCGGGACGGGCAGGCTCTGGGCCCGGGACTGCTGCTCGAGCGCATCGGCCGTCTGGATGCGCGTCGCCCTCTCGGGCAGGGTCAGGCCGAGCTCGGCGTAGCCGTCGGCCAGCTCGTCCCAGGCGCCCGCGGCGCGTCGGTCGGGCGGTCCAGTCGTCTCGCGCCGGCGCCGTCGCCGACGCTTGAGCGCCGCCACGATCAGGAGGGGCACGAAGTAGGCCAGCAGCGGGATGCCGATCACACCGAGCACCACCCACGCCCAGGCCGGCAGCTGGAACGGCTTCGCCTTGTCCTTCGGATCGTTGTCCTTCGTCTTCACCGGCGTCAGCAGGTCTTCGGCGCGCGGATCGGCGGGCGGCGGCTGCCGGACCTGCGGCTGCGGCTCGAGCTTCGGCTTGGTGGTCTGGTTCTTGGGGGCGTCGGTCTTGGTCGGCGTCGGGAAGAACGGCACCCAGCCGACCCCGTCGAACGCCACCTCGTCCCAGGCGGTCACGTCGTCGCCGGTGACCGTGGTGGTGCTCCCGGTCACCTTGGGGGCGAAGCCCATCACCACCCGCGTCGGGTAGCCCAGCTGCCGGGCCATCAGGGCGAAAGCGCCCGCGTACTGCTCCTGATCGCCCACCATCGGGGCCTTCGAGAGCAGGTCCGTCATCCGGTCCGCGCCCTGGCCCGCGCGCGACGGCACCGGGTCGGAGGCCCGGCCGTGGCTGAGGTAGCCGAGCGACTTGAGCGAGCGTTCGATGTTCCGCAGCTTCTGGATGGCCGTGTCGGCCGACCCCGCGTACTCCTCCGCTTTGGCGGACACCACGTCGGGGACGTTCGTGACGGGCGGCAGCGTCAGCTTCGCCGGAGGGACCTTGGCGAGCGCGCGGTCGCTGGGCACCTTCTGGGCGGTGGCGCCGACGGTGTAGGTCAGACCGTCGCGCACGCCGCTCGTGACGGCCGCCGTCCCGGTCGCTGTATTGACCCGGACGGTGGCCGCTGGATCCTGACCCGTGTGCTCGTCGAAGGTGAGGCGGTTCGTGTAGCCGAGGGTGGGGAGCCAGACGTCCGAGTATCCGAGCACGTCGATGGACGCGGTGGACGAGGCGCCCGGCGTGAACAGCGGCGGCTTCGGAATCGTGCTGCCGAGCAGTTCGAAGGCGCCGGAGGCGTCCGCGTCGCTGCCCGGGGCCGCAACCGACCAGACGACGCCGTCGTAGCTGTCCATCGTCGCGAGGCGGATGACCTGGCCCTGCCGGAGGCCGGTGACCGTGAAGAGCTTCGTCTTCTGGAGGTCCTTGGTGTACTTGCGGAACCCGGCGAGCGGGCTCGGGTAGTCGAGCGGATCGAACGGCGGCGTGATCTCGTCGCGGACGACGAAACGGGAGGCCGCAGGCGGGGCGAGTACAGACCCGGCCAGCGCGCCGACCAGCACTGCGCCGAGGACGACGGCCGCGCCGCCGAGCAGTCGGCTGCGACGCACTGCGGAGTCGGTCTCCACGCGGTCCCGGGCGAAGCGGCCGCGGCGCCAGGACAGCCAGACGAGCGCGATAGCCGCGAAGAGGACGCCGCGGATACCCGCGAAGAACGGATCGCGTGTGCCGAGCAGGATCGCGGCGAGCAGCAGCAGCGCCGGTCCGGTCAGCAGCACGGCCGCGCGACCGGCGGACGGCCGGCGGACAAGGGGCAGCCAGCGCACTGCGAGGGTCACCGACACGAGCGAGACGAGCCAGCCGGCGACATACGGCACGACGGCGACATAGGGCGGCGCCTCCAGCGGCGCCTGGAGGGTGACCGCGTCCGACCATCCGAAGACCGCGCCCAGCACGAGGCCGGAGAGGCTGTCGAGCGACGGCAGCACCCCGTAGAGCGCGAGGCCGGGAAGCGCCAGCGGCGTCCCGAGCAGGAAGTATGCGGCCAGCGCCACCACGACGGTGAGCGGCCACGACAGACGGAAGAGGCGCCCGAGCAGGGCGACTCCCCCGCCGACGACGATGCCGCCGACGGCCGCGGGGACGAAGGCGTAATGGCCGAAGGCGGGCTCGAAGCCGACGACGGCGACGAGGCTCAGCAGTGTGAGCACGACGACGTCGATCCACGTCGTCGTCGGCAGCCTGTCGAGCGTCGGCGCGGCGGCGGCGCGGCCCGTCGCCCCGTCTCGCGCCGTCGTGCGCCGGGTCGTGCCGGTCGCGGCGGTCATCGGCCGGCCCGCTTCAGCAGGGCCGGAAGCTCCGGCAGCGTCGACACGGTGATCAGCATCGAGCGCCCGAGTCGCGCGAGCCGCGGCTCCCCGGCCTCGTCGACGCGGATGACGATCGTCTCGGTGTCGGTGCCCCACAGCGCTGCGGCGCCGCGCAGTTCGGCGGGGTCGACCTGCGAGCCGGCGACGGTCACGGCGAGACTCGGTGCGGCCAGCCGCAGCGTGGCCTGGCGCAGGAACTCGCGGATGCTCGCGTGCGCCCCCTCCACCGGCTGGATGCGGCAGGAGTCGTCGAGCAGTGCCGTCGGCGTCGCCACGCGCATGGGGCCGCCCTGCCACACCGCGTCCATCTCCGTCTCCTCGCGGATCACCTGGCACCCGATGGAGGTCATCACGGAGACGCCGAGCTCGAACTCCTCGTCGGACGCGAAATGCGACCGCTCCGCGTCGAACGCGAGCAGCAGCTGAGAACGGCGCGTCTCCTGGTACTGCCGCACCATGAGCTGGCCGGTGCGCGCCGACGTCCGCCAGTGCACGTTGCGGATGTCGTCGCCGGGCTCGTAGGTGCGCAGCGCGTGGAATGCCAGGTCGCTGTCCGTGATGACCTTCGTGGTCTGGCCTTCGAGGTCGCGGACCAGGCCGCGCGCCGTGGCCGCGAGGCGGACGGTCTTGGGATGGACGAACAGCTCGATCTGGTCCGTCCACCGGTTGGTGCGCCGCAGCAGCCCCAGCTGGTCCCCGCGCACCGAGATCGCCGGGCCTGCCAGGATCAGCGCCCGCCGCGCGGTCGGGACGGCGAAGAGCTCCTCCGTCTCGGCCCCGGGCGCGAGTCGCGGGATGGTGAAGTCGGCCTGACCCTCGCCGACCGGCAGCTCCATCCGCGTCGGCAGCACCGGCCGCGCTCCGCTGTTGGCCACCGTGAGCCTGCCGAGCGCCCGGTCACCGGCGACGACGCGCCGTGGGTTGAGCTCGATGCCCACTCGGTAGGTCGACCGCCCGAAGACGAAGGCCGTCGCGATCACGAGCGCCGCGAGCAGGGTCGCCGCGATGAAGACGAACTCCGCCCAGCCGAGCCACACCGCCAGGACGACCGAGACGACGGCCGACGCGAGCACGATCCACCCGAGCGTGCTCACGACCCCGACGACGGGGCGGACGCGGACACCGACCGCACGACCGAACGGCGCCGCCCACCCGCCGACGCGACCGGCAGCGTGCCCGAGCGCCACGCCGACCTGCGACACGGCGATGCGCGCCTGGTCGGCGGCCGACGCGCGGCGGCGCCGGGCGCGGGCGGGGCTGTCGGTGGTCATTCGGTCCTGTCGTGTCGGAGGTCGGGTCGGCTTCGGGAAGGGGCTCTCAGGCCGCGCGGTACGCCGGCGGCGTCGCGGACGCCACCGCCCGCTCGACCACGTCGGCCGCGGTCACCCCGGCGAACTCCGACTCGGGGTCGACGATCACCCGGTGGGCCAGCACCGGCAGAGCGAGGTCTCGGATGTCGTCCGGCGTCACGTAGGTGCGTCCGGCCGCGATCGCCCACGTCTTCGCCGCGCGGGCGAGCGCCAGGGCGCCTCGGATGCTCACACCGAGGGCCGAGTCCTTGTCGTCGCGCGTGGCCGTCACGATCTCGCTGAGGTACCCCATCACGCTGGCGTCGGTGTGCACCTCGGAGGCGAGCTGGGCCAGCGTCGACACCGAGTCCGCCGCGATGATCGGCCGCACCGCGGACGCGCGCGCCCGGTTGGACGAGTCGAGCAGCAGATCGACGGTCGTCGCGTGGTCCGGATAGCCGAGCGACGTCTTGATCAGGAAGCGGTCGAGCTGCGCCTCGGGGAGCGAGTACGTGCCCGCCTGCTCCACCGGGTTCTGCGTGGCGATGACGACGAACGGCGATCCGACGGGATGTCCGACGCCGTCGACCGTGACCACCCCCTCCTCCATCACCTCGAGCAGCGCGGACTGCGTCTTCGGGCTGGCGCGGTTGATCTCGTCGGCGAGCACGACGGTCGCGAAGATCGGACCCGCGTGGAACTCGAAGCGCCCGGTCGACTGGTCGTAGATGGTCACACCGGTGACGTCGGACGGCAGCAGGTCCGGAGTGAACTGAATGCGCGACTGCGTGCCCTCGACCGTGTTGGCGAGCGCCTTCGCGAGCACCGTCTTGCCCGTGCCGGGCACGTCCTCGAGCAGCACGTGGCCGCCGGAGAGCATCGCCGTGATCACCAGGCGGATGCTGTGCTCCTTGCCGAGGATCGCCTTGTCGACGTTCGCGACGAGTTGCGCGAACGCCCCGGCGAACCAGTCCGCCTGCTCCTGTGTGACTGCCACTGCGTGTTCTCCTTACTTGGACCAGTCCTGGACACTGCTCTGGACGCCGCCGACCACCACGTACGCACCGGGGTAGCCGCACCACGGCTCGATGCTGCTGTTGGGGTCGCCGTGGTAGTGCCCATATCCGCTGCCGTCCGTGTTGATCGTGCGGGTGGACAGCGTTCCTCCATTGCAGTGCACCTGCATGCTGAACGACGAGTTCGCCTTGAAATTGTGGAGAGTCACGTCGTACGTGTAGCTGTGGACATATCCGGGCTTGAGGTCGCCCTTCGCGAGGTCCACCGAGGGCGACGGCGGCGGCGGGTCGTTGACCTGCACGGTGTTCGACGTGGAGTGCGGACCGTCCTTGCCGCCCGGGTTGGAGGCGTAGATCTCGAAGGAGTAGCTCCCGGCGCCCTTGTTGTTGACCTTCGCCGAGGTCGAGGTGGTGTCGTTCCAGCCGCCGCCGTTGAGCCGCCAGTGATAGGTCGCCTTCCCGCCTCCGGTGCCGTTCGGGTCGGAGAGCGCGCTCCAGCTCAGCGTGAGGTCGCTCGGCGCGTTGCCGCTGCTGCTGATCTTGGCGTTGCCGACCGCGGTGGGGGTGCCGTACGGCGTGACCGCCGGGCTCGCCGCGGACTGCTCGCTCCATCCGTCCGCGTTCTGCGCGCGCACCGTGAAGGAGTACGACTTCCCGTTCGTCAGGCCGCCGATCGTCACATCCCCGACCGATTGCGTCGTCACCGTGTGCGTGCCGTCGGTGACCTGGTAATTCGTGATCGGCTTGCCGTTGTCGGCCGGGGCCTTGATCGCCACCGTGACCTTCCCGTCGCTCGCCCGGGGGTTCGACGGCGCGCTCGGCTTCGCGGGCACGTCGTGGATCGTCACCCGCAGCTGCCCGATGGCCGAGGCGGTCCGCTTCGGATCCTTGGTCGCGTCCTCGACGTGGTACACGACGCTGACCGCGCCGATCGCCGCACCCGAGGATGCGCTCACGCTGATCGACGACCCGGTGTGCGTCACCGTGACCCCCGACGGCGCGCTCTGCGCCGTGGCGTCGGTGATCATCAGCGCCTGCCCGGGGAACGGGTTCACCCACTGGTCGTCGCTCGCGGCGCCGTTCAGGGTGGCCGTCTGCCCGCGCTTGACCTCCTCGGTCTGCGGCGGGTTCTTCTGCGTGGCGACCGGCCGGCTGGAGCTCACGACCTGCACGTTCACCGTGCCCTGGATGGTGTGCGTGCCCGAGCTGATCGTCACCGGGATCGACGCGGTCTCGCCCGCCTGTGCGCCGAGCGGCGCCGAGAGGGTGAGCGTCGATCCGCTGAGGGACGACTGGATCCTCGGGTTCGGCGACGTCCCGCCGGCGTACGTCAGCTTGCTCAGGATGTCCGGGTTCGGGTGGAAGCTCGACGCCCGCAGGTCGACCGAGAGCGGAGCCTCGCCCGGCTCGATCCTCTCGCTGGGCGACGTGAACGTCGGCGCGACGTCGGACTGGTCAGGCTCCCCCACGGTGATCGGCAGCACGAGCGTCGTGACGCGGTCGGCCGTCGTCCCCGCCTCGCGACCGTCGTTCACCTTGAAGGTGATCGCGGCCGGCCCGCGGTAGCCCTTCGCCGCCGTGAAGGTCAGCGTCTGCTCGTCGCCGTAGGACGATCCGCCCGCGCTGTTCGTCGCACTGACGCCCGAGGCGCCGGTGAGCTTGTAGCCGCGGCCGGAGGGCACCGTGAGGATGTCGGACAGCCTCCAGCTCTTGGAGCCGTCGGACTGCACGATCTGCTGCGGCAGTCCGTCGCGGAGGCGAGGAGGGGCGGTCGCGTCGCCCTTGGGCGGCACGACGACGAACGCGGTGCCCTTCAGCGAGGTGACCGGGTCGGTGAGGGTGTAGGCGATCGCGATCCGCTGCTCGCCCGGCTTGACGGTCAGGGTGCCGTCGTCGCCGACCGTCGCCGCCGATGCGTTCGGGCCGGTCACATCCACCTTGAGGGCATCGACGAGCCCGGACGGGTTGGTCGCCCCGTCGAGGACGTTCACCTTCACGCTGCTCTTGTCCGCGACCTCGTCGGCCTCCAGCACGTGGTCGACCGCGGTCGGCGGTACGTCCTTCGCGTTGGGCGTGACCGTGACCTGGATGAACGCGCTCGCGACTCCGCCCTGACCGTTCGTGATCTGGTAGCGGACGACGAACGAGCCCTCCTCCTTCGGCGCGGTGACGAGCACGATCTTGCCGTGCACCGACGCCTTGAGTCCGTCGTCCACCTGGAGCAGCTTCTTCTGCAGTGCGATGGCGTAGCCGTTCGGGTCCGAGTCGTTGTCGAGCACCGGCACCGCGATCGTCCGGCCGGGCTTGACCTGCACCGGGTCGTTGACCGCGATCGGCGGCCGCACCTGGTCCGGGCGAGGGATGACGGCGATCGATACCGTGCCGGTGGCGGTCTTCCCGTACGTGTCCTTCACCTGGTAGGTGAAGGTGTCGGTGCCCGCCGAGTCCGGGTAGGCCTCGTAGGTGAAGGACCGGCTGGTGGAGTCGGAGATGCGTCCCAGCGTCGGCTGGGTGGCGAGGCCGGAGAGCGTAACCGAGTCGCCGTCCGGGTCGATGCCGTCGAGCGGCACATCGACCGGCACGGACGAGCCGGCGAATGCACGCACCGTCAGCGGCGCCGGCTGCGGGGCGCGGTCGGACCCCTTGTCGGCGCCTCGACCACGAAGGTGACCGTCGCCTGCGCCTTCTGCCCGTACTTGTCGGTGATGCCGTAGACCACGTTGTACTGGCCCGACGTGGTCGGCGCCTGGTAGCGGACGGTCTCACCGCTCACGAAGGCCGTCGCGCCATCGCCGGCGCCGCTCGCATCCCGCAGCTGCGCATCCAGCGTGAAGGGCGCGTTGTCGGGCGAGTAGTCGTTGTCCATCACGGGCACGGTGGCGACATCGCCCGCGCGGACCGGCACCTGGTCGTCGACGGCGACCGGAGGCTGGTGCTGGACCAGCGGCGGGACAGGCACGACCGTGATCCCTGCCGTCGCCTCGGCGACGCCGTCCGAGACGACGTACGTCAGTTGCACCTGCTGCGTGAGCACGGTCGGGGCGGTGATCTTGACGACCGCGTTGTCGAGCACCTCGACGTTGAGGTCCTCCGCGCCCTTCCCTACTGCCACCGAGCGGACGGCCAGCACGCGACCCGACGGCGACACGTCGTTGTCCAGCACGGCGACCGAGGTCGGCTCGCCGGGCCGCACGTACGCCTTGTCGGTGACCGCGATCGGCGGCGCCTCACTGGCGCCCTGCGCCGCGATGTCGACGCGGGCGAGGCCGGTCGTCGTCTTGGGGCCCGCGCCGAGCGTGTACTCGATGTAGTACTGGCCCGGGGAGTTGGTCTTCACCGTGATCGTGCTCTTGGTGGCGTCGGCGGTCACCTGGGCGCCCGATCCGTCGAGGGAGGCTCCGACGAGCGTGAGCGGCTCGCCTGACGGCGACTGGTCGTTGTCGAGCGGATGCAGCACCACCGGCCGTCCGGTGAAGCCGTCCGCGAAGTCGGTGACCGCCACCGGGTCCAGGGTGCCGGCCGGCTTGACCGTCACGATCAGGCTGCCGGTGGTGGACGCGCGGCCGTCCGAGACGGTGACCCGCACCTCCTTCGATCCGGCCTGGCCGGTCTTGCTGGTGAAGGTGACGTCGCCGTTCGGCTTGAACCGCACGTCGTCCTCGGTGGTCGCCGTCGCGGCGACCAGGCTGAGGTCGTCGCCGTCCGGGTCGATCCAGTCGTTGAGGACGTTGTAGGTGACGGACTGGCCGACCTCGGTCTGCGCGGTGCTCGACCGGGTGGAGGCGGGAGCCGCGTTCTCGGCCGGCTGCTTGAGCGTCGCATCCACCTGCGCTCCGGCGGTGCCGCCGCGGCCGTCGTCGACGGAGTAGCGGAACGAGATCGTCCCGCTCAGCCCCTCCTTCGGCGTGAACTGGATGGCGCGGCCTCCCTCGACGAGCTGTAGCACGCCCTGCGCGGCAGGGATGGCGGAGACGTCCGAGATGGTCAGCACGTCACCGTCCGGATCGGTGTCGTTCGCCAGCACGTGCAGCACGGTGGAGCGGCCGGGCCGCACGCCGTACGCGTCGTTCACCGCGACCGGCGGCCGGTTGACCTCGGTGCGTTGCGCGAGGGTGTCGGCGAAGGACTGCACCACCGGCTTCTCCTCGCCGGTGTCGCCCTGCACGGTGGTGTCGTTGGGCTTCAGCTGCGCCCAGTTCTGCACCAGCCGCATGTCGGAGGAGACCACCCACGCGTTGCCGTCGCGGAGGTTGTTGAGCGCGATCACGTCGTGGTTGACGCGGAATTCGAGGTCGTCACCCTGGACCGGCTGGTCGATGTCCAGCCCGACGGGCTTCTTGCCGTCGCACGAATAGAGGTAGCGGCCCGAGCCGGACCACGCGCCGTAGGAGCAGGTGCCGAGCCGCACGGGCGCGGACACCGCATCCGGGCCGCCCTTCGCCGTGGCGCCCGCGGGAGCGGCGACGACCTTCCCGCCGCCGAGCGGGACCGTCAGCAGGCTGTTCGCGGTGGCCACCAGCGCCGCCGGATCGTCCTGCCCAGGCTGTTGGAGCTTCAACCCCTTCGCCGGCAGGTCGACCGTCGTGCCGGAGCCGGTGATCACCCGGTTGCGCTGCGTGTCCAGCAGGACGGGCTGGTCGCCGACCGCGGTCAGCTGGAATGCTCCCGGCACCGGGAAGTCGCGGGTCTGCGGCGTCGCGTTCGGGTGGTCCACGGTGACGAGCCGTTTGCTCTTCGGGGCGACCACGAAGGTCTTGCCCGACTTCGCGACCGCCAGCTTCGCCCCGCTCCCGACCTTGGCGACCGGCTTGGTCTTCGCCTTATCGAAGTCGAGGCGGCCGGACGCATCCAGCACCCAGAGGGAGCCGTTCGGCGCGAGCACCGACAGGGTGTTGCCGCCGTAGCCGACCTGCGAGTCCTCCGGGATCTGGATGCGGCCGCCGAGCGACACGAAGGCCGGGTCGATGCGGTCGACCGTGCCGTGCGGGAGGTCGGTCAGGAAGTACGCCGACCCGTCCTGGAGCACGTCCAGGTCGGCGCTCGCGCCCGTGACCGCCGCGTCCAGCTCGTCGATCTGGTGGTTCAGCCGGCCGCCGAGCAGCTTCTCACCGTTGGTGACCCACACGTCACGGGTGTCGAGCTCGACGGCGTTCACCGGGAAGCCCCTGTGCAGCACGGCGATGGCGAGCGGGACGCCGGCGACGACGGCGACTGCGGTGATCATCGCGAGCGTCTTGCGCTCACGGATCCACCTGCTCAACGAAACCAAGACTCTGCTATCCCCCGGGCTGGAAACGCGTCCACGCTAACACGGCCCGGTGACGCGTCCGAATGGGGAGGACTCCCCATTCCCGCCGGGCCACGCGCCTCGCGCGTCAGTCGTCCGCCCCACCCTCCCGCGGAGTCGCGGCAGGGTCAAGGCGTGCGGGGTCCCCCTCAAGGAGGGGCAGGTCCTCCACGCCGACGAGTCGTGTGGTCACCGCATACTCGACCAGGCGCGCGCGACGATTGGTCGCGAGCTTGCCGCGGCCGCCGCGGAGACCGGCCACGCCGAGCTTGTCGAGCTTGTCGCAGACGTTATCGAGCTTGCGGTTGAACGTGGTCATGCTCCAGCCCAGCCGCTCCGCCGCCTCGGCCGAGCTCGGGATGGTGCCCCGGCCGGGCACGGTCTGCGTCAGGACGCCCTCGGCGAGGGCGACGATGAGCTGCCGCTGACTCGTGGTCAGCGTGACCGGGAGCACCGTCGTGGAGCCGTGCGAGGCGTCCACCTGGACGGCGGTGGCGTACCAGTCCTCGTCGCTCGTGATCGTGAAGTCGTAGGTCGTCGCGCCGGCGCTGAACATGACATGCATGGTCGGGAAGACGATCGGGAGCTTGGCACCGGGAGCGAGCCACGCCTGCATGGTGCCGGTGGCATCCGTGACCGTAGCGGTCAGGAGGGTGCCGACGTTGCTCAGCCACCACATCCCGAAGTCGTGCACCACCGTCAGGAAGCGGCGATGCAGGTACGGGTTGTCGTCGATGGTCAGCTCGGCCTCGCGGCCGATGCCGAACTCCGTGCCCGGATCGACGGTGTACAGCTCGCCGCAGTATTCGACCGTGAGCGGGTGGCCGCGCCGGTCACGAGGCGCACGCCTTCAGCTGCTCGGAGGTGCGTCCGGCCCGGACGGTGGCGATGTCGATGCAGACGGGGACGCCGGGAGTGAGTCCGGTCACGGTCACTGTCGGGTCGGTCGTGACCGAGGGGCCGTTGGTCGTGCCCTCCTGCACCCAGGTGTACTGATCGCCCTTCTTCGCGCCCTCGGTCTTCCACGTGAAGGCGGCGCTGGCGCCGTCGGGGGCGCGGACGGCGGAGACCAGGACCGGCGGCGGGACCACCGTCACGGCGATGCCGCCGTCGTCGCCGCCGGGGCCCGCGGCGGGCGTGCGCGGTGCGGCGGCCGGGGCGAGGACGCTCGCGAGGATCGTGGCCGCGACGCCGAGGACCACGACCGCGGCGGCACCGACGCCGATCCAGGTGAGGAGACGGCGGCGGGGGTCGCGCGGGGCGATGACGAGAGCGCCGTCGGACGACGGCGGTGCGGCGACGTCGTCCGCCGGCGGGGTCGGTCGCGAACGCAGCACGGTGTGCTCGGCGACCGCGCTCTGGCGAGCGGGCGTCGAGGTCGGTTGCGGGGCCACCTCGGCGACGCCGCGCACACGGGTCGCCGCGGGCTCCGGCGCCTCCGGCTCCACGACGTCCCGGACGGGCGGCGCGGGGCGCTCCCCGGGCTGCGCGCGGATGGTCGCCACCGACCGCGCCCGGGTCTCCTGCTCGTCGCCGCTCCCCCGGGTGCCGGACGCGCATCCCCGACGCTGAGATTCGGCACGTCGATGCTGGTCGGAGCCAGGCCCAGCTCCAGCTCGACCCGCTGAAGAGCGCGGGCGAAGTCGACGGCGGACTGGTAGCGGTCCTCGCGCCGTGTCGCCATGCCGCGGCGGAGGGAGGCGGTGAGCGAGGACGGGACGTCGGTGCGGTCGAGCGGTGTGATCATCCCGCGCTCGATGCGGCCCATCAGATCGAGGGTGCCGTTCGACCGGCCCGGGACCTCGAACGGAGTCCGCCCGGCGAGCAGCGTCTGGACCGTCGCGGCAAGGGAGAAGATGTCGCTGCGCACGTCCGGGTCCGGGTCGTCGGAGAACATCTCCGGCGGCGACCACGGCACGCTGAGGCCCACGCTGCGGCTCCCCGAGGTGGCCGTGTCCGACGGCTCGCGCCGCAGCTCTGACAGCGTCGTCGTGTGCACCGGCAGCTCCTCGAGCGCGGACGCGATGCCGAAGTCGGTCAGCGCCGGCCAGCCGAGCGCGGTGGTGAGCACATTCGCCGGTTTGATGTCGCGGTGCAGGATGCCTGCGGCGTGCGCGGTCGCGACAGCGCTGGACAGGCGGACGCCGGTGCGCAGGGCGTCCTCGACACCGATCCGCTCGCGCTTCAGCCGGTCGGCGAGCGACGGGCCGGAGCAGTACTCCATCACCAGGTACGGACGGTCGTCGCCGGCGACACCCGCGTGAAAGATGGTGACGATGTAGGGATGGGCGGAGAGCCGCGCCATCACGTTCGCCTCGGCCACGAACCGCGCGCGGGCCGCGTCGTCCACGCCGTCGGTCAGCAGCACCTTCACGGCGACGCTCCGCTTGGGCAGCTCCTGCTCGTACAGGAAGACGTCTGAGAACCCGCCGGACCCGAGCAGACGGATGAAGTGGAAGCCGTCGAGCTCGGGCGGCTGCGACGCCATGCGCCTCATCCGGCCGCCTCGACCGTCAGCGTCGCGCCGCTCCCCAGGTCGATCAGCGTGCCGAGAACGACGGTCGTCGGCTCGCCGCTGCGGAGCTTCTGCGGGGACGCACCCGGGAGCACGATGACGGTGCCATTGCGGGAGTGCAGGTCGGTCACCACGACGCTGTCGCCCTCGACGGCGACGGCGACATGCGAGCGCGAGATGTCGTCTTCGGCACTCGTCAGCGTGACCGGACGGGCGCCGGAGAGCGACGGCACCGCGGAGACACTCGGCGCCCGGCCGACGACGATCGGCACCGTCAGCGGCTCGCGGCGGCCGTCGGAGAGGAGGAGCGCGTACGCGAGGCGGTCGGGAGCAGCGGGCGCGGGATCCGGGTCGGCCGGAGTGCCGTTTGTGCGCTGAGGCAGGTCGCCGCTCATCACGGTGAGGCCGTCGTGGTCGCCCTCCAGTCTCCCTGCGGCGGGCGGGAACGAGTCGGTGATGAACCCCGGCAGGTCGATGCGAGGCGGCGCCGCCTCCTCCTCGTCCGGGCGCACGGCGGCGTCCTCGACGCTGCGGACCATCGTGGCGCCGAAGAGGTGGTCGTAGCCGGTGGTCTCGGCGACCGGGGCGGCCACCGTGGGCGCGGATGCGATGGGCGCGACGTCCGCCAGCGTCGCCTCGGGGACGCGGGTCTGCGGATCGGGCTCGGCCATGACCGCATCCACCGGCCCGGTGTCGCGCTCGCGCTTCGGCGGCGCCGCCACCGTGGCGCCGACCTCCTCCGCCGGGTCGGCCGCCGACCACGCGAGACCCGACGCACGGACGACGCCCTCGACGAGAGGCAGGGCCCCGGCGTCGGCGCGCTCGCCCAGCGCGACTGCCTGCGCTTCGGCCAGCTGGGTCTCGACCCACGACGAGACGCCGGTCGCGCGCACCTCACGGTCGCGGCCGCCCTCCGTCGCCGTCGCGGACGCGCCGCCTCGCACGGCGAGCAGCACCGTCTCGGCGGACGCGTCCAGCAGCGCGAACGACGGCGTGCGGCTCAGTCCTCGCGCGACCAGCGCATCCAGCGTCTCGGCGAAGCCCGCGCGGACAGCGTCCAGCAGGGCTTGCAGCCGGCCGGCGTCGGTCTCGGCGACGAGCAGCGCGCGTCCACCGCCCGCGACGACCGCCCACTCCCCTGCTGCCGTCTGCTGAACCTCGAACACGGACGACCTACTCCCTCGGCTGCGTGTCTTCGAGCTCGCGGCCGCCTGCGCCGTCCACGCGGTCGCGCGTGTCGACGGGAGCCGGAGCATCCTCCCCGGTCACCGATTCAACCACGATCACGGTGATGTTGTCGTGGCCGCCTGCCGCGTTCGCGGCCGCCACCAGTGCCGCCGCCGGGTCGGTCGGACCCTCGGCGAGGATCGCGGCGATCTGCGCGTCGCTCAGCTCGCGGGTCAGTCCGTCGGAGCAGATGAGGAAGATCTGCCGCCCCTGCTCGGGGATGAGGGCGCTGTCCGTGTCGACGAAGTCCTCGGCGCCCAACGCCCTGGTGATGACGTTTCGTTCGGGATGCACGGCCGCCTGCGCCTCGGAGATCAGGCCCGCATCCACCAGCTCCTGCACCGCCGAATGGTCGACGGTCAGCTGCCGCAGCGCCCGGCCGTCCCAGCTGTAGACGCGGGAGTCACCGACGTTGACGACCATCCACTGCTCGGCGGCGAGCTCGGGCACGCGTACCCGGACGATGCCGGTCAGCGTCGTGCCGGCGACCGCGGCCCCGGACTCGTCCGCGCCCGACAGCGCGCGGACGGCCGCGTTGGCCTCGTCGATCGCGCGGATGACCTCGTCGGGGGTGGGCCTCGTCCCCGCCTGGAGGGTGCGCGCCAGGCTCTCGACCGCCGTGCTGCTCGCCAGGTCGCCGCGAGCGTGCCCGCCCATGCCGTCGGCGACGACGAATACCGGGTCCTGCGCCAGAGCGCTGTCCTCGTTGACGTGCCGCACCGCACCCGTGTCGCTGCGGACGCTCACGCCGACGAGAGAGCTCATGTGCGGGGGTCCTCCTGGATGCCGTCGACGGCCGCGGTCTCGGTCTCGTCCTCTTCGGTGTCTTCCGTGTCGCCGTCGTGCATGGCCTCGGCGACGGTGATGCCGCTCATCCGCAGTTTCACCAGACTTGCAATCGTAGCGACAAGCATCGCACCGACGATCACCGCGAGCGAGGTCCACGTGCTGATGTCGGGCGCCCATTCGATGTGCTCGCCGCCATTGATGAACGGCAGCTCGTTCTCGTGCATGGCGTGGAAGATGAGCTTCACGCCGATGAAGGCGAGGATGAACGCGATCCCGAACTTGAGGTACACCAGCTTGTCGAGCAGGTGCCCGAGCAGGAAGTACAGCTGCCGGAGGCCCATCAGGGCGAACACGTTCGCGGTGAAGACGATGAACGGGCTCTGCGTGATGCCGAAGATCGCCGGGATGGAGTCCAGGGCGAACAGCAGGTCCGTGGTGCCGAGTGCGAGGAACACGATGATCAGCGGCGTGAACATCCTCCGCCCGCTCACCGTGGTGCGCAGCTTGTTGCCCTCGTACTGGTTCGAGACCTTGAGGTGGCGGCGAGCGAACCGGATGAACCAGGAGTCCTCCTCGCCCTCGTCGTCGTGGCTGCGGAACGCCTGGTTGAACGCCGTCCACAGCAGGAACGCGCCGAACAGGTAGAAGATCGCGCTGAAGCTCGCGATGAGCCCGGCGCCCAGCAGGATGAAGACGCCGCGGAAGATCAGGGCCAGGATGATGCCCACCATGAGCACCTCCTGCTGGTACTTCCGGGGCACCTGGAACCTGGCCATGATGATGACGAACACGAACAGGTTGTCGATGCTCAGGCTGTACTCGGTCAGCCAGCCGGCGAGGAACTGCCCGGCGTGCTCCGCATCCCCGATCAGCAGCATCAGCAGCGCGAACACCAGCGCGAGGGCCACGTAGAAGGTGACCCACAGGGCCGCCTCCTTCGGGCTCGGGATGTGCGGCCGCTTGAAGATGATCATGAGGTCGAACGCGAGGATGGCGAGCAGGACGACGAACGAGCCGATCTCGAACCAGAGGGGCAAAGCGACTTCCACGGGGGAACCTTTCGGAGGGCGTGCGGCATGGCCGAAAGTCTCTCCCGCACCTCGCGGTGCCCCTGCGCCCGGGTCCGCCGACATGGAGGGCCGTGATGACGTGCGCAGCGCCGGAACCCTGCGGGCCCGTCCGGGATACTCCCCTTCGCTTCGGCCATATTAGTCGGCTCCGGGTCGCCGCGCGGGACAGCGTAATGTGCGGGTGTGCAACGGGTGGGGTTCGACAGCGCGGTCATCGCGTCGGCGGGCTACGACGCCGGCCTGCGGATGCTCGAGGTGGAGTTCAGCTCGGGGGCGGTGTACCGGTACTTCCTCGTGCCGGCGCGGGTGTGGCGGGAGCTGCAGGCGGCGGAGTCGGCCGGCGGCTACTTCGGGGCGGCGATCCGCGGCCGGTACCCGGAGGAGTGGATGCCGGAGGGCGGGACGCGGTGAGGGCGAGTGTCAGCGGCCGTCGTAGACGTCGCCGAGGGTGACGTCCACATGCGCGCCGCCGTACGTGGCGCGACCCCGCACCAGTCATGATTGGTGGCGTGCACACGATCGCAGGCCAGAGACTCCGCACAGAGATGATGCGGCGCATGAACGACGACTGGCATCTCGACGGCGACATCGGCCCCACGGAGATGTGGATGCTTCACCTCGTCATGCCGCCCGCGTGGCGTATCGCACTCGAACTGGTGAACCCGGTGGCATGGTTCCTGGGGCCGACCTACCCGACCGTCCACCGGCGGATGCACATCTGGGTCGATGAAGCGGGCGGTCTGCATCGACGCACGACAGGGATGATCCCATCGAGCTGGCCGCAGCAGCACTCCTGGGATGTGACCGACGGACCGGTCAGCCCATGAAAAAACCCCGCTCCCGGCTGATTTCTCCGTGTGACCCCAGCGGGATTTGAACGCGCGTTACCGCCGTGAGAGGGCGACATGGCCGACCAGATTTACCGGGATGAGTGGAGCACGGAGTCACGGGCATTCCGGTACGAAAAGGGCGGCGATCTGGCGGCGCACGTTCTCCGCGATGGTCCGGCTGTCGGTGTCGGCCGGGCTGGTGGACATCGCGAGGAAGAGGACCGCGGAGGCGATGTGGGCAAGGACCGCGGCCTGGTCGGCGGCTACACCGGTTGTGCGTGCGATCGTCTCGGCCATGACCTGCTCGGTCTCGGAGGCGATTTCGAGCGCCTTCGCATGGTGGGGCTCCGTCGGGTCGCCGAAGACCATCTCGCGGAGGTAGGTACGCCCGTTCTCGACCTGCGTGCGGTTGCAGTGGATGATCGGCGCCGCGATAGCGAGGAGCGCGTCAACTGGTTGGTCCAGCGCCTGGGCCGCATGCCGGCCTTCCTGGAGAGCATCGGCGTAAAGCGCGTTCTGCACCATCAGCAACAGCTCGCCCTTGGTGCGCGCGTAGAAGAAGAGCGTGCCCGCCCCGATGTCCGCGGCCTCGGCCACCTCCTGTGTTGTGACGTCGTCGACGCCACGCTCAGCGAAGAGCGTGCTCGCGGCCGCGATGATGCGGTCGAGCTTCTCCTGCTTGTTGCGCTCTCGCCGGCCGGGGACGGCGGGGGTGGCGGTCATTTCATCCCTTTCGCGGAACGACAGGTGATCACCATAACCCGCTGGGCCCGTGCCGTTCACTCTCGCAGGAACGCCGCCGCCAGCGGGGCGAACTCTTCGTGGTACTGGAATATGCCACCGTGCCCTGAGTCCGGGTAGATGACCAGCTGTGACCCCGCGATCCGACGGTGCAGATCCTCAGACAGTCTCGATGGGACCATGCGGTCGTTGTCGCCGTTGGCGATGAGGGTGGGTTGCGTGATCGCGGAGAGGTCGGACGGTTTGGCGCGGCCGAACCTCCGGATCGCGAACAGCTGGGTGTTGAACGCCCGGAGCGCGATGTCCGTGTCGCGGTCGGTCGTGCGCTCCTGGAGGCGGGCGAGGAACGACTTCGCGGCGCGTTTCCCTGTCTCGTTGCGGTTGAAGAAGAGGAATTCCTTGGGATCGGTGCGGCGCACAGCGGCCCGAATGACGTCCAGGTAAGTGGTGAGCACCACCTTGTCCATGTCTTCACCGCCGCGGGGTCCGGTGCCGGTGAGGACGAGTCGGCGGACGAGCTCCGGGTGCTTCAGCACCAGGTCCTGCGCGATCATGGCGCCCATGGAGAACGAGAAGACGTCGATCCGGTCCAGTCCGAGCGCACGGACGAAGGTGTAAGCGTCGTCAGCTGCCTCCTCTATGGTCCGCGGGACGGTGCCGGATGATGCCCCCACGCCACGTTGGTCGAAGGTGATGACGTGACGCTCACGGGCGATCACGTCGACGATCCGCGGGTCCCAGTTGTCCAGCGTGCCCGCCAGGTGGACGAAGAAGACGACGGGGATGCCGCCTTCCGGGCCCAGCTCACGGTAGGCGAAGGTGACTCCGCCCGTGCTCACGCTCCGGGTCGGTGCCTGCGCGTATGAGGTGATGATCGGTTTCTGTGTGTTCATGATGACTCCGTTCTGTGTGATTCGGGCTGAGGGTGCGCACGGGCCATCGGCGTCGGCGCTCAGGGTCATGGACGGGCAGCATCGCGGTGGATGGCGGCGACGGTCTTGCCGCGGACCCCGCTCGTTCCGAGCGCGTCAGGGATCTCGTCGAACGGGACCACACGACCGACGACCGGGCGGATCGCACCCGACTCCGTGAGCGCCGAGATCTCGCGCAGCTGATCGCCGCTCGCGGACATCCAGAGGAAGGAGTAGTCCACCCCCGACTTCCGCGCCGCGTGGCGCACTCCGCGGCTGATCGCCGCGATGCCGGCCCGCAACACCGGGTTCAGGCCGAGCTGACGGGCGAAGGCCGCGTCGGGAGGTCCCGCGATGCCGATCGCTCGACCCCCGGGCCGGAGGATGCGCAGCGACTTCATCAGGTTCTCACCGCCGACGCTGTCGAGACCAACGTCGTAGCCGTTGAGCTGCTTCTCGAAATCGTCGGTCCGGTAGTCGATGACGACGTCGGCACCGAGCGACGCCACGAACTCGGCGTTGCCGGCACTCGCGGTCGTGGCGACCGTGGCACCCAGGTGCTTGGCGAGCTGGATCGCAATCGAACCCACTCCCCCGGCTCCCGCATGGATGAGCACCTTCTGTCCCGGGCGCACATTCGCCCGCACCTCAAGTGCCTGCCACGCAGTCAGCGCAACCAGGGGCAGGGACGCGGCTTCCACCATCGTGAGCGCAGCAGGGACCGGAGCCAGGTCGTCCTCGTCGACGGCGATCCGTTCGGCGAATGTTCCGATGCGCCCGTCCCGCGCCCGCCCGTACACGGCGTCGCCAGCCTGGAACGACCGCACCTCCGATCCGACATCGAGAACGATTCCGGCCACATCGTGCCCCAGCGCTGCCGGTAATCGGAGCGGTATCACCTGCGCAAACTCGCCCGCCCGGAGCTTCTCATCGAGCTGGTTCAAACCAGCCGCGTGCACGTCGATGAGAACATCACGCGGTCCCATAACCGGCTCAGCAAGCTCGCCCACGGCAAGCGGCTTCTTGTACGACGAGAGAACGATGGCTTTCATGAATATCCTATTTTTTCGAGTTTACTCTATTTTGAGTGCACTCGATAAAAGGCGCAACCCCGCGCATGTATTCCGAGACCACAGGCTGAGTACTGCGGCACCGACACCGATGACGAGCCCACCGAACGATGAGGGATCCGCTTGCGTGCGGTTCGCTGGATGGCTGGAAAACCATGGTTTTCATTCGGGCCCAGTCCGACTATCCATAACGATTTTGACCGTGTCAGTCGCACCCTTTGCCGGGGCAGGCGCTATCTCACTCATGATCAGGTCGCTGCGCTCGCAGGCCGTCGGGGAACGCTCCAAGGCAGAGTACGGCTACGACACCCTCGTCCTCACACGCGTCTACTGCGGGCTGCGCTGGGGCGAATCGGCTGGGCGAAATGACGCGGTGACGAAATCAACTTTTTGCAAAGTGTTGCCAGCGGGCCGAATGGCGCGCGCCGCAACGGCGAAACGAAGAAGCCCGGACACCAGTGAATGACTGGTATCCGGGCTGTTGGTGACCCCAGCGGGATTTGAACCCGCGTTACCGCCGTGAGAGGGCGAAAGAAGGCTGAGATTCTTGACCGAGCCCGGCCTGGATCCCAGTGAATTGGCGGAATTTGAGATCTCGATGATTCACCAAGATCGCACCAAACTCATTCATTTTTTGCCATTTTGTTGCCGCTGCGCGTTAGCGCCCTTTGTTGGCGCCTCATGGGCGCGACCACCAGCCGTGGCCCCAGAAATCTCAATTCCCCGGCGGCCCGACAGCTGATGATGGCGCCGTGAGTGACCGGGTCAAGGGCGCTGCGCGTCGCTTCGCGATCCAGCGGAGCTGCACCCTTGACGCGGGCATTCACGGCGCGAGGATGCTTGCGCGGGCAGCGAAGAGCGGACCCACCGACGCGTGATCAGGACGGCCCGGGCCTCACGCTGAGACCCCTATCGGTGCCGGGACTGGCCGGACGAGTGTGATCTCGGCGATCCCGATTCCCGATTGCGGAACCACCTCTAGACACTCGTCGCCGTTCAGGAAGCGCGCCGGTCGTAGGGTGCCGCCCTCCGGGATGAGCTCGCGTACCTCGTCTATCTCCACAAGCCCATTCTCCGAGTCAAAATCGAAAAGCGCGCCCTGACCGGCGACGACAAACTGGTCCGCTCCGGTCCGGATGACGATGCCGAACGGACGCGAGTCGGCGGGAACGGGGATGGCGCCGGGAAGCGTCTCGGACGCCGGCGGCGCGGGCTCAGGGAGTTGCACTCCCACATCGAGCAGCATCCTGGCGAAAAGGGCTGGGCCGTTCCGAACGGTGACGGTGACGTCGCCGAAATCGTGCCTCGCGGACTCCTCGTCCGCGTCGAGGGCGAATCCCCAAACGCCCGCGCTGTCACGCTGGGTGGTGATCAGATCCCACAACGCGAGGAGGCTGCGAGCGGCCCGGAAGAATAACGCGTCGTCGCGGCCGTCCTCCAGCCCGAAGGTGCAGTAGCCGATCGCGTTCAGGGCTCCGACAGCCACGAACAGGTCGCCTGCGGAGAACCGCGACTCGGGAACGAACAGAGGGTTGGAGCGCTGCGCGTAGGCCTCGAGCACGGCGCGGGTGTCGTCGATGTAGATATCCGGCGACAGCCAGTCGAGCGAGGGCGCGGCAGCCTGCCAAAGCCCGAGCATCCGGGCGGTCGGCCCTCCGCTCGGATACTGACCGGGCCGGTCCTGGCCGGCCTGCGGCCCGAGCCATGCGTTGGTGTAGAACGGGACGTGCGTCGCCGGGCGCGCCGACATGGCGAGCCGTTCGACGTATTCGGCGAACGCCCATGCCATGAACGTCTCGTCTATGTCGTCCTCCGACCCGGCGAGCGAGGCCCACGTCACACCCTGAGCAGAGTCAGCGAGAGCAGCGGCAAGGCCGGCGGGCAGGGCTTCAGGCTCCTCGTGCGCCAAAGCGATCAGCGCAGCAGGGACAGGACCCCGCCAGGCTGCCGCGGCCAATTCAGAATGATCCCGGGAAGAGCCGAGCAGCCCGATCTCGTTCTCGATCTGGATCATGATCACCGTGCCTGTGTCGTCGACCATGGCAAGGTGCTCCACAAACGCCGTGAACGCCCGCGCATCCGCCGCGGCGAGTTCCGGCGAGAACACCGAGAGCGCGGGCTTCGCCGTGGCGCCGTCGTAATTGAACGGCGTGGGCAGCGGGTCCCGCTGCGGAATAGTGCGCGGGAATCTGTCGGTGTCGGCCCTGACCCAACTCGGTGCATAGGTCGAGAGCGCGTTCTTGAATGCACCGAACCAAATAGCTCCTAGCCGCAGACCGGCGTCGCGCGCGCACCGGAGCAGCTCGTCCACGATCTCGAATGAGAATTCACCCTCCGCACGCTCCACTTCGGACCAGGCAACGGAGACCAGCACCGTGTTGATTCCCGTGCGTGCGAGCCGACCCCACTCTGTGGCCAGATAGGCGGCGTCCGACGAGCTCGAATTGTGCACCTCTCCACCGATGGCGAGAAAAGGGCGTCCATCGACGACCAACGATGCTGTCATTCCGGCTCCGTCCGTGTGGTCCAATTTCGGTCTACTTTTACACGAAACCGACTTAAGTTGCAGGAGCCAGCCGAACAGGAATGGAGAGTGGAAAACTAAAAAGGCCCGCTTCCCTTGAAAAACAAGGGAAGCGGGCGATGGTGACCCCAGCGGGATTTGAACCCGCGTTACCGCCGTGAGAGGGCGACGTCCTAGGCCGCTAGACGATGGGGCCGTCTTGCAACTAGAAGATCATGCCACAGATGGGATGCGGGTGCCAAAACGAGGGCGGCGTCCCGGGCGCGTCGCGCGGGGGTGTTCGGCAGGATTCACGCGAGGACGCGGAGGGCGCCCGGCGCGACCGTGACGTCGATCGGCAGCGGGCCGATGCGCTCGCCGTCCGCGTAGGCGACGATCCCGTCCGCTTCGATGCGGACAGAAGCGGCGCGAAGCAGGGTGACCTCGGGCAGGTCGGTGTGCTCGCCGCGGAAGACCTTCGGGAACATGCGCAAGAACCGGAGGCGCGACATCCGCTCGACGATGAACAGGTCGAGCATCCCGTCGGAGAGATCCGCGTCGGGGGCGATGCGCATCCCGCCGCCGAGCGAGCGGTTGTTGGCGACCGAGACCAGCATGGCGTCGACCTCGATGAGGCGGCCGTCGGCCTGGATGCGGTAGGGACGCGGGTGGAGGGTCGCGAGCTCCCGGATCAGAGCGACGACGTAGCGGCTGCGGCCGCGCGGGCGCGTCATGAGGTTGGCGCGCTCGTTGACGGTCGCGTCGAATCCGGCCGAGACGACGCAGCCGAACCAGGTGGTCAGCTCGCCGTGGCGGATCGTGCCCGCGTCGATCGTGCGCGGCTCCCGTTGCAGCGCGGCCAGGAGCACGCCGATCGCCGCCTCGGTGTCGTTTACGGGGATGCCGAGGCCGTCCGCGAGGTCGTTGCCGGTTCCACTCGGGACGATGCCGAGGGGCAGTCCGGTCTCGGCCACCAGGTCGATGCCGAGATTCGCCATGCCGTCGCCGCCGACGACGATCAGGGCGTCGGCTCCATCCTGGATCGCCTTGGCGGTCTCGCGGCGCAGCAGCTCGATGTTCGCCTCGTCCATCGCCACCACTCGGTGGCCGGCCGCTCGCAGCCGCTCGACCACGCGCGGGCCGACGTCACGGCGGTGGCCGAAGGAGGCCATCGGGTTGACCGCGACGACCACGGCCCGCGGAGTCACGGTCACAGTGCACGATGATGACACACGCGCCGCCGATACCCCGGCTATGCAGCGCCGACGTCAGAGGCGGAGGCGGCGGAGCAGCTGGGCGTTGAGCGCGACAACGATCGTGGAGACCGACATCAGCGCGGCGCCGAACGCCGGCGACACCAGGATGCCGAGGCCGATGGCTACGCCCGCCGCGAGCGGCAGCGCGATGACGTTGTAGCCGGTGGCCCAGCCGAGGTTCTGCAGCATCTTGCGGTACGTCGCCCGGGACAGCGTGATCACCTTAGCGACGCCGCGCGGGTCGCTCGAGGCGAGCACGACGCCGGCGGACTCGATGGCGACGTCCGTTCCGGCGCCGATGGCGATGCCGACGTCGGCCTGCGCCAGCGCGGGGGCGTCGTTGACGCCGTCACCGACCATCGCCACTCGGGAGCCGTCGGCCTGCAGCTGCGCCACGGTCGCCGACTTGTCGCCCGGCAGCACCTCCGCGAACACCTCGTCGATCCCGAGCTGCGCCGCGACGGACTCCGCCACCGCTCGGGAGTCGCCGGTCAGCATCGCGACGCGGACGCCGGCGTCGCGCAGCGACCGCACCGCCTCCTGCGACTCGGGACGGACGACGTCGGCCAGGGCGATCAGCCCGAGGACGCGGCCGTCGGCGAGCACGTAGACGACCGTGCGGCCCTCGCGTGCGGCCGCGTCGGCGGCCTCGCGCAGCTCGGCGGAGGGCTCGAGCCCGCGCTCGACCAGCAGGCGCGGCGCGCCCACGGTGACGGTCTCGCCCGCGACACTGGCGGACGCACCGCGTCCGCCGAGCGCCTCGAACTCGGCGACGGGCACGACCGTCAGGCCGCGCTCGCGCGCCTGGCGGACGACCGCCGCCGCGATCGGGTGCTCGGCCGGCGCCTCCACGGCCGCGGCGAGCGCCAGCAGCCGGTCGGCGTCGCCGTCGGCCGCGACGACGGAGACGACGCCCTGTCGCCCCTCGGTCAGCGTCCCGGTCTTGTCGAACAGGACGACGTCGATGCGGCGGGCGTCCTCCATGGCGTGCCGGTCGCGGATGAGGAGGCCGTTGCGGGCGCCGAGGGCGGTGGAGATCTGGGCGACCAGCGGGATGGCGAGGCCGAGTGCGTGCGGGCACGCGATGATCAGGACGGTGACGACCCGTTCGAGGATGAACGCGGGGTCGCCCGGCCGGAGGATGGTCCACACGACCAGCGTCACGACGGCGACCGCGAGCGCGACGTAGAACAGCCAGGCGGCCGCCCGGTCGGCGAGGATCTGCGCTCCGGACTTGCTGGCCTGCGCCTCCGAGACGAGCTTCATGATGCCGGCGAGAGCGGTGTCGCCGCCGGTGCGGGTGACGCGGACGACGAGCGACCCGCTGCCGGAGATGCTGCCGGCGACGACCTGCTCCCCCGTCGTGCGCGTGACGGGGGCGGACTCGCCGGTCAACAGGGATTCGTCGATGTCGCTGCGGCCGTCGACGATCTCGCCGTCGGCGGGGACGGCGGCGCCCGGACGGACGCGGACGAGGTCGCCGACGCGGAGCTCGGAGACCGGAACGGTCTGCGGTTCGGCGTGCGGGTTCGCGACGCGCTCCGCGGTGTCCGGGAGCAGCTTCGCCAGCTCGCCCAGCGCGTCCTGTGCGCCCATGACGGCGGACATCTCGATCCAGTGGCCGAGCAGCATGATCAGGATGAGGGTCGCGAGCTCCCACCAGAAGTCCATGCCCGGGAGACCGAGGGTCACCGCGATGCTGTAGCCGAAGGCGACCACGATGGCGAGCGAGATCAGGGTCATCATGCCCGGCTGCTTCGCCTTCAGCTCGTCGACCGCGCCTCGGAGGAAGACGAGGCCTCCGTAGAAGAAGATGGCGACGCCGAAGACGGCGGGGATGTACTGGCTGCCGGGGAAGCGCGGCCCGCTGAGGCCGAGGATCTCCTGCAGCCCCTGGGAGAAGACCAGGGTCGGGATGGTCAGGACGAGCGTGAGCCAGAACTTGCGCTTGAAGATGGCAGGGTCGTGCCCGGCGTGACCCGAGTGGTCGTGGCCGGCGTGACCGGAGTGGTCGTGCCCGGCGTGACCCGAGTGGTCGTGCTCACCGTGGTCGTGGTGCTCGTGGGCGTGGTGCTCATGCGCGTGCTCGTGCTCGGCGACCGGTGCGTGCTGTTCTCTTTCGTCCATAACGCCTCCAACAGTACCCCCTAGGGGTATATTCCTCAACCGTTCCGCGCTTGCGTGCGCATCCCATCCGGTATTTCCTGGGACCCATGAGACTCACGAAGTTCGAACACTCGGGACTCCTCCTCGAAGAGGACGGACGCAAGCTGTTCGTGGACCCGGGCAGCTTCACCTCGCCGCTGACCGACACCGCGAACGCCGTCGCCGTGGTCATCACCCACGAGCACGCCGATCACTGGACGCCGGAGCAGCTGAACCGCGTCCTCGACCTCTCCCCCGGCGTGAAGATCTTCGCGCCGGAGGGCGTCGCCCGCGCGGCCTCCGACTTCGACATCACCGTGGTGAGCGCAGGCGACACCGTCGAGGTCGAGCCCTTCACCCTCCGCTTGTTCGGCGGACGTCACGCCGTCATCCACGAGAGCATCCCGGTGGTGGACAACCTCGGCGTGCTGATCAACGACCAGCTCTACTACGCCGGCGACTCGTTCTTCATCCCGGAGGGCGTCGAGGTCGACGTTCTTGCAGCACCTGCCGGCGCCCCGTGGATGAAGATCTCCGAGACCATGGACTACGTGCTGGCCGTGAAGCCCAAGCGCGCTTTCCCCATCCACGAGATGGTGCTCGCGCGCGCCGGCAAGGACATGGCGAACGCGCGCCTGCAGTGGGCGACCGAACAGGGCGGCGGCACGTTCTACGCGCTCGAGCCCGGCGACTCGCTCGACCTGTGACCGCGACCGGATGAGCGAGCCCCGCGAGCAGGACCGCCCCGCCGTCGTCTGGTTCCGCGACGACCTCCGCATCGCCGACAATCCCGCGCTGCACGCGGCCGCCGAGACCGGCCGGCCCGTGCTGTGCGTGTTCGTCTGGGACGACGAGACGCCCGGGCTGCGGGCGCCCGGCGCCGCGAGCCGGTGGTGGCTCCACCACAGCCTGGCGTCCCTCGCGGACGACCTGGAGAACCTGGGCGCGAGCCTGAGCATCCTGCGCGGACCGTCCGAGCCGACGATCACCGGCCTGCTGCGGGACACCGACGCCGCCGCCGTCTTCTGGAACCGCCGCTACGGCGGCGTCGAGCGCCGCATCGACGAAGCCGTCAAGTCGACGGCTCGCGAGGACGGGCGCGAGGCGACCAGCTTCGGCGCGAACCTGCTCTTCGAGCCGTGGACCATCCGCACGGGCCAGGGCACGGCGTTCTCGGTCTACACGCCGTTCTGGCGCGCGTGCCTGGCGGCCCCGGCACCGCGCAAGCCCGGTCCGGCGCCGCGGAGCCTCCACGGCGCGGCGCTCCCAGGGACCGTCAAGGCGACGACGCTGGACGCCCTCGGCCTGCTGCCGACGCATCCGGACTGGGCCGAGGGCCTGCGCGAGGCGTGGGAGCCCGGCGAGAAGGCTGCGCACCAGCAGCTGAAGAGATTCCTGGCCGACGACCTGGGCGCCTACCGCAAGGAGCGCGACGTCCCCGGCGTGGACGCCACCTCGCGGCTCTCCCCGCGCCTGCGCTGGGGCGAGCTGAGCCCGCACCAGGTCTGGCACGCGACCGAGGAGCGCCGCGACCAAGCGACCGCGCAGGGCGCCGCCACCTTCGCCTCCGAGCTCGGCTGGCGCGAGTTCGCCTACCACACGCTCTTCGAGCACCCCGACATGGCGACCGTGAACATCCATCGCGAGTACGACTCCTTCCCGTGGCCCCGACTGCATCCGTCCGCGCTGAGGGCCTGGCAGAAGGGTCGCACCGGGATCCCCCTTGTGGACGCCGGGATGCGGGAACTGTGGAGAACCGGAGTCATGCACAACCGTGTGCGCATGGTGACCGCGTCGTTCCTGATCAAGAACCTGCTGATCGACTGGCGGCACGGGGAGCAGTGGTTCTGGGACACGCTGGTGGACGCGGATCCGGCCAACAACCCGTTCAACTGGCAGTGGGTCGCCGGCAGCGGCGCGGACGCGGCGCCCTACTTCCGGGTGTTCAACCCCGAGCTGCAGCGCGAGAAGTTCGACGCGCACGGCGACTACGTGCGCCGCTGGGTCCCCGAGTGGGACACGGACGAGTACCCGGAGCCGATCGTCGACCTCAAGGAGACGCGCCAGGCCGCCCTCGCCGCCTACGACGCGGTCAAGCGGTCACGCTGACGGAAGGGTCAGCGCCCGTGCTCGGCCAGGATCTGGTCGACGTCGATGCGCTGCAGCAGGGCGTCCCAGTCCAGCGACCGGGCCTCGTCGGCCGCCTCCTCCTCGGCGAACACCTTGCCGCTCCGCTCGACGACGACGCCGGCGGGCAGCATCCGGTTGAGCTCGGCGAGGATGGCGTCGTCCACCGCTTCGGTGTCGAAGTCGGCGCCGACGCGGGCGATGTAGTCGCCGGAGAGGGTGTAGGAGACGATCCCGGTTTCGATGCGGCTCATGCCCGCATGGTATCCCCTCACCTCGGCGTACAGTGCGGGCCATGAGCGATCGACCGGACGACACCGCAGCCCCCCGCGACGCCGACGAGCTGACCGACGCCGTCAGCGAGCTGGGCGAGACCGACGAGGACCGCCTCGAGGCGGTCCGCGAGCACAACGAGTCCCTCGAGGAGCGCCTGCCGAGCGACGACGACCTGCCCCGCACACACGGGTCCCCGGAACAGGGGTAGCCTCCTCGCTCCGTCCCAGCCTTGGGGACTGGGGCGCCGCCCGAGACCTCCGTATGGTGGCCGGGTGAGTGGACAGCGGATGCGCGACAGGGCCCCCGGAGCGGCCGTGATGGAGCAGGTCGTGCGGCTCCACGCGCAGACCCCGCCCCGCTCGCCGGTCGCGCGGGTCCTGGGGCGCCATCCGCTCAGCGACGACGCGCAGCCGTGGTTCACGGGGCGCTCGGCGAGCGCGAGGTCGGGGCTCTGCTGTCGCGCCTGCCGCAGGGCTGGAGCGCATTCCACGCCGTGCCGGTCGGCTCCGGCGACGCCGACGTCGACCACCTCGTCGTCGGGCCGGGCGGTGTCTTCGTGATCAACACCAAGCACCACCGCGGCGCCGCGCTCACCGTCTACGAGCGGTCTGTCCTCGTGAACGGCGTCAAGCAGCCCTACCTCCGCAACTCCGACCTGGAGGCGTCCCGCGTCCGCGGCCTGCTGCTCCGAGCCGGCATCGAGGCGCCCGTCGAGCCGGTCATCGTCGTCGTCGGCGCCAAGGAGCTGCGGATGCGGCAGAAGCCCGCGCGGGCGGCCGTCCTCCGCTCGGGGGGCCTGCTGCGCTGGCTCTCACGGCGCCCGGCCCGGCTGGATGCGGAGACCGTCGCTCGCGCCGCCTCCCTCTTCGACGACCCCGCCACCTGGCGGCCGGTCGCAGCCCCGGACGACACCCTGGAGCGCTTCGGCGCGATCGAGCGGGAGGTGCGCAGCGCGCAGTGGGTGCGCCTCGGCTGGGGCCTGGCGGCCGCGCTCGGGATGGTCGCGGTGGCGCTGCCGTTCCTGCCGCACTGAGCAGGGCCGAGCCGCAGCGTCTCAGGCTGGGTGCGCCGTCGTCCGCATGGTGAGGCCCAGCGCGCCCTCCGCCTCCGACAGCTCGAGGCCGACCGTGACGGACGCGAGCTCGGACAGCGAACGCAGGTGCGTGCCACCGCACGGGATCTCGACCACGCCGTCGGGCAGCTCGGCTCGCCAGCGGCGGCGCTCCCCCAGCCCGTGGCCGTACCCGTCGCGGACGATGGCAATCGGCGCACCGGCCGTCACCCATCCCGCCAGCGTCCCGTCGATCGTCCCGGAGACGTCCTCGATCCGCCGGGCGAGCTCGGCCGCGGCGAAGCCCTTCTTCCGCAGGCTCTTGCCGATCCGGTACTCGTCGAGCGACCCGTCGGGCAGGATGCGGGAGGTCGTGATGGCGAGCTGGTCGAAGTTCGGACGGCCGCGTCCATCCTCCGGCGCGTCCTTCGTCCACAGCGGGGCGAGGGCGTCGTTCAGGGCGAGCGAGGCCAGGTGGCAGGCGGTGTGCCCGGCGGAGAGCGACCGCCGTCGCGCGGCGTCGACGGTCACCGTCGCCGTCGCGCCGGGCTCGAGCCCGGACGCGTCCTCGACCAGGTGGCAGACGACGAACGCCCAGCCCTCGGTGCCGGTGCGCACCGGCGCGTTCCCGACGTACAGCGCGGTTCCGTCGGTGGCGCCGACCACCGCGTCGACGATCTCGTACGTGCGCCCGTCGACCGAGAGCGACCCGGCGTCGGCCGGCTGGTCGGGCCAGACCGGGTCGACCGGGTGGAACGCCGTCCGGTCCAGCACGACGGCGGTGCGGCCGTCCTCCAGCGGCTCCACGTGGAGCACAGTGCCTGTCGAGGTGAGGTCGCCGTCGGGGTAGGTGACGACGGTGTCGGTGGCGGGGTACGTCATCCACCCAGCCTAGAGTCGCGCGCGAGTGGCGGAGCGCCGCCCCGGTACGGCAGCATGGCGGCATGGCGAACACCGGCGACCAGCCCTGGCAGCGCGTCCCCATCGATCCGCAGAGCGTCGACGCGCCCCTGTCGCGCGCAGCGGTCTTCCTCGTGGTCACGGTCGGCGACTCCGACGAGGCCCTGGCCACCGTGAAGGATGTGCTCAGCGGCATCACCGACCAGGTCAAGACGGTCGGCTTCCGCGACCTCGGCGCGCGACTGTCGTGCAACGTCGGCATCGGCGCCGCCCTGTGGTCGCGCCTCACCGACGTGGCGCCGCCGCGGGAGCTGCACCCGTTCCGCGAGATCGCGGGCCCGGTGCACACGGCCGCCTCGACGCCCGGCGACCTGCTGTTCCACATCCGGGCCGAGCGTGCGGACTTCACGTTCGAGCTGGAACGACAGCTGCTCGACGCGCTCGGCGACGCGGTGGAGGTCGTGGACGAGGTGACCGGGTTCCGCTACTTCGACGCTCGCGACCTGCTCGGCTTCGTCGACGGCACCGCCAACCCGGCCGGAGGCGACATGACGGAGGCGACGACCGTCGGGGACGAGGACCCGGAGCACGCCGGCGGCAGCTACGTCGTGATCCAGAAGTACCTGCACGACCTGTCGAAGTGGGGCAAACTCCCCGTGCCCTCGCAGGAGGGCGTGATCGGCCGCACCAAGGTCGAGAACATCGAGCTGCCGGATGCGGAGCACGGCCAGAAGTCGCACAAGACGCTCGCGACGATCGTGGACGAGGCGGGCGTCGAGCACGACATCCTGCGCGACAACATGCCTTTCGGTCGCCCGGGCCACGGCGAGTTCGGGACGTACTTCATCGGCTATTCGCGCGCGCTCTGGGTGATCGAGCGGATGCTGGAGCGGATGTTCGTCGGCGACCCGGTCGGCAGCTACGACCGCATCCTGGACTTCTCGACGGCGGTGACCGGGGTCACGTTCTTCGCACCGACGAGGACGTTCCTGGAGTCGCTCGGCGACTGAGACCTCCGCCGCACCTGCCCGACGGCGATGCCGGCCAGCACGATCGCCAGCCCGGCGAGCTGACGGCCGCTGAGCTCCTCCCCCGCCACGACCGCGCCGAGGACGACGCCGGTGACGGGGTTGAGCAGCCCGATGAGGCCGACGGTGCCCGCGGGCAGGTGGCGCAGCCCCGCGAACCAGGCGACGAACGCCAGCGCCGTCGCGACGACGGTCACGTAGGCGAAACCCACCAGCGCCGGACCGTCGAGCGCCGGAGGCGGCCCCTCGACGACGAGCGCGGCCGGGAGGACGAGCACACCGCCGGCCAGCAGCTGCCAGGCGGTGGAGGCGACGAGGTCGACGCCGCCCCAGCGGGTCGCCAGCGCGTAGCCGGTCGCCGAGCCGGCGAGAGCGAGGAGCGCCAGCAGGATGCCCACCGGGTCGACCGGCCCGTCGCCGCCGAACAGCATCAGGCCCACGCCGGCGACGCCCGCCACGCCGCCCACCAGCGCCACCGCGCGCGCCCGCTGGCCCAGCACGATCCGCGCCGCGGCCATCAGCGCCAGCGGCGAGGCGGCCATCACCGTCGCGGCCACGCCGGACGGCAGCCGCTGGGCCACCGCATAGACGAGGGCGAAGAAGCCCCCGGTGTTGAGGACGCCGAGGATCGCCGCCCGCCACCACCACGCCCCGTGCGGCCGCCGACGCGCGATCAGGAGCAGGATCAGCCCCGCGGGCAGGGCGCGGATCACGGCGCCCCACAACGGCTCGGCCGGGAGCACGGCACGGGTGACGACATACGTGGAGCCCCAGGCGACCGGCGCGATCGCCGTCACGAGCATCCATCGCCAGGATGCACGAAGCGATGTATCTTCCATGGAAGTTAGTTTAGCTTCCATGGAAGGTATTGTGAAGGCTATGGAACGCGAACCGGACGCCGTCGACGCCATCCAGGCCGAGTGGAGGCGCGAGCGGCCCGAACTCGACGTCTCGCCCCAGGGAGTGATCGGCCGCCTGCACCGCGTCGCCGCCCGGCTGACCGACGAGCTCACCGCCGTCTACGACCGGCACGGGCTCGCCGAGGGCGACTTCGACGTGCTCGCCACCCTGCGGCGCGCCGGCGCCCCGTTCGAGCGCACCCCGGCGAGCTGGCCGAGCACACCATGATCACCACCGGCGGGATGTCGAAGCGCATCGACCGCCTCGAGCGGGCGAGCCTGGTCACGCGGCGTGCCTCCGAGACCGACGGGCGCGGCCGCGTGGTGGCCCTGACCGAGCGCGGCCGCGAGACGATCGACGCCGCCTTCACCGAGCACATGGCGAACGAGCGCCGGCTGGTCGACGAGCTGGACCCCCGCGACGCGGCCGAACTCGAGCGCATCCTCACCGTCTGGCTGGACCGGCTCGGCGCGTAACACAGCGCAAGGAAGTTGCCCCTCGCGCGCGCGTGCGAGAGCCTGACAGGACCCCCTGCCCCGCACCGTGCATCCACCCGGAGGATCCATGTCCCGCTCGCGCCGCATCCTGGCCGTCGCCGCCGCCGTCACCGCCACCGCGCTCGCCCTCGCGGGCTGCTCCGCGGGATCCGCCGGGAGCGGCTCTTCGTCCAGCGGCGACGGCTACGTCACCGCCGGCAAGCTCACCATCGGCACCGCCGAGCCGGCGTACTCGCCGTGGGTGCTCGACGACAAGCCGCAATCCGGAAAGGGCTTCGAGGCCGCCGTCGCGTACGCCGTCGCCGACAAGCTGGGCTTCACGAAGGGCGACGTCACCTGGGTGCGCACCACCTTCGACCAGGCGATCGCCCCCGGACCGAAGACCTTCGACTTCAACCTGCAGCAGTTCTCGATCACCGACGAGCGCAAGAAAGCCGTCGACTTCTCGTCGCCGTACTACGAGACCAGCCAGGTCGTCGTGACCACGGCCGGATCGCCCGCCGCGAAGGCCTCCTCGATCGCCGACCTCAAGAAGCTCACCATCGGCGCCCAGACCGCGACGACCAGCTTCGACGCGGCCGAGAAGCAGATCGCCCCGACCGGCGGCGTGCAGGCCTTCAACACCAACGACGACGCGAAGCTCGCGCTCGAGAACAAGCAGGTGGACGCCATCGTCGTCGACCTCCCGACCGCCTTCTACCTGCGCGACGCGGAGCTCAAGGACGGCAAGATCGTGGGCCAGCTGCCCAAGGTCGACGGCCAGCAGGGTGACCAGTTCGGCCTCGTGCTCGCCAAGGACAGCCCGCTGACGAAGAAGGTGACCGAGGCGGTCGACGCCCTCCGCACCGACGGCACGCTCGACAAGCTCGCCACGCAGTGGCTCGCCGCCGACGGCGACGCGCCCGTCCTGAAGTAGCCTTCGACGGTGAGCACCACCACGTCCACCCCTCCCGCGTCGACCGGCTCTCCTCCGCCCAGCGCGGTGGAGCTCGACCGCCGGCTCTACCGCAAGCGTCAGACCACGCGCTCGGTGCTGATCAGCCTGGCCAGCACCCTGGTGGTCGCGGTCCTGGCCTGGGTGTTCGTGATCAATACGCCCGGGTGGGCGCGGGTGCAGCAGACGTTCTTCGACCCCGCGGTCGCCGTCGAGGCGTGGCCGCGTGTCTTCGACGGGCTGCTGCTCAACATCCGGGTGCTCATCGTCGCCGCGATCGGCGTGCTGATCGTCAGCATCCTGCTCGCCACCGCGCGCACACTGCGCGGGCCCATCTTCTTCCCGCTGCGGGCGCTGGCCGCCGGGTACACGGACCTGTTCCGCGGGATGCCGCTGATCATCGTCCTCTACCTCGTGGGCTTCGGCCTGCCCGGGCTGGGCGTCTTCCCGCGCATGCCACCGGAGTTCTGGGGCACTATCGCGCTCATCCTGGTCTACTCGGCGTACGTCTCGGAGGTGTTCCGGGCGGGCATCGAGGCCGTGCACCCCTCGCAGCGGCTCGCCGCCCGCGGGCTCGGGCTGTCGCACTCGCAGACACTGCGGCTCGTGATCCTGCCCCAGGCTGTCCGCAAGGTGACCCCTGCCCTGATGAACGACTTCGTCGCGATGCAGAAGGACGTCGGCCTGATCTCGGTGCTCGGAGCGGTGGATGCGGTGCGCGCCGCCCAGATCGAGACCGCGGCGACGTACAACTTCACCCCGTACGTCTTGGCGGGGCTGCTGTTCGTCCTGCTCGCGCTCCCGATGATCCGGCTGACGGACTGGTACGCGGCGCGCATCCGCCGCCGCGAGCAGATCGGGAGCATCGTATGAGCGGGCCGGTCCTGCGCCTGCGCGGCGTGCGCAAGCGCTTCGGGGACGTGGAGGTGCTCCGCGGCATCGATCTCGACGTGCACCAGCACGAGGTGGTCGCCCTCATCGGGTCGAGCGGCTCGGGCAAGTCGACGCTGCTGCGCACCGTCAATCTCCTGGAGCAGCTCGACGACGGGCAGATCTTTCTCGGCCAGCAGGACATCAGTGACCCGCGCGTCGACGCGGACGCGGTCCGCGGGCGGATCGGCGTCGTCTTCCAGCACTACAACCTCTTCCCGCACCTGTCGGTGCTCGACAACGTGACGCTCGCCTCCCGCCGCGTGCACCGCCTCCCGAAGGCGGAGGCCGAGCGGAAGGCGCTCGCCCTGCTCGACGGGATCGGCCTGGGCGACAAGGCCAAGGACTTCCCCGACCGGCTCTCCGGCGGCCAGCAGCAACGCGCGGCGATCGTCCGCGCGATCGCGACCGACCCCGAGCTGCTGCTGCTCGACGAGGTGACCAGCGCCCTCGACCCGGAGCTCGTCGGAGAGGTGCTCGAGCTCATCCGCTCGCTCAAGGCGTCCGGCACCACGATCGTCATGGCGACCCACGAGATGGCCTTCGCTCGCGACGTCGCCGACCGCGTCGTGTTCCTCGACGCGGGCGTCATCGCCGAGCAGGGGCCGCCCGCGCAGCTGTTCGGCGCACCGCAGGAGGACCGCACGCGCGCCTTCCTCGCCCGCTTCGCCGAGCCGATCGCGTAACGCGGCGAAGGGTGACGCAACAGGTCGTCATCTTCATGGCGACGGGTTGCCCCGGCGCGATACAAACAGTCGATCATGTCGCGCATCTTCACGAGCACGTTCAACCCCGGCCGCGCCCGCTGGGAGCTGGTCGTCAGCCCCCAGGGCGATGTCTACGCGTTCCCGCTGACCCTGCCCATCGCGCAGCGGCAGGCGCGCGGCGGCCACAAGCGGTACCTCGTCGGCCGGGTGACGAAGGGGTCGGAGACCTGGGTCGCAGCGGGACCGTCGGGTCTCGTCTACGGGACGACGTTCCCGTCGCTGCCGTCGGCGCTCGAAGCGATCGCGGCCGAGGTCGATCTGTCGCCCGTGCCGTAGCCGTCAGGCGGACTTGAGCAGCGCGTCCTCGAGAGCGACCCAGGGCAGCATCGCGCATTTGACGCGCGTGACGTACTTCGAGACGCCCGCCAAAGCGACCGCGTCGCCCAGCAGCTCCTCGTCCCCCTCCAGGGCGCCCTTCGAGTGCATCAGCTCGCGGAAGGCGGCGATGGATGCGGCCAGCTCCTCCCGGTCGACCTCGTGCACCAGATCGCTCAGCAGCGAGGCGGAGGCGGTCGAGATGGAGCAGCCGTGCCCCTCCCAACCGATCGAGCGGATGCGCCCGTCGGCGTCGGTGCGGACTCCGACCGTCACCTCGTCGCCGCAGGTCGGGTTGAACTGGTGCGAGCTCGCCGCCTCGTCGCCGACGATCCCGTAGCCGTGCTTCTCTCGCGCATGGTCGAGGATCACCTGCTGGTACAGGTTCTGCAGGTCGCTCATCGGACGCCTCCCGCCACGCCGAAGAAGACGCGGGCGTCGGCGATCGCCTCGACCGCCGCATCCACCTCGTCGGCCGTGTTGTAGAGGTAGGTGCTGACACGCGTGCTCGCCGTCGCGCCGAAGCGGCGGTGGACCGGCTGCGCGCAGTGATGGCCGACGCGCACCGCGATACCGCGGTCGTCGAGGAACTGGCCGACGTCGTGCGCGTGGATTCCGTCCACGACGACGCTCGCCAGCCCGACCCGCGGCACACCCGCGCCCGGACCCAGGATGCGGACCCCCTCGATCTCGGAGAGCCCGGCGAGGAGCCGCTCGCCCAACGCCTCCTCGTGCGCCTCGATCGCCGGCATCCCGACGCCCTCGAGGTAGTCGACGGCGGCGGCCAGCGCGACCGCCTGCGACACGCGCTGCGTGCCCGCCTCGAAACGCTGCGGCGCGGGCAGGTACTCGGCGCCTTCGAGGGTCACCTGGGTGATCATCGAGCCGCCGGTGAGGAACGGCGGGAGGGCGTTCAACAGCTCGCTGCGGCCGTAGAGCGCGCCGACTCCGGTCGGGCCGAGCATCTTGTGGCCCGAGAACACAGCGAAGTCGACGTCGAGCGCCGGGAAGTCCACGGCGAGATGCGGCACGGACTGGCACGCGTCGAGGACGACGAGCGCGCCCTGCGCGTGAGCCAGCTCGACGAGCTCGGCGACCGGGTTGATGCCGCCGAGGACGTTGGAGACGTGGGCGAAGGCGACGACCTTGGCGCGCGGGCCGATCAGCTCGGCGGCCTGGTCGAGGCGCAGCATGCCGTCGTCGCTGAGTCCGATGACGCGGAGGGTGGCGCCGGTGCGCGCGGCGAGCTCCTGCCACGGGACGAGGTTGGCGTGGTGCTCGGCCTCCGTGACGACGATCTCGTCGCTCGCGCCGAGGCGGAAGCGCTCGGCGGCGGCTCCGCCGCGGCCGAGGGAGGCGTTCGACATCCCGTAGGCGAGCAGGTTGATGCCCTCGGTGGCGTTCGAGGTCCACACCAGCTCCTCCGGCTGCGCGCCGACGAAACCGGCGACGCGGGCGCGGGCGTCCTCGAACAGCTCCGTGGCCTCACCCGCGACGGTGTGCGCGCCGCGGTGCACGGCCGAGGTGTAGCGCTCGGCGAAGGCGCGTTCCGCATCCAGGACCTGGCGCGGTTTCTGCGACGTGGCGCCGGAGTCGAGGTAGACGAAGGGATGCCCGTTCACCTCGCGGGAGAGGATCGGGAAGTCCGCGCGGAGGGCGGCCGTGTCGAGGGTTTCGGTGCGCATACGGGCCACAACGTTACCGGGGTCCGCTTCAATCCCGCTGTGCGTTGCACGCATCCGTGCTCATCCGCGCGCTTGGCGTCGATGCCGCAGGGTGGCTAGGCTGCACCCGGCCCCCGTACGGGGGTGGAATCCGACGACCCGATGGCGAAGGTGCGGTCCATGGCGAACTCTCTCCCCACTCCCTCCCGGCTCCGGCGCGCGCTCGTCGCGGGCGCCGGCGCTCTGGCCCTGGCGCTCGGCGTCGGACTCGCGGATGCGCCCGCGGCGCTGGCCTGGGATCCCGGCCACGGCGGCGGCCACGGCGATACGGCGCTCGCGCCGCGGACGTCGTTCACCATGGCGCCCGACGGCTCGAGTGGCGCAACCGCCGGCGGTGAGGGCATCCCGAACATCGACTCGGTGAAGAAGACGATCGCCACCTACTACGGCGACCCCGGAACCGGGATCGCGAATAAGACCGACTCGCCCTACATCCGCGAGCTCGCCGGCATCCTCGCCCGGGAGAGGGCCCAGCTGCAGGCCGGCTACGACCGCGCGGTGAAGCACGGGCAGAAGCCGGCGATCGTGTTCGACGCCGACGACACCACGCTGTGGACGTACGACATGGAAGTCGCGGACATGCACTTCACCTTCGACCCGAAGGAGCAGGACGTCTGGGTCCAGGACCAGCGCTTCCCCGCGACTCCGGGCATGGTCGACTTCGTCAACCAGGCCGCCGCCATCGGCTACACCGTGTTCGGCCTGACCGGCCGGAACGACGACCAGAAGGCCGCGACCCTCGGCAACCTGACGAAGGATGGGTACACCGCCTTCACCGCCGACCGCTTCTACACGAAGTGGACGGGCGTCGGCGCATCGCAGCAGCCGTCGTACGTCACGTGCGCGACGGCGAAGTGCACCACGGTCGAGTACAAGGCGCTGACGCGGAAGCACATCCAGGACCTCGGGTACACGATCACCCTCAACGTGGGCGACCAGTGGTCCGACCTGCAGGGCGGCTACGCCCAGGAGGCGCTGAAGCTGCCGAACCCGACGTACTACCTGCCCTCGCCGGACCTCCCCGGCGTCAACGAGCCGCAGCTGTCGCCGCGCACCCGCTTCACCATGGCGCCGGACGGCTCCAGCGGCGCGACGCAGGGCGGTGAGGGCATCCCGAACATCGACTCCGTGAAGAAGACCATCGCGACCTACTACGGCGACCCCGGGACGGGCATCGCCGACAAGACCGACTCCCCGTACATCCGCGAGCTGCGTTCCATCGTCCAGCGTCAGGCGCCCGTGGTCGCCGCGCAGTGCTTCGTCGAGAAGAAGCTGCACAAGAATCCGGCGATCGTCCTCGACACCGACGACACCACGCTGTGGACGTACGACATGGAGGTCTCCGACATGCACTTCACGTTCGACCCTGTCGAGCAGAACGTGTGGGTGCAGGAGCAGCGCTTCCCGGCCACGCCGCACATGACCACGCTCGCCGCGGTCGCCCAGAAGGCCGGCTGCACGCTCATCGGGCTGACCGGGCGCAACGACGACCAGAAGGCCGCCACCCTGGGCAACCTTGCGAAGGTCGGCTACACCGGCTTCACCGCGCAGAACTTCTACACGAAGTGGACGGGCGTCGGCGCCTCCCAGCAGCCGGCGTACATCCACTGCGCGACGGCGAAGTGCACGACGATCGAGTACAAGTCGCAGACGCGGGCCCACATCGAGTCGGCCGCGGGCGGGAAGTACGACATCGTCGCGAATTTCGGCGACCAGTACAGCGACCTGATCGGCGGCTCCGCCGACCGGACCGTGAAGCTGCCGAACCCGACGTACTACCTGCCGTGACGGGTCCGCTCGGCCGTGCCCCGGGCGACCGTCGCCGGTAGGCTCGGGGCATGGTCGAGCGGACGAACGGGTCACCCTGGTTCTTCATCCTCGGAGTGGCGCTCGTCGTCGTCGGACTGGTCGGACCTCTGCTGGTGGACGCCGCGACCGGTGACGTGCAGTGGCTCGTCCGCGGCGCCGGAGTGCTGGTCGCGATCGGCGGCGCGGTGCTCATCGGCTTCGGGGTGCGGCGGCGTCAGGGGCGCTGAGAGCGGGCGGAGGGATACGCTGGCGGCCATGAGCACGGTCACCTCCTCCGACGGCACCTCCCTCGCATACGAGCTCGACGGGAGCGGGCCGGCCGTCATCCTCGTCGACGGCGCGCTCTGCTTCCGTGATGCCGGCCCCATGCGTCCCATCGCCGCAGCGCTGCGCGACCGGCTGACTGTCGTGCTTTACGACCGGCGTGGCCGGGGCGAGAGCACCGACGCGCTGGCCGACCCCGCCGCGGGCGCGACCGCCGTCGCACGCGAGATCGACGACCTGGCCGCGCTGATCGACGCGGCCGGCGGATCGGCGTCGCTGTTAGGGATGTCGTCGGGCGGGGCTCTGGCGCTGGCGGCGGCCGCCGCGCTCGGACCGGACCGGGTCCCCCGCGTGGCCGTCTACGAGCCGCCGTACCTGCCCGACCCGATGCTGCCGTCCGCGCAGGCGTACACCCAGCAGCTGCAGGCCGCACTCGCGGCGGACGACCGGGAGGGCGCCGTCGCGCTGTTCCTCCGTCGCGTCGGGGTGCCGGAGGCGGGCATCGAGGGGATGCGCCACTCGCCCGGCTGGGACGCGACGCTGGCGCTCGCGCCGACGCTCGCCTACGACGACGCCGCCATGGGCGACAGCCGTGTGCCGGACGATCTCCTGCAGGCGGTCTCCGTGCCGATTCTCGGTCTCGCCGGTGAGCAGACCCCCGACTTCCTGCGCCTCGGCGCGGAGGGCGTCGCGTCCGGCGCCCAGGACGGGACCTACGAGATCGTCGCCGGCCAGACGCACGACGTCTCGGCGGATGCCCTCGCCCCGCACCTGATGCGCTTCCTCACCCTCTGAGCCGGCGGCGCCACACGCCATCGAGTCCGCAAAGAATGCACCTCGCGACGGCGTGTCGCGGGCACTCTTTGCGGACTCGATAGCGGGGCGGACTGGATGGGGGCGGAGCCGAGCGGGTGCGTCAGCGCGCGGAGGCGCGCTCGGGGGCGGGCTCGGCAGTGCGGATGCCGCGGATGGGGCTGACCTCCTGCTCGGCCTCGTGGTCCGGGCCGAGCGGGATGCCGGTGCGGTCGCGCAGCACGAGCGTCGCGAGGAGGCCGAGCACGGTCATGCCGGCGAGGTACCACGTCACCGAGAGCGTGCTGCCGGTCGCCTGCACGAGCGCGGTGGCGATGGTCGGCGCGAAGGCCCCGCCCAGGATGGCGCCGATCGCGTACGAGATCGACACCCCCGAGAAGCGGATCGAGGCCGGGAACAGCTCCGAGTACAGCGCCGCCTGCGGTCCGTAGGTGAAGCCGAGACCGATCGTCAGGATCGCCAGCCCGAGGAACAGCAGCCCGACGTTGCCCGTGTTGACGAGCGGGAACAGCGTGAACACCCCGACCAGCTGCAGGATCCAGCCGACGATGTAGGTCGTGCGACGGCCGATGCGGTCGCTCAGCCAGCCCGCGACCCACGTCGCCACCAGCCAGGTCACCGCCGACGCGGCGACCGCCCAGAGCACCGGACCGCGCTCGAGCTTCAGCGGACCTTCCGGGTTGGTCGAGTAGTTCTGGATGTACCCGCCCGTGGTCATGTAGCCGACCGCGTTGTTGCCGGCGAAGACGAACGCGGCGACGATCACCAGCAGCCAGTGCTTGCGGAACAGCTGCACGATCGGCATGCGGGTGCGCGCCCGGCGCTCGGCGATCTCGGTGAACACCGGGCTCTCCTCGACGCGACGGCGTACCCAGTAGCCGATGAGGATGAGTACGACCGACAGGAGGAACGGCACCCGCCATCCCCACGCGAGGAAGGCGTCGCCAGGCGCGATCACCGTCATCAGGGCCATGATCCCGGATGCGAGCAGGAGCCCGAGCGGAACGCCGATCTGCGGCGACGCACCGAACAGGCCGCGCTTGGCGGTCGGCGCGTGCTCGACCGCCATCAGGACGGCGCCGCCCCACTCGCCGCCCGCCGAGATGCCCTGGAGGACGCGGAGCAGCACCAGCAGGATGGGCGCGGCGATCCCGATCGCCTCGTACGTCGGCAGCAGGCCGACGAGCGCCGTCGCCAGGCCCATCAGGATGAGCGTGGCGACGAGCACCCGGCGCCGGCCGTACCGGTCGCCGAAGTGCCCCGCCAGGAACGCGCCGAGCGGACGGAACAGGAAGCTGACGCCCACGGTGAGGAACGACAGCACGGTCGCGAACTGCGGTCCCGCCGGGGCGAAGAACAACTGCCCGAAGACGAGTCCGGCGGCGGACGCGTAGATGAAGAAGTCGTACCACTCGACCGTGGTGCCGATCACCGTGGCGAAGACCACGCGGCGGCGGTCGGTCGGCGACCGGAAGCTGCCGGTCGGCGTGAAAGGGGATGTGCTCATCGTCGTGTACTCCCGGAATGCTGACATCATCGTCCGGAGCGGCGCTCCGTGCGGCAATGATATACGATTTCGCATCCGACGCAACGGGCGATGTGCGCTCCCCGTTCGTCAGCCGATCGCGTCCAGTTCTCGCACCACGTCCTCGGGCAGGACGAGCCCTGCGGCCGCGATGTTGTCACGGAGATGCGCCACCGAGGACGTGCCCGGGATAAGCAGGAGGTTCGGCGATCGCTGGAGCAGCCAGGCGAGCGCGACGGCCAGGGGCGTCGTCTCCAACCGGGTCGCGACGGCTGCGAGCTCCCCGGACTGCAACGGGCTGAAGCCGCCCAGCGGGAAGTACGGCACGTACGCGATCCCCTCGCGCGCCGTCTGCTCGATCAGCGCGTCGTCGTGTCGATTGGCGATGTTGTAGAAGTTCTGCACCGTCACGACCGGCGCGATCGACTGGGCCTCGGAGAGCTGCTCGGCGGACACCGTGCTCAACCCCAGGTGCCGGATGAGCCCCTCGCGCTGCAGGTCGGCCAGCGCGCCGAACTGGTCGGCGAGCGACCCGGGCTCCGGGCGGTCGAAGCCTCCCACCCTCAGGTTGACCACGTCGAGCGCCTCCAGCCCGAGCGAACGGAGGTTCTGGTGCACCTGATCGCGCAGCTGCTGCGGCGAGCGCGCGTGGGGCCAGCCACCGTCGGCGTCGCGCTCCGCGCCGACCTTGGTCACGATGTGGAGCTGCTCCGGATAGGGGGCGAGCGCCTCCCGGATGAGTTCGTTGGTGACGTGGGGCCCGTAGAACTCGGCCGTGTCGATGTGGGTGATGCCCGCCTCGACCACGGCGCGCAGCACCGCGATGGCCTCGTCGCGGTCGGCCGGCGGGCCGAACACGCCGGGGCCTGCGAGCTGCATGGCGCCGTAGCCGACGCGGGTGAGGTCGAGGTCTCCGGCGCGGTAGGTGCCGCCGGGGAGGGTGGAGAGGGTCTGTTCGGAATCGGTCATGCATCCACTCTGCGCGCCCGTCAAGCGAACAGGCAGTGCCGCCGCGATCCTGGGGATGAGAGGACCTGGCTGCGGCCTGTGGACACTTCTAGACTCGGCACGTGGCGACGCGCTCCGATCCCAACTCCCTCGGCGAGTACCTCCGCGCCCGCCGCGAGCTGGTCGATCCGGCGGCGGTCGGCCTGCGCGTGACAGGGGTGCGCCGCACTCCGGGGCTGCGCCGCGAGGAGGTGGCCACGCTGGCGGGGATCAGCGCCGACTACTACCTGCGCCTGGAACAGGGACGCGATCGGCATCCGTCCCCGCAGGTGCTCACCGCCCTGGCGCGCGTCTTCGACCTCGACCCCGACGCGACCGCCTACCTGCTGAGCCTGGCCGAGCCGAAGCCGCCTGCGGCCCGCCGCGCCGTCCGCCGCACGGTGCCGAAGGGAATCCTGCAGCTGCTCGACTCCCTGGATCTCCCCGCCTTCGTCGAGGACCGGATGTTCGACGTGCTCGCCGCGAACCCGCTCGCCACGGCCCTCTCCCCCGCCATTGCGCCCGGGAGCAACCGTCTGCGGTCCTTGTTCCTCGACGACGCCGAGCGTGCGCTCTACCCGGAGTGGGAGCAGGCCACCGCCGGTCTGATCGCCTCGTTCCGCGCCTCCATCGGCAGCGACGTCGCGGACCCCCGCATCGCCCAACTGGTCGGCGAGCTGTCACTGCGCAGCGAGCACTTCCGCCGCCTGTGGGCGCGCCACGACGTGCGCGGTCTGGGCGGCGGTGTCGCGCGGCTCGACCATCCGCGGCTCGGGATGCTTGAGCTCAGTCGTGAGAAGCTGCCGATCGGGGACTCTGGGGGTCAGCTGCTCGTGATCTACCACGCCGATCCGGGGTCGGCATCGGCCGCGGCGCTCAGCACCCTCCTGGATGACGTGCCGCGCGACCGGGACGAGCCGGCCCACGGCCGTCAGTTGCGGTTGAAGTAGAGGAACATCCACACGACGAAGAGCGCGGCGCCGACGATGCCGACGACGAGTCCGGAGGTCGCGCGGGCCCGCCCGGAGTTCGGCTGACCCGCCGCCTCCAGCTGCTCGGCCACCCGGCGCCCCTGCGCGCCGAACACGATCGCCAGGATGGACGGGAGGGCGAACGGGTTGATGACGATGCTGATGATGCTGATGATGCCCCAGACGAACGCGCTGGTCGCCTTGCTGTTCTTGGCCGGCACGGTCGGCGCGTAGTACGGGTACGCCTGAGGCGGGTACGTGGGCGCAGGAGCGACCGGCACGGGCTGCGCCGGCTGCACGTGCTGGGTCCACGCCACGCCATCCCAGTACCGAAGCCCGCCGGGTCCGCTCGGGTCGGCATACCATCCGGGCACTGCGGTCATCGTCCACCTCTCTCGGGATCTCCGCCCAGTCTTCCGGCGAGGGGCCGCCGACGTCAGCCCCTGTCCGGGGCGCACCCGCCGCATCCGCCCCCTGTTGCACGCCTGGTCGGGTGTCCCACAATGCGGGCATGACTCCGGGGCCTCCCGTGATCCGGACGCCCGACCAGCGGCTGCGGATCTTCGTCAGCTCGACCCTCAAGGAGCTCGCCGCCGAACGCCGGGCGGCGCGCTCCGCGATCGAGCGTCTGCACCTGGCGCCGGTGATGTTCGAGCTGGGTGCGCGCCCGCATCCGCCGCGGGAGCTCTACCGCGCGTACCTGGAGCAGAGCGACGTCTTCGTCGGGCTGTACTGGGAGCGCTACGGCTGGGTCGCGCCCGACGAAGAGGTGTCGGGGCTGGAGGACGAGTACAACCTTTGCCCGCCCGACCTCCCCCGGCTCATCTACATCAAGGATCCGGCCCCGGCCCGTGAGGAGCGGCTGTCGGAGCTGCTGGCACGGATCCGGGACGACGACCACGCCTCGTTCAAGTACTTCGAGTCGGCCGGGGAGCTCGAGGTGCTGTTGGAGGCGGACCTCGCCGTGCTGCTCGCCGAGCGGTTCGAGCTCAGCCGGGCGGCGGCGGGCCCTGCAGCCGCACCTTCGGCACCCGCTGTCCCCGCGAGCGCACCGGCGACGTCCCTCCCTGTGCCGCTCACTCCGCTGGTGGGTCGCGAGGACGACATCGCCGCGGTCCGGCGGATGCTCGACGAAGGGGCACGACTCGTCACCGTCCTCGGCCCCGGCGGGATCGGCAAGAGCCGGCTCGCCATCGCGACGGCCGCCGGCATGGCGGAGCGCTTCCCCGATGGGTCGGTCTTCGTCGACCTCACGCCCGTACACGACGCCGCGGGCCTCACCGTCGCCCTCGCCCGCTCGCTCGGCGTGCGGGACACCGGCGACGCGCCGCTCGACGACAAGGTGACGACCGCGCTCCGCGACCGTCGCCTGCTGCTCGTGCTCGACAACTTCGAGCAGGCGCTCGCCGCGGCGCCCGCGGTCACCGCCCTCCTCGCCGCCGCACCGGGCGTCGCCGCCCTGGTCACCAGCAGGTCCCTGCTCCGGGTGGGAGGCGAGCGCGGCTACGACCTCGGCCCGCTCCCCGACGGCGACGCGGTCGCGCTGTTCGTGGAGCGCGCCCGCGCCGTCCGCCCGGACTTCGAGGTCACGGAGTCGAACGCGGCCGACGTCGAGCGGATCTGCGCGGCGCTGGACCGCGTCCCGCTCGCCCTGGAGCTCGCCGCAGCCCGCATCCGGGTGCTCCCTCCCGCCGAGCTGGCGCGCCGCCTCGACCGCCGCCTGCCGCTGCTCGTCGGCGGCGCCCGCGACCTGCCGGAGCGGCAGCGGACGCTGCGGGCGACCATCGACTGGAGCGTCCAGCTGCTGGAGCCGTCCGAGCGGGTGGCCCTGTCCCGCCTCGGCGTGTTCGAGGGCGGTTTCAGCCTGGAGGCGGCGGAGTCCGTCATCGCGGCCACCGCCGAGCCCGCGGCCGAGGAGGCCGACACCCTCTCCTCGCTGGCCGCGCTCGTGGACAACAGCCTCGTCCGACAGCACGACCGGGTGGAGACGACGCGGTTCTCGCTGCTGGCCACGGTCCGCGAGTACGCGCTCGAGCAGCTGGAGCAGGATGGCGCGCTCGCACGGGCCCGCGACGCCCACGCGGCCTACTTCCTCGCTCTCGGCGACCGCGCGGATCCCGAGCTGGAGGGGGCGGCCCAGCACGCCTGGGTCATGCGGCTGGCCGACGACACGGGCAACCTGCGGGCGGCCGTCGGGTACCTGCTCGACCGACGGGACTGGGAACGCGCCGCGCACCTCGCCTGGAGCCTCTACGTCTACTGGTGGGTGTCGGGCCTGCTCGGCGAGGTGCGCGGCTGGATGGAGCGGCCGCTCGCGAGCGGCGACCCCCTCGACGACCGCACCCGCGCCATCGCCCTGTATTTCACGCAGGCGATCGCGTTCTGGCAGGACCACGAGGGCACCGTCGTGGGGATGCTGACGGAGAGCGCCGACCTCTTCCACCGCTCCGGCGACCCCGACGGAGAAGCGCTCGCGCTCATCTCGGTCGCGCTGGCGGTCCTCGCGTCGGCTGAACCGGATCCCGCTGCCGCCGACCGCGCGATGGAGTCCAGCCTCGGCCTGTTCCGCGACTGCGGCGACCGCTGGGGCCAGGCGATGGCGCACGTCATGCTCGGCCGAGCGGCGCTGCTGCGGCAGCAGGTGGATGCGGCGCTCGCGCAGTTCGAGGAGAGCCTCACGCTGGCGCGCGACAACGGCGACGAGCTGGGCGTCACGATCGCGCAGCACCACCGCGGCTGGGCGCGTCTGCTGCTGGGGGATCCCGCCGGGGCGACCTCCGACTTCGCCGGGTGCCTCGCCCTGTCCGTCCGGCTCGGTCATGTCGAAGGCATCGCCTACGGTCTGGAGGGCATGGTCGGCGTCGCCGCGCTCGCGGGCGACGTGCGGCGCGCCGGACACCTGCTCGGCGCCGTGGTCGCCCTGCGCGAACGCACGGGCCTGCACAACGTCCCGGCGTTCACGTTCCACCAGCTGTTCGTCGACCGGATGCTCGCGGCCGGCGCCGACCGTGACGCCTTCGACGCCGCGGTGGCGGAGGGGCGCGCCCTCGCGGTCGAGGACGCCGTGGCCGAAGCGCAGGGACACGCGTGAGCGACCGCATCCACCCCTACACACGCGTGGCGGGCGCGATCATCGTCCCGTTCCTGGTGGCGGCGTTCGTGCTGCTGTACCCGCTCGCCGACACGACCGACGCGCTGTTCGCGTGGACGATCCTGCCGCCGCTCACCGCCATGCTGCTCGGCAGCGCCTACGCCGGCGGGGTCGTGTTCTTCGTGCACGTCGTCCGGCCGAACACCTGGCGGTCGGTGCGCCACGGATTCCCGGCGGTCCTGCTGTTCGCGACGCTGCTCGCCGTGGCGACGTTCCTGCACTGGGACCGCTTCCACTTCGGCTTCCTGTCGTTCAACGTCTGGGTGACCCTCTACGTGACGACGCCGTTCCTCATCCTCGTGGCGATGATCCTGAACCGCGGGGAGGACGACCGGTCGCCGTCGCCGCAGGAGGTGCTGCTGCCCGCGTGGGTGCGCATCCTGCTCGCGCTGATCGGGATCGGGTCGCTCGTGACCGGGCTGGTGCTCTTCCTGGTGCCGCAGGTCGGCATAGCGGTGTGGGCGTGGCCGCTGACGCCGCTGACCGCACGGGTGTGCGGCGCCATCCTGACCCTGCCCGGGATGGTGAACCTCTGGATGCTCGGCGACGCCCGATGGAGCGCCTTCCGGCAGATCTTCCAGGCGCAACTGCTCGCCCTCGCGCTCATGCTGCTCGCGCTGGCGCTGCGTGGCGGCGAGCTCCTGTGGTCCAGGCCCTCGGCGCCGCTGTTCGTGGGCGGCATGACGGTGTCGCTGGTCGCGTACGCGGCGCTGTACGGGTGGGCCGAGGCGCGGCGGCGTTCAGCGCAGCTGCCACGGATCGAATAACGGGACGTCGAAGCGCTCGAAGTCTCGCGCGTTTCGGGTGACGACCGCCAGTCCAGCCACTTCGGCGGTCGCGGCGATGATCGCGTCCGTCTCAGGACAGGGGTCTGGCACGTGGTATCCGGCCGCCACGGTCGCCACCTCGTGGTCGACCGGCAGGATCCGGTCTGCGAACTGGTCGACCACCTCGTCCACCCAGTGACGCAGGCGATCGCCCTGGGTCGGATCGGTTCGTGCCTTCAGCGCGGCTCCCCGTTCGATCTCGAAGACTGTGATCGCTGAGATGTGCAGCGAATAGGTGTTCTGAGCCTCGAGCCAACGGACCACCCGCGGATCGGACCGCTGCGGTCGCCTCGTCACCGACAAGACCATCGTGTCCAGCAGGAACTTCACAGTTCGACGTCCCTGAACGTGAGCACCGCTCGAGGGAAGTCGACATCGAAGTCGCTCTCCGGATCGTCCTGCCGCAGGAGATCGACGATGTTCTTCTGCCGCCCGGTCATGCGCTCGAAGTCCGCGAAGGTGAGGAGCACGTAGGCGGGCTCGCCTCGGTCGGTGATGATCAGCGGTTCCGCCGTCGCGCTGCGCTTGGCCGCGGAGACGTCGTGATTGAACTCCCGTGCTGTGATGATCGCCATGGGGACCTCCTGATGGTGCGATGTAGGCACAACGCTGTCACGTTTCCCGCTCATCCATTTCCGCATGGCCGCAATAGGCAACCGCCGCCGGATGATATACGATCCACAACGGGGCCTGCCGCCCCTCCTCCGACGTCGAAGGGAGCCCGCGTGCTCGACAGCCCGACCATCCAGGCGATCGCGGACGAGCTCGCCGCGGCGGAGCGCGACCGCACCACGGTCCCCTTGCTGACCGCCCGCCATCCGGGAATGACCGTCGAGGACTCCTACGCGGTCCAACGGGTCTGGGTCGAGCGCGGCCTGGCCGACGGGCGGCGGCTGGTGGGCCGCAAGATCGGGCTCACCTCGAAGGTGATGCAGCAGGCGACCGGCATCACCGAGCCCGACTACGGCGCGATCTTCGCCGACATGGTCTACGAGACCGGCTCCGTCATCCCGTTCGACCGGTTCTCGAACGTGCGCATCGAGGTCGAGCTCGCGTTCGTGCTGCGCGAGGCGCTCGAGGGGCCGGACGTCACCCTCTACGACGTCCTGGACGCGACGAAGTACGTCGTGCCCGCGCTCGAGATCCTGTCCTCCCGCATCGAGCTGCAGGGCCGCACCATCGTCGACACCATCTCCGACAACGCGGCCATGGGCGGGATGGTCGTCGGCGGCCGCCCGGTGTCCGTGGACGCGGTCGACCTGCGCTGGGTGGGCGCCCTGCTCTACCGCAACGAGACGATCGAGGAGTCGGGCGTCGCCGCCGCCGTCCTCGACCATCCCGCCACCGGCGTCGCCTGGCTGGCGAACAAGCTCGCCCAGCACGGGACCCGTCTCGAGGCCAACGACATCGTGCTCGCCGGGTCGTTCACCCGCCCGATGTGGGTGGAGCGCGGCGACACCGTCCACGCCGACTACGGAACCCTGGGAGCCGTCACATGCCGATTCGTCTAGACCCGACACCCACGTTCGCCGACCGGCTGCGCTCAGCGGATCGCACGCTGTTCGGGATGTGGTCCTGCGGCGGCAGCGCGCTCGCCGTGGAGATCTGCGCGGGTAGCGGGCTCGACATCGTCCTCATCGACGGCGAGCACTCCCCCATCGGGCTGGAGTCGGTCCTGGCCCAGCTGCAGGCGGTCGCCGCCTACCCGGCCGTGCCGGTGGTCCGCGCGCCGTACGGCGACACCGTCGTGATCAAGCAGCTGCTCGACCTGGGTGCGCAGAACATCCTGGTGCCGATGGTCGACAGCGTGGAGCAGGCGGAGGACATGGTCCGCGCCGTCCGCTACCCGCCGCACGGCGTGCGCGGCGTGGGCAGCGCTCTGGCCCGCTCGTCGCGCTGGAGCCGCATCCCGGACTACCTGGCGCGCGCGAACGAGCTGGTGTCGCTGACGGTGCAGATCGAGACCGTTGACGGCCTGGCGGCGGCCGCCGACATAGCGACGGTCGACGGCGTGGATGCGCTGCTCGTCGGACCCGCGGACCTCGCGGCGTCGATGGGCCTGCTCGGTCAGCAGAACCACCCGGACGTCGCGGCGGCCGTCGAGCGCGTGATCGAGGCGGGACGCGCATCCGGCACCCCGGTCGGCGTCAACGCCTTCGACCCCGCCATGGCCGACCGCTACGCGGCGGCCGGCGCCGCGTACGTGCTGGTGGGGTCCGACGTGACCCTGCTGGCGCGCGCGTCCGAGGCGTTGGCGGACCGCTTCATCGGCGATCCCGGCGGCGGGCCGGCCCCCGCCGCATATTGACTGCATTGCCCAGCTCCAGCGGATCGTATACAATCCTGAATACAGTCCTCCGGACTTTTCCCCGACGACGAGGAGCCCCACGCACGTGACCGACATCAGCCGCCCCGGCAAGATCATCGCGGTGCACCTGAACTACCGGTCCCGCGCCGCTCAGCGTGGCCGTACCCCGGCCCAGCCGTCGTACTTCTTCAAGCCGTCCTCTTCCGTCGCCGCGACCGGAGGCGAACTCGAGCGCCCCTCCGGGACCGAGCTCCTCGCCTTCGAGGGTGAGATCGCGCTGATCATCGGCCGCCCCACCCGCCGCGTCTCGCCCGAGGACGGCTGGGCGGCCGTCTCCGGTGTGACCGCCGCGAACGACTTCGGGCTCTACGACCTGCGTGCCGCCGACAAGGGCTCCAACGTCCGCTCCAAGGGCGGCGACGGGTTCACCCGCTCGGGCCGTCCGTCCTCGACGCGACCGGCCTCGATCCGGACGCCCTCCGCGTCCGCACCTGGCTGAACGGCGAGCTCGTCCAGGAGGGCACGACCGACGACCTCCTCTTCCCCTTCGGCCGCCTCGTCGCCGACCTCTCCCAGCTGATGACGCTCGAACCGGGCGACATCATCCTGACCGGGACTCCGGCCGGCTCGTCCGTCACCGGACCCGGCGACACCGTCGAGGTCGAGGTGGATGCGCCCACCGCCCCGGGCGCGCCGACCACCGGCCGCCTGGTCACCCGCATCACCGCCGGCAGCATCCCGTTCGGCGACTTCGGGACGAAGCCCAGCGTCGACGATCACCAGCGGGCGGAAGCATATGGCACTCCCGAAACACCCGCGTGGACGCTGACGGACGACCTCCGCGCCAAGCTCGCCTCCGTCGCCACGGCGACCCTCAGCTCCCAGCTCCGCAAGCGCGGCCTGAACAACGTCAGCATCGACGGTCTCACCTCCACCCGCCCCGACACGAAGGTGGTCGGCACAGCGCGCACCCTCCGCTACGTCCCGAACCGCGAGGATCTCTTCGAGTCCCACGGCGCCGGCTACAACGCGCAGAAGCGCGCCTTCGACGCCGTCGGCCCTGGCGAGGTGCTCGTCATCGAGGCCCGCGGCGAGCGCGGCAGCGGCACCGTCGGCGACGTGCTCGCGCTGCGCGCCCAGGTGAACGGCGCGGTCGGCATCGTGACCGACGGCGGCGTCCGCGACCTCGCCGTGGTGGCCGCACTCGACATCCCGACCTATCACAACGGCCCGCATCCGGCGGTGCTGGGCCGCAAGCACGTGCCGTGGGACACCGACACGACCATCGCCTGCGGCGGCGCGACCGTGCAGCCAGGCGACGTGATCGTGGGCGACGCCGACGGCCTGCTGGTCATCCCGCCCGCCCTGGTCGAGGAGGTCGCGGAGGCGGCGATCGAGCAGGAGCGCGAAGAGGAGTACATCGCCGAGCAGGTGGCGGCCGGTCACCCGGTCGACGGGCTGTTCCCGATGAACGCCGAGTGGAAAGAACGGTACCGCGCATGGCGGACGCAGCAGTGAAGACGGTCGCGCCGAGCAAGTCGCAGCTCGCCTACGACTTCATCCGGGCGCGCATCGACGACGGGCGCTACGTGTCGGGGTTCCGGCTCGTGCTCGGGCAGATCGCGGGCGAGCTCGACATCAGCGTCGTCCCCGTGCGCGAGGCCATCCGCCGCCTGGAGGCCGAGGGGCTGGTGACGTTCGAGAAGAACGTCGGCGCCCAGGTCGCCCTGCTGAAGGAGGCCGAGTACACCTGGACGATGGAGACGCTGGCGCTCGTGGAGGCGCGGCGACGCAGCAGTCGGCGCCGTTCCTCACCGCCGAGCACCTGGAGCGCGCGCGTGCGGTCAACCGCGAGATGATCGCGTGCCTCGACGACTTCATCCCGCATCGGTTCACCCAGCTGAACCAGGAGTTCCACGCGGTGCTGTTCGAGGAGTGCCCGAACCCGCACATCCTGGACCTGGTGCACCGCGGCTGGAACCGCCTCACCGTGCTCCGCGACTCCACCTTCAGCTTCGTGCCGGGCCGCGCCCGCGAGTCGGTCGACGAGCACGAGCACATCCTCACCCTCATCGAGTCCGGCGCTCCCCCGCTGGACATCGAGCTCGCCGCGCGGAACCACCGCCTCGCCACCCTGGACTCGCTGCAGGCGTACCAGAACGAACACAAGCAGCACTGACCCACCGACCGACAGGAGGCCGCGCCATGGCGCAGCACCACATCCCCGCTGACCTTCCCGACAGGATCCAGCACTTCATCGACGGCGAGTTCGTCGACAGCGTCTCGGGGAAGACCTTCGACGTGCTCGACCCGGTCTCGAACGAGACCTACGTGCAGGCCGCCGCCGGGCAGAAGGAGGACATCGACCTCGCCGTCGCCGCCGCCACGCGCGCCTTCAAGACCGGGCCGTGGCCGAGGATGAAGCCCCGCGAGCGCGCCCGCGTCCTGAACCGCATCGCCGACGCCGTCGAGGCGCAGGATGCTCGGCTCGCCGAGCTGGAGACCTTCGACACCGGCCTCCCCATCACTCAAGCGCTTGGACAGGCGCAACGCGCCGCGGAGAACTTCCGCTTCTTCGCCGACCTGATCGTCGCGCAGGCCGACGACGCCTACAAAGTGCCCGGCAGCCAGCTGAACTACGTCAACCGCAAGCCGATCGGCGTCGCCGGGCTCATCACGCCGTGGAACACGCCGTTCATGCTGGAGAGCTGGAAGCTCGCTCCCGCACTCGCGACCGGCAACACCGTCGTGCTGAAGCCGGCCGAGTTCACGCCGCTGTCGGCCTCGCTCTGGGCCACGATCTTCCGTGACGCGGGCGTGCCGGACGGTGTGTTCAACCTCGTCAACGGCCTCGGCGAGGAGGCCGGGGACGCGCTGGTGAAGCACCCGGATGTGCCGCTCATCTCGTTCACCGGCGAGAGCCGCACCGGGCAGATCATCTTCGCGAACGCCGCTCCGTACCTCAAGGGCCTGTCGATGGAGCTGGGCGGAAAGTCCCCCGCCGTCGTCTTCGCGGACGCGGACCTGGACGCGGCGATCGACTCCACCCTCTTCGGCGTCTTCTCGCTGAATGGGGAGCGCTGCACCGCCGGTTCGCGCATCCTGGTCGAGCGGCCGATCTACGACGAGTTCCTGTCGCGGTACGCGGAGCGCGCGAAGAACATCGTCGTCGGCGACCCGCACGACCCGAAGACCGAGGTCGGCGCGCTCGTGCACCCGGAGCACTACGAGAAGGTCATGTCGTACGTCGAGCTCGGCAAGCAGGAGGGGCGCCTGATCGCGGGTGGCGGCCGTCCCGAGGGGCTGGACACCGGCAACTACGTCGCGCCGACGGTCTTCGCCGACGTGCCGGCGGACGCCCGCATCTTCCAGGAGGAGATCTTCGGCCCGGTCGTCGCAATCACCCCGTTCGACACCGACGGGGAGGCGCTCGAGCTCGCCAACGGCGTCAAGTACGGCCTCGCCGCGTACATCTGGACCAGCGACCTCGAACGCGCGCACACCTTCGCCGGGAGCGTCGAGGCCGGGATGGTGTGGCTCAACTCGCACAACGTCCGCGACCTGCGCACCCCCTTCGGCGGCGTGAAGGCCTCGGGTCTCGGACACGAGGGCGGCTACCGCTCGATCGACTTCTACACCGACCAGCAGGCGGTCCACATAACCCTGGGCCCGGTCCACACCGCCCGGTTCGGCGCCTCCGTGCACCAGCCGGAGGAGGCGGCCGAGGCCGCCGAGGACGCCGGCGACGCCTGACCTCCCGTTTTCCCGACCCACCCTCAGCGCAGAGAGAGCACCACCATGACCATCACCCCTGACTCCCCCGAGCCGACCGTCACCGACGGCGACCCGATCCCGGCCCCCGTGAACCGCATCCCGACGCCGAGGGCCACCCCGCCGGACGTGGTGCGCTGCGCCTACATGGAGCTGGTCGTCACCGATCTCACCGCCAGCCGCGAGTTCTACGTCGACGTGCTCGACCTCGTCGTCACCGAGGAGGACGAGAACACCGTCTACCTGCGGTCTATGGAGGAGTTCATCCACCACAACCTCGTGCTGCGGAAGGGTCCGGTCGCCGCCGTAGCCGCCTTCGCGTACCGTGTCCGCACCCCGGAGGACCTCGACCGCGCCGTCGAGTTCTACTCCGAGCTGGGGTGCCGCGTGGAGCGTCGCGCGGAGGGCTTCACGAAGGGCGTCGGCGACTCGGTGCGCGTCGAGGACCCGCTCGGCTTCCCATATGAGTTCTTCTACGAGGTCGAGCACGTCGAGCGTCTCGCCTGGCGCTACGACCTGTACACCCCCGGCGCGCTGGTCCGCATCGACCACTTCAACCAGGTGACCCCGGACGTCCCGCGCGCCGTCGCCTACATGGAGGACCTCGGCTTCCGCGTCACCGAGGACATCCAGGACGAGGCCGGCACCACCTACGCCGCGTGGATGCGCCGCAAGCCGACCGTGCACGACACCGCGATGACCGGAGGCGACGGGCCGCGCATGCACCACGTCGCCTTCGCCACGCACGAGAAGCACAACATCATCGCCATCTGCGACAAGCTCGGCGCCCTGCGCCGCAGCGACTGCATCGAGCGCGGCCCCGGCCGTCACGGCGTCTCGAACGCCTTCTACCTGTACCTGCGCGACCCCGACGGCCACCGCGTCGAGATCTACACGCAGGACTACTACACCGGCGACCCCGACAACCCCGTCGTCACCTGGGACGTGCACGACAACCAGCGCCGCGACTGGTGGGGCAACCCGGTCGTCCCGTCCTGGTACACGGAGGCGTCGCTCGTGCTCGACCTCGACGGCAACCCGCAGCCGCTCACCAGCCGCACCGACGACTCCGAGATGGAGGTCACGATCGGCGCCGACGGCTTCTCGTACACCCGCAAGGGCGACGAGGCGCAGGGCTTCAAGCTCGGCGCGCAGGTCTGAGCTCTCGCGCGGAAGGTCCCGGGTCGGCCAGGATGTCGCCATGGGACGGCGCGCGTGGGTGATCGGGGCGGCGACCGCGCTGACGGTCGTCGTCGCCGTCGGAGCCGTCGGCCTCGCCACTGCGGCTCAGTCGGCCGGCATCATCCGGCCTGCGGTCATGTGCCTTCCCGCGCCGCTGCACGCGCGCCCGGCCGTGGTGCATCCCGGTGAGACGGTCGCGCTCTCGAGCGGTGCCGCCTCCTGCGACCTCGGCTACGCGCGGGATCGGCTGTACACCGTCGTTCTCCAGCATCGGGAGCTCTCCACCCCGCCGCTGCACGTCGCGGTCGCCCGCGACGGGCGTTTCGAGGCCGAGCTGACGGTGCCCGCCACCTTTCCGCGCGGAGACGCGGTACTGAACGTCACCGGCAGCCCGTACGACGAATGCGACGACACGGGAAGCCACTCCTGTGCGGGCTACTGGGTTCCTCTCGTCGTGGAGTGAGCGCTGCTAGGGTCGGCTCATGATCCGTTGGGGGGTGGGTCGAGTCGCCGCGGCCCTGGTCGTGGTCGCCGCCGTTGGGCTGACATCGGGATGCGCGCTGCTCGCGCCCCCGCCCCATCCGTCGCCGACGCCCGCGGCGGTCGACTCGCCGGACGCCCAGCCTGCCGCCGCGGCGTACCCGCAGCTGAAGATGCGCGGCGAGACCGTCGCCACCGGGCAGCTCCTGCCCATCGCGCACGACACGATCGACGACCCGCGCGCGGATCGACCACTGACCGGCGCGGTGCAGGTGACGGTCGACGACCAGGGCGCGATCGAGGTCCGGATCACACCGGACGACCCGACGACCGCCGATCTGAGGGGCCTCAGTCTCTTCCTCACCGGCACGCGCCATGACGGCCGGCCGGACAGCATCCAGATCAACCCGCAGTTCGAGCTCGTGTCACCTCTGGACCGCACGGAGGCGGACGGCGAGCTGGTGCTGCCCATCGGCGGGCAGTTCACGGCCTTCGGCGACCCGAGCTGGCTGCACTCGATCGAGGAGAGGCTGCCCGGGGACGCGCGGGTGTTCGCCGCCGCGACCCTCACGTGGACCCTGCCCTCCCCGTACCCGGGGCTCACGGTGAAGGACTCCGGCACCATCCCGTTCGCCCGCGGGAAGGTGCTGACGGAGAACGGCGTGCTCACCACGTACGTGCCGAATCGGTACGACACGATCACCGCGGTGACTCATCGCTTCGGCATCACCCCATCGCAGCTGCTCTGGCTGAACCCGTGGATGACGCAGACCAACACCGATCCCGAGCTCAAGTACGGGGTCGGCGTGAACCTCGACCCGACGCGCCGCTGACGCCGGTTTTCAGGCGTCGGGGGCGGCCACCGCGAGCTGGAAGCGGTTCGGCGCCGGCTCGCCGTGCAGCGCGAGGCGCGCGAGGACGTCACCCAGCGCCGGCCCGAACTTGAACCCGTGGCCGGAGAAACCGGTCGCGATCACCACCGGGCCGACCCGGTCGAGGACGAAGTCCTCCTTGGCGGTGCTGTCGTAGAGGCAGCTGATGCCCTCCGGCCGCGTGGAGTCGACGCCCGGCACCCAGTCCGCGACGTACCGCTGCAGCCCGGCCAGCCGGTCCGGGTCGATCGTGCGGTCGCGCCGGTCCGGGTCCACTTCGGGCCCGACGCCGTGGAAGCCGACCTTCACGCCCTCGCCGGGCGTCAGCAAGCCGTACGCGCCGGTCACGCCCTCCTCGGTGGGATGGTGCACGAAGCTCGGCCACGCCGCCTCGCTGTCCGGCGGGCCGGGCAGGAGCGGGAAGTGGGCCGGTTGCTCCTCGGTGACGCGGACCGTGGGCAGCTCGAGACCCCTCGCGTCCAGGAACGGGCGAAGCAGTTCGGGCGTCCACGATCCGGCCGCGACCACGACGGCGTCGGCGGTGTGCACGCCGTCGGAGGCGGTGACCGTCACTCCGTCGCCTGCCTCGGCGATGTCCGTCACCCGCACGCCGAATCGCAGGTCCGCTCCCCCGGCCGCCGCCGCATCCAGCAGCGCCTCGATCGCGTCCGCCGCACGCAGCCGGCCGCCCCCGGGGCTGAACAGCACGTGCTGCTCGAACCGCAGCCCGGGCCAGCGCGCCGCCGCCGCATCCGCGGTCAGCCACTCGTACCGCAGCTCGGCCGCATCCTGAGCCTTGGCGATCGCCGTCAGGGCCGCGAGGTCGCCGTGGTCGACAGCCCCGGTCGGATCGAGGAGGCGACGCCCGCTGACGCGCTCGAGGTGCGTCCAACCCTGGCGCGCCCGGACGGACAGTTCCACGTAGTCCTGTGCGGAGTAGCCGTGCCGGAAGATCCGCGACCCGCCATGGGACGACCCCCGGTCGTGTCCCCGCTCGAACGCTTCGAGGAGCACCGCGGATGCTCCCTCGCGGGTCAGCGACCAGGCGGTCGCGGCGCCCACGACGCCCGCACCGATGACGATCACACGCGCAGCCATGCCGTCACCCTATCGAGCGGGCCGCCGGCTGTTTCGGATTGTTAATGCGACCCCAGATAGGAGCCCGACATGCTGAACCCGCCGCGCGGGTCCGGGGACGGCTCCGGTTCGTCGAAGCGCGGGTTCGGCTTGCCCTGGACCCTCTCCGACGGCCGGTGGGAACGTCGCGCCGCGATGAGGCTGAGGACGGTCACCGCGAGCAGCACAGCACCGGCGGCCACGAGCAGCCAACCCGCGACCTCGCCCCGCGTCAGCAGCACGATCCCGAACGGAGCCGTCAGCCACACCCCCAGGCCGGCCACGCAGCTCAGCACCACCAACAGTGCGACGCGCCGGCGTCGGCGCTCCTCTCGCTGCAGTCCCTCCATCAGTGCGCTCATCGGCGACCACCCCCTTGCGCTCACCCTAGCGGGATCGGGGCCGATTCCGTCAGCTTTGTGGCCGCTCGACCACCTCGAAGCGGTTGCCGTCGGGATCGGAGGCGGCGAACATCGGCGGCACTCCGGGCCAGCGCAGCAGCTCTCCGACATCCGCCCTCCGCTCCCGGAGCGTCGCGTGCGTCCGCTCGGCGTCGAGCGTCTCGAACCGGATCCCCGTCTCCACCCCCGCGGGAGCGCTGTCTGTCGCGCTGACCAGCGAGACCGACACCGGCGAGCCGGGCGGCGCCAGCATGATCCAGCGGGCGCCGAGCTGCGGAAGGGGCGCATCCACGAGCACACCGAAGCCGAGCACGTCGCGGTAGAAAGCGAGCGCACGGTCCTGGTCCGCGACCGGGATGCCGATGGTGTTGACGCCGACGATGCCGGCTCCGTCGCTGTCCGTCATGCCGGTATCCTCCCGCGCCGGACCGGATGCGGGTAGACCGGATATCGAATGCCGTTCCGACGAAGGGAGAGCCGGTGTCCACCGACCAGTATCACGAGCCGCCGAACGAGCTCGGCGAGGAGACGCGGACGTTCGCCCGCATGTGCGCGAGCCTGTCCGAGGAAGCGGAGGCGATCGGCTGGTACGAGCAGCGCATCGCCGTCGAGAAGGACGAGGTCGCGAAGGCGATCATGCTCGACTCGCTCGCCGAGGAGTACAAGCACTTCAGCATGGAGCTCGAGTACCTGCTGCGCGCGAAGCCGCAGTGGCGGGAGACCGCGAAAGGCATCCTGTTCCAGGACGGCGACATCGTCCAGCACGGCGAGGAGGCCGAGGAGGCTGCGGAGGACGCGCCGGCGGGGTGATCCCGCCGGCGCATCCCCCGTTCAGTGGCCGGTCGGGCGCTCCTGCTGGTTCACCCGCAGGAGCGGGGCGACCGGCTGCCCGGACGAGGCCGACCCGCTGCCGAAGGCCGTCACCTTCTTGCCCGTCACCGGCGCGAGAGCCGGGTAGGCCGGGGCGATCACCGAGAAGAGGTCGTCGCAGCTCTGCAGCCCCGCGACGTTCCCGTTGAGGACGGTCGCCCCGCCGACCAGCGTGATCTTCGTCGCGCCGAGGAAGTACGCGTCGTCCAGCGTGCGCTGCGGGACGCAGTACGGGAGCGTGATGAACAGCGGCGACGAGCTCTTCCCCGACCAGGCGGAGGCGCCCAGCGCGTCCGGGAAGTTCAGGCCGCTGGCCAGGATCACCCGGTTGCTTGTGCTGAACGCCGACTCGACGATCTGCTGCGACGAGTCGAACCGGTCGGAGCCCGCCAGGTGCACGACGGTCCCGAAGCGCGAGAAGTCCTGGACCAGCGCGGGCGACATCACGGCCGACCCGCCGATGATCACGATCTTGTTCGTCCCGAGCGACTGCAGCAGTGCGGCGGTGGGCGCATCCACGGAGGTGGTGTTGCCGTTGACCAGGAGCAGCGGGGCGTGCAGGCTGCCCGCCGCGCCGCCCGCGCTCAGCGAGTCGGGGAAGTTGAGCCCCGTCGACACGTAGACGGTCGGCGCGGTCGCGAAGGAGTGCTTGATGACCTCCTGCGACGTGCCGAACCGGTCGCTGCCGTAGACGCGCTGGACGTCGGGCGAGAGACCCGTGAGCGCGTCGAACACCGCAGCGCCGACGACCGCAGGGCCGCCCACGACGACGATGTGCGCCGGGTGCAGACGGGTGATCTCCGCGGAGACCGACGCCGGCAGGTAGGTCGGCGCCGTGAGGAGCAGCGGGCCGGAGTCCGCCGCGGCTGCCGGGCCGCCCGAGAGCGCGTCGGGGAACGAGATGCCGTTCGCGACGTAGACCGTGCCGACCGCCGAGACGTCCGGGTAGGCGGCCTTCGAGACGGCGACAGAGGTGTCGAAGCGGTCGCTGCCGGAGGTGCGGTCGAGGGTCACGACGCGCAGCGTATAGGTCTGCGTGACGGAGTCGCCGTACTCGGTGTCGGTCGCCTTGAGGTCGAACGTGTAGCTGCCGGGCGTCGTCGCCGTGCCGGAGATGGTGTCGCCGCTGATGGCGAGGCCGGTCGGCAGGGCGCCCTTGGTCACAGCGAAGTTCAACGGCGCGCCCGACCAGGACCAGGCGGTGATCGCCTTGGAGAAGGCCGTCCCGGCGGGAACCACTCCGGACGCGCTGCCCAGGAACGAGATCGGCTCCCAGTTCCCGTGGATCGTGTCGCCGGCGCCGTAGACGATCATGTTGCTGAACACGTCGGCTACCACGTGCGGCGTCGTGACGACCGGGTTGCCGAAGAAGACCGTGGCCACGCCGGCCGTGTCGGTGTCGATGCGGAACAGCTGGCGGTCGTTGAAGCCGAAGATGGTCTGGGTGGACGGGTCGATGCCCAGCGCCTGGATCCCTCCGCCGTAGAACGCCGGGACGACCAGCTGAGTGGCCGTGTGCGCCACCCCGTCGACGACGGACAGCGTGGCGTTGGACGCGAATCCGATGTAGGCCTTGTGATGCGCCGCATCGACCGTGATGGTGGACGCGGACGCCGTCGGAAGCGGAAGCGAGGCGGTGACAATGCCCGAGGCCTCGTCGATGATCGCGACGGACTGGCCGCCGTTGTCGACCGCGTAGAGGGTTCCGGCCGAGGCGTCGACGCCGACCTTGGCAACCGTCCCGCCTACCGTGATCGCCGTTCCGACGGCCAGCGTCGCCTCGGTGACGGGGACCACCGTCCCGGTGCTTCCGGTGGCCACGAAGACGGTTCCGGTGGAGTGATCCACGGCCAGATCACGCACGTCACCGGCGATCGTGGCGGTGCCCGTGACCGTGTTCGTGCGCTCGTCGATCCGGTAGAGCGTGTGCTGTCCCGCATCGAGCGCCCACAGGAGCGACTTGGTGGCGTCGGCAGCGAGGATGGGATTCGTCGCTCCGGTGAGCGGCACGGTCCCGAGCACGTCGCCGGAGAACTCGTCCACGATCTTCACCTGGCCCGACACCCCGGCGAAGACCTGAGCGGTGTACGAGTCGATGGCCACGTCGGTGAGGGTGCCGACGGTGCTCTGCAGGCCGTCCATCCAGTCACCGCGGTCCGGGTTCGCCGATGCGGGCGCGGCACCGACGGCGGCGATCCCGGCGGCCGTCAGGACGGCGACGGTCGCCGCTGCGACGGCGCGACGCCGGCGCCGTGTCGGCGCCGTTCCGGATGTTTCGAGTATGGGGACGGAGGCGGCGCGATCACGCAACGGCGGCTCACTTTCGGGAAGGGCTCGCTTCTGGTGGCGCGAGCATCCCGCTCAGTCAAGACCATTTCGCACGTAATACGTCTACCCCAATGAGGGGGGCCACCATAGGCTGCGCGCAGACCGTCGAACAGGAGGACGACATGACCTTGGAGCAGACCCTCACCGAACTCGCGGAGTATGTGCGAGAAGAGCTCAGCATCGTCCGCAAGCGCGGCGAGGAGAAGACGGCACCGCGAGAACACGGCAACGACTTCCACGAGATGCAGCAAGCGGCCGACAAAGTGGACCACCTGGCACACACGCTGCGGAAGCTGCATGATCAGGAGTTCGGCGGCACCTGGAGGCGGCAGAGCGCCCAGGACTGATTGCTACCGCTCGGTCCCGATGAACCGGCGGAACGCCTCGGCTCCCGTGACCGCGATCGGCTCGCCGCGCACAAAGGCGTCGCGGGTGAGGACGAGCCGCTGGTTCACCGCGGGAGCCCCGCGTCGAGCGAGCCGGGCGGTACCGTCCGGCCGGAAGCCGACCTTTCTGCTGACTCCGAGAGACGCGGGATTGTCGGTGAAGGCGCCGGAGGTGATCTCTTCCGCGTCCAGCTCGTCGAAGACGAAAGCGCAGATGGCCTGACGCATCCTGGTCCCGATTCCGCGCCCGTGGTGCACCAGCCCCAGCCAGGAGCCGGTCTCGCCGGTGCGCGTGACGAGGTAGTCGCGGGTCCCGATGCCTTGAATACCGACGATCTCGCCGTCGTATTCGACGGCGAACTCGAGCGTCCACGCCTCGCGCGACCAGCCGGCACGCGTGCGCCAGTGGTATTGGGCGAACTCGAGAGGGAGCCGGTCGGCCGGGGCGTCCGTCCACGGGTAGTAGAACGGCATATCCGCTGGATCATGGACGCCGCCGAGCGCCACCCGGGTGAGTGCGGGCAGAACGTCGTCGGTGATCGGCCGCAGCACGAGCGGGCCCGCCTCGATGCGCAGGCCGAAGGGAGGGAAGGCGTCAGCGAGATGCATCCAGCCAGTCTGCCGGAAACAAAAAAGCCCCGAAAAACCGGGGCTCTTTCACTGCTGGGGTACCTGGACTCGAACCAAGAACAACTGAACCAGAATCAGCCGTGTTGCCAATTACACCATACCCCACTGCTCCGAACCGCGGCCCGGGCACGAGAAACAACTCTATCCTACGCGCGGGCCGGACTACAAAACGGCGGCGCCGTCCAGCGACAGTCCGATGAGGTCGCGGTTGACAGCGGCCGCGACCACCGCGCCGGAGCCGGCGGCGACGATCAACTGCTGGGGCCCCGGAGCCGTCGTCTCCCCCGCCGCGTACACGCCGGGGACGGAGGTGCGGCCCTGCGCGTCCGTGACGAGGTAGCCCTCAGAGTCGCGGTCGAGGTCCAGCGCGTCCGCGAATGCGAGCTGCGGCGACCACACCGGGCGCAGGAAGCCCCGCGCGCGCTCGATCACCGTGCCGTCCACCAGACGCACCCCCGTCAGGACGCCCTTCTCCCCCACGACGTCGTCGATCGGGCGGCGCTCGACCGCCACGCCGAGCTGCGCGAGCATCCGCTCCTCCTCCGCGTCGACGACCTCGGCGGCGTTCGTGAAGACGATCAGGTCGTCCGTCCACTGGGTAAGCAGCAGGGCGCGCTCGGCGAGGTCGGACGTCTCGCCGATCAACGCGAGCGGCTGACCCGCGGTCTCGTAGCCGTCGCACTCGACGCAGCTGTGCAGCTGGGTGCCGTAGTAGGCGCGGAGGCTCGGGATGGCCGGCATCGTCTCCGAGACGCCGGTCGCGACCACCACGGCGTCGGCGCGGACGTCCACATCGGCGCCGCCACGCACCCCGTGTCCGGTGACGCGGAAGCCGTCGCCCTCCAGCTCCACGGCGCCGACCTGCGCGAACACGACCGACGCGTCTTCGTACGCGTCGACCTCCTCGCGGCCGAGACGGCGCAGGTCCAGCGGCGAGATGCCGTCGCGCGTGACGAAGCCGTGCGCCCGCAGGGTCGCCGCGTGCCGGGGCCGGTTGCCGTCCACGACCAGCACCCGCCGACGCGCTCGGGCGAGGTTGAGGGCGGCCGACAGCCCGGCCGGTCCCCCGCCGATGACGACGACCTCGTAGGACTCCCCGCTCACGCCGCTACCCCAGCGCCGCCGAGAGCCGGTCGAGGCGGGCGATGGTCTCGGCCTTGCCGAGGATCTGCATCGACTCGAACAGCGGAGGCGACACCCGGCGTCCGGAGATCGCGACACGGAGCGGACCGAACGCCACGCGCGGCTTGAGCCCCAGCCCCTCCACCAGCGCATCGCGCAGCGCGGCCTCGATCGCGTCGTGCGTCCACTCGGCCTCGGGGACCAGCTCGAGGGCGCCGAGGGATGCGGCGAGCACCTCGCCGGCGTTGTCGGGCAGCGAGGCGCGGGCGTCGTCCTCGATCGTGAGCGATGCGGCATCCGTGAACAGGAAGCCCAGCATCCCCGGCGTCTCGCCGAGGAGCTGCACGCGCTCCTGCACCAGCGGCGCGGCCTGCGCGAGCACCTCGTGCTGCGCGGGGTCAGCGGCTCCTCCACGATGCCGGCAGCCGCCAGGTACGGGATGGTGCGCTCGGTGAAGTCGGCGACATCCAGCAGGCGGATGTGGTCGCCGTTGATCGACTCGGCCTTCTTGAGGTCGAAGCGGGCCGGGTTGGGGTTCACGTCCTTCACGTCGAAGGCGGCGACCATCTCGGACAGCGAGAACACGTCACGGTCGTGCGTGAGCGACCAGCCGAGCAGCGCCAGGTAGTTCACCAGACCCTCGGGGATGAAGCCCCGGTCGCGGTGGTGGAAGAGGTTCGACTCGGGGTCGCGCTTGGAGAGCTTCTTGTTGCCCTCGCCCATGACGTACGGGAGGTGCCCGAAGCGCGGGACGAAGGTGGTCACTCCGGCGTCGATGAGCGCGTGGTACAGCGCGATCTGGCGCGGGGTGGAGGACAGCAGGTCCTCGCCGCGGAGCACGTGCGTGATGCCCATGAGGGCGTCGTCCACCGGGTTCACGAACGTGTAGAGCGGGTGGCCGTTGGGACGCACGACGACGAAGTCGCTGAACGAGCCCGCCTTGAAGGTGATCTCGCCGCGCACGAGGTCGTCGAAGCTGAGGTCGTCGTCCGGCACGCGCAGGCGCAGCGCCGGCTCGCGGCCCTCGGCACGGTACGCCGCCTTCTGCTCGTCGCTGAGGTCGCGCTCGAAGTTGTCGTAGCCGAGCTTCGGGTCGCGGCCGAGCGAGATGTTACGTGCCTCGATCTCCTCCGCGGTGGCGAAGCTCTCGTAGATGTGGCCCGACTCCTTCAGCCGCTCGATGAGCTCGCGGTAGATGTCGTAGCGCTGCGACTGACGGTACGGGCCGTCGGGACCGCCGACGTCGATGCCCTCGTCCCAGTCGAGGCGCAGCCAGCGGAGTGCCTCCAGGATCAGCTGGTAGCTCTCCTCGCTGTCGCGCGCCGCGTCGGTGTCCTCGATGCGGAAGATCAGCTTGCCGCCGGTGTGCCGGGCGTACGCCCAGTTGAACAGCGCGGTGCGGATGAGGCCGACGTGCGGCGTCCCGGTCGGCGACGGGCAGAAGCGCACGCGCACATCGGCGCCGGTGGCCTCGGAGAAGGGGTGAGCGATCGAGTCAGACATACGTCTTCGATCCTACCGGGGAGGCCCGGTCCGGTGGCGCCTACTTCGGAGCGCGGACCGGGTTGACGAGCGACCCGACGCCGTCCACCTCGACCTCGACGGTGTCGCCGGGCTTCATCGGCCCGATCCCCGCCGGCGTGCCGGTGAGGATGACGTCACCGGGCAGCAGCGTGAACACGCTCGACGCGTACGCGATGATCGACGGGATGTCGTGGACCATGTCCGAGATCGGCGCCTCCTGCTTGAGCTCGCCGTTCAGCCGGGTGCGCAGCACGGCATCCGGAGCCAGCTCGGTCTCGATGACGGGCCCGAGCGGGCAGAAGGTGTCGAAGCCCTTGGCGCGCGTCCACTGGCCGTCCATCTCCTGCAGGTCGCGAGCTGTGACGTCATTGGCGACGGTGTAGCCGAAGATGTGATCGGCCGCGTCCTCGGCGCTCACGTTGCGCGCGATCTTCCCGATGACGACCGCGAGCTCGCCCTCGTAGTCCACGCGCTCGGACTGCGGCGGCTGGATGATAGCGTCGCCGAGCCCGATGACCGCCGTGTTGGGTTTGAGGAACAGCAGCGGCTCCCCCGGCGCCTCGCCGCCCATCTCGGCGGCGTGATCGCGGTAGTTCTTACCGACCGCCACGACCTTCGACCGCGGGATGACCGGCGCGAGGAGCGAGCCGACCCTGCCGAGCGGGATGCGCTCCCCGGTAGTCTCGAAGCCGACGAACATCGGGTCGCCGGCGAGGACCACGAGCGCGTCCTCGTCGACGATGCCGTAGTCGATGGCGGGGGTGGTCGAGCCGTCGCGGGTGTGGCTGAAACGTGCGATCTTCACGGAGTCGAGCCTAACGCCGTCACGATCCGGTCGATCGCCGGCGTCGGGATCCCGTGCCGCTCGCCGATCCGGACCAGCGCGCCGCCGAGCGCATCCAGCTCGCTCGGGGCGCCGGCCGCGAGGTCCTCCTGGAGGGAGGTGCGCATCCCGCCCGGGACGCTCCGCAGTGCGCGCACCAGGTCGAGTTCGGAGGCCGGGACGCCCTCGGCCGCGGAGCACGCCACGACCTCCGACACGACGGCCTCTGTCAGCTCCGGGTCCTCGCCGAGCGCCGCGCCGGCCGGTTGCCGCCAGTACGACGTCAGCAGCGCAAGCGACGCGAGCAGGCGGAACTTCGCCCACAGCACCTCGGCCTCGGTGCCGCCGACCCGCACGCTCGGCCCGGCGTCCGTCAGCGCCCGCACGGACGCGAAGGCAGCGGCGGCCTCCGGCGCCTCGATGCGGACGAACGGGCTGCGGTGATCGATCACCGTCGGGGAGGCGCGCAGCGCCGATACCGCGACCGACCCACCCGCGACGGGCACACCGGGCAGCGCGGCACGCAGCGGCGCCATGTGCTCGACGCCGTTGAGGAACGAGATCACCTCGGCCGGGCGGGCGGAGACGATGCCCGGGAGCACATCGTCCAGCCCGTAGGCCTTCGTCGCCAGGATCACGCTCGCGCCGTCCGGCACCTCAGTCTCGGCGCGCACGCGCTGGACCCCGTCGCCGAATGTCGCGCTCCGCATCTCGATGCCGTCGCGCCGGATGGCGTCCACCGTCGCCGGGCGGCCGACCGCGACGACCTCCTCGCCCGACCGCTGCAGCAGCCACGCGAACAGCCCGCCGACCGCGCCCGGACCGACGACCGCGAACACCACGCTTACGCGTCCAGGCGGTACATCCAGTTGTGGCGGTCGCGCTCGCGGCCGTACTGGATGTCGGTCAGCTCCTGGCGCAGGGACATGGTCAGCTCGCCGGGAGGGGCGGTGATGTCGCCGACGGTGAAGGTGTCCGACTTGAGCTCGCCGATCGGGGTGATCACCGCAGCCGTGCCGCAGGCGAAGACCTCGACGATGTCGCCGGACTCGACGCCGTCGCGCCACTCGTCGATCGTCACCTTGCGGCGCTCCACCTTGTGGCCGCGGTCTCGGGCGAGCTGCAGCACCGAGTCGAGGGTGATGCCCTCCAGGATGCTGTCGGACTCGGGGGTGACCAGCGTGCCGTCCTTGTAGACGAGCACCACGTTCATGCCGCCCAGCTCCTCGAGGTACTTGCCCTCGACCGAGTCGAGGAACAGCACCTGCGCGCAGCCGTGCTCGTAGGCCTCGGCCTGCGGCAGGAGGCTGGAGGCGTAGTTGCCGCCGGTCTTCGCCGCGCCCGTACCGCCCTTGCCCGCACGGGACCAGCGGTCCGACAGCCAGATGGACACGGGGGCCACGCCGCTCGGGAAGTACGCGCCCGCGGGGCTCGCGATCAGGTAGTAGGCCACCTTGTTGGCCGGGCGGACGCCGAGGAACGCCTCCTTGGCGAACATGAACGGGCGCAGGTAGAGGCTGGTCTCCGGCGCGTCCGGCACCCAGTCGCCGTCCACCGCGACGAGCTGCTTGAGCGAGTCGAGGAAGTGCTCCACCGGGAGCTCCGGCAGGGCCAGGCGGTAGGCCGAGCGCTGCATACGGGCGGCGTTCGCCTCCGGGCGGAACGTCTGGATCGAGCCGTCCTCGTGGCGGTACGCCTTGAGGCCCTCGAAGATCTCCTGCGCGTAGTGGAACACCGCGGCCGACGGCTCCAGCGAGATCGGGCCGTACGGCGAGACGCGCGGGCGGTGCCAGCCGCCCTTCGCCGACCAGCAGATGTCGACCATGTGGTCGGTGAAGTAGTTGCCGAAGCCCGGGTTCGCGAGGATCTCGGCGCGCTCCGCCGCCTCGCGGGCGGCCTCGTTGCGGCTGACGTTCCAGAGCAGGCCCGAGGTCTCGGTGGGTCCGTTGGTGAGGGAGATGCTGGTCGAGGTCATGACAGTCCTTTATGCGACGGGTGATTCAATTCTGCGCCACGCGGGCGGCGATCGCGTCGCCGATCTCGGCGGTCGTTCGCACAGCGCCCGTGCGGGCGGCGAGGTCGGCGGTCACCGCGGACTCGATCCGCCCGGCGAGCTCGGGCTCGCCCAGGTGGCGGAGCAGGAGCGCCGTGGAGAGGATCGCGGCGGTGGGGTCGGCCTTCTGCTGGCCGGCGATGTCGGGGGCCGATCCGTGAACCGGTTCGAACATGCTCGGGAAGGCCCCGGCCGGGTTGATGTTGCCCGAGGCCGCCAGCCCGATGCCGCCGCTGATCGCGGCCGCGAGGTCGGTGAGGATGTCGCCGAAGAGGTTGTCCGTGACGATCACATCGAATCTAGCAGGATCCGTGACGAGGAAGATGGTCGCCGCATCCACGTGGAGGTAGTCGACCGCGACGTCGGGATGCTCGGCGGCCACCGCGTCCACGATCCGCTTCCACAGCGAACCGGCGAAGGTCAGGACGTTCGTCTTGTGCACGAGCGTCAGCTTCTTGCGGCGCTGCTCCGCCTGGTCGAAGGCGTAACGGACGACGCGCTCGACCCCGTACGCAGTGTTGACGGAGACCTCGTTGGCCACCTCATGCGGCGTGCCCTGGCGGATCGCTCCGCCGTTGCCGACGTACGGACCCTCCGTGCCCTCGCGGACGACGACGAAGTCGACCTCCCCCGGGTCGGCGAGCGGGCTCGCGATCCCCGGGAAGAGCGTGGTCGGGCGCAGGTTGACGTAGTGGTCCAGCGAGAAGCGCAGCTTCAAGAGCAGGCCGCGCTCGATGTTGGCTCCGGCCAGTCGCGGGTCGCCGGGCTTCCCCCCGACCGCCCCGAGCAGGATCGCGTCGTGGGCGGAGATGGCCGCCAGGTCGTCGTCCGTGAGCACGTCGCCCGTCGCGAGGTAGCGGTCGGCGCCGAGCGAGAAGTGCGTCTTCTCGAACGTCAGGTCGCTGCCGGCGGTGACCGCATCCAGCACCTTCACCGCCTCGGCGATGACCTCCGGACCGATCCCGTCACCCGGGATGACGGCGAGCTTGACGGAACGGGACATGGCACTCCTGCGCTGGTTCGATGGGCGGATCCGGTCCCGCTACTCTATCGCCGCACGCCCGCCGGGACTTCGGCTCAGGAGCGCACGCGGCGCAGGGTGACCAGCGCGACCACCGCGGCCGTCGCCACGAGCCCGACGCCGATGATCGCGGTGAGGCCGACGCCGCTGTCGAAGGCCGTGCGCGCAGACGCGAGCAGCTGGTCCCCGAGCGTCGCGGGCAGCCCCTTCGCAACGGTCACGGCCCCGCCGAGCGTCTCCCCTGCCGCCTCCGCCTGCGCGGACGTCAGACCGGCCGGCACGACGAGCGCTGCGCGGTAGGAGGCGGTGATCAGCGTCCCGAGGATCGCCGTGCCGAGCACCGCGCCCAGCTCGTACGCCGTCTCCGACACGGCGGAGGCGGCGCCCGCCTTCGCCGCGGGCGCGGTCGAGATCACGAGCTCGTTCGACACCGTCTCGGCCGCGCCGATGCCCGCGCCGAGCAGCACGAAGGACGCGAGCAGCACGCTCCACGGGGCTCCGCCTCCGGTCAGCGCGACGAGCAGGTACCCCGCCGCCGACAGGGTCAGGCCGCCCGCGATCACCACGCCCGGACGGATGCGCCGGGCGATCGGCACCACGACGAGACCCGCGACGATCATCGTCAACAGCCCCGGCAGCAGCACCAGGCCCGACTGCAGCGGCGTCAGCCCGATCACGAGCTGCAGGTGCTGCGAGACGAAGAACAGGAAGCCGACGAGCGACACGACGCTCAGGAGGTTGACGATGACCGCGCCGCTGAAGGCGGGACGCGTGAAGAGACGCATGTCGAGCATTGGGATCGGACGCCGCAGCTGGCGGCGCACGAACAGCGCGCCCGACGCGACGCCGATCAGGATGGCGAGCACCGCGACGAGGGAGAACCCGTCCACGGCGAGCGTCTTGATGCCGTAGACCACCGGCGCCATGGTGAGCAGGGAGAGCACGATACCCGGCGCATCCACCGGACCCGGCTCCGGGTCGCGGGACTCGCGAACGAGCAGCGGGGCGAGCACCAGCAGCGGGATGAGGACGGGCACCGCGAGCAGGAAGACGGATCCCCACCAGAAGTGCTCCAGCAGCACGCCGCCGACGATCGGCCCCAGCGCGGAACCCGCCGCGAAACCGGCAGCCCAGATGGCGACGGCGAGCCGCCGCTGCTCGCGGTCGACGAAGACACTGCGGAGCAGCGACAGCGTCGACGGCATGAGCATGGCGCCGAACACGCCGAGGAGCGCGCGGGCGCCGATCAGCAGTTCGGCGCTCGGCGCGAAGGCGGCCAGTGCCGACACGGCGGCGAAGCCGGTCGCGCCGATGAGCAGGAGGCGGCGGCGGCCGATCCGGTCGCCGAGGCTCCCCATCGCGACGAGCAGGCCGGCGAGGACGAGCGGGTAGACGTCGACGATCCAAAGCATCCCGGTCGCGCTCGGCTCGAGCGCCTCGGAGATCGATGGCAGCGCGAAGCTCAGCACGGTGTTGTCGACCGAGACCAGCAGCGTCGGCAGCATGAGCACCGCCAGCGCCGCCCAGGCGCGACCGCCGGACCGGGGCGGGACGGCGACGGGCAGGCGGGTGCTGGCGGTGGTGGACATGCGACTACTGTACCGTCTGGACGGTACAGTGGCAACGGCACCCGGCTAGCATGTGGACATGCCGACCGACCCCTCCACTCCCCCCGCCTCCACCCGCAGCGCGCGCGATCGTGTACTCGACGCGTTCGAGGAGCTGCTGGCGGAGCAGAGTGAGCGGGCCGCGACGCTCGACGCCGTCGCCGCCCGCGCGGGCGTCTCGAAGGGCGGGCTGCTGTACCACTTCGCCTCGAAGGAGGCGCTGGTCGGCGGGGTGCTCGACCGCTTCGCCGGCCTCGTGGCCGATGACGTCGAGCGGATGCGCGCCGACGAGGCCGGACCGGTCGATTACTTCCTGCGCACCTCCATCCCCACCGACTCCCGGTTCGAGCGCGCGGTGGTCGCGGTGGCGCGGCTCGCCCAGGCCGCGGACCCCCGCGCCCGCGACGCCCTCGCAGACGCGCAGCGCGTGTGGCTGGCCGCGCTGGAGGACGCGGTCGGCGATCCGCTGGCCGCCCGGATGGTCATGCTGATCGGCGACGGCATGTATTACAACGCGGCGCTGCTGCCGGCGGCGAACACCGTGCTGCGCGACGAGACGGATGTGGACCAGCTGATCAGGCTCGTGCGCGACATCGCGTCCCCGCGTTAGCGGCAAACACGGCGCGTCATTCGTCACGGATGGCCGTCAATCGTGACGAATGGCGATCATTCGTGACGAATGGCGGTCATTCGTGACGAATCGTCGGGAGCCTCAGCCGGCCTCGGCCAGCAGACGTTCGAGTGATCGCGCCGTGCGGTCGTCGCGGGCGGAATGGATGGCCGCGCGGTAGGCCTCCGCCGCCTCCTCTTCGCGGCCGACCAGCCGCAGCAGGTCGGCGCGGGCGGCGTGCGCCTCGGTCGCCAGCACGCCCTCCGAGAGCGTGGGATCAGCGTCCAGCGCCGCCAGCGCCACCTCGGGCCCCGCATCCGGGCTGTGCCCGAGCGCGACGATCCTCCCCAGCCGAGCGGACGGGCTGGGCCACAGTCGCACCAAGCCGTCGTACAGCCGGACGATCGCAGGCCAGTCGGTCGCGTCCCACGTCGGCGCGATCGCGTGAACCCCGGCGATGCCCGCCTGCAGCGCGTACCGTCCGCCTCCCGGCAGCGCGATCGTCGCGAGCGCCTCGCCCTCGGCCATCAGCGCCGCATCCCAGCGCCGCCTGTCCGCCTCGCGGAGGGTGGCGAACTCATCCCCGTCCGTCAGCCGGGTGGACTGACGTGCCTCGGTCAGCAGCAGGAGCGCCAGCAGTCCGGCGCTCTCAGCCTCGCCGAAGACGCGGTGGGCGTCGCGGGCGAGCTCGATCGCGTCCCGGCGCAGGGCCGCGTCCACCGTGTGATGGCCGACCGTGTACAGCAGGTAGATGGTGGTGAGCGCGTCCGGCATCCGGGCGGCCACCGCCTTCGGATCGTCCAGCGTGAACCGCAACCGGGCGTCGTGGATGCGCTTCTTGGCGCGGGTGAGCCGTGCCGCCATCGTCGGCTCTGGCACGAGGAACACGTCGGCGATGCGGGCCGTCGGCACACCGCAGACGAAGCGGAGCGCCAGCTCGACCCGCGCCTCCGGTTGGAGCTCGGGATGCGCGACGACGAGGATGAGCTCCAACCGCTCGTCCCCGGTGAACACGGAATCCTCCTCGATCGTCGCGGATGCGGCCGCCGCACGCTCGACCTCCGCCGCGAGAGCGGGTGCGGCGCGCGCTGCCGTCTGCTCGCGCCGCAGCGCGTCCAGCGCGACGCGGCGGGCGACCGTGGTCACCCAGGCCGCGGGATTCGCGGGCGCGCGCCCGCGGTCCGCCTCGGCGACGGCGCGCGCGAGCGCCTCCTGCACCGCGTCCTCGGCGAGCAGGAGGTCGCCCGTGGCGCGCGCGACCGCGCCCAGGATGCGCGGCGACTCGTCGCGCCACGCCCGCACGAGCGCCGCGCGACCGACGTCCGGGTCGGCCGTCACCGGGCCGCCGTCACCGCGACGGCCGTCACGGCGTCACCGTCACTCAGCGCACCGCATCCAGCACCAGCACCGGGTACAGCTCGATCGAACCCTGCGTCGGGCACAGCGCCGCGAGCTCGCGGGCCTGCTCCGGGCTGGAGGCGGTGAAGCTGTAGAACCCCGTGATCGCCTCGCTGGTCTCGCCGAACGGGCCGCTGGTGAAGACCGGCGTGCCGTCGACGCCGGGCGTGATACGGGTGGCCTGCCCGGCCTCCTGCAGGGCGTTGCTGGCGACGATGCGCTCTCCCGCGGCCGCCACGGCGTCCTGGAACGCCTTGTGACCGGCCATGCCGGCCTGCCACTGGTCGGCCGTCATCGTCTCGGGGCTCCAGTTCGGCTCGCGGATGAGCAGAACGTACTCGTCGGACATGGTGTCTCCTCGGATCGTAGGGATATCGACACCCCTACGACGCAAGTCAAGCGCCCGAATCGACAGCGCGGAAGAGAAATCTTCCTCCCCGGGTCAGGACTCGGTGATGTCGATCTCCTGCATCAGGTCGGCGTCGATCGCGAGGCGCACCTTCTCGAGCAGCCCGTCGGGCACGCGCGAGTCGACGGTCAGGACGCTGAGCGCCTTGCCGCCGGCGGAGGTGCGGGCGATCTGCATGCCCGCGATGTTGATCGCGGAGTCGCCGAACTCGCGGCCGTAGACCGCGACGATGCCGGGGCGGTCGTCGTAGACCATGACGACCAGGTGCTCGGCGATCGGGACCTCGACGTCGTAGCCGTTGATGCCGACGATCTTCTCGATCTGCTTCGGACCGGTCAGCGTGCCGGAGACCGAGATCTGCGACCCGTCGCTCAGCGCACCGCGCAGGGTGATCAGGTTGCGGTACTCCTCGCTGACGGAGTCGGTGATCAGACGCACCTCGATGCCGCGCTGCTCGGCGAGCAGGGGCGCGTTCACGTACGAGACGGTCTCGCTGACGATGTTGGTGAAGATGCCCTTCAGCGCCGCGAGCTTCAGCACGCTGACGTCGTAGTCGGCGAGCTCGCCGCGCACCTCCACGTCGACGCTGGTGACCGGGCTGCCGGCGAGTCCCGAGAACACCTGGCCGAGCTTCTCGACCAGCGGGATGCCGGGCCGCACGTACGGGTCGATGACGCCGCCCGCGACGTTGACCGCATCCGGGACCAGCTCGCCCGAGAGCGCCAGGCGCACCGAGCGGGCGACAGATACGCCCGCCTTCTCCTGCGCCTCGTCGGTCGACGCGCCGAGGTGCGGCGTCACGACGACGTTCTCGAGGGCGAGGAGCGGCGAGTCCTGGGGCGGCTCCGACACGAACACGTCGAGGCCGGCGCCCGCGATGGTGCCGGTGGTGAGGGCGCGGTACAGCGCGTCCTCGTCGATGAGACCGCCGCGCGCGACGTTGACGATGAACGCGGTGTCCTTCATCTGCGCGAGCTGGTCGTCGGAGATCATGCCGGTGGTCTCCGGCGTCTTCGGCATGTGGATGGTGACGAAGTCGGCCTGCGCCAGCAGCTCGTCCAGGGTCACCAACTGCACGCCCAGCTGCTGGGCGCGCGCGCTCGTGACGTAGGGGTCGTAAGCGATGACGTTCGTGCCGAACGCCTGCAGGCGCGCGGTGATGAGGGCGCCGATGCGGCCGAGGCCGATGATGCCGACCGTCTTCTCGTACAGCTCGACGCCGGTGTACTTGGACCGCTTCCACTGCCCCTGGGCGAGTGCGCTGTGCGCGGCCGGGATGTGGCGGGCGAGGCTGAGGATGTGGCCGACCGTCAGCTCGGCGGCCGAGATGATGTTGGAGGTCGGAGCGTTGACGACCATGACGCCCGCGCTCGTCGCGGTCTTGATGTCGACGTTGTCGAGCCCGACGCCGGCACGGGCGACGACCTTGAGCTGCTTCGCGGCCTCCAGGACCTCGGCGTCGACCTTGGTGGCGGACCGCACCAGGATGGCGTCCGCGTCGGCGACGGCGGACAGGAGCGCCGGGCGGTCGGTGCCGTCCACGTTCCGGATCTCGAAGTCGGGCCCCAGGGCATCGACGGTGGCGGGCGAGAGTTCTTCGGCGATCAGGACGACCGGCTTTGTCACGTGGCAGATCCTTACGGTGGTGCGAGGGCTGGCTTGGGATGAAGTGCGCCACGGTCGGTGGGGCGCCGAACGGCTTAACTCTAGCGGGGCGTCAAGCGCGCTTTTCGCCGCGTTACGGCGACTGAGGCGGGCGGACCGGGAGAGGATGGACGGGTGACCCCGTTCGAGATCGTCCAGCTCGTCGTGCGCATCGCGCTCGCCCTCGTGTTCGTCGGGATGGGGACGCTGCACTTCGTCCCGGGACCGGCGCGCGGGATGGCCGCGATGGTCCCACCGGCCGTGCGGGTGGTGTCGGCGCGTGCCCTGGTCGCGTTCACCGGCGTGTGCGAACTGGCGGGCGGATCGGGCTGCTGGTGCCCGCGACGCGCGTCGCGGCGGCGATCTGCCTGGTCGTGTTCCTCGTCGCGGTCTTCCCGGCGAACGCCTACGCCGCGGGCAAGACGGAGCGCTTCGGGGTGTTCGCCACGCCGCTGGTGCCGCGGGCGATCCTGCAGGTGGTGCTCATCGCGCTGTGCGTGGTGTGCGCGCTGTAGCGACCTTCAGCGGGCGAGGCGCGCGACGGCGACCGCCTCGGCGACGGTGGCTGCATCCGTGATGTCGTAGTGGGCGTCCCCGCCGCCGGGTCCGCTGGGTGCTCCGACGACGGAGTCGCGGGCGGAGAGGTGCACGGCATCCGCGCCGGTCGACGCGATCGCCGGGATCTCGTCCGTGCGCACGCCTCCCCCGGCCATCACCTCGATGCGCCCCGCAGCCCGCTGGGCCAGCGCCCGCAGCACCGGCACACCGTCGATGGTGCGGCTCGCACCTCCTGAGGTCAGGACGCGGTCCACGCCGAGCGCGACCAGTTCCTCCAGGGCCGCCGCTCGGTCGGTGACGATGTCGAAGGCCCGGTGGAAGGTCACGGGGACACCTTCCGCCGCGTCCACGAACCGGCGCATCGCCTCGCCGTCGACGGTGCCGAACTCGTCCAGGGCGCCGACGACGACGCCTGCCGCTCCGGCTGCGCAGGCGAACCGGATGTCCGCGACGGTCAGTGCGACCTCGGCGGCGTCGTAGACGAATCCGCCGCCGCGAGGACGGACGAGCACGTGCACGAAGCCGGCCCGCTGCTCCCGCCGGGCCTCCTCGACGGCGGCCGCGACGAGCGCGGCGGACGGCGTGAGGCCGCCCATCGCGAGCGCCGTGCAGAGTTCGACGCGGTCGGCGCCCTCGGCAAGGGCGATGCGCACGCCGGTGGCATCCTGTACGGCGATCTCGACGGCGACGCCCATGGATGCTCCTCACGCAGAAGGGGTGCCGCACGCGTCGCGTACGGCACCCCTGAGACTAGTGCGCGGTGACCCCGAGGGTCAGGCTCAGCGAGCGACCTCGCCGTCGACGTAGTCGTCGTCGTTCGACGCGTTCCAGGCGAAGAGCTTGCGCAGCTCGCGGCCGGTGGCCTCGATGGGGTGCTGCTCGCCCTTGGCGCGGAGCGCCAGGAACTCGGGCGCGCCCGCGTCCTGGTCGGCGATGAAGCGCTTGGCGAAGGTGCCGTCCTGGATGTCGGACAGCACCGCCTTCATGTTCTCCTTGACGTGCGGGTCGATGACGCGCGGACCGGAGACATAGTCGCCGTACTCGGCCGTGTCGGAGACCGACCAGCGCTGCTTGGCGATGCCGCCCTCCCACATGAGGTCGACGATGAGCTTGAGCTCGTGCAGCACCTCGAAGTAGGCGACCTGGGGCTGGTAGCCGGCCTCGGTCAGGGTCTCGAAGCCGTACTGGACGAGCTGCGAAACGCCGCCGCAGAGGACGGCCTGCTCGCCGAACAGGTCGGTCTCGGTCTCCTCCGTGAAGGTGGTCTTGATGCCGCCGGCGCGCAGGCCGCCGATGCCCTTTGCGTAGGAGAGGACGAGCGGCCAGGCGTTCCCGGTCGCGTCCTTCTCGACGGCGACGATGACGGGGACGCCGCGGCCGGCCTCGTACTCGCGGCGGACCGTGTGGCCCGGGCCCTTCGGGGCGACCATGATCACGTCGACGCCTTCGGGCGCCTCGATGTAGCCGAAGCGGATGTTGAAGCCGTGCCCGAAGACGAGCGCGTTGCCCTCCTGCAGGTTGCCCTGGATGTCGTCGGCGTACAGGTGGCGCTGCACCTGGTCCGGCGCGAGGATGACGATGACATCGGCCCACGCCGCGGCGTCGGCGGCGCTGAGGACGCGGAAGCCCGCCTCCTCGGCCTTCGGCTTCGACTTCGAGCCCTCCTTGAGGCCGATGACGACCTCGACGCCCGAGTCGCGCAGGTTCTGCGCGTGCGCGTGACCCTGCGAGCCGTAGCCGATGACGGCGACCTTCTTGCCCTGGATGATCGAGAGGTCCGCGTCGTTGTCGTAGTAGATCTCAGCCACTTTGGCTTCTCCTTGCTGGTTTGTTCGGACGAACTTAGTTCTTGAAAACGCGCTCGGTGATGGACTTGCCGCCGCGGCCGATCGCGAGCAGGCCCGACTGGGCCATCTCCTTGATCCCGTAGGGCTCGAGCACCTTGAGGAGCGCCTGGGTCTTGCCACTGTCGCCGGTGACCTCGATCACGAGCGCGTCGGTGGCGACGTCGACCACGCGGGCGCGGAAGAGGTTCACCGCCTCGAGCACCTGCGAGCGGGTGGAGTTGTCCACCCGCACCTTGATGAGCAGGTGCTCGCGCTGCACCGACTGCGCAGGATCGAGCTCGACGATCTTGATGACGTTGATCAGCTTGTTGAGCTGCTTCGTCACCTGCTCGAGCGGAAGGTCTTCCACATCGACCACGACGGTGATGCGCGAGAGGCCGTCGACCTCGCTGGTGCCCACCGCGAGCGAGTGGATGTTGAAGCCGCGGCGGGCGAACAGCCCCGCCACGCGGGTCAGCAGACCGGGCTTGTCCTCGACGAGGAGGCTCAGAACGTGCGTGCTCATGGTCACTCCCCTCCGAACGACGGGCTGTGGTCGCGGGCGTACTGGACGTAGCTGTTGCTGACGCCCTGCGGGACCATCGGCCACACCATGGCGTCGGCGCTCACGACGAAGTCGATGACGACCGGACGGTCGTTGGTCTCGAGCGCGAGCTTGATCGCGGCGTCGACCTCTTCTTCTTTCGTGACTCGGATGCCGAGGGCGCCGTACGCCTCGGCCAGCTTCACGAAGTCGGGGACGCGGACGGTGTCGTGGCCCGTGTTGAGGTCGGTGTTGGAGTAGCGGCCGTCGTAGAACAGCGTCTGCCACTGCCGCACCATGCCGAGCGACGAGTTGTTGATGATCGCGACCTTGATCGGGATGTCGTTGATCGTGCAGGTGGCGAGCTCCTGATTGGTCATCTGGAAGCAGCCGTCGCCGTCGATGGCCCACACCGTGCGGTCGGGCTGGGCGACCTTCGCGCCCATCGCCGCCGGCACCGAGTAGCCCATGGTGCCCGCGCCGCCGGAGTTCAGCCACGAGTTGGGGCGCTCGTACTTGATGAACTGCGCGGCCCACATCTGGTGCTGGCCGACGCCGGCCGTGTAGATGCCCTCGGGCCCGGTGAGTTCGCCGATCCGCTGAATGACGTACTGCGGTGCGAGGAGGCCGTCGCTGGTGGGCGTGTAGCCGAGCGGGAACTCCTCGCGGAGCCCGTTCAGGTACGTCCACCACTCGACGATGTCGGGCTGCTGGGCCCGTGAGGCCTCCTGGAACGCCGCGGTCAGATCGACGATGACGTCCTTGGCATCGCCGACGATGGGGACGTCGGCGATCCGGATCTTGGAGATCTCGGCCGGGTCGACGTCGACGTGCACGACCTTCGCGTTGGGCGCGAACAGCGAGGTGTTGCCCGTGACGCGGTCGTCGAACCGCGCGCCGAGCGACACGATGAGGTCGGACTCCTGCAGCGACAGCACCGCGGGCACCGTGCCGTGCATGCCGGGCATGCCGAGGTGCTGCTTGTGCGTGTCGGGGAAGGCGCCGCGCGCCGTCAGCGTCGTGACGACCGGCGCGCCGGTGGCCTCGGCGAGCTCCAGGAGCTCCTGCGACGCCTTGGCACGGATCACGCCGCCGCCGACGTAGAGCACCGGCTTCTTGGCCTCGACGAGCAGCTGGGCCGCTGCCAGCACCTGCTTGCCGTGCGCCTTGGTGATCGGCCGGTAGCCCGGCAGGTCGACCTTGGGCGGCCACACGAACGGCGCGGTGTTCTGCTGCGCGTCCTTGGTGATGTCGACGAGTACCGGACCCGGGCGGCCGGTGCCGGCGATGTGGTACGCCGCCGCGATGGTCGCCGGGATCTCCTCCACGCTCTTCACGAGGAAGGAGTGCTTGGTGATCGGCATCGTGATGCCCACGATGTCGGCCTCCTGGAACGCGTCCGTGCCCATCAGGGTGGAGAACACCTGGCCGGTGATGAACACGACGGGGACGGAGTCCATGTGCGCGTCCATGACGGCGGTGACCAGGTTGGTGGCGCCCGGTCCGGAGGTCGCCATGGCGACGCCGACCCGGTTGGAGGCGACCGCGTAGCCTTCGGCCGCGTGACCGCCGCCCTGCTCGTGGCGCACCAGGATGTGCCGGATCTTTGTCGAGTCCATGATGGCGTCGTAGATCGGCAGGATGGCACCGCCCGGCAGCCCGAAGACGTCGGTGACGCCGAGGAGCTCGAGGGTGCGGACGACCGCCTGGGAGCCGGTCAGATTCTCGGGCGACGCCGTGCCCGGCGCCGCGGACGGCAACACAGTGCTGGGGGTTGCATCCGTGGACATGCCTATCAGTCCCTTACGTACGAAGATGGTTTACGGTGCTGGCGCGCAGCCTCAGCCGGTGACGGCTCCTTCAGCTGCGGAGCGCACGAGCTTGGAGAACTTCGCGAGAACGCCACGGGTATAGCGCGGAGGAAGAGGCGCCCAGCCTTCACGGCGGGCGGTCAGCTCGGACTCGTCGACAAGTAGGTCGAGGGAGCGAGCCGCGATATCGACCCGTATCAGATCACCATCGCGCACGAAGGCGATGGGACCAGCGTCCACCGCTTCGGGTGCTATGTGGCCGATGCACAGGCCGGTTGTGCCGCCTGAGAATCGTCCGTCCGTCAATAGTAGTACATCCTTGCCGAGGCCTGCGCCCTTGATGGCGGCGGTGATCGCGAGCATCTCGCGCATGCCCGGTCCGCCCTTGGGACCCTCGTAGCGGATGACCACCACGTCGCCGGCCTTGATGGTGCCCTCGGTCAGGGCGTCCATCGCGGCGCGCTCGCGCTCGAAGACCCGCGCAGGGCCCTCGAAGACCGCTGCGTCGAAGCCGGCCGTCTTGACGACCGCGCCCTCGGGAGCCATCGAGCCCTTGAGGATGGTGATGCCGCCGGTGGGGTGGATCGGGTTGTCCAGCGATCGCATGACCTCGCCGTCCGGAGCGGGCGGGTTGATCTCGGCCAGGTTCTCGGCGACCGTCTTGCCGGTCACCGTGAGGCACTCGCCGTGCAGCAGGCCCGCGTCGAGCAGCGCCTTCATGACGACCGGGACGCCGCCGTGGCGGTCGACGTCGTTCATGACGTACTTGCCGAAGGGCTTGAGGTCGCCGATGTGCGGCACCTTGTCGCCGATGCGGTTGAAGTCGTCGATGGTGAGGTCGACCTCGGCCTCGTGCGCGATCGCGAGGAGGTGCAGCACCGCGTTGGTCGAGCCGCCGAACGCCATGACCACGGCGATGGCGTTCTCGAACGCCTCCTTGGTCATGATGTCGCGCGCCGTGATGCCCTTCTTGAGCAGGTTGACCACGGCCTCGCCGGAGCGGTGCGCGTAGTAGTCGCGGCGGCGGTCCGCCGAGGGCGGCGCGGCCGACCCCGGGAGGCTCATGCCGAGCGCCTCGGCCACGGAGGCCATGGTGTTGGCGGTGTACATACCGCCGCAGGCGCCCTCGCCCGGTGCGATAGCGCACTCGATGCGCTTGAGGTCTTCTTCGCTCATCTTGCCGGCCTTGCACGCGCCGACCGCCTCGAAGGAGTCGATGATCGTGACGTCCTTCTCGGTGCCGTCGGAGAGCTTGACCCAGCCCGGCGCGATGGAACCGGCGTAGAGGAAGACCGCCGAGAGGTCGAGCCGCGCGGCCGCCATGAGCATGCCGGGGAGCGACTTGTCGCAGCCGGCGAGCAGGACGGTGCCGTCGAGCCGCTCGGCCATCATCACCGTCTCGACCGAGTCGGCGATGACCTCGCGCGACACGAGAGAGAAGTGCATGCCCTCGTGGCCCATGGAGATGCCGTCGGAGACCGAGATGGTGCCGAACTGGAGCGGATAGCCGCCGCCCGCGTGCACGCCCTCTTTCGCGCCCTGCGCGAGACGGTCGAGCGAGAGGTTGCAGGGCGTGATCTCGTTCCAGGACGAGGCGATGCCGATCTGCGGCTTCTCCCAGTCCTCATCGCCCATGCCGACCGCGCGGAGCATCCCGCGGCTGGTGGTGGCTTCGATCCCGTCCGTGACGACGCGCGAACGCGGTTTCCAATCGACTTCTGGCATGGAACAACTCTAGGACGTCTCGAATGCCCCTCCGACCATGTGTGCAGAACGGTGGATAACCCGCGAAGGGGTCAGTCTGTGGACGACTTCACGTGCGCCTCGCGCGCCTGGGCCAGCAGCGTCAGCAGCGTCGCGATCGCACGCTCGTCCGCCACCCGGTACTGCGCGGCCGTCTCCCCCGTCCCGACCTTGATGCCCACGTCTCCGCGCGACGGATCCAGAACGCGGAAGCCGTCCTCGTCGGTCACGTCGTCGCCCGCGAAGAGCACCGCGGTCGCCTTCGTGTACTCTCGCAGCCGCTCCACCCCGTCGCCCTTGTGCGCCTCGCGGATCGAGAACTCGATGATGTCCTTGCCGTCGCGGATGGTCAGCGCGTCGCTCACGGTCGCGGCCGCCTCGCGCGCCCGGTCGACGACCTCCTGATCGCGGTCGCCCTCCACCTGCCGGTAGTGGACGCCGTACCCGACCGGCTTCGTCTCGAGCTTCGCACCGGGGGTGGAGTCGACGAGGGCGCCGAGCACGTCACCGAGGCGCTCCAGCGTCTCCTTCTCCGCGGGCGACAGATCCAGCGACACCCCGTCGCGGCCGAAGCGGATCTCCACCCCATGAGAGCCGATGAGCAGCGCGTCCGGGTCGGCCTCCGTCACGATCTCGAGGCTCGAGAGCGGACGGCCCGACACGTACGCGATCCAGGTGTTCGGCAGGTGCTCCAGCCGGTCGAGGGCGGCCTTCGACTCGGGCAGCGCCCGGGCGCCGCGCGGGACGTCGACGAAGGGCGCGAGCGTCCCGTCGAAATCGAGCGCCAGCAGGAGGCGGTCGGTCGCCGCCAGCTTCTGCAGCGCGGTGGCGAGAGCGACGGCGGAGGCGGGCGGGAGGTGCGAGGCGGTGTCGGTCATACGGCTTTCAGACGGGGAGGAACGAACAGTGGATGGGCTCAGCGCCGGTTGACCGGCGGGTCCTGGAGCGGGTGGTCGCCGTGTGCGCTGCGGGTGAGAGCGTCGAGGAAGGAGGCCGACCACCGAGCGACGTCGTTGGTGAGCACCTTCTTGCGGAGGGCGCGCATCCGGCGCGTGCGGTCTCGCTTCGGCATGGCGAGCGCCTGCATGACGGTGTCCTTGAGGCCCTCGATGTCGTGCGGGTTGATCAGCAGCGCCTGGCGCAGCTCGTCGGAGGCGCCGGCGAACTCGCTGAGGACGAGCACCCCGTCCTCGTCCACACGGGTCGCGACATACTCCTTCGCGACGAGGTTCATGCCGTCGCGGAGAGCGGTGACGAGCATGATGTCGGCCGCGAGGTAGAGGGCGACCATCTCCTCCCGCGGATAGCCGTGGTGGAGGTAGGCGACGGCCGTGTGGCCCAGGGTCGAGTAGTCGCCGTTGATCCGGCCGACGGTCAGCTCGATCTCGTCCCGCAGCTGGCGGTAGGTCTCGACGCGCTCGCGGCTCGGGCTCGCCACCTGGACCAGCGTGACGTCCTCGGCCTTGACCCGCCCCTCCGCCAGCAGCTCGCCGAACGCCTTCAGCCGGTGGCCGATGCCCTTCGTGTAGTCGAGCCGGTCGACGCCGAGCATGATCTTCTCGGGGTTGCCGAGCTCCTCCCGGATCTCGCGGGCACGCGCCTGGATCTCAAGGCGGCGCGCCAGGTCTTGGTACTGGTCGGCGTCGATAGAGATCGGGAAGGCTCGAGCGAGCACCGTGCGCACCAGTCCGCCACGACGGTCGGTGGTGACGTGGCGGTGCGACCCCGCCTCCGGGTCGTCCGTGTCGATCGGCACCTCGATGATCGGCCCGCGCGTCTCGTACCCCTTGAGCCGGCGCACGGCGCGCGAGAAGTTGCCCGCGTCCGCCACCCGCTGGAAGCCGATGACGTCGGCGCCGAGCAGCCCGTCGATGATCTGGCGCCGCCAGGGCAGCTGCGAGTAGATGCCGTACGGCGGGAACGGGATGTGGTTGAAGAAGCCGATGACCAGGTCCTGCCGCAGCTCCCGCAGCATCGCGGGGACCAGCTGCAGCTGGTAGTCGTGCACCCACACGACGGCGCCCTTGGCGGCGACCGACGCGGCGGCCTCGGCGAAGCGGCGGTTGACCTTCACGTAGCTCTCCCACCACTCGCGGTGGTACGACGGCTGCGCGATGACGTCGTGGTACAGCGGCCACAGCGTGTCGTTGGAGAAGCCCTCGTAGTACTCCTGCAGCTCCTGCTCGCTGAGCGGCACGGGGAGGATGTTGATCCCACCTGCCTCGAACGGCTCGATCTCCTCGTCCGAGACGCCGGCCCAGCCGATCCACACGCCGTCCTGGGACCGCATGACCGGCTCCAGCGCCGCGACCAGACCGCCCGGCGAGGGCCGCCAGTCCGCGTTGCCGTCGTCGTCCACCACCCGGTCGACCGGCAGGCGGTTGGAGACGATGATCAGGTCGTAGGTCGTCGGTTCTGGCGTCGCGGTGATGGTCGGTCAACTCCCTCGGGGGTTCTCGGCGTGAGACACCAGCCAGGGTACCAGCGCCCCTACTGGGCCTTGCCGAGCAGCTGGATGAGCCGGCTCGCGTACTCCGCATAGCCTGCGGCGGTCGGGTGGAAGATGTCCGCCCCCGAGGTGTTGAGCCACGGCGTTCGGTCGCCGATGGCGTGGCCTGCGAAGTCGACCGGCAGGTAGGTCATGGCCTTGCCGTCGGCGCGCTGCTGGTCGACCGCCTGCCGGATGACCTCGTTCAGGCCGATGGTCGCGGCGTTGATGGCCGCGGCGGTCTGGAAATCGGGAGCGGACGGATCGGACGCGTCGTAGAGCAGCGTGTAGCCGGTCACGACGATGCGCGCGTTCGGCGCGGCCTGCGCGACGGCGCTATAGACCGTGGTCAGCCGATCCGGCAGCACGTTCAGCAGCGACAGGGCGGCCGTGACCTGGTTGCGGCAGGCGGCCGCCTTGCCGGCCGCACAGCTTCCCGCGATCTCGGCGACGCCGAGGTCGTTGCCGCCGATGCTCACGGTGACGAGGTCGGTGCGGTCGTCGAGGGCGATCAGCTGGTGCTTCAGGAGGTCGGAGGTGGTGGCTCCGGCGCAGGCGGCGTTCACGACGAGGTCGACGGCCGCCTTGCGGGCGAAGACCGGCGGGTAGCCGTTGGGGCTGAGCCGGCACTTGCCCTGCTCGGCTCCCCCGCCCATCCCCGCGGCGAACGAGTCGCCCACGGCGACGTAGCGGGTGGACGCGGTGAGCGGCTCCTTCGGGAACGGATCGGGCGTCTGCGTGGGCGCGGGGACGGACGTGGCCGCCGGTCGGGGCGCGTCCGCGCTGGAGGGCGCGCCGGAGCAGCCGCTCAGGACGAGGGCCGCGGACGCCGCGGCGAGGACGGCGACGGCGCGGAGCACACGGGAGGCGCGCGGCGCGCGGGGGTCTCGGGATGCTTCGGGTCGCATCCGTCAGACACTAGACCGCGCGGCTTGGGGAACGCTCAAACCCGCTCGGTCAAGGCGAGGAGGATCGCGGGCACGGACTCCGACAGCCGCTCGGGGAAAGTGCGCTGGTCGTCTGCCAGCACCGCGCGCGCTTCGCCGTTTGCGCAGAGCTCGGCGATGACCCGGACGGCCTCGGCCGGCTCGATGGTGAAGCGGCGCCCGGCGCTCGCCAGCGCCTGCACGACGATCTCGGTCAGCTCGGCGAAGAACTCATCGTAGTAGCGGAGGTAGTCGGCCGCGATCGAGTGGTCGCGCAGGGCCATGAGCTGGAACTCTGCCTGCACCAGCCACCAGCGCCGGTCGTCGGACTGCAGTTCGAGGATGCGGGTGATCGTCCGCAGCACGTCCTCGTCGTCGAGTCCCCGGCCCTGCTCGCCGACCAGCGGGGTGAGGAACTGCTCGACGCCGGCGTTCAGCTGCTCCAGCCGCATGCCCATCTCGCGCTCGATCAGTGCGAGGAACAGCTCCTCCTTGGTCGAGAAGTTGGAGTAGAACGCACCCCGCGTGAACCCGGCCGCCTCCACGATGGTCTCGACGCTGGCCGCGCTGACTCCCTGGTCGGCGAACACCTCAAAGGCGGCGTCGAGCAGCCGCGTCCGGGTGCGCCGGCGCCGGCCGGACTCGGTGGGGGCGTCGTCCGTGAGAGTCGTGCTGTTCAAGCTGAAACCTTCCTGAATCCAACTTTCGATACAGCAGTGTATCCGATACGGTTCTGTACGGATACAACGGTGTATCGAACTGTTTTTCGTCGCTTTCGGTACTCACCCACTGGAGAACCCGTGTCCTCGCTCCTGTACTCGGTCGGCCGGTGGGCCTACCGCGCCCGCAAACTGGTACTGATCCTCTGGATCGGGCTCCTCGCCCTGCTCGGCGGCGGCGCCCTGCTCCTCAACCAGGGCACGGACAACAGCTTCAGCATCCCGGGCACCGAATCGCAAGAGGCGCTCGACACGCTGAGCCGCACGTTCCCGCAGGTCAGCGGGACGACCGCGCAGATCGTGGTGGTCGCCCCCGATGGGAAGACGGTCGACGACAGCGCGGTGAAGGCGCCGATCGAGACCGCGGTCTCCGATCTGAAGGACGTCTCCGGTGTGTCCGGCATCACGTCTCCGTACTCCGACCAGGTCAAGGACCTCGTCTCCGAGGACCGCTCCGCCGCGATCATCACCGTGCAGCTGAAGGGTCAGATGACCACGGTGACGGCCGAGACGAAGGACGACATCAAGAAGGTCGGCGCCGACCTCGCGAAACAGCTGCCGGACGGCTCGAAGTCGGCCGTCGGCGGCCAGCTGTTCTCGCAGAACCTGCCGACGCTGTCGGTGATCGAGCTGATCGGCGTCGGCATCGCGCTCGTGGTGCTGATCGTCACGTTCGGATCGTTCCTGGCCGCCGGGATGCCGCTGCTCACGGCCATCCTGGGCGTCGCCATCTCGATGTGCCTGATCTTCATCGCGACGCTGTTCGGGTCCATCTCCTCCACGACGCCGATGCTGGCGCTCATGCTCGGGCTCGCGGTGGGGATCGACTACTCGCTGTTCATCATCTCGAGACATCAGGGACAGTTGAAGGCCGGGGTGCCACCGGAGGAGTCCGCCGCGCGCGCGGTCGCGACCGCCGGGTCGGCGGTGCTGTTCGCGGGCATCACGGTCATCATCGCGCTGGCCGGCCTGGCCGTCGCGAACATCCCCTTCCTCACCACGATGGGCATCGCGGCGTCGGCCGCTGTGGCGGTCGCCGTGATCATCGCGCTGACGCTCACACCGGCGCTGCTCGGCTTCGCCGGTGCTCGACTGACGCCGGGGCGGCGCACGGCGGCCCGCGAGGAGAAGCGGCGCGCGGCCCTTGCGGCCGAGGGCGAGGAGACGTCTGCTCCGGAGCCCACGCCTGCTCCCGCCGCCGATTTCGCCCACGCGGCGAACGCCGAGATCCCCCGCGGATTCTTCCGCGGCTGGGTGCGCGCCGTGACCCGCTTCCCGATCGTCACGGTCGTGGCCGTCATCGTCGGGCTCGGCATCGCCGCTCTCCCCGCGCTGCAGCTGCGGCTCGCCCTGCCCGACGCCGGGTCGCAGCCGGAGAGCTCGTCCGCCCGCGTAGCCTACGACCTCGTCTCCGAGCACTTCGGCCCCGGCTACAACGGACCGCTGATCGTGACCGGCTCTATCATCCAGAGCACCGACCCGCTGGGACTCATGAAGAAGATCGGCGACGAGATCGCGGACCTGCCCGGAGTCGCGTCGGTGCCGCTGTCGACCCCGAACGCGACCGCCGACACCGGGATCGTCCAGGTCGTGCCGACCACGGGCCCGGACGACCCGAAGACCGCCGACCTCGTGGCCGAGATCCGCGCGAAGCACCAGCACTTCCTCGACGAGTACGGCGTCGACCTGAAGGTCACCGGCAACACGGCCGCGCAGATCGACGTGTCGTCGCGGCTCGGGGGCGCCCTGCTGCCGTTCGGCGTGCTCGTCGTCGGGCTGTCGCTCATCCTGTTGACGATGGTGTTCCGGTCGATCGCGGTGCCGATCAAGGCGGCGCTCGGCTACCTGCTCTCGGTGGGCGTCGCGTTCGGCGCAGTGACCGCCGTCTTCGAGTGGGGCTGGCTGTCGGACGTACTGCACGTCGACAAGACCGGCCCGATCATCTCGTTCATGCCGATCATCCTGATGGGCGTGCTGTTCGGCCTGGCGATGGACTACGAGGTCTTCCTGGTCAGCCGCATCCGCGAGGACTACGTGCACGGCGGCAACGCGCGCCGCGCCATCCAGAGCGGGTTCGTCGGCTCCGCGAAGGTCGTGACCGCCGCCGCGATCATCATGATCTCGGTGTTCGCCGCGTTCGTGCCCGAGGGCGACGCGTCGATCAAGCCGATCGCGCTCGGCCTCGCCGTCGGCGTGTTCGTGGACGCGTTCATCGTCCGCATGACGCTCGTGCCCGCCGTGCTGCAGCTGCTGGGCGACAAGGCGTGGTGGATGCCGCGCTGGCTCGACCGCATCCTCCCCTCGTTCGACGTCGAGGGCGACGGGCTGCAGAAGGAGCTCCAGCTCGCCGACTGGCCCGAACCGGGCGCGACCGGCGTCGCTGCCGCGGAGGGCCTGACAGTCGCGACCCGCAAGCGCACGCTGGTCGGCGACGTGTCGTTCCGCCTCGGCGACGGCGAGGTGCTCGTCGTGCACGGCGGTGACCGCACGGCGGCCCTCGCGCTGCTGATGGCGATCACCGGGCGGACGCACGTCGACGGCGGCACCGTGAAGGTCGCCGGGTTCGTCCTCCCGACGCGCGGAGCAGCGGTCCGGTCCGCCACGTCGGTCGTGCGGCTCGACCGCGCGGACACCCCGGTCGAGGATGTCCGTCGCGCGCTCGCCAGCCGCCCGAAGCTGCTCGCCCTCGACGCCGTCGACACCGTGACCGACCCGGTCGAGCGCCGACGCCTCCGTGCGGAGCTGACCGCCGCGCTCAGCCGGGCGCGCGTCGAGGAGCGGCCGTTCGCCCTCGTCGTCAGCTGCGTCGACCCGTCCGGGCTCGACGACCTCCTCCCCGACACGGCCGAGCCGACCGCCGTCGACCTGTCCGACGCGCCGCGCACCGCGACTCCCGTCGCCGATCTCACCGACACCGACCGCGCCGAGCACGGCGCCCACCTCGAGAAGACGAACGCCTGATGACCACCCCCACCTCTCCCCTGCGCCGTCCCGGGTCGCTGTTCTCGCTGGAGCGGATGCGCTCCGACAAGCGCGTGACGTGGCTCACCATCGCCGGCATCCTGCTCGTCCCGCTCGTCATCGGCGGTTTGCTGGTCTGGGCCCTCTGGAACCCGACCGAGCGCCTCCACGACGTCAAGGCGGCCGTGGTCAACCTCGACCAGCCGGTGAAGCTGAACGGCCAGACGGTCCCGCTCGGACGCCAGATGGCGGCCGGGCTGCTCGACACGAAGAACGACAACTTCTCGTGGGTGCTGACGGACAAGAAGGACGCGGACAAGGGGATCGCGAGCGGAGAGTACGTCTCGGTCGTGACCATCCCGGAGAACTTCTCGAAGGCGGCGACCTCGACCGCGGGCGACGCGTCGCAGGCGACCCAGGCCACCATCGACGTGCGCACCAGCAAGGACTCGAAGCTCGTGGACCCGGCGATCAGCCAGGCGGTGACGACCACGGCCACGTCGGTGCTGAACAAGCAGCTGACCTCGACCTACATCGAGAACGTCTACGTCGGCTTCAACACGCTCGGCGAGCAGCTCGGCAAGGCGGCGACCGGCGCGGACCAGCTCTCGGGCGGACTGACGCAGCTCGCGAGCGGGACGCACCAGCTCGGCGACGGCGCGGCGCAGCTGTCGAGCGGCGCATCGTCGCTCGCGGGCGGTATCTCGCAGCTGTCGGACGGGACGTCGGGGCTGGCGGACGGCATCCAGAAGACAGCCGACGGCGCCGCCGCGCTGCCCGGCGCTCTGCGCGGTCTGAGCGGCAACGCGGGAACTGCTGCGACGGAGGTCACGCAGGCACTTCAGGCGATCGGCGGCACCGCGGCCAGCGCCTGCGCCGGCCTGGATCCAGCCCTCGACCCGAAGCTCGCCCAGCTGTGCGGCACCATCCAGGCGCAGTCGCCGAAGCTGCAGGACGGCATCAAGAACGCCACCATCGCGCAGATCGGGGTGGGCAAGGTGGCGGACAGCAGCGACCAGCTCGTCGGCGGCCTGAACGGACTGGCGTCCGGCGCGCAGCAGCTCGCCTCCGGCGCCTCCCAGTCCGCGGACGGCGCGCAGCAGCTGGCGACCGGTGTCCAGCAGCTGAGCGACGGCATCCCGGCCCTCGCCTCCGGGGCCGATCAGTCGGCCTCCGGCGCCGCGTCGCTCGCCATGGGGCTGCACACGGCGGTGAAGCAGCTGCCGTCGTACGACAGCGGCGAGCGGACCAGCCTCGCGAAGGTCGCGGCCGAGCCGGTCACGCAGAAGGCCTCGGGCACGACCGCGTTCGGCAGTTCCAGCATCCCGCTGTTCGCCTCCGTCGCCCTGTGGCTGGGCGCGCTGGCGACGTTCCTCGTGCTGCAGGCGCTGTCGCGTCGCGCGCTGCTCACCTCGCGGGCGGCCGGGCTGATCGCCCTCGACGGCTTCGTGCCCGCCGCCGTGCTGGGCGTGCTGCAGGGCGTCCTCGTCTCGGCCGTGATGGCTCCCGCCCTCGGACTCGACGTGGGGCACTGGTTCGGCTTCGCGGCCCTGGCGTCCGCGACCGGCATCGCCTTCGCCGCGGTGAATCACGGGCTCGTCGCGCTGCTCGGAGGGGTCGGGCGGTTCCTGTCGATGCTCGTCGTGGTGATCACGCTGGCCTCCGGCATCGTCTCGACCGCGCCGGACTTCTTCGACTCGGCGCTGCCCTGGCTGCCGACGGCTCCCGCGATCACGGCGCTGCAGGGCGCGATCGACGGCTCGGCGGACGCCTGGCGCGGCCTGGGCGGGCTCCTCCTGTGGGCGGCCCTCGGCTTCGCCCTCGCCCTGTTCGCCGTGGCTCGCCGCCGCGTGATCAACGCCGCCCAGCTCCTCCCCGCCGAGTAGCCCCCGCCCCCTCCATCGACTACACGAAGAGTGGAGAGGGTCAAAGCGTGGCGGAGAGGGCCAGGGTGGCGAGGACGACGGTGACGGGGGCGACGATCAGGCCGAGGAGCATATACCGGGACCAGCGGATCTCGACGTCGAACGACGTCAGGCGCTGGTGCCAGAGGAGGGTCGCGAGGCTCGCCCACGGCGTGATCAGCGGACCGGCATTCACGCCGATGAGCAGCGCCGCGAGCCGCGCCGGGCTCTCGGCGACCGGCTCCAGGGCGAGGTAGGCCGGCAGGTTGTCGATCGCGTTCGCACCGACCAGTCCGGTCAGCGACAGGCGCAGGAGGGCCAGCGGCGACTCCCCCGTCCCGGAGACCGTCGCCATCAGCGTCCCGAGCCCGGCGGCGTGCAGCGCCTCGATGAAGAGGAACAGCCCGGAGGCGAGGAGCACCAGCTGCCACGGCAGCAGCCCGAAGCGCACGACTCCGCGCCGCCGCACGAGGAAGAGCACCACCAGCACCACGGCCGCGATCGTCGTCGGCAGCCACACCGGCAGGCCCGACACCAGCAGCGGGACGAGCGCCACCACGACCGCGGCGGAGACCCAGAACAGCACCCGGTCCTCGATGCCGTCCTCCTCGCCCGTCTCGTAGCGGACGAGGAGCGAGCGCCGCGCGATGACGAACACCACGATCATCGGCACGATCATCGCCACCAGCGCCGGCGCCCACATGAGCGCCGCGAACGCCGCGGGCGACGGGTCGCCCATGGAGCGCTGGGCCAGCAGGTTGGTCAGGTTGGAGACGGGCAGCAGCAGCGAGCCGGCATTCGCCATCCACACGGTGGTCAGGGCGAACGGCAGCGGGTTCAGCCCGGCGTGCCGCGCCATCACGATCACGACCGGGGTGAGCAGCACCGCGGTCGTGTCGAGCGACAGGAAGATGGTGCTCAGCGCCGCGACGACCACGACGAGCAGCCACAGAACCCAGGCGCGCCCGCGGCCCCAGCGCGCGGTCTGCTGGGCGAGCACGGTGAAGACGCCCGCCTCGGCGGCGAGCTCGGTCACCACGGTGATGGCGACGACGAAGAGCAGGATGGGCCAGACACGGTCCCACAGCTCGATCGCCTCCGGCACCGGCAGCAGGCCGGTGGCCACGGCGATCGCGCCGAGCACGAGGAGCACGGCGCCCACGATCGCGGTGCGCATCCTCCTCCTCCCGGCCCAGACCATCGAAGCGTACGCTACGGGACGACCCGGAAAGGAATCGGATGCGCAAGTACCTCTTCAACGGCGCCGTGATCAGTGCGGCGATCGGGCTCTGGACCACCATCCAGTCCTCCAAGAACGGCCCGCGCGATTGGCGCGTCCCTCTCATGTGGATCAACGCCGGCATCTCGCTCGCGCTGGCCGTCGGGGCCGTCCTCCAGGAGACTCGCGAGGCCTCCGAGCGCGAATCCAAGCCGGTCGGAGGCCGAAAGGGTCGCTGACCCGCCGATTTCCGCGGATCTCCCGGCGTGTTGCGCGGGTTTCCGCGGCACTCCTCCAGGACACTTGTATTACTTGTTGAACCTGGAAGGGGTTGCGCGATGTTTGGTCGTAGGCGGCACGCCGCGCCAGTGCCGGCGGCTCCGGCTCCGCAGTTGACGGATGCCCAGATTCTTGAGCTCGTGCACGGCAAGGTGTCCGAGCTCATCGGAGCGGACGGCGAGTGGACGGTCGTCCGCCGCGCCCAGGACGACACCGACACCATTTTCCACTCGATCCTCGCGCAGTCGGTCTCGGTCGGGATCGCCGCCGCCATCGCCGAGGCGCGTCGCCGCCTCGAGGCGGGCGAGTCGCTGACGGCGCCGCAGCACCTGGCCGCGTCCGTCGCCGACGCCCCCGTCGAGGCCGAGGTCGTTCCCGCTCACGTCGCCGAGCCCGCGCCGGTCGCCGAGGTCCCCGCCGCCGAGGTGGAGGCTCCCGCCGTCGAGGCCGAGCCCGCCGCGTTCGGCTGGGAGCCGGCCCCGATCACGCAGTGGACCGACCTTCGCAAGCCGGTGACCGGCGAGTTCCCGCTGGTCTCGCACCGCACCGCGGCCTGACGACCGCAGACCGGGCCGCCGCGCCCCGCGGGGCTCAGCCGAGCTCCGGCCAGTCCTTCGGACCTCCCGAACCGGCCGGGTACTCGTCCAGGGGAACCTTCCCAGCGCGCCAAGCCGCGAGGACGGGCTCCACGATCCGCCAGCACTCCACCGCCGTGTCCGCGCGGACGGACAGCGAGGGGTCGCCGTCGAGAATGCCCTCCAGCACCTCACCGTAGGCCAGCAGCTCGCCCGGTCCGAAATCCGCCGTCAGCGACGCGCGCTCCAGCTCGAAGGGATCGCCGGAGCCGTTGATGTTCACTTCGAACGACATCGAGTCGGGCGCGAACATCAGCCGGAGTTTCGCCGGCTCTGTCGCCCCCTTCAGTCCGGACGGGATGTGCGCGGCCGGCACGAAGGTGACGACCATCTCGCGCCGGCGGCTGCCGAGCGCCTTGCCCGAGCGCAGGGTGAACGGCACTCCGCTCCAGCGCCAGGTGTCCACCTGTAGGGTCACCTCGGCGAGCGTCTCCGTCTCGCGCTTCGGGTCGACCCCCTCCTCGTTTTCGTAGGCAGGCAGCTTCTTGCCGTCGATCTTCCCCGCGCCGTAACGCGCCCGACGGCTCGAGGCGACCGGGTCGTCGGCCCACACCTTCGTCGCGCGCAGCACCAGCTGCTTAGCGTCGCGCAGGTCCGCCTCGCCGAGCGTCGACGGCGGCTCCATCGCGAGCACCGCCATGACCTGCAGCAGGTGACTCTGGATCATGTCCATCAGGGCGCCGGCGCCGTCGTAGTAGCGGGCACGTCCCTCCAGGGCGAGCGTCTCGTCGTAGATGACGTCGACCGACTGGATGTGCCGGCCGTTCCAGAGCGGCTCCAGGATGCTGTTCGCGAACCGGACGCCGAGGATGTTGAACACGCTCGACTGGCCGAGGAAGTGGTCCACCCGGTGGATCTGGGACTCCGGCACCAGCGTCGCCAGCTGTTCGTTGAGCGCGATGGCGCTCTTCCGGTCGGTGCCGAACGGCTTCTCGAGGGCGAGGGTCAGGCCCTTCGGCAGCTCGAAGGTCCCGAGCGCCTTACAGGCCTTCGCTGTCACGGCGGGCGGCAGCGCGAAGTACAGCGCGGGCACGCCCTTCACGCTCCGGAGCAGGCTCTCGAGGTCGTCGGCGCTGGTGGCGTCCGCCTTCACGTAGCGGGTCTCCTTCAGCAGCTTCTCGATCGCGGCGCCCTTGGCCCCGACCGTCGCGAACGACTTCTTCACGATCGCGCGCCACGCGTCGTCGTCGAGGTCATCGCTGGCAGAGCCGACGAGGGAGACGGCGCGCTTCGGCTGATCGGTGAGCAGCTGGCCGATGGCGGGAAGGAGCAGCCTCGACGTGAGGTCGCCGGATGCTCCGAGAATGACAAGAGTGTCCACAGCCTGCGTCATGGCGATCACAGTACGGCCATACTGGGAATATGTCGCTCCCCATCGAGGATTACGCCCTGATCAGTGACTGCTTCACCGGGGCCCTCGTCGGCAAGGACGGGAGCATCGACTGGCTCTGCCTCCCTCGGTACGACTCGCGCTCGATGTTCGGCGCCCTGCTCGGCACCGAGGACCACGGCCGCTGGCTGGTCGCTCCGGTCGATGCCGAGGCGAGCAGCACGCGCCGCTACGAGAAGGACACGATGATCCTCGTCACCCGCTGGGTGACCGCCGAGGGCGAGGTCGAGGTCATCGACCTCATGCCCATGGACGACCACCGCGCCGACATCATCCGTCGCGTCCGCGGGGTGAGCGGGACGGTGCAGATGCGTCAGGACCTGCGCATCCGCTTCGGCTACGCCACCGCGATCCCGTGGGTCCGCCAGGACAAGACCGAGAAGCCGCATGCGCTCATCGCGGTCGCCGGACCCGACGCGATCGTCGTGCGCGGCGCGCAGCTGCATGCGACGAACCACGCGCACGAGGGCGAGTTCACCGTTCACGCGGGCGAGACGGTCGACCTCACGCTGACCTGGTTCCCGTCGCACCGCGACGCCCCGCCGGCGCTCGACGTCGAGCACTCCATCCAGCACAGCCGCGAGTGGTGGACGACGTGGGCGAGCGGCTGCGAGCACGACGGGCCGTACCGCGACGAGGTCGTGCGCTCGCTGCTCCTGCTGCGCGCCCTCTCGCACCTCGAGACCGGCGGCATCGTCGCCGCCGCGACCACCTCGCTGCCCGAGGCGTACGGGGGCGAGCGCAACTGGGACTACCGCTACGTCTGGCTGCGGGACGCGTCCCTCACCATCGCCGTTCTCCTCGCCCACGGCTACGACGACTACGTCGACCACTGGCGAGACTGGCTGCTGCGCGCGATCGCGGGCGACCCGGGCGACGTGCAGATCATGTACGGCCTGGCGGGCGAGCGCGACCTCGACGAGCGCATCATCGACAGCCTCCCCGGCTACCAGGGAGCGCATCCGGTGCGCATCGGCAACGACGCCTCCAACCAGTTCCAGGCGGACGTGATCGGCGAGGTCATGCTGGCGCTCGACCGCGGCCGCCGCGAGGGCAACGCCGAGACGCGGTTCTCGTGGGCACTGCAGCGCGCACTGATGGGCTACCTGGAGCAGCACTGGCGCGAGCCCGACCACGGCATCTGGGAGATCCGCGACAAGCCGCAGCACTTCGTCCACTCGCGCGCGCTCGTCTGGGCCGCCTTCGACTGCGCCGTCCGCGCCGTCGAGGAGTACGGCCTCGAGGGGCCGGCCGAGCGGTGGAAGCGCGAGCGCGACGCCATCCGCGCCGACATCGAGGCGAACGGCTGGGACCCGCACCGCGGCACGTACGTGCAGCACTTCGGCACGACCGAGGTGGATGCGTCCCTCCTCCAGCTCGCCCAGGTCGGCTACATCGACTACGACGACCCGCGGATGCTCGGCACCGTGAAGGCGCTCGAGACCGACCTGCTGCGGGACGGGCTGCTGCTGCGCTACCGTACCGAGTCCGGCGTCGACGGGCTGCCGCCGGGAGAGCATCCCTTCCTCGCCTGCTCGTTCTGGCTGGTGGAGCAGTACGCGCAATCGGGACGCCGCGACGACGCGATCCGGATGATGGACCGGCTGCTCGGCCTGGCCAACGACGTCGGTATGCTCTCCGAGGAATACGACGTCGAGGGCCGCTCGCACGCGGGCAACACGCCCCAGGCGCTGACCCACCTGACGCTGGTCCGCGCGGCGGACGCGATCGGCGGCCTCCCGCTGTGAGCTCCCTCCCGGCCACCGGCGCCGACACCCTCGAAGAGACCGGGACGGACGAGCTGCTCGAGCTCGGCTCCCCCTGGGTGACCATCGTCTGGAACGACCCGGTCAACCTCATGAGCTACGTGACCTACGTCTTCCAGACGTACTTCGGGTTCCCGCGCCGGGAGGCCGAGCGGCTCATGATGCTGGTGCACACCGAGGGGCGCGCGGTCGTCGCGACCGGCACGCGCGAGGAGATGGAGCGGCACGTGGAGGCCATGCACGACTACGGCCTGTGGGCGACGCTGACGAAGGCGGACGCATGACCCCGTTCCGCAAGCACCGCGACGGGACCGTGTCGGCGCGCTTCCCCGAGGACGAGGCCGAGCTGCTGACGTCGCTCGCCGAGCAGTCCATCGACCTGGCGCGCGCGGCTGCCGACCCGGACGCCGACGGCTTCGACCCGGCACTCGACCGGCTGCTGCCGGACGCCTACCCGGACGACCCTCAGGCGTCCGCCGAGTTCCGCCGCTTCACCGCCGCGGGCCTCGCCGAGCGCAAGGAGGCGAGCGCACGCACCATGATCGAGTCCCTGTCCCGTCGCGAGGACGGGACGACGGTCGCGGTGCTGGACCCGGCGCAGGTGACGGCGTGGCTCCGCACGATCACCGACATCCGCCTCGTGCTCGCGGCGCGGCTCGGCATCCACCAGGACGGCGACGAGGGCGACATCCACGACGAGGACACCGCGCTGCAGCGCGCCGTCTACGACTGGCTCGCCGGCGTGCAGGAACTGCTCGTGATGACGGTGCAGCCGCGCCGCTGAAGGGCGTCAGACCGGATAGCGCACGGCGGCGGCCGCGGCTCCGCCGCCCGGGACGTCCTCCGCGCGCAGGGCGTAGACCTTCGCCTTGGAGGCCAGCGCCCGCCGCAGCACCTCGTCCACCACGCCGTACTCCCCCGGCTCGTCCTCGGGTGCGAGCGTGATCGCCCCGGTGTCCTCATCGACCGACCCGGGCACGCGGCGGTCGATGTCGATCACCAGCGACTCCACCGCGCCGAAGGTCGCCGCGCGGGCGATGTCGCTGAGGTCGACGAGGGCCGTGCCGGCCGCGATCCGGGCCTCGTAGGCATCCCGCAGCGCGGCCACCTTGCTCGCGTACAACCGGTCGAGCACGCCGCGGGCGGCCGTCGCGATCTCCTCGTCGGTCTTGTCCTCGGGGCTTCCGCCGATCGTCTCGGCCACGAGCCGCGGATGCTCGCCGGCGCCGCGGAAGATGCCCGCGAGCGGCTCGGCGGCGGCGAGGATGAGCGGCTCGGTGGAGTTGGCCAGCAGCGGGTGCAGGGCGCGTTCGATCGCCTGGACATACTCCAGCATCCGCACCTTCTGGCCCTCGGAGCCCTGGATGCGGCCGTCCGGCGACCGGCCGCTCACCGAGGCGAGTCCGACCGCCGCCGCCACGTCGCGCGGCATCCCCGGCACGTCGATCCGCTCCGGCGGCCGGTCGGGCGAGATGTGCAGCAGCCGCACGGAGTTGCCCGCGAGGGCGAGGATGAGCGCCGACTGCGGGAAGGTCAGCGCGCGCAGCAGCGGCTTGACGTAGAACCGGTCTGCGATCTCGCATGCGGTGCCCAGCCGGTTCGGCAGGCGGAACGTCTCGGCCAGGTCGCCGTCGAGGAACACCGCAAGCGAGCGGGACTGGTAGCGCCAGAAGTCCCGGTCGTCGAGGATGCGCTGCCCCTCCGCCTGAATGGACTGGATGCGCGACCGCCCCACCTCCAGCCTCTCGAGCGCCTTGACCGCGCTGGCGAGGTGGTTCTTCAACTCGATGCGCGCACGATCGGCCTCCGCGGGGGTCGTCCCGGTCGGCAGGTAGATGCTGACGCAGCCGGGTTGACGCATCGCGGCGATCCGCTCGACGTCGGCCTTGGTGGGAATGTCCTTGTACTCCACGGGTGGTCCTCCTGCCTCGTCGGTGCGGCGTGGTCGGTCGCGGTGCGGCCAGTCTGGTCGTGCCGCGGCCAGCTCCACAAGACTGCACGTTGACTTTCTGCAGGACAGCGTCTACCGTCCTTTAAACCGGTTTAGATCACCCCCCTTCGGGGGAAACGACCACAAGGGACGCAACGATGCGCAACCGAACACTGACGATGCAGAAGGCCGTCCTCGGCCTCGCCCTGGGCGCCACGCTCGCCCTCACAGGGGCGGGGATACCCGCGCTGGCGACCACGACGGCTCCCGCCGCCCAGGCCACAGCCGCGCCGACGAAGCTGACCAACCTCTCCCACCTCGACTTCCTCCTCGACGACGTGCCGCTGCTGCCGGGCGTCGCCGGCCACACCACCTACCGCGCCGCGGAGGAGCCCACCGCCCGCGCGCCGTGGGTGTACGCCGACCGGCAGTCCGACGGCACCTTCCACCGCGTCGGCGGCGGCCCGATCACCGACTCGGCCCGGGGCTGGTACGCCCAGGGCGCCTACGACGCCGACGACATCTCCCGCGCCGCCGTCGTCTACCTCCGCGACTGGAAGCAGAACGGCACCGCGTCGAGCAGGACTTCCGCCTACGAGCTGCTCCGTTCGCTGACCTACCTGCAGACCGCCGACGGTCCGAACGCCGGCAACGTCGTCCTCTGGCAGCAGCACGACGGCACGCTCAACCCGTCGGCCATCCCGAAGGAGCTGCCCGACCCGTCCGACTCGGCCGAGTCGTTCTGGCTGGCGCGGACGGTGTGGGCGCTGGGCGAGGGCTATGCCGGCTTCCGCGCCGCCGACCCGGCATTCGCGTCCTTCCTCGCCGACCGGATGCACCTCGCGCTCGCCGCGCTTCAGCGCCAGTCGCTCGCGCAGTATCCGCAGACCCAGGTCGCCAACGGCGTCACCGTGCCCGGCTGGCTGATCGTCGGGAGCGCCGGCGCGACCGCGGAGGCGGTGCTCGGCCTGAGCGCCTTCTCGGCCGCCGCTCCCGGCGACTCCACCGCCCGCACCGCGCTCGCGCACTACAGCGAGGGCATCGCGAAGCTGCAGAGCGGCGGCGTCGGCCAGTGGCCGTTCGGCGCACTGTTGCCCGAGGCGAACTCCCCCACGTTCTGGCATGCCTGGGCCGGGATGCAGCCCGCCGCCCTGACCGCGGCGGCCGGCGTCCTCCACGACGGCGGCCTGCAGAAGGCGGCGACCACCGACCTCGCGCAGTTCACCGCGCAGCTGCTGGCGACGGGCGGACCGGACAACGGCTGGACGCCGACGCCCGCGGACCGCACGCAGATCGCCTACGGCGTCGACTCGCGCCTCGAGGGGCTGGTGGCCGCGTCCGACGCCACCGGCGCGTCCGGCCTCGCCGCCCTGGCGGGTGCGCAAGCCGCCTGGTACTTCGGCGCCAACCGCGCCGGGACGCCCGCCTACGACCCGGCGACGGGCGTGTGCGTCGACGGCATCGCGGCCGACGGCACGGTCAACCGCAACTGCGGCGCCGAGTCGGTCATCCACACGGAGCTGAGCATGCTGGCGCTGGACGCGCGTCCCGCGATCGCCCGCACGGCCACCGCGCTGACCCGCACCACCGCCACGCAGGGGCTGAGCGTCGTCGAAGCCGAGAGCGGCACGACGACCGGCCCGGTGACCACGGTGACCCCGCCGTCGGCGTGGACCGGCTCGGCCAACTGGTCGGGCGGCGCCTACCTCCAGGCCGGCGCGGGCTCGACCGTCACGGTTTCGCTCCCGGCCGGTCACCCGGCGGCGCGCATCCTGCCGATCGCCGACCTCGGCCCCGGCGGCTCCGGCACGACGAGCTGGACCGCGTCCGTCGGCCGCATCGCGCTCCCCCTCGGCCGCACCGACAACGTCCGACCCGGCGCCCAGGGCATCGCCCCCAGCCCGGTCTTCCTGCTCCCGCAGACCCTGCCCGTCCCGGTCCCCGCGCAGGCGACGGCCGTCACCGCCCGGGTGTCCGGCACCGCCCGCCTGGATGCGCTCCTCGTGCAGCCGATCGTGTCCCACCTCGGCCTCGCCGGCTCCACGGCGCTCGACGTGTTCGTCAACGCGACGAACCTGCCGGTGCCGCAGAAGCTCACCGCGTCGGGTCCGGTCACCGCGACGAGCTACGATTCCGCCGGCCGCCAGGTCGGCCGCACCCAGACCGTCGGCGCCCACGGCTTCGTCGTGGTGCAGCCGGGCGGGTTCACGGTGGTGACGCCGAAGTGAACCCCGCCAGCGTCACCATCAACGACGTCGCACGGGCGGCGGGCGTGAGCAAGTCGCTCGTCTCGCTCACGCTCAACGACCGGCCGGGCGTGAAGACCGAGACGCGGGAGCGCATCCTGCAGACCGCCCGCGAGCTCGGCTGGACGCCGCACCCCGGCGCCCGCGGACTGACCACGCGCCGCGCCTACGCGCTCGGCCTGGTGCTCCGCCGTGAGCCCCGCACCATCGAGGTCGACCCGTTCTTCGCGGGCTTCATCGCGGGTGTCGAGGCCGTCCTCGCCGAGCGCGGCAACGTCCTGGTGCTGACCGTCGTCCCGGACGCGGCGGCTGAGCAGCGCGCCTACGAGCGGCTCGCCTCCGACAAGCGCGTCGACGGCTTCCTGCTCACTGACCTGCTGGCCGAGGATGAGCGCATCCCGCTCATCGAACGCCTCGGCTCCTCCGCGGTGTCGCTCGGCGAGCCGCTCGGTGGCAGCCCGTTCCCCGCGGTCACCCGCGACTACGATCCCGGCATCGACGAGCTCGTCGCGCACCTGGTCGGGCTCGGCCACCGTCGCATCGCCCACGTCTCGGGCGACGAGCGGATGCTGCACGGACGCCGCCGCCGGGAGCGCTTCGAGCGCGCCGCGCACGAGGCGGGGTTGACCCCGCTCATCGTCCCCACCGACTTCTCCCCGGAACAGGGCGCGGCCGCCACCGCCGCACTGCTCGACGGGGAGGACCGCCCGACCGCCATCGTCTACGGGAACGACCCCATGGCGATCGCCGGGATGGGCGTCGCCCACGAACGCGGGCTCGACCTCCCCGGCGAGCTCTCGGTCACCGGGCTGGACGGGTCCCAGATCGGGTCCTACGTCTATCCCTCCCTCACCACCCTCGACAACGACCCCGCCGGCTTCGGACAGGCCGCCGCCACCGCACTGCTGCGGCTGGTGGAGGACGGCGAAGCGGGCGATGTCGCCCTCCCCCCGGCACGGCTGGTGGTGCGCGCCTCCACGGCGTCGCCCACTGCCCGCTGAACCTCGCAACCCATCGAAAGGCACACCATGCGAATGCGTAGAATCGCCGTCTCGCTCGTCACCGCCGGCATCGTCGCCGGAACCCTCGCCGCCTGCGGCTCCAGCGGCGGCGGAGGCGGCAGCGACGCCATGAAGGCGCACGGACCCATCACCATCTGGTACTCGAACAACGAGCAGGAGGTGCAGTGGGGCAAGTCCATGGTCTCGGCCTGGAACTCCGCGCACCCGAAGGAGCAGATCAAGGCCCAGGAGGTGCCCGCCGGCAAGAGCACCGAGGAGGTCATCGGCGCCGCGATCACCGCGGGCACCACGCCCTGCCTGGTGTTCAACAACCTCCCTGCCGCCACCGGTCAGTGGCAGAAACAGGGCGGCCTCGTCGACCTCTCCAAGTTCTCCGACGGCGCGAAGTACATCGAGGCGCGCAGCGGCGACGCGGCGAAGCAGTACAAGTCGGCCGACGGCGACTACTACCAGATGCCGTGGAAGCAGAACCCGGTCATGATCTTCTACAACAAGGCCATCTTCCAGAAGGCCGGACTCGACCCCGAGAACCCGAAGCTGTCGTCGTACTCCGACTTCCTTGCGGCCGCACAGAAGATCAAGTCGTCGGGCGCCGCGCCCTACGCGATCTACCCCGCGCCGACCAGCGAGTTCTTCCAGGTCAACTTCGACTACCTCCCGCTGCTCGCCGCGCAGACCGGGGGCAAGACGTTCATCGAGAACGGCAAGTCGACGGTCACCAGCTCGGACTCGCTGGACGTCGCGAACTTCTGGAAGCAGATCTACAGCGACGGCCTCGCCGGCAAGGAGCAGTACCAGGGTGACGCGTTCGCCGACGGCAAGTCCGCCATGGCGATCGTCGGACCGTGGGCCATCGCCTACTACGGCGACAAGGTGCAGTGGGGCTCCGTCCCCGTCCCGACCAAGGACGGCAAGCCGGCCAACGAGGTCTACACGTTCCCGGACGCCAAGAACATCGGCATGTACACCTCGTGCAAGAACCAGGGAACGGCGTGGGACGTCATCAGGTTCGCGACGAGCAAGGAGCAGGACGGCAAGCTGCTGGATGTGACCGGCCAGATGCCGATCCGCACCGACGTGGCGAGCACCTACTCGAGCTACTTCGACGCGCACCCGGCGTACAAGGAGTTCGGCGACCAGAGCGCCCGGACCACGGACGACCCGACCGGCACCAACACCATCGCCCAGATGCAGGCACTGCGTGACGCCTACACCAAGGCCGTGGTGAACGGCAGCGGCTCGGTCGAGGACGCGTTCAAGGCCGCCTCCGACAAGATCGACAAGCTGCAGGCCCAGAAGTAACCATGACCACCACCTCCGCACCCCCGGCGGCGGGCACCGCGCCCGCCGCCGGCCCCGGCCGGCGCCATCGTGCGCCGATCGTCCAGCGCGTGCTCGGCAGGAACCCGCTCGGCTGGCTCTTCAGCGCGCCGTACATCGTGTTCGTGCTGGTCATCTACGCGTTCCCGTTGTGCTTCGCGGTGTACATGTCGTTCTTCGACTACTTCTTCGCGGCGCCCGGGGCGAACGTCACCCAGCCGTTCGTCGGCCTGGACAACTACATCCAGGTGTTCACGGACCCGCAGGTGCTCCAGTCGTTCGTCAACGTCGGCATCTTCCTCATCATCAACGTCCCGCTGACCGTCGTGCTGTCGCTGCTGCTCGCCTCCGGGCTCAACAGCATCACGCGGTTCCGGACGTTCCTGCGGACGAGCTACTACGTGCCCTACGTCACGGCGAGCGTGGCGATCATCGGCGTCTGGCTGTTCCTCTTCGGCCAGAACGGCCTGATCAACAACATCCTCGGCCCGCTCGCGCCCAGCCCGAGCTGGCTCTCGAGCCCGGTGCTGGCCATGCCGACCATCGCGATCTACGTGACGTGGAAGGGCCTCGGGTTCTACATCCTGTTGTACCTCGCCGCGCTGCAGAACGTGCCGACCGAGCTCTACGAGTCCGCGGCGACCGACGGCGCGGGCAAGGTGCGCCAGTTCTTCTCGGTCACCGTCCCGGGCGTGCGTTCGGCGACGGTCCTCGTCCTGCTGCTGGCCACGATCACCGGAGCGAACCTGTTCACCGAGCCGTACCTCCTCACCGGAGGAGGCGGCCCCGACGGGCACTCGGCGAGCCCGGTTCTCCTCGTCTACCAGCAGGGCATCCAGCAGGGCCATCCCGGGTACGCCGCCGCGATCGGCATCGTGCTGGTGATCGGCGTGCTCATCATCGGCTGGCTGCAGAACCGCTTCGTCGGAGGGAGGGACTGATGACCCAGACGAATCAGCGCATGGAGCCGGCGCCGCCGCCCACGCGCAGCCCGCGGCGGAAGCGCCGCGACCTCGCGAACCCGCGCGGCCTCAGCCGCGGCCAGGCCATCGTGCAGGGGATCGTGCTGACCATCGGCGCGATCGCGTTCCTGTTCCCCTTCTACTACATGGTGGTCGGGTCGCTGCAGACGTCGCCGAACACGACGGTCGCCGGTGCGTTCCCCAATCCGGCGAACCTGACGCTCAACAACTACGTGAACATCGACTCGCGCATCGACCTCGTGCAGGGCCTCATCAACTCCGGCATCTTCACCGGAGGGGTGCTGCTCGGCACGGTCGTCTTCGGCGTGCTCGCCGGGTACGCCCTCGCGATCCTGCAGTGGCGCGGCCGCGGGGTGACCTTCGCCTTGGCGCTGCTCGTGCAGACCATCCCGTTCCAGCTGCTGATGATCCCGCTGTACGTGCTCATCGCCCGCAGCTACGGGCTGGCGGACAACTACCTCGGCATGATCCTGCCGTTCGTGATCAACTCCGCGGCCGTGCTGATCTTCCGTCAGTACTTCCTGCAGCTTCCCCGGGAGCTGTTCGACGCGGCCCGGGTGGACGGCGCGGGCGAGTTCCGGCTGCTGTGGCGGATCGCGCTCCCGCTGGTGCGTCCGGCGCTGGTCACGGCGCTGCTGCTCACCTTCATCGGGCCGTGGAACGAGTTCCTCTGGCCGTTCCTGATCACCAAGGACGCGAGTCTGCAGCCGTTGGCCGTCTCGCTCGCCAACTACATCTCGAACGTGTCCGGCTCGACCGCGAACCCGTACGGCGCCATCCTGGCGGGTGCGGTCGTGCTCGCGGCCCCGGTCGTCGTGCTGTTCATCGTGTTCCAGCGGTACTTCACGTCCAGCGACCTCGGATCATCGGTGAAGGGATGAGCGGGGTGGACACGAGCGTCGACCGGGAGGCGCTGCTCGCGAGCTACCGCGAGGCGCTGGCGCACACCAACGCCCTGACCGACCGCATCTCGACGGATCAGTTCTCGGCCCACTACCCGGAGCGCCCCGAGTGGGCGATCGGACCATTCCGGCGGGACGACGCGCTGACCTTCCGCCTGGACGGCCAGTGGGACGACCCGACCGGGATCGGATGGACGAGCGACTCGATCTTCAACCCGACCGTGATCGAGCGCGGCGACGAGCTGCACCTGATCTACCGCGCGTCGCCCCGGAAGGAGTCGACCGCGAGCCGGATCGGGCACGCCGTCCGCCGCGACGGCGTGTGGACGGACTCGCCGCTGAATCCCATCGTCTACCCCACCCTCGCGAACGAGGAGCTGGGCTGCGAGGACCCGAAGGTCTACGCGCTCGACGACGGCTACGTGCTGTTCTACAACGCCATCTGGCGGCGCGAGGACGGGTCGGTCGCGGTGGACATCATGTCCGCCGTCTCCGACGACCTCGAGCACTGGGAGAAGCGCGGTCTCGTCGTGCCGTACGACGTCTCCGAGTACTGGGCGAAGGGCGCGGTCCTCCCCCGGGACGCCGCCGGGCGCGCGGTGCGGATCGGCGGCGAGTACCTCATGTTCCTGTCCGAGGGATGCGGGGGCCGGCCTACCGTCGGCCGCTCGGCGGACGGGCTCGACTGGCGCTTCGAGACGCAGCCGTACCTCGACCTCTCGGAGCTGAAGGGCTCGCTCTTCGAGGTCGCGTGCGCGGTCGTGGACGGCGAGCGCCTGGTGCTCGACTTCTTCTACGCCGACGAGCACGGCGACTTCGCCGCCGCGCAGGCGCTGTACGCGCTGGACGACCCCTTCACGCAACGCGCCGTGAACCGCGGCGGCTCCCTCGCCTGGGGCGGCCTGCAGAAGATCGGGGGCCGCTGGTCCTTCGCGCAGGGCTGGGACGCTCCCGCCGGCGAACGCGAACTCTATTTCTACCGGGAGGTGGACGCATGACCCCGTTTCCGTATCGGCTGACCCGCGCCGGCGTCGTGATGACGCCGGTCGCCGGCGACGCGCTCGAGGCGGAGGGGGTCCTGAATCCCGCCTCCGGCCGCGGGCCCGACGGCGAGCTGTACCTGCTGCCGCGGCTCGTCGCCGAGGGCAACGTGTCGCGCGTCGGCCTCGCCCGCGTCGTCGTCGAGGACGGCACGCCGGTCGCCGTCGAGCGGCAGGGCGTCGTGCTCGAGCCCGACCGGCCGTTCGAACGCGGGCGCAGCAACGCCGGCGTCGAGGACCCGCGCACCACCTTCATCCCGTCGCTCGGGCTGCACGTGATGACGTACGTCGCCTACGGCCCGCTCGGCCCGCACACGGCCGTCGCGGTGTCCGACGATCTACGCGCCTGGCGCCGGCTCGGTCCCGTTACGTTCGCGTACGACGACGCGCTCGGGGTCGACCTGTCGCTGTTCCACAACAAGGACACCGTGTTCTTCCCCGAGCCCGTCACCGCGCCCGACGGCACGCCGAGCCTCGCCGTGCTGCACCGGCCGGTATGGGATCTCGGCGAGATCCGGCCGGGCGAGGGCGAGCATCCTCCCGCGGGTGAGAGCCGGCCGAGCATCTGGATCGCGTTCATCCAGCTCGACGACGTGCAGCGCGACCTCGGCGAGCTGGCGCGCTGGCGGCAGAACCGCTTCCTCGCGGGGCCCGAGTTCCCCTTCGAGGAGCTCAAGATCGGCGCGGGACCCGCCCCCCGCCGCGTCCCCGAGGGCTGGCTGCTCCTCCACCACGGCGTCACCGGGCGGCTGGAGTCCGGCGTCGCGCAGCAGAAGAACGTCAACTACGCGGCCGGGGCGATGATCCTCGACGGCGACGAGCCGTGGCGCGTGCTGCAGCGGACCTCCGAGCCGCTGCTGTCGGCCGAGACCGAGGACGAGCGCAGCGGCATCGTGCCCAACGTCGTCTTCCCGACGGCGATCGAGACGGTCGACGGACGCGACTGGGTCTTCTACGGCATGGCCGACTCCAAGATCGGTGTGGCTCTGCTGGAGCGGGAGGTGTCGAAATAGCGGGGTCGCGTTCGTGTAGACGGTGAGAGCGCCCTTCCCGTCGACCCGGGCGCTCGGGAAGGATCACCATCATGACCCAGTACCTGCTCAGCGTCATCGAACCCGTCGGCCCCATCCCGGAGCCGGACGTGATGGCGCGCATCGACCGCGACGTGACCGCGGTGGACACCGACATGCGCACCTCCGGCGTGTGGGTGTTCTCGAACGGGCTGCTCCCGCCGGAGTCCGCGACCGTGCTGCGGCCGGCCGACGGCGACGTGCTCGTCACCGACGGTCCGTTCGCCGAGGGCAAGGAGCACCTCGGCGGGTTCTCGATCGTCGACGTCCCGGACCTGGACGCGGCGCTCGAGTGGGGACGCCGGCTCGCCCTGGCCACCACCCTGCCGATCGAGGTGCGGCCCTTCCGCGGGTGACGACCGATGGATGACGACGGCCGGATCGCGCGGATCTTCCGGGAGGAGTACGGCCGCGCCGTCTCCGTGCTGTACCGCGTCCTCGGCGACCTCGACGGCGCCGAGGACGCGGTGCAGGAGGCGTTCGCGGTCGCCGCGGAGCGCTGGCCGCGGGACGGCATCCCACCCGCTCCGGCCGGATGGATCATCACCACCGCTCGGCGACGGGCGATCGACCGGCTGAGGCGCGAAGGCGTCGGCAGGTCGCGGGAGGCCGAGGCGGTTCAGCTCGCGCCGCCTTCGGAGTACGCCGCCGAGCCCGACGACATCCCCGACGACCGGTTGCGCCTCATCTTCACCTGCTGCCACCCCGCCCTCTCCCCCGAGGCACGCGTCGCGCTGACGCTGCGGCTGCTCGGCGGGCTCTCCACAGCCGAGATCGCGCGCGCCTTTCTGGTGCCCGAGCCGACCATGGCGCAGCGCCTCTCCCGCGCGAAGGCCAAGATCCGCGACGCGCGCATCCCGTACCGCATCCCCTCGGCGGCCGACCTGCCGGGACGGCTGCGGTCGGTGCTGGCGGTGCTGTACCTGGTGTTCAGCGAGGGCTATGCCGCCTCCGCGGGCGACCGCCTGGTGCGCGAGGAGCTGTGCGACGAGGCCGTGCGGCTCGCCCGCGTCCTGCGGTCGCTGCTGCCGGACGAGGAGGAGGTGCTCGGGCTCCTGGCCCTCGTGCTGCTGGTGGATGCGCGCCGCGCCGCGCGCGTCGACGCCGGCGGCGGGCTCGTGCCGCTGCCGGAGCAGGACCGTACGCTGTGGAACCCGGAGCTCATCGCCGAGGGTCACGCCCTGGTGCGGGACTGCCTACGGCGCGGGCGTCCCGGTCCGTACCAGCTGCAGGCGGCGATCCAGGCGGTGCACGCTGACGCCCGCACCGCCGAGGAGACGGACTGGGCGCAGATCGTCGCGCTGTACGACCAGCTCCTCCGCGTCGCGCCGACGCCGATCGTCGCGCTCAACCGCGCGGTCGCCGTGGCGGAGGTGGATGGCCCCACCGCCGCGCTCGAGGTCGTCGAGCCGCTGCGCGAACCGCTCGCCCGGTTCTACCTCCTGCACGGCGTCCGCGCCGGGCTGCTGGCGCGCGCCGCCCGCCCGGCCGAGGCCGCCGAGGAGTTCGACCGAGCCGCCGCCCTGTGCACCGGCGAGGCCGAGCGCGCGTTCCTGCTCCGGCGACGAGCCGCCCTTCCCGTCTGAGCGCACCCCTTCCCCCGGCGCGGTGGCGGGCGCATTGTGGACCGCATGGACATCGCGCTGCTCGGACTCGGCCGCATGGGCCGGGAGCTCGTCACCCACCTGATCGACGCCGGTCACACGGTCACCGCCTGGAACCGCTCATCCGGTCCCACCGAGACCGTCGGCCGCCGGGGCGCGCGGATCGCGTCCTCCCCCGAGGAGGCGGTGGCCGATGCCGCCGTGGTCGTCTCCGTCCTCTTCGGCCCGGATGCGGTGCGCGAGACGATCGTGGACCCCGGCCTCGCCATCCCGTCGGGCGCGCTCTGGATCGACGTGACAACGGTCGCGCCGTCCGACGCCGACGACTTCGCCGCCTGGGCGTCGGGCCGCGGCGTCCGCTACGTCCACTCGCCCGTCGTCGGGTCGCTCGCGCCCGCCCGGGCCGGCAGCCTCGCCGTGCTCATCGGCGGCGCCCACGACGACGTCCGCGAGGCGCGCGGCGTCGTCAGCCTCTGGGCGGACCCCGACAAGATCCGCACGTTCGACGCGCCCTCGAAGGCGGCGTCGGCCAAGCTCGTCGCCAACCTCGCGCTGGCCGCCTCGATGGAGGCCCTGAGCGAGACCCTGCGCCTCGGCCGTGCCGGCGGTCTCTCCACCGAGGAGGTGCTGACGGTCCTCCGCTCACGACCATCGCATCCATCGCAGCGATGAAGGGCCCGTCGTCGCGTCCGGCGACTTCGGCAACACCCAGTTCTCGGCGGCGTTGCTGGCCAAGGACCTGCGCCTCATGCTCTCCACGGCCGACACCCCGCTGCCGGCCGCCGCGCTGGTCGCCGCCGAGCTGCAGCGCGCGGTGGATGCGGGGCACGGGGACGAGGACTTCTCCGTGATCGCCCGCGATCGCTGACGCGCTACGCTCGGCGTGTGACGAACGGCCAGCTCGCCCGGCGCCTGACCCTCGGGGACGCGGTCGTCATCGGTCTCGGCTCCATGATCGGCGCCGGCATCTTCTCGGCGTTCGCACCCGCCGCCGCGGCCGCCGGAGCGGGGCTCCTGATCGGGCTGCTGATCGCCGGGTTCATCGCGTTCTGCAACGCCACCTCCTCCGCGCAGCTCGCCGCCCAGTATCCGACTTCCGGCGGGACGTACGTCTACGGCCGTGAGCGCCTGGGAGAGTGGCCCGGGTTCTTCGCGGGCTGGTCCTTCGTCATCGGCAAGACCGCCAGCTCCGCCGCGATGGCGATCACCTTCGCCACCTACGCCGTCCCCGCGGCCTGGGTGAAGCCGGTCGCGATCCTCGCCGTCGTCGCCCTGACGGTCGTCAACACGCTCGGCGTCATCCGCACCGCACTGGTCACGCGCCTCCTGGTCGTCGTCTCGCTGCTCGCGCTGACGGTTGCCGTGGTCGTGGGTTTCACGCACACCTCCGGCTCCGCGTCCCTCCCAGGGGCGCCCGTCACCGTGTACGGTGTGCTCCAGTCGGCCGCCTTCCTCTTCTTCGCGTTCGCGGGCTACGCCCGGGTGGCGACGATGGGCGAGGAGGTCATCGACCCCTCCCGCACCATCCCGCGAGCGATCACCTCGGCGCTGACCATCGCGCTCGTCGTCTACGCCCTCGTCGCCGTCTCGGCCCTGCACGCGCTGGGTCCGGCCGGCCTCGCCTCCAGCGCGGCGCCGCTCAGCGCGGTCGCCGAGACGACCGGTGCTCCGTGGCCGGGAGTCGTCGTCGCCGTCGGCGCGTCCGCCGCGGCACTCGGCGCTCTACTCGCCATGATCGCGGGCATCGGCCGCACCACGCTCGCCATGGCGCGCAACAGCGACCTGCCGTCCTGGCTCGCCGCCGTGCATCCGCGGTTCCGCGTCCCCTACCGGGCCGAGCTCGTTCTCGGGCTGGTCGTGTGCATCCTCGTCTCGGTCACCGACCTGCGCGGCGCCATCGGGTTCTCGAGCTTCGGCGTGCTGCTCTATTACTTCATCGCGAACGCATCGGCGTGGACGCAGTCCCGCGACCGCCGCCGCTACCCGCGGTCCCTGGCGGCCGCCGGCGCGGTCGGGTGCGTCGTGCTCGTCGCCGCCCTGCCTCCGGGATCCATTGTGGGGCTGGCCGTCGTCGGGGTGGGGCTCGCCTATCGGTGGATCAGGCTCCGGCTGGTGCGGTGAGGGCGGCGCCCCCACGCCGCCCTCGCCCAGGGTCTCCGTCGCCTGCGAACTGCTCCCCTAGCGGGTTCCGGAGACCGCGCCCGGGACATACCAAAATCCCTGTGGGTGCTCTCCAACCCTAGCGGGCCGAGCGCACGTCTTCAACAACGTACCGAGTGACAGTCAAACCATATGGTCTGCTGGGATCGAATCCACACCGTCCGCTATCGAACCGGAGGCGGTCCATCACGATATCCTTCACACGGGGGCCAGCGTCAGCACGAGGAAGGTCCGTCGCATGGCAGAACGTGCTCGGCAGGCCGCTGAGACCCGGGAGGCGGTGCTCGACGCCGCGGCGACCGAATTCGCCCGGTACGGCTTCAGCGGCGCCCGCCTCGACCGGATCATCGCCGCGACTGGCTTCACCAAGGGCGCCGTCTACTTCCACTTCGAGTCGAAGCAGGCCATGGCGGACGCCGTGCTCACGGGCCGTTTCGACGCGTGGCCCGCGATGGTGCAGGACGTCCGCGACCGCGGCGGCCGCGGCCTGTCCGGAATGCGCCTGCTCGCCTGGCGGGTGACGCGTACCATGGCGACGAACATCCGCACCCGCGCCGCGATGCGCCTCAGCCAGGAGCTCCGCCTCGTCCCGGACGGCTTCAATCCGTACGACGCGTGGGCAGAGCGCTTCCTCCCGTTCCTCGACGAGGCGATCGAGGACGGCGACGCCCCCGCATCCCTCGACCGGATGCGCGCCGCGAAGACGATCGTCAACTGCCTGTTCGGCGTGCTGTCCGTCGCGATCGACTCCGGCACCGAGGACGCGGTCGACGCCGAGCTGGAGGCGCTGTGGCGACTGATCACCCCGGGGCTGCGCACGGGCGGCGCGGGGTGAGCGCATCTGCTGGTCCCAACACGCCGCTACCCACGAAGCGGTAACGGCGCGTTGGGACCAGTAGATGCGAACGGAAAAGGCCCCCGACCGCTTGCGCGATCGGGGGCCTTTACTGGTGCGCCCCAGGGACTTGAACCCTGAACCCATTGATTAAGAGTCAATTGCTCTGCCGATTGAGCTAGAGGCGCATTCGGTTCGGTTTCCCGAACCGAGGCTCAACACTAGCATCCGATCGCGGGTCCTCGCCAATCGAGGATCGCTCGGGTCAACTGCGCTCCTTCCGGGGCATCACGACCTCTTTGATGATGAGGATGACGCCCGCCGAGATCGGGATCGCGACCAGTGCGCCGGGCAGCCCGAACAGCGTGGAGCCCGCCAGCGCGGAGATCAGGACCACCGATCCGGGGACCTGCACCGCCTTCCCCATGACCCGCGGGGTGAGGATGTACGCCTCGACTTGCATGTAGACGAGCATCAGCACCAGCACGACCACTCCGCTGACCGGCGAGTGGATGAACGCGAGCACCGACATGACCGCCGTCGTCAGCACGGTGCCGATCAGCGGGATGAGGGTGATGAAGAACGCGGCCAGCGCGATCAGGAAGGCGCCGGGCACGCCGGTCGCCAGCAGCAGGATGAGGCTGAACACCGAGTTGCAGAAGGCGAGGATCACCATCCCGCTCAGGTACTTGCCGAAGTTCTGCAGGATCCGCTCGGCGTAGCCCTCGAAGCGGGCCCGGTGCGAGCGACGCACCAGCCGGTACGCGGCCTGCTTGGTGGCGTCGTAGGAGGCGATGAAGTAGATGGTCAGGATGGCGATGAAGAAGCCGGTGGTGACGGCGTTCAGCACCGACAGCCCTAAGCCGACCAGCCCGTTGCCGATGGTCGCCCAGGTGTGCGGATCCTTCACCTGCGTGGCGACCCACGTCGCCAGCTGGCCGGCCAGCCCGTTCGTCGACTCGTTGACGGACTCGAACCAGCCCTGGCTGCGCAGGGTGGCGACCTCTTTGGGCACGGCGTCGGCCAGGAATGCGATCTGCTGCACGATCAGGGGCACGATCACCCAGACGATGGCGATGAGCAGCGCGACGACCAGCAGGATGACGGTGACGATCGCCCAGCCTCGCTTCATCCCCCGGCGCTGGAACCAGCGGACGAGCGGGTCGAGGCCGACCGTCGCGAACATCGCGAAGAACACCGAGAACAGGATCGACCGCAGGCCGTAGAGCATGAAGCCCGTTGCGACCGCCCCGATCGCCCCGAGGGCGAGCAGGTAGCCGTAGACGAACGGGCGGTCCCTCAGCGTCGGCTCTCGAGTGGCACTCGTCGGCTTCTGGATGAATCGCATCGTCCCTCCGCTCCGCCCGCCCGGGGCTACGGCGAGCGTATCGCCTCAGCCGACATGCGGGCGGCCGTTGCACACCTGCAATGTCTTCGCTCGCTGTGTCTTTCTTGCGCAGAGAGGATCACACTGGACCTATCGCCACTCGAGCTTTCTGGAGCTTGCGGCCGGCGGAGGAGGCGCGTCATGGGAACACTCACATACGATTCCATCGTCATCGAGTTCGAGGACCGGCTGCTCGCCCACCTGCAGATCGTGATCGTCAACAAGCTGCGGCGCCGCGAATCCTTCGCGATGTCGTGGCGGGATGCGCCGGAGGTCGGGGATGGCCGCAGCGCCATCTGGCTCGACCCGAGCATCCCGATCTACTTCAAGTTCGACGGCTCGCGCGTGCCCGCGATCAACCGAAAGTGGGTGGAGCAGCTGGCCGACTCCGCCGCGAGCTCCCACGGCCTGGTGGTCACCGGCGAGGACGGCGAACTCCCTGAACGTCCGGCGCGCATCGGCACCATGACGGCTCCCGTCCCCCTCGGAGTCGCCGGCCGCTCGCACTGAACGGGTGACGGCCTCACAGGTCGTCGAAGGCGGGGCGGCCGTCGGTGCCGGTCGCCCCGTCCGCCCCATCGGCCGGTTCGGCCTCGGGTCGGCGTGGCGCCAGCTGCGCCGTCAATGCGCGCAGGCGGTCGACGAGCTGCGGGTCCTGGAGCTCCGGGCCGATGAGCTCCACCGGCTCACTGACGATCTGGCTCGCCGGACCGATCAGCACCTCGACGTGGTCGAACTCGCCCTGGATGGTGCGGCCCGGGACGAACACGGTGTCCGCGATCCCCTGCTGTCCGAGCGCGCGGGCGTACTCGAGGAGCGCCTCGGCCAGCATGTCACCGGTGTAGAAGGCGGTCCCCGCGTACACGATCCTGCGCATGCATCCAGAGGTACCCTCCGCTGGCCCGGCTGCCAAGCCCGCCGCTAGGCTCGTGGCGTGACCGACACCGCAGCGTCCTCTCTCGCCGCCGACCTCGACCTCGCCCTGCGTCTCGCCGACGCGGCGGACCGCATCTCGCTCGGACGCTTCCGCGACCGCGACCTGCACGTCGAGACGAAGCCCGACCGCTCCCCCGTCACCGAGGCGGATCTCGCGGTGGAGCGGGCGATCCGCGAGGCGCTCGCCGTCGAGCGGCCGGCGGACGGCATCCTCGGCGAGGAGTACGGCACCGAGGGCGACACCGCGCGGCAGTGGATCGTCGACCCGATCGACGGCACCGCCAACTACCTGCGCGGCGTGCCCGTCTGGGGAACGCTCATCGCCCTCGCAGTGGACGGCGTGCCGCGTGTGGGCGTGGTGAGCTCCCCCGCCCTGGGACGCCGCTGGTGGCGGCCGCCGGCGGAGGGGCGTGGACGACGGACGCGCCGGGGGCGGAACCGCGACGCATGCGCGTCTCCGGAGTCGCCGACCTCGAGCACGCGTCGCTCAGCTTCCAGAGCATCGCGCAGTGGGATCAGGCCGGGTACCTCGACCGGCTGATCGCCCTCACCCGCCGCATCTGGCGCGACCGCGCCTACGGCGACATGTGGTCGTATATGCTGCTCGCCGACGGGCTCCTGGACGCGGTGGGCGAGTTCGGAGTGAAGACGTACGACCTCGCGGCGCTCATCCCGATCGTGGAGGAGGCGGGAGGCACGTTCACCTCGGTCGACGGCACCCCCGGACCGGGCAACGGCTCCTCGCTCGCATCCAACGGCCTCATCCACGCGGCCCTGCTGGAGGCGCTGGCATGAGCGACTCGACCGAGCCGCTTGTCCACATCCAGGGCTTCAGGATGGACTTCGGCCGCACGACGGTCATCCGCGACCTGTCGTTCGACATCGAGCGCGGCGAGACGTTCGGGTTCCTCGGCAGCAACGGCTCGGGCAAGACGACGACCATCCGCGCGCTGCTGGGCATCTACCAGCCGACGGCCGGCGTCCTGCACATCGACGGCAGGACCTTCAGCCCCGAGGCGGGCGAGCGGCTCGGCTACCTCCCCGAGGAGCGCGGCCTGTACAAGAAGGAATCCGTCATCGACGTGATGGTCTACTTCGGACGGCTCAAGGGCCTCGGCGCCGAGCAGGCGCGTCGCTGGTCGCGCGAGTACCTGGAGCGCGTCGGCATCGGCGATAAGGAGAAGGTCCGGCTCGACAAGCTCTCCGGCGGCCAGCAGCAGAAGGTGCAACTCGGAGTGACGATCATGAACGACCCCGAGCTGCTCATCCTCGACGAGCCCACCAAGGGCTTCGACCCCGTGAACCGCCGCCTGCTGATGGACATCATCGACGATCAGAAGCGTGCAGGCTCCACCGTCATGATGGTCACCCACCAGATGGAGGAGGTCGAGCGCCTCTGCGACCGCGTCATCCTCCTGAAGGACGGCGTGGCGCGTGCGTACGGGACCGTCGAGCAGGTGCAGGACCAGTTCGGCGGCACGATCGTGCACGTCGATCACGACGGACCGATCCCCGCGTCCGCCTCGTACACGGTGCTGTCGGACGCCGACGGCCACGCCCAGCTCGAGCCCGCCGAGGGCGCCGACACCGCCGCAATCCTCCGGGAGCTGGTGGATGCGGGCGTGCGGGTGACGCGCTTCGCGCCGACCCGCAAATCGCTCGACGACATCTTCGTCGAGGTCTACGGCGCGCAGAGCCAGGAGGACTGACCATGGCCCGGCACAACCTCAGCACGGTCATCGGCTTCGAGTTCCGGCGCACCATCACCAAGCGCCGGTTCTGGGCGGTCACGCTGATCATCCCGATCCTCGTGTTCGGCCTCGGCGGCCTCATCATCGCGTCCAACGTGTCCACGGCGAAGACCGCCGACCAGCAGAAGAACGCCCGCTTCGAGTTCCTGTACTCGGACTCGTCAGGACTCGTGGACCCCGCCATCGCGAAGCAGTACGGCGGCACCGAGATATCGTCCGAGGCGGAGGGCGTCGAGGAGGTGCAGATCGGCGGGACGCCGGCGTACTTCTCCTATCCGGCCGACCCGGCCACGCAGACGATCCGCGTCTACGGCGAGGACTCCGGCGTCTTCCAGAACAGCAAGTACTCCGCGGTGGCCGAGTCGCTGCTGTCGGCGAGCGTGCAGAAGAAGGTGGGCGACCCGACGACGGTCGCCGTGCTGCGCGGCGACGTGAAGACCAACACGACGACCTTCCTGAACGGAAAGGTGGCGCCCGGCTTCGAGGCGATCCTCCCCGCCCTGCTGTTCCTCGCGGCGTTCTTCATCGTGATCGTCTTCCTGGGCAACCAGATGCTCAACTCCACGCTGGAGGAGAAGGAGAACCGGGTCACGGAGATGATCCTGACGACGATCAATCCGACGAACCTGCTGCTCGGCAAGGTCATCTCGCTGTTCGCGATCGGGATCATCCAGCTGGCGGTGTTCGCGCTGCCGATGCTGATCGGGTACCTCTTCTTCCGGAATCAGCTGCAGCTGCCGGACTTCGACCTGAGCGGGCTGGTGTTCGACCCGCAGAAGATGATCGTCGGCGCGCTCATCCTGATCGGCGGCTTCGCCCTGTTCACCGGCACGCTGGTCGCGGTCGGCGCGGTCATGCCGACGGCCAAGGATGCAGCCCCGGTGTTCTCCGTCGTCATCTTCGCGGTCGTCATCCCGCTGTACGCCTCGGGCTTCGCCATCAGCTCGCCGCAGTCGCCGATCGTGCAGCTGCTCGCGTACTTCCCGTACACGGCCCCGATCACCGCGCTCATCCTGAACGCCTTCGGCTCGCTGCCGCTCTGGCAGGCCATCGTCATCATCGTCGAGCTGTTCGTGCTGTCGGTGATCGTGCTGAGGATCGCGGTGCGGCTGTTCCGCTACGGGTCGATCGAGTACTCCAGCAAGGTGAAGGTGCGGGATGTGCTCGGGCGCCGGTCCGACCGCACCCGTCCGGTGCAGGGCGCGGGGCGCTCCTGATGCGCGCCGTGATCGTGGCGCACCCCGGGGACGCGGATGTGCTGGAGGTCGCCGAGCGACCGGACCCGGCACCCGCGGCGAACGAGGTGCGCATCCGCGTCGCCGCCGCCGGGCTCAACGGCGCCGACCTCAGCCAGCGGCGCGGCTTCTATCCGTCGCCGCCCGGGGCGCCCGAGTGGCCGGGCCTCGAGGTCTCGGGCACGATCGACGCGCTCGGCGCCGGCGTCGACGAATGGAGCGTCGGCGACCGGGTGTGCGCGCTGCTTCCCGGCGGCGGGTACGCGGAGCTCGTGACGGTCGACGCCGGGCTGGTGCTGCCGGTGCCCGACGTCGTCGATCTGGTGGAGGCGGCCGGGCTCCCCGAGGTCGCCGCGACCGTCTGGTCGAACGTCTTCGACCTCGGCGGTCTCGCGGCAGGTGAGGTGCTGCTCGCCCACGGCGGCTCCAGCGGCATCGGTACCATGGCCATCCAGCTCGGCCGCGCCCGCGGAGCGCAGGTCATCGCGACCGCCGGCAGCGACGAGAAGGCGGACTTCTGCCGCGAGGTCGGCGCGGACGCGGCGGTGAACTACCGCACCCAGGACTTCGTGGAGGCGGTGGACGCGTTCACGGCGGGACGCGGGGCGGACGTCGTACTCGACATCGTCGGCGGCTCGTACATCGCGCGGGATCTGGAGGCCCTCGCGGTCGGCGGCCGCATCGTGTCGATCGCGGTCCGGGACCGGGAGCCGGCGTCGATCGACATGGGAGTGATGATGCGCAAGCGCGCCTCTCTCCACGGCACGACGCTCCGCGCCCGGCCGCTCGCCGAGCGGGTCGCGATCATCGCCGCCGTGCGCGAGAACGTGTGGCCGCTGCTCGCAGAGGGACGCGTCCGCCCGGTCATCGACTCGGTGTTCCCGCTGGAGGACGCCGCCGCGGCGCATCGACGGATGGAGTCGTCTGTGCATCGCGGGAAGATCCTGCTGCGCGTCGGATGACGAGGTCGGCGGCGATCGCGAGTCCCGCGCCGAGCGCGTAGGCGACGAGATCGCTGCCCTGGAACGTCGTCCCGAGCACCAGGGCGGCGCCGGGCACGACGGTGGCGAGGTGGGCGGGGATGCCCGTCAGCTGGAAGAACTCGACCGCGGCGCTGACGCCGAAGGCGATGGCCCCCACCACGACGGGCGCACGTCGTGGAAAGACGGCGCCCACGACGGCGTACAGCATCGCCGCGTACAGCGCGTCGCCGACGAACGTCCAGCCGGCGCTGTCGGTGGTGCGGGCGACGACGAGGCCTGCGGCGATGAGCGCGGCGGCGGTGAGGGCGAGGGCGATGCGGCGGCGGCGGGCCATACGGCGACGGTAGCGGCGGATGCAGTGGACCCGCGTCCGCCTGAAGGCCGAGCGTCGTCGGTCGGTGGGAGGATCGTCATCATGACGGACGCCCTCACCGACGACGCCCTGCTCGCCCTGCCCAAAGCGGAGCTGCACCTCCACATCGAAGGCACGCTGGAGCCCGACCTCGCGTTCGAGCTCGCCGCGCGCAACGGGGTGGAGCTGCCTTTCGCCGATGTGGACGAGCTCGCCGCGCAGTACGACTTCGACGACCTCCAGTCGTTCCTCGACCTCTATTACGCGACCATGGCGGTCCTCCTGACCCGCGAGGACTTCGCCGAGCTGACCCGCCGCTACCTGCGTCGCGCGCATGCGCAGGGGGTGCGACACGTCGAGCTGTTCTTCGATCCGCAGGCGCACACCTCGCGCGGGGTGGGCTTCGACGACGTGGTCGACGGGATCGGGGACGCGCTCGACGAGGCCGAGCGCGAGCACGGGATGACCGGGGCGCTCATCCTGTGCTTCCTCCGCGATGCGCCGGTGGCGTCCGCCGAAGAGGCGCTGACGGCGGCCATGTCCCGGACCGACCGCATCATCGGCGTCGGCCTCGACTCGGCCGAGGTCGGCTACCCGCCATCGCTGTTCGAAGCGGTGTACGCCCGCGCCCGCGAGGCCGGCCTGCACGCCGTCGCCCATGCCGGCGAGGAGGGCCCGCCCGCCTACGTGCGGGAGGCGCTCGACCTGCTGCATGCCGAGCGGATCGACCACGGCATCCGCTCGATCGAGGACCCGGAGCTGGTCGCGCGCCTGGCCGAGGAGCGCATCCCGCTGACCGTCTGCCCGCTGTCGAACGTACGGCTGCAGGCGACGCCCGACCTGCGAGAGCACCCGCTGCTCCGGCTCGACGCGGCAGGCGTGCCGGTCACGATCAACTCGGACGACCCGGCGTACTTCGGCGGCTACGCGGGCACGAACTTCATGGCCGTGCGGGATGCGCTGGGGCTGACCTCCGACCAGGCACGCCGGTTCGCGCGGACGTCGATCGAGGCGTCGTTCGCCTCGCCGGAGCGCAAGGAGGCGCTCCTCGCCGAGCTCGAGGCGTGGCGCCCATGAGCGAGCCACAGCGGTTCGTCACCGCGGACGGCCGGGCGGTGCGGTACTTCGACACCGGAGGTGACGCCGGTTCGCCCGTGCTGGTGTGGCACCACGGCACCCCGCAGACTGGCGCGGTCATCCCACCCGTGGCCTCCGAGGCGGGTCGACGCGGCGTGCGCGTGCTCTCGGTCGCGCGCCCCGGCTATCCCGGATCGGACCCTCTCCCCGGCCGCTCTGTCGCCGACGCCGCGGCCGATGTGCTCGCGGTCCTCGACGCTCTCGGTGTCGAGCGGACGATCACCGCCGGCGCGTCCGGCGGCGGCCCGCATGCGCTGGCGCTGGCCGCACTCGCCCCGGAACGGGCCGCCGCGGTCGTCACGCTGGCCGGCATCGCGCCGTTCGACGGATCGCCGGACTGGTTCTCGGGGATGGCCTCGCCGGGCGGACTTCAGGCCGCGCTGGCGGGTCGTGACGCTCGAATGGCCTACGCCGAGACGGCGGAGTGGGATCCGGAGCAGTTCACGGAGCGCGACTTCGAGACCCTCGGCGGCTCCTGGGGCGCCCTGGGCGCCGACGCGCAGGCCGGGTCGGCTGAAGGACCGACGGGAGAAGTCGACGACGACGTCGCCTACACCTCCCCCTGGGGCGTGGAGCTGCGCGCCGTCCGCGCGCCCGTGCTGCTGATCCAGGGCGGCTCCGACCGCGTCGTCCCCGCACCGCACGCGGCCGCCATGCTCGAACGACTCCCCCACGCTGAACTGTGGATCCGTTCCCGCGAGGGCCACGTCTCGGTGCTCACGGCGTTCGGCGTCGCGCTGGACTGGGCGCTGACGCAGTGGTGAGGCAGCCCCTCAATCGTCCGGCGTCTGCACCTGCTCCACCATCGAGCCGTCTTTGACCGTACCCGGCAGCGTCTCCTCGTAGAGGAATGCTGCGCACTCGGGCCAGGAACTGGCGTCTGCGAGGCGGAACACCTCCACCGCCCGCGCGCCCTCGAAGGTCGCCGACGTGCGGAGGATGACCGGCGGGCGACCGCCCTCCATCGGCAGGCGGACGCTGAACGAGTCCCGCGACTCGTCGGGGTAGAGGAGCAGAGCGAGGAACGTCGATTCGCTCATCTCCCCATCCCCCGACGACCGGATGTCAGGAACGCAGCTCGCGCCCGTGGACGGTGACCGCGTAGATCACCAGTACATCGATTGCGACCATCACGATCGACCACCACGGCTGCGCGGGCAGCGACATCAGCTGCGACACCGCGTTGACACCGGCGATGATGACCGCGAACACGCGCGCCCACATCGCTCCCCGCATCAGGAAGATGCCGGCGAGGAGGAGCAGGACGCCGACGATCAGCGACCACCAGCCCCAGGCCGCCACGTTGAAGGAGGCGACCGCGCCACCGCTCACGAAGTAGGCGGTGTTCGGTCCGACGATCGCCATGATCCCGTAGAAGATGTCGATCGCCGCGCCGATGAAGAGCATGATGGACGCGAAGTACGCCCAGCCGACCCAGCCGGTCGCCGAAGGTGCCTGTGACATGGGAACCGCCTTTCACGCAGGGGCGCCCCGGCGGTCGCCGGAACGCCGGAGGGCCGGCCGGCCCACCCCCGCGAGCCGGCCGGCGGGACGCGCCGGGTGCCACTCGGGTGCCGAAGAGTCCCGGGTCCAGCGCATCGCCTGTTGAGCCTTCGCCCGCATGATGCACCCCTGCGCACCGGGTCGGCTAGACATGATTTTTACCGTCTTCCGCGAGTGGGTGCGCGTGTTGCACAATCCGATCATGGACGAAGCGGAGAACATCGCGGCGACCACCCTCGGGCCGGGGCGGGCGCCCGGAGGCGTCCCGTTACGGATCCATCTGGGAGAGCCGGAGTACGCGGCGTTGGTCCGCATAGCCCGGAACAGGAACACCACGGCGGCGCACCTCGTCGAGCTGCTCGTCCTCGGCGCACTCCAGAAGACGGACGTGCCGCCGCCGGCGATGTCGTACCCGAAGCGGCCGCACACCACCTACGAGCAGGCCACCAGCGGGTTCAAGCCGGACGAGTGACCGGCACCGGCGCCTCGATCCCGAGCCGCCTACGAGGTGGCCGGTTCGCCGGAGAGGGCGTCGGCCCGCCCCCGCGGCAGGAACCCGGAGACCACCGCGCCCGCCAGCGCGACCACGATGAGAACCGCCATGGCCGCCACGTAGCCACCCGCACGCTGGCCCACGCCGAACCCCAGGACAGTGCCGACGATCGCGGTGCCGAAGCTCGATCCGAGGTTCGAGACGCTCCGCGACAGACCCGAGATCTCCCCCTGACGGGCTTCGGGGAACGCCGACTGCACGACATTCACGCTCGGGGTGAGCATCAAGCCGACGCCCAGACCGATCACGAGCAGCCCCGGGACGAACGGCCAGCCTCCGGGGATCGCGCCGACCAGCAGCAGGAGCGCCGTCCCGATCGCGGTCAGCACGAAACCGCCGAGGATGAGCGTGCGCTGGGCGATGATCCGCACCAGGCGTCCGGCGGCGAGCGACGACACCAGAATGCCGAGCGTCGCGGCCGTGAAGATGACGCCCGTCTCGATCGCGTCGTAGTGCCGCGCGACCTGGAGGTGGCTCGACACCAGGAACGAGATCCCCATGAGCAGCAGCCACTGGAAGTTCTGCGTGACGAGCCCGAAGTTCGAGGTCCGGTTCGCGAAGAGCGCTGTCGAGAGCAGGGGTTCGCGGTGCCGTCGCTCCAGCCTCCTGATCCAGGCGAAGAACCAGGCGATGACCGCGGCGCCCGCGATCAGCAGCACCACCGCCAGCAGCGGTGACGTGTCGACGACGAGGATGCCCGCGACGAAGAGCACGAGGCCGCCACCGGAGAGCACCGCGCCGACGACGTCGTAAGGGCGGCCGGGATCCGCGGCCAGCGGGTCCTTCAGCGCGAGCGCGAACAGGATGATGACGACGATGATCAGCGCCTGGAACAGGAACGCCGCGCGCCAGCTGATCGCGCTGCAGATCCATCCCCCGATCAGCGGACCCATCGCCGCGCCGATGCCGCCCGCCGCACTCACCAGCCCGAACGACCGGGCGCGGCTCTGCGTGTCCTTCCAGTACAGGGTCACCAGGATGTACACGGGAGGGATGAGCAGCGCCGTCCCCGCCCCCTCCAGGATCGAGTTGCCCAGGATGAGCAGGCCGAGCCCGGGCGCCAGGGCGCTCAGCACCGCGCCGAGGCCGTAGATCCCGAGCCCCAGCAGGAAGCACGTCTTGCGCCCGAGCAGGTCGGTGAGCTTGCCGAACGGCACCATCAGCGCCGCCATCGTGAGCAGGAACAGCGTGATCGAGAGCTGGATGCCCGCGACCGTCGTGCCCAGGTCCCGGCTCATGTCGTTGAGCATCACGTTCCTGTTGGAGCCCGCGAACGAGCAGATGAACTGGGCCAGCGCCAGGGGCACCAGCGTCCAGCCGGCGACCGTGCGCGTCGTCGTGGTGCTCATCGTGCGATCAGCGGGTGCCCGCGAGCGCCTTGGCCTTCAACGTCTCGAACTCGGGCTGGCTGATCGCGCCGCTGTCGAGCAGCCGCTTGGCCGACTCGATCTCCCCGGCGGGCGAGGCCGCCGACGACCCGGCCACCTGACGGATGTACTGGTCGTTCGCCTGCTGCGCTTCGGCCATCCCCGCCATGTTCCGCTGCGCCATCTTCCCGCCGCGGGCGATCAGGTAGATGAAGGCGGCGAGGAACGGGAAGATCACCAGGAACAGCACCCAGAGGGCCTTCGCCCACCCGCTCAAGGTCGGGTCGCGGAAGATGTCGATGATCACGCGGATGAAGATCGTGATGCATACGAACACGAGGTAGAACCAGAACGACCAGACGAGGAAATCCCAGAACGTCATGACGACTCCAACCCTTCGGGCACGCGGGATTCGCTGTGCGTGGCCGCACGGTACTTCGCCGGACCCGTCTGCGGGAAGATGCAGAAAGTCACCCGACTTACTACTTGTCTTTTGAATCATCCCGGAGAGACACTGTGCGCATCCGGGCGTCCACAGAACGCAACGGAGAACCGGAATCGGCAACGGGAGGGGACTGCCGTGACACTGCACGCGAAGATCCACGACCCGCACCCGGACGAGATCGCCCCGGTGCCCTATCTGCGGAACGGCCAGCTGATCTCGTTGATCCGCTGGGACCGCGTCGCCGGCGACTGGAAGTACACCACGCTCCTCGCCGAATACGCCGGCCGCGACGACAAGACCTGGCAGGTCGTCGCACACGGCTGCCCGATGATCTTGGACCGCACCGAGTGGGCGATCTTCACGTGAGGATGCGTACGTCGCGGAGCGGGTTCGCGGTCGTCGCGGTCTCAGCCCTGATCCTCCTCTCCGGATGCTCGTCATCCGGTTCGTCCTTCACGGGCGACTGGGGTCAGGTCGCCCCGGGGCAGCCGTCGTTGACCATCGAGGCGGATGGCTCGTTCTCCGGCACGGACGGCTGCAACCCGCTGAAAGGCACGGGCACGGTCTCCGGCGACACCTTCACCTTCGGGCCGTTCGCGTCCACATTGAAGGCATGCGAAGGGGTCACACCGTGGCTCAACCTCGCCGACACCGCGAAAGTCGACGGGAACACCCTCACGATCTACCGCTCCGGCGGGACCGAGATCGGGACGCTCCAGAAGCGCTGACGGAGTCGTCGCTCTGCTCCGGGGATGCCCTGATTTCATGCGGAAGGGATGATGTGGTCCGGCGGACCGCGGACCTACCTTTCGATCGGATCGTTCTCGAAGGGGGACTCATCATGATCGACGAGGGCGAATACAACCACCCGCCGCACGCACCCCGGCTGCGGGAGCACATCGGGTTGGTCCGCTGGCGACGCGCGGCGGACGGCGAGTGGGAGTGCGAGACCGTCACCGGCCAGTACGCGGGCGGCGACTCGCACTGCTGGCGGGTGCGCCTCTACACGGGCGTGGAGCTCGAGTACGATCTGGACGACTGGGCGCCCTACAAGCCCCAGCTCTGAGGCGGAACCGCGTCGGTCGCGCTTGTCGAGGATGTCGGCGAGATGGTTCACGACAGTTCCCCCGCATCCTCGACGTAGTCGCACTCATACCGCAGGGTGGCGCCGACGTCTACCGGGCGGCGGGAATCCGCGGAATCCCGGAGAATATCGGCGTGACTAAACCCGCCGCCCCGGTCCCGCTCCTGCTCGGACGGTACCGGCCGAACCAGCTGCTCGCGCGCGGCGGCTCCTCGATGGTCTTCCGCGCCCGCGACGAGAATCTCGGCCGCGACGTCGCCGTCAAGCTGTTCTCCTCCGGGAGCGATGACGACGTCGCCCGCTTCCGGACCGAGGTCGGCGTGCTCGCCGGGCTCCGGCATCACGGCGTCGTGTCGATCCTCGACGCGGGTGTCGACGACTCCTCGCCCCGCGACCCGCGACCGTTCCTGATCATCGAACTGGTTGAAGGGGACACGCTCCGCGCCTTGCTGAGCGCCGGCCCGCTGACGACGAGGCAGATCGGCGAGGTGGCGTTCGAAGTCGCGGAGACGCTGGAGTACGTGCACGCGCGCGGCGTCATCCACCGCGACGTCACGCCGACGAACATCATGGTCGTCGATTACGGCACGCGGTTCTCACGTCCGCGCGCGCGGCTGACCGACTTCGGCATCGCCATCCACGCGACGCGTCCGCAGGAGATCACGGAGGAGACGTTCGGAACGGCCGCCTATCTGAGCCCCGAGCAGGTCAGGGGCGAAATCCTCGCGCCGGCGTCCGACATCTACTCCCTCGGCCTGGTCCTGCTGGAGTGCTTCACGCGGACCGTCGCCTTCCCCGGCTCCCCCGTCGAGTCGGCGCTCGCCCGGCTGGATCGCGACCCCGAGATGCCGGACGACGTGCCCGAGCCGTGGCGCGCGCTCATCCTGTCGATGACGCAGACCGACCCGCGGCGGCGGCCGTCCGCTGCGGACGTCGCGACGGCCGCGCGCGAAACCCTGCGGGCCGACCGGGAGCACGAGCCGGCGTAGCCGCGCTCATTTCACCGAGCAGTCGTCGATCGTGACCGCCCCGGCGGTCTTGGTGAGGTTGGTCGCGTAGAGCCGGGGAACATGTGAGAGATGCTCATCATGACGGTCTTGTCGTCGCAGGACCCGGTCGCCTCCCCGCTAGAGAGTGCTGCCCTGCCGTATGGGCGCTGTGCTTTACGGTCAGCGGTGACTTTGAAGCGTATGCTCAAGTCACGGGCAGCACCCGCGCATCCCCGGCGCATGACCCCTCAGAGTCTGACGTTCAGCGACCGCGACGGTGACGGTCGACCATCCTGGTGGATCGCATCGCGAAGCAGACAGCACCTGCTGGGACGGGGACCGAATGTCCGACCACCTTTTTCCTCACGACACCCCGGAGCAAGCCGAAGAGCGCGAAGACAGGGTGTGGGAATCGTTGCGTTCCACTCCGCGCAGCGACCCGAACCGAATTCAGAAGGCGCGTGATGCGTATCTGGCCGACCCGACCACGAGTGCCCGTTGACTCGTGCAGCGATCGACGAAAGGAAGGCTGATGAGCGCGATGAACGAGGCCAACACCTCACGCTCGGACTCGCCCCCGCAGACCCCGGAGGGTGAGGAGGCGGACGCCCGCTGGGACACCGAGGGCGGGGCAGCCGGGGCCGCCGACCCGGCTCACACCGATAACGTGCCGACGGGGCGAAGCGACCAGGAATGGCGCGCAGAGAAATCCCGGCACTGGCACAACGGCGGCTACACGCCGGAGACGCAAGCCCGCTCTGATAAGAAACCCTGAAGTCCGACGGCAGAACGCGGATCTCGAACAACGCGTGACAGCGACCGAATGGTGGAGATGGGGGGAATCGAACCCCCGTCCACTGCTGTGGTCATGTGCCTTCTACGGGCGTAGCCAGTGAAGTCGCTTTCTCGACCCCGGAACTTGTCGCTGGCACCTGTTCCGGCGGGCCCAGTATCAGTGGAAGTCCCTCTGCGCCCTGATGCTCAACGCAGAAGCAAGTTCTCTAGCTGACGCCAGGATCCGGGTAGAGAACGATTCCCGGTCTGACGGTCTCTCAAATGGCGGAGGTGAACTTACGCCGCGAGGGCGAAGTCGGCCTTGGCCGAGACAGTGCTCTTGTTATTGGCACTTATTTTTTCGCATGGATCGTTAACGAGATAACCATGCATCCTCGACCCGCTTCTCACAGTCACGCAGACAATGTCGAAACCGATCATCCCCATGCGCGGCCTGTCGGCCGGGTCGCTGTCACACGCTGTTGAGTTGTTGCAGATACCGCCTCACCGCATCAGCGGCGAGCTACTCATCATACAACACCACGTCCTCCTGGTTTATGCCACGATCGGGTCATGGCCGACACGATCATCACCGTCCAGGGCGAGTACGAGCTCCGGCATCCGGCGGAGCGGGGTGCGCTGCGGCTCCGGGTCTCCTACGAGGGGCCGTCGCGGGATGAGGTGCTCGCGCTTACCACGCAGCGCCAGGTGTCGCTCACCGCGGAGCTGCGCGACCTGCACGACCCGCAGCGCGGCCCCGTCGTGCAGTGGGCGTCCGACCAGCTCCGCGTCTGGGGAGACCGGCCGTGGAACCCGGACGGATCGCGCGGCGACGTGGTGCACCACACCGAGGTGGGAATCGACGCGGTGTTCAGCGACCTGGCGGCGCTCTCCGACTGGGTGGGCGTGGCGTCCCTGCTCGACGGCGTCGCGGTCGACGGGATCACCTGGTCGCTCACCGAAGCCCGGCGGCAGGCCCTCACCCAGGAGGCACGCCGGCGGGCGGTCGAGAACGCCGTCGCGAAGGCGACCGTCTACGCCACCAGCCTCGGATTGTCCTCGGTCACGCCTCTGGCACTCAGCGACCCCGGGATGCTCGGCGACGGGTCGGCGCCCGGCCAGCCGCCGCAGCCCCTGTTCGCCCGGGCGGTCTCGGCCGATGCGGGTGGCGCCGCGCTGTCGCTCAAGCCCGAGCAGCTGACGATCGCCGTGCAGGTGCACGCGCGGTTCGCCGCCTCCTGAGCGTCCTCCGGTTCAGGAGCCGGGAGTCGCGGGCCCGGGCGTCGACGGCGGACGGGTCGGGAAGGAGTCCAGCTTCAGGATGCGCTTCGCCGTGAGCGTGCCGTCGGTGCGGCTGCCGATGACGACGACCTCGTCCCCGGCGGCGAAGTCGGACTTCGACGATGACTGGCCCGGCGTGCCGTAGACGGTGGAGGTGGTCACCTTCACGTCGACCGAGGCGCCGTTCTGGCGGTCGATCGTCCAGGTGTCGCCGGAGATGGATGCGATGGTGCCGCGGACGAGCGCCTGGCCCTGCTGCAGCCCACCGCCCTTGCCTCCGTCGCCCTTGCCGCCGCCGTTGCCCGGACCGCCCTGAAGCCCGGGAGCGCCCGGCTGCACCTGATGCGGCACCGAGTGCGAGATCATCCGCTCCCCCACTCGGGAGACGACACCGGCGACCGCGAAGGCGCCGGCTGCGAAGATCCCGATCAGGACGACGATCGACAGCACCAGAGTCGAGATCGCGAAGGCGAGACCGTGCCGCTTGTAGAACGGCTCGGCGACGGGCGCCGGCCCGGCTGCGGCGGCCGGCGGCACCGGCGGCTCCTGTCGAGGCGGGATCGGCTCCGTGGGCTGGGTGTTGCTCATTCTCATATATAAGCAGGACAGACCCGAGGCCCGGCTTCGGGGATGTTATGGGTTCGGTGTGAATGCCTCGGAGGCGTCCGCGTCGACCAGCACCGACCGCAGCTTCGCCAGCTCCACCTCGTCGAGCCCGGCCGCGAGCAGGTACCGGTGGACGCTGCCGTGGCGCTCCTCGATGCGGTCGATCGTCGTCTCCAACGCCTCCCGCGGGCTGCCGCCGAGGATGACGCGCAGGTCGGGCGTCACCTCGACGCCGTAGCCGCGGACGAGCTCGAGCATCCCCTCCAGCCACGGGCCCTGGAGATTCGCCTCGGTGGCGGCGTAGTCCTCGATCACGGTCTCGCGATCGACGCCGACGGCCAGCAGGGCGAGCGCGACGACGATGCCCGTGCGGTCCTTGCCCGCGGTGCAATGCACGACGACCGGCTCGTCGCCGGTGTCGGCGATCTCGCGCAGCGCCCGCACGATGACGTCCGTGTGCTGGAACACGATCTTGTCGTACAGGTGCACGATGGTGGACCCGACGGTCGACGCCGACGCACCGGACCCCTCGAACACCGGCAGGTGCAGCACCTCGATGCCGAGCCCGTCCAGGTCGTCCGGCAGCGCCTGCACCTCGAAGTCGTCGCGCAGGTCGATGACGACCCGCACGCCCAGCTGGCGCAGGCCGTCGCGTCCCGCCGCGCCGAGCCGGCCGAGCGCGTCGGCCCGGAACAGCTTGCCCGGCCGGGTGACCCCGCCGTCGGCCGTGTATCCGCCCACATCCCGGAAGTTGTACGTGCCTTCGATCGGGATGCGCTGAGCGGTGGAGTCCATGCTCCTCAGTCTGTCACTCGCCGAGGTGGTTGCGGGTGGACATGGCCCTCTGAGCCTCGCGCTGGTCCTGACGCTCGCGCAGCGCCTGGCGCTTGTCGTACTCGCGCTTGCCCTTCGCGATCGCGATCTCGACCTTGGCGCGCCCGTCGTTGAAGTAGATCGACAGGGGGACGATCGTGTAGCCGCCCTGCTTGACCTTGTTCTCGATCTTGAGGATCTGCGCCTTGTGCAGCAGCAGCTTGCGCTTGCGCCGCGGGGCGTGATTGTTCCAGGTGCCGTCCGCGTACTCGGGGATGTGCACGGCGTCGAGCCACGCCTCTCCCCCGTCGACGAACGCGTAGCCGTCGACCAGCGACGCCCGCCCCAGCCGGAGCGACTTCACCTCGGTGCCCGTGAGCACCAGTCCCGCCTCGAAGGTGTCCTCGATCGTGTAGTCGTGGCGCGCGCGGCGGTTGGTGGCCACGACCTTCTGGCCCTTCTCCTTCGGCACTGCTCGCTCCTGACGTCGACGCGGATCGCTGCCCGGCACGGCGCCGGGCAGCCATCCAGTCTAGCGGGTCAGACCCGCAGATACCGGCGGATCGCGAAGTTCGCCGACGCCGCGGCGAGCACCACGCCGATCACGATCAGGATGGGGATGACCAGCCAGGCCTGATCCATCCCGACGAAGTTGATCGACTGGATGCGCTGGCTCAGGTATCCCCGCACGAAGAACTGCACCCCGACGGCGATCACGACCGACGCGAGGATCGAGCCGATCAGTGCGGCGATCACGCCCTCGATGATGAACGGCGTCTGGATGAAGCGGTTGGAGGCGCCGACCAGCCGCATGATACCGATCTCCCGGCGTCTGGAGAACGCGGAGAGCCGGATCGTCGTCGCGATCAGCAGTACCGCCGCCACGAGCATCAGGGCGGCGATGCCGATCGCGGTGTAGCTGGCCGCGTTCAGGATGCTGAAGATCTGGTCGAGATAGCTGCGCTGATCCACGATGCTCTGCACACCGGCGGCTCCGGAGAGCGTCTCGGTCAGCACGGCGGAGTTGTTCGGGTCCTTCAGGTTCACCCAGAACGTCTGCGGGATCATGTCCGGCGTGACGAAGTCGGCGATCTGATTGCCCTTGAACTGCTCCTTGAACTGCTCGTAGCCCTGCTTCTGGTCCTGGAAGTAGAACTTTTGGATGTACGGCGCGAGTTCTGGAGACTTGAGCTGCTTCTCGACCGCCGCGATGGTCTGGTCGTTGGCGGCGCCGCCCGGGCAGTTGTCGGTCTCGGTGCACATGTACACGGCGACCTGGGCGCGGTCGTACCAGTAGGTCTTCATCTGGCCGATCTGCAGCTGCAGCAGCACGGCGGTGCCCACGAAGGTGAGCGAGATGAACGTCACCAGGATGACGGAGACGACCATGGAGAGGTTGCGGCGGAGGCCGTTGCCGACCTCCGACCAGATGAGTCCGAATCTCATTTCGTCGGCCCCACATTCTGGTCGCCCTCGCGGTCGGCGTTGTCGCGCAGGCCGCTGAGGTCGAGGTTGGCGGTGAAGTTGAGGTGGTCGGGCAGCTGCTCCGACGACGGCGGAGCGGTGACGGGCTGCTGCGGCTGCGGCACGGCCTGCTGCTGCGCGACGGGATGGACCGGGGCCGTGTGCTGCGGCTGCACCGGCTGCACCGGCGCCGTCTGCTGCGGCAGCGCGACCGGAGCCGTCGGCACCGAGGTCGGCGCGTGCGGGCGGGTCATGGGCGCCTCCGCCTGGGCCTCCGCCGGGATGCCGCCCGCGTACACGGGGGTCGCGACCGAGACGGGCTCGTCCCGCTGCAACGGCTGCGCGATCGGGACGGCGGCCGTGAAGCCGTAACCGCCGTGGCGCTCGTCGCGGACGATTTGGCCGCCGACCAGCTCGATCACGCGGCGCTTCATCTGGTCGACGATCGCCGCCTCGTGCGTCGCCATGAGCACCGTGGTGCCGCCGGCGTTGATGCGCTCCAGTACGGCCATGATGCCCGCGCTGGTCGCGGGGTCGAGGTTTCCGGTCGGCTCGTCGGCCAGCAGCACCTGCGGCTTGTTCACCACGGCGCGGGCGATCGCCACACGCTGCTGCTCACCGCCCGAGAGCTCGTGCGGCAGTCGCTGGGCCTTGCCGTCGAGGCCGACCATCTTCAGAACGTCCGGCACGGCCTCCTGGATGAAGCCACGCGACTTGCCGATGACCTGCAGCGTGAACGCGACGTTCTGGAAGACGGTCTTGTTCGGGAGCAGGCGGAAGTCCTGGAAGACGACGCCGATGTTGCGCCGGAAGTAGGGGACCTTGCGGGAGGAGATCGTGCCGAGGTCCTGACCCAGCACGTGGATCTTCCCCTTGGTCGGCTTCTCCTCTTTGAGGATGAGGCGCAGGCAGCTGGACTTGCCGGAACCCGAGGCGCCGACGAGGAAGACGAACTCTCCGCGCAGCACTTCCAGGTTGATGCCGTTCAGCGCCGGGCGCGCCGTGCCCGCGTACTGCTTGGATACGTGTTCGAACCGGATCATGACCCTTCGAGACTAAGCAACCCGGGCACGATCCGCAGTAGCGACATGCGCTAGTCGTCCGCTTTACTCCCGGCGCGCCAGCGGATGCCCGCCGCGATGAAGCCGTCGAGGTCGCCGTCGAAGACCGAGCTCGGGTTACCGGACTCGAAGCCGGTCCGGAGGTCTTTGACCAACTGCTGGCCGTAGAGGAAGTACGAGCGCATCTGGTCGCCCCAGCTCGCGGTGATGTTGCCGGCGAGCTCCTTCTTCTTGGCCGCCTCCTCCTCCTTCTGGAGCAGGAGCAGTCGCGTCTGCAGCACGCGCATGGCGGCGGCGCGGTTCTGGATCTGCGACTTCTCGTTCTGCATCGACACGACGATGCCGGTCGGGAGGTGCGTGATGCGGACCGCGGAGTCGGTCGTGTTGACCGACTGGCCGCCCGGGCCCGAGGACCGGAAGACGTCGATGCGGATGTCGCCTTCGGGGATGTCGACCTCGGTCGCCTCCTCCATCAGCGGGATGACCTCGACCGCCGCGAACGACGTCTGGCGCTTGTCCGCCGAGCCGAACGGGCTGATCCGGGCGAGGCGGTGGGTGCCGGCCTCGACCGACAGCGTGCCGAACGCGTACGGCGCGTCCACCTCGAAGGTCGCGGACTTGATCCCCGCGCCTTCGGCGTAGGACGTGTCCATCACCTTGACCGGGTACTTGTGCTGCTCCGCCCAGCGCAGGTACATGCGCATGAGCATCTCGGCGAAGTCGGTGGCGTCGTCGCCGCCGGCGCCCGATCGGATGGTCACGATCGCCGCGCGCTCGTCGTACTCACCGCTCAGCAGCGTCTGCACCTCGAGGTCGCCGAGCGCCGTCTGCAGCGACGCCAGCTCGGCGCGAGCCTCGGCGGCCGATTCCTCGTCGTCCGCCTCGTTGGCCAGCTCGACCAGCACCTCCAGGTCGTCCAGGCGCCGCTCGATCGCGGTGATGCGACCGAGCTCGGACTGACGGTGGCTGAGCGCGCTGGTCACCTTCTGCGCGTTGGCGGTGTCGTCCCAGAGGTCGGGAGCGCCGGCCTGCTCGCTGAGGTCGGCGATCTCGGCGCGGAGCTTCGGCACGTCGACCACCGCCGCGATGTCGTCGAAGGTGGAGCGCAGGTCCGCGATCTGGGAGGAGAGGTCGAGTTCGATCATGTCGGCATCCAGCCTACCGAACGGTCAGCACAGTCGACCGAGCTAACAGTTGTACGGTGTTAACGACATGACTTCCGACGAGCGCCCCTTCGACTTCCGCTCCGTCGCCCTCGCCGCCTTCCTGCCGACGCTCCTCTTCTCCGTCGGCGAGGGGGCGATCATCCCGATCATCCCCGTCGCCGCGGGCAACCTCGGCGCCGGGCTCGCGATGGCCGGATTCATCGCGTCCATGGTGATGCTCGGCGAACTGGCCGGCGACATCCCGAGCGGCTGGGTGGTGTCGCGCTTCGGCGAGCGCACCTCCATGATCGGCGCGGCCGCCGTGGCTATCGCGGGCGTCGTGGTGTGCCTGCTCGCCCCGAACTACTGGGTGCTCATGGTCGGCATCTTCGTGGTGGGCGTCGCCACCGCCGTGTTCGCCCTGGCGAGGCACGCGTTCATGACGACGTACGTGCCGATCCGCTACCGGGCGCGCGCGCTGTCGACGCTCGGCGGGATCTTCCGCGCCGGCTGGTTCGTCGGGCCGCTGATCGCGTCCGGGATCATCGCGCTCACGGGCTCCACCCAGTCGGTGTTCTGGATCTTCATCGTCAGCTGCCTCGGCTCGGTGATCGTGCTCATCGCATTGCCCGATCCCGAGCGGATGTTCGGCCCGTCGCCGCGGGTCGCCGACGAGACCGGCGCGCAGGTCACGGCCGGCGAGGAGGACGCGGAGGAGCGCACGCACGGCCTGTTCCGCACCATCTGGTCGTTCCGCGAGGTGCTCGCGCGGATGGGCGCCGGCGTCTCGCTGGTCGCCGCCGTCCGGTCGGCGCGCACCGTGCTGCTGCCGCTGTGGGCCGTGTCCATCGGACTGAGCGAGGCGAACACCGCGCTGATCATCGGCATCGCCGGCGCGGTCGACTTCGCGCTGTTCTACGCGAGCGGCCAGATCATGGACCGGTTCGGCCGGATGTGGAGCGCCATCCCGTCGATGATCGGGCTCGGGCTCGGCTTCCTCGTGCTGTCGTTCAGCCACGACCTCGGCTCGGCGGTCGCCTGGTACATCGGCGTCTCGCTGTTCCTCTCGGTCGCGAACGGGATCGGCTCGGGCATCGTGATGACGCTCGGCGCCGACCTGGCACCGAAGGAGCGGCCTGCGGCCTTCCTGGGCGCGTGGCGGTTCTCCGCCGACGCCGGTCAGGCCGCCGCTCCCCTGTTCGTCTCCCTATTGACGGCGCTGGTCTCGATCTCGTTCGCGAGCGGGGTCATGGGCGTGCTCGGCCTGGTCGGCGCCGGGATGCTGGCCCGCTACATCCCGCGCTACGTTCCGCGGAGAGCGCGCGCGGCCTGACAGGGAATACCCTCGACGAAGACAGCGCTAATCCATGCACACGCATGAATCGAGGGATGGGATGGCCGCGATGGAACTCGGGATCGACACGTTCGGCGATGTGACGCTGGACGCCGACGGCGCACCGCTTCCGCAGGCGCAGGTGCTGCGGAACGTCGTCGCAGAGGGGGTGCTGGCCGACCGGGTCGGCCTCGACTTCTTCGGCGTCGGCGAGCACCACCGCGCGGACTTCGCGGTCTCGGCCCCGGAGGTCGTGCTGGCGGCGATCGCGGCGCAGACCGAGCGCATCCACCTCGGCTCCGCCGTCACCGTGCTCAGCTCGGACGACCCGGTGCGGGTGTTCCAGCGCTTCGCCACGCTCGACGGCGTCTCGAACGGACGCGCGGAGGTCATCCTCGGCCGCGGATCGTTCATCGAGTCGTTCCCGCTGTTCGGCTTCGACCTGGCGCAGTACGAGGAGCTGTTCGAGGAGAAGCTGAACCTGTTCACCGAGGTCCGGAAGCAGGAGCCGGTCACCTGGGAGGGCAACATGCGGGCGCCGCTCACCGAGCAGTCCGTGTACCCGCACCTCGAGCACGGCCTGCTGAAGACGTGGATCGGCGTCGGCGGCAGCCCGGAGTCGGTCGTCCGCGCCGCGCACTACGGCCTCCCGCTGATGCTCGCCATCATCGGCGGCGGCCCGATGCGGTTCCAGCCGCTCGCGGAGCTGTACCGCAAGGCGCTCGAGCAGTTCGGGCAGGATGCGACGCTGCCCATCGGCATCCACTCCCCCGGTTTCGTCGCAGAGACCGACCAGGAGGCGAAGGACACCTTGTGGCCGCACTATGAGGTGATGACCAACCGGATCGGCCGCGAGCGCGGCTGGCCGCCCGCCTCCCGCGCGCGGTTCGAGCACGAGGCGGGACCGGACGGCGCCCTGGTCGTCGGCTCGCCGGAGACGGTCGCGCAGAAGATCGCCAACGCGGCGAAGGGGCTCGGCGCGACCCGCTTCGACGTGAAGATGAGCAACGGGACGCTGCCGCACGAGGATCTGATGCGCTCGATCGAGCTGTACGGCACCGAGGTCGCGCCGCGCGTCCATGAGCTAATGTCGTAGCCGCGCACAGGCGCGCGGGAGTGGTGAAACTGGCAGACACGCAGGATTTAGGTTCCTGTGCTTCGGCGTGAGGGTTCGAGTCCCTTCTCCCGCACCTTTTTCGCACGGTTCGTGCAGCTTCGCGACACCTCGCGCCGCTAAACTCGGCCACAGCTTTCCCACTGAAATCCCTGGAGAACTGTGATCCATCACGCCGGCCTCATCCCGTGGCTCGACCCGAACACCATCATCCATTCGGCGGGTCCCTGGGCGCTGCTCGTGGTGTGCGGCATCATCTTCGCCGAGACGGGTCTCCTGATCGGCTTCCTGTTCCCGGGTGACACGCTGCTGATCATCTCCGGGCTCCTCACCCACACCTCGCTGGTCTTCGGCGTCGACATCTGGTGGGTATGCCTCGCGATCGCGTTCGCCGCGTTCCTCGGCGGTGAGGTGGGGTACCTGATCGGGCACAAGGCCGGCCCGAGGGTGTTCGAACGCAAGGAGTCCGGCTTGTTCTCGATGGAGAACGTGCGCCGCACCAACCGCTTCTTCGAGCGCTTCGGTGCACTCGCGATCATCCTGGCGCGCTTCGTGCCGATCGTCCGCACCTTCGCGCCGGTCGCCGCGGGCGTCGGTCACATGAACTACAAGAAGTACTCGCTGTACAACGCCATGGGTGCGCTGATCTGGGGCGCGGGCGTCACCTACTTCGGCTTCCTGATCGGCTACATCCCGCCGGTGGCGCAGTTCGTCTCGAGCTACATCGACATCATCCTGATCGGCGCCGTCGTGATCACGCTGGTACCGACGCTGTTCCACTACTTCCAGTCGGTCCGCAAGGCCAAGCGCAAGGCGGCCGAGGACGTCACCGCGACGCCGGTCATCGACGAGCCGGCCGAGCCCGCGACGCGCCCAGAGGCCTGAGCCGCGGTCAGCGGTGGAACTCGTCCTCGTGGGCGGCGTGCTCCGCGGGCTCGAGCTGGAACGTCGAGTGCTCCACATCGAAGTGCTTCGACAGGCAGCCGGACAGCTCATCCAGCAGCGCGCCCGTGCGTCCTGAGCGGAACACCGACTGCTCGCACACCACGTGGGCGCTGAACACCGGCGCCCCCGAGGTGATCGCCCACACGTGCACGTCGTGCACCGCCACCACGCCCGGCGTGCCGAGGATGTGGTCCCGGATCTCGGCGACGTCGGTGTCCGCCGGCGCCGACTCGCTCAGCACGCGCACCACGTCCCGCAGCAGCGAGAACGCGCGCGGCACGATGAGCACGGCTATCAGCAACGACGCGATCGCGTCGGCGGGCATGAAGCCGGTGGTGAGGATGACGACCGCCGCCACGATGACCGTCGCCGATCCGACGAGGTCGCCGAGCACCTCCAGGTAGGCGCCGCGCATGTTGATCGAGTGCCCGGCCGACGGCCGCAGGATCAGGAGCGCCGCGAGGTTCGCGACCAGGCCGATCACCGCGACGATCAGCATGGGAACGCTGTGCACCTCCGTCTCGCCGCCGACGAGCCGGCCGATCGCGCCGATCGTGACGGTCACGGCGACGACGACGAGAATGAGGCCGTTGATCAGCGCGCCGAAGACCTCCGCGCGCTGGAAGCCGAACGTCTGGCGGTCCGTCGCCGGGCGCGCCGCGACGATCGTCGCCATGAGCGCGATGATGAGACCGGCCAGGTCGCTCAGCATGTGGCCCGCGTCGGCGAGCAGCGACAGCGAGCCGCTGATCCACGCGCCGACGACCTCCACCACGAGCACCGCCGCCACGATGCCGATGGCGATCAGCAGGCGGTTGCGGTTGGCGGTGTGGCCGTGGTCGTGACTCATCTCAGCTTCTACGGTAGATAGAAGTCGCCGCTCCCGCCAGGGCTCGAGGCTAGATGGGAATGAGTGCCGTTCTCAGTCAGGCTCAGACGGGCTCAGCCGATCTCGCGCAGGGCAGGGACGATGGCGGCCAGCGCTCGCGCCCGGTGGCTCTCGGCGTTCTTCTCCTCGAGGGTGAGCTCGGCCGCGCTGCGGTCGTGCCCGTCCGGCAGGAAGATCGGGTCGTAGCCGTGCCCATGCTCGCCGCGCGGTTCGCGTGCGATACGGCCCGGCCAGACGCCCTGCACCAGGGTCGGCTCGCCGCCCGGCACGACGAGCGCCAGCGTCGCCGCGAAGTGGGCGGTGCGGTCCTCGTCGCGGATGTCGGCCAGCTGAGCGAGCAGCAGGCGGATGTTGGCCTGCGCATCCCCGTGGGTCCCGGACCACAGGGCGGAGAAGATCCCGGGTGCGCCGCCCATCACATCCACGCAGATCCCGGAGTCGTCGGCCAGCGCGGGCAGCCCGGTGTGGGAGGCGGCGGCGCGCGCCTTGATCAGCGCGTTCTCCTCGAAGCTGGTGCCGTCCTCGACCGGCTCCGGCCCCTCGTAGGTCACGATCTCGAGGCCCGGGATCTGGCGGCCCAGCAGCTCCTGGAACTCCTGCGCCTTGCCGCGGTTGTGCGTGGCGAGGACGACCCGCACGCTCACGCCTCCGCGACGGGCGCGAGGGTCGCGGTCTGGATGGCCGCCAGCTCGGTCGCGCCGCCGAGCGCCAGGTCGAGCAGGGAGTTCAGCTCGCTCCGGTCGAACGGCGCGCCCTCGGCGGTGCCCTGCACCTCGACGAACAGCCCTCGACCGGTGACGACGACGTTCATGTCGGTCTCGGCCCGCACGTCCTCGACGTACGCGAGGTCGAGCATCGGCGTTCCGTCGATGATCCCGACCGACACCGCCGAGACGGAGTCGATGAGCGGCGTGGCCTTCTGGCCGATGAAGCGGTGCTCGCGGCCCCACTCCAGCGCCTCGGCGAGCGCGACGTAGGCGCCGGTGATGGCCGCCGTTCGCGTCCCGCCGTCGGCCTGCAACACGTCGCAGTCGAGCACGATCGTATTCTCGCCCAGCGCCTTCATGTCGACGACCGCGCGCAGGCTGCGGCCGATCAGGCGGCTGATCTCGTGGGTGCGGCCGCCGACGCGTCCCTTGATCGACTCGCGGTCCATCCGCTCGTTGGTGGAGCGGGGCAGCATCGCGTACTCGGCAGTGACCCAGCCGCGGCCCTTTCCGGACATCCAGCGCGGGACGCCGTTGGTGAAGGAGGCCGTGCACAGCACCTTCGTGTTGCCGAACGAGACGAGCGCCGACCCCTCGGCCTGGCGGCTCCAGCCGCGCTCGATGGTCACCGGGCGCAGCTGGTCGGGGGTGCGCCCGTCGGCGCGGGTGATGTCGGTCACGGAGTTCTCCTCGATGGATGGTCTACAGCGGCAGGTCGATGACGCCGGTCTGCACCAGGTCGACCCGCGACACCTCGGGGCCGATGAACCGGTGCGCCAGGCGCAGGAAGTAGTCGGCGTCCGAGCCGGTGGCCTCGTAGCGGAGGGTCGGCGGCAGCGGCGAGCGCCGCTCCATACCCTGGCCGACGAGCGTGCGGTAGACGTCCTTCGCGGTTTCGGTGTCGCTGGACACCAGCGAGACGCCCTCGCCCATCACGTACGAGATGGCGCCCTTGAGGAACGGGTAGTGCGTGCATCCCAGCACCAGGGTGTCGACATCGGCGTCGCGCAACGGCTGCAGGTACTCGGCGGTGACGCGCAGCACCTCCTCGCCGCTGGTGATGCCCGCCTCGACGAACTCGACGAAACGCGGGCAGGCCTGCGTGAAGAGCTGGAGCGTGGGAGCGGCGGCGAACGCGTCCTCGTAGGCGCGCGACGCGATGGTGCCGACCGTGCCGATCACACCGACCCGGCCGGTACGCGTCGCCGCGACGGCCCGGCGGACGGCCGGCTGGATGACCTCGATGACCGGCACGTCGTATCGCTCGCGCGCATCCCGGAGCATCGCCGACGACGCCGTGTTGCAGGCGATCACGAGCAGCTTGACGCCCTGGTCGACGAGGAAGTCGAGCACCTCGAGCGAGTAGCGGCGGACGTCCGCGATGGACTTCGGTCCGTACGGGCTGTGCGCGGTGTCCCCGACGTAGAGCAGGGACTCGTTGGGCAGCTGATCGCGGATCGCCCGGGCGACGGTCAGCCCGCCCACTCCCGAGTCGAAGATCCCAATCGGCGCATCCGTCACAGCAGTCCAGCCTACCCGGCTGAGTAGGCTGGGCGGCGTGACCCAGGTTCCCGCGTCCACCGCCTTCCTGACCGACCGCTACGAGCTCACCATGCTCGACGCCGCCCTGCTCGCCGGCACGCACGACCGCGAGTGCGTGTTCGAGGCGTTCACCCGGCGCCTCCCGGCCGGGCGCCGCTACGGCGTGCTCGCCGGCACCGGGCGCCTGCTGGAGCTGATCGAGCAGTTCCGGTTCGGGGATGCAGAGCTGCAGTTCCTCCGCGACAACCACGTCGTGCGCGACGAGACGATCGACTGGCTCGCCGACTACCGGTTCTCGGGCACCATCCGCGGCTACCGCGAAGGCGAGCTGTTCTTCCCCGGGTCGCCGTTCTTCATCGTGGACGCGCCGTTCGCCGAGGGCGTCATCCTCGAGACGCTGCTGCTCAGCGTGTTCAACTACGACTCCGCGGTCGCGTCCGCGGCCGCGCGCATGGTCTCCGCCGCGGGCGGCCGCCCGCTCGCCGAGATGGGCTCGCGCCGGGCGAACGAGCGCTCGGCCGTCGCCGCCGCCCGCGCGGCGTTCATCGCCGGCTTCTCGGCCACCTCCAACCTCGAGGCGGGCCGCACCTGGGGCGTGCCGACCATGGGCACCGCCGCGCACGCGTTCACGCTGCTGTTCGACGACGAGGAGGCCGCGTTCCGGGCCCAGGTGGATGCGCTCGGTCCCGGCACGACGCTGCTGGTCGACACCTTCGACGTCGAGAAGGCGATCGAGACGGCCGTGAAGGTCGCGGGTCCGGAGCTCGGCGCCATTCGCCTCGACTCGGGCGACCTCCCCAAGCTGGTGAAGCAGGTGCGCGCGCAGCTGGACGACCTCGGGGCGACGAAGACCCGCATCACCGTGACGAACGACCTCGACGAGTTCACCATCGCGGCCCTCGCCGCCTCCCCGGTCGACTCGTACGGCGTCGGAACGTCCGTCGTCACCGGCTCGGGTTATCCCGCCTCCGGCATGGTCTACAAGCTGGTCGCGCACCGCGGCGGCGGCGCCGACGGCGACTGGATCCCGGTGGCCAAGAAGTCCGAGCACAAGGCGAGCGTCGGCGGCCGCAAGCACCCCGTGCGCCGGCACGACGCGAACGGCACCGCCGTCGCCGAGGTGGTCCACATCGTCGAGAAGGGCGACACCCCGGACGACACCGGCCGCGACCTCCTGACGCCGCTGATCACCGACGGCGAGGTGCATCGCGAGCACCTCGGGATCGAGGGGACGCGACGCGCGCGCGAACACCGGGAGCTCGCCATCAGCGAGCTGCCGGACGAGGCGTTCCGGCTCGGCCGGGGCGACCCGGTGCTGCCGACGATCTTCGAGTGAGGTTGCGGGCTACTCGCCCTGCAGCCCCTCGTAGATCTCGCGGCAGGTCGGGCAGACCGGGAACTTCTCCGGGTCGCGGTTCGGCGTCCACATCTTGCCGCACAGGGCCTTGACGGGCTTGCCGGTGATCGCCGACTCGAGGATCTGCTCCTTCTTCACGTAGTGCGAGAAGCGCTCGTGGTCACCCGGTTCCTGGTTCTGCAGCAGCTCCTCGAGCTCGCGGTCGAGCGTTGTCGCACCGCCGCCGCTGGGCATGCCACCGGGCTCGGAGATGCTCGCTTCGTTCATGCCTCCAGTGTAGACGCCGCGGGCTGGGACGCTCCTGGTCTCAGTCGTTGCGATTGGCGAACGCCATGAGCTCCGGCCCGCGGCGGTCGAACAGCCGGCCGCCGAGCCAGAGACCGGCGAACAGCGTCCCGAAGCCGATCAGCACCGCGACGACCGGCGCGACCGCCAGCCAGAAGGCGTTCACGGTGAGCCCCAGCACCAGGAAGATCAGCACAGGCGACGCGAGGATCAGGATCGCGAAGAAGCTGAGCGACTGCACCACCGCCGCCGACGCGCCGGAGGTCTGCGGCTGCGTGAACGCGCTGTCGCCGGGCTTCGTGGCCGGATACGGGAACAGTGCGGAGGAGATGCTCGACAGCCCGAGCCCGATGACCAGGATGGCGCCGCTCAGCGCGGCGACGGACGGGAGCACCGCCCAGTCGCCGAAGACGATCGTGGTCGCGATCGACCCGAGTACGAGCACCGGGATGCCGACGACGACGGGCGGGAACATCCGTCCGGCGCGATCGGCGATGCCTCGCGTGCCCGACACCAGGTGCAGCCAGATGGCGGTGCTGTCGTACGCGAGGTCGTTGTGGATGCTCCAGCCGAGGAACAGGCACACCAGCGGCAGCGGCACCAGCGCGATGAAGTGCGAGGGCAGCCCGGCGAGGGCGAGGGCGACGATCACGAAGATCGGGATGACCGGGATGAGGACGATCGACACCCAGTAGCGTGCATCCCTCCCCAGTACGTCATGGACCGCGCGGCGATCGCGGCCGTCGGGCCGCCGGGAAGGCGGTCGAACCAGCCGAGGCCGTGGTACGCCTTCGACCGGGCCTCGCGCTCGGGCGACGCGATCACGCGGGCGACGAGCGCGACCCAGCCCAGCCAGAGCAGGCCGAGCGTGGCGAGCGCGATGAGCAGCTGCAGCAGCGCAGCTCCCCACTGCCCCTGGGCCGCGGCGCCGGGGGCCGACCAGGCGGCGCCGAGCGGGGTCCACGCGAGCCAGCGGGCGAAGCCGCCGAGTGCGCCGAGGCCGTCGCGGCCCCAGTCCACGGTGACGAGCAGCAGGAGCACCGGGGCGACGAGGACGAGCAGCAGGATGCCGATCACGCCGCCCGCCTCGCGCGATCGCCGCGTCGAGAGCATCGCGTGCGCGATCGCCGTGGTGACCCGGGAGGCGAGCACGCAGGTCAGCACGACGACGACGGCCGCGACGAGCGCGATCAGCACGGTGCCCGGATTCTGCGACCAGGTGACGACGGTGGCGGCGCTGCAGACGATGAGCACGAGCGACGGGATGCCGAGCAGGCCGGCCAGCAGCAGTCCGGTGGCGAGCGTGCGGTTCGGGATGCCGAACAGCGAGAATTCGCGCGGATCGAGCGTGTCGTCGACCCCGAAGAGCAGCGGGAGCAGCGCGAACCCGGCCACCACGACCGAGCCGATCACGACGACCACGCTGTGGGTGGCCGCGGTGTCGGCGACCGCGCGCGCGGCGATGAGCGACCCGACGACGAGCACGGTGATGAAGCCGCCGTAGAGCAGGCCGATCACCAGACCGAAGACCTGCCACGGGGTCCGCCGGAAGGCATTCCCCATGATCTGGGCCTTCAGTCCGAGAAACTGTGCAACCACTCCATGCCTTCCGCTGCCTTGCGACCGCCGGCCAGTTCGACGAAGCGCTCCTCGAGCGTCTGCTCGCCGCGCACCTCGTCGATGGTGCCGGCGGCGAGCACCTGCCCGCGCACGATGATGGCGACGCTGTCGCAGACCCGCTGGATCATATCCATGCCGTGGCTCGACACGACGACCGTGCCGCCGGCCGCGGTGTACCGTTGCAGGATGTCGACGATGTTGGCCGCCGAGACCGGGTCGACCGACTCGAACGGCTCGTCGAGCACGAGCAGTCGCGGCGAGTGGATCATGGCCGCCGCCAGGGCGATCTTCTTGGTCATGCCCGCGGAGTAATCGGCGACGAGGCGGTCGAGCGCGTCCTCGACGCCGAAGGCGGCGGCGAGGTCGGCGGTCCGCGCGCGGACCGTCTTCGCGCTCAGGCCGCGCAGGGTTCCCGCGTACCGGAGGAACTGGGCGCCGGTGAGCCGGTCGAAGAGCCGCAGCTTGTCGGGCAGGACGCCGATGATGTGCTTCGCGCGGACCGGCTCCGCCCAGACGTCGACGCCGTGGACGACGACGCGGCCGGCGTCGGGACGCAGCAGCCCGGTGACGATGGACAGGGTGGTCGTCTTGCCTGCGCCGTTCGGGCCGACGATGCCGTAGAACGAGCCCTCCTTGATGTCGAGAGTGACGCCGTCGACGGCCACGGTGTCGCCGTAGCGCTTGTGCAGGCCGCCGATGGAGAGCACGGTCGGTCGCGTGTCCACCGGCTTCGGCTCCTCGGCCACGGGCTTCGCGGCCGTGCGCGTGGTGCGCGGCTTCGCCGTCGTGGTGCGTTTGCGCGGCGTGCGCGTGCTGGGCGCCGCCGCGGCCGCCGCCGTCTTGGCCGGCGCGCGCTTGGGCGCAGCGGCAGGCGCCTCCTGCGCGCTCTGCGCGGCCGCCTGCTCAGCGGTCTCCGCCATGGTGTCCCCCTCTGCGAGCCCGCCGGTTCCACCTTCTGCGGCTCCTCGAGGGACGAGGAGGGCGTAGGAAGGGCGTGCTCGGAACTCACCCCGCTAACGTACCAATACCTGCATTCATGCGAACCCCCTGGACGTCATGTGGCGAGGGTCGGCTCCCTCCGAAAGTCCTGTGCGGATGATAACGACCCAGCAACGACCTGCGTCAACCCCTGCCCCCGGACAGGGGTCCCCGGTATTCTCGACGAAGCATGGAAACCCCGGGTGACCACTCTGTGAACTCCCGGCCCGTGCGTGCAGAGCTCTCGCAGAGCGACGACCCAAGGAGACGATTGTGACGACCCAGGTAGTGATCCTCGCGGCCGGTATGGGAAGCCGACTCGGCCGGAGCCTGCCCAAGCCCCTCACCGAGCTGAGCGACGGCCGCACGATCATGCAGCAGCAGTTCGACAACATCCACGCCGCCTTCGGCAAGGACGTCCAGGTCACCATCGTCGTCGGCTACAAGCTCGAGCACATCATCGAGGCGTTCCCGGACGCGCAGTTCGTCTACAACGAGCAGTACGACCAGACCAACACCTCCAAGAGCCTCATGCGCGCCCTGCAGGCCTCCGGCAACGGCGGCGTGCTGTGGATGAACGGCGACGTGGTCTTCGACCCGGCCGTGCTCGTCCGCGGCGCGGCGATGGTCGCCCGCGACCAGACCTTCGTGACGGTCAACACCTCGTCCGTCGCCGACGAGGAGGTCAAGTACACGACCGGCCCCGAGGGCTACATCCAGGAGCTGTCGAAGACGGTCAAGAACGGTCTCGGCGAGGCCGTGGGCATCAACTACATCTCCTCAGCCGATAAGGCGACTCTGCTGCGCCAGTTGCAGCGCGTCGGCGACCAGGACTACTTCGAGCGCGGCATCGAGCTCGCCATCGAGCAGGACCGCCTGCTGGCCGAGCCGGTCGACATCTCCGACCTGTACGCCGTCGAGGTCGACTTCCAGGAGGACCTGGAGCGCGCGAATCTTTTCGTATAGTCGAATCCGCCGCGTGAGCCCTCACGCAGCTTCGATCAATACGATGGGTTCTCGTGACCAGCATCCCGACTGAAGTGCGCCCTGCGCAGCGCTCGCGTTTCACGCGCTACCGGCACTCCCTCTGGCTGCTGACCAAGCGCGACCTGCGCGTCCGGTACTCGACGAGCGTCCTCGGCTACCTGTGGTCGATCCTCGACCCGCTCGTGATGAGCGCGATCTACTGGTTCGTCTTCACGGTCATCTTCAAGCGCGACGTCGGCGAGAACCCGTACATCGTCTTCCTGCTCGCGGCGCTCCTGCCGTGGATGTGGTTCAACGGCGCCGTCTCGGACAGCACCCGCGCGTACATCCGCGAGGCGAAGCTCATCCGGTCGACGATGATCCCGCGGACGATCTGGGTCAACCGGATCGTGGCGTCCAAGGGCATCGAGTTCCTGCTGTCGCTCCCGGTGCTCGCGTTCTTCGCGATCATCACCGGGGCCAAGCTCAACGTCGATGTGGTGTTCTTCCCGCTCGCCATCCTCATCCAGACGGTGCTGACCGTCGGCGTCGGGCTGATCGTGGCCCCGCTGGTCGTGTTCTTCCGCGACCTGGAGCGGGCGGTGAAGCTGGCGCTGCGCTTCCTGTTCTACGCCTCCCCCATCATCTACAGCGCCCGCGACCTGCCCGGCGGCTGCGGCGGCGGTATCGCCGCGAAGCACTGCGCCGCATACGTCGCGACGCATCCGGGCGCCTCCACGGACGTGCTGTTCTCGCTGCACTTCTGGTCGGCGTTCAACCCGCTCACCGGCATCTTCAGCCTGTACCGCTCCGCGTTCTTCGCCGAGGAGCTGGACTGGTTCCTGGTCGGCGTCGCCGCAGCGATGTCGCTGGTGATCCTGGGGATCGGGTGGCTCGTGTTCCGGCGCTTCGAGCGCGACGTGCTGAAGGAGATCTGAGTGGCCCCGGTCATCGCCGTCGACGGACTCGGCGTGCGCTTCCGCCGCAACCGCGGCGCGCGCCGCTCGTTCAAGGACCTCTTCTCGTCCCGGGAGCGCCGCACCCGGCCCGACGACTTCTGGCCGCTGCGGAACGTCACCTTCCACGTCCAGCCCGGCGAGGCGATCGGCGTCGTCGGCCGCAACGGGCAGGGCAAGTCGACCCTGCTGAAGCTCGTGGCGGGTGTGCTGCTGCCCGACGAGGGCTCCGTCCGCGTGACCGAGGGCGTCGCTCCGCTGATCGAGATCACGGGCGGCTTCGTCGACGACCTGACGGTGCGCGACAACGTCTACCTCACGGCCGGCCTGCACGGCATGTCGAAGGCCGAGATCGACGAGCGGTTCGACTCGATCATCGACTTCGCCGAGATCGGCGACTTCGTGGACACGCCCTACAAGCACCTCTCCAGCGGCATGAAGGTGCGCATCGCGTTCTCCGTCATCGCCCAGCTCGAAGAGCCCGTGCTGCTCGTGGACGAGGTTCTCGCGGTGGGCGACCGCGGCTTCCGCGAGAAGTGCTACCGGCGCATCGAGGAGCTTCTGGCGGGCGGTCGGACGCTGTTCTTCGTCTCCCACAACGAGAAGGACCTGCGCCGGTTCTGCCAGCGCGGGCTGTACCTCGACAAGGGCAAGCTCGTGCTCGACGGACCGATCGGCGATGTGCTGGAGCTGTACAACACCGACTACGGCACCTGAGGAAACCCCTGCTCAGGACGCCTTTCGCTCGCCCCGCGAAAGTGTCCACAGAAAAAACTTCGACGAGTTGTCCACAGAAACAGCGTTCGTGCCCGGTTCCAGGCCCTCGAGCGTCGGAGGACCTCGTTAGTTTCGTCGCATGAATCGACTCCGCATCCTCCGCAGCCCCTCTCCGGCCCCTCGTCCCCGGCGCTTCGCGTACCGGGTGCCGTGGAGGGTCGACCGCAGCGCCGCACCGCACTACCGGCTCGTCAACGAGGGGCGCGAGACCCTCACGGGAGTGACCGTCAGCATCGCCGGGGGCTCCCGTCTGCGCGTCAGCGCGCCGAGCTCCATCGCGCCGGGCGAGGCGGTGCGCGCCAGCGTCGACGGCGCGGAGCCCGCCCGCGACACGGTGCTGGTGGTGCGCTGGTTCCCGCCGGACGGCCGCGAGTACCTCTGGCAGCTCAGCCTTTGAGGTCGCGCCCACCGACCCGGGCGGTCTCGCCGCCCGGGTCGGGCACGGCGTCACGGCCCGCCGCGCCGCGCTACCGAATGCCCGCATAGACCGCATATTCGGCGGGGAACGCATGAGGTGCACAGAAGGGGGCGCTCCTGCTCTGGCCTGCCCTCGGCGCAGCCTCTGTACTGGAAGCACCATGAAAGACCCTGTCGCCCCGGCCGCCGCTCTCCTCGGCGAACGCATCCGTCGCGCCCGCCTCGACCTCGGGCTCAGTCAGGAGGCGATCGCGGGCCTCGCGGCGATGCACGTCACGAACTTCGGCAAGATCGAGCGCGGCGCGGCGAACCCCAGCCTCCTCACCATCGTCCGGATCGCGACCGCTCTCGGCACCGACGTCGCCGCGCTGACGCAGGACATCACGCGCGAGCACCTGCCGCCGGACCATCGCGTGCACTCCGCGCGCGAGTACCTCCGCGAGCGTCGCCGCCGCTCGCGCGGTTCACGGTGAACAGCGTGGCGGCCGTGGCATCGATGGCGCTCACGGATAACCGGCCTACACTCTCCGGTGATGGCCAAGAAGCAGCAACCGATCATCTCCGTCACCGGAGGCCCGCAGCGCGGCGGCGACACCCCGCGGGCTCTCAACACGACCCTGGACCGCTTCCTCGGCATCCAGCGCCCCGCGGTGCTCGCCCACCTGCGCAGCCTGCGACGACGGCACCCCGAGGCGACGGCGGACGACCTGGCACGCATGCTCGAGCGGCGCTATGTGGCGGCGGTGACGAGCGGCGGCGCGGCGGTCGGCGCCACGGCGGTCATCCCCGCGATCGGCACGGGCGTCACGCTGGCGCTGTCGGGCCTCGAGACAGCGGGATTCCTGGAGGCGACCGCGCTGTACGCGCAGTCGATGAGCGAGCTGCACGGTATCGCGGTCGACGATCCGGAGCGCGCGCGGGCCCTCGTGCTCACCATGATGCTCGGCCGCGAGGGCTCCGACCTCGTGCGCCAGCTCGCCGGCCAGTTCGGCGGCGGCGGGGTCACCCGCACGGCGTACTGGGGCGAGCTGGTCACCTCGACCCTCCCCTCGATGGTCGTCGGTCCGCTGGTCGACCGGCTCAAGAGCACCTTCATCCGCCAGTTCGCGGTGCGCGGCGGCGCGAGCATCGTCGCGCGGGCGATCCCGTTCGGCGTCGGGGCCGTGATCGGCGGTGCAGGCAACAACATCCTCGCCCGCCGGGTGGTGCAGAACGCGCGCCTCGCCTTCGGACCCGCGCCCATGATCATCCCCGAGGTGCTCACCCCGGTCGAGGGGCCGGGCGCCGTGCGACGGCTGGGAGCCGCGACCGGTGGTGGTGCGGCGCGCTTCGGCCGCGCCACCGGCGACGGCGCTGTGCGCTTCGGGCGCGCCACCGGCGAGAGGGCCGCGCGCGTGGGCAAGGCGCTCCGCGGCGCGCTGCCGCGACGCGCCTCGACGGACGACGACACGGCTGAACCGAGGGCCCTCGAGCCGCTCCCCCGTCCGGACGACGACACGGCGTCCGAGCAGGCGGCGGGGTGACCCGGCGGCGTCCTCAGACGATCGGCGGGCGACCGGCGGCGGTCATGCGGGCGATGGTCCGCCAGCGCAGCGGGCGGCGTTCGCCCGGATCGGAGCGCCAGCCCTCGGCCCAGCCGCCGAACCAGGCGCGCAGCACGGCGGGCTTCCGGAACCAGCGGAGCAGCTGGATGCCCGTCCACGACCCGACGTAGAGCGGGACGAGCACCGCGGGCAGGTTTCGCCGGGCCAGCCAGACCCGGTTCCGGGCGTTGAGCCGGTAGTAGTACGAGTGCCGCGTCGGCGAGACGGACGGGTGCTCGGCGACGAGGTCGCCGGCGTACCAGACGCGCTTGTCCTGGTCCCACACCTTCCACGCCAGGTCGATGCCCTCGTGGGCGTAGAAGAACGGCGCCGCCCATCCCCCGGCGCGCTCGAACACCGCGCGGGGCATGACGATGACCGCCTCCAGGACGGCGAACACGTTGCTCGACCGCTCCGGGTCGCCCTTGCGGATGCGCGGGATCCAGCGGCGCGGAGCCGGCCCGCCGTCGGGCACTCGCAGCCGCGGCTGCAGCATCCCGATCGCGGGGTCGTCGCGCAGCTTCGCCACGGCGTCGGCCAGGAACGTGGGCGACGGGATGTCCGCATCGTCGTCCAGGAAGAACAGCCACTCCCCCGACACCAACGGCACGCCCGCGTTCCGCCCGGCCGGGATGCCGACGTTCTCGGGAAGAGCCAATGAGCGCACGCCCGCCGGAAGCGACGGGTTCGCGGTGGCCGGGTCCCAGCCGTTGCCGACGACGACGATATCCGTCACCACGCCCTGCTGGGCGAGCACGGACTCCAGTCCGCGGCGCAGCTCGGTCGGCCGCGTGCCCTGGGTGAGCACGACGACCGCGACGGCGGGCAGCTCAGCCACGGACCCGCCGCGACGCCATGATGGTCACGAAGTGGCCGACCAGCGCCAGGATCGACAGCGGCACCAGCGCGCTCAGCAGGATGCGGTCGGCGAGCGTCGCCCCGATGAACAGCCCGACGATCGAGAAGACGAAGATCAGGATGGTCAGCTCGACCGAGTGGTACAGCCGGTGGAACGGCAGGAACTTCGCGGCCCGGCGCAGCGTCGCCACGAGGCCGTGGGTCGGCGCGTACTCCGACTGGGTGTCGGCGAGCTTCGGCAGACCGGCGTTGGCCCGCGCCACGCGCACCATGTCGTTGAGCGCCTTGTTGAGCACGATCACGAGCGCGAGGAGCGTTCCGAGGTTGGTCCAGAGGAAGTCCTGCGGCGCCTCGAACGGGTATCCCGCCGCGCGGATGCCGAGGACGATCGCGATCAGTGTCTCCGTCGAGTAGTGCCCGACGTTGTCGAGGAAGATCCCCGCCGGGGAGGAGGTGCCGCGCCAGCGGGCCACCTCGCCGTCGCAGCAGTCGACCAGCATCTGCAGCTGGCCGAGCACGAGCGCGAGCGCCGCGCCGGCGATGCCGGGGATGAGCAGCGCCGCGGCGGTCGCCCATCCCGTCAGGATCATCAGCCCGGTTACGCCGTTGGCCGAGATCGACGTCTTCAGCAGGAACCAGGTCAGGTACGGAGACAGGTTGCGCAGGTACAGCGACGCCGTCCAGTGCTCCGCGTTGCGGCGACCGCGCACCTCGGGGGGCTGCGCGACCGCCCGCAGCTCGGCGATCGAGGACGGACGGGCGCCGTGCGCCGCAGGTCCGGGTGCGGTCATGCCTACCTTCCCGTGTGGGCCGTGATGTTGCGGGTGAGCGACAGGTATCCGAGGACGAAGCCGATCCCCCAGCTGAAATGGATGCAGGGCAAGACTACGAGAAACCACAGGAACGGGCGAAAACCGTCGCGCCGCCCCCACAGCACCGCGGAGACGATGACGATCAGCGCGTAGAACGCCGGGATCGCGAAGCCCCACAGCAGCCAGGGGGTGGCGCCGAGCAGGGCCTGCACGATGCCGGCGATGCCGAGCAGCGTTCCGACGACGACGCCGATCACCATGACCGGCGGCGCGAAGTAGCGGAGGCCGTTGGACGCCGGGAAGCGGCGCGCCAGTTCACCGCGCCAGATGCCCGTCGAGAACATCTGACGAGCCAGCCGGTACACGTTCGGGCGCGGCCGGTACGTCACCTTCAGGCGCGGGGTGAACCAGACCGTGCCGCCGGCAGTGCGGATACGCCGGTTGAGCTCCCAGTCCTGCCCGCGCTTGATCTCCTCGTCGAAGAGGCCCACCTGGAGCAGGCGGTCGCGGCGGAAGACGCCGAGGTACACGGTCTCAGCGGGCCCGGCCTCGCCGCCGACGTGCAGCTTGGTGCCGCCGAGGCCCACCCGGCTGCCGTAGGCGCGCGCCACGGCGCGCTCGAAGTCGGTCGTGCCCTGCGCGTCCATCAGGCCGCCGACGTTGTCGGCCCCGGTCGCGAGGATCGTCTCGACGGCGACGCGGGCGTAGTCCGGCGGCAGGACGCTGTGCGCATCCACCCGGACGACGACGGGGTACCGCGACTCCCGGATGGCGAGGTTGAGGCCGGCGGGCGTGGAGCCGACGACGTTGTCCACCACGCGGATGCGGGAGTCGACGGCGGCGAGCTCCTCGACCAGCTCGGTGGTGCCGTCGATGCTGGGGCCGAGGGCGATGGTGACCTCGAACGGCCCGGTGTAGTCCTGGGCGAGGAGGCTGTCCACGGCGGCTCGGACGTGGGTGGCCTCGTTGAGGACGGGCATCACATACGAGACACCCGGGAGGGTGTCAGCGCTTTCGTCCGTCATCTGGTCCTTCGGTGTCGCGGGTCGGCGTCGAGCCTATCAGCCGGGCCTGCGCCGGAGCCGGGAGCGCCCGGACGGCGGAAGGCCGCCCCGCGGCTGCGGGACGGCCTTCCGTGAGGGGTGCCGGTCATTCGGCCGGGAGCGACCCCAGCGTGACCGACGCGGTCTTGGTCTGGCCGCCGCGGATGTACGTGACGTCGACCTTGGCACCCGCCGCCTCCGCGCGCACCTGCGCGGTGAGGTCGGTGGCGTCGGTGATCGGGTGGTCGCCGAAGTTCACGACGACGTCGCCCGCCTTGAGGCCTGCGCCCGCCGCTGCCCCGCCACCGGTGACGCTCTTGATGAGGGCGCCGACCGTGGTGGCCTTGGCGTCGCTGCTGGCGTCGGCCACCGAGGCGCCGAGGAGGCCGTGCGTGGCCTTGCCGTCCTTGATGATCTCGTCGGAGATGCGCTTCGCCAGGTTGGACGGGATGGCGAAGCCGACCCCGATGCTGCCGGACTGGGAGCCGTCCGAGCTGGAGCCGCCCGCGCTCGCGATCGCGACGTTGACGCCGATCAGCTCGCCCTTGCTGTTGAGCAGCGCACCGCCGGAGTTGCCCGGGTTGATCGACGCGTCGGTCTGGATCACCGGGAGGGAGATCGTGCCGGTGCTCTGCGTCTGCTGCTGCTGGGAGCCGGAGCCGCCCTGGTCGGGGAAGTTGAAGTTGAACGGGTTCTGGCTGCCGCCGCCGCTGTTGGAGTCGTCCTTCGGCGCCGCCGAGGAGGCGATGCTGATGGAGCGGTTGAGGGCCGAGACGATGCCGTCGGTGACGGTGCCGGAGAGTCCGAGCGGCGCGCCGATGGCGACCGTGGTGCTTCCGACGTTGAGCTTGCTGGAGTCGCCCCACGAGATCGGGGTCATGCCGGAGGCGTTGTCGAGCTTGATCACGGCGAGGTCGGTGGTCGGGTCGGTGCCGACGACCTTCGCGGTGTAGATCTTGCCGTCGTTGTCGGTGACGGTGACGCTCACGTTGCTGGCCTGGCCGTCGAGGGTGACCACGTGGGTGTTGGTGAGCACGTAGCCGTCCGAGGTCAGGACGATGCCGGAGCCGGTCCCGCCGGAGCTGGACGCGGTGACCGAGATGGTGACGACGCTCGGGGACGCCTTCGCGGCGACGGCCGTGACCGTGCTCGCGTTGTTGGCGTCGTTGACCGTGATGTTCTGAGGGCCGGACACCGTCTTGATCGTGGCGTTGCCCGCGTCGGTCGCGGCGAAGATGCCGACGCCCGCGCCGGCGCCGGCGACACCGCCGACGAGCGCGCCGATGGCGAGGGTCGCGATGATGAGGCCGGTGTTGCCGCGCTTCTTCTGCGCCGGGGGCGTCGCGGTCGCGGTCGCCGCACCGGGAGGGGTGGCGTAAGCCTGCTGGTGGCCGTCGGCGCCGTAGGGCTGCTGGCCGTAGCCGGCGGGCTGGCCAAACGCGCCGTTCCCGTAGTGCGGCTGCTGCGGGTGCTGTCCGTACGGCTGACCGTAGGGCTGGCCGTACGGCTGCGGCTGAACCGGCTGGGTCGGCTGCGTGTGCTGGACCGGCGGGACCGGCGCGGTCGGCTGCTGTGCCGTCGGCTGCTGCGCGGTCGGCTGCTCCGCCGTCGGCTGCGCGGCCGGGGTCGCGGGGGCCGCGGGCTGCTGCGCGGCCGGGGTGGCGTGCTCGGAACCGGCGGCAGCATCCACGACCGCGTCCGTGTCGGCGTCGTGCTGGGAGTTCGCGGGCTCCGGGGTGTTCGGGGTGTCGGTCATGGTGTTGCTCCTTCCAAGCACGAACAGCTTGGGATGCCAACCTGAGCGTTCTATTTGCCGATGCTGTGGACGACCTTCTGCAAGTCGATGACTCTCCACAACGTATCCGATGGGTCCGATGCGAGTAAGGCCGTAGCGTGTCCGTATGACGATTTCGGGAGGCTGGACGCGCGCGGCGCGTGGCGCGGGACTGCTCGGCGCGGACGGCACGGTGCGGCCGACGATCTTCGCCGAGATGAGCGCCCTGGCGGTGCGGACCGGCGCGATCAACCTCGGCCAGGGCTTCCCCGACGAGGACGGCCCCTCCGAGGTGCTGGAGGCGGCCGTCGCGGCCATCCGGGACGGCGAGAACCAGTACCCGCCGGGCATCGGCATCCCCGATCTCCGGCTGGCGGTGGCCGAGCACCAGCGGCGGTTCTACGGGCTCGAAGTGGACCCCGACCGCGAAGTGCTGATCACGGCGGGTGCGACCGAGGCGATCGCCGCCTCCCTGCTCGCCCTGGTCGAGCCGGGGGACGAGGTCGTCACGTTCGAGCCGTACTACGACGAGTACGGCGCGGTCATCGCGCTGGCGGGCGGCGTGCACCGCACGGTCCCGCTGGAGCCGCCGGCGTTCCGGCCGGACCTCGACCGCCTCCGCGCGATCGTCACCGACCGGACGCGCGTCATCCTGGTCAACACCCCGCACAACCCCACCGGATCGGTGCTCGACCGCGAGACGCTCACTGCGGTCGTGGAGCTGGCCGAGCGGCACGACGCGATCATCGTCACCGACTCGGTGTACGAGCACCTGACCTTCGGCCCCGAGCACATCCCGATCGAGAGCCTCCCCGGCGCCCGCGAGCGGACGATCGCGATCTCGTCCGGTGGAAAGACGTTCAACACCACCGGATGGAAGGTCGGCTGGCTGACCGCGCCTCCCGAGCTCGTGACCGCGGTGCTGGCGGTCAAGCAGTTCCTCACGTTCGTGAACGGCGCCCCTTTCCAGCCGGCGATCGCGGCCGGTCTGCGGCTGCCGGACTCCTACTTCTCCGGGATCGCGGCCGCGCTCGCGCACAAGCGAGACCTGCTCTCCGACGGGCTGCGCGCCGCCGGATTCGGAGTCTTCCCCTCCGACGGCACCTACTTCGTCGTGGCGGATGCGGCGCCGCTCGGGTTCCCGGACGCGGTGGAGCTGTGCCGCGCGCTGCCGGAGCTGGCCGGCGTGGTCGCCGTCCCGCTCGGCGCGTTCGCGCGCGACGAGTACGCGGCGCGCACCGCATCCCTCGTCCGCTTCGCGTTCTGCAAGCGCACGGAGGTGCTGGAGGAGGCCGCGCGGCGGTTGGCGGCGATCAGAGCGGCGTGACGCCGTACCGGCGGAGCCTCAGGGCGGGGTTGCGCTCGCGCACCTCGCGCACCCGCGCGGACGACACCTCGGCGACGGCGACGCCTGTGGTCTCGCCCAAGCCCGCGATCGTCACGCCCATCGGGTCGATGACGGCGCTCGCGCCGACGCCGATCGCGGGCGGATGGTCGGCCGCTGCGACGTAGAGCGTATTCTCGATGGCGCGGGCGGCGAGGAGGGTCGTCCAGTGGTGCTCCTTCAGCGGTCCGCGGACCCACTCGGCGGGGACCGCGACGAGCTCCGCCCCTGCGTCCGCCAGGCGCCGCGTGACCTCGGGGAACCGCAGGTCGTAGCAGGTCTGGAGCCCGACCACGATCCCGTCGACCGCGAAGGTCTGGGGCGCGTCCAGGTCGCCCGGGACGACCCACTCCGACTCCTGCGCGCCGAACGCGTCGTAGAGGTGCTGCTTGCGGTAGGTCGCCACCACATCCCCAGCGGGATCGACCGCGACCAGGGTGTTGGAGAACTTGTGGGGCACGTCGGTCTTCTCGACCAGGCCCGCCACGACCCACAGGTCGTGCTCGCGCGCCGCCGCGGCCAGCGCGCCGACGAAGTCGCCGTCGAGTGTCTCGGCGTTGCGGGCGAAGGACGCCCCCAGCGGGTCGACGAAGTAGGAGGAGTACTCGGGCAGCACCACCAGCCGCGCGCCGCGCGACGCCGCGACCGCGATCAGCCCGGACACCACATCCCGGTTGTGGACGCGGTCCTCCCCCGGCGCGAACTGCACCACCGCTACGGCGATCGTCCGGTCGTCGATCGTCAGCTCGGCCGGACGGTCGTCGCTCACTTCGTCACCTCGGCCCGCGGGATCGCCTCGGTCACCGGCTGCGGCGTCTCCACCGGCAGCACGATGCTGATCGAGGTGCCGACGCCCTCCTCGCTGGCGATGTCGAGCCGGCCGCCGTGGGCGGTGACGATCGCCTTGGTGATGGTCAGGCCCAGCCCGACGCCCGGCACCGCGTTGCGGGTGGCCGTCGAGGCGCGGAAGAAGCGCTGCGAGAGCTGGCTGAGCTCCACCGCCGGGATGCCGATGCCGGTGTCGGTCACGGCGATCACGGCCTGCTCGCCGTCCGGCCGCAGCGCCACGGTGACCGTTCCGCCGCGTGGTGTGAACTTGAGCGCGTTGGAGACGAGGTTGTCGACCGCTTGCCCGAGTCGCACCGGGTCGCCCCGCACCTCCACCGGCCGATCCGGGACCTCGCTCACCAGGGTGACGCCCGCGTTTGCGGCCACCGGAGCCGACGACTCGACGGAGGTCGACACGACGCCGCCGAGGTCGACGTCCTTGATCTCCAGCGGGAAGCGCCCCGACTCCACCTGGGCCGTGAAGAGCAGGTCTCCGACCAGGCGCAGCAGACGGTGCGCGTTGCGTTCCGCGACGCCGAGGTACTGAAGCTGCTCCTCCGAGAGCGGCGACTCGTCGTCGTCGCGCATGAGCTCCAGATAGCCGAGGATCGAGCTGAGCGGTGTGCGCAGCTCGTGCGAGATCAGCCCGACGAACTCGTCCTTCAGCCGGGCGAACTCGCGCGCCTGGGTCATGTCGGTGGCCACGAAGATGAAGCCGACGCGGTGCCCGTTCTCGTCCAGGCGCGGCGTCGCGGCGACCTGCACGGCGACGCGCTTGCCGTCGGGACGCACGTACGTCCAGTCGCGCACGTCCGCCGATCCGGCACGCACCGTGTCCACCAGCGCGGAGAAGTCGTCGATGCTCGACACGGTCGTGAACCGCGCGTCCATCTCCTGGAGGCGCTGCTCCAGCTCCTCGTGCAGGTGGAAGTCGATGACGTGGTGCTTGCCGTCGAGCACCTGCTTCTCGGTCAGGCCGAGCATCTTCTCGGCGCCCGGGTTCCACACGTCGATGAGGCCGTCGAGGTCGGTGCCGATGACGGACTGCTCGGTGACGGCGTTCCAGATGCTCTGGATGAGTCGGTTCGCGGTCTTGAGGCGCGCCTCGTTCAGCACCAACTCGTCCTGCGCTACGACCGCCTGCGCCAGGAGCGCCTGCTGCTGCTCCGCCGACTCGTGCGCGGCCTTCACCTGGAGCCGCATCCGGTGCGCGATCTCGTTGATGACGATCGCGACGATGAGGTAGATCAGCGGGGAGAAGAAGGCGCGGACGACATCGCCCGGCGTGCGCGCACCGCCATCGATCACCAGCGGAGCGAACAGCACGATGAACGTGCCGACCGCCGCGATGAGGATGTTGACCCTCCCCTCCTCGGTCGCGATCCAGACGAAGGGCAGCAGGGTGAGCACCGCGAACGGGGAGACGGACGAGCCCGTCCCCAGTCTCAGCAGGGCGACCGCGAGCAGCGACAGCACCGGCACCACGACGGTCCACTCGCTGTGGAACCGGCGCCACGGCACGACCGCAGCAAGGACGGACGCGATGGCGACGAGCCCCATCCCGCCCCAGAACAGCGGCACGTTCGTCACGGGCACGCCGTTCGGGATCAGGGCGATGATCGCCGCGATCGCGAAGCCGGCGATCGTCGGCACCTGCTTCATGAACGCCGACGGCGAGTCGATGGGGATGCGACTCAGCCAGCGGTCGATGGTCATGCGGGCTCCTCCAGCTCGAGCATCTCGCGGATGCGGGCCGACAGCACGCGCGGGCTGAACGGCTTCACGATGAAGCTGTCGGAGCGGTCGGCCACCACGCCGTGGTCGGTCAGCAGCTGCACCGAGGCGGACACCATGAGGATCAGCGTGGACCGCGTCAACTCGTCCGAGCGGATGGCCTCCGCCACCTCCACCCCGTTGAGGCCGGGCATCGAGATGTCGAGGACGGCGAGGTCCACATCCCCCGCACGCACCGCGTCGAGCGCCGCGCGGCCGTTGTCCACGGCGGCCACGATCTCGACGCCGGCGCGCGTGGCGGCGATGGTCATGAGCCCGCGGATGTCGTCGTCGTCGTCCGCGATCACGACGCGCTTGGCGCGGGCGTCGGCGTCAGACATGGAGGAACACCACCCGCACCACGATGATCGCCGCGCACACCAGCACCGCGATCCCGGCGTACAGCGGCAGGCGGAACTCCCAGCGCCGATTGCGCTCCAGCTCGTCCTGGATGCGCTCGCGCAGCTCGGACGACGGTTCGACGGGACTCATCGTGCTCCCTCCTGCTGCGTGGGACGCCGTTCGGCGCCCACCTGCGCGGCCGCCGCCTCCAACAGGGCGGGGACGCGCTCGTAGCGTCCGACGTCGGACGCCACGTGGCTGTCGGTGGAGGCAACGATACGCGCACCGGCGTCCAGCAGTGCTGCGATAGCCGCAGGCCCCGGGCACGCCCACTTCTCGTTGACCTCGACGATCGTGCCGGTGGCGGCGGCGGCCTCGGCCCAGGCGAGCAGGCGCTCCGGGCCGAGCTGCGCCTCGTCCAGCCCGATCTTGGGGAGGATCGAGAACCAGTGCGCCAGCTGGGCGTTCCGGGTCCGCTCCATCGCCCGGATGCTCGCCTCGATGAGGAGGTCGAGCACGTCGTCCTCCGAAAGGCCCGCGTCGAGCTTCTCGCGGGTCGCTCGCGGCGACCACGGCCCGTCGGTGCCGGGGAACTGGTGGTCGCCGATGACGACCGCGTCCACTCCCCCCGGGCCGACGACCAGGTCGGCGGGCGTGTCGACGGCGCCGGACGCGTCCAGCAGCTTCGCCTCCACTCCGGTGAGGACGGTCAGCCCGTCGGGCACGCGCTCGGCGGCGACGGCGGCGAGGAACTCGGGAACGTAGGTCGTCGAGGCGCGCACGTGGTCGGTGAGCCGCACCGTGCGGAGACCCGCCGCCGAGGCGGCCGCGATGTTCTCGGCGAGTGTGCTCTGCGCGTCGTCCGAGAACGTCGAGTGGACGTGGAAGTCGCCCAGCAGCAGGGCGGGAAGGCGGTCGGCCTCGGTCCCGCTCACTCCTCGGGTCCCTCCGTGTGCGCGGCGTTCTCGGAGACCAGCACGTCGGCGGGACGCAGGAACACGTCCTCCAGGAAGCGCACGTTGGCGAGCTCCTCGAAGTCGACCGCGGACGACACCGGGCGGCCCAGCACCAGGTCGAGCAGGAGCGACGGCATGTCGACCCCCGACGCGATCGTCAGCGGCATGGCGCCGGGAAAGCGCGGGTTGACCTCCAGCAGCGCGGGCACGCCCTCGGTGCTGTAGCGCAGCTGCACGTTGGCGACGCCGGTGAGCCCGATCGCCCGCGCGACGGCTGCGGCCGTGTCCGAGAGCTCAGGCCGGCGGACGGTGCGGCCCGCGATCGAGACGCCGGAGTCGACCCGCTCGCGCGAGCGCGGCACGGCGGCGATCACCTCGCCGTCGAGGCCGGCGAGCACGTCCACCGAGAACTCCTCACCCGGCAGGTTCTCCTGGATGATGATGCTCTCGTCGGTGCCGAGCGCCTCGAGGGCGGCGCGATCCGGAATGAGGCGCACACCGCGCGAACCGGCGCCGGAGCGGGGCTTCACGATGACCGGGAACGTCCAGTCCGCGGCCACGCCTTCCGGGTTCAGCAGCCGGGTCTCAGGGATGCGCGCCTTGCCCGCGACCCGCTGGACCAGCGCGAACTTGTCGAGGCAGGTGACAAGGGTGTCGAGGGTCGGCGCGGCGAGCTTCGTCCCGACGGCCTCCAGCTCGTCGCGTCGCGCGGCGAGGCCGGGCAGCTCGACGTCGACCGTGGAGAACAGCACGTCGATGCCGTCCTCGCGGCTCATGCCGATGAGCGCATCCACGAACCCGTCGGAGCGTCCGGGCGGCACGATCCGTCGGCGGTCGGCGGCGACGAGGTAGAGGCCGCTGGCCCAGCCGTCCATGTCGGCGGCGAACACATCCACGTCGTCCCGCGCCAGCAGGGAGCGGATCACCGCGACGCCGGCGGGGCCGCCGGCGCCCGTGACCAGGACGCGGATTCGTTCGGTGTCGGTCATTCGGCTGTCCTGTTCAGTCGGGACGGGTAGCGGGCGGAGTTCTCGAGCGAGGAGGCGGGCACCGAGATGTCCGCGGTGTCGCGCATCACCTCCAGGGGCTCGCAGTTCTTGCCGCCGCCGAAGCGCGACCAGTAGCGTGCGGTGGCGAGCACGAAGTCCGGCTCGAGGTAGGCGCGCAGCTCGGTCTGCGAGCGGAAGCAGTCGATGAGCCGCAGCTTCGTCTCGGTGAAACCGTCGATCGGGACGAACCGGGTCGGCCGGAAGTCGATCGTGGCGGACGGGCTCTGGTAGCAGCAGACCGTGCGAACGCTGCGGTCGCGACATTCGTGGCGGCGTGGACAGCACGGTGGTCCTGGTGCCGGTCGTGCGACGAGTGGGTGTAGACGATGTCCGGCTGCACCTCCGCGACGACGCGCTCGATGATGCCGACGGTCGGGTCGGCGGCGGAGATCTGAGTGTCCTCGAGGTCCTCGAGAAACAGCCGGGCGCCCAGGAGCTCGGCCGAAGCGAGGGACTCGTGCTGGCGGTCGTCCGCATCCCCGCCACGGGCTCCGCGTGACATCGTGAGGATGACGACCTGGTTGCCGGCGTCGCGGTGGGCCGCGAGGATGCCACCGACCCCGATCTCGACGTCGTCGGGATGCGCGCCGATGGCCAGCACGACCTGCTGACGCTGCGCGGCGCGCTTGACACGTCCTTCGGCGGCGAGGCGGTGACGATCGACACCAGCTCGGCGGAGGCGACGGGCTTCGTCAGGAACTCGTCCGCCTGGGCGCGCAGCGCGGAGACGGCGTAGTCGACCGAGACGTGGGCGGTCATCACGACCACGGGCAGGCCCGGATGCTGGCTGCGCAGCTCCTTGAGGAGGTCGAGTCCCGAGATGCCGGGCATCTCGATGTCGGTGATGACGAGGTCGGGCTCGAATTCGTCGATCGTCCCGAGGGCGATGGACGGATCGGTGACGGCGATCGCCACCGCGTCCGCGCGCTTCTCCAGCACGGTCTTCATGAAGAAGGCCACGTCCGGGTCGTCCTCGACCACCACCACCCGGAACTTCGTCACGGCACTCGCCATCGCATCCCCTTTTCTGGACACGACTCTAGTAGGACGACCGGTCCACACGAGAGGACGCGCCGGGCGGTGTTCGCGATTTCACGCGCCTCGAAAGCCGTGCTAGTGTTTCATCTTGTGCCGCGGGTGGAGCAGCTCGGTAGCTCGCTGGGCTCATAACCCAGAGGTCGCAGGTTCAAATCCTGTCCCCGCAACCGAAGGCCCTCTGATCAGGGATTCTCTGATCAGAGGGCCTTTTTTGTGCCTGGCTTCGACCGCGAGCGCTGTGCGCTCAGCGGTAGAGCGGGGAGCCGTCCGGGGCGGCCGGGACGGGGGTTCCGTCCACGAAGGTCGGCCATGCCAGGCGGTCCGTCGGTGCGAGCGCGGTGAAGTCGGGTCGGCCGTCCGGGCCGGCCGGGACGGGGCGGCCGTCGAGCAGGCGCGGC